>NZ_CP145605.1:1595625-2881250 GCF_036884255.1 Paenibacillus tundrae | reverse complement strand
AGTACCAGCTTCGTTGTGACTCACTCATCACACCATAGGTTGGCCAGTAACTCATAAAAGGTACAAATGGGGTCTCATCTCCGCACAATTCAACATATTGTCGTGCTTCCTCAGCGAACCTTCGCTCCGAGGACAAAACGCCCCCGTTCGTCACTTGTTTATCCAAAGGAGCGCGAGCCAAAGTTGATCGATCAGGTATAGGAACTTCAGTTGTACTAACATCCTCACTTAAGTCAATCTCGGTAAATTCCAATTGTCTTGAATTGTCTTCCATTGCTTCATGCTTCACCCCATCCTCTAGTAGAGAATACGAACAAGTGTATCCATACCGCTCATTATAACACTTGTCCTATTCCAATGGTGAACAAAAAATGACGCCTGAACTGTTGCCAGTTCAAACGCCATATCTCATAAGATTCTAAACGACTACAGCACGGTTTTTGCCTTCCCTTTTGGCTTGTAGCAGTGCCTGACTAGCCCTCTCGATTAGATCAGATATCGTTAACTGCTCCTGAGGAACCAATACCGCTCCTCCAACACTAACCGTTACGATTTCATTCGGATCCGATAAATCACGCTGAATTTGCAACGCTAACACATGTTGTCTAATCTCTTCTGCAAGTTCAGCAGAACGGTCTGAAGTCGTTCCCTTCAGCTTCAACATGAAGGTTCCCCCTTGTAAGCGAGAGATTAAGGCATCATATTGCTCGCATACAACGGTGAGCACTTCGCCGATCCATTGCAGACACAAATCCCCGCCTTGTAAGCCATACGTCGCATTATATGAACGAAAATCATCAATATCAATAAACAGTAATCCTAAGCTACAGTTATCACGTAAGCACTCATCCCAATCATCCTGGAGCTGCGATTTAAATATCGCTTGAACCGGCATGTCCGTTAATGGATCCGTATTGAGGACATTCTGTAGCTGATGTGTTGTTTGATTATAATGATCCTGATCATGATGCGAAGCACCACTGTTAAGGAGCACCATTAATGATGGCTTCCCTCCATGAGTTACCGAAGCAAGAGTGATCTCAAGCAGCAGCGATGTTCCCGTGGCTGTAACGAAATACAATTGGTTCGTGAACAGCTGTGTGCTGTTAAGTTGTAACTCATCAATGCTTTTCTGCAGCGTTCCTTGCGTCTTCTCCGGTACCAGTTTCTTAAAGTCCATACCAATGAGGTTTTTGGTCGTCTCAAACCCAAGTAGCTCGGCTGCACGGCTATTACAGTATATTATTTTCCCATCTGTTAACGTGAGGAAAGCCACGGGCGAGAAATCCATCAACTGCAAATAACGCTGCTCATTCTGACGCAAAATACGGGCATTCTGCAATGCCTGTTCCTCAGCCTGTACCAACTGATTCTCGGTTTGACGTCGTACGATCGTTTTGAGCAATGGCAGAACATTAAGTTCTTTAGCTGTCCAAGGATAGGATGTTGATTGCACAACTTCCCTCCACTTCTCAAACGATTTTCGCGGAGACAATCGAATCCCATCATCCGTTTTAATCACCGCTTTGGCCGGGTCTCCTGCCCAATCAACCAATTGTACGACTTCTGGTCGGAACCAGATGATGTAATGATGCTGGCCTGGGGATATAGCGACATATACGATACCAGATGCTTTTTCCTTATACGCCTTAGCCGGTTCATATTCCAAGCTAAGCTGGGACGTATGATAACTGTAATCCTCAGACTCACCCGCCAGCCATGCTGCGAGTCCTCTCACCTGCTCCCAAGTTGGTGTATTCCCATAGAGCAGTAACTTGTCCTGATAACAAACGGCTGCTCCCGAAGCTCCCATAAGATTAAGCAAGGTTTGCTGTTCACCTTGTAATTCCTCCACTACTCTCGCTGGGCTTGTATTGCCTATAAAAATATTCGAGATTCGTGCAGCTTGCTCACGTGTATGAATCTCAGCCTGATACTCGTCTAGTTGATGCCGTTGGAACAATTCGCTGGAGAAAAATGCCCCTAGGAAATTACACAGGTTACGAATGCGATGCGGTACATACCTTGGTGAATAATGATGACACGTAATCAACCCCCATAACTGGTTGTCATTGATGAGAGAGATCGTCACCGTAGCACCCACACCCATATTCTGCAAGTACTCAATGTGTAAAGGTGATACACTTCGAAGCACGGATAAGCTTAAGTTAAGAGGTTTACCTGTCAAAGGTTGAAGCAATGGTACAATCTCTACCGGTTGATAATTCACGTCTACAATAGTACGCAACCAGTTACGCAGGTACAGCTCCCTAGCTTGCTTAGGGATATCCGATGCAGGATAGTGATGTCCGAGGAAAGGTTCGAGATGTTCTTCGCGTGCCTCAGCAATAACTTTTCCGTTCCATTTTTCATCAAACTCGTAAATCATGACCCGATCGTACCCTAGCATTTCCTTCACTTGCTCTGCTGCAATCTGACTAGCCTGCGTGCGGTTACTTGTGCTCTTAATCCGTCCAAAAAAACGGGAAATCCACAAATAATCACTGGTCTC
Source organism: Paenibacillus tundrae (assembly GCF_036884255.1). Taxonomy (NCBI): domain Bacteria; kingdom Bacillati; phylum Bacillota; class Bacilli; order Caryophanales; family Paenibacillaceae; genus Paenibacillus; species Paenibacillus tundrae. The sequence continues at coordinate 2,878,738 of NZ_CP145605.1, read as the reverse complement.
TACATCAGCCTTCTCGTCAGAATTGGATGGTTCCATCTCCAGAATTAATAAACCTTCACTCTCATGTATAACTGTCAAAAAAGTTCGTAGCTCTCCAGATACATCCACCGTTACGTCCATGTACTGTAGGTCGGATGTAACCGCGGCATTGAAGGTGCAGCTCATCAAATCTCTTAGACTTTCCTTACCAACCAATGATTCAAGTGGAAGTCCCAAAATCTCATCTGTAGTGAGACCAAGATATTCTTCGGTATTCTGGCTACATTGAACAATAGTAGGTGTATGAGAGGTGTTCACCGCCAAGAGCACACCATGCGGCTGGATAAAACCCGGAATGTGGATGGGCTCTTTATCGCAATTATTTAAATCTATAGGATCATTCGTATACGTGCCCTGGCTCAGCAGCGTACGGTTTAACCGTTTGTTTTCTTTGCTCGAATTCGATTCGGTCATGAATTATAAATCCCCTCCATTACAGTTGTTATTGTACGATAATTGTCACTTAATCTGCTGTATTAATCCACTGATCCAATAAGCGGAATGTCTCAGAAACTGTATGCACCATCTCGTCATGCTCTTCCGTCTTCGAAACAGATTGAAGCAGAAGCTCCATGAACTCTTTCCATCTCGTTCTGGTGTCTTCGCCATAAGCGTTAAAATAAGCAAGACCACGATCAGCCTCAATGGGCAAAAACTGCGACAATCGCTTGGTCATAATTTGACCACCGTTCGTAGAACCTTCAATTACATAGAAATAGCCGAACAATTGAGCAGGAGAAGAAATGTCCGGCAATTGCTCACACAAGGGCAGATTTCGGATGTCCTCTTCACTTGAACCTAAATTCCGCAAGTCGTTCTCTAGAAGAGCCGTTTTACCTCTGACTTCCATATCAAGACCTGTATTATTCCAAAAAAGCATGTTCACAGCCTGTTCTTCAATCGGTTTAATAAACCCGTAGAATTTCTCCAGATATTGCTTATATTCTCCCAAGCTTATCGTTTGATTCATAATCGCTTTGGCATAAGGGTTAAGTTCAATTTGTCTATGATAATGAGCGGTCTCTGTTTTGAGACGTTCCATAAGATTGCTTGTTGTCATGAAAATCATCATCCTTTTTTATAAGTTCTCTTCATCAATAAACAGGACTTATTGCAGGCAATATCAGTTTAGATAGGATTAGATATTCCATTTTATCCGACAAAGATACTATGCTAGTATACTTTTTCTTGCGTGAGAAAACTACAACAATCCCCGGCATGTCAGCTGACATTCGATTTATGGTTGTTACCACAAGCGTAAACTAAATGCAGATCTAACCTGCTTCTCCAAAATGCAAAAAACATCCTTAACTCATTCATTATCCAAGGGTCTCCGCATTGAAACAAACCTCCTGAAGTCTGGACTATGAATGCTCACACTCATCGATGTAAACCCAACAGACAGTCTCCAGTTCGTCTCATTAAAAGGTAGTTCACTCTACCCTTGCATGATACACTGTACATATCACCTGTCACTGGAGGAATTATACATATGAAATTAACCATTCAAGATGTAATTCAACATCTCACGACAGACATAACGTTACCGGAAAATACAGTTGATCAACTATTAATTGGTTCAGCTGGTCAAGACGTACAAGGCATTTTTGTCACCTTTATGCCAACACATCATGTGATTGAACACGCCGTTCGTTTGAATGCCAATTTGATTATTGCCCATGAACCTCCCTTCTACAACCATCACAGCCAGACGGATTGGCTCATGAATGACCCTGTCTATGAAGCCAAAAGAACCTTAATTGAAGAAGCAAGAGTTGCGATATATCGCTGTCATGATGCGATTCATCGATACCAGCCAGACGGTATTACGGAAGGGTTGATTCAGGCGTTGGGATGGTCATCGTATGTGGAGAAACACAGACCCGAAGCTGACATTCTTTCTTTTCCGGCTGGTACAACGGTTCAGGATATCGCTAACCATATGAAGAAAACTTTAGGTCTTGAATACGTACGCGTTGCTGGTAGCCCAACCATGGATTGTAAGCGTGCAGCAGTCCTTGTCGGGTTTCGCGGTAATGGGCCTCTGACCATCCCTCTATTTCAGAATGAAGAGCTTGATCTTATCATTGCAGGCGAAGGTTTCGAGTGGGAGACCCCAGAATATGTACGAGACGCTGTACAACAAGGGAAAGAGAAGGCACTTATTATGATGGGACATGCGGAGAGTGAAGCGTCTGGTATGAAACTTTTGGCTGACAGATTATCTGCAGTGTTCCCTACTGTACCGATTCATTTTGTAGCGGACCAATCCATATTTAAAGTGTTATAACAAGTTGTTATATGTAAATCGATTCATCTTCAATTGAACTGGAATGTTATCCAAAGCCCTCCTTGTGAGTGGCTTTTTGTTTTCTCTTCGTGTAATCTAAATGCTGTAACTTTGAAGCTCAGGACATTTGTCCTTGGCTTACAGAGCTGATTTGTCATTTAATAGAATTCGGAAGTTTATCGACAGTCTACATTGAACTGGAACTGTTGCAACATGCAGGATAAGGAGAGTACCACCATGAGAGGAATTATTTTTGCAATATTAGGCGGCGCTTGTATTACGCTACAAGGAGTTGCGAATACTCGGATTAGTACAGACATTGGCACATGGCAAGCCGCTACAATTACCCAGCTCACCGGTTTCATTCTGGCTGCGCTTATTTTGATCGTTGTACGTGATGCTAACGTACAAGGACTCAAGCAGGTGAAGCCGTTATATCTCGCAGGTGGCGCATTCGGTGCTGTCATTATATTCAGTGAAGTATCAGCGATTCAGCAAATGGGTGTGACCTTCACCATCTCTGCTCTGTTGATTGCACAATTGACGTTAACGTTTCTAGTGGATAGTAATGGATGGTTTGGTGTAGTGAAGCAGAAGATGAAACTACCACAGTTTCTGGGCATTGCACTTATGATCACAGGAGTCATTATCATGAAGCTATAGTTAGCTAGTTTAGGTCGGTGGGGGTGCATACCTAATGGAAGAAATCCATAATAACGAACAATTACTTCATTATCTTAGACAGTATCAACTGGAGACGGTATTTTATGAGCCACTACGTGAACATATGACGTTATGTCATTTTGAGAAATGCGAACTCATCTGCCGTGAAGGAGAGGCCTCCGAATATTTATATGTGCTGGTTGAAGGCAAGATCAAAATCTTCACTACATCGGCTCAAGATAAAACATTAGTGCTCTGTTTCAAGACACCCTTGGAAGTTGTTGGTGATGTCGAATATGTTCGGGAGAGTAACATTGTTAACACGGTTCAAGCGGTCTCACCCGTAGTTATGTTGCGTATCCATTATCGTTATCTGGCTGAATATGCTGGCGAATACGCACCCATGCTCAAATTTCTACTGAAAATCATCTCCCACAAGTTTTATATCGACTCCAACTTCTCTAACTTTAATCTGATGTATCCTGTGGAAGTTCGGTTAGCCAGTTACCTTCTCTCCATCTCAACCGAGGAAGATGGTACCGTATTTCATGAAGAATTGGATGCTTTCAATTTAACGGATATCGCGAATCTGATCGGCACAAGTTATCGGCATTTGAATCGTGTTATTCAAAAACTGTGTGCGGATGGTCTCATTGAGCGTAACCAAGGCTTTATCCTCGTCAAAGACCGGGCAGGTCTACGGGAAGTGGCGGGTCATAACATTTACGAATAAGGAGCTTTACAACCCATGATGATTACAGGTATTTTGCTTGCTCTGCTAGCAGGCGCACTTGTCAGTTTACAGACGATCTTTAATAGTAAAGTTAATGAGCGTACTGGCTCCTGGTCTACAACGACTTTGGTACTGTTTACCGGCTTTTTGGCTTCGTTTCTAATCTCTATCCTAGTGGAAGGCAAAAATACGTTTAGCCTACAGCATATGCAGCCTTGGTACTGGCTTAGCGGAGCGATCGGCGTTGGGGTAGTATTTTGTCTTGTGCAAGGTATGAAGCTCTTAGGCCCAACGTATGCCATTTCAATTGTGCTTACTTCCCAGTTAAGCTTCGCTCTTCTATTTGATGCCATGGGATGGTTTGGACTAGAGCAGATCCCATTCTCGTGGAACCAGTTAATCGGCGTGCTCGTTATTGTAGGCGGAATTGTTCTGTTTAAGTTTGGCGGTCAAGCGAAGTCCTCACGTACTTCAGCGCCTAGCAGACAAAGTCATTGATGATCGGTCTTCAACGTTCACTTCATCAAGTTGCCATGTTGTAGCTAATTCTAGATGACGACCGATATATGTATAACAGCTATTAGTAGTCATGAGTAGACAGAAAAAGGACGGATCATTGTAATCAATGATCCGTCCTTTCAAATTTACAGCTATACTTGAATTGCAGCTTACTCTGCAAACTCCACGTTATGGTACACTTGTTGAACATCTTCGAGGTCTTCTAATGCATCAATCAACTTCTCGAACTGCACTTGTGCATCTTCAGGAAGTTCAATGTGGTTTTGCGCCAGCATCGTCAGCTCAGCAACCGTGAATTCAGTTACGCCCGCAGCTTTGAAAGCTTCTTGTACGGCATGGAACTGATCCGGCTCTGCATATACGATAACCGCATCTTCTTCGTCCACAATGTCACGAACATCTACGTCAGCTTCGAGCAGAATCTCCAGCACTTCCTCGGAGTTCTTACCTTCTACACCGATTACAGCCGTTGGATCAAACATGTATGCCACGGAACCGCTGACACCCATGTTCCCACCGTTTTTGTTAAACGCAGAGCGCACTTCTGGCGCTGTACGATTCACGTTGTTGGTCAGTGCATCTACAATTACCATTGCACCATTAGGACCGAAACCTTCATAACGCAGTTCTTCATAGTTTTCATCCCCGCTGCCTTTTGCTTTTTCCATCGCACGGTCAATGATAGCTTTGGGTACATTATACGTTTTCGCACGTTCCAGCACGACTTTCAGTGCACGGTTCGCTTCCGGATCTGGTTCGCCTTTTTTGGCAGCTACATAAATCTCAACGCCGAATTTGGCGTAGACCCGGCTCGTGTTTGCATCTTTTGAAGCTTTTTTTTCCTTAATATTATTCCATTTACGACCCATATCGTTTCCGCTCACTTTCAACATGTAATCTGCTTTCTACTTTGTCATTATATCTTGTTGAGCGTAGTTCAACAAGTTAATACCCACGAAATAATGGGAAAAACGACGACTGTTATTGATCTGAGTTTAAAGTTTTGCCACGGTTGTCCATTTGATTCCACGCTTTATAGCGGTCATATCATCTTTGTTATTTTTCTAGATTTGGTCAAACACAATAAGAAGCACCCTGTGAAGGAATGCTTCTTATGTTTCAAATATTCAAAAATACTCGCAGAACTATTGTGTAACATTTCGGATGCAGTTAAGCATGAAATTGCCGGCCATCCAGCACCTCAGTAACATAACCTGCACGAATGACAAAGTCGCCGAAATGCTCGCCTTCATTACGCTGTGTCGCATATTGATTAATCATTGGAGTCAACGTCTCCAGTATTTCGGTTTCGCCAATGTTTTCTTTGTACAATTTATTCAAGCGATGCCCCGTGAAGCTGCCCCCGAGATACATGTTGTATTTACCAGGCGCTTTACCGATAAATGAAATCTCTGCAAGCATGGGTCTTGCACAGCCATTCGGGCATCCTGTCATACGAACAACAATCTCTTCGTCTCGCAGACCCGCTTCATCCAAAATCGGCTCCAGTTTATCGATCAAAGATGGAAGATAACGTTCGGATTCAGCCATGGCAAGACCACATGTTGGCAAGGCCACACAAGCCATCGAACTTCTCCGCAGCGCTGAGTAGTGTGCTCCGTCCGTCAGATGATACTCTTGAATCAATGCTTCGATCTTTTTCTTCTTCTGACTGCTAATATTACCAATGATCAGGTTCTGATTGGCAGTCAGGCGGAAATCTCCTGTATGAATCTTAGCAATTTCGCGAAGACCCGTCATAAGAGGATATCCATCGATATCTTTCACCCGGCCATTCTGAATGAATAGCGTAAAGTGCCATCTACCGTTGCTGCCCTTCACCCAACCATAACGATCCCCATTATGATCAAAATGGAATGGACGTGCCGCTTCCAGACTCCATCCTAGACGGCTGCTTAATTCCTCAACGAACCATTCTACTCCGCGGTCATCCAGCGTGTATTTGAATCGCGCATGTTTACGTACGGCACGATCCCCGTAATCGCGTTGAATCGTCACTGTTTTCTCAGCGACATCGATCATCTGCTCCGGTGTACAGAACCCAATTACCTTAGACACCTGCGGATACGTTTTGGAATCACCATGAGACATGCCCATGCCACCGCCGACAGAGACGTTGAAGCCTTGAAGTTTTCCATTTTCCACAATGGCGATAAAACCAAGATCCTGTGAGAATACATCAACATCATTAGATGGCGGAACGGCAATACCGATCTTGAATTTACGTGGCAAATATACTTTGCCATAGATTGGCTCTACTTCTTCATCGTTCTCCTGGGAATCAATGATTTTCTCTCCATCCAACCACAACTCATGATATGCACGAGTACGGGGGTCAAGATGATTACTCACCTGACAAGCCCATTCGTATACTTCTGCATGAACTTCCGATTGATTAGGATTCGGATTGCACATCACGTTCCGGTTCACGTCTCCACATGCCGCAAGTGTGCTCAGCAAGGAGTCATTTACTTCGCGAATCGTATTTTTGAGATCCCATTTCAATACGCCGTGCAGCTGGAAGGATTGACGTGTGGTCAAACGAATCGTGTTATTCGCATATTTGTGCGCGACACGATCCATCATAAGCCATTGTTCAGGTGTTACGATTCCACCTGCAGCACGGACACGCAGCATGAACTGGTAAGCAGGCTCAAGCTTCGACTTATTACGTTCATTACGAAGGTCACGATCATCCTGCATATAACTACCGTGATGTTTCATCAAACGGTTATCGTCCTCAGGAATCGCACCAGTAATACGATCTGCAAGCGTTTCGGTAAGACTTCCGCGCAAGTAATCACTTTTAATCTTTATATCTTCCACATCACTGTTCGTGCGCTGTGGGTTAAGTAAATTATTATAAACCATGCTGCTTTCTCCTCTCGTTTCTACGGGGTGCCCTGTGGCAATGGATGAATTAATACACGTCCCGCTGATAACGTTTTTCCTGTTGCAATCTTGTCAGATATTCCGCTGCTTGCTCAGGAGTTAGACCGCCCTCTTGCTCCAGAATAGTTGCAAGTGCACTGTGAACGTCATGAGCCATCCTTTTCTCATCTCCGCAAACGTATACGCTCGCACCTTCTTGAAGCCATTGATATAGCTCTTTGCTGTGCTCCAACATGCGATGTTGTACATAAACTTTCTGCTCTGTATCACGCGAGAAGGCTACATCCATCTTCGTGAGAACACCGTCTTTGAGCCAGCGTTGCCACTCGGTCTGGTAGAGGAAGTCTGTAGAGAAATGCTGATCACCGTAGAACAACCACGATTTACCCTCCGCTCCAATCTCTTCACGTTCTCCGAGGAAAGATCGGAATGGAGCTACCCCCGTACCAGGACCTACCATAATAATTGGGGTGTCGGGATTCTCTGGCAGTTTAAAGTTAGGGTTGTGTTGAATATATATTGGCAATGTGTCGCCTGCTTCAATGCGCTCAGCTAGATGAACGGAACATACACCGTAACGCTCTCTTCCCCGTGATTCATAACGAACGGCGCGCACCGTAAGGTGTACTTCATCCGGGAATGACTTGGCGCTGCTAGCAATCGAATACAGTCGTGCTGGAATCTTCCTTAATACCGCTACAAACTGCCCAGCCGGAATGCCTTGCAGTCCATAATCCTGAACGATATCGAGCAGGTCACAGCTGTTCATTACTTTGCGGAACTCTGAATCATCTGCAAGCAGAGCAGAAAGGCCGCTCTCTGGTTTTAATTTAGCTAATTGCTCAACTACCGGTTTGGTCACTGCAGTAATCTCGAAATGACGCAAGATTGCTTCACGTACCGATACCTGATCCCCTGCTTTGTTCACAGCAACACGTTCGTCTGCATTCCATTCCATCGCAGTAATCAATTCATCAACAAGGCGAGGGTGGTTCTCTGGGAATACGCCTAGACTGTCGCCGGGCTCATAATTCAGATTCGAACCTTCAAGTGACAATTCTACATGGCGTGTTTCACGATCCGATCCTCTACCATTCAAATTAAGATTTTCCAGCACTTCTGCTTGGAAAGGATTCGTACGACTAAATTCAGATTCACCGCCGCTAACTGCAGCTACGACTGCTTCACTCGTCACTGAACCGGTGGAAGTCGCTGCAGTACTTAATGAAGCCAATACATCGTTCATCCACTCTGCAGCCTGTTCGTCAAAATCAACATCACAATCAGAACGTGGGACAAGTGGTGTAGCGCCGAGCTCCTGCAGACGTTTATCGAAATCTTTGCCCGTCTGGCAGAAGAACTCATATGACGTATCTCCCAAAGCCAGAACTGAGTAACGCAAGCTATCAAGCTTAGGCGCTCGTTTGCTGTTTAGGAATTCATGGAATGGAATCGCATTATCAGGTGGTTCACCTTCACCATGCGTACTCACCACGATTAGGAGATTCTCAATTTTTTTCAGTCCGTTCGGTTTGAAATCTCCCATAGAAGATAAGGTAACTTGCAGCCCCTGTTCTTCGAGCTTTTTAGCCAATTTCTTGGATAGTCCACTGGAATTCCCCGTTTGAGAGCCAAAGAGCACCGTTACTTCTTTTGACGCAACAGGTGTATTTTCAGTCACAAGGTTTGTCGTCTGAACTGCCTGAGTTGCAATTGAACCCGACACCCCTGCTACGTTTCCTTGTTGAGCAGCTATATATCCGCTCAGCCAAGCCCGTTGACCATCGGTCAGAGTCGGAAGAAGGCGATTGAGCAATTCCACCTGTTCCTGATTAAAAGGGCTGTTAGTCACTTGTAGTTCCACCATTGTCCACCTCACGCATTGCTTCGATTTTAATTCCTACTAAAATGATCATATTAATAAATTTCTACTACATTGAACCTATCACACCCAATGGTTAAGGGTCAATTTCAATGATTTTATACCATTTATCAGTTTCTCTAATAAAGGACAAAAAACAACAAAACCATCCTCTCGAACTGAGGATGGTTTTATTCGTTATTCACGCAGTGAAATGGATGCTTTGAAAAACTGATACTATCATTTCACTTATTGTTTTCCATTGTTTTTTGGTAAAAAAATAAACCATCATTGGCATGGGACTAATCCATTTCCAATGATGGTTTACGTTGTTCATCAACTCTAATTCAAGTTGAACGTTAATTTTCTCAGACAGCTTCACTGCTTCGGATTCTAGAATACCTTTGTAGTCCATGATTCGCAGTTCCACGTTTCGGTAACAACGTCACGGTAAAATTCAGGTTCGTGAGAGATTAGCAAAATACTGCCTTTGTATGCTTTGAGTGCACGTTTCAGTTCTTCCTTCGCATCAACGTCCAGATGGTTCGTCGGCTCATCGAGTACAAGTAGATTGGTTTCATTGTTAATCAGCTTGCACAAGCGAACTTTAGCCTTTTCCCCACCACTAAGTACGGCAACTTTACTCTCGATATGCTTCGTAGTTAATCCGCATTTCGCTAGAGCAGCACGTACTTCAAACTGCGTATATGAAGGGAACTCCTGCCAGATCTCTTCAATGCAGGTATTGTAGTTTGCGTCCTTCATTTCTTGTTGGAAGTATCCAATCTCCAGATGTTCTCCACGTTGGACAGTACCTTCGAGAGCTTGAATCTCTCCCAGAATGCTGCGCATCAGCGTCGTTTTACCGATTCCGTTTGCGCCGACAAGTGCAATCTTCTGACCACGTTCCATACGCAAATCAAGCGGTCTGGATAAGGGTTCATTATAACCAATCACAAGCCCTTTCGTCTCGAAAATAAGCTTGCCGGAAGTTCTTGCATCACGAAAGTTAAACTGTGGCTTCGGTTTTTCCTTCGCCAGCTCAATTACGTCCATTTTATCAAGCTTCTTCTGTCTGGACATCGCCATATTCCGCGTTGCCACACTTGCCTTGTTGCGAGCAACAAAGTCTTTGAGGTCAGCAATTTCCTGTTGTTGGCGCTTATAAGCAGACTCCAATTGTTGCTTCTTCATCTCATAGACTTCTTGGAAATGGTCATAGTCTCCGACATAACGAGTCAGATCTTGATTTTCCATATGATAGATCAAGTTAATTACACTATTCAGGAATGGAATATCGTGCGAGATCAGAATGAAGGCATTCTCATATTCCTGCAAGTAACGTTTCAGCCATTCGATGTGTTGCTCATCCAAATAGTTCGTCGGCTCATCCAAGAGCAAAATGTCTGGTTTCTCAAGCAACAGTTTAGCAAGCAATACCTTTGTACGCTGTCCACCACTTAGATCGTTAACGTCTTTATCCAAGCCAATGTCTGTAAGACCAAGACCGCGCGCTGTCTCGTCCACTTTAGCATCGATCATATAGAAATCCTGATTCGTCAACGTGTCTTGGATTGTGCCTACATCCTCAAGCAGTTGCTCAAGTTCTTCTGGAGTCACATCTCCCATTTTGCCATACATGTCATTCATTTCTTGCTCCATATCAAACAGATACTGGAACGCACTACGAAGTACATCGCGGATGGATTGTCCTTTGCTTAATACGGCATGTTGATCCAAATAACCTACACGCATCCGTTTGGACCATTCCACCTTGCCCTCGTCTGGCTGGAGTTTGCCTGTGATAATGTTCATGAAGGTTGATTTACCTTCACCATTGGCTCCGATCAATCCAATGTGTTCGCCTTTCAGGAGGCGGAAAGAAACGTCATTAAAGATAGCACGGTCACCAAAACCGTGACTTAATTTTTCCACATTTAATATACTCATTCATGACACCTTTTCTATATAGACTTATTCTTGTATATTATAAGCGTTCTATCCTGTACAACTCAACGTCAACTTTTTAAAATTTTAGTTAGATGTCTTCTATTGGACAGTTTCATCTTATGAATTTATCTGATCATAACGTACATAGGCTAGCATTTGCCATATAAGATGAGATGGGGTAAAATTTGACCTTAAACTATTAATAAGAACGGAGCTCTAGGCAGAGCATTAGGTGAACATAATGATTGAAGTAAAACAATCCAAATTAGGTGATGGCGAATTCAACCGCGGGGTTTTTGCTACCGTTAGTATTCCTAAAGGACAGTTGTTCCATCAGGCACCGGTTGTCCCTTATCCTAACGAGGATCATGAACATATTGAGAAAACTATTCTTGAAGATTACGTATTCGAATATGGAGCTAATCACACAGCCATCCTGCTTGGATATGGGAGCTTGATTAACCACTCTTACGAACCCAATGCAACTTACGAGATCAACTTTGAAAATCATACGTTTGATTTTTATGCGTATACGGACATTCAAGCTGGTGACGAAGTACTGATTAATTATAACGGTGAGGAAGATAATATGGATCCACTATGGTTCCTCGATGATTATGAAGAGCGCATGCGTGAGTTGAACGAAGCAGAGGAAAACAGTGAGGGTAACACAGACTCCAATTCTGAAGCTAAAGATTTGAATTAAAAGTAGTGCAGATTATGTACACTCTTCTTCATGTTCTATTGTTATAGATAAGTAACGATCATGCACACAAAATGCAAACACAAAGACGGGGCTATCCAGCACCGTCTTTTTTTGAGTTTACCTCCATTCCATTCATTCAATCTAAAATAGGCGGGTCGGTATGCAAATCCTCATCGGGTGCTGCTGATCTCCACTTCGTGAATGCAACCTCAAATCCTGCACGCTTCGGTGAGCACAAAAATGGCCCTGCTTGTTTGTTCTCAGGGTATGCGAATCTTGCAACCCGGATCGTTCGCCATGCATGCTCGTCCGTGCGGGCACGAATCACCACAGCTTCATTATGATACGATGCGCGAATCGTAACGATCCTTCCACCCCATTCGGGCACAGGAGATAACGACCAATCCGAGTAGCCATCGGTGACAACCGCTCCAACATGAACCACACCGTCGTTTACTTCCACACCCGCCTTGATCCATTGATTCGAACCATGCCAGAGCATTAGCCCTGCTTGATCATACAACTCCGTAAATGAGCTCAAATCAAATGAAACCTCAATCGCCTCGTTGCCCTCCCAAGGTTCAAGTAAGGCATGTCCACTTTGATGAACGAATCCATAGAAAGTTTTCTCCCAAAAGTCACTGCCTTCCTTCGCTTCTACAATAAGACGTTCACCTTCCATCCGACTAGCGACTGGTTCTGTTGTCCATGTCCCTGCCTGACGCTGAAGTAAATTTAATGTCATCATTATCATCCTTTCTATGTTCTACATCCGCTCTCTCCATACTTCGGCAAGTAAGCTTGCGGAACCTCTAATAAGTAACAGGCCTAATACTAAATACCCTCCGTTTCACGCTCATGATCAAAAAATTGCGTTGATTCTTTGCCAAAGTGGTATAATGAAAGAAGAAGTAAGTTTCAACCATTTACATTCATGACTGCGGTCAACCTATAAAGGAGTGTAACGATATGCATATTCAAATTACAGATCTTGCTGCTGCTCGGCTAACTGAGAGCTTGAATGATCAGCCCGGATATTTCAAAGTATTTTATGATACCGAAGGATGCGGCTGTAATGGAATCATTGTTATTTTGCTTATCGATGAACCCGCTGCACTAGATGAACAGATTGAGACCAACCTGGTTCCATTCTATGTTGATCCGAAACAGCAATTGAACCTTGAACAGCAGATGAAACTGGACACAGAGCAGAATTACGCCTCATTCACATTAAGCAGTGATGCTGGTGTACTTAGCAGCAACGTGCGTGTAAGAGATATTCGCGCTGTAGCCGCTGGCAGTTCAAGCGCATCCGACGCTTGTTCATTGAAATAACCACTCAGACCATTAAGTGAAGTGCTATGATGTACATTCGAGCCCAAAAGACGTTGCAGTTATTGCAACGTCTTTTTATATCTTTCTGCATCTCTTTTATCCACTTTTCTTATCCTCTACTTCATGTGAGGAAGTCTTCAATCTATTAAATGCTATCTCTACTCTCAGAACAAAATAGAAGATTAATAAACTTTGTTTACAACTCGGAAACAATTGGAGAACCTATGGATATAATCCCCTAGTATACTCGGTATATAGATTGATATAACCGAGGAGGAACACACATCATGAAATCGTTGTCTCGCAAATCCATTATTTCTACTATACTTGTTGGCTCTGTAGTAGCCGGCTCCGCATTTACTACGTTTCCACTAAATCATACACTGACTCCAGTAGCATCAGCTGCAAGCTCTAGCTTCACACAGTTTCTGCATGATAATGCACCAGGACGTACAATCAAAACCGTTAAAAATGTAGCTACTGTAACGAATGTTTCTAGCACGGTTGTGCTTGTTAACAAAAAGAGAAATCTACCTTCTACTTACACACCTCAAGATCTAGTTGTGCCTAGTATTCCTTTTAGCTTCTCTGGCTCCAGCCCGAAGAAGCAAATGCGTAAAGTTGCGGCAACTGCAATTGAGAAGTTGTTTGCTGCTGCAAAAAAAGACGGCATAGATATCAAAGCTGTGTCAGGATACCGCTCTTACGCAACTCAGAAGTCTATCTTCGATCGTAATGCGAGTATTAAAGGTGAAGCCGTTGCGAATAAAACAAGCGCTCGTCCAGGTCAGAGTGAGCATCAGACTGGACTAGCCATGGATATATCCAGCGCCTCTGCTGGGTACGATCTACAGCAAAGCTTTGGCAATACCAAAGAAGGTAAGTGGCTAAAAGCTAATGCGCACAAATACGGATTCATTATTCGTTATGGCAAAGATCAGGAAAAATTAACAGGTTATTCGTATGAGCCATGGCATGTACGTTATGTCGGCGTATATATCGCAGGTGAAATTACAAGTCAGAAACTGACGCTTGAACAATATTTAGAGCGTGCCAAATAAGTCAGCAACACTAGACACATTCAATAAGAACATCCAAAGGATGATGGTTGTATGATATTCCCGCATGCTAATTATCTCATATAGATCGGCTATGATTGGAGCAAGAAGAGTTTTTGATAGCTCTTCTTGCTCTTCTAATTCATTTTCACACATACACCAATTCACGCACTCCTCGTTGATCACTTGTCATCACAGCAAATCATGCAAAAGCAAGTCTTTTGAACATAATGGGCAATCGTTTCACACTTTCAGTTCCCGCCCAGGAACCAACACCAGCTAACAGTGCATTATGGGATAAGTACAGAGCGAGATTATATACGACGGTTCCTAAGATAATTTCCAAGACAAAAAAACGTTTTATAGCAGAGGATTCAATGACATACACCCGGAATTCAGGATGAGCATTCATTGTTTTTAGACGTGTAATGAAGGTTTTCATGAATCACCTCAGACTGTTTTATTTTACAATATGGCAAACCCACCTTGTCTTATTCGAAAATAATACTTACATAAAGTAACTAAGTGTGTTATAGTCAGTTTATAAAACATACATAAGCGAGGTAACCTACCATGAGTGAGCTGGAGAGATTGGTCAAAGAACGTAGATCCGCCGTTATTTTTGAAGAAGGTATTGAGATTTCGGAAGCTGAATTGCAAGAAATGTTCGCGTTAAATAAATTCGCACCCTCTGCCTTCAACCTGCAGCATACGCATTATTTGGTGATTACAGATGCAACGCAGAAAGAGAAAGTATATGAAGCTTCCCAGCAATATAAAGTAAAAACAGCCTCGGCTGTTATTGTTGTCTTAGGCGATGTCAACGCACACCACCATATCCGCACAATCAACGAAGGTCTGCTGAATCTCGGGGCACTCACCCCGTTCCAATATGAACAGGAATCGCAGAGCGTCACTGAATTTTATGAAACACGCGGCAAGTTCTTCCAACGTGAGGATGCGATTCGCAATGCCAGCCTGTCTGCCATGCAATTGATGCTGATCGCACAGGATCGTGGCTGGGATACCTGCCCTATGATTGGCTTTGATGCTGAAGAACTGCAACGTAGCTTGGATATTCCCGCACATTACGTACCTGCGATGCTGATCACCATGGGCAAAAAGTCCGAAGTGAAGCAGCGCCCGCGCGGGTATCGTAAACCGATTCATGAATATGTTAGCTTCAACAAAATGAATGCCGAATAAGGCAAATTGACCACCGCACGCTAACCCGATTTTCTAACTCATTCAAATAAAAGGCTATTCACCAGATTGCACACATCTGGGAATAGCCTTTTTGGATACAGAAAGATCACATCGTGTTCTACTTTCATACATGATCTATCAATTTTAATCATGGATGTCCTCAATACGTTTCATAGACTAGATCATTTGCAATCTCCAGATCATCATTAAACTCGACATAGATATATAATTGCCCGGCTGGTGTCTCTCCCGCGTCATAACCTAAACGTAAAAAACGGTCTGGCTGGAATTCGGCATCAGCCAAGACTAATTCATTCACATCTTCATCAGGATGTGCCTCAGCAATCATCTCAAGTGCACGGGCACAGAGCAGATCCCACTGTCTCCATACTTCTTCAATATAAGTCGATAACTCTTGCATCTCGGCCTTGGTAGAGACTTGAACCGTAACTACAAGCTCATTTTCCTGAATAAGCACAGGCATCTGATAGTTAACCATTGTAGCGTCATATTGGAATACACCCATACCATGGATTTCATGATTTTCTTCCACGATTAGATTATCTGCATATTGGAGTCTCTCTAGCTTGGGATTATGACGATAATCCAACTGTTTTAATTTATTTTCAGAACAATATAGTTCAACCAAATGCTCATTCTGGCTAAGATCCAGCTCGTCAATGTGGTTATTAAAACACCGAACACTCTCCAAGAATAGATTGGATCGAAGATTCAGCTTCTTGATATGATTATGATTACAACGGAGCTCTACCAGATTAGTACATGCGGTTAGATCAAGCTCCAACATATAATTATGTGCACAATCGACCCGCTTTAATTGTTTGTTGTGTGCAAGCTCAAGGGAAAAAAGTGCATTATAGCTGCAACTAAGCTCCTTTAACTGATGTAGAGCATCTAAGTTTAAATTAGATAGCATATTCCAATGGCATTCGACAGCGACGAGATTGTGATTATGAGATAAATCCAGCTTCCGAAGTCGATTAAAACTAACATGGAGCACTTCCAAATCTGTGTTGGCGTGGAGATCCAGTGCGAGCAGCTGATTCTCTCTGCAATCTAACCTATTCAACTTGTGGTTATGACTTAGATCCAGACTGGTTAGTTGATTATACGAACAATCAAGTTCTAGAAGCTCTACAAAATATTCAATCCCATGAAGATTACTCACGCCAATTTTGGACAACTTTAACGTTGTCACCTCAGAAACATCACTTTCTTGTATATATCCACGCTGATCACAAAAATGCTCCAATATGTACTGTCTAAACGGTTCATCCGTGAACGCCTTGGTAATATCCATAACTGGATTCTCCCCTCAACTATAATCCTATTAATCCTGAATAACATATCTTCCCTATTCTATGATGTCCTTTGAAAGGAAGCAATGCGTGAGAAGTCTTAAATTCCATTTTTCCATTTCAGAGCATCCTCTTCATTTATCCAAAAATAGTTATGTAATTTTTTTTATAACATGTTAACATCCAGCATGTAACAGAAATCAATATAGAGAGGATGCTATCCAATGGAAATGTATTTCGAAACGCTGCAATCGTATCGCATCGCTTATGTCCGTCAGATCGGCCCTTACGGGGCAGCCAATGTAGAGGCTATGGATAGGTTAAAGCAATGGGCGAATGATCAGGAGCTACTTACCGAATCAGCTATTCTACTCGGCATTCCGCAGGATGACCAGGCTAGCACACCTGCACAGCATTGTAGATACGATGCGGCTATTGTCATGACTGAACTTGAGCCTGTGCATTCGGATGCTGTCGAAATGAGTGAGCTGTCTGGCGGTGAGTACCTGATCTGTAAGGTCAAACATACGGCAGAGGATATGCAGCAAGCATGGAACGAGATCATCCCTTATTTGCAAAAAAATCATCACACGCTCGATCATACCAAACCGGTTATGGAACGATACCGCTATCAGCTTCTGAAAAATCATTTCTGTGAGATTTGTGTACCTGTAAATCTGGTCTAAACTCTTGTATGTCAGCAGGACGGTAACTCTATTTAATTGCTTTTTCGTTAAGCTCACAAATGAATAGAAATAGAAGAAGTGACTTCGTTTACCGAAGTCACTTCTCCCTTAACACGGTTATAGCAATATCCTTATACAAAATCTCTTATATTAATAATCTTTTATCAGTACTCTCGTACTATCATGTAATTAGTTCACGAACCAATTAGAATGCCCAGTTACCTTTGCGGAATACCGGTTCAATCGTTCCATCTTGCAATTCACCATCAATATCAAGCTCTGCAGAGCCGATCATGAAGTCCACATGTGTCAGACTCACATTGCATTCATGTTGAAGCAATTCTTCATTGGACATGGACGTGCCATTCTTCATGTTGAACGGGTACGCACTTCCGACAGCCAAATGACAGGAAGCATTCTCGTCAATACCGGTGTTGTAGAAGATGCGATTCAGGTTAGAAATTGGAGAATCATGCGGCACCAGTGCTACTTCACCTAGATAGCGTGCACCTTCATCTGTAGCAAACAGGTTTTTCAGATGCTCTTCACCAGATGCTGCTGTATAAGCAACAACCTGTCCATCCTTAAACGTAATGCGCATCTGGTCTACAAGCTGTCCGTTCAGATTCAGCGGCATGGTACTGCTAACATAACCATTCACACCACTGCGCTTAGGCATTGTGAATACCTCTTCCGTCGGCATATTTGCCACGGTGTAGACCCCTTGTTTATTTTCGCTGCCGCCACCGCCCCAGATGTGGTTGTCGACGAGTTCAATCTTCAAGTCGGTTCCTGGTGCCCGGTAGTGCAAACTCTTGTAATTTTTCTTATTCAGCAAATCGCTCATGGTATTGAGTGTATCCAGGTGTGTTCTCCAGTTCTGTACAGCATCGCCGCCATCCACACGATTCATTTTGAAGATCGTTTCCCACATCACGTTAATGCGATCTTCTTCTGGAATATCGGCAAATACTTTGTTAGCCCACGCCTTCGTTGGCGCTTTGATCAGACACCAGCTAATTTCATGGTTACGCGTGTATTTGGAATATCCTTTGCGTGCCTCCGCAGCAGCCTTTGTTGCACGGGAAACCTTGTCTGAGTCAATACCTTTATACAGCTCAGGGTCAGGTACTTTAATCGTTAATGTCGCTCCACCTGCTTCGGCGAATCGTTCCATCATGTCGCCTTTCCAAGCAGGATAGTAATCAAAGCTATCATCCGAACCGTGCTCGAAACGACTGCGAGTAATATTGTCGTCATCAAAGTCTACTTGCACATACTTCGCACCGGCCGCATATGCCTTCTGTACGATCAAACGGGTAAACTCTAAAGTCTCGATTGGTGCAGTGACCAACAGGTCTTGTCCTTTCTGAATATTCACACCGACTTTGACTACCAACTCGGCGTATTGTTCTAGCGATTTTTCAAAAGATTGTTCAAATGCGCTCATGAATTTATTCACTCCTGTTTCAAGATTTTAAAGTATCCTAGATTTCAGTTATACGTTTCGTTTTTCCTGCTCACGCAGTTCAATTCGGCGAATCTTACCTGAGCTTGTTTTCGGCAGATCAGTGACGAATTCAATTTTACGTGGATACTTGTAAGGTGCTGTCCATTCTTTGACATGATTTTGCAACTCCCGTACCAGTTCCGTTGAAGCCAATGATTCATCTCTAAGAACGACAAAGGCTTTCACCACATGCCCACGGATCTCATCTGGGCTCGCCACCACCGCACATTCCTTCACGCTCGCATGCTTCATAAGAGCTTCTTCGACTTCAAATGGCCCAATCGTATACCCTGAGCTGATAATAATGTCGTCACTACGGCCTTCAAACCAGAAGTAGCCTTCTTCATCCTTACGTGCGCGATCTCCTGTTACAAAATAATCGCCCCGTTGGCTGGCTTCCTTGCGTCCTGCATCTTGATAATACTCGCGGAACAAGGCAGGCATATCTTTGTGCACCGCGATATCTCCAACTTGTCCTGCTGGCTGCGGATGCCCATCCTCATCAATAATCTCAATCAGCCCTGGTGTGATGGATTGACCCATGGAGCCAATTCGAATAGGCGCACCGCTTAAGCTTCCAATAAGCAACGTACTTTCAGTCTGTCCATATCCGTCCCGAATCGTGAGGTTGAAATGACGTTGGAATATCTCAATAACCTCCTGATTAAGCGGCTCACCAGCAGATACGGCACTACGAAGCTTGGACAAGTCATAATGTCCCAGATCATCTGTTTTTGCCATTAATCGATATTCCGTCGGTGTACAACATAGCACACTGATCTCATGTTCCTGCATGAGTTGTAAGTAACGTTTAGGCTGGAATGAACCGTTGTAGACCAGACCTGTCGCACCTCTTCCGAGAACAGAGAGGAATGGACTCCAGATCCATTTTTGCCATCCAGGTGCTGCGGTTGCCCATACGGTATCTGATGGTTGGATATCCAGCCATAACGAAGAAGCGATCCGCAGGTGAGCATATCCCCAACCATGGCTATGTACAACTCCTTTGGGATTACCGGTTGTTCCTGAGGTGTAAGCAAGGATGGCGATATCATCTCGGTGTGTTTCTACCGCAGCCATCTCGTCCGACTGACCTTGCATTAACTGCTCCACGTTCACCCAGCCTTCGGCTGGTACGCCAGTTTCACCATGAGGTGCTGCAACGATCCGGTGTGCGAGGGATGGCAGATCTGCGTTCATCTTCTCCACTTCTGATGTTGTCTCAGACCACACAATCACTCCACGGGCTTCAGAGTGCCGCAGACGATATTCCAAGTCCTTAGCTCGCAGCATCTCGGAAGAAGGGATCACGGCAATGCCCAGCTTCAGGCAAGCAATGTAAATAACATAGGCAATAATCCGACGTGGTACCATGACCAGTACTCTATCCCCCTTCTCTAGTCCTAAGTCACGTAATCCACCAGCAAGACGGTTGGCTTGCTTAAACAAATCACCGTATGTGATCTCTTCCAACTCTTGATGATCGCTGAGCCATCTAAGTGCAATCCGATCTGACGGGTGATTCTCCATCTCGGATGTCAGGTTATAGCTTTCAGGCGAAATCCACTGTTCAAAGTTCAAATGGAGCCTCTCCTTCATGTTTCAAAATGTAAAGCATCTATATATTATACCTCAAATCCTAGGACCAGGTGCTATGAACTGAACTCTCATTACAAAAATAAAAAAACAGCCTATCTGTCGGCTGTTATTAGCTCATTATTAACATGTTACACCAAATTCCAATGTTTATAACCAAAAGCGCCTTTCTCTTGATAGAAAGGCGCTCTCCAACTACGATCTCACTCTTTACGATCTCACATTGCTATCACATTACCAAGGGTAATTCCCAATTCCATCTAGGATGCGATCAATCTCATTCAGCTCTTCTGTTGTTAATTCCGGTGCCTTGAGAGCTGCGACATTCTCTTCGATCTGTGACACCCGACTTGCACCGATCAGAGCTGAGGTTACACGGTTGCCACGTAGAATCCAGTTCAGCGCAAGCTGGGATATCGTCTGACCTCTGCGCTCAGCAACCGCCTGAAGCGCCTCGAACTTGGAAATGCGTTCGTCCGTATAGGCTTCTTTTTTCAGATTACCTGTTGGATTCGCTCGTTCCGCTGTAATCTTCTCAACATACTTATTCGTTAACTGTCCACGGCCAAGAGGGCAGAATGCAATCGAACCCACGCCTTGTTCGTCTAATACATCCTGAAGACCATCCTCTATCCAGCGATTCAGCATAGAGTAGTTCGGCTGGTGAACCAGACATGGTGTGCCCAGACGGCGAAGAATGGTAACAGCTTCTTGCGTCTGCTCAGCATTATAGTTGGACAGTCCCACGTATAGGGCTTTGCCTTGTCTTACAATATGATCCAGAGCAGCCATCGTCTCTTCAAGTGGTGTCTCAGGGTCTGGACGGTGGTGGTAGAAAATATCGACATACTCAAGTCCCATTCTGCTGAGACTCTGATCAAGGCTGGCAATCAAGTTTTTGCGAGAACCCCATTCGCCGTATGGCCCTTCCCACATATGATATCCCGCCTTGCTCGAGATCAGCAGTTCATCCCGGTAAGGACGTAGATGCTTTTTATAAATAACACCGAAGTTCTCCTCTGCCGATCCAGGAGGTGGTCCATAATTGTTAGCCAGATCAAAATGATTAATGCCCAGATCGAAGGCACGAAGAATCATTTCTGTCTGAACATCCATGGTGCGATTACCGCCAAAATTTTGCCATAATCCCAATGCGATCTGAGGCAGCTTAATTCCGGATTTACCGGAGCGGATATAGTTCATTTCACTGTATCGTTCACTACTTGCAGTGTAGGGCATGCTTATCTCTCATTTCTGCTTATGCGTTATTGTTGATCACCCTTTTATCTTAGACAATCCCCACCGAAAACCATATGGCATTTCACTACCTACGTATGGCAAAATGATTGTTATATCATCATCCGATGTCGAGATTAACAAAACAATTAAGCATACATTACTCATATAAATATGTTAAAATGCATGATATAGCCTTTGGAACAGGAGTGACCTAAAGTGATTACATATATGTTCAAGAACAATCAATTCCAGGAGCTGCAGCTGCTCCATTATGGCACCGAACCTTGCACACCAGGGCACAGCTTTGGCCCAGCGATGCGTGATTACTACAAAATTCATTATATTCTGAATGGCAAAGGTACCTTCCAAGTTGGAGGGCAAACGTACAAGTTGCACAAAGGACAAGGATTTCTCATTGTGCCTCACTCCGTTGTTCATTATGAAGCTGACCAAAACGAACCATGGGAATATAGCTGGGTGGCTTTCCAAGGTAGCAATGTCGTTTCTTTATTACAACAAGCTTGCCTGTCTGAACAGCGTCCGATCTTCGAGTTGCATAATGATGATGAATTGCGCTCGTGTCTGCATCGCATGATCAGCTCTAGAAATACACATAAAGGCTGGGAAATTAGTATGACCGGCTTGTTATATCAATTCTTCGCGGTGCTGATTGATCAAGCTAGTGAGACAAGTCATCCCGTCGTGCAGGATTACACGAAAGATACGTATGTTACGCAAGTGATTGATTTTATTGAGATGAACTATGCCAATGCGATTACGGTTCAAGCGATTGCTTCTCATGTTGGCTTACAACGAAGTTACCTCTGCTCACTCTTCAAAGATCTGATCGGAAGCAGCATTCAATCCTACCTGGTGAATTATCGCATGCGAAGAGCGGCTGAATTGACGCTTGATCCCAGCCTAAGTATTGGTGACATTGCTCGATCAGTCGGGTATCTGGATCAATTGCTCTTCTCCAAAATGTTCAAAAAGGTCATGGGACAATCTCCAACTCAATATCGCAAACAAAAAACAGCACCTTCCCCACTTCGTAGTTAAAGGGAATGTGCTGTTTCTCGTATTCGAGCGAATACTTTAAAAATTGAACTTTAGATGGTATTAACCGGGTAACGGATCACAATTAAACCTCGATTACACCTGCTGTTCCTGCATGGATACTCCCACGACATGAACCTTAATTTCGTCAACGAAAAGTCCGGTGAAATTCTCTACAGCTTGCTGCACATTATGCTGCAATTCACGGCAGACCTCATGCATACGACAACCATATTGCAAAACAATTCTTAATTGAATTGATGCACGCTCTTCTTTTACAATCACATCAATTCCTTTTTGCAGGCTCTTGCCACTAATGCTCTTGGCAATGCCTTCCGTTATGCCTGCAGACATAGACGATATTCCCGCGGTTGTCTGTGCAGCTATGCCTACAATTTTGGATACAACATCTGTAGCGATATGAACTGCACCGATCAGAGCTGGCTGAGGTTCAATATATTCGGGTTCATTATAGGTTACAGGTACGATTTCAGTCATGCGGATCGCTCCATTCATATGAATTTGAATTAGGTCGTGTCTGAAACTCCCTAGGCATTTTGCCACTTTTCCTTAAAGAACAAATTGTAGATACGTACCAACAAGATTTTGAGAATCATATAGAACGGAATAATGATAAGAATAGCTATAATTCCGCCCAAGTCCCCCGCACCGAGTACCAAAATTATGGTTGTGAGCGGGTGAATATCCAGCTTTTTGCCGAATACATACGGAGCAACTAGATTATCTTGAATCTGCTGAGCAACAAGAATGATAATGAGTGACCAGATCGCCACAGACGGCGATACGACCAGTCCCATAATCACAATGGGGATCGACGATACGATCGCACCGATAAATGGAACAAAGTTCATAATGACAGCAATGACGGTCAGCAGCAGTCCGTAAGGTAAACCGATGATAAGAAAACCTATATACATTAATACACCTAATGCCAGGTTTACAAGCACTCGTCCTACGATAAATCCACTGAGTGCCTGATCGATCTCCAGTACCACTTCACGACTGTCCTTCTGAAAACGCTTGGGCGCAATCGATGCGAGGATACGACCAAACTTCTCGCCTTGTTTCAGCATGTAGAACAGAATGATCGGGAAGGTGAACAGGATAATTGCAAAACTGGAAAGAAGCGAGATGAGACCACTAACGTAGTCCGTCACGAAGTTAAATCCTTTATTGATGTATTCGGTAATTTGAGAGAACGGCGTTGAATTATCCGGGAACAAGGTCGTAATTACACCATTTTGTTCTAATGCTTTGAGCTGAACACTTAGTGAATTGAGCAGGTTTGGCGCATTTTCTACCAGATTAATCAATTGCTGACGCAATGCTGGCCACAACCCCACGACAAACAGCACAATTAGAATGCCAAAGATCAGATAGATCAGCAGAATACTGAGCGTTCGGTTAAGCTTCTTTCTCTCCATATAATTAACCAAGGGCCTCAGTAGATAATAAAAGAACACGGAAAGCATCATCGGCACAGTAATTACCGTAATCATCGTAACTAATGGCTGGAATATGAAGCTCACTTTGGATAATAGATAGATGTTGATCAGCACAAGAGCTAATCCAATGCTGAATCGTACAAATGAGTTTTTTACTTTGAACAATATGTCCCCTCCAGATTCCCATTTCTAATGTGCGAGTGTATGGCGAGCCCTCTATACATGATGTGAAAATCGTATACGGATCGGCTACATCTCTTTTATTTTGGTATGACAATGGTGAAGATGGTAGTTTCCCTTCCTCGCTGTGATAACGTTAGGTGTCCACCCATTTTCTCTGTATTACGTTTGGCAATAGCGAGCCCGAGTCCAGTTCCGCCCGTTCCCGATCTCGCTGCATCCCCTCGGACAAACGGATCAAAAATCGTTGCCCATAAATTCTGGGGTATACCTACCCCAGTATCAGCGACTTCAATGGAGACATGCGTTTCCTGCGGGATCAACTCTACGCGTAATGCTGTACCTCTTGGATTATATGCAAGTGCATTCGTAATCAAGTTCTGGATGACTCGAGATAACAGCTCCGGATCATACCGGGCATAGATTTCTTCATCTGGTACGAGGACATGCAGTACAAACTGATTTTGCTCAATTTCCCCATACGTATCGGCCATAATCTCACGCACAAATTCTCCAATCTCACGCTGCTTGATGCTCATATGGAAGTCGGGTGAATCCACCTTGAGCAGTTCCAGCATATTTTGGATCATTCGTGCAACTTGTACAGATTTATTGTGAATGTAGCCTAGATACCGTTGTTGTCTCTCCGCATCACCAACACGACCTTCAACCAGCGCCTGAGCATAACCTTGAATCGAGGTGATCGGTGTCTTGAGATCATGCGAAAGATCCACGATGAGTCGTTGCTTGCTTTCTTCCGCGTAACGTTTCTCGGCCGACGTCTTCTCAATCACATCTGCCATAAAGTTAAAGGTCTCACCAATCTGCACAAACTCCTTCTCGGCAGATATGGACATGCGTGTACTGTAATTCCCCCGAATCATTTGGGTGAGCCCCAGCGATAACACTCGAAGCGGTTTCTTAATTCGCTTGGCAACCCAATAGCTGTATACAATCGTCAGCACGAGCAGAAGTCCAATACCTACCAAGATGTAAAATGGCAAGGGATGCTTGAGATTAGTAATCAGTTGGTTATCATTCATCCGAATGCTTACCAGATCCCGTGGAAGTTTGAGTAAAAGGTACTTTGCTTCTCCCTCTGCTACGAACGGGGAAATGGAATAATAATAGGGCTGGTCGCTGCGATTTTCTAACTTGGCAAATAACTCGGACTCCGTGTACTGGTTAATGGCGTCCTTTTTACTGCCTACTGAACTTACAACGGAGCGATCTGCATTCAAAATCTCTAACCATCCACCGCTATCCTCCAGTCGCTGCGTTTCGATATTGGACGTGACCCCCGTACCTTCCTGACCCCTTGCCTTCTCCAGTTCAGCCACATACACATGCGCTTCTACATTCAGATCGGGATCGACGATATGGTCAGAGATACGAAAATCAACGACATCAAGTGATACGATAATATATACAACCAGTACGAGTAATAGCAGAAAGAAGTTAAATAACAGAAAGTCCAGTGTCAGCGACGTATGCAGCGGTCTCTTTTCTCTAGTTTTCCATAGGCGCTTCAATTTTGTATCCTAATCCCCTTATCGTCTTCAAATATTCGGGTTGCCTGGAATCACGCTCAATCTTCTCGCGAATGTTGCTGATATGCACCATGATGGTGCTGTCTTCATGCGCATAGTACTCTCCCCACACCGCTTCGTATATTTTTTTGCGGGTAAATACTCTGCCCGGTTGTTCTAACAGCAGATCCACAATTTTATACTCTGTTGAGGTTAACGTCACAGGTCGTCCCGAGCGATACAACATACATTTGGAACGATCAAGAGATAGCTCACCAAGCGTGCGGGTTGCCTCTTGAGGTGCCGATAGTTCCAGTGCATCGAATTGGTTGACCCGTCTTAACAAAGCCTCGACTCTAGCCACAATCTCAAGTGGGTTGAACGGTTTGGATATGTAGTCATCAGCTCCTAGTCCAAGTCCCAAAATCTTGTCATGATCCTGGCTCTTCGCAGATAAAAAGAGTACTGGCATATGATAGGTAGCCCGGATCTGTTTGATCAACTGTAGACCATCCATAACAGGCATCATTATGTCCAAGATAACTAGGTCAATTGGATTGGAATGTATGCACTGTAATGCTTCCTCTCCATTTGCAGCGGTTAAAATGTTGTAGTCCTTCTCCAAATACAGTTGAAGCAGTTCCACAATTTCGGGTTCGTCATCTGCAATCAACAATGTGTATCTCATACGTTCCCTCTCATTTCAGTGTTAAGTTAGAATGTTCATATACCTACTATAACCTACGTCTCTTAATACAACCTAAACCCTTTCTAAAGATAATCTAAATAAAACGCCCAGGTTCGTAAACCCAGGCGGTTGAATCTTGCTCTACGATGTGACTATTCAAACGAAATCGTTAGTAAAGTCACAGCTTAGGACGTTATATTATGCTTTCAGCCAAGGCTTAACTCGATTAACCAAGTGCTGTTTGTCATATTGTATATACTGATTCGCACGGTTGCGGAGTGGGTCACCTGCATAGAAGCGCTCATATAGATCATGTCTGGCACCCAGCGGACTTCCCGTAAGCTCCCAAGCCAATTGAAAGAGTCTTGTTTTCTCCTGTGCCGATATCGTCACACCACCTAAATACTGATGGATCATATGCTCCAAGGGCTTGTTCGTACCTGGCATTCCGGATGGAATCTGAATAAGTCCACCCGCGGCAATTGTTTTCAAAATTTCGATGGAACGTGGATAATAACGGTTGCCTAAGTTCCGCGCAGTTTCAATGTACTTAAATTCAGGAAGCCAATTTCCGTACACATCCGGCTTGGCTTTTGCTTCCGCAGCAATAATTAATCCCTCAATCGTCTGCATCTGGCTGATCATCTCTCCCAACTGCTCTTGCACATTGAGGAAGGAGTCCACGCCAATTTCTTGGGCAATGGAAGAGGTGATGGCTGTAACGAACTCTAGCTTAGAATACAGACGAATGACACTTTGATGGTAGGCTAGGCTGGCGGAGGCTTCATTGCAACGGATCTGCCACACCGCTTCTGGATTTTGATGAAGTAACACACGTTCCCAAGGAACCAATACATCTTCAAAAAATAAGACGGCATCCATCTCATCATATTGATGACTTAATGGGTGGGAAGACTGCTTATCCGTTGCAGCGAACGATTCTCTACATAATACGTGCAAGCCCGTGCTGTTCAAAGGCACAATCATCATATGAGCCAGCTCCGGTTTATCCCCAGGAATACGTTGTACAGGATAAATAAGAATATCGTCGGCATACGGAGCCGCAGTCGCAATCATCTTAGCACCCCGGATCACAACACCCTCTTCGTTCTTTCGTACAATACGTAGCATCGCATCCTCATCTTCACCTATCGGTAAAGAACGATTCATCTGTGGATCACGCTGCACAATCGTCAGGAACAGATCATGGCGTTTCGCTTCTTCGTAATACTTGGATATTTTGTCCGCGTAATAGGTATCATGATTAGCCATAGCCTCGCGAGTTGCGTACCACCCCGTTAGACGTGAGCGTGCATAATCGGATAATCGACTCATAACGCCATACGTCCGTTCAGACCACAACCGAAATGCACCGGCACGGTGTTCAAGGTCTTCCCTACAATTCGGCACTTGAAACGCTCGATGCACATACCCACTGATGTTCTCATCCCAATATGCTACGGTATCTCTTGATTCTGGTTCATCCACCAGATTGAAGAGGCCTTCAATCGTCTGTAATGTACCTTGGAACGCAGAATGGTTGGTTACATGAATTCGATCACCATCTAGCCATACGTTACGTCCATCATTCAATCGGTGTATGTAAGCTTGTCCCCGAGACATGGTTATGCTCAAACTAAATCCTCCTTCAAAGGAACTGTTCGCATCCCTTTTCGAATGATACAATATGTATCTAAGGAAATAGTACTTCGCTTTGCTTATGAAAGTCAACCAACACCAAACGCAGGTCTGGTGTTGGTTCTGAAGATGTTACATATATGCGCATCCTTTAAGCAATGAAAGATGTCCTTAAGTAAGATTTATAACAACTCCTAGGACAACTTCGTATACATGTTGCGTAGATAACGCCAGCGTACAAGTACAAAATATAGCACTTGCATGGAGGAGAACACCAAGAAAATTCGAAGTGTATACCCCACTACGGAGAAATCGACCAATTGTTGCAATGCGATAAAAGCGACGGAGCTGTGAATGATCGCAACCAGAATCGGCAGGAAAAACATCAGTAATAGTTGACGCGTGACCATTCGGCGAAGCTCTGGGCGACTTAATCCCATTTTGCCAATCATACGGTATTGCTCTTCATCCCGCTCCAGATCAGCATAAAGGCGGAAATACGTGAAGCTTGCAGCAAAAGTAAAGAAGACGATGCCAATCAAGCCGCTCAGAATAAGAATGATCCCATTCGTCTGCTTCGAATTCAGCCAATCTACAACAAGAGCGCTAACGGAGAAGTAACCGTGCTCCAGCGGCTCTGATCTAAGGGATTCAATGAGTTCCGGCGCGAAGCTACGTGTGCCCATCCAATCGTTGACGACAAATTGGGTTGTTCGGTTAGAGTAGAACGTTGCATCCAGATTCGCTTCTTCAAAATAGGCCAGCTTGACCTTGTCAAACAACTCATCGGAAACGACATACAGACTCATTTCATACTCTACAGGAATCACGATTTCGGTACCTGGGGCAACTAATTGAACCTGCTCGCGCTGGTCTTCCACTTCTAAACTTGTTTCCGTTGATGAGAGGCCTTGATCAATCTGTGCGCGTAACTTTTTACGCTCCGTTAGATTGCCTGGAGTTAGAAATGCCTCATCCTGCTTCAGTGTTCGCTCTTCGTAACCAAGTGCCTTGGCTAGATGATTGTATTGACTTAATTTAATCAGATTGCCGTTATTATTCTCATAAAGGGTTTCATAGCTACCTCTGACATAAGGTACTTCATGTTCAATTAATGACTCCTCAATCTGATTAAGCTGCTTCTCAGCCACATCGGTATCCCATGAATTCATATATGTGAATGCATATGGATTCGTCATGGACGACAGACCCGGATCAGCAATAGCTAACATGGTTCCAATACCCGTGAAAGACGAAGCTGAGATGACACTAACCATAAAGAACATAATAGCATTATCTTTCATCCGATAGGTAAGCTCGGATAGAAACAACAAATTCGTTTTGCGGAAAAATAGACGTTGATTGCGTTTGAGTGCCCGAATGGTATACACACTAAGTTGGGTAAACAGCAAGTACGTACCTACAATAACGAATAGAACACTTCCAAACAGTATCGGAAACGAATACGATCCCCATACAAAAGTGAACACGCCCGCATATCCTCCACCGATCAAAGCCACGGACAACCATGCCAGCAAGCGAGAAGCCTTCGGCTCTGGTTTTGGTTTTTCCTCTGATTTGACAAGGTCAATCAGTGTCCCTTTGCGAATGAGCAGCGATGAAGATAAGGCGATGACCACAAACAGCAGTAGAAATGCACCCATCGTAAGTGCCATACCCTTCAAGGGTAAATAGAAACGCAAACCATTTTCCACAGCTAACATAGAGCTACAGATCAGTAAAATCAACTTGCCGAAGATTAAGCCCAGCCCAATTCCTGTGATGATGGCGGCAAGGCCGATACACATGTTTTCCATAAATAAAAGTCGATTCATCTGCTTGCGCGTCATGCCTAGGATCAGGAAAATACCAAATTCCTTTTTGCGTGTCTTGAGAAATGAACCAACGGAGTACAACAAGAAAAGAAACGAGAAGATAAATATAATGAACTCAGCAATAATAAATCCTTGATTAGCAAGCGATGTGACCGTTTCACTTGAGCCCTTCAACCCCTCACTTAGATCGGGGTGAAATAATAACAAGGCATAGATAAAAAAGATCATGACAGAGAATGTACTGCTCAGGAAATGAGCCAGATAGATTCTTTTGTTCCGAACGACATTATTAGTAGCGAACTGGCGAAAATTCATGTCCTGACCCTCCCATTAGGGATAAAACATTAATAATCTTTTGGTAAAAAGCCGCCCGATTATCGCCGTAATGTATCTCGTTGTACAACTTGCCATCTTTGATAAATACAACCCGACTGCAGTAACTCGCCGCCACAGCGTCATGAGTAACCAGTAACATTGTCGCTTGATCCTCCCGATTGCGCTGTTCTAACATTTCCATGACGTCTCGGGCAGCCTTAGAATCTAAATTCCCTGTCGGTTCATCAGCCAGAATCAGCTTGGGTGCATGGATAAGTGCTCGCGCAATTGCCGTCCGCTGTGCTTGACCACCAGAAATTTCATATGTGCGCTTATCCAGAATCGCTGTGATTCCCAGCTTCTCTGCAAGTCGCTCAACACGTTCATTCATCTCATGAAGGGCTACTCCATCCAGGGTAAGAGGTAAAACAATATTCTCCTTCACGGTCAGGGTGTTCAGCAAATTGAAGGATTGAAAAACAAATCCCAACTGTCTACGCCTGAACAATGCGAGCTCGTCGTGCCCCAGTTGAAACGGATTCTGCCCTGCGATTCGAAGCTCTCCTGATGTTGGATGGTCAATTGTGGAGATCATGTTCAGCAGCGTTGTTTTGCCGCTACCCGATGGTCCCATGATGCCTACAAACTCACCTTCTTGAATACTTAAATCGATACCTGACAATGCTTCATGTGAGACAATACCTTTATAAATTTTGCTAATCTGTTGCACTGAACATATTTCCATCAGATAACCACTCCTCTTGACCTGTATCTCATTATGTTGGATTAAGCATGTTGAATGTTCATTCCATTCCATAGCTCTTTCCTTCAACTTATACATTCAGTCTATCCGAACCGCTGTTTTTCTCCTATGGCTTAACCTTTCATCTACATGACAATAATGTAAGGTTACGGTTCAATACCGTCTCATTCAGAAAATAAAAAGAAAGACGCCGTTTCCTCTCACAGAGTTTCGGACGTCTTTTCATTTCACACATGTTTATTAGTTCTGATATGAAATCCAGTATATTGAGCTCCATAGCTTCATGAATTAAATATAATCTTCACGGTTGTGCCTTCTCCTTGAACAGACTGCAATTCAATCTGATGATTCATCTGGGTCAACACTTCTTTTACGATATATAGCCCCATACCCGTGGATTCTTTGAAATGTCGGCCATTCTCTCCTGTAAAGAAAGGCTGGAACACCCGTTTGAGATCTGATGTGGGAATGCCCACCCCATGATCTTGCACTTCAAGCATGATTGAACTTTCGAGCTCGTAAGCTCGTACATATATCTTCTGCCCATTGCCCGTGGAATACTGAATCGCATTGGATAATAGCTGGACGAGAACGAACCGTATCCATTTGGCATCGGATTGTACCACAATAGATGGATCCATCTGCATTTCCGGATAGACATGATTGCGAATAAAGAAGCGCTTTAACTCGTGAATTGCAGCTTCCCCTGCCTCTTTAAGCGATACAGGTTCTACCGTAAAATCCTGTTCAAATGTTTCGAGACGAGCAACATATAGAACATTTTCCAGACTGCGTCTCATCTGATCCGCTTCCTCCCGAATACTTCTGAGACGTGGGTCATCGTCCTCATGATCCTGAATTGTTAATTCGATGACAGACAGCGGAGTTTTCATCTGATGAATCCATTGGTTCATGAACGTCACGTATTCCTGCTTACGCTTCTCCATTCGGTGCAAATCCGTATGATAATGACTATATTGCGAATCTAGTAATTTGGCCAATGCGGCTGACAAAGGCACCGATGAAGAAAGCGGAACGAACTCTTTTAACGAATCCATCGGCTGAGACAACCGAGTGTAAAATGCACGATGAGACATATAGCGATATGTTAAATAACCGATATACACGATGAGACCAAGAAATACGGCATAAGTTGCGGTCAACCCATGATCATAACCATCGTACCAGAATACCGCCACCACAGTGAGTAACATCCCAACTACCCAACAGGTTAACACAATATGTTCTTTAATGAATAATTTCATGGTTGTGCGATGTCTTTCCAATTACTATTCAGCCGATAACCCGACCCACGTACAGTTTCCAACGCATCTGTAATGCCAAGCTCATTCAATCGCTTCCGTACACGGGTAACATTAACGCTAAGCGTATTATCATCTACGAAGGAATCGTCCCACAGCTTCTCCAAGATCGTCTCTCTGCTGACTAATTTTGGACTACGGCGCAATAACGTTTCGAGCAATATCGTCTCCTTCTTCGTCAGTTGCACCTTCTGTTCACCTAACTGCATTTCCATACTTTCTAAGAAAATCGTTAAACCATGCAACTCCACTTTGCGTTCCTCATGGCGTGTAGCGTAATCCCCATACACCCGGCGAAGCTGGCTTCGAATCTTAGCCATTACAATCTCATGCTCGAATGGCTTCGTAATATAATCGTCAGCACCATTCTCCAGTGCCATCACTTGATCCATCTTGCCACTCCGCGCCGAGATGAACAGGATTGGACAAGTCGAGAGTGAACGGATCTGTCGACACCAGTAATATCCGTCATAACTCGGTAAGTTAATATCCATTAGAACAACATGAGGTTGGAGCAGCTCAAACTGCTGTAACACCTGTTCAAAATCCTCAACAATGACTGCTCTATCTCCATATCGCTCAATATGAGATTTCAACAGACCAGCGATTTTGGGATCATCTTCAATAATTAATACCGTGTACATATTGGGCATCACCTCTAACGAGTAATCAAATTATAAATAGGAAAGGGCTTATTGCGATCACTGCCCTTTCCTTATCTAATGCTTAGCTTCACTTCTGCATATCGACCTCATTGCGCCAATCCTTGATGTCTGCATTCAATTGCTTCAGGTTGCCAGAAGCTTGCTGTTCATCCGAAAGTTTGTAGTGTTGCTTCAGTGATAAAATCCGATATACACTCTCATCAATTCGGGACTCTGAAATTTTACCATTTCGTACTGCATTCAAAAGTGTATCAAAAATCGTCTTGGCACTTTCATAGCTGTGAGCCACAAGCAAAATGTCACTTCCGGCCTGTACTGTCGTTATTGCAGCTTCATTCAGCTTATAGTTCTTAGCAATCGCTCCCATACTGAGATCGTCCGTAATTACTACTCCATCATAGCCGAATTTGCCTCGTAAGTGTTCACCGATGATGACATCTGACAAGGAAGCTGGATGATCTGGATCAAGCTTAGGGAATAGAATATGTGCTACCATAACGGCTTCTGCTTGTTCTTTCACGGCCGCTTGGAATGGAATCCATTCAAGCTCTGCAAGTTGTTTCAACGTTTTGTTCACCACCGGCAGATCCAGATGAGAATCTACGGACGTATCCCCATGACCAGGAAAATGTTTCACGACGGGAATGACGCCTTCACTGCGCAGCCCCTTCATCTCCGCCACACCCATCTTAGCGACAAGATCTGCAGAACTACCGAAGCTACGATCCCCGATAACCGGGTTCTTCGGATTACTGTTCACATCAAGCACTGGAGCAAAATCAAGATTAAAGCCAACGAGTTTTACTTGTCTAGCTAATAATTGACCCATCGTTTCTGCCAGATTGGCCTGATTGGTGTCTCCAACTGTACGATTCGAAGGAATGGACTCCACAGAATCGGGCATACGGCTCACTTTGCCACCCTCCTGATCCACACTCATGAAGATTGCTACTGGATTGGAACGATTGGCTTGCTTAATGGACTGTATAAACTTAGCTGTGGCATCAAGAGTTGTAACGTTATTGGCATAGAAGATAATGCCGCCTACCTTTTGATTGGAGATCATTTTCTTGCCTTGATCATCAAGCTCCGTACCCTGTACTCCTGCGAGAATCATCTGCCCAATTTTCTCTTCTAATGACAGTTGGCTAAGCTGTTCTTTCACCGGGTCTTGTTCCTCCTGCGGTGGAGTCACTTGATCAGATTCAGTCTGCGTATTCTCGTCTGTGTCCGAGTCGGCTCCATTTCCCTCTCCATTTGTCGGATTGTTATTTGATTCAGGCGAAGGTGATGCGCTATCGCTAGTTCCCGAATTCGATTCTGGTGATGTAGCCGATGTATTCGTTTGTCCGCAAGCGGTTAATAGCACACATAAGCTGATGATTAGCAATAACATATATCGTTTGGCTAGATGTGTGAGTATGGTGTTGGAGTGTGATTTACTGTGATTCAAGGATGTTCATCCTCCCTAGATAAGTGGTATGTACTGCATTGCTTTTCAGGCATAACCTTATCATAAGGTGTACCATTTTCAAAATACCGTGGACAGAAATCGTACCAACGATTCAAATAGGTTGTCCAAGAACAAGTTGCCACAAAAAAAGCTTTGCATAACTAGGTACGGTATGGTACCTTTTTGTATTTTTTCAATGCGCGTGTGCGATGGAAGGTGATGAGAATAAGAAAGTGCGGAGCGATTATCATTTTCTATTGTGAATTTTTCATATATTGAAATAATTATTATAGAGGGATGTAACCCCGCTTTCTTTTGGTTTGTTCGTTATTTCGTTATTTCGTTCGTTCACGCTTTTATGCTCGTTGATTGCTATTTTTTGAAATAAAAAATAGAGCAGACTTCACAGCAATTTGTCCATCTTACGTAGATCTGCTGTAATATACCTGCTCGCTGTTTGGATTATCGGCTGTTCTCCCGTAACCAATAATGTGGATGAAGCATATTATATAATCCATAATATCCCTGTTAATGATTTAATTAGAATTGATAGCAATATTGTCGCGTCTCACTCTAAGCAATTTACCCGAAGAAGCAGAGAGTACGTCTGGATCAGTTCCGAGGCCAAAGTAAAAGTCTCCTTCACTCTCCTCAAACGACCTCGCATACGTATCCTGTTCAAAAGATAGAATTTCAGTCCACGTCACTAGATCCGTCGTCTCATATATACGATTAATATAGTTCAAATTTTGTCTAGTATACGTCAGCACATATGCCTTACCCTCACGCGCGAGTACGTCTGTTGGCAATGCAGCAGTATCCGGCAAAATAACACGTCGTGCTTGATTAATCGCTGTCATGACATTTAATGATCTTGGCGTCAATTGTCCGTCATTGAAGACCTGACCTGCGATATACAACAATTTGTTATCGAAGTTTACATTCTTCCCTATTCGATTGTATGGGGTTGTTCCAAGTTGATACGTTAGACCAGGCAACATTCTACTTCCATAGATAACAACATCTCTCTTTTGAAGATTTGTATTAATCTCTAGAATATAGGTTCTATCTCCCCAAATATTGTTCGCCGGATACATCATGCCTGATGCATATAACTTGCCACCGATTTGAAACAACGTATACGCTCTATACCCATACGTATTAATTGTTCCGTAATGCTGCCAGCTCTCTCCTTGGTCATGTGAAATGAGAACCGTCGGTTTATCTTCTGTACCCAAGGCAGCAAACAGTTTACCTCTATACGAGGCTAGATCATACACATGTACGCCAAGTGGTAAATTACGATATTTAGTCCAGATCTCGCCGTCCAATCGATAGAAGTTACCTAGCCCCCAGCTCTCTCCGTCCGAATCATTACCTGGGATAAACAACTTACCATCGAGCACTTTGTATATATCAATCTGTTCTTCGTCTACGAACATCTTCGTCGTGGGTAGAATGCCTGGATTACTACTACTCACCGTCTGAGTTTGGAAGGTTGAAGTTATCGTATCATAATAGATGATAGGGATTGGTCCAGCATTAGGGGCTACTCCTACGTTACTGCTGTTTCCATGTCCCATATAAATCTTCCCCCTGTAGAGCTGCAGATCCCAGACATTGTTAGCATATGGTGCTTTCTTGAATGGCTTACCTAGGGATTCAACTACAGCAGTTACATCTGTCGACATTACAGCTGCTGTGGTTCTGCTCGTTGCATTGGTAACGGCACGTTCAGCTCTTGGCTGTACACTTGCAGAAGTATTATTTTTCAATTTTGTGCTGCCGATAATCATTCCACCTACACCTGCGACGACAGATAGAATCAGAGCTGTCCATTTCGTTCCACTCTGCATACCCTCTTCCTCCTTCATTTTAAATATCTTCAATTTATGATGATACAAAATGTATCTTTGTATATTATGTTGAAGTATACACCTACGCAACAAATTCCGCCCGTTTTGTGCAAAAAAATAGACAACCACATACTGAGATGGGTTGTCCATACGTCGTTTAACCGGAGCATTGAGCGGGAGCAATATTGCACTAACCGAAAGTTGCTTATCGATTAATACAAATCGCTGCTGGAAAATTGTAATGTTTTTTTATTCAGCCTTGACTAGAATTTTCACCTGATTCTTCTCTTTTAACAATGCTTCAAAGCCATGATCGACGACTTCATCAAGTGAAATTCGTTTGGTAACCAGTTTCTCTGCTGGGAAGAAACCCTTCTCCATCAGACTAATTACCGCTGGAAATACATCACGGTAACCAATAATCCCGTTCACTGTACGTTCCTTCATTACGATAGAATTAGGCTGAATCGGTGCTTCCTGTTCAAAAATGCTAACAATCATCAATTCCCCGCCAATTCGAGTCGTGTCCATAGCTTGTTGAAGTACCTTCGGAACTCCCGTTACTTCGTACGCGACGTGGACTCCACCTGCTGTGCGTGAATGAATCTCGGACACCACATCATACTCGGTAGGATCGATCACAATCGCACCAAGTTCTGCAGCTTTTGCCTTGCGTTCAGCTGATAACTCCACTACATATATATCGGAGGCACCCGATGCTTTGAGAGCTTCGATCACCAATAGCCCAATCGGACCCGCGCCGAATACAGCGGCAGTATCCCCTACTTTTAGTTTACTCTGACGAACCGCGTGCAGAGCCACAGCGGAAGGTTCTACTAAAGCCCCTTGCTCATAGGAGATCGCATCTGGAATAGAATGCACCATGTTCTCGGCCGCAGTCACATATTCGGAGAATCCTCCACCTCCACCTGCAAGACCCAAGAAGCCCATTTGATCGCAAAGATTATATCTACCTTGTTTGCATGCTTCACAATGACCACATGCATAAATTGGTTCAACCACTACCCGATCTCCAGCTTGGAAACGGGTTACTCCTTCACCCACTTCAACAACTTGTCCTGAGAACTCATGCCCCATAACGATAGGAGCTTGTTCCCCTGTTAGCGGATGCGGTGCTTGAGCAGGTATAAAAATAGGTCCAGCCGTATATTCGTGCAGATCACTACCACAAATTCCGCACCATTCAACTTTTATTTTTACCTGTCCTTGGTTAGGACGAGGTTCCTCAATTTTTTCGAGACGTAAATCTTTGACACCATGCCAACGTAGTGCTTTCATTTTGTTCATCTCCTAGATGATAAATTATATATTATAATCGGAAACGTTTCCGTAGTTAAATATGTCATAGTTTAAATACGCTGTCAAACATATTTGCCCAGAAATATGTCGATTTCATGTTTTTTTTGCGTTTTAAATTAACTCACATCTCAGGTATCGGTAACTTGTCCGTGACTATAAGCTGTTTTTCAATCAGCTATACCATTAGTTATACCAGGATGGAATCCATTTTACAGCATAGCTTCTCTGCAAGCATGTATTGCAACCTACGTACAAGTGATATAATTATAAAGCAGGCAAAAAAATATCGTTTATTGATCATATATCAGGAATCGTTTCCGGTAATTAAAGTGAGGTCATATCATCATGGGTAAAGATCAAAAAGTCACGATTAAGGATGTCGCCGAACACGCAGGTGTAGGCATCGCGACGGTATCCAGAGCCATTAACAACTCCGAAGGCATCAGTAGCAAGACGAGAGATCGGATCATGCAAGCTATTGAAGAATTAGGGTTTGTTCCGAATACGTCTGCACAAAGTCTGAAGATTCGTCAGACGAATCAGATTGCACTCGTTGTGCCTGATATCCGCAACGCAATCATTCCTGAAATATCTTGGTCGGTTGAACAAACAGCGAAGCAGCACGGCTACCATGTTGTTCAGATTAATACCGCCGGTAATGCACGCACAGAGCTAGAAACGATTCGCACGATCAAAAAACTGCATGTTGACGGACTTATTTTCATGCCACTCGCTTATCCCAAAACCTTGCCTAATCTCATTGATAAGGCTCCACTGCCTATTTCTCTGATCAATTATGGCAAAAAACTCGAACCAGGTATGAAAGCAGATATCGTCTCACTTTCCAAGCCTGAAGGAAAACTCGTGATGGAGCATCTGATCAAGATTGGTCGGACACGAATTGCATATGCCGGAGCACCCAAAGATATTATTGAGGAACGTTATCGAGCTTATGAACAGGCACTTGGGCAAGTGGATATCTCTCTCGTATATTTCGGAGAAGATTTTTCATTGAACACAGGAGCCAATGCGGCAGACTATTTCTATGGATTAACTCATATGCCGGATGCGGTGTATGCCATTAATGACATGGTTGCCATCGGACTTGTGAATCGCTTTAAAGAGTTAGGAGTACGCGTACCAGAGGATGTTGCTGTTGTAGGTATAGATAATAA
Organism: Paenibacillus tundrae; assembly: GCF_036884255.1. Taxonomy (NCBI): domain Bacteria; kingdom Bacillati; phylum Bacillota; class Bacilli; order Caryophanales; family Paenibacillaceae; genus Paenibacillus; species Paenibacillus tundrae. The sequence goes on along the minus strand of NZ_CP145605.1, from coordinate 2,839,854 downwards.
TCAATGGACTACAGTGACATCACCGCAGATTAGTTCTGTTTCCATTATGGGTGAGGAGGTTGCTAGACTTGCGACTGAATTGTTGTTAAAACGAATTCGAGATCGCCATACCGAGGAATATGAACATATTCAATTTGAACCACGTCTAATCGTGCGAGAATCCAGTCTTGCCATGATTCGTTCGACTGAGCCCCCCACAAGATAACCACAGAACAAAGAGTCGGAATATGCTTCCGACTCTCACACGAACAGGAATATTAATTTGATGAGCAGAGTCGTCAAAACAACCGCTACTGTCATCTGAGCTACTCCACGTAATTTGAATACAAACTGGTCTACCTTATATTGGTCAGTTGTAGTTAATGAAATAAGTATTACGATGAATGCAACCACCGAAAATGTCGTTAAAATAAATGACAGTATGCCCATTTTTCCTGTACTGAGCAATAGAACCCAGATCAAATAATACGCAATAAGAAGACTTCGTTGCCAGACCACCTGCATCTTATCACTCCCTCTAGTATGTAATTACTCTGTTGAATCGTTCGACAAGTAAACCGAGTGTCTATGTATATATTTACGTTTATTTATACATATGGTTTCATATTATTCCATTTTTGGGTGTGGTTTCTTTTCATTTCTGCATAAGACACCGGGATATCCCTTCTACAAGCAGCCTGAGTTTAGCCCCCGTTACTCTTCAAACATAATAATGTGGCCTCAATACTTTGCTCGACAAATGAACGATCAGGTGCTGATTTCATCATGACGGTCAAACCAATCATTGATACAACGAGTGACTGTGCAATGTAAGTGGCATGTAGATGACTGGAGATCTCCCCGGAACGCTGACCACGCTCAATCAATTCCTGGAAAAGCACAGCTAGATACATCTGGTGCTCTCGTGTCAGAACCGCAAACTTCGGATCATGAGGCGCGAGTTCAACCATCGTATTAATGCAAAAGCAACCATGCCGAGGATCAGTAACGTCCCCCTCAGACCCAATATGCTCAAAGAGTCTCCGAAACGCTTCTATCACACTCTCTCCCTGTTGGAGCATCGACCGAACTTTCGCTGCATGCTGGGTTGTATACCTGCGTAGTGCCGTTTCAAACAATTCCTTCTTATCTCCAAACGCAGCATACAAGCTTGGGCGCTGAATACCCATGCCTGTTGTAAGGTCACGAAGTGACGCAGCCTCATATCCTTTATCCCAAAAAATATGCATTGCAGCGTCAAGTGCTCGATCGAGATCAAATTCCCGCTGTCTTGCCATTTTAACACCTCTTTTAATATCGATAAGTACAAATAAAAATATATCTTTCACTGTAGTACATGTCAAACAAGGTCATCATTTTGTCTAATTCAATTCACAGTAAAATAATAAATCAATTGACTTCCTTCTGAAATGTGGAGTATGTTTTACGTAATAATTATGTATCGATCGGTACATTATGTTAAATACATACTTTACTATCTCAAAAAGGAGTCTTTTATGAATACCTCAGCTCAACTAATTCAGCTCACCTCACAGAAACAACCCGGTATCTCCCGAATGGTCGCTGTAATATTTGCATTATGCAGCGGTCTTGCGGTCGCAAACATCTACTATGCTCAGCCTCTACTCGATTCCATGGCTCAAGAGTTTAACATCGCGACTTCTTCCATAGGCATTGTAGTTACAGTAACGCAAATCTGTTATGCCATAGGTTTGTTGTTACTGGTACCTTTAGGAGATCTTCTGAATCGACGAAAACTAATCATCGTGCAAATGTCCCTATCTATACTCGCTTTAGTTGTTGTTGGAACAGCTGGGTCAAGCTCTGTTTTATTTATTGGCATGGCCATCGTTGGTCTGTTGGCTGTCGTTACACAAACTCTCGTTGCCTCTGCGGCTTCCCTTGCCTCCCCTTCGGAGCGCGGGTATATTGTAGGTTTGGTTACGAGCGGAATTGTTATTGGTATTTTGTTGGCTCGAACGGTTGCCGGCGTGTTAAACGATTGGCTCGGCTGGCGATCAGTCTATCTCGTCTCTGCCAGTTTAACCTTGCTGGGAGTGGTTGCTATGAGCTTGATCATGCCCAGACAGCAATCCATCACAGCGACACTTCGCTATGGCACGTTGCTGTTGACTGTCCTTCAATTGTATCGGGATATGCGCATTTTGCGTGTACGCGGAGTGCTAGCCATGCTCGTATTCACAGCCTTTAGTATATTGTGGACTTCCATGGTTTTGCCTCTAAGCGATTCACCGTTCAACCTTTCTCACACGGCGATTGGCGCATTCGGGCTGGCGGGTGTAGCCGGTGCACTTGCAGCTACACGGGCTGGTAAGCTCGCAGACCAAGGTCTTGGGCAAAAGACCACTGGAATTTCGCTACTTATTTTGCTTGCATCCTGGCTGCCTATTAGCTATATCCATCATTCGCTAGGGTATCTGATCGTAGGTGTAATTCTTCTTGACCTATCCGTGCAAGCCGTACATGTATCGAATCAAAGTCTCATTTATGCAGTACGTCCTGAGGCACAGAGCCGTTTAACTGCTGCATATATGATCTTTTATTCCATCGGAAGTGCCGTCGGTTCCATCGCTTCTACGCAGATGTACGCCTTAACAGGCTGGATCGGTGTATGCTGGTTAGGTGCAGGGGTGAGCGCCGCTGCTCTCGTATTTTGGATATGGGATCGTTTCGTAACAAGGCAAGCCGCTCATGGTTAAAAGTAATACGCTTTATCTTGACTGACTACTTGGCGTCTAATATTTACTCGATAAAACGAGAAATAGCGTTGCTAACGGGCCAAGCAAAAGGGAAAGCAGGAACCAGTTTAAACCACTTCTGTTTTTTCCTTGTGCAAGTCCAGCATTAATTAAGGCAAGTGTTCCCCAGCCGACAAAATATCCATTTTCCATAAGAGATCGCTCCTTTAGTTATTTTTATTTGTCTGTATATTCACATTTTGACTATTGTCATTATAGACAGGTCTGACATAACCTGACTCCACAATCATCTTCAACTTCCGATTTCGACTCTCTAAGAATGCCGTCATATATCGTTTCAATACAATTCGTTCAGCAATCCAACCCAGAATACCAAGAGGCGCCTCAAATTTAAGCGTATCGGTCATACGTGTAGTGTGATTATCCAGCTGGGTGAAGCTGTGTTCATGACGCATACTTTTGAAAGCACCGTTCAGCATCTGGTCAACAAAGCGATAGGGACGCTCATACTCCGCAATCTCAGAGGTCAATCTCTGACGCACTCCTAAATGTGTCGCTTCGAAAGTTACCGTATCTCCATCCCGAATAAGACCTGTAGTCACCCCCGAAACTGCTTGTTCACGGGTATGTCTCCATACGGTCTGCGTATGTAAATCAATGTCACGAGCAGCATCGAAGCATCGTTCAATTGGCGCGTTAATGGTTATCTCCGTTACAACTTGAATCAAGTAAATCTCCCCTTTTGGATGTTCACAGTAATACACTGACGAGGATGAACTTCGTTGATAGAATCATAGGGTTCAGGGAAAGTATACCGTTCCTCGGTTGGAAGAACAATGTAGTAGATGATATATGATGCCAAAAAAAGCCTCCCGGTTGTACAGGAGACTCTTTCAACTTCTTATCTATCATTCCTAATTTGCTGAGACTAGCTGTTAATAATTAAGTCGTCGATTGAGAGACTACGTTCCTTGGACAGGTCGCGGTACTGCTCTGATTCCACTTTAATCAATGGCTTGAAGATATCAGATGGATTATTCATAACAATAACCCCCTTCTCTCCATTGCTAAGCAACACTTGTTTACCAATAAAGTTAGGCAATAAATGCTGCATTAACGCCTGAACTGGCTTTTCATTCAATTTACCGAAGCCCATGGAATAAATATCGCGCAGATTGTTGATCAAGTTTGGATTACTACTTCCGAAATCCCCTGATCTCATACTGATATAAACATCCGCCACGGAGACGATTTGGGTATATGGGTGTATCTCGTCTTTCTTGATCTGCATTGGATATCCTGAGCCATCTTCACGTTCATGATGCTGGAGTGCAACAAGGGCTGTAGCCTCATCTCTCATGGAGCTCTTAATAATGTCATGCCCATAGATGGTGTGGCGCTGGTACTCTAACTGCTCATCTGGTGTTAAAGGCTCCGTTTTATTCCGGATGCGATGAGATACTTTGCATTTCCCGATATCGTGCAGGTATCCTCCGCGGCTAATTTGATAACACTCCTTCGGAGAGTATCCCAACCAGGTAGCCATATAGAAGGACAATAGTCCAACTTGAATGGAATGTGTGTAGTTATTTACATCGTCCCGCTCCAGCATCATCAGCAAGTGAACAACGTCCTTTTGCTCATCCAAACCTTCAACCATTGGCTGTAGCGCATCGTCTACCATCGTGGCGTTAAATTTCCCCACAGTGAGCGCCTCAAGAAATGCAGATTGATAATTATGTACGGTTTGCACAAATTGCGATTTCATTTCTTCTTCGGGAGGTATATCTCCATTCATTCTAGTCGAATGTACCGCAGCGGCTGCAAAAAATTCAGCTTCTGTAATTTCTTCCTCGCGTGGTTCGATATCCACATAGTCCACACGGTGCTGCATCAGTAAGGTAATATCCTCACTTTTTAGTACAGTCCCTTGACCCAAAACGTGTAATCCTGCATCGCTAAACGTGTCAGCAGTTAGACGATCTCCGTCTTGCAGGTTCATAATATGGATTCTCAACTCGGTATTCCCCCTGAATGTTTCATTTATAGTCAACGGCTCCCACGTAACATGGGTTCCAAAAATCCCTCTACTTCTTTATATCGAGTTTTTCGACCATTTTATCCATAGTTCTTATGACCTTAATCACAACGGGAAACACGAATAACTAAGACTTTATTCTCATGCGCATTACGCTAAAAATGCTAATTCACAGTGAATGAGCTATATAATGTTAAGCGCCTTCATTTATGTATGTGAAAAGCAGCCCAAATGAAGTATTTGGACTGCTCATCGAATTCAATTATGTTGATTAGATTTTAATGGAAGCCAGGCTCCCACCTTTGGCAAATAAACGTTCTATTCTTTTCTCTACCGCTGGATCGGCAATGAGTGGCGGAGCTTGATGTGGCTTCACACGTGCATCAATAATGATCTGGTCACAACCCCAGTGCTTGTTCTCATATCCACTATTGACCCCGTACATATCATGGGATGGATTACTGCGGGTAAATGTTGCCCATAAGAAATTGCTGAGATTGTCGCTGATGAATGTGCTATCGTCGCACAAAATAATCATTGGACACGAAGACACGTCCCCCTTCTCCTTCAGCAATGCCGTAAATGCGTCCATTTCCTTCACAGTGTCTTCATAACTAATGAACGGCGACGTCTGCAAGGACACAATTCCCGGCATGACTAGCTGAGGATTGTCATAGCCACGGATTCCCTTCAATGTCTCAGGCACTTCCTTACACAACTCTCTAACTGGATCTCCATAAGCTGCAAAAACAACCTTGCTCCCGCTATTCAAGCCCGTGCCCGAATAATCGAGTGTATCAATTGTTGTATTCGTATAGAAATGGATATCTCTCTTCAGATTTAACCGCTCTAAGATATAAGTCAGGAATTCAACCTCCCGATGGGTGCTCAGCGGTTGTTGATCCTCGGCTGTAATAAATAGATACTTCGCTAAACTAAGCTGTCCTGTACCCAGAATGCGGTTAGCGATGGTCAGTAGCTCTGTTGGTTGTTTGACCACTTGGTACGGTGTATAACGCTCACTTCCGATTGCAAACAAGAGCGGGTGCACACCCGCAGCATCGACGGCATGGACTTCTTTCACACCTGGAATCTCCTGCTTGATCGCATCACCTGTTATTTCGTGGATCAAGTCACCAAATGCCGTATCTTCCTGCGGCGGACGACCAACGACAGTAAATGGCCAAATTGCATTAGGTTTAGCATACACCTTGTGCACTCTCATTAGCGGGAACTCATGCGTAAGGCTGTAGTATCCGAGATGGTCACCGAAGGGTCCTTCCGGTTTCGTTTCCCCAGGATAAATATCTCCTGTAATAACAAAATCAGCATCGTTACTGATGCAATAACCATCCTTGTAACTATACCGGAAACGGCGTCCGGCAAGCAGTCCGGCAAAGGTCATCTCACTAAGTCCTTCGGGCAGCGGCATTACAGCAGATAACGTATGCGCAGGTGGTCCACCGATGAAAATACTAACTTTTAACGGCTCACCCTTTTTGACTGCTTTTGCCTGATGCACTCCGATTCCCCGGTGAATCTGGTAGTGCAGTCCAATCTCCTTGTTCATTTCATACTCATTACCACTAAGCTGTACACGGTACATCCCTAAGTTGGAGTTCATAATGCCTGGTTTGTCCGGATCTTCCGAATAAACTTGAGGCAGTGTTACGAATGCGCCTCCATCCATCGGCCAGTGTTTAATCAATGGCAAATCTGAAATTTGAATTTCCTGAGCAGACACCGGCAAGCTAATCGATTTTTGCTTAGGCAAAGCCTGCCAGGCAGCGAGAGCTGTCCCCATATGGGCAAAAGGCCTTTTCAAGGCTTTCATCGGGTCTCCCCGTACCTCCATGACACGTTGCACACCTTCAAGCGTCTCACGGAATAGAAATTTACTACGTTCCATGTTGCCAAAAAGGTTGGAAAGTGCCCGGAACTTAGAACCTTTTACCTGTTCAAATAACAATGCAGGCCCTTGAGCTTCAAACACTTTCATATGAATCGCTGCCATCTCTAGATCCGGATCAACCTCTTCCTTCACACGAATCAGATGTCCATGCTGCTCCAGATCGTTAATACAATCTTCCATATTGCGATATTTCATCGGACGGCTCCATTCTTCAATAGATTCTGAGATAAGATTATATAAGTATTGTTATGTTCAACTATTCACATACATTAGCAGACATGTACCTGGCACAGCCTGAATGCACGATGTGCTTTGAGCAGCTTTACTACAAAGCTCTCCATATTAAACCATTTATCAGTTTCTATAGTTGATTTAATCAGGGATTGATATTCATCGGAATGATTCTATCTATCTCTTTACATACAAATAATTCATAAGAGTTGTGAATCGGATTCACCTACTCTATATTATCAGATGTCCTGCTGCTTCGACAAACGCAATATGATTGGGCAACAGTGTAACTGAGGCTCTAAGCTACATCGGAACAAAAAAAGCCTCGCCCCTATCGGGACGAGCACTCTCTTTAAATTCTATCAAGTATATTAAGCATACTCTTTTACTTAAATAAGCCCTGCCTTGCTCAAGAGGCGTTTAACAATTGTTACAGTTTGAGAACGACTAATAGATGAATTCGCTTTTATTTTGCCGTCACTGCCTTCGACCAAGCCTTGTTTAATGGCTGATGCCACCGGATCTGCAGCCCACGTCTGTACGCTATTTCCATCGGTATAGGAACTTAACAACGCTGCCGTCTCAGATGAGGAAGCTTGTTCCAATTCCACTAAATTCATGGCACGAGATATGATCGTTAACGCTTCTGCACGTGTAATAACACCACTAGGACGGAAGCTATCATCTGAATAACCGTTTACTAGACCATAGGAAACCGCCGTCTGCACTTCACCCGCATACCAACTACTCTCCGAAACATCCGAGAATGCAATCGCTTCTGTTCCTTTTGGAGTATGCAACCCAAGACTACGCAGAAGAACTGCCGTGAACTCCGCACGTGTAATGCTGCGATCTGGCGCAAAAGTACCTTCTGATGTTCCCTGGATAATCATACGGGACGCAAGATCCTCCACATCGTTACGACTCCAATGTGATGCGATATCGTCAAATGCGGCCTGATGATACACCAATGCGTACGTGCTATTGGTCAGACTGTTAATAACAGCCGAATAGTGACCGTCTGTATTACTTACTTTGGTAGGTACATGTAACACACTTCCATCAGATAGCAGCACTACTCCGGTCGTGATTTTGGTAGGGTCAATATCATCTGGTAGTGTAATTGTGCGTTCTACATACGTGTCGAACTGATTCACTTGAACTTGCTTCTCACCTACAGTTGCTCTAACTTCAAAATCGATAGGTGAACCAACGATGCTTGTGTTACTTTGTTTGGCTGCCGCTGCTTCCACAATGGCTTTAGTGGTTTCAGAGCTTTTGGAAACCGTCAGCTGAATAACGATATTGTCTAGTGATGAACCTGCTCCTAGTTCAGACGCAAGTCGATCAATTTGCAGCTGGTTCGCCGGAAGTGTATAGGTACCAAAATCCGTTTGGAGGATAAGCTCTGCATCTTTTCCATCCATCGCTTTCACCAGTTTACCATTCAGTTCACCAACTACTTTGTCAGCACCTGTGCCTGTAATTGGGAGCATGACCGATCTTAGTCCACTGCCGATTTGAGTAATAACCTTCTCATTATCCACCTTCACGGTAGTCGTCACCTGATTACCAATCGTCGATGTGGAAGCCGTTGCCGACTGCTCCTGTTTCAGTCCATTGACATAAATATCTACACCTTTGGTTACTGCAGGCGTCGAAGGAGTCGTCGTAGCTGCCTGCGATGTACTTGTAGATGGTGTTCCACCTGTAGAAGATGTAGGTGGTGTAGACGGGTTGGACGGTGTAGGCGTGCCTGAATTCCCACCACCAGATGAACCTCCACCTGTAATCGTAATTGCTCCGCCGGACCATTCAGCAGGTTGTTGATAGATTGAGTTACTGAAGTTCCAATGTTCGGAGTCATTTTGAATGGTGAGCTGTTTAACACCTGAGGTGGCATTGCTCTTCGCCTTAAATTCGATATCAAATAGTTGCTGTTCAGATGAAATGTTGTGATTTCCGGCCGTAAAATCTGCCCAGATAATACGTACCCAGCCTGATTCATTATCGAAATGATACTGGAAGCAGCCTTCTGTATTTTCCGCACAGCCTGGGTATTCCGTCTTCCCATATTTCGGGGTGATGCGAACAATTTCCAAAGCGGTTGAATCATAGTCAACCTGCATATTGTAGCTGGTTACCTCATTGCGTTCTGGTTTCTTCAAAGTTACAGGCACATGAACTGACTGTCCTGCTTGTACACTGACACTATCAATTTGAATCTTGAACGTCTCTGATGGTGCTGCTCCTGCGATACTCGGCAATGCGAGTGAGGATAGGAGCGATAAAGCGATTAAACTAGACATTGTTCTTTTGACTCTAACACGCTTTTTATTCGGATGACCCATATGATAACCTCCGTGATTATTTTATGAATTGAAAGAATTGTATACTCTGCTTAGATTGGTGCCCACGTTCTGAACGTCCAAGGTTCCTTACCTGATCCCATCCCGATTGTCGGACCTTCAACAAGTGAACCATCACCGTTGTCAAAGTATAGGAAATTTGCGGGAATTTCAACTGAATATCTTGTATAAGGCTCCAAATCCTTTAGAAAAATAATTAACTTTTCACCATTTATTACATACTCTTCGGTCGAGTTATAGCTTGCTACTACATCACCTGTAGTTGCATCTTTAATCACAAATCCAATAAAAGGTTGATGAGTAAGAATCATATTGTCATAAGTAATTTCTATCATTCCAAAGGTACTCACGTTTTCCGTCCCATTTGCAGGCGATAAACTTTGCACTTTGACGCTTGACTCCGGCTTACTTACCGTAGTAGACGCTTTTACGGTCACAGGTTTCCCTTCTCCACCATAATTTGATCTAGGCGTGATTTTTAATGAAAGTTGTTTCCCTTCATCTTCTGGTAGAATATGATACTCCCTCGATGTGGCTTCAGCAATTGCATGCTCTACTCCTTGATCATCCGTCCAATACCATTGAAACGCTGTACCAGACTCCTCAGCATCACTATTTTCTAAATCCCAATATTCGTAGTTCCCAGTTACTGTGCTCCCTACTTTCAGATCACCTAAAAGTCGAGCATGAAGTGCATATGGTCCATCTTCAATCTGCTGGAATGTGAAGATATAATGGTTATCTTTTGCCCCAAGCTCTTTCTTGGTGTAACCTTGCATCAATACATGTGCATCGTCTAACATCACTTTTCCATCTCGATTAACATCCATCCGATTCAATTCCACTTGGTTATAAGAACGTCTGAATATCTCATTACGGATGTGAGAGAGAATTTGAGTTGCATCGGTTGAGTTAACCTTGCCATCATAGTTGGCATCACCTTTTTTACTGATGTACAGTTTAATTTGATCCGTTACTGTTTCTTCTGAATCAATATAATTTGCACTTAGTGAAATCGTAATTTCACCGTCTTGTAGAGGCTCTACAATTAAATTACCAGAGGATTCAAACACTCTTGCTACATGTGAGTCTTCGGTAGAAGCACTTATGTTGTTAAAAAATTCATCTGGAAAAAGACTAGACAGATCAATAGAAATAACTTCATCATTGAGTACGTTGATAGGAACATGGTTCATGATATAGTCTGTATTATTCAAAGCTTTAGATGATGTATTAAGCCAGCTAATATCATCGTTTAGAACCGGTTGAGAAATAATGATTCCGTTTCCACCAGCATCAGCAGCAGCCTGAGGAAGTGATCCACCTAACGGTAAAGCTATGCTCAATCCAAGCACAGTTAACATGCTTTTTTTCATCAACGGAGCAAGTTGTTTTTTGTCTATTTTCCCCTTCACGTTCATGTTCCTCCTTGATTTACCTTCAAATTTGAACAACTATATGTTCAGTATAGTGAGCAATTCTGGACCAATTCTGAACATCAAATTTCTACATTTTCCAACCAATAACGACAAAAAGCGCCGCGAACAGTATGTTCGAGACGCTTAATTTATAATCCAGGTTCTATAAAAGGTATTTATTGCCATTAAATTATTTTTCCAGTAGATATTTTAGATTCCTTCAACAATCCGTTTAGCGCGTGTACGAGTCTCGTGAAATAGTATTTCTTCATCAATCGTAAGCAACTGTCTGCCCTTCATCAGAATTTTACCGTTTACAATGGTTGTATCTACGTCCGCACCATTCACACTGTAGGCCACTAGGGACTCCAGATTATGCACAGGTTGCAGATGTGGTTTTGACAGATCTATTAAAATGATATCCGCTTTGCGTCCTACTTCCAATACCCCCACCTGCTCTTCCAGATTTAACAATCCTGCACTCCCACGGGTAGCCATCTGTAGTACCTTGCGTGCTGGTAAACGCGTAGGATCACCATAATCCAGTTTTTGCAACCAGGTCGCTGCCTTGATCTCCTCGAACATGTCGACCGTTGTTGCACTTCCTGCCCCATCCGTGCCAAGTCCAACTTGAATCCCTTGCGTCATCATCTCGGTAATAGGGGCAATGCCACAGCCGAGCTTCAGATTACTTACCGGGTTATGAGATACCCCTCCACGCATTCCTTTTAACCGTTCAACATCTTGTCGATCCAGATGAACAGCGTGAGCTAGCAGCACATGAGCCTGTTCGAACATCCCTAGATTCTTAAGATATTCGGTTGGTGTTACACCGTATCGTTCCTGTATCTTGATCACTTCTTCTCTTGTCTCAGCCAGATGTATATGGATAGGGACATTCTCTTTCTCTGCCATGGTGATCACATCCCGCAGTGGTTCCGGTGCACAGGTATAAGGGGAATGCGGCCCGTACATGGTTGTAATTCTCCCCTCTGCCTTACCGGACCAACGCTGTACTAGATCAATGGCTTCCTGCAGCCTGCGCCCACCATCATCCTCCATAAACACCATACCCCGTGTTAACGAAGCTCGAATTCCCGTTAACGTCACAGCCTCTGCTATCTCATTCATGTGTACGTACATATCGGCATAGGTTGTTGTGCCAGACCTAATCATCTCAGCATGGGACAACTGCGCGCCCCAATATATATCTTCAGGAGTCATATTCGCTTCTGCAGGCAGCATTTTGCGGTCTAACCAGTCCATAAGCTTCAGATCATCCGAGAAACCGCGCAACAAACTCATTGGGGAATGTTGATGCGCATTAATTAGGCCAGGCATAGCCAACATATCTTTTCCATGAATCACTTCATCTCCCGGTTGACTCGTGATATGAGTCGCAATCTCAACAATCCGATCTCCTTCAACACGAATATCCCCCATAAAGGGGGCATCATTATCGTTCATGGTCATAATCATCGCTTGCTTAATCAAGATACTCATTCTATTTACAGCTCCTCTTCGTTTGGTGTTGATCTTCCAAACTGAGGATAAGCCTTAACGTAACGTGAAGGTCAAGAGAGAAATAGGATACGAGCAATCATCGACGATTCCTCACTTTGCGGTCTTTTGTGAAAGTACGCCAATAAAATTTTTCTTAGGTTAATCGCTTAGATGTTATTGTCCGAAATTTCTGAATGAAGGGCTTGGGATCGATTTTGACCATATATGGATAAACCCCAGTGCTTGTATGCAGATAAAAGAAACCACCCTCATTCCCCATTCTGCGAAAGGACATGTCGAACACTTCTGTAATCTTAAACTCGCGATACTGAGTTACAATCTTGTCTTCGTATAGGATCATCGAACGGTCACTAGATACGATTTCCTGTGCGAGACTCGTCAATTCTCTCTGTATTTTGTAATAAGGTAATACAGCAATCGTGCTCATAATCTTCCTCCGTCCTCGCATCATCTTAAAGTTATGATAACAGAAGTCTAAGGGGGTGAGCAAAATCGCCCTATATATTAACTAATCCTCGTTGTAATCTGGAGTGGTGTATGAAGCACACGCTGTATATCCTGAATGGAGAGCGCCTGCTCAATATGAAATACACCGGGGGAAAGCTTCTCTTGATACATCTTCTCCGCCGTAGCTGCTGCAACCGCTGCCGTCACATCCGCTTCGCGCTGTCCAACAATAAGCTGCTCCATTACAATAGGTTTCCCTTTCGTCCATCCTTTTGCGTCCACCTTAACAGCATACATTTCTTCGCCGCCTGGAATCAGACCAAATGCCTTAACCGTAGCATTACGAATCGAAGAAATACGCAACAATCGGAATATCCCTAACCGTTTGGCAAGTGACATCGCTCTTGTGATCCATCGAGAGTCCAGACACAGCCTGGTAGAAACCGTTGGAATCTGTAATGTACGAGCTACGACATGCTGATCGGAGAAGTTGAATCGATACGACTTTCTGCGTCCAAGTTCCTCTCCAAAATCAATCCATTTGCCATCGTCAAAGCTAGCTACCTCCGCATGTTCTCCCTTCTGCGTAACCTGATATGTCGTATTCATCTGATCCACCGTCCACTCCACGGCTGCTTTTCCATGTTTCTCACCAAGACCTAACATCACCGTAATATTTACTTCATCCGTCTGATCCATGCCATCTACAGCTTCACGAACGAGTAGATTGGTGACTCCTGGTGATAGCCCAACACTTAACATCGCCGTTGCTTTTTTGGCCTGCATCTGTTCCTGTAATCGTTCTACCTGAGCCAAAAAATCGTATTTCGCTGTAATATCCATATAATCTGTTCCTGCCTCCGCACATGCTTCGACAAAATGAGTATGCATCTGATCTACGCACATCACCACAAGCTTAACCTTAGCTAACATCACAGGATCGATATGCTCTCTTACATCAAGTTGGAGCGGAAGGACAGCTCCATTCGTAGATCGACTGAATTCCTCAGCCCGATTCAACCTCGGACCCACAGCCCACACCTTTCCAGGGAAAGCTTGCCCTAGCTGATTACATATCATTTGCCCAACCTGTCCATACCCGCCTACTACCCAGATTTGATCCTTAACCGTTGCAACCTTAGATACGTCTTGCATAATAACCCTCCACCCAGAACGACCCGAAATATCGTGTAATATCGGTAAACCCGCATTCTCCAAGCAACTGAATCATCACCTCAGATGATATAGGATCTGACTCTTGGCCTAAGGATGTAGCGAATCGTTCCCATTCATCCACTGTTATTCCGGCAAAAAGCATATGTTCTCGCCAAGCGTTCATTATCGTTGCATAGGCTGGTGAATGCAGGTCAGCATTAACGGCAGCAATAAGGAGTGGTGATCCTGGCTTGAGTTTAGCTGCAAGACTATGCAGTAACCGTTTTTTTGCTTCCAGGCTCTGAACAAAATGAAGCATTAGCATACAGGTCGCGCCATCGTACATCGCCTCTTCCGACATCGCTTCAATGGAAGTCATGCGAAGGTCTACTCTAGATTCCAACTCCAATTCAGCGACCCGTCTTACAGCAAGTTGAAGCATTGGTTCTGATAGATCTATACCTGTAAAAGACCATTCAGGATGACGACTTCCAAGCAGCGTCAACTCTTTCCCACCGCCGGCTCCAACAATAAGCAATCTAGCTTGTGGTTGATTCATTAGCGAAGCAGCAAGCAGCCGTTCCATTAGGTCATGCATGTGTGCATAACCTGGGATTTTCATCGCTATTGATTGCTCGTAACGGTTCTCGTCCGCTGTATCCCAGCTCATTCGTTGTGGATCATCTTTTTCTCTCATATGTGCTTTACACTCCTTGTGGTGAATCTATAATTAACAAACGAGGAAGATCGTTGCATCCACATAGCTTATGAAGTAAACGTTCAGGAGAAACGCATGCATTTCAAGTAGCCTACTCACTTAAGAAGTCCTTAGCTTAGCTTCTTCCCGTCATCCCTGCTCTCTTCGTTCTCGTGTTAAATATGGCGTTAACTGATATACTTTCATTATAGAAGCGTGATCCACGCACTCCTATCCCAGAACATTGGGATTCTTAGGGGAAAGGAGCAAGAAGAATGAACATACATATCGGACGTAAAGAGCAATCCATCACCAATCTTGAAAAAGAAACCTGGACCTCTCGTACTTACCGCGAGGCTGCTCTCCAACATATCCTAACTCGGATCCCTTATGATGCATATTGCTTCACAACGGTTGATCCCCATACCCTTCTCTCGACAGGTGCCGTTACGGAAGATGGCATTGAGGCCATACACGATCATCTTTTCTTGAATGAATATACTGAAGAAGACCTCCATAAATATGCGGATATGATTCGTTCAGGCAAGCATACGGCTATTCTTCGCGCCGCTTTGGATGAAACAACTGAACGAAGTGCTCGCTACGAAACGATTTTGAAACCAGCGGGATTCAGTGATGAGCTACGTGCTGTCTTGATCTGTGATGGGGCTTGCTGGGGATACCTAACCTTATATCGCAGGACGGAAACTGCCCTATTTACGGAGGAGGAACGTGTACTTTTGCAGGACTGGACAGGCTCTCTTGCAAGAATGCTTCGTAAGACTCAGCAGAGTCTTATGGATGAGATTCTGAGCGGGAGTCCTCAAGAACCGGGGATTATGGTAGTCTCGGATGCTTTTAAGTTGTTGTCGCTGAATGAAGCTGCCGAACATTGGCTGACACAATTACGTGCTCTGGAGCAATTAGACGATAATGTCATTCCCCGTCCAGTCCGTGCTGTCAGTTCTCATCTACTAAGTCGACTACTTCGTCCATCTAATCTGAATACGAGTTCCGAACCTCGTGCAGCCTTTACCTCGCAGTCCAAGGCCTGCATCCAACTGTTGGATGGTCGGTATCTCGTGCTTCATGCTAGCCGTATGCGGACACTAGACGGCTCTGGACAGATTGCTATCCGTTTGGAACAAGCCATGCCACAGGATTTACTCCCCTTACTGGCAGACAGTCACGGGTTATCTGATCGTGAACGTGAGCTACTTGGATACGTTCTTCGCAGCTATTCCTCCAAAGAAATCGCTGCCGCGATGTTCATCTCGGCGTATACCGTACAGGATCATCTAAAATCTATTTTTGCGAAAACAGGTGTCTATTCACGCCGTGAGCTAATCTGGTTTTTCGTTTCCCGTTTTCATCTAAGCGACAATCAAATGAATTAAAAAAAGAAGCCTACTCCGCTCTTGGAATAGGCTTCTTACTCATCAAGCATAGGTTTCATGCCCGATCATTATGATTTTGCTGGTTTCGCAGGTTTAACGGTTTTGGTCGTTTTCGCCTTTTTGTTATGAACGTTCTTCACCGGAGCAACGGGTGTCTCCTGCGGATGTTCAACTGGGTACAGTTTGCGGAACAATAACGTTTGTAATACCAAGAACGAGCCACCGATCGTCCAATACAGCGGCATTGCAGCAGGTGCTGATAAGGAGAAGAACGCCATCATCAACGGAGAGAGGTAACCCATAATGGCGAACTGCTTACGCTGTTCAGGTGCCATATTTGCTTGAGATACCTTCGCTTGAATGAGATAAATGACCGCTACAACAACAGCAAGTACATAGTCTGGTGCACCAAGCTTAAACCACAAGAAGGAATGTGACGACAGTTCCGGCGTAAGCCGAATTGCAGTGTATATCCCTGACAGAATCGGCAACTGAATCAGAAGTGGTAGACAGCCAATATTCAGTGGATTGAACTTATGCTTCTTGTATAACTCCATCGTCTCCTGGGATAACTTCTGACGATCAACCGCATCATTCTTGCCCTCATACTTCTTCTTAATCGCATCAAGCTCTGGCTTCATGGCGTTCATGATAACACGTGTGCCTTGTTGAGACTTCGCTTGACGCATCATCAGAGGCAATAAGGCTAATCGAATGATCAGTGTAATCGCGATAATGGCAACTCCATAGCTCCCATTAAAGATCGTTGCGATGTGTTGAATCAGGTAAGACAGCGGGAACACGATATAGTGATTAAAGAATCCCGGTGTCGTCGAATTAATCTCCGATACATTGTTGCTACATCCGGCCAATAACATAACTGCGAATAAAATCGCAATCAGCCCATACGTCCGTCCCCTGCCCGATGTAAAAGTGAATCCCTTGTTTGATTGTTGATCCATATATATCCTCCTCGTTGATTTGTACGACGTTCAATCAACGAGGACACACAATCCGGTTCATCTTCATCTGGCGCTTCTCTTCGTCTGACCATGCGACTTAGATCTTCTGTTCTGTATTGACTATGCAGAGAAAGTGCCGGAAGAATGGGATCTAGTCCATCACCAGCTCGATCTCCAATCCAATACTCGGTCATGCCACAGTGTAGATGTGCAATATATGCATAACTTACTGTGAAGATGAGCCCGATGGAGAAAATGTAAGGTAACAACTCATGTAATTCAAACAAGGGATTCACCCCCTTTATAGGTTTATTTTTATATTATAACACTTACATATTGAATTTGCATGTACTGGATCGGTAAAGAGCGTTACCTTATTTTACTGCTTCCGAAGCTCTGCTAATTCACGTGACGCGGTGTATCTCGATACGTTAAACGAAGACCATGAGCGGTCATTCTTTTCTAATAAATACTGTGATTGGTTCAACAGCAGCAGCTCGTGAAGCTCCGGGTAACTCTCATCAGCAAATTGCTTTAATTGTGGAACCGCATCTGCTGATAGATTAGCCAAATAATCTGCATCAATCTGACCCGATTGGTGATAGCGCTCGATGTTACGTTCTGCAATCTGGTTATCCATCCCCACGTAGTTCATTGCCACATATGCTGTGAGTGTCAGTATGATATAACAGCGGATTAGAGGAATCGTTGTGTACCGAATACGTAAACCCGCGATCAACAACAAGAGTGCAAGAAAGATCATAAATGCATGCACAAGGAATCGGATATACGTATATCCATACGCCTCTTCATAGAGACTAAGGCGCATGAAGGCCGAATACAGCATGACAGCAGAACACACAATCAACAACGTCAGCAATACCTGATGTACGATGGTGCTTATTTTGCCGCCTGATCGTGTAAATTGCAGTGCAATAACGAGAATGAAGAAGTTAATGCCTGTCACCAGAACAAGTTCAATGAATCCACTTCTGGCATACTCCGCATACGACAATTCTGAAGGCAGATTACCCACGCCTGCCCCGAAGAGATAAGAGAATTGAACAAAAACAAATAACAGATATACACTGTTGATCACGAATAACACGGTTCCAATAATGATTGGATCTAGCCGTAACGGTTCCACGAGGTGAGGTTTCGAAAGATTCGAATCCGGTGTTGTTCCTTCATAGGATGGGCTCACCAGGACTGAATCCGAGTTCTCTCCATCATCATCACGCTGCGCGAGCGGAAGTGCTACGGACTGATTTTTCCAATGAGCGTTCTCTCGCCTCTCCGACTCATACTCCATCGGTTGTACAAATCCCCATACGTAGCTAAAGAAGAACACACTTGCAATGATAATCCAGATCACCCTTGGTAGACCGGGTGTCAACGTTAAATCGTTCAGCCATGTTGGAATTCCAGATAAATATTGATTAAAGATGCCATCGGCAGAGGTTAGCAACCCCACTACGACGATTAGGATGGGCAGCGATACGATTAAACCAATGAATACTTTGGTAACAACAACTTTCTGCTTGTTAGCCAGCTTGCGTCCACCTTTTTTCATCAGAGTTCTTCCGATGGTCGGCCAATGGCGTATAGATTGAGGCAGCAGATGATCCACAGCTAAACCAATTAAACTAATCTTCCACCATTGTGTCTGCTTCCGGCCAATCAGATAAGCCATATGTAAAATAATTAATCCCGGTACAGTTAGGAAATTGAGCGCATGAAACAGTTCATTATCGAACAACGCAAAAGTTAAAGATAATAACAACACTACACTCGCGATGAACAGATCTACCCAAGCAAATGCCTTTACTCGATCTCTCGCAAATACAAACATATAACCATAGAAAAGCACAACAAACAGTGGATAGGATACACCTACCCCTTTGTCAAAAAATAGATACTGATGCACAATAGCCAGTACCAACGCAGAACATAGCGTAATTAACGCACGATTGGGTGAATCCAATATTTTCTTAATCATGGGAATTACCTCCATTAAACTTTCTACGTTTCATTCTAGATGATAAAATAGGAAGATAAATAGAAATATCAAATCGGAAAAGTTCTTATTTTAGGAAGGGAATAAATTACAATGAAATTGCATCAACAATATCTGCTGTTACATCAACAATTTGGCCATTTATCTGAACATGAAGTCACACTCGCTGAACTTGGAGAATTGCTGGATTGCACACACCGAAACACATTAACCATTGTCAAAAAAATGATCGGACTCCACTGGATCGATTGGATGTCCCAGCGTGGACGTGGACGAAGATCCACGCTTACCCTGCTCATCCCCGCTGAGAAAATTGCGGCAGAATACATGATGCAAGCCATGAACCGTCGTGAACTCCAGCAGGCAGCAGAGCACATTGGTGCATTCTCGAGCTCGGTCACGATGCAGCATCATCTGAACCAGTGGTTGCTCGGTTATTCCGGACATCATACCGAAGAAGGAATACATAATGAACGAATTGATACCCTACGACTGCCCATTAGACAACAGATTCATGCCCTTGATCCTATGTATATTAATCTGTTAGCTGAATCTTTCATTACCAGTCATGTATTTGATGGATTGGTTCAACGCAACGAAGCGGGAGAGATTAAACCTTGTTTGGCGCACACTTGGGATGTAAGTGAGGATCGTATGACTTGGATTTTTTATTTGCGTAAAGGCGTGAGCTTCCATGATGGTCAGTATCTCACCGCTGAGGATGTGGTCTACACATTTGAGAGATTACAATCTACGAAGCGGAGGAATTTATACAAGGATGTGAGTAGACATATCTTATCCATCGAAGCAAGGGATTCGTTAACGGTATGCTTCCGGCTCACCAAACCACATGAAATGTTTATCGATTTTCTCACAACCAGCCGGGCATCCATTGTATCTCCAAGGCTACACCCCATGTCTGACTCATCCGATTCAGTAGTACAAGAAGAGCCTTATCCGGCATTAAAACCTGTGGGAACTGGTCCGTTCAAGGTTAGTGTGTGGGACGAGCATTTGTGTAGACTTGACGCACATCCGGCTTATTTTCAAGGTAGAGCTCAGTTAGATCGGGTAGAGATTTTGCAAATTCCATGGAGCGCACCTACGAATTGGAACGACCACACAGCAATGGAGTCACCTTTCTTCCATCTTGTCCATAACCCTTTATCCTCTACGGGAGCAGCCTGGAGCCAGATTAGCGCTGGTGTGACAGTTCGCAAATTAATTACCTGTAATACGCAAAAAATCGGACCGCTCAGCGATCCGACGATAAGAGCTCACGTGCAAGCATGTGTTGCGAGCGAGGGTCATTCACTTTTCAAAGAAGGGACTGTCGCAACCTCTTCACATGAGTTAGAGAGCGGATCAACCAATCGAGAGCATGCTAATGACTCTCTAGATAGAATTACGCCCATCAACCCCAAAACGCTCCAGATCGCAACCATTGCTCAGTATCGTGAAGATGCGGCTCGCTTAGCGAAGGCTCTGGAGCGTCACGGATATACCTGTACGATTCGGACCGGAACGATGGAACAATTCAAGGGCGATCTGCGGCTCCAATGCGATCTCATTCTGTTCTCTCTCATCCGAGATCGAGATGTGGAATTGCGCAGATACGATCTGTACATCACGCTATCTGAACACCTGGACGAACGAAGCAAGGAAACGGTGCAGATTATGCTGACCCGCGTGATTTCTGCCAGACACCCCATAGATCGAACGTTAGGCTTAGATCAGATCGAACAATTTTTACAGGATCAGTCTCTCCTCATGCATTTAACCGAAAAACCGATAGAAACAGCCTATCTGCCTTCTGTTCGCGGTGTATCCTTCAATAGCCAAGGTTGGGTGGATCTCCGTCATATCTGGTTTCCTACAAGTTTAGATGAAGTCACAGTAAAGTCATGAGGTAGTTAAAGCCTCTGTCATTCCAGACCGAGCACATACAGGGCATGATTTCAAACTAGTCTCAGCCTTGTGATCCAGCAATCTTTTCATTCCGAATAGAAATGGTATCTTTGCGACGGTATATGCCAAGAACCAACCCCAGCACTGCGTATTCAAAGGTCAGATGACTACCGTGACTAAGAAAAGGAAAGATCACACTTACGATAGGAACGTAGCCTGTGGTCATCACAACGGAATAGAACATCTGTATTCCAAATATCATAGTAATCACTACAATCATCATGCGACCAAATTCATCTCGTATGCTGGGAATCATTTTAATCATGTGAGCGATAAACCAGACAATGCCTAGGACAAATACGACACCTGCTGACCAACCAAATACATCAATGAGCATGACTAGAGGATAATCAAGGTACCTAATTCCAAATGTAGTGAATGTCGATTCTAGCCCGTTGCCCCACCATCCAGCAGACTGAACAATGTCAATAATTGAACGATTGTAATATCCCATGCCATAAGGATCATTCTGGAGATCAAAAACAATCCATATTTTCTCTAAGCGGTGGAAGTTATCATTGGCAAACATTAAAATTGAAGTTGGAATTGCAATAAAAATTACTGTCACGGTAGTGTAAAGCCATTTTTTCGTAAACCACGCAAATAATATAACCATAACAACCACAAATAGTACCAATCTCACCCAATCAACTAGTTGGAAGAACAACACTGCTGGGAGCAACACAAGCCCAATATAAGTTAGTAAAGATCTTATTGTAATTTCAGACCGCAACTTATCCAACATGATTGCACCTATAGCAAGCGGTAATATCCATAAAGCAGCGCTACTCAGATCAAAAGCGAAACCGAGAACGTTAAAGTAACGGTTCTGACCTTCCATCAATGGATAAATCGCACTTATAAACATCATTAAATTTAACAAGATATAGATCGGCCAAGCAAGCTTTCTCCATTTCCGATAATCAAACCAGATAAAAAA
Source organism: Paenibacillus tundrae (assembly GCF_036884255.1). NCBI lineage: Bacteria > Bacillati > Bacillota > Bacilli > Caryophanales > Paenibacillaceae > Paenibacillus > Paenibacillus tundrae. The sequence continues at coordinate 2,818,059 of NZ_CP145605.1, read as the reverse complement.
GCCTAAAACCAGTAAACACTTTATGGTACGAACAATATGATCACTGTATAAGAATTGATAGGGTTCCTGTAGAACATTCGTCGTATAGATCCACATCGTTAATAAACTAATCAACGCCATAGTTAAAAGCCCTGTCAGTAGCCCCCAGTGTATTCGTTCACGGTGCAGTCGATGCAGTCGATGCAGTCGTTTGCCTACTACCTCTGGATTACCCATCTGCTCAATCGCATATTCGGCTGCCTCGCTACGGCTGAACCCCTCTTGCTCTCTGTCGAGCATCATTTCCTCCATATGATTACCTAACTCATCACGCAAATCTTTATGTACTTCACGTGCTTTAACTTGACTGCATATCTCATCCAAGTAATGCTCTACATCACGATTAGGCTCCTTCACGTTAGTCCCCCCTCTCCAAGAACTTGATCCACAGCACGGCGGAATAGACGCCACTCTTCTTTCTTATTCTTCAGCGCTTGAATTCCCTCACCCCGAATAGAGTAATATTTACGTTTTCTGCCCTCTACCTCCATCCAATACGACTCAACCCAACGTTCAATCTCCATCGCATGCAAAATAGGATATAATGTTCCCTCTTTCAGGTTGAACACACCCTCCGACTGACGGTGAAGCTCCTTAATTAGTTCATACCCGTATAGTGGCTTTTCCTGAAGTAATGTCAAAATCAACGTTTCAGTGCTTCCTTTAATCATTTGTTTATTGACTTGCAATACGTTCTACCCCCTTTCCAACTAGATTCACACCTCTTAAATAAGCTCCAAATTATATACATCGGAAATCTATGCATAGATAATCTAGGTATTATATTACCTAATTCTTCCTTTATTGTCTATCCTTTTAACCCGATCTTTTATGATAAAATAATCCATGTGTCTGCAGTTACACTTTCCATCCGTAACAACAGAGACATATGACTAACTACTAAATTACATATGTTGTTGATTACAAGGAGGCTAACGTCTGTGAGCAAACTTATTTTCTTCCTAGGTGGGGCTGGAAGCGGCAAGACAACACTTGCCAAAACCCTGTCTCGTAAATATAAAGCCGCTTTCTTCGATATGGATATCCTGCTTCGCCCTGCCGCTGAAGCTATTATGACACTGCAAGGGCTTGACCCTTCCGATCGCGATTCACCTGAATACAAGCGGCTCTGCCGGGATCTCGGGTATCGTATTACGATGGATGCTGTGCTCGATAATGTGCAACTGGGTATCGACAGCGTTGTTGTGGGTCCCTTCACCAAAGAAACCGATACACCTGATTGGATCGAACAGGAACTTGCCAAGATCGGTCGTTCACTTCAGGATACTGATGTGCGTGTAGCTTACATTTATTTGAAGAACGAAGCATTATACCGTGAAAGAATTATGGCAAGGCAGTCTCCGTTAGATGATTGGAAACTTGCCAATTGGGATGCCTTTGTAGCCTCCCTCGCCCGAAAACAAGTGGCATGGCCACTTCCCGCTAAATCCGTGACGTATATTGATAACTCGGCGGATGATCCATGGATTGCTTTTGCAAAACTCGAACAAGACATATACGAGTAACGCTCGTACCTTATGCGGATGATCTTACCTTGATTCTTCTCTTCCTATAATTCTAATTCTCTTTTTCACGCAGCAAAACAAAAATTTAAGGGATAGGTTCGCCGAGCTAAGATGCTCGTGTTGAACCTATCCTTTTTTTTGCATCATACGATTTCAACTATTACTTTGCGGAATCACGCAAAACGATTGCGGAAGCACCTCAATATTTCACGCTTACTACGGAATCGCTAATTCTGTCTAAGTGATAGATTACAAATGTAGGCTGAATATTATTGAGCTTAACCACATCTCAACTCAAAGGAGTATTTCATGAAATCTATTTTTGTAACTAACCAAGGTTCTAAATGTAATACCATGTGGAAACGAAAAGTAGTTCATTTGATGCTGGTTGTATCCATGAGCTTAACACCATTGGCACATGTATCAGCAGAACACGGATCACTGAATGACCCCTCGAATCCCCAAGAAACCGAAGCATTTATGGATAATTTTATGGAGAAACCTGAAGTACAGTCCGTACTACAAGGTGCTGTCGTCACCGTAGTTCACAACAATCAGGTTGTTCTTAATAAAGGTTACGGCTATTCCAACGTAGAAAAAAACACTCCTGTCGATGCCAACTCAACCCTGTTTCGAGTAGCTTCCATCTCCAAAACATTCACCGCAACCGCCATCATGCAATTAGTTGAAGAAGGTAAGGTAGATCTCAATCGAGATATAAGCGAGTATACTGATGATCTTAACATTACCAACAACACGAAGACTCCGTTGACGCTGAAACATCTAATGACCCATACGAGCGGGTTTGATTACACCGATCCCGTAACTTCGGTTAGCGAACCGAACGATTCTTATTCGCTTGAACAATTTGTTAAGGATAATAAACCGGCAATTGTTCGAAGTCCCGGAGAAGTGTTCCGTTACGACAATTACGCTTACACCCTTCAAGGATACATCGTTCAAAAGCTATCTGGTATTCCGTTTGAGACTTATGTACAGCAACATATATTCGATCCGATCGGAATGTCCAATAGTAGTTTCTCTCTTACTTCGGAAATGTTAGCAAAACTCGCTACTCCTTATGATGCCGAAGGAAAAGAATTGCCTCAGTACCCTAATGTACCCAGTAGTTCACCTGAAGGCGGATTAATTACAACGGGACGAGACATGGCGCATTTCATGCTTGCTCAGCTTAACCAAGGTTCTTACCAAGGGTCACAAATACTTAAACCATCTTCTGTACAGGCCATGCAATCCCTGGATGTGTCGATACACCCTGATATACCAGGTACGGGCTACGGATTCGAATCCAGTTACTCACAGCATAATCACGGACATCAGGTTGTGAGTAAAGCAGGTGACCTTACTGGCTTCCATTCCAATATGTGGTTACTCCCCGACCAACATACTGGACTATTCATCGTATTCAACAGTGATGGTCCTGATCTTAGAGAAGCGCTCTTCCGGGCATTTATGGAACATTATTATCCCAATACCAAGAGCGATTATGTCGATTACAACGTACCTGAAGCTACGCTCCGTTCCTATGAAGGGCTGTACCGTGATATCCGACTGCCAGCATGGTTATATGAAATTTCAGCAACAGAGAACAAGTTACAAGTTACCGATGCTTATGGCGTACACATACTAACACCTGTGAAGGACATGCTGTTCCGTGATGAGAACGGCACACTTGCAGGTTTTAAGAAAGATATTTCGGGCCATATTGCCTATTTCTACTATAACAAACCAGATAGCTGGTCTGAAAAACTACCCGAAGCCCAGAATTATCAAGACGTTCCCACAGACCATCCATATGCTCCATATATCTATCGTTTGGCACAGATTGGTCTATACTCACAAGATCATGCTCTCTTTGAACCTGAGAAACCCGTAAACCGAGGAGAATTTGTCGCACAGATTGTAGGTATAACAGGAATAACGCTATCCACTCAAGCTCCAAAACTACAAGATACAGCAACAAGCCCTTATGCCGCCTATATTCAAACGGCTCTTGAACTTGGGATTGTGCAAGGAGATCCCCATGGTTTGTTCCGCCCCAATCAACCCATAACCCGACAGGAAGCCGCACTAATGATCTGGAGGACAGCATCTCTCCTACTTGGAGCACCCTCCCAGCAGGCAAACCTTATGGGTTCACATGATGCATGGGCAGCGGAGGGCATTCAATTCGTTGTCGCTCTTGGTCTGTATGGGCCAGAAGTAAAGGTATCGAGCAGCGGTGCTGTCGATTACAAAGCAAAACAGCCCATGTTGAAACAGGAATCCTCGGTTTTGATGTACAAAATGCTAGGGACTCTGCTACATTAAAGAGCGTGAGCAATCGCAAGCCTTGCCATTGCAGCATGGCTTGCTTTTTTCATATATTCTATGAATAACCAATCTACATGATAAGAACGGATGATTTCTCTCAATGAGCCCAACCTCTTCATTACATAGATTCATAAGGCATAAAGTGAGCGTGTTATGGTTTGCAACAATATTGTGTTTTGTGCTGACAGCCACTTATCTCCATACCTCTTCTTATCTTCATCCGTATATAGGACTTTCTCTGAAACTCTCTCACACCAATCAATGGGTGGTACACGAGGTAGACCCGGAAGGTGTAGCTTCTTCATCAGGGATCAGATCAGGTGAGATAGTTGTCTCTATTGAACCACAAGGAACAACTAAATTGCTGAATCAGGATGACATCTATACTGTTAGTGATGCCTCTGCGATCCATGTAGAGAATCCTCTCGGTCAGACAGTACAATACTCCATGAAGCCCGGCTTTAGAGAACTGTTCAACATTTTGTTCTCATCTACCATGGAGCTGCTGCTTTTGTTTACTGGAAGTTATGCATTGTTTAGCCAGCCTGGTTCACGAGTGATGCGTCTCTTCTATCTTCTGAACCTGTCTATGGCGATATGTATACTCACCATCTATACCTCTCAACTGTCCTTATCTAATTATATCTTGGCTTTTTGTGCAGCATGGTTACCTTATTGGCTGATCGCTTTCTATTTATCATTTGCATTCCGCACCCAACAACATCGCTTCCGGTTACTGTTGTTCATTAGCAAATGCGTCGCTATTGCGTACAGCGCTGGCTTAGTTTTCCTATATATTAAACGTTGGCTATTGTCCGAAATTCAGCTGAATCACGGGATGACCATTGTTAAGACATCAATTGCACAGTCTGGCCCTACAAACCTACTTAATTTCATTTTTTGCATGACGCTTCTGATTGTGATCGGGATTACATGGTTTAATCGCAAAAACTATAGTCGCAAGGAGCAGAATCAGCTGTTGCTTATGTCGACAGGTATAATCGCTAGTCTGATACCCTTCATCTTTGGTTTTGCTGTTCCGACTCTGCTGCAAGGTGATCCGCTGTTACCTGTTGAATATACATTAATCGGGTTCATTCCTTTATCATGGATGTTCACGTATGTACTTGTACAGAGAAGTATGCTCGACTTCAAGCTGGTGATGCCACGTCTAATCGTCCATGTGATGTATGCTTTAAGCGTATTTGCATTACTCGTGATTGCTTCAAAGCTAGATAAATTAATTCAAATCGGCATGCTCTTTGTCTTATTTCTCCTAATCACTTGGGTTTACCAGTATAGCCAAACCTACTCCCGTAGGAAGAATAAACTCAATAAAGAATGGCTCGAACGTCAACAACTACGGATAACCGTTCGTATGGCCGAGCAGCAGAGCATGCGAGATATGTTTCGCCTATTTGCCGAGATGTTTCACAAAATGTTGGATATTGAAGGTGTAGCTATTATTTGGGCAGATGATCATAATAGATTCTCTCAAGAAGGTACAGGTACATACGCTACCATTGGAGATATAAACAACGACACTTTGAATGTTGAGAGTTTACTACAACAATATGGATTTGCCCAGGTTTGGGAATTGTCAGGGGAACCAGAAGCAGAGGTAGCTGGATATTTGGGGATTGGTCACAAAAGAAATCATACTCTTTTTTCGGCAGAAGAACAGGATATCATTGATCAAGGTAGGCTCGAAGCAATACGAATGCTCGTGAACAGCAAGCTTCTCTCCGATCTGCAGAAGCGTTATGAACATCGTGTGAGTCAAACCGCGCTCCATGAACATCAGATACGTCGTCATCGTGAGTTTAATGATATTTTAATGGAAGCCCAGCAGGCTGAACGAATAAAGACCTCATATTTTCTCCATGACCAACTACTTCAAAACCTAATATTTCTGTCACGTGATTTGGAAGAATTCCATGATACAGGTGAGACAAATACGGAACAGACCGCCGTTTGGCTAGATTGCCTATATACTTCCCAGAAAGATATTCGCCAGTTATGTGATGATCTGTACCCTCATATCATAGATCGTAGTGAGCTTCAGGAGTCTCTGCAATGGCTTGTTCGCACACTTCAAGTGAAGAGTGACATCATTTTGGAACTGAGCTGTGGCACTCTTTCTGCTGAAGTGGAGCAGGAACCTCTGAAATCCACTGTATTTCGAACCATACGTGAACTCATTATTAATGTGATGAAGCATTCCCAGGCTTCGCGCTGCTCTATTCAAGTGTACATTAGGGATAATGATTTGATATGCCAAGTTAAGGATGATGGCTTAGGTTTCGATGTTCATTCCACATTTGATTTTTCAAAAGCTACATCAGGCCACTTTGGTTTAATTTCTATACACAGCAATATCCAGCATCTCTCTGGAGAAATCACTATAAATTCTTCCCCTGGTAAAGGAACTTCGATAAACATTGGTTTGCCTTTACGAGCAAAGGAGCTACATAACAATGAGTGAACCTATAACTGTCGTATTACTTGATGATCACCCTCTTGTCATGGAAGGTCTCAATAATCGCCTAAATCGAGAACCCGGCATACAGGTGCTAAAAACATTTAATGATCCTATGCTTTTCTTATCTGAAATAGAGAAGTTGGAACCAGACGTGGTTGTGATGGACATTCGCATGCCTCAGCTTGACGGATTTGAAGTAACAAAAAGGTTGAAGGAGCAGTACGGCTTATCCGTCAAAATCATACTACTCTCAGGTTACAACTACCACGAATTTCAATTAAAGGCTTATGATCTTGGCGTTCATTCCTATCTATCAAAGCAAGCAACATACGGACAAATTATAAACGCCATCCACCAGAGCATGTTGGGTCATGTGCTTGTACCTGAGAAAATGCTTTCTGCTAATTTGGAAGAATCCCTCACACCAACAGAGCGTGAAGTTCTTAATCACATTGCAATGGAGATGACTAACAAGGAAATTGCACAAGATTTGAATATCAGCCCGCGTACAGTGGAGTATCATATCACTTCCATTACGCAGAAGTTTGGAGTCAAATCAAGAATAGGAGCGGTAGTGAAAGGCTATCAGGCCGGAATTCTCGGAGATATCATACTCCCACCCAAAAATTAAGCACAGCGATTGTAACTGTAACATCAATAGAGCGGCAGAACTTCCAAAAGTCCAACAAAAGGAAGGTTCTGACCGCTCTATTGATTTGGACACTCATATGCTTTATCAGAATATTCTTATTCAGAGAATCGCGCTGCTTGGCGCTGTGTAATACGATTCGTGATTAACTCATGACTTGCGTCAATCTCTTCCGGTGTGCAAGCGGATTTGAGCTCATATACTTTTACCGGGGACTGTTCAATGATATCCAGAAATGAATCAAAGAATGACAGATCGTTACTATGTACATATGGACACCAGTGATCCGACAAACCAACCGTCTCATGGATATGTACGCCAACTACATGCTTGACCAACGCATTAGCTTCACGTACATTATCGTACAGTCCCATGCGATCCATCATCATACCATGACCAATATCGTACCAAAGTCCAAGGGGGGCACCTTTCAGATTATCGATCAAGATTGCTGCTTCATGTAAAGTAGGCATCTGATAACAGCGTGATCGGGTCTCAATTCCAAAATTCACTCCATATCCACGCTGCTCAGAAATTTCACATACCTCTTCAAGACTCTCTTGAATTCGTTTCAAATAGTGCGCACTACCCGCTTCCCGCTTTTCCAGCATGTCCTGCCACAAAGCTTGATATGCAGGAGAGTCTTTCCCCTGTTCATGATAGATTTTTTTGAGTTCTTCATCCACATTATATTCAAATGGAACTTCCCCTGGATGTACTACGACAGCCTGTGCGCCATAACGGTGTGCATACTCAGCTGAACGGAGCAATAATTCGATAGCTCGCTGCCGGCGAGCTTCATCATCGAAACCAAGCAGTACAGAATCTGTGCCATAATCCGGATCAGCCACATGAGGAAACGTATTGTGTACACTGGAGATACCAATCTCGCCCCGCTCAATCATAGGTTCAATCGTCTGCAGCATATCAGCCGTAACATTATAGTTTAATTCCACTCGTCTAAATCCTAACGACTTGATCTCCTGAATCATGCTTGATCCAGTCGTATGACGTTTAATATTCCAGCACGTCGAGAAGGAATATTCCTGTTTGTCGATATACATGTCATGCCCTCCAATTGATGTGATTCGCTTCTAGTGCGAATGCGCTATATTCCTGCTTAAGCAGTACATTTTCAACGAAATAACGTTCAGCTGAACATTGATCACGTTACAATACTTCGTTATTGAAAGTTCAACTTAAATCGCATCGTATTGGAACTTACTCCGGGTACATATCGATAGATGATCTCGGTATACTCAGGATAGTTAAGTACCGATGGAGCAGGCGCTTCAGCCGTCACTGCACATAGCAACCCCGGTAAGCTCCACTGATGATCTTGAATGTTATCCTTTTCTATAAATGAGCCTCTGATCTCAAAATAAATTTCAATCTCATCCGGTGTCTCTAGACTAACCTCGATCATTAAGGAATCTTCCGTCAGATCAGCTTCAAATACGATTCCCCGCAGATGTGTATTCCAGCCTTCTCCCACCTCCCGGCGCGTTAATCGCAGATCATATCGGTCGCCCTGATCCGATTGCCAATGGATCGTAGCAGGAAACATCTGTCCATTGGTGTTGCGGCTACCTGACATTGCCCCAATCATTCGCTTCTCACCGATCCACGCTGTAGCGGTACATAGATTACGATTCGACGTAGGTTCGTTACGTTCACACAATTCAATGAACTGCTTCTGTACAAGCCGATTTCCTTGATGTTCCTTCAAATAAGGGATCACCTCTAATGGCGCTTCTCCCCCGACTAATGCAATTAAAGGCCCATGCTCCACTTCACAATTAACATCAGCCAAATGTACATACGCTTCACCTAATAGGAGATAAATGAACATGCCCACCGAACTGTGTGCTGTCATCTCCATATCATAAGCCCGGGCGAAGGGACCGGACAGATTTTCCAAATTAGCATTGTAGAACAGCGCAATATTGTTCCAAAGCCCCGCTTCGACCATACGACCAATCTCAATAAACTGTGCAGTACTTCCATATGTTCGCCACATCCCGAGTACCGTGAGATCCACTCCGTAATAGGTGGTCGAATTGAATTCAGCGAAGCTGTCATGCACCAAGAATTCATTCAACATACGGTCAGCCTGCTCATCCGAATGGGCGATCCAATCTGCATGATTGAATCGATGTCCGTAGAAATGCGTGATAAAAATATGCATGAGTTCAATATTCGTATTCATCGGAATGACATCCGACTTAAAGCGATCCATTGAAGCCGCGACAGCCAGTTTCATCGCATACTCCATCTGCTCTACTAACTGCTGCGGTAAGCGGTGAGAGAATTCAGCGAGAATCACTGCAAAAGCAGAGGCAATAAATTCGCGCCAGTTGGGATCATAACTTGTCCATACTGGAGGTAAAACCTGGTCCATCGCGGATTGGAACAGTTTCTTCACTTGTTTTCGCTCTGCAGATTCATTCAGTATTGATTCTTGGTTCCATAATGCATCAATAAACTTGGCTGATACCTTTTCGAACGTACGCTCCAAAAAATAGGCAGTCCCTGGCGCGAACTCTTTCCAATTGTAGTTACCCCTCGGTGGATCACTCACATCCGGGCGAGTTCGAAATGTCCCATGATATATTTCATCTGGAGCATCATATTGCATCGACAGCACACTTCGAATCACATGCTCTGCACGATGCACATCCCCTTCGCCGTTACGAAGAAGGAGCCCGAGTGCGTAGTGGGCACTTCCACGGGAGTCAAGCTGTCCAGCGTTCTCGTAACTTTGAATGAGTCTGGCATCATCAACATAAAGACCATCCATGTAAGTCATCGATTGATTCACAAGATGTTGCTGCGCTTGGGTCATATGCTCTAACACCTGTTCTGTCATCTTCAATGCGCATCCCCCTCAAAATTTAGCCTTTTACAGCACCTACCATAACTCCACTAATAAAATACCGTTGCAACCAAGGGTACACGAGCAAAATCGGTAATGTAGAGAAGATGACGCTGGCTGCTTTCAGACTTTCTGGAAGAACTTTAACGGAACCTATACCTTCGTTCTGCATCAATTCAGTGATTTGGTTTTGCTGGATCATCTGATACATTTTTAATTGCAATGGAAATAGATCAGGTTTGGTAATATACATCAGCGCATCTTGGAAACCGTTCCAGCGTCCCACAGCATAGAATAGACTTAACGTTGCCATGACCGGCAAGGACAGAGGTAAAATGATTCGTAATAATGTGCCAAAATGTGTACTTCCATCGATCTGGGCTGCCTCCTCCAGACTTTCCGGGATGCCTTTGAAGAACGCAATCAAGATGATCATATAAAATGGACTAATCAGACCCGGGAGAACAAGTCCCCAAGTGCTATCCAATAAGTGAAGGTTTTTGATCAGAATGTACTCTGGAATAATCCCGCCACTAAAAAACATCGTAACGACGATGGCAAGCATGAACCATTTCCGTCCTTTAAGACTGCTCTTAGCAAGCGGGTATGCTGCTGCAATCGTCATAACCATACTGAGCACTGTGGTTAATACCGTTAACCATACCGTGTATAAGAGTGAACGAATCATCGACGTATCGGCAAACACTTTGGCGTAAGCTTCGAATGATAACTCTTTTGGAAAAAATGAAACTTCCCCTGAACCGATCGCCCGGTTCGAACTAAGTGAGATCGCAATAATGTGAATGAATGGCGCAAGACACAGTACCATCGCAATGATAATAAGAATAACGTTCACCGTGTTAAAAATCCGATTGGCTGTGTTCTCAGACATGCCTGCCACCCCTTACTGTTCAGCTATAAGTAAACGAACTATAACAATTCATAAGATACTTCAACTGTTCCACCAATTACATAATGCTCTCATCTGTCAGTTTCTTCGATGCATAGTTAGCTCCTAAGATGAAGACAAGTCCTACAATGGCTTGGAACAAACCTACCGCAGTCGCAAGCGTGACCTGACCGGACTGGAGTCCAATACGGTATACAAATGTGCTGAGCACATCCGAATATTCCCGTACAGCAACGTTACCAATAATGAAGGGACGATCAAAACCGATAGAGATCATGTTACCGACATTGATAATGAGCAAGGTAACAATTGTTGTTTTAATACCTGGAAGCGAGATATGCCAGATTCGGCGCAGACGACTTGCACCATCCACTTCCGCTGCCTCAAACAGTTCCCGATTAATTCCCGTTAAGGACGCTAGATAGAGAATGGTTCCCCAGCCTGCACTTTGCCACACACCAACAGCCAGGTACGTGAAGAGCCAGTAGTTTTTGTCACTCAGGAAAGGCAGCGGATCCAAGCCGAAGCTTATCAGTACGTTGTTAATGAACCCGGATTGTGTGCCGAATACCTGAAGTACAATTCCTCCGATAATAACCCATGAGATAAAGTGTGGGATGTACAGCAACGTTTGAGCCATCTTTTTGAACCAAGCCTTCTTCAGTTCGAAGAGTAGAATCGCCAATATTAATGGTGCCGGGAATGACACAATAAGATCTAGAAAGTTCAGCATGATGGTATTACGGAGAGCATCGAAGAAATCCTGATTTTCGAACACTTCTCGAAATGCTTCTAGTCCAATCCATTCACTACCAGCAATACCCTGAAAGAAGTTAAAATCTTTAAAAGCGATCTGCACTCCATACATTGGCCCGTATTTAAAAATAATGAAGTAAATCATGGGCAGCAGGAGCAAAGCATACAATTGCCAGTTTCTACGGAGATACGTACCGTTTCTCATCAACTCTTCCCCCCATGTCAGACATGTTCCGGAAAGTCAGCATCTTGTGGGAACACCGCTCTCCGGATCCGTGCCTCTATCATTCTTCATCTATATCTCAGTCGTAATATGCTCGAATTATTTCATCTCGTTGTAGGCTGCTGTACGCTCGTCCAGAATAGCCTGACCACCACTTGCCATATAATCCTTCATCATATTCTCATACGTCGCTTCAAAATCGGCCGGCTTAGCAATGGTTGTTTTTACGATAAACTCCTGGAACTTATCTCTTAGTCCATTGCCATACTTCGCTTCAGCTTCAATAGGTTTAGGGAAACGTACGGGCTGGATCGTATCGATGTTCGAGATCGCTACTGATTTACGCATATCATCACGATACTTCGACTCCACCTGAACAACATAGGCTTCTTCATTTTTCTTATCGTCTCCAACGTACTTCCCGTTAACGATAATGGCGATGTCACCTGCATTGTAGATCCGACCGGAGATTTCTGGTGAAGCGTCGTCTTTGATCAACGGCACACCATCTACGAGCTCATAGTTCTCATTTTCAACACCGAATTGCAGATCGAACAGATTGTTGCCCGAAGCCATCCAATCCAGATATTTCATTGCATTTTCTGCATTCTGGCTTGATTTTGGGATCATGACATACATCGCATTGGGTGCGTATGCTGGTTTAGCAAACTTACCTTCTGAGTTTTGGAATGCATCGATCGGTGTCATGACAGCATCAGACTGATTGGTTTGCAGGTTCTTGTAAGTGCCGGAGATATAGATTTCCCCTGCATCTTCAGAGTAAAAACCAACTTTCCCGTTCGATACATCCTCCCACAGCTTCTTCTTGTCTTTGTCGAGCCCAAAGTCTTTGCTCATCAATCCTTCGTTATAGAGTGTATTCATATATTGAAGACCTTCTTTGAAACCAGGTAACAGTGTTGGATAATCATTAGAACCGAGTTGTTGGGTTAATGTATACCGCTGTTCTTCGGTCAATGGTTCAATGAAAGACCAGAGTAACGGCTCATACTGTGCAGAGGCAATGGACATCCCGAAGGGAATCAGGCTCGACCCCATATTGCCTGGATCTTTTTCTTTGAATGCCTTCAACGTTGCGTGCAATTCTTCTGCCGTTTGCGGAGCAGGCAAGCCTAACTTGTCTAACCAGTCCTGACGAACATAAGAAGCGTATTTACCCAACACTAGACGTTTGCCTGGAACTGCGAACTGCTGACCATCATATTGACCGTAAGCCAGCGTTTCATCTCCAAGTAGCTTCTTCAGATTTGTACCATGCTGATCAATCAGTTCCGTAAGCTCTGTTAGCCCGCCTTGTTGAGCGTAACGATTGAACGTGCCCGAATCGTACGTGAATACAATATCAGGAACTTCTGAGCCACTCGCCATCAGAACATTAAGCTTCTGTACTTCCTCGGAGCGTGGAACCGGAACGAATTGAACATCAATATTATTCGGTGTGCCGAACTTCTCTTGAATGAATCGGGTTAGATAACTATCTGAGATGGTGTAACCCGCTGGTGTATTACCACGGTCAAATATTTCTACTTTTAACGTTGTTTTAGCCCCCGCGCCTGTTCCTCCTGTTGACGATGCGGATTCACTCCCTGACGAACACGCGGATAATAATAGAGTGAAGGCTGTTACCACTGCAAGAACCGAACTAGACTTTTTACCCCAACGTTTTTGTAATAACTTCATCTGACCTTTCCCCTTTCGCACACACTCTGATTAGATTCACAGCAATGACATGCCAACTCGGATGTCCACTCCCCGTTTGTTGCACCTGTGAATGTCACTAATTATTACATCGAAATCATGAAAAGCACAATAAACTATTTTCAAATGTAAGCAAACGCTTCCAAATGGTATTTTAGCAGTGAAAATAAACTGAAATCCTGCAAATATACATTTTTCTCGTTTTATATGTAATATGTATGTTCATTAAATTAACTTGTAACGTTATTAATATGTAATACATCAAGGCATATAATATTTATCTTTTCCTATTTGGTTTAGCCTAAATGGATTTATTTCCATAAAAAATGACCACCTTCACCCGTGGTCTCCATTGTCCAAGATGTACATTGTAAGTACATCTTGGTTTATATTAAGTTTAATCTCATATCTGTCCTCGTTAACGTATCAGCGGCATAGCCTGGAAAGACCTTAGCTTTCATGTTTACCCTGTTGCTTACGGTAATCGCCAGGAGTAACCCCTGTAATCCGTTTGAAAACTCTCCCGAACGAAATGGCGTTTGCATATCCCACCTGCTGTGCAATGTCTTGAACGGTTGTATCGGACGAGGTCAGCAGTCGGCATGCCTTTTCAACTCGCAACTTCATTAGAAAATCAACAAATTTCATATCAAATTCTTCTTTGAACAGATAACTTGCATACTTGCCGGAGATTTGAAAACGATCACTAAGATGTTTAAGAGACAGATCAGGATCATCAAAATGTTCTTCAATATAGGTTCGCAGCTCATTAATCATTGCTCGATGGCTCTTCGTCTCATGAACAGACACATAGTTCCGATAGAGCTCTTTCAGCCAGCCTAATAAAATCTCTCGGATATGAACTAACGTATCTGCCTGCTGAATCTCGCTGCGCAGTGTATTTAGAACTTCCTCATTAAACTGACCCTGTAATCGTTCAGACCAATCACCAAATTCACGCGATAACATCTGTATTAGAGCCTGAAGCATCATACGAATCTCATTATCCTGGATCTGATCCTCACTAAAGGCAATAAACATTTCGTCCAATTGTACACGCCAACCATCACCGGTTAACCTGAATTCTCGAACAATGTCAGCCAGCATTTGCAAATACCTGTAGGATTGCAGCTCCGCACGATCTGGCAATTGCTCACTTAACACGATGGCATCTTTCCCCAAGGTCAGTCGATGCTGTAAGCCCGCGTCCGCACTTGTATACGATTGCGCAATCTGCTCCCATCCCGCAACAGTGCGTCCAATCCCGAACGTAAATCGAATGCGGAAATGTTCCGCGATCCACATATGTAGCTGTTTCGCCAGCTCCATCAGCATCTCTCGGTCTAACCCTCCCCTCTCATCCGAGGTAATGACCACAACGAGTTTACGATTGCCAAACCACTCGGCCCATGCACCTAGGTTGGGCTCGTTGTGTACAAGCTCCTCCACGACATTCATGATTGCGAGTTTCAATATACTCTGATTTGATGACAGATCCTCACTATTCATCTCAGCAATCAATACTGCAACGCTTGCAGGTTCCATGAAACGTTCATCAAGTGGCCCCAGGTGACGCAGTCTTTGGCGAAACGAATCCATTCGTTCGCCTTCCATCAGATCGACGAGTAGCTGCCTACGGTGAATAAGCAGGTTTTCATGGTGCTGCTTCTCATAATCCACCGTCTGCGTGATAAGATGTTCCAACGCCCGATCAATGAGAGCCAATTCATCCTTAACCGAAGGTGTTGCTTCATCTTCTTCTACACGTGGTTGCAACGCCTGAATTCGGTTCATCATCAACTGAATGGGTTTATAATTCCGGCGAGTAATATAGATAATCCCAGCGATAGCGCCAACAATAGTAAGTACTCCGATGCCAATCCACACATAAGAGATTAAGGATACCCAAGCATACAATTGCCCGGATTGAACACCACTCTCAAAGACTAAGCCAAGATTGTCAGCAGACACCCGATTCAGAACTTCACCAACAGAGCCATCTGTTGCATGTGTCTTATAAATGATACGGTCACTGGGATCTTTTATCTGAATAAAAGATAATTGTTCATTCGTCATAGCTTCAATCTGACGCTCTACCGCATACATTTTTACTGAAATAACGAGTAAACCTTCACCACCCCACGGCAGAGGTAACCACTTATTCATGCTAATGACCTGGGTTGGCGTATCGAATGAACGTTCTTTATAATCTCGGGGCAGATTCCAATTCAGATTTTGGCGACTGTTCAACGATTGCTTGATATATTCACGATCTTCGAAGTCCTCCACACGAACCAAACCTCTTGAGGTCAAAATCTGAGAATCAGACGTGCGATACAGGTAAATGGATTGGATCATATCCTGTTGATCCGTCTTTTGGGCTAGTCCACTTGCAGCATCGTAAATAAATTGTGTTGATTGTTGTCCTTGACCCGCTTCTAGAAAGCGACTATATAGCTTATTCGAGCCGATGTCTTCAAGTAAACGAAGTTCGATATCCCCCAGTTGGCGTTCCAATGTATCCACAATATAACGTGTTGAGATCAGATCAGCTTTTTTGGTTTCGTTGCGTGAGAGTTCATTCACGATCAGGAAGGAGAGAAAAATCAAGACGGAGATTGTCAGCAAAAAAATAGGAAAATACGAATATAACAGTTTAGAATACCAGTTCCGTTTCCAATGTATTTTCAAAAGCATCCTCTCCTTCCACCTCATGCTCTAATTACAAATTTAGAACATGCTTCTGACCGCTGGTTTGGCTCCATTGTTGAGCTCTCTTCCTCTACATCAGTTCAACGATTGTTGAGTGCTGGCCTGTCTGCTAACGAAAAACAAAATAAATGCTCCCAGCGCAGCGCTGATTGTACAAGCCAAATACATAAGTGAAGGCCCACCTAAATCTAATAAATAACCATTTAACATGTTGCCTACAATACCACCAAGTCCTGCGAATACCATATTAAATAGGCTTTGACCTGTCGCTTGCATTTCCCGTCCTGTAACGGAAGCTACATATTCAACGGCTGCGATATAAAAGAACCCAAAAGATAGCCCATGTAATACTTGAATTCCGATCATTACTTCGGGTGTTGGCCAGAGCCATTGTATTCCCCAACGAAGCATATAAGCGCCTGCAGCCAATAACATGGTTCGTTCATGTCCCCATTTTCGGAGAATAAATGCAGCAGCGAGCATTGATGGCACATTCGTTATAGAGGCTAGGAGCAGTGCTGTGCCTGTCATAGCAACAGATCCACCTGCCATTTGAAATGAAATTACAAAAAAGGAGTTAAACGCCGTTAGCGTTTGATTTACTAGGAAACAGCCGATTAAAAATAGAAGGAATGTTCGGTTACGCAACAATCTTGCTAATCCTACGGAGAAGGTCACCGAGGAAGAAGAAATACTGGTTTGCCGGGGAAGTGTGCTGGCCAGAATGGCGCTTAGCACATTAAATACTAGAAAGGGCAGCCATAACATATGAATGGAGAATTGGGAGAGATATATCCCGGCTGCAGATCCTCCAAGCCCTGTTCCTAAACTTCCAAACAATCGAATCATACCATAGGAAGTATTGGCTGCCTTAGCTGCGGTAACTGCATAAGAGTCAGCAACAGGGATCTGAGTCACTTGAAATATAGTGCATAAAGTATAAATCAATATTAATATAATGTACACTTCAATATTGTAGAAGTACGCTAACAACGCAGGAACTAGCAAACTTAACACTAACACAAAGCGAGTTTTTTTAAACTTATCTACCATAATCCCCCATATCGGTTGAAGGATTATGGATATAAGTGTGCCAAACGCCATAATAAATCCGGTCTCTTTACTAGAGAAGCCTTGTGCAACCAAGATCGGATTAATATAGGGATTGAATATCCCTCCAGCAAGCCCCATAAACAAATATAGACCCTGCAGTTTCATTAAAACATGCCTTGCTTCGTTGGAATCGGCTTTTTCTTTCTCTCTGTATGCCTTCATATGTCTTCTCATCCGGATCTCCATCCTTTAATCCTGTAATGGCATCTCTTTCTGTATAAATTGTATATAAGTTCAACCTAAGAACGCTTATCTAACCACTCCAATGATAGAATAACATTCCATTTGCTGCTAATTAGATTCATTTCTTATCGTTGTTGCAGTCTCAGACGGATGGCTGCCAATGCACCAAAGGCACCTGCCGTATTACCCAGTTCTGCAACCACGATCTCTATAGCCAGTGCGGTATATCGACTTAGACGGCTGCGAAGCTCATTTAAGTAATAATCGGGATTCGAAGCAGCTACTCCGCCGCCTACAACAATAATGGATGGATTAAGTAATGCGACGATATTAGCCAACCCTCTCGCCATATATTGTAAGGGTAGCGCCAGAATCTCAAGAGCAGCTGCATCCCCAGCTTCAGCAGCTTTGAATACATGCCGAGCCTCAATCTGGCTTATGTCTCCATCAGCGAGACTATGAAGTAACGAGTGTGTATTACCAGATCCATCTGTGAAATAACGCCTTGCGTGTTGCGTAATGCCTGTGCCTGACGTGTTCAGTTCAAACGCACCAAATGTATCTGAGGATGCCTTGTATTGATGATCAATGCCCTCGTCTCCAACAATAAAATGCCCTATTTCTCCTGCCGCTCCATCTTGTCCACTATATAATTGTCCGTTAAGAATAAGTGCAGAACCAATTCCTGTCCCCACCGTCACCATCACACAATGTCGATGTCCCTGGGCTGCTCCACGATCGAATTCTCCCATGGCTGCCATATTCACATCGTTATCGAGATAAACTTCTCCTTCAAAATATGTAGCAATCACAGGTCTGATATCTTCTTCTGCCCACTGGAACACTGGCGCACTGCGAAGAATTCCTTCATCATTAAGGATAACACCTGGAAAGCCCATCCCTATTCCAGCTACCAATCCTATTTCAATTCCACTATCTCTGCAGAATTTTGATACTTCATCAAATAACCACTTAAAAAATGCATCCGGTTGCTCTGCCGCAGAGGTTGGAATCTTCCGCTCCCGTACTTCGCTGCCTGGTTTTTCTGATGACAATAACATCAATGTTTTGGTACCACCAATATCAATTCCCATGATCCAACGATCTAAAGCATCAGCTTGATCATGGGAACGTACTGGCTTTGATGCGCGAAGAGGTTCTTCGAGTCTATTCCCTTCGGCGTTACCGTCAAAATTATTCATTCTCTGTCCCTACCTCTCGTCCTTGTTGTTTGTCCATCATTGGTCTGACTCGTGTTGCAGCTTTAGCATGGTTTGCTGTAGCGCAATATGCACCGCTCCAGTCACAACTGCCCGTTCACCAAGCTTGGAGCAGATTAATTCAGGTTGAACAGGAAATTGTTCGTTCATCATCTCTTGCAGGTGAGGCAGCAACACATCTCCATTACCTCCGATCCCTCCACCAAGTACAATTAAATGTGGTGCAAGAAACACGCTGATATTCCGCAATGCTAATGCCAGCATCTGGCAGTACTTTTTGATGACCTTCACAGCATAGCTGTTACCCTGACGAGCCGCTTCGAACAACTTCTCGGGAGTCAGTTGACTACGCAGCTCTATGATCCTTGGGTCGTTATGCTGAAGCTGAGCTTCATCGAGTAGATTGGCAGCCATGTCTATCAAACCGCCAGCAGACAGAACGTCCTCTAATCTTCGACCCTCCTGCATCATCTCGGCTACTTCTCCAGTTAGCCCTCTCATGCCACGCAGTAATTGACCATTCACCATAATACCCGCACCAGTGCCCACGCCAAGAGAAATAAATACAAACAGTTCTGAATCGGATGCTGCCCCATCCCTGTATTCCCCTAACGCAGCTAGATTGACGTCATTATCCAAGATCACTTCACAGGGAAAAGTGGCGGATAGGGATTCCAGGGACAACGCTTGTTCTAGCTCAGCTAGAGGGTCTACAATCCGACTGATCTCTCCAGAGCCAGGCAGAACAACACCAGGAATACCAAACCCTATACACTGAATCTCGTTCCAGTTCAGATGATTCTGCCGCAATAGTTCATCCATATGCTTCCGAACAGTCTGGAGTAATTGTTCCCTTTGCCCAGGCTCTGACTGCTGAATAGACATCGGATAGGTTTGGTAATCTAAGATCTCTCCATTCAGGTTAGATAGAGCTATGCGAATTCGGGTAGCTCCGATATCAACCCCGCAGATGTAATAGGCTAGTTCATTGAAACGAATGAGCGTGGCTTTGCGTCCTTGTGCATTATCTGCTCTTCCCGTTTCCAACACGAGATTTCGTGTAATTAGATGTTCTACTGCCGACGATACCGTAGGTTTGCTCAGTCCGGTCTGCCGGCTGATATCCGCTCTAGACAACATCCCATGAGCAATCAGTGCATCAAGAATTAGATTCTCGTTCAGATTGCGTATGTATTGCGGTGTACCAGCCACCTGAATCACCTCCTTATCATAGTTAGTTAAGTTTATTAACTAATTGTATTCAATATAGCATCGGGATTGGGGTGTGTACAGCGTTGTGTTAGGTATTTAGATAGGGATTTTAACCAAGCTCATACAACTATTTTCCATAAAAATAAACCAACACGATGGCAATTAACCCGACATGTTGGTTTGTCTAACGATCACACATTTAAAAAGTGTTTCCATTCATCTATCAAGTCTTTCAAGCTTTTATTGTATACACGTTCAATCTCATCTACATTAGTATACACATGTAAAAATTTATCTTTGCCATATGTAGCAATCAAATATTGCACAAACGAACCTGCTTTATTGTATTCGTCGAGGTCTTCAGTGAATCCATATGATTTGGAGTGGAACTTGTAGGAATCAAAGCGGTTTGCCCAGCCTTCTTCTACGAATGACATTGCAGCATTTACATGTAATAACTCCATGAGATTAAATTCACTCGAAGGCATATATGGCGTTTTGGTAAACCTTTCATACATTTTAATGACCGTCATATCCACTAAATCTTCATTTTTTCTTTGGTAAGAAGACTCCAGATCCTGCTTAAATTTGTTATACACATATTGCTTGTAGTTTGCTTCAAACTCATACATCACGTACTCAGCAATCCCTTCGGTAAATGGATAAAATGGTGAATACAACTCCTTCTTGAAGGTAAGTGCGTGAACTGCTTCATGAACGGCTTTATAGGGTGGAAGCTTATACACTTGAAACAGTTCAATTTCAAAGTCATCATTGCTGCGATATATTCGTCCTCCGTAATCAATGGAAGGATGTGGGTCGGGATGCATCACAATTGATAACGGACGTTCCAGCCCATAACCCAACCACTCTTCCACATATCGTATACCTAACTCCATATAATTCTGATATTCTTCAATCTGCTGAGGTTCCCAATTCGCTTGTTTATATTTTGTTTTTAGCTTCTCCGTATGAACTTCAAACCAGACATCATTATATGAGTAGAAATAACGATAACGAGAGTCCATATGAAGGTAAGGGGTTTCCATCAATTCACTCCAATTTTGTTCTAGAACCGTTTGTATGTCTGCCCCTTCCTGCATGAACAGATCTACAACATGTTTAAGCTCACCTTTTTGTGCAAGGTGTTGAACATATAACAATGCGACTTGGTGACCCACTCGAACTAAATTTTCATCCAAATATCCAGGAATAACCCACGCATCCCCGTAGTCAGGTAGACTCATAGGCTTTGCATTGTATATGATGTTTTTGAAAGAGTTCAGTACATCAGACTGACCTAGAATCTTAGAAGAATCGTTCTCTTCATCACGTTGCCAATACAGTTCCAGACCTATACATAACCATGCAGGTAATTGATAATCACTTAAGTTGCTTACTATCGCTCCAATCGAAGGTTCAGAATCCTTAGACAAAACAATCCTATTTAAATGACCATCATTTAATGGCTTTTCGTTATTAGCATTAACATATATCTTAATTTCTTTTTCTTGACGCGGGAGATCAAGATGTTTCTTGGCAAGTTCAATGACACGTTCATTTTTATTGACAAGTGCATTGTTATACGATTCATCATTTGATGAAAAATAGTAAATAGCTCTCTCTGTCCTTGTCTTAGATACATAGCCAAAGGTGGAATCGATAGAATCTACCGGCTCGAAGCTGAATTTTTGAGAAGGTTCTTTCGATTGGAAGAATATTAGTGAAACAGATGCTATACACACCAAAATGATAGCTGAAGCAACGATTATCACGCTACGTTTCGTTATGTTGCATATCCCCTTTCGTTATCAATTAAGATTAAATTATACAGATATATGTAAATTAGTCTGTGATTTATTACGATCTTCTGTATCTCACAATAGAAAAAGCTGTAGTGTATAGACACCACAGCTCTCACTTATTTTCATTTTAATTCATTATGATTTAGACAATTCAATAAATCCTTCACCAAATACGTCACGTACATCGTGAATCGTAATAAAAGCAATTTCGTCCTCTGCACGTACAATTTTCTTCAACATGGATACCTCTTGTTTACTAATAACAATATAGAGGATTTCTTTTGGGTTTTTCGTATAATAACCATGCCCGGACAAAACAGTAACCCCGCGATCCATCTTCTCAATCACTTGCTTGGCAATCGCATCCTGTTTGGTCGAAATAATCGTGACCGCTTTTTTCGGATTCAAACCTTCAATAATGAACTCCATCGTTTTGGTACCTACAAAGAGCATCACGATCGTGCACATCAATCCTTGTGGTCCTATAATGAAGAAAGACGAGAACGCTACAATCAGATCGAAGAACAACAACCCGTAACTAATATTCCAGTCCAAGTACTTATTAGCCAGACGAGCTAATATTACAGTACCGGCTGTAGTTCCCCCTACTCTTACAATCAATCCAATCCCTAGACCGGCAAATAATCCACCAAAAATCGTATTAATCCAGAGCTCATGCGAATCAATCGTCCAGTTCTCAGTTAAATGTAGAAATAACGAGTTAAATACAACGGCAACAATCGTATATATCGTCGTTGTTCTATCCAGAAATTTATAACCGACAATTAATAATACCCCATTAAGTAGCAAGTTCATTAAGCCAGGTGACCACTCAAAGAGATAATACAAAATAATCGTAATCCCTGTTACGCCACCCTCAGCCAGATCATTCGGGATGACAAACAGGTTAACAGCCAGCGCAAATAGAAATGCACCCGCCATAATAAATAAAATATCCGTTATTCTTTTTTTCATCATGCACTCCATCCAATCCATCAAAAATTCAACCTATACTTCCAATCTCATAAGTTGTCATGATTTACTCCAAAATAGATTCTACCATGTCACCGCCAAAATTTGTATACAAAATACAAACTGTTGCACAAATTGTACAAAGGATTTTAATAATATGTTTGTTCCCCGCCATACAAAGCTTTTACATCCTATCTGTATATGATAAATGTCATGGTTGATCCTTGATATTTATCATGATGAAGCATGACATTTATGACTTACTGTCACGCGCTGATTCTCTTACAATAATAAAAACGCTTCCCATACAGATTGTAACGGGAGACGAGGATTGCAACTTAAAGCCCGAGTTCATACTCGTGAAGTTGTAATGATTGAAGGAGGACATTCGCTAATGAGCAAAACGAAAGAAATGGCGTTAAAAAAAGAAGTCACCCCTTATGAAAAAAACAATCTCAAATTAAGTATCCAACAAATGATTAATACGTTGATCCCATTATTATTGCTATGGGCTGCAGCATATTATAGCTTATCCATATCCTACTGGCTGACGTTACCGATCGCTCTCGTAGCCTCAGGATTTGTACTCCGAACGTTTATCATTTTCCATGACTGCTGCCATGGTTCATTCTTCAAAAGCAAACGTGCAAACGACATTTTGGGAACCATTACGGGTGTAGTGACCCTGACACCTTATCTGCAATGGAAAAACGAGCACTCTATTCACCACGCTACCAGCAGTAATCTGGATAAACGCGGTGTAGGTGATATATGGATTATGACTGTGGAGGAATACCAAGCTGCTTCTCCTTGGGTTCGCTTGTTCTATCGTGTTTATCGCAATCCACTTGTGATGTTTGGCATTGGTCCCTTCTATGTGTTCCTCGTTGCTTACCGATTTAATCGTAAGGCAGCAAGGCGCAAAGAACGCATCAATACACACCTTACAACTGTACTGATCATTGGTCTTTATGCATTCATGTGTTGGCTGATTGGCTGGCAGGCTTTTGTCTTGGTACAGACACCTGTTTTCTTCTTCTCTGGTTTCTTCGGCATCTGGTTGTTCTACGTGCAACATCAGTTTGAAGAAACTTACTTCGAGCATGAAGATGAGTGGAGTTATGTCAAAGCTGCTGTGGAAGGAAGCTCGTACTACAAACTACCCAAACTGCTTCAATGGATCAGCGGTAACATCGGTTTCCACCATGTGCATCACCTGAGTCCTCGTGTACCGAACTATTATCTGGAAGAGGCGCATAATTCAACACCACCTTTGCAAAAAGCGACGACAATTACTTTACGTTCAAGTCTAGCTGCTTTGCGATTCCGCCTGTGGGATGAAGAATCTAAGCAATTTATTAGTTTCAAACAGATCAAGAGTCTTCCCCGCAAGCCTTATGCTCAACCAACGATTCGTGTAACTAACCAAGCGGGTCTGACAGAGAAGCCTTAACTCTGTCGGATTCGTTTTCTTGTATTCAAGCCAAAGTCGTGCTACAGTCAGGCTAAGTTTGAGTACACTATAGACGCTGTTCAATAATCAGTGTGTTGTGCAGTGCCTTATAGTTCAAGGAGGAGAATTTCCATTCAGAAGTGGTCGCAACTTTTTTATAAAAACACGGGATTAAACCCCTATGTATGGCTTGTTTTCTTCATTCTGCCGTTCTATTATATTTCCCAATATTCTAAGTTGTGGACTTTAGTTACAGGGATTGTCATCATCCTGGTGTTCTTTGTATGTTATCTACTCGCCTTCATCACTAAGGGCTGGCAGGTCTACATGTGGATCGGACTTTTAATTGCCATTTCCATTACGATGACTATCGCTTATGACTATGCTTATTTCTCTTTGTTTCTTGCTTTCTTTATTGGAAATATTAAAAATAAAGCGGGATTCATTACACTATATTCGGTCAATCTAGGAACCAGTTTTCTGACGATTAATTACGGCTTTATCAATCAAAGCTCATTGCTGCTTAGTCAATTTCCGTTTGTCTTCATCTGTCTCATGGCCTCTATCCTACTTCCGGTAAGTACGTATAACAAAAATAAACGTGAACAATTGGAAGGCCAATTGGAAAATGCCAATAAACGTTTAGATGATCTAGTCAAAATGGAAGAACGCCAACGGATCGCACGTGATCTGCATGATACCCTTGGACAAAAGCTTTCCTTAATCGGCCTCAAATCCGATTTGGCGAAACGTCTGCTCCGTATGAATCCAGATCAAGCTGAAATTGAATTGAATGATCTGAGGCAGACGGCAAGCACAGCCCTCAAGGAAGTGCGTGAGATGGTTACAACGATGCGCGGCACTCAGTTGGTTGACGAATTATTCCGAGCCGAGCAAATTCTCAAGGCGGCCTCCATTGATTTTGTATTGGAAGGCAATCCTAAATTGCAGGATACCTCTCAGCTTAACGAAAATGTGCTGGGCATGTGTCTGAAGGAAGCTGTTACGAATGTGGTTAAGCATAGTCAGGCAACGGAATGTACCATCCGTCTTCAAGAGACCCCTTCAGCCAACATTCTGACGGTTCAGGATAATGGCGTAGGTATAGAACGAACACGTAAACAGGATCGGCGCGGTACTGGCATCTTAGGCATGAAAGAACGTTTAGAATTCGTCAATGGCTGTCTGGATATTCAATCTGGAGAGGACATGGAAGGAACACGCATTGCCATCCAAGTACCGAAACTGGTTCGCAAACCGATAAAGGAGGAAGAGCAATGATCCGTATCGTAATCGCCGAAGATCAGCGTATGATGTTAGGCGCCTTATCTTCCCTGCTCAATCTGGAGGAGGATATGGAGGTTGTCGGACAAGCGGGCAATGGTCAAGAAGCCCTTGGTCTTGTTCAAGAACTGAAACCGGATATCTGTCTGATGGATATCGAGATGCCTGTCAAAAGCGGTCTGGAAGCCGCTGAAGAAATGAAAGGTCTGAACTGTAAAGTTATTATCCTGACGACGTTTGCGCGAACCGGCTACTTTGAACGTGCTTTGAAAGGCGGCGTCCGTGGTTATCTACTGAAAGATAGTCCAATTGAGGAGCTGGCTGAAGCCATCCGCCAAGTTATGAACGGACGACGTATCTTTGCACCCGATTTGGTGGACGAGGCATATGTAGAAGAGAATCCACTAACCGAACGTGAGCACGCTGTACTTGGTCTGATGGCAGATGGGAAGAATACCAAGGAAATTGCAGGTCATTTATTTATAACAACAGGAACGGTACGCAACTATATTTCCATTATTCTTAACAAACTGAATGCAAGCAACCGCATTGAAGCCATTACTCGATCCAAGGAAAAGGGATGGTTTAAATGAAAGCACCGCTTCAACCCATTAAAAACAAAATAAAAGCTTGGCAGGAAATCGGGTTAGTCCCCTAATTCCTGCCAAGCTTTTTTTTATGGCTTTTCTGATTACAAGCATTCTTACCCATGCCTTTTAGGATACCTGAGTAACGATCTTATTTCACAGATGCCACAATACCTAGTGCTTCATTAGGTACCAAAGAAGTCTTCAATTGGTGAATCTGCTGACCATTCTGCCATGAAATAACGACATTCACCGATTTCCCGCCACTCGGATAATTCACGCTAACGAATCCCTTGTCTTTTGGAGCTGGTAAGGTATGTGTCTCTAGATATTCCACCATCTTCTTCGCAATGCCAGGATTGTTCATGTTATCCTCTGATACAGAGCGGATCTGTAGTGTCCATCTACCTTCCATCCACGTCAAATACTGGCTGCCAGCTGCACCTTCGACCATGCCCTTGATACCGTGACCAAGATCAACTGTCATCTCTTGCGGAATGTTGTTCAGATCCGTTTCAGGGAAAATTCCTGTGGAATCTGGATCCTTGTAAGTCTTGACTTCGTAGGATGCCAGCGGTGTTAGACCACTACTGGAGGAAAGCGATGAATCATTAACGGGTAGAGCCTTATCCGTAGCATAAAAGTTAACTTGAAAATCAGCAGCCGTATTCGTCTCGATATATGCTCCCAAGTGTTTGCCTTTTTCTAAGTTGAATGCCGTTGGCACTACTACATTTTTCATTTTCGCTTGAGAACGTACTTCCTTCACCACATCGCTAATGCCAGCTTCATACTGTGTAGTCCCTGTGCTTCCAGTCTTCGTTCCTAATGTCTCTGTATCAGATGTAGTAGAAACATCTCCACTAGAAGTAGAATTGTTACTCGTTGCTCCCCCCGCATCTCCTTGACTAGCCGCCGGAGCCGTGCTGTTATTTCCTGAGCCTACTTGTTCCCCAGCGGTTGTTGAAGATGTCTGCTCTGCTGCCGATGTATTGGTGTCTTGACCTCCGCATCCTGCAAGCGCAAGAAGAACTGCTGTCGTAACAGGAATAATGACCCATCGTTTTTGTTTTCTCATGTTGTGTTCCTCCTCTAATCCGTTGGTGAATGTCATTCCTTAAAGGTTAGTATGTCTTATCGTTTGTCATTCCAGAAGTTCACCGGTTGCACACTCTTGTTCAATACTTCAAATTGGTACCCCTCGGATTTGAGGGTTTGCAACACTTTCGGTAACACCTTCAAAGTCGCCTCCTGATCGTGCATCAGCACAATTGGAGTTGTTCCACTCTTTTGCACCGTATGAATCTGCTTCATTACACTGTTGTATACTCTCTGATGGTCTTTCTTGTATTTCCAATCCTCGGAGTCTACATTCCAATCCCACATATGAAATCCACCCTGTGCAAGCATTACATTTCGATATGGAGCTTTCATATATGGCTTACTGCCATAGGGTGTACGTACCAAACTTGTTTTGACACCAGCCACTTTATTCAAACTGACGTTGGCCTGTTGCATTTCTTTCAGAGCAGTATAAGGTGTTTTGTAAAACTTGCCCGGAACATGTGTTACGCCATGAAGACCTAAGCCATGCCCGTCAGCAACGATACGCTTCGTCGCTTTTGGATAAGTTTCCATGTGAGGGCCGAGCATGAAGAACGTTGCCTTTGCATGATATTGATCGAGAATATCTAAGAGCTGACCCGTATGTGCCGTTGGCCCATCGTCGAACGTTAGATATATGATTTTGCTGTTAGCCTTAGCTCCGTTATCCTTCGAAGAAGCTTTGGCAGAAACCGACTGTGGTAGAAGTAATGGAATAATAAGTAGAATAGCAAGTGCGGTGATCCATGATCTGCGGATATGTAACATAAATTGAAGTCTCCCTTGTGTCTTGTATTTCCCCGGGTGTCGAAATTTCTCTCACTGCATCCCTTGGCGATTAACACCAATTCTATCAAGAAAGATGCCTATCAATCTCGCTTTAAATGCTACGTTCGAGTTACACTTTTGTCAGATTAACCGAAAAAATAAAACGAAAATGATAGATTTGAGTTGAATAATGCCCTGCAGGATAAATAAATAATTACATATTATTCTATTAACCTAATTTGACCCATTTGATAGACTCAGTAAAATTAAATTAGAACACAACGCAAAGAAGCCTGCATAGCGCAGGCCTCTTGTATGTAAATCTATGTTTGCTCAAGCTCAGACGGATTCATATCATTCCCACATCACTTGAGCCAAATGTGCCGAACCATTCACTCTGCTGGAGCTGTAAATGAGCGTTTAGCAAATTCAGCATCTAGCATATAGAATGCATTGCTGTCTTTCTCGATACGACGAAGCTTTTGAATGATATTGTCAAACAACGCCTCTTCTTCCACCTGCTCATCAATGAACCATTTCAGGAAGTACATTGTTGCGTGTTCACGCTCGTTCAATGCAATGTCCGCCAAGTTGTAGAACTTTTTCGTGTTTTGTTGTTCATGTGCATAACCATGTTCGAATACATCCAACATGGAAGAATACTCATTCTTCGGTTCAGGCAATGCCGCAAGTGTTGCACGTTGTCCACGGTCATTCAAGAACTTGTAGATTTTCATACCATGAAAACGTTCCTCTTCTGCTTGTACAATGAAGAAGTTAGCAAAACCGTCTAGACTTTTGCTGGAACAGTATGCAGCCATTGCAAGATATACATGAGCTGAATAAAACTCGAAATTCATCTGTTCATTCAGCGCTTCTGTCAGTTCTTTACTCATCGTGAATACACCTCTTACTTTCTCTCGGGATGTTCCTATCTTACCATATTGTGCATAGGACTAACATTGTTTTTCTACAAAATTCGTCAATGACTAGACGCTGGTTTCTCCTATATAATGTCATAGTTACATGTTCACTATTCCCACCTAGAAAGCAGGTACATCTCTCTTATGCAATCACCAACCGAGCTCAAAAAAACCATTGGTATGCCACAAGCTGTTGCACTGTATGTTAGTGCCGTACTCGGTTCGGGTGTCTTAATTGTCCCTGGCCTTGCTGCTGATCTAGCTGGACCGGCTTCGCTATTAGCCTGGGGAGGGATGGTTCTGCTTATCCTTCCACTCGCATTGTCCATGGGTCTTCTCTCCGCCCGTTATCCGAATGCAGGCGGTGTGTCCCATTTCGTTACACTTGCTTTTGGCTCACGGGCAGGAACGATGATCGGCTGGTTTTTCCTCATGTCCGTGCCCATCGGTGCTCCAGTCGCTTCATTAACCGGTGCAGGCTATATGACGGCTGCTCTTGGACTGGGTGAAGGTGCTCGTATCGCCATTGCAGCCATAATGTTAACGGTAGGGCTCCTCATTAACATCATCGGTATGCAGCTCGCCGGCAAAGTTCAAATCGGCGTTGTCATCGCAATTGTCGCCGTACTCATCATGACCTTTATTCTCGCTGTGCCTCATCTGGATTCCAATCATTTTAAACCCTTTGTGCCCCATGGGTGGATAAGTGTAGGACAAGCAGGAGCCATACTATTCTGGTGCTTCATCGGCTGGGAGGCTGTATCTCATCTCTCTGAGGAGTTCACCGATCCCCGAAAGGCCGCGATCAAAGGTGTGACCATAGCCGCCATTGTGGTCGGCATACTCTATTTCCTAACGGCTCTTGCCACAGTAGGTACTCGGAGTTATCTGCATGGAGGAGCAGACGTTTCTCTTGTGTGGATTATTAGTCAAGCGCTTGGCTCTTGGGGGAGCTTAATCGCAGGTTTAACGGGAGTATTTATCTGCACAGCTACGGTCATCGCTTATACCGGTGCTGCTTCCCGCGTGGCATTTGCACTAGCGAGACAAGGCGCTGCACCGCAATGGTTAAATCGTCTATCGAATCGTTTCCATACGCCAATTGCAGCACTCGGTTTTCTGGCCATTTGTTTTATCCTCGTTCTCGGCATTTATGGGTCGGGACTGGTTTCCTTGACCACATTGATCCAGCTTCCGAACGCAACCTTTATCCTATCCTATCTCGGAGGTTGCGCAGCAGGGATTCGATTACTTAGAGGCAATCGTACTGGAGTCGTCATAAGTTGGGTCTCTTTCATCGCTACAGCGATCATTTTTCCTTTTGCTGGCTGGGCGGTATTATATCCGGTAGTTATCATCATTCTCTATGGGCTGCTTAGTCGTAATCGAAAGGTAATCCAATAAATCCAGTATACAAAAAAAGCTCTGCCTCGGCGGCAGAGCTTACTTCATTCCATTATGCAATTATACCAAGAACGCTTTGGAGATGATAACCAACAGGATGAACAGAACCAAAATGGCACCTACAGAAGTGAAACCTCCGTATCCGTAGCCTCTAGTGTCTCCACCTAATACTTCGCTCATTGACCGTACCTCCTCTGCAACAGGTATGGGTTATCTTATGCAGGATGGAGGGTTTTGACAAGGCGAATATCCCTAATTTTAAATGTTGGGCTATTTTACATAAACCTGGGTGAATCTACACGCATAATATCCAAGAAAGGAACCTTAGCCATAAACTCCTCTTCGGTATGCTCTACATGCACCAGCCTTGTACGTGAATCAAGCTTGACAATAACGCCTCGAACCTGCTCTTCCTTCCCCCATACCGTCAACAATACCTCTGAACGCTCATGGTAGGCTTCGACCAATTGATTGCCTAGCTCCTCAAGTTCAAATTCATCCCGCGTGGGTCTCTTTGCAACCTTTGCTTTTGCCAAAATACGACCTCCTCTACAACTAATCCGGTATCCCGATCCGCAGGGTAATTACTGCAGGCATATTCAATTAGTATACCATTCATTTACGCTCGTGTAATGTTTTGGCGAAGATTCGAAGGTTACAAATGTTGAACAAGTTCTGGAAGCAAGCATCTTACTCAAAATTACTCAACAAGGGTATGAAAACCTCGTTGGTGCTATTCATCTGTTTCTTCAACTAAAATCGTATACTCATTGGAAAAAGACTGTCCTATTCTGCGCTGTCCTCTCCATTCATAAGCGTAATTCGCAGTTAGCGAACCTTGCTGCTTCGTTATACCTTCATCAGAGGTAATTTGAACAACATACGAAAGCTCTTTCTCTTTGCCAGGCTCCAAATCTCCTACATGTAGATTCCGTGGTGTGGAATATTCGGGAATATTTAATTGTAGCTCTCCCTGGGCGCGCCCAACCCACCTAGCGCCCGGCGGCAATATATCCGTCAATTGTACGCGCGCAGGCCAACTGCCAATATTGGTAACTCGAACATGGAAGACGACCTCCCCACCTGCTTCAACAAGTGTCGGAGACACCTCCACATAGACTGTAATTATGGGAACCTTTAATTGAATGGTTGCATCATTCGACATCACTGTCCGCTGCACATTTCGCGAATCAGGCAATCGAAACGTATAGAGCAGACGAGCCTGATTAACAATCTCCAACTGCTGAGGATTTACGTGATCTGCCCCCATAAGTTGTGCCTCGAACTGAATATGCATGGTAGACCGCGCTGTCAGCGTTCCTAGATTGAATCCTTGAGTCGGGTTGGCACCAGGTCGTTTGACTCCGTTCCAGCCAAGACTGCCTTCAACAAATCTCACTCCCTTGGGCAGCACATCCAGCATCGTTGCATCTACAGCGTAACGGCTCTCGTTTGCAACCGTAATGTCATAACACACCGTCTCCTCCACCGTCGCAAGATCTGGAGTCACCGTTTTGCTAATGGAAATTCGAGGCTGAATGACCTCAAGTGTAACTACATTGGAGGAGACCGTTTCTCGCTGTCCCGCTGAAATGTAACTTAGATTCGCCTGACTGGTAATCCCTTCTGTGTCCAGTACAGCTGTCACTTGGACGCGATATTGAATCTGTATCGAACGTTCTGGTAACACATTCCCAATCAGGATTCCCGAATCTGGTGTCATCTGAGGAATGAACATGTCATTCACAACAACACTTCCAGGAATAAATTGAATGCCTGAAGGTAATTCGACCGTTACTTGAGCATCTGTCGCGGTTACGAATCCAGGGTTACGCACAATGATGTTATACGTTACGATATCACCTGGAAAGGTCTGAACACGGTCTGCTTGCAGAGCAATCTCAAGACGCGGAGAGACGAGGCTGACCTCCACCGTGTTCGACCTCTCCTCCCCCCTGTACGCTCTCCCCTCCGATGTTACAAACTCATAACGAACAAGTGCCTGGTTCAGTAACTTCAAACTTTCGGGTAAACGAATGATCATCACTTGAAAATGGAACCGCAGCCTCGCTCCAGGCGCTATCTCACTCGGTGGCAAGCCTTGTTCTGGCGATGAACCAGGCAATGGAATTCCATCACGAAGCACGCTGTTGGGCAATAAAGCAGTCTCAGCTGATAGCTGATCTGTGACATATACGGTAGCCGTGCGATTGCCAGAGTTTACAATTTCAATAAGATAGATTAAGGACTGACCCAATGTGGCTACCGTGGAACTGCATTGCTTATAAACTTCCAGTCTTGGCCCTACCCACGGTGTAACGACCGTATTCGAATAAGCGACCTGCTCCTGTTCTGTTGTACCTGAATTGAATCGAACCAATGATTGATTCTGCAGCCAATGCGACCACGAATCGGAAGTCGAACTCATATCACCACAACCTCAACCCTAAATGTAATTGTGACTGAAGCGCCTGCGGCAATAGATCCCAGCGTAATTCCGTTATTTGGATTGGCAGTTGGACGAGCCGCTCCATCCACGGTTACGCTACCTTGCACAAAAACACTGCCTGTTGGCACGGGATCGACCATAACAACATTATTGACGGTTTCAATACCACTGTTGGTTACAACAATTGTATACGTGATGACATCCCCCACTACTGCATCTATAGCACTTGTACTCTTGACAACGACCACATTCGGCGCAGACACAGGGATAACAAGAACATTGGAAACTACGCTTCCTGACAATTGGCGACCATCTGGCGGGCTGAACGTAAAGTCAGCGACAGCTTGGTTAACAAGTTGCTGATTCTGTGGTAATGAATCCACCGTTACGCCAAGGGTAACCGTTACATTTACAGATGCACCTGGAGGCAGCGTACCGACGACAATACCTGTATCCGGATTAGCTCCAGGTTGTGGTACCCCATCAATCAACACACTATTCGGAAGCAATACTGTCCCATCAGGGATGGAATCAGTCAGTGTTAATTCCACAGGGAGATTTCCCGTATTGGTTAAGGAGAATGAATAAATAATGGTGTCACCAATTGTGGCATTCGAAGTACTGGCTGTTTTGGTTACAGCAATAATGGGTTGATAGATTGGCGTAAAGACTGTATTGGAATATGAAGCACCAGAGAAGACTCCAGATGTGAAGCTTACATAAGACTGGCTACTCACCTGAGGCGGTGAAGGTAAAGTATTAACTCGTACCGCATAAGACACTGCTGCAGAAGCTCCTGGTGCAAGCGTGCCTATAGCTATGCCTAACGCAGGGTTTGCCGATGCCCTAACAACGCCGTCTACTAACACACTGCCTGTAATAAAGGTTACAGCTGGACTAATAGGGTCTGTTAATAACACATTGTTAACGGGGTCTATTCCGTTGTTCGTTATGACCATCTCATACACAATGGTATCCCCCACTACAGCGTCCGTCGCAGGCGTTGTTTTGACAACAGTAACATCAGGAGCCGATACCTGAATCGCAAGTGAATTAGAAGTCAAACTTCCTCCAAGCGTTCTACCATCAGGTAGCGTATACGAAAACGTTGCGGAAGCTTGGTTAACAATTGACTGGCTGAGCGGCAATGTTACGATGACAACCGAAAACATGACCATCGTTGTTGTAGAAACGACGCCTAGAGGAATACCTGATGCAGGATCTGCCCCAGGTGCGCTTGCTCCATTAATGATGACACTGTTCGGAACCAGTTCAGTCCCTGCAGGAATCGTATCGGTAAGTGTCACTGTTGCTCCATAGTTTCCGGCGTTAGAGATGGCAATGCTGTACACGACCGTATCCCCAACGGTTGCAAGAGCCTGATCACCTGTTTTGACCGCAGTCAAAATTGGCTGATATACCGGTGTCGTTACCGTATTTGAGAAGGTTGTTGCAGAGAAAGCTCCCGAAGTGAAGCTGACCGTGGATTGATTGTTGAGTACCGTGCTTGCTGGAAGAGCCGTCACTCTTATGCTAAATACAACAGTTACCGTTGCTCCTGGTGCAATAGAACCTAATGTAAGTCCCGTTGATGGATTAGCTCCGGGACGCAACACTCCGTCCACATAAACACTATCTCCCACCAGTACTGTACTGGCTGGGATCGCATCCGTAAATATGACATTGCTGACACTGGCAATTCCGTTATTTGTGACAGCGATGCTATAGGTCACAACATCTCCAACGGAGACTGCCGTAGACGTTGTTGATTTAACAACAGCAATATCTGGGGCAGACACAGGAATCGTAACGACATTGGATTGAATAGAACCCGTAATATTTCTTCCATCTGGAAGTGTAAAGGCAAGCGCTACAGTGGCCTGATTAACCAATTGCTGCGGTGTTGGCAGACTATCAACGACAACCGAGTACGTAATCGTTGTTGTTGCTCCAGCAGCCACATTCCCTGCTGGAATACCTGTTGCAGGATTCGCTGCAGGTAGTGGCTGACCATTCACAATTACACTGTTGGGAACAAAGATCGTACCTGCTGGCAATGCTGCAGACAAGTTAATCTGAGCACCGTAATTTCCCTGATTACTCACGGTTACCGTATAACTGACCGTGTCTCCTACTGTTGCATTCTGTGTACTTGCGGTCAAGACGGCAGACAATATGGGCTGGTATACGGGCGTCACTACCGTATTGGAAAAAGTCGTACCCGAGAATGCACCTGAGGTGAAACTTACTGTCGATCGATTGCTTAACTGGCCTCCTGGCGGAATTTCATTGACTCTAATATTAAAGGTAACTGTAGCATTTGCTCCTGGTGCCAGTGTGCCAAGCGCTACGCCTCCCGCCGGATTAGCTGTAGGTTGGACAACACCATTGACCGTAACACTTCCTGCAACAAAGGAAGATCCTGCTGGGATCGGATCAGAAAATTGAATATTGCTTACTGGCGCAATACCACTATTCGTGATAAGAACAGAATAAGTGACCGTATCGTTTACTGCTGCTGCTGTAGATGCTGTGCTTTTCACCACAGCCACATTTGGAGCAGATACAGGGAATGTTAGTGTGTTGGACGTGGCCGATCCCGTTAATGTCCGTCCATCCGGCGGAGTGAATGTAAATGATGCTGTAGCAAAATTGCTCAGCTGTTGAGGTGTTGGCAATGAAGATAGAATCACAGCAAACGTTACAGTAGCTGTTACTCCCGCAGCCACATTCCCTACCGGGATTCCCGTTACAGGTGAAGTTCCGGGTTGCGGTACTCCAGCAACAACGACGCTATTGGGTACAAAGGTAGTCACCGCAGGAATTGCATCCGTTAACGTGACGATGGCTTCAAGATTTCCCGTGTTACTTACAGTTACGGTGTAGACAATCGTATCCCCTACAGTTGCATTAACTGTGTTGGCCGTTTTCACTAGCGAGATCTGCGGTTGTATAACCGGGGTCACTGTTGTATTGGAGGATGATGATCCCGAGAATGTACCTGATGTAAAGCTAACCGTAGACTGATTGCTAATCTGCGAAGGAACCGGCATAGTAATCCTCACCTCAAATGTTACGGTAGCTTCCGCTCCTGGAGCCAGAGTACCGATTGGAATACCGGCTGACGGATTGGAGAGCGGGAATGAAATCCCGTTCACAATGACGCTTCCGGGTACAAACGGGGTATTCGCTGGAAGTGGGTTGTTAAATACAACATTGTTGACCGCAACCGTTCCATTGTTTCGAATGACTGACGTATAAATAACGGTATCACCAGACACGGCATAATCTAGATTATCGCTGTTTACAACCGTTACATTGGGAAGAGATACCGGAACAGTAACTGTGTTGGAGGAGGAAGTAGCTGTAATGACTCTTCCGCTAGGGAGAGTGAAGTTATATACCGCTCCTGACTGGTTCGTTAATTGCCTTGAACTTGGCAGACTTGTTACGGTGGCAACAAAGGTTACCGTAGCGCTGCCTCCGGCTGGGACTTGCCCTATATTAATTCCGGTATTCGGACTTACGCCTGGGGCTGGAGCACCGTTAATGATGACACTGTTGGTGTTAAATACTGCACCGGCGGGTACAGGGTCGTTTATCGTCACTACTGCAGCGATATTCCCCCTGTTATTAACTTGAATTGTATAGTTAAACGAATCTCCTACCGTCAGATTTGTTGTACTCGCAGATTTCACCAATTGTATGATCGGTTGAAATACTGGGGTTGTGACAACAACGGAGGAAGATACGCCATTAAAACTTCCGGTTGTGAATGCAGCTCCTGCTCGGTTGCTAACAGAACCTGTGGTCGGTACCGCTGTAACCCTTGCCTGATATGTGATGGTTGCACTGTTAGAGCTACTGCTGGAGCTACCTAATGTGCCTATCGCAATTCCGGCAATCGGACTTGCTGATCTCGCAGCAGTCCCGTTAATGGTTACACTGCCTGACACAAATTCTAAACCTGTGGATGGTGCATCCGAGACAATGACATTTTGTACAGCAGCGATGCCTGCGTTCGTAACTACCACCGTATAGGTTAGAATCTCACCCACTGTAACATCAGGCGCATTAACGGTTTTGGTGATGGTCACATTGGGAGCAGAGGCAGCGATCTGCACTTGATTAGACACTGCGCTTCCCGATAGACTCCGACCACTTGGTAGTTGATACGTGTAACTGGCTGTCGCCTGATTCTGTAGTGTAGGTGGTGAAGGAATCGAGCTCAATGTTGTTTGGAAAACAACCGTCGAGGTTCCTCCCGGTGCAAGAGTTCCCAATGAAATTCCTGTTGCTGGACTCGTTCCTGGTCGAGCAGTTCCATTCACGGTTACAGATCCAGCAATAAAGGTAAGACCTGCCGGAATCGTATCCGCTACATTCACTTGAGCACTTAGATTTCCTGTATTTCTTACAACCAACGTATACCCAATCTGATCACCCAACGTTGCATTTGTTGTGCTAGCCGACTTATTGATTGAAATTACAGGCTGAAATACAGGTGTACTTATTGAATTGGAGTTCGAAATCCCTGAGAACGCACCGGAGCTATACGACACTACTGCCTGATTACCTAGTGAGCCCGATGCAGGTAAGGACTGCACATTAACTTGAAACGTAACTGTTGCCGAAGTGCCTGCTGCCAGCGTGCCAAGCGTTATCCCACTGACTGGATTTGCAGATGGCACACTCGTTCCTCTAACGACCACACTGCCAGGTACAAATGCTGTGCCAGCGGGAAGAATGTCCGTAAGCACAACGTTGTTGATCGCCTGAATGCCACCATTCGTTGTAACGATGGAATACGTAAACGTTTCGCCAACGGCAACGTCGGTAATCGTTGCTGATTTGACCACAAATACATTTGGTAACGTAACAGGAATAGATAAAATGTTAGAAGCCACTGAACCGGTGATCGTCCGTCCGTCAGGCGAATTAAAGGTATAGGCAGCCGTTGCTTGATCCACCAGTGTCGGGGGCGAAGGCAGAGTCGTTACAAGCACCTGAAAGGTTACCGTCGTTACACTCCCTGCTGCAAGACTTCCAAGATTCACACCTGTTGCCGGGTTGGCTCCTGCCACGACATTGCCATTCACACGAAAGCTGCCTGCAACATAAGAGCTGCCTGCAGGAATGTTATCCGTGAGGGTCACGTTTGCCGCTACATTGCCTCCATTGTTCACTTGAAGAGTGTAAGTCACCTGATCCCCAACCGTAGCATTGGTCGTACTCGCTGATTTCACAATAGACAGGTTAGGAGAATATACCGGTAACACAGAACTGTTGGATGGAATTACACCCGTGATGACCGAACCACCTGCTACACTCTGAAAAGTAAAGGCCGCACTAGCCGAATTGACTAGCTGCAAAATATTAGCATCGGGTCCGATTAATGCGCGATATGTGACGACGATACTACTAGATAGATTTAATGAGCCTAGAGGTATACCGGTTGTCACATCCAGCGTTGGCCGAGATACACCTGCCACAGTGACACTGCCTGGAATAAAGGTGAGACCCGGTGGCAATGTATCTGAAAGCACCACACTAGCGGCACTAGCTGTACCTCCATTACTAATCGTTACTGTATACAGGATGCTGTCCCCTGCAACAGCTCCGGTGGCGACGGAAGCCTTAGCAACTGTAATTCGGGGTGCATTGATATCAACCTGTATGGCATTGGCATTAACAATGTAGGCATCTCCTGAAGTGGTAAGCGTAAGTACCGCTGAGGACTGGTTATTAATCAGCCTAGCCGAGACGTCTACATTCGTAATATCCCAGCCTTGACGTCCACCAACGATGTTAGAACCTGGAGCTCCGTTTACCTGGTTACGTGTACCAAACGTACCTGTGGTGTTCAGCGCTCCGGTATCCCCGTTAATTTGAGACGCAAAAAAATTCGCTGCCAGATTGTTCGGGCCAGATAAAGCGACCGAAGTCGCTGATGTCGGACCAAAGAGCGCCTGGTCTCCGGTTCGGTTGGCATCTCCCTCCTGTGCACTGAATAAAGCCCTGCCCCCAAGCGTACCGGATAGTGGCGTAGCAAAACCAGTTAGTGTGGTAACTACTGGTGGGGAAGTGGATTGTACAAGAACACCACCAGCCCGAAGAGACATGTTACGAAACGGAAGATTTCCGTTCTGGTAGATAACCCCTAGTGTCCAACCCGCGTGATTCGCTGTAGCGTCATTAGTAATGACAATCGTGCCTACGACTCCCCCGGTGATGTATGTACCTGCCCCACCATTTGCCACTAATGTGGTTACATTCGCTGAACGTACGTACCCCGCAGCATTATTTCCTAGATCAAATTGATTGTACGTAAGTGGATCGGGAGTAACGCTAAAAGTCCCCGCCGGTGTTGTAAAGGTTACAGGGTTATTAATGGCTGCACTTAGATTGACCGTGCCATTAATATAGCTTCCTCCCCAGATTAATTCTGCGTACAAGATTGTACTGCCAGCAGGAAGATTCAGAATGGCCGCGGAACTGTTGCTCTGGTATGCACTTGTAGTCCCGAGAGGATATGTTCCGAATTGCACACCCGCATTCGTTGTCGTAAAACCTCCGATACTGTCTTGCGTTCCAGGTACCCCTGTCGTATCCGAACGACTTAAACCAAGGGTATTGCCCGTAAAAGTGATTGCTCCTGTAGCGTTAACGGTTGAGCGAACGACAAGAGGAATGGAGTTCACCTCCCCTTCATCCAAAATCATATTCCTTGATATGGAGCCTTATAGAAGTCTATGACGCACCCTCTAAAAATTTGTTTATTCTATGGTGAAAATTTCTTTCTTTTGGTGTATACTTGTACATTTTATTTCAAATTTAATGATTGCCTTTTGTCCAATGTGATTTATAATCATCATATACGAGAGCAGAAGTTTCGTATCATTATGATGCAGTCAGCGGTGATATATTGAAAATTCCTTTTACACAACATAGTCATATCCCTACAGATTATGAGTTCAAACATTCCAAGTGGATGAAGAAAATATTACGAGCCTACTGGCTTGTTATCAGCCTCCATGCACTCATTCAGATTGCTTGCTACGTATTTCTCGTCTATGATCGCACTCCAGCGGATTTTATCGTGAATGTAGTCATTTGGCCTACCGCGGCAGGAAGTGCAGATATTCTCTTCGCTAGTTGGATAGATCGACGATTTAGCTCCTATTCCTCGTATGCCATGTCGGCAGCCAGCACCATCATTGCTTGGACGATCATACACGTCAATTATGACATTCGGATTATTATGGCCGCATGCTTGTTGCCTATATTTTCCTCTGTGTTGTTCTTCAACAAAAAGGGAGTATGGGTCTCTTTTGCCATGCAAATGATAGGGTATTTTCTATTACTCGGCGTCCCTGGCTATCGTCAATTTTTAAGTTCATTTGATATCGTTTCCATACCTGTGTTTCTGCTTGCCGGCACCTATGTTGCTCAAGTCATTGTTACCAGCAGTATTGAGGTTCTGGATGATCTTAAGGACAGCATGTTAGCTAAACAGGATCTGATCGTCAGGAATGCCATTATGACCAAACAATCCAAAACGGATGGATTAACCAATCTGTATAACCAAAGTTCATTCAAGGATTACTACGATAAAGCTTATGAATACGCCAATAATGGCATGAGCCTTCACCTTGCATTGATCGATATTGACGATTTCAAAGCGATTAATGATACCTATGGACACCGCGTGGGCGATGTTATATTAGAGAAAGTCTCCTTGATTATTCAAGAAAATATAACTTCAAGTGATATTGCTGCTCGATATGGTGGAGAAGAGTTCGCCATATTAATGTTCGAGCAATCTTTTGAGCAAGCTTATGCTATGGTAGAGCAGATTCGGCAAAAAATTGCACATATGGGACATCTGGAACTCGATGGTGCATTCGTTACCGTTAGTGTTGGCCTCAAGAGCTATAGCCCCCACCTTTCGAAGGACAAGTTGTTCGAAGAAGTGGATGCCTGCTTGTATGCGGCCAAGCGGACAGGCAAAAACAAAACTGTTACCTCCCTTGATCTGCCCAAAGTATAATCCGTCATCCCCCGCGTATCACGTGTAAAGGGGGGATCAACATGATCAAAATTAAAAAAGTTGTGCTGTTAACCGCGAAACGGTTGAACAACACAACTTTTTTGGCATTTATTTGGATCTTTCAATTCGAAGGTTGGGGGCTATTCCGCCCAATCCCACCGATTCTTGTTTTGCTCCAATCTGGGATGCAGCTCAGTAGCTGGGCCATCTATAACGATTCGTACTTCTTTGATCCATTCCTTGAAGGAGTCAAAGGAAGCAAATAGATTTGCCATTTCAGTAGTTAGATATAAGAAATGAGGTGCTGGATACTCTGCTTTGATATGTCGTAAGGCGGTATCCATCGGTGTATACTTCTTGCGTTTGCCCTCCAGCCCTTCTACACGTATACGGGCATCTGGATGTTCCCGTTTCCAGTCATGGAGGCGATCCTCACGTTTGAAGTAAGGCTGTATATTCCCTGATCTCATTCGTTTGAATGTACTCTCGTGAAGGGGATATAACACCAATTGTGCAAAAGCACGACTGTTCGTTAGATTCAATGCATTCTCCAATTGTTCGTCTGTGATCTGCTCGAATGTATCATAGAAAATGAGTGTACCCTTGCGGCTTGCCGCCGGGGGTTCATAGCCGTATGGCACGTTAGTATGTGAATTGGCCATTCTCACCCCTCCTTCCTTTATCAATTGTTTCACTGAAGCAAGCATCTATGTGCTTATTATTATGGACTACCCATCACTTTTCAAATCCGAATAAAATGTCATCCGATTTTTGCCTGCACGTTTGGACTCATATAACGCCTCATCAGCCATACGAATAATTTCGCTAGGATTGCCACTATTGGTTGGATACTCCGCACCACCGATACTACACCCAATCTGAATACGTTCATATTCAATCACAAAAGGTTTGTTCAGGCT
Source organism: Paenibacillus tundrae (assembly GCF_036884255.1). Lineage (NCBI taxonomy): Bacteria > Bacillati > Bacillota > Bacilli > Caryophanales > Paenibacillaceae > Paenibacillus > Paenibacillus tundrae. The sequence continues at coordinate 2,776,387 of NZ_CP145605.1, read as the reverse complement.
TTGGATAATCTCCTCGGCATACAATTTTGCTTCCTCTCGTGGATTGCTTCCCACCGAACGAAGCACGATCAGAAACTCATCACCGCCCAACCTGACGGTTATGCCTTTATCCTGACTTAATGCATTGAGACGTTGAGCTACTTTTTGCAATAAGACATCTCCGGTTTGATGCCCGAGGGAATCATTCACACGTTTGAATCCGTCCAGATCAAGATAAAGGAAGGTGAGCGTATGATTCACGCTTTCTGTCTCCAGCGATTCTTCCAGATAAAATTCAAGTGCCGTTCTATTCGGCAATCCAGTTAATTGATCGTAGTGCGCTAGGTTCTGCATCACAACAAGCTCGGAGTCTTTATTTTTAAGTGAAACGACCATTTCCCTAAGAGAACGTGATAACTCCTCAATTTCACTAAATCCTTTGTTCTCTGGAATCTGTACTTGCTCTCCTGCCCGAAGCTCATTCGCTACTTGAGTAAGTCGCATCAATGGAGCAGCAATTTTCCGGGAGATCCACCATCCGATCAGGACAAAGAGTACAGTCACCGCAAGCCCAGACCAAATGTTGAACCAGAGCATATCCAACACAGAAGCGAAGGCGGTCGATTGAACCTGACGAATTACCACCGTCCATCCAAGTCCTTCGTAATCCAAATGCCCCTGACTGTATGCAATTCCAGTCACATATTCCTTGCCATCCGGCCATTTCTCCATAGTCCAACTGCTCTTGTGTAATTGCGCTTGTTCGATTCCCGGAAGTGTTAACGGTTTACCCATCCAATCTTTCGGACCTAAGAGCACCGTGTTTTCTTTCTTACTCACGATAAAAAATTCAATATCCTTCTCCTCATGAAATAAAGGTGCAAGAATAGATTCTTCGACTTCTTTCGCCCATGCCCAGCTTAAATGTGCAGCGAGAACTCCTCGCGTCTTGCCATCACTATCCTTTACCGGAAAGCTGATATCGACAAATTGCAGTGGTTCACCTGTAGGGTTAGGCAATAACTTGGCAAGTAGCACCGCATTATGAACATCTCCAATAAATTTACCCTTAATGCCTTCCTGATACACAGGTCGTTCGGATAAATCTTCCCCTAACAGGATACCATCGGTTGCAGCAAGAACTTTTCCTTCAGGATTCATGTATCCTACCCAGGAGTAAGAGGGAAAGCTATCCTGAAGCTGATCCAATAACATCTGAATTTCAGCCGGTTCGAATCGATTCTCCAGCGCAGCCATTCGACCTAACAGATCCAGTTCACCTGAACGTGACCACATAAATCGATCTAATTTGTCAGATGCTTGTGAAGCAGTACCCATTAACGAGTGTCCAATCTCCGTCTCCACGGCAAGGAACGATTTTTGACTGAAAATATAACCGATGGTTAACGATACTAGTAGAGATAACGTAGCAAAAATTGCAGTGAGTACGGTTCTAAGTTTGAATGACATCATTGCCTCCAATAACGCGGTGAAACCATCTTGCTTTTATAACATGATCATGTTGCAAAAGACACACGGGATGTCACCTATTTGTTTTCATATTTATCGGAATCGGTGTGCTTTTTTATTATACATACCCATACAATATGTTGCGAAATTTCTTACGAGTTTCTTCCATTCAAAAAATAGTCACGATTCTGTATATACATACTTGGGTTATGTATTTAGAGAGCAAGCATGTAATACAATGTTCATTCAGCATGTTTGTCACACACAGAAGAACTTCAACTAGAATTTGGGGGTGTAATGTTGAGCCTGCTTCATGTTGCTGTTATTTTGCCTTTTGTTGTAGGTATGTTGCTGTCCATGCTACATCGCTTTTTCCGAAAAGTACATATGGGATGGGCAGTTCTACTCGTTCCAGTTTCATTATTTGTTTATTTTGTAAGTCTTATCTCTAACGTGTCTGAACGTAACAGCGTGTCTGGATTAATTCCCTGGATCCCATCACTTGATATCGGTTTTAATTTTTATCTGGATGGTCTGAGTCTCCTGCTGTCACTTCTAATCACTGGAATCGGCATACTCGTTGTACTCTACTCGATTTATTATATGGATCAGAAAGAAGCCTTGAATCGTTTCTACCTGTATCTATTAATGTTCATGGGCGCCATGCTCGGCGTAGTTCTATCAGACAATATGATTGTGCTGTATGGCTTCTGGGAATTGACCAGTATTACGTCGTTCCTGCTGATTGCCTTTCATTACAAACGTAAGGCATCTACTTCGGGTGCACAAAAATCATTTTTAATTACTGTATTTGGCGGTTTTGCGATGCTTGCCGGATTCATGCTGATGTATCTGATGACAGGTACGTTCAGCATTCGTGCCACCATTGCAGACTGGGGACAGATTCAGGAGAACGCATTATTTTTGCCTGCATTAGTCCTCATCCTGATTGGTGCGTTTACCAAATCGGCGCAGTTTCCATTTCACATCTGGCTACCGGATGCGATGGAAGCCCCTACACCCGTCAGTGCCTATCTACACTCCGCGACGATGGTTAAAGCCGGTATTTATGTTGTTGCTCGGTTTACTCCTATTTTTGGCGGGCAAGGACTCTGGTTTTGGCTCGTCACAGGGGTGGGTATCCTAACCCTCTGTTATGGCTCCTTTTTGGCTGTAAAGAAAAACGATCTAAAAGCAATCTTGGCTTATTCTACGATATCTCAGCTTGGATTGATTATGTCCCTCTTTGGTGTTGGGTCAGCCGCTCTGTATTTTGGATACGGTGACTCCTCCGCGATGTATACGGTGGCAACAACCGCGGCCTTGCTGCATTTGTTTAATCACGCCACATTCAAAGCAGCTCTCTTTATGGTCGTTGGTATTGTCGATCATGAAACCGGTACACGTGACATTCGCAAGCTCGGTGGGCTCGCTTCGTTTATGCCGATCACGTTCACGGTTGCTCTTATCGGTTCACTTGCTATGGCTGGCATTCCACCATTCAACGGCTTCTTGAGCAAGGAATTGTTCTTCCAAGCCATGGTTGAGATCACACATCTGCAAATTTTTGGACTTGGCTCTTGGAGCATCCTATTACCCGTGTTTGCTTGGCTGGCGAGTGTGTTCACTTTAATTTATGCACTGATTATTGCTTTCAAAACTTTCCTAGGAAGTACCCGCAGTGAGCTACCTGCCAAGAAAATGCATGAAGCTCCGATCGGCATGCTCATTCCACCTGTCACGCTTGGCATTCTGGTCATTGTGTTTGGTCTCTTCCCGAACCTGGTCGCAATGACACTGATTGAACCTGCGATGGCTGCAGTATTGCCTCAACTGCTGAGTGGTAACGAACGATTCGATGTACATTTCTCCCTCTGGCATGGTCTCACACCAGAACTCATCATGACCGCTGGTGTCGTTGTGCTCGGTGTTACATTATATAAACTGTTGCCTAAATGGAGAAACCTGTATGAGCATTATCCACAAGGTTTAACCATTAACAATATGTATCATGTCGTGCTTGATAACTTGCAGCATTATGCTCGCAAATGGACGGAAGCATATATGAATGGCTCTGTGCGCAATTACCTGGTTTATATCTTTTCGTTCACAGTTGCACTTCTTGTGTATGCCTTCTTCCGTTCAGGTGAAAATATAACTTGGAATTTCCAGGGTAACGCGCCCTTCTCGTTCTATGAAGCCGTCTTATTGATTACGCTTATTGCGGCTGCAGTATCCATTCCTTTTGCCAAGAATAGGTTATCTGCGGTTATCATGACTGGAGCCGTCGGATACCTCGTAACCCTGCTCTTTGTTCTGTTCCGAGCACCAGACCTGGCATTGACACAAATGATCGTAGAGACGGTTTCGGTTGCCCTGTTCCTACTCTGCTTCTATCATTTGCCTGAGCTTCAGCGGGGTAAGTCGAGTCGACGATACCTCACGGTAAATGGTATTGTGGCAATTGCTGTGGGAATTGTCATGACGTTTGTTGCATTAGCAGCGAGCGGAACAGCCTCATTGGAGAGCATTTCGACCTTCTTCCTAGAAGAAGCTTATAACTCGGCTGGTGGTAAAAATGTCGTTAATGTATTGCTCGTCGATTTCCGTGGTTACGATACGTTACTTGAAATTATGGTGCTTGGTGTGGCTTCATTATCCATCTACTCCATGATCAATCTGAATCTAGAAGCCAAAGATCTGGGCGCACGATTGAAATTCCGTAAGAAAGAAACCACAGATGAAAATGACGTCGAGCTTGACGATAAAGACGATAACACGAAGAAATATGGGAATCGGGAAGGAACTTCATCTTCCTGGGATACGGTTCCTTTGCAAAGTAATGACGTATTACTGCAAACCACGACCAAGGTTGTCGTATTTATTATTCTGACCTTCGCCTTGCACTTGTTCTTCGCAGGGCATCACAACCCAGGCGGCGGATTTATCGGCGGTCTCGTTACAGCTGCTGCACTGGTACTCATTGCCCTTGCGTTCAGTACAGATACGATACGCAAAGCGTTACCTATCGATTTTCGTATGTTAACATCGATTGGTCTAGCAATTGCCTTATTAACAGGTGCGGGTTCATTTTTGTTCGGTGCTCCGTTTCTCAGTCAAACCTTCGGTTATTTTGAACTTCCTTTACTCGGAGAGACTGAACTTGCCACGGCGATGCTGTTCGATATAGGCGTGTATCTAGCCGTCCTTGGCGTCACCATGACTATTATTCTACAGATCGGGGAGGATCGCTGATATGGAAATATTGATGTGTGTAGCCGTTGGCATTCTGTTTGCGGTCGCCGTCTTCTTAATCTTATCGCGGAGCCTGCTCCGGATTGTACTTGGTATGTCGATTCTCACGCATGGCGTGCATCTCTTGTTAATTACGATGTCTCGTCTCAAGACTGGAGCTCCACCTCTACTTGGCGAGCAGGCGGAGAGTTATGTTGATCCGCTGCCCCAAGCGCTTATATTGACATCAATCGTTATCAATTTTGGTTTAACTGCCTTTTTCTTTGTACTCTCCTATCGTTCCTATCTGAAACTGAAAACCGACGATATGGAAGAAGTAAGGGGGCGGCCATATGAATAATCTTGTTGTCTTACCTATTCTGCTGCCCTTGGTTACAGGTATTGTAGCCATCCTTTTCTTCCGTAACGTAAGCATTCAGCGAATCATAAGTGTGATAGGACTTTTGTTAACCGCAATTGCTTCAACCATGTTAATTACTCAAGTTGCACAATCAGGTATTCAAACATTGAATGTGGGAGGCTGGGCACCTCCTTATGGTATTGCGCTTGTTGCTGATATGGTATCTGCACTGCTCGTTGTTGCCGCCTCGATCATAGCGTTAGCCTGTCTTCTCTATGCTTTTCAAAGTGTCAATAAGGAACGGGAAGAGCACCACTTCTATCCTTTCTTTCACTTTTTGATTGCTGGGGTAAACGGATCGTTCCTTACAGGGGATATCTTCAACCTATTTGTAAGCTTTGAATTGATGCTGATCTCTTCCTATGCCTTAATCGTGCTTGGAGGAACGGAACGACAATTACAGGAAACGATCAAATATGTCCTGATTAACATCGTTTCTTCTGCACTCTTTGTTGCTTCGATCGGCTTCTTGTATTCCATCACTGGCACATTAAATATGGCGGATTTGTCAGTTCGAATTGCTGAGATCGGTCAAAGCGGTGTCGTAACACTTATTGCTGTATTGTTCTTGATTGTATTTAGTATTAAGGCCGGATTGTTCCTATTCTTCTGGCTATCCGGTTCCTATGCAGCTCCACCAGCCGTAGTCACGGCACTGTTCGCTGGATTGTTAACCAAGGTGGGACTGTATGCGATTGTGCGTACGTTCACACTCATCTTCTATCATGATCCGGATTTCTTCCACGCTTTAATTGGTTGGATGGCCGGAGCTACCATGATCCTGGGGGTTATTGGGGCAATCTCCTATCGTGACGTGAACAAAATTTTGATCTACAACGTTATCGCAGGTGTCGGTTTTGTCGCCTTCGGTATGGCATCGGCCAGTCGTACGGCACTTGAGGGTCTGCTCTTCTACATGTTGCATGATATGCTGATCAAAACACTGCTCTTCCTATTAGGCGGTGCATTGATTGCAGTCGCAGGCACATCTAAACTCGACAATATGGGCGGGCTCATTAAACGCTATCCCATGCTCGGCTGGATGTTCTTCATCAGTGCACTTGCATTGGCGGGTATACCGCCATTCAGTGGATTCCCAGGTAAACTGTTGCTGTTCGAGGGCGGCTTGCAGACAGGCTTGTACGGACTGACCGGAATTGCGGTACTCTCCAGCTTGTTAATGCTCTACTCTGTACTACGTATCTTCATCCAAGCGTTCTGGGGTGAGCCACCTGCGGGCGTTGTCCGTCGACCTTATCCGGTGAATGGTTTGCTGATTCCAGCGGGTATCCTGTTTATTTTTATCATCGTGATGGGTGTGGGGGCTGAAGGCATGTTCCAATTAACCTCGCGCGCAGGCGACATTCTACTGCATCCGAATCTGTATATAGATGCCGTATTGAAGGAGTAGATGCGTATGGCCTTTCAGATAATACTCAATCTTATTATCGCTTTTGTATGGATGTTTCTGAACAATGCCTGGAACGGTGTTGGTTTTATTACTGGTTATTTACTCGGTTTGTTGCTCATTGGAGGCATGCGACGTTTCTTCCCGCAACGGTTGTATGTTGTACGCGTTTGGGCAATTATTAAGTTGCTTATACTGCTGTTTAGGGAATTGGTGCGTGCCAGTATTGAGGTCATCCGTCAGATCATTAAACCTAAGCTTGATATTCGACCAGGTATTTTCACCTATCGAACAGAATTATCTTCCGATTGGGAAGTTACCCTGCTCTGTCTGCTTATCTCGCTAACACCGGGTTCCTTGCCACTCGAAATCTCAGGGAATCAACGGAAGCTGTTTATCCATGCACTGGATATTAAGGATGAGCAAAAGTTGAGAGATGATATCAAGAACACGTTCGAAAAAGCAATCATGGAGGTGACACGTTAATGTTGTCCTCACTACTGTTTATTTCATTGCTAATTCTATCTCTGGCTATTCTCGGCTGTCTATATCGTGTCCTTCGTGGACCCTCAATGGCTGACCGGATCACAGCCCTAGATACGATAGGCATTAATGTCATTGCCATTGTCGCTGTATTATCCATGATGCTTAAGACACAAGCCTATTTGGATATTATTTTATTGATTGGTATTCTCGCATTTCTAAGTACCGTTGCCTTTGCACGTTATATCGAACGGGGGGCGGTGTTCAAAAATGATGGAGATCGTTAATGCAGCCGCTGAAACTACCATTGGTCTGCTCGTTCTGCTGGGGGCTTTACTGAGTGCATTTAGTGCATTTGGTCTCATTCGGTTACCTGATGTCTACTTACGAGCACATGCCGCGACCAAAAGTATGACTCTTGGAGTCCTGTGTGTGTTAAGCGGAGCCTTTTTCTTCTTCTGGATCTTCGATAACTACATTAGTGCACGCGTATTATTAGGTATCTTGTTTGTATTTATCACTGCGCCTGTCGCAGGGCATCTAAACGGGCGTGCTGCCTATCGTACGGATGTACCTCTATGGGAACAGAGCATTCAAGATGAGCTTGAGCCATTACTGAAAGGGAAGAAGGTTAACCACGAAGAGAAGGATATGATGGAGTAACCTCTTAGCATACAAAAAAGACCTGCGATGATGCAGGTCTTTTTTTAGTTCCAGGATGATAATGTCTGAGGTTCTATTGTCTAATTCTAGAAGCCGTTCAATCCTTGTCTTTTCAGATCATGGACTAGAATGCGTGCTAGCTCTGATGCGCCTTGGCGATTGGGATGCAGGCTATCTCCAGTCATATAGAGCGCGAGCGTTGCTTGAGGACCAATGGAGGTGAAGTAGGCTGAACTTAGTTTGTTAAGCTCTACGAGTGTTACGTTCTCTTCTTGAGCCAGTGCTCGTGTAGCTTGGTTATACCACCGATTCTCAGCACTATGCACGTTAGCTGAATTAAAGTCCGTGGCTCTTCCTTGCGGAGTAGATAAAATAACCGTAGCTCCCTTGTTCTTGGCTTGCACCACCATGTCTCGCATGATCTCTTTGAATTGCGCTTCCGTGGTATTGTTCTTCGCATTGGTATCATTGATCCCGAGCTGTAGGATGAAGTAATCCCCCGGTTTGATGTACTTCAGAATCGCTTCCATCTGTCCATCGTCACGAAATCCTCGTGCGATTTGCCCTCCAGAAGCCATGTTACGCACCTGGAACGTATTATTATTGACGTAGGCAGGCAATAACTGTCCCCATCCACCTTGAACGCTACTGCTCAAGGGATAATAGTTAGCTACCGTTGAATCGCCACCAATATAAATGGTACGTTTCGTTACCGCCTGATCTGAGATTTTCCGTATTTCAAGTGCACTCAGCGTAAATGCAGTGCCTTCCTTGCCTTCCGTTACGAGCAAATTAAGCTGACCGTCTGTCACCGGTATTTGGAACCGGTCAGTGGCTCCATTACCTGTCATATTGATGATCTGATAGACCCCTTCCGCAGCGACACTTGCTCGTGCTGTATTGCCTAGTGTTACCTTCACCTCGTAGAGACCATTGCTCAGATCCACATTAAATGTATTGGTGCTCTTCGTGCCGTATGTGAGAAATTGTACTGCATCTTTTGCGACACCTGTACCTGATGCTGACACGTTACGCATCTGTGACGGGGTATTGAAGCCATATCCTCTTGTTGACGTATACGCATCCGAGGCAGATACGCCGGTGTAACCGCTCTCAACAGATCCAGCACCAAAATCGAATTTGTATTCATTACCCGCCGCATGCGCAACTGTTCTCTCGCTTGATCCGACACCACTACCTAACACCCCAGCAAGCAAAGTAACACTGAGCAGAACTCTTACCGTTCTTGACCATCTATTCATTGAATATCTCCTCCCGGGCATAGTAGCTTTCATCTTCATCACAAGCTAACACACTCTTAGAAGTAGCTCTTACAAAAATCTCTCTAACCAGTCATAGGCTATGGCACCACTTATCTCATGTCCACCTGCAAAAAAATCTGCATCCAGCAGCTCAGCTGCTCCTTGTTGCTCGTAAATCTCGGTTAACCGAGCATAAGCTTCTTTCGCAGAGGATAGTGGAAATACCCGATCATCACTGCCTGCTTCAATAAATAAGGGTCTAGGTACCATCAAACCGATGATATCTGGTAATTCTGACTCTAACAAAATTCCTGGAATGTAATTATCCAAACAATGATTGCGATCTAATATGCTACCCTGAAACGTACTCGCATACCCACTCACAACCGCGGCACGGCATCTTTCATCCAGTGCAGCTGTAAAAGCCGTCACAAGCCCTCCGCCCGAAATACCCATCATTCCGATCCGCTCCGAATCAACGTCAGCTCTCTCGGATAAATAATCGAACACTCGCATCATCTCGTAGACCCGATGTCCAGCCAGCGTCTCTCCAACCATCAACAGATGAGCAGCGATCTTCGTACAGGAGCTTACGCCCGGTGCTGCGTCGCGGTCTTCTTCTAATCTACGGTCGCCAAAACCGAGCAATTCTGGAACGGCCACGATATACCCTCGCTTCACAAGAGAGACTGCAAAATCCTTGTGTAATCCCGGATCACCTGCGCGCGGAGCACCGTCCGGCTCCATTCCAGTCACTTCTCGGCTGCCGTACCCATGACCATGGCAAGCAATGACTGCAGGTCGAATACTGTTTTCAGAGGAAGCATCCCTTTCGGCGGGAAATAACATGTATACAGGCATACGTAACCCCTCATACGTTGTAATCTCAACTCGCTCACGAATGTATCCGTCGCATACGGTATGCTCCAGTCGTACAGGGTTTAATGCAGATGCGATATCTGGAAACCCACCCAGTCTTTCTTTTATCCGTAATCGTAGCTGACGACTCCACTGCTCTAGCGAATCACCTGGCTGATATGTTGAACGTCCCTGCTGGCTTGTTCGCTCTTTCAAATAGGATTCAATCATAGACATTTCCAAATACTCCCTCCCACACTCAGCTTATCATTCTTGCCTACATTATAAATCACAATGCTAGCTTGGGAGTTGAACATTATTGTTCCTTTATCACCAATTCATGCTATTTATAACTTATTCGTTTGACCAGGAAGCCACCAATTCCATCTCCCCATCAGTTTCATTAATGCAGGAACAAGCAATAGACGGATGATCGTTACATCAATTAGAACTGCAGCCGTGATCCCGATTCCAAGTTGCTTCACTCCCGCTACATCGCCAAAAGCAAACGGAATGGTCACCGCAAGCAAAATAGCTGCTGCTGACGTAATCAGTCGTCCTGTTGAGGAAAGACCCTCCTGCACAGCCAAGTCGCTGTCTCCTGTTCGTCGATAGGCTTCCTGAATACGCGTCAGCATAAATACACCATAGTCCATGGATATTCCAAATACTAAGCCAGCAATAAAAACAGGGATCATAATGGCAACGGACGAAGGCTCCATGCCCCAGTGTCCTTGGTTAAATATCATGACCAGAATACCGAAGGAAGCTATCAAGCTAAGTATATTCATTACAATCGCTTTGATAGGAATAATTAATGATCGGAAAGCAACAAGCATAACTAAATAGTTCGATACCACTACAAAAACAATCACCTTGGGCAGCTTATCCATAATCTCTTTCATAATTTCGTACTGGTCAACTGCTTCTCCACCATAATGGATTGGCAGGCTCTGCTTCACACTAGAGACAGCATCATGTCGATACATCCGTTCAATCCAGCTGGCAATCTGATCTGAACCGGGTTCTCCCTTCACGGTTACCTTCATCCGAATCGCATGATCCGAGACATAGCCCAGCTCCGCCAAGGTTGAAACTGAATTCACCATACCAGGGTTGATCTGCTTCCACGGTGAATCAATATCAATAACATCCGGATCTTGTCGAAGCTCCTGAAGTTTATACAAGGCAGTATTCCAGTGGTTTTTACTTAATCGCTGATCCGTACCACCAATGACAAGATCTACCGAAGAGACCTCTCGCTGCCCAAATACACTCTTCACCTTTTCACTCGCTTGCCGTGACTCCGTCTGAATGGGTAAGGATGTTGCATCTGGAACTGCCATGTCTAGTTTAGAAACGGGTAAAACACACAGCAACAAGGCCGCTGTTCCAAGAATAACCATCCGAATGGGTCGCTTCATGACGATCCCTGACCATCGACGCCACATACTACTCCCTTGATTCGAGAGATGAGATGACGAGATGTTGATATGTTTAAAAATATGTCTAGCATATAACGAGAGAATCGCAGGTAATAGCGTTATATTAAGAAGTACAGCGACGATTAGAACGGTTATCGCTCCAAAAGAAACACTCATGAACATAGGTAAACGAATCCAGAGTAGACCAAGTAAGCCGAGAAATACACAAGCAGCAGAAAATAACACAGCTCTACCCGCCGTTTGCATGGTTCGTTGAAGGACTTCAGCATATACCGTGGATACTGTGGAACTCACTTCTCGAACCTTACGTAACTCTTCTCTATATCTACTTAGGATAATGAGAGCAAAATCAATGCTTAGCGCCATACCCACCATTGGAATGACATTGATAATGAAGTTAGACAATTCCACCTGATGACCCATAAGAGCCGTTGCTCCCATGGCGATTACTACACTGGAAATCCCCATCATGACTGCGATCAGAGCAACATTCCATCCTCTGAAGGCAAACCACAGAATCATTAGGGCTAGTGGCACACCAACCACTTCAGCGTGCTCCAGGTCACGAAAGCTCAAACGGTTCACGTCCTGCTGTACGACCGGCTTGCCGGTCAATTGCACGGTTCCCAGGTTATCTTCGGTTAACACGGAGCGCAATCGTTGAATGACATCTTTTATCTGATGAGTTGGAGTATTCAGATCCAGCAACGCGTAAGCTATATCTTCACGCAGCATGAGTGCTCCACGTGTTTCGAGCGGAGAGATAATCGCATGGACGCCCGGAACTTGCCGTGCCTTTTCTAACTGAACCTCAATCCATGCTCGGAACTCAGCTCGTTGTGTCTCCTTATTCTTCTCCAATACAACCACGACCGGATCAACGGGGATATTGAATTGCTCCTGCAACATAAGCTCAACCTGATGGGCATCCCCATGCATCAGCTTCAATCCATGATCTTCAACGACACTGGGTAATTTCATTGCCCAAGTGACAGACATCCCAATAATAATAAGCCAGCACCATATCATGAACCGGGGATAACGGCTCACAAGCACAGTTAGGCTGCGATACCCCATACCCATGCTCCTCTAATATCAGATTGGAAACCCTTTTTTGACAGAAGTCGGTTCCGCAAGTTCTAATCACATATGACAGAATATAGTACAAGTCTATTCGGATCGAAATCTCTTTATGTTTGGCAAACAACGAAAAGCGGACAACCATGTACATTTGCACATGATGCCCGCCTAATTAGTATATATCACTTAACCTTATGTCTTCTTAAATGCATTTTCCATACTACAGAGGTCGAATTACGGTAAAGCGCTCCCCAAGCTTGGCATAATCATTGCCTGCCAGTCGACTGACCGGTTTCAGTTGATCCATCAATAGGTACTTTGTGGTTGGATCATACACGTTTTCACTGAAATGATATTGCACAATCCGTACTAATATGAGATCGCTGACAGGTTCACCCTCATCATTAGAGATGGGGATATGCTGATACAATGTACATTCCATTCGAATAAGCGCCTCTTGTATACCTGGTACAGCGACCATAGTACTTGGCACAGTTGTAAGGTTTGTGCGGTCAAGTTCACTCTCATGTGGCTCCAGCATTGCTGCCGTTTCATTCATGTCGCTTACAATCGCCTCATCACAGATATGTACAACCAGTTCTTTACCTGACAAAATATTGCGAGCAGTATCTTTCATCTCACCAGCCTTGCGTCCAATTGAAATCGACAACAATGGGGGATCTGAACTGACTACATTGAAAAAACTAAACGGCGCAGCATTCACAATTCCCTCTTCCTGCGATAACGTCGTAACAAATGCGATTGGCCGTGGCACAACGGAGCCACTCATAAATTTATAATTATCTTTAGCCGTTAATTGCTGTGGATCTAATGTATACATGCTGTCATCGCCTCTCCTCTATATCTATCGTTTATTTAAAACAACTTCATATATTCTGCTCCGTTATTATATAACGCTCGGTATAAGAATAAATCAAAACCACCCGTATAACGGGTGGTTTGCTCTGCGGCTGAAAGCCTTTGTTACTGGCCAGCCCTAAAAGGGCGTTGAAGGATTCGCCAACCGCACTACTTTTTCGGCCACCCTTAAAAGGGTTCTCTATTTCTTCTTCTTTCGTTGCTCCTTTGTTTCTTCGCCTGTAAATGGATCGATGTACTCCGCCATGGTTATTTGTTCTGCGACGATGTCTTCCTGCAATTGATTTTGGATATATTCCTGTATCACTTTCTTGTTCCTTCCGACCGTATCTACATAAAATCCTTTACACCAGAACTTCCGATTTCCATATCGATACTTTAGACTAGCATGTCTGTCAAAGATCATTAGGCTGCTCTTTCCCTTTAAATATCCTATAAATGCTGACACACTAAGTTTTGGTGGGATACTCACCAACATGTGAATATGGTCTTTACACGCTTCCGCTTCAATAATCTCTACATTTTTTCGCTCACATAATTGTCTCAATATCTTTCCGATGTCTTGTTTCAATTTTCCGTAAATCACTTGTCTTCTGTACTTTGGAGCAAACACGATATGATACTTACAATTCCATTTTGTATGTGCTAAACTGTTCACATCAGATGACATCTGTATTCCTCCTATTGTCGATAAATTCGGTTGGCGAACCAAATTTATTGTAACATTAGGAGGAATTTTTTTTGATACATCGCTGAAAGCTCCCCTGAACCATACGCATAGCGTATGGTTTTCTTTTCACAACAACAAAAACTCTTTGGCATCTTACATGCCAAAGAGTCTGGTTAGGCTAGCAACCTAGCCGTAGCGTACTTTATTTTTATTTAACAATGCTATTTTGAATGTCTTCCATAATTTGCGTGTTAGCCTGAACTCCGCTGTACAACCAGCTACTTTCACGAGTGAATTCGAACAGGTTACCGTTCTTCACTGCAGGTATGTTCTGCCATACTGGATCTTTCAAGGCTTCTGCTCCTGTACCTACATCACTGTTGACAAAGAACAGATAATCAACATCCATAGTCGCAAGCTTCTCCAAGGAAATAGCTGACCAGTTACCTGTTGCTGTAGCTGATATTTCCTTTACAACCTCAGGCTTAGCTAGTCCAAGCTCATTGTACATCACTTCTCCACTGGATACGTTATCGCTCACCATAAAGAATTTCCCGTTGACTAACCAGATGGCCGCAGCTGATTTGGTTCCACCTGTAACGGTGTTTATTTTCTCCTTAACCTCTTTTACCTTGAGATCGTAATTGTCCAGCACTTGTTGTGCCTCGTCACTCTTATTCAGAATTTCGCCGATTTTTAGTAACGTCTTGCGCCAGTCTTTATAAACCTCTTCACCCAGCACAAAGGTAGGCGCAATTTTGTTGTATTGCTCATACTTCTCACCTTCAACCATGTCCTCAGTACCAATGATGATCAAATCGGGACTGAAGCTGACTACAGCTTCAAAGGGAAGATCAGATGCAATAGGTGGAATTCCCTCTAAGTCCTTTTGCAAATATTGTTGAACCCCTTTAGTTACAGACCATTGAGCTACTGGCTTAACACCAAGCGTAACTAAATGATCCTCTAGATAAGAAGCGATAATACGCTCCGGATTAGCAGGAATTTGGACTTCGTGGCTCATCGCGTCTGTCATGGTTCGTTCTGTTGGTGCTTCTGTCTGCGTCTCAGACTCCGCTGCTGTATTCTCTCCTGCTGCTGACGGCTGTTGGTCTGTAGACTTTGCTCCGCAAGCTGCCAACCAGATGGACATGACCATCACCGTAATCAGAAGCATGATCATTTTTTTGTTCTTGTTAAACACGAAAATATCCCCTTTCAATATGTACCTCTCTAACAAACCCAATATATCGGACACATCCGATCTTTCCTAAACATCAGCACATATTATACATACGTATATTTTATGCGATCCATCGACAATGATAATCGTTATCAACATAGAAGTCAACATCGTTACCGTCGTTGGCAACAATTTTAATCATAAGAATAATCAATTCATAACTCACTAAAAGGGAATAGATGTAACGAGATATAGACAAATTGAATCGTTTTGATCTATTTCTCGTTTGGATTGAAGCAGCTAAAGGTATGATGAAATGGATTCAGATTATGTTAAATTTCGCATCCTTCATCACCTATAGGCAGATGCCTTCATATGCTGATTTCAGACTAAGCAGACAGGAAGGATGTTCGATCATGAGTTACCCATATAACACGTATTCTGCCTATGAGGACAATCGCTCATTTCAATTTCCGTCCATTTTCCCGGGAGGCACGCCAGGTGGGATTCCAGGCCAACCGATCCCTGGAATCCCCGGCGGTTCCGGGGGCTTACCTCCTTTTTTCCCAGGCGGGGGCACAGGTGGTCAGCCACCATACTTTCCAGGAGGGGTTCCAGGTACAGCGCCAGGTGTTCCTGCCCAACTTGCACAAGGTAATTTGCCCACTTTACTGAGCGCGTACCCTCGACCAGTGGGCCAGCCTCCAGCAGAGATGGTTTTCTTGTACAATTTAATTAAAAGCAGTCCCGGTCTACTTCCACTATTCATTCAGCAGCAACCACAAAGCCTGACCCAAGCTGTGCAATTTGCGCAATCAGGCGTATCGGCACCTCGGAACAACGAAGAGCGCGTGCTGAATCGGTTCTGTTACAACCGTTGGTCTCTCGTGTTCACTTACAATGATGTCTATCTGATGTGGCCTGCCATTAACCTGTTCGGGTTCGTGGTTGGTTACTTCTATCCATTCCAGACTCCAGGTATATTGTTGAATACACAAATTTTGTTCTCCCTCTGTTAGGACGTTTCTCAAATGTTCTGAACATTTGCTTCTTACGGAGTTATACGATATGCCCTAAAAAACAAACGCCCCACCCGGTGAGATCATCTCTCCGAGTGGGGCGTTGCCACGTGTCTTAGTGTGCCACTTGCCGTTTACTTGTTTTTCTAACCATCATGAGGTAGATAAGTACTGCGCCGAGATCAGCACAGAGTATAACAATCCCCATAGGTACAGCCGTTCCCTCACCACCTAGTCCAACAAGCGGGGCCACAATTCCTCCAAACATAAAGGTCATTACACCAATCAGTGCGGATGCACTTCCCGCAGACTTCGATTGATTAGCCATCGCCAGTGCAAATGAAGCTGTATTAACAAGACCCACACTCGATACCACTAGGAATAATGGAATGAGTATTGATATCAGGTTGCCTTCCGCTAGAATTGCGATAAATAGAGAAGTTCCTCCCAATGCGGCAACAATTAGGCCAGCAATCAGCAAACGTGTCTCGGATACCTTTCCAGCAAGCCTTCCTGCAATCTGACTAGCTAATATAATTCCCAAGCCATTAATAGCGAAGCAGAGACTAAACATCTGTGGTGATATCCCATATATTTTCTGCAACACAAATGGTGAACCTGATATGTACGCAAACATACCTGCACCTACAAATCCCTGAGTCAGAGCATAACCCATAAATAAACGATTACTTGCGATTTGGCGGAACGTGACCAGTGTCTGCTTCAATCCACCACTAGATCTTCGATCTGCTGGCAGGGTTTCTCCTAAGCCAAAAATGACAGCTAATAATGTCAGTACCCCGATAAGACTTAATAAAATAAATACGCCTCGCCATGACGTATATTCGAGTAATAGACCACCTATAATTGGCGCAGCAATTGGTGCTACACCGTTAATTAACATTAGAAGTGAGAAAAATCGTGTTAATTCCGGTCCGTCATAGACATCTCGAACGACTGCACGAGAAATTACGATACCTGCCGCTCCTGCAACACCTTGAATAAAGCGTAATACTACAAAAGAACCCATTGTTGGGCTAACCAAACACAGAATAGAGGCTATCGTGTAGAGTAACAATCCAGCAATCAACGGAGTACGGCGTCCTCGAACGTCACTCAATGGTCCAGCGAGCAGTTGTCCTAGAGCAAGTCCCACCATACAAGCGGTTAGACTGAGCTGTGCATAAGACGTTGAAGATTCGAAATCTGCTGCTAGCGTAGGCAGTGCAGGCAGATACATATCCAGGGACAACGGCCCGAAGGCCGACAATGTCCCGAGAATTAGCGCCATACGTATGCGCGATGTTGAATGGGTGGTTAATGAAGCCGATGTCGATTTTGTACGCATGATGTTACTGCTCTCCGTTTCCTAGTAACTTGAGCAGATTGGAAGGTAACGTAAATTGCTGATTGTTGATGATGATACGGCGTAGCTCTTCTTCTGTCCGATCATTCTCAGCATCCTTGATCTCCTGGATCTCTCGGTGCAATCGCTCCATCTGTTGATCAAGCGCATTCGCAGAATCCGCAGCACTTTTCAGCTCTCTTGTCAGATGTTCGGGAACATCCTTGTTGTATTTGTAGAAGATCTTATGCTCGAGGCTCGCCCAGAAATCCATCGCAATCGTGCGGATCTGTATTTCCACGCAAGCTCGCTCTTCCCCATTGGACATGTACACAGGCACATCGACCAACAAGTGCAGGCTCTGGTACCCGTTAGGCTTCGGATTTTGGATGTAATCCTTCACTTCTAGAACACGTAGATCGCTTTGATTACAGAGCATATCCTTAATACGATAAATATCAGAAATAAACGAGCAGGTGATGCGAACACCAGCGATATCCTTAATGTTTTTCTTAATACTTTCGAAGGTTAATTCATGATTCTTGCGGAACATCTTATTCATAATACTTTCAGGTGACTTCAATCTGGATTTTGTATGTTCAATAGGGCTGTAATCATGCAGGGACTGGAATTCTTCCTTAAGCACTTCGATCTTCGTTTCCATCTGATCAAGTGCAAATTTATAGATCATCATAAACCGCGTAATCTCATATTTAAATTTCTTGAATTGATCAATTGGGTGTGGTGCGTTCATCATTATGTTCTTCCTTTCTCCGTGGACACTAAAGTAAATTTATGAAATGTGAAGATAACATGGGTTCATCCTCATGCCTTTGTACTCATTATAAATCATCTGGAGCCAATAAACGAATTTCTACACGATGACGGTCTAACGAAGACGGTGAATGAGATCTATATTTTGACATATGCTAAACCTACTCCACCACTCAACAAAGACACTCTCGAAGAAAGGGAGCGATACTGATTCTCTATCATGTTACTTATTCTTCCGATTCTTATCGTGTAAAAGCATATCTCGGTCTTCCCGATGGCTGCTCGTTGTCTTCCTTCTCCGTCCCAACAGAGGTCGATAACTTACCATCTTCGCCAACCTTATCTTCCACGCTCCAACCTGTGAAATTGACTGCACTGGCTAGTCGTTATTCCAGAGCCCATTCGAATCAGATACACATCGATCAGAACACATTATGGCCAGTACTAATCTACTGCCGAGGTGGACTCGGTAATTATGGTGGGGTTAATACGTCTTGGATCGAACAATTTGTCAATTACGGGTATATCGTGTTCGCTCCGGCATATCGCGGTAATGAAGGTGGCGAAGGGCGTGATGAGTATGGCGGCAGTGATCTGCAAGATGTTGTATCCGCTTATCAATTGGTGCACGGACTGCCTTTTGCCGACCCGTCACGGATCTCTATCATGGGTTTCTCGAGAGGCGCGATCAATGCTGTACACGCAGCAGCGACTTACAATATACAGCCTCATCGTGTTCACAAGCTCGTGTTATGGAGTGGTGTCGCAGATGTGGCTCAAACTTATATGGAACGTACAGACCTGAGAAGAACACTTAAACGGGTTCTCGGCAATTCTCCGCATCGCGTTCCTGAAGCGTACACTGCCCGTTCGCCGCTCTTCAAAGTTTCAGAGCTTCGCTGTCCCGTCCTAATCATGCATGGAACTGAGGATACTCAGGTGAAGTACAGTCACGGTACACAAATGTATAACGAATTGAAACGCAGCGGTGCGGATGTTACGTTTCACGCCTACGGGGGAGAGAATCATCATTTCCAAGGCACAGTTCAGCAGACCGCGATCAGCCATATGTTTAAATGGCTCGGGACACGATCGTGATCCAATCCGTCACTGCGGTATTCATCAGGGCAAATGTTACTGTATACTAGAGGGGTACCTTTTCGTGAAAGGATGAAAGTCACATGCATCATCAGATAACCCTCCAAAAGTACGCATTGCTCATTCTTTGCATGGCTGCCGGTATGGTAGACTTAATCGGATATTTAGCCTTAGGTCATGTACTAACCGCAAATATGACGGGCAACATCGTTCTGCTGGGTATTGCTATTGCTCGCGCTCAGGAGTTTGTTGTACTCCGTTCGTTAATCGCACTTATCGGATTTATCATCGGAAATGCAATAGCAGCTCGCATGATTGGATGGGGACGGAGCGAAAGTGGCTGGACGAAGCGAATTACAACTGTATTTGTTGTTGAGAGCAGCTTACTGCTCTTTTTTGCTGTCGCCATGATCAGTCCCTATGCAGAACAACTATCTTATCTATTGATCCTCGTATTAGCAGCTGCGATGGGAATACAAACTACAGCAGCTCGCCGGATTGGCATTGCTGGTATATCCACAACCGTTCTAACGAATAATCTAGCCGCCGTTGTGGAAGATACCGTAAGTATTATGTACAGGATGAGACACACCTCTGCCAAATCCCTATTTAAATCATTATCCGGCGATGTATATCTACGTGCTGGTGCGGTTCTGATTTATTTGGTCGGCATCATTGCTGCCGCACTTCTGTTCCAACATTGGCCTCTAATCTCTGTGTGGATTCCTGTTCTGCTCGTGGGAGGCATCACCTTGTATGCTCGGACTCAGTTCAGCGATGTACGGGATACAACTAGTGGTAGTTAAGAAGACTGTCAGTTAGATTGCATGTTTGAAGCTTCCTGCTTCATTAGATCAACCAATTTGCGAGCAGCAGGTGATAATACTTCTCCTGCTCGTGTACATACCGCGAGTATATTCTTCAATTGCATATGCTGGACGAATACGCGTGCCAGTCTGCCTTCACGAACATCCTCCTTCACAACCAGTGAAGAGATAAAATTAGCTCCATATCCTGCTTTTACTGCACTGATTGTCTCATTCAGCCCATTGAATTGAAGAGCGATCCGAGGTGCAGGCAAATTATTAGTTGTACAGAGTGATACGAGTCGATCTCTGGTTACACTTCCCTCTTCACGCATGATGAATGGCTCTGCCATCATGTCTTTCAATTCTATTTTCCGTCCCGCATAAGGATGCTCTGGATGAACGACAAACCACATCTCATCCTCAAACAGCTCGTCCCAGTGAACCCCGTCATGTGTGATCCCACTTCCACCGTATACCGCAATTTCTGCTTCATATCGAAGCAATTGATCAAATGCCATCCGTGTATTCGTTGTATTCACAACGACCTCAACCTCTTCATGCATCTGCTTGAATCGAGCAATCCATGCTGGAAGCAGAAAATTAGCCGGGAGATATGTTGCTGTAATCCGGATCATGCCTTTCTTACCTGCCCGAAAATCGTCCACAAAATGCTCTACCTCTTGTTCCAGCATAAATAACCGTTCTGCATAACTGATAAGCTGTGTACCCGCATCCGTAAGAACAAGCCTTCTTCCCTCCGAGACAAATAGCTGAATGTTCAGCTCTCGTTCAAACTTTTTCACTTGGGATGAAACGGCCGGCTGACTAATATTGAGTTCTTCAGCAGCTCGTGTTACCCCACCATATCGCACAATAGCATGAAACAACCTAAGTCCATGTAGATTCATGTGATCCCCTTTCAAACCATAACTAAAATGTATGACTAAATATAATATATATATTTTATTTATATTCTTGCAAGTCGTATAGTGGAATTAAGAAATCCCAAAACCTTATCCGGAAAGGAACATGCTTAATGAAAAATGTGAATTCTTCGTCCTTACTACACACATGGACTCAAGTCGATCAATATCTGAATGAACGATTGATTCCCGCCGATCCACTGCTCGAGCAAGCCTTAAACCACAATGCTACTGCTGGATTGCCTGCCCATGATGTCACACCCAATCAGGGTAAATTCCTTCAACTCCTGCTTCAGATTCAGGGAGCAACACGAGTCCTCGAAATTGGAACACTGGGCGGTTACAGTACGATCTGGATGGCTCGTGCGTTGCCCGATCAAGGTAGAATCGTAACTCTTGAAGCCGATCCACATCATGCGGAGATCGCTCGTCATAATCTTAACCAAGCAGGGCTTATGGATAAAGTCGACCTACGTGTTGGGGCAGCCTTGACGACTCTCCCGGACATACAAGAAGAGTATCGTGAACCCTTCGATTTCATCTTTATTGATGCTGACAAACCAAGCAATCCTGATTATCTCAGATGGGCTCTACGCTTAGCACGTCCGGGAAGTCTTATCATTGGCGACAACATTGTACGAGATGGTGAAGTGGTCAATCCAAGCAGCACAGATGAGAGAGTCCAAGGTGTACGCACCTTCCTAGATATGGTCGCAAACCATCCTAAACTTGAAGCAACAGCACTCCAAACGGTAGGCAGCAAAGGGTATGATGGATTCATGCTTGCACGCGTTTTACCATAAACCCAAAAAAATAAACAGTGGTCAATTGTTCCGAAATTTCCCCATTCCTGTTAAACTGGTAACACTGCACAGCATCGACTGGGGGAAACCACTTGAAAGTTCTAAGACAGATCGTTTCGGAAATTCGGGGCTGGTCCCGCAATATCCAACTTTTTTTTCTAGCTAGTATTCTGTATCAGATCGGTAATGGCATGTTCTCTGTCCTGTATAATCTGTACATTCAGGGTCTTGGCTACAACGACACCATGAATGGTCAGATTGTCAGTATTCAATCGCTGGCAACCGCGATTATGTTCGTGCCTATAGGACTCGGCGGTGATCGCTTCAGTCGCAAACGGTTGCTCATCGTTGGAGCCTTGTTCAGCGGAGTATTCTTGATTGGACGCTCGTTCGACTATTCCACCAGCGGGTTAATCTGGTTTGCCGTGTTCTCCGGACTTTTTGCCGGGGTATTCCAAGTTCTCGCGATCCCTTTCCTGGCTGAAAATGTGAAGAAGAGTCAGCGCTTGAAAATGTTCAGTTACTATTCTTCTCTTGTTCTTGCATCTCAGGTGCTAGGAAGTCTGGGAGGCGGCGTATTTGCGGATCTGCTCCATTCAGTAGGATTCGCGGTGGTCACAGGTTTACAAACGGTGTTAATTATTGGAGGCGTGGCTACGCTAGCCGCATTTATTCCTTTATTATTTATCAACGATCATTCAGCTACATCCCAAGCAACTCACCCAATGCCTACAACCACTCAATCTAACGAAAGCGTTGAAGGAGTTATCTCTGAATCCTCTGGGGTAGTTCGTGAATCTGATGTTCAGCTCAAAAAGAAAGATTCCCGACTGATCGGTCAGTTTGTTATCACTCAATTATTGATTGGATTCGGTTCTGGTCTTGTCGTACCCTATTTGAATCTATACTTCACGAACCGTTTTTCTGTTTCTCTCAGCGGGATGAGTCTACTCATCTCCTTAGGTCAGATCATGACCATTGTCTCGATGCTTATCGGGCCTACGCTTGCAGCAAAGGTGGGGAGCGTTCGAGCCGTCGTCATTTTCCAGATCATGTCCTTGCCTTTCCTATTGCTTACGGGATTCACGAATCTACTGGTGATCGCCTCCATCAGCTTCCTGTTTAGGCAAGCACTAATGAATGCGGCTAATCCGATTCACTCCGCCATTCTGGTTGATAAAATCTCTGATAAACGACGTGGGATTGCGAATTCATTAATGCAGACGGCCTTCATGATCGGCTGGGCTACCATGGGTCCTGTACAATCTTATCTGGTTACTACCTATGGAACGTACTGGGGTTATGCGATCACGTTCAGTATTACAGGCAGCCTGTATGTTATTTCGTCCCTGATGTACTATGTGATGTTTAGGGAAGCCAAACCTGCTGCACAGGTGACAACGCATTGATATGCGAGTAAGGTAGAATGAGATGAGTTGAAGGGTCGAAGATTCCTTGAAGTAAAATAAGCACCTATTCACCAGGAGTGATCTTACATGAATCAAATTTGCAACTTAAACCTATATACCGATTCACGTATAGGGCTCGTGCCAACTAATATAAGGAAATGGAACGGATGGGATTAATGCGTAAGCATAGTCCCTCCGTTGTTTTTCGTTTTTTGCTCAGTTTAAGCGTCTCCGTACTGGGAGGTATCGCATTCACTGCGATCCACACACCAATCCCTTGGCTACTAGGGCCAATGGTGTTCATGCTTCTTGGTGCACAAGTGCTTAAGCTCCCCTTAATGTGGCCTTCAAGCGTACGCGATTACGGAATTCTGATTGTTGGTTATTCGATCGGCCTCACCCTTACAGAGGATGCGTTGCTAGGAATTCTGCACCAGCTTCCCATGATGCTGCTCATGACCATACTACTCATTGGATTCTGTACATTAACGGCCTATCTCGCTTCGAAGCTTACTCCATTTGACTTTCCGTCTTTGCTTGTTGGGAGTATCCCGGGCGGATTATCCCAGATGGTTTCTTTAGCTGAGGAGATGAAATCCATTAATCTAACCCTGGTTACCTTTTTGCAGGTGACTCGGTTAATCATGATCGTGTTCTGTGTTCCTTTTCTCCTGTTCAGTCCATGGGTCGGTGGAGCTACTGTTGTAGGAACAGACCCTGTGCTGGAGACAAATGCCTTATGGACAGCGTTATTCCCAGAAATATGGATCTATGCCCCACTATGCGTCATTGGCGCTTGGATCGCACGTAAGCTGCGTTTTCCCACTGCGTTTATGCTTGGGTCGATGATTGTCATGTGTGTGATTCAATTGACCACTTCGATGCATACACCTGCACTGCCCCCTTCTATACTCAATCTATCGCAGTTGATGATTGGCAGTCATGTCGGTTTGATGCTTCGACCCGAGCAGCTACAGCGCAAG
This sequence comes from Paenibacillus tundrae, assembly GCF_036884255.1. Lineage (NCBI taxonomy): Bacteria > Bacillati > Bacillota > Bacilli > Caryophanales > Paenibacillaceae > Paenibacillus > Paenibacillus tundrae. The sequence goes on along the minus strand of NZ_CP145605.1, from coordinate 2,752,189 downwards.
ACGCAAACCGTCACTCTTGCTTTACTTAGTAGTGTACTGCTCATTGCTGGCTCTCTGGGGCTAGGTTATATCCTTATGCATGTATACTCCCTATCAGCCGCAACTTCCTTACTTAGTATGGCTCCTGGAGGCATGGATCAGATGAGTATTATGGCTCATGAGGTACACGCCAATTTATCGGTCGTCTCAGGATATCAGCTGTTCCGAATTTTATTTATTTTCTTCATCGTCTCTTCTGTTCTGAAGATCGTGCTCACTCGATTGCTGAGACAGAAAGAAGGCAATTCAGAGTCATGTTCACGATCATCCAATTAAATGAGACCATTCATCTCACACCAAAGAGTACCCCGGCATCTGACCAGAGGTACTCTTGATGATTCAATTTTTTATTTTTTAAAATATCTAATTGAAATATGAATACACCCTTTCCTTCGATTATTTTAGTTTTACTCTGCATCACTATTTCCAAGTATTCCTTACTGATGAGCTAAATTACGAAAATCTATGTTATTCCAGACAATTTCCTTTTATATTTTCTCCAGGGTATGGAGAACCTTATGTCAAATTCCAGCGTGGTGGGTAACTTAATGTCATTCTACATTAACAAAATAATCATCACCCTCCTATTTTATCGAGTAATATAATTTGATATTATTCATTAGTAACTTTAAAGACAAAAAAGAGACTCTACTACCGAAAAACCGGTAAGACTTTTCTTCATTCGCAGACTTGTACAGCCTTGTTAGATCATAAAGATTGGCTCTGTGTTCGACCTATCCGATTGGAAAAAGTAGCATAATGAATCACGCATATTGGTGTTCATGATGACAAACTTTAAGTTATCAGGGCTGTTCATCCTTCTTCAAGGTCTATTCATATGTAAAAAAGGGGCATTTGCCCCTTTCCATCATTTTTTCGCTAACTTACTCTTAGTTTTCTCCAAATAATCAAGCAGTTCATGTGAATAGTCAGTTTGAATCATATTCACCTTTCTGGTCACTCCCCAGCCCCATCCATCTGTACTATTGGAAATCCACTTTTCATCGGAATGTCCTGCACATTAAGAGACCCACATGGTATTGACCCAGATCCTACATTGTTCCAGCGAACAATTGAAGTGTCTGCTCTACCTTTTTAATGATCCTGATGGGAGAGTTATGGTTGTCGAGAATGGGGTGACTGGCTTGATGCACCAGAGAACACATTGCAAGCCTTTTAAACTCTGCCCTTTGCAAATTCTCTTGCTCTATTTCCTTTTATCTTCTCTTTTCCGTTTTAACATGTTATTCCTTCCTTCATCTATTATAAGCCACTCTTCGTGTAATGGTCATTAAATTATAGTAACTACAGTCAGTATAAACTGCCCCTCAATCGTTTTGTTGTTGAATGATGTTCAATTATTGAGAATAATTCTTTTGGAGACAGATAATTACCATAGATAGAGAGCAAGTAAGAGTTGTCCGACAAGTCAATAACCCTTTTTATACCAAGTTCGGATTCAGCCCTTGTAGCAAGGGTATAAGGGCTTGTCCTTGGCTAAAATAATACTTAAGTATACTGATAAAATTATAAAGTCGCTAAATCTGCGACATCAATTAAAATGCCTCAGTTCTCAAGTATGCTTCAAGGAAGCTTGTAACGTGCTCCTCGCAAAAAAACGAGAGAGCACTTATAATAAATAGGAACGCTATGTTACTTCCAAAGGAGAGAAATTTTCGAGAATGAGTGCAAAGCTATTGTACGTTTACCTTCATAAACTTGACACTTGCTACGAAAAACAAGATTTTAACTTTACCAACTCATTTGACATCTCATATAATCCGTCATCCCAAGAAATTAAGCTTACTCCAAAAAAAGATTCATACGACGGACTTTGGAGCGAGCGAATTCATAATATTAATTTGGTTATCGGTAAAAACGGAGCCGGGAAAAGCACGTTACTCGATTTGCTTGGCTCAGTCAAGCAAAACCGGGTTAAACGCTTTCCATTTGAGGAAAATAGTTGGTTCGCGATCTATCATGTCGATACAAATACTTTTTTGATTGAAGGCTATCATTCTGAGTTGCTCGGTAACGTTCAAGGTCTACCGCTTGATATTCACGTCGAGTACTGTATTACGGTCAAGTATGAACAAGAAACTGAGGGGCTTATCGCCTCCGAATATATACAGCAAGCCTACACAGAAAACAACCAAATATCTTTAATTAGAGAGCGACTTTTACCTCTTTACCTGGCGAATGATGTCAAGCAGCATTGGTACAGCGGACAGTCAAACCAGTTCGTACACGAAACCTATGTCGGTTTTCAAAGGCAGTATTTAAGCCAGCCACTCTATGCCAATTTGTATCAGTTTATGACAAAAGAATTTCTCTTGCTGGAGCAGGATTATACGATTGAGAATGCCTTGCTTTCTTTGAAACGAGAGGAAGAAATTTTCCCTGCATACAGCACACTTGAAGAAAAAAAACATCTACTCAATTTCAACCTGTACAGAAAAAAAGCTGAAGCGCTAATTTTTAAACCCATCGCTCCTATTCGTCTTTACCAAGCTGCAGATCCACAAGACCGGTGGACCTCTAAAGAAAAGTTTATTATTCGTCATTTAGAAGCGATTCTTGCTTCGCTTTGGATCATGCTCAAACAAAGCCGGGATAAAAAAGACATTCAAACTTTTCACTCGGTGCTTGCTCAAATTGATTTAGACAGTGACGACTTAATTGGTCGTACAAAATATTTATTACAGGCGATGCGAGTGCTTCAGAAGACGATGACCCTGGTCATGCATAAGTTCGATCCCCTCCTTGATTTGGATGCTCTTGAACAAATCATTTCGGCTCTTATTGATCTCGATGAACACTACTTCATTTCTTCACTAGTAGCTACTGTCTCTTTAAAAGAAGACTTTGATCCTCAGTTGGTTCGCTTTTTGCACCTTTATGACGATGAGAATCCACGACTTGGCGGTTCTACCTTACATGTAACGTATCAGCGCATGAGCAAAGGTGAGTTGGAATTCATCAATGGCTTCGCTAATCTGTTCAAAGCGGTTCATCTCGCATTGAATGACTCGAAAGTCGAAACTATTCTGCTACTTATTGACGAACCCGATGCCTCCTTCCATCCAGAATGGTCAAGACGCTATATCGCGAACCTGGTCAAGTTTCTTGAGCAAGGCTATTTTGAACGAGCGGTCAAATTTCAAATACTATTGACTACTCATTCGCCATTTATGGTTTCTGACGTACCAAAGGAACATATTAACTGCATTAAAATTATAAATGATAGCGGGAAAATCAAACGCGAAGTACAACAAGCAGATTTTGGATTGATGAGTAATATTTACGATATTATGAAAAGCGATTTTTTCATTGGGGCTCCAGTTGGTGAATTTGCGACGCAAGTGTTCAAGCGGATTCTTCGCAGGATTGAGCGTCTAGATTCGTACAATCCCAGTGAGGTGGAGCAAATCAGCGGCCTGATTAACGGTATAGGCGAAGATGTGCTGCGCAAAAAGCTGACGCAAATGCTGAACGAACGACTTCTCAAACTTGAACCCGAACTTCTACAAATGAAAAAAATAGAGCAAATGGAAAAAGAACTTAAAATAGAGCGGGAAAAGCTGAATAGACAGCGCGAAGGTAGACAAAATAATGATTAAAATTGATTCTCAGCGTTTGTTAAACGTCCGCGATTACTACTATAAAGAAATTTACAGCACTGTCAGTACATGCTTCCATGCGGCAACTCTGGGCATAAATCCATTTACGGGCAAAAATCTTCGTACTTGGTTTGTAACCCGGACGACCGGTAATCTGAATGAAAGCTTCCTTAAAATATTGTTAACTGGAACATTTGACGAGATAATAGCTGAGATTCCAGAAATTGAATACTATTTACTCACTTGCAAATTTCTACACTTCAGCTTTGAGCAGGTGGATGCCAAGCTACCCGGCAAGAAAAAAGCAGATCGTATTTCCATTCGTAGAGCTCATGTGCACAAGTACAGCAATCCATGGCTCAACAAACACACCAATGCACCAGACCATCGTTCTTTTCTCAGTTCGAACAAAAATTACAGTCAGTTCGTTCATGATGTCAAAGCTGATATGGATCAATTAAACGCTCTTATCGCTCAAATAATCGACTATTCTAACATAAGTAGAGGCTTACGTCATGAGCTCCTGCACCGGATCGGTATAGAAGTTTGTCCCTATTGCAACCGGCAGTATATAACGTCTTACAAAGACGGTACAGCAAAAAAAACAACGGCAGATCTGGATCATTTTTATCCAAATTCCATTTTCAAACTGTTATCTTTGTCTCTGTATAATTTCGTGCCTTCCTGTCAGATATGCAACTCACGCTTCAAGCTTGCAAAAGGGTCTGAGATATTATATCCATACGAGTCCGGTTTTGACCGTGATACTTATTTTGATGTCGCGCTTACCCCCTCTTCAAACAGCGATTCTTTAATCGGTGGTAATACTCTTTTTAATATTAAACTGCATCAAACGCATACTGGAAGTCGAGCTGATCAATTGGAAGGCAGCATTCGGCTTTTTCAGTTACAAGAGGTTTACCAGAGCCATAAGGAATATGTAAGAGAATTACTTTACAAACAATACGTATACAAGGACGCCTATAAAAAGGATTTGACCGCTCTTTTTGACAATATGCAGCTGACAGAACAAGAAATTCAGCTCTTCCTCTACGGACACGCGCTGCAGGAAGATAAGCTCGGAAATTCCCCCCTAAGCAAGCTGGCGTTCGATATTATCACACGTAGTTGAGCAAAAACAGGTCAGCAAATCAAAATACTTTCTCCTGAGGAAGAAGGAATTGACGATCATTCGGACGAGAGATGTACGTTTGAAAGGCAAATATTGTTCGCATCCATATTTGGAACAATATTTGTCTCAAATTTTTTATTAATTAAGTCATGGTGAACGAGTCACATATTCAATGAATCATCTTAAGTGGTTGTTTGTGTATGGAGATTAATTCCAGAGTGGAAAAGAGTATTTTGGCTTGTTCGGCTCATAGCATTCATTACACGAAATATTCCCCTTTTTTTTGTTCACAAATAAAAACAAGAGTACCAAGTACTGTAACACTACTGTGAATTCCACAAAATTATCTCTTAATAAAAGCTCCTTTAAACTTTAACTTAAGAATAGTAGCCTGCTCTAGTAATCTCAAAGGTAGACAAGTGAAATAAGAGTCATGTTAACATGAACTCAACACTAAAAAACCCAGAGGGATCTTTGCGGAGCCAGCGCAGAAAAGCCAAACCTTTACTCAGTATATTGAAGAAGCGAAGAAAGCAGTTTATCTAAGATAGTGTAGTTCTCTCGCTGGCTCAAAAGCTTCTCCTTTACTAGATTTGGATACCGCTTTTTAAATAATTCACCTTTGCTTGAAGATAATCTCGTTCTTCCTCTGCCAAAACTCGTAAGAGGGTGTCCCTTCAGTAGATTAGAAAAACTATTTTTGCTCTCATCAAACGATTCTCCATTTTTCCACTTTTTTACCCACACCCTTAACTGTCAATAGTTTCGAATTCATTCTCGCTCAGCAACCATCTTTTAACTTGCAGAACCTTCGATATGCGATCTAACTTCATTTAATTTGAGTTCTTCGGTATACGTCTGAAATATTTGTCCCTTTTTCGCCATAAAAATATCCCCCCAAGTGTCTACTTAGAGGGGGTAATACCATTAGTACTTATGGCTTTAATTACTCTTTCCATCCCTCAAGCGGTTCCCTGGAATGATAAACATACTTCTTGTCGGAAGATGTTTTGATCAATTTTTTTCGCAATGTCTCCACCTTATTTAACAAGTTTAGCATATGTTCATCCTCATTATCTCTAAAATGACTCTGTACAATTAGATAACTTTTGTGTACCCTTGGTGGTGGATCTTGGTTAAATATGAAATCTAAAAAGGTAACCATTCCGTCTCCTATAAAACCGTTATTCTTGTGTAGATACCATATGATATGGTCAGAAGTCAGATGATGAGTGAGCAAAAGTGAATATGCATGACTTCCAATTAATTCGACTGGTGAATCACAATTGTTGCTTATAGCTTCAATGACATCCGCTAATTTAACTGTGATCTCCTCTCTCTCCGTTTCTTCGAGATTCTGGAAAACGATCTCCCATAATTCCCGGCTTTCTGCTCCACTAACTCTTACTGTCCATTCAAGAATAATTTCCACCATTAAGCGCACGGTGTTCTTTGACCCATATTTACATATATTAATGCATTCTTGTAGAACAAATTTCTTAAAACTCTTGGTGGCAGATGTACTAATTACACGTTTCAACGCATAAGCGAGTGCATTAGCGAATGCAGGATGCTCGGGATACCTTAATATTTCCAAGGCTATAGATGTCCAACTGTAATCCCGAGATGTACCAACCAGGTTGTAAAATTCTCCACGCTCCGCATCAAACACCTCTACACAGTCCATTAATAGTTGTGAGTCTGTCTTTGAAATCAGTTCAGTAATGGCAAGAGGTAAAGATAGTGCATTCGCCTCACCAAGTAGTAGAAGGCATATTTCTGAGGATACCTCCTCTCGTGTCAGAGCAATAGCTTTAAGCCAGCGAACATCACTACGGTCGCTCTGTAATAACTTTATGACTTGAGCTCGCTCTTGTTGATGAAGGTGTGGCCAGTAATTTACGTACTCCGCGAGTGACATAGATACAATATAAGAATTTTGATGGCTCAATAGACGTATTGACAGCTGCTCTCTGTAAGTAAAACTTCGGTTTGTATGATTCAGTAAAAAATCAAGATAGCCCATTCCATAGTCATTAGGACGTTTGCGCGAGATTGTCCGCTCCACCCATTCTACCCACGCCTTAGTTATCTGTACAACCTGATCTTCGGTAAACGCCGATGCTTCTCTTGATGTTGTTTCAAATAAATAAGCTTCATCAATTTCAAGAAATTCGTCAGGTACATTCTCAAGGAAAACGGGAAGAAGTGTGCCCCAAAGACGATGTAAATCCTCCCTTTCTTCCAAAGATATGACCTCCCAATTCAAACGAAACCGATGTGGCTTTTGAGAGAATTGGATTATGAACTCATGGGCCGCCACGCAGTTTACTTTTACCATCAGCGCTTCCTGAAGTTTCTTTCGAACCCAATCACGCTCCCCCAAACTCCAACGATTCCATCCTTGAAAGCAACCTTGGATTCCCTGGAGTACCACGAAAGGATGAGGATCGCTTAAAACTAAATCAAGGTGTCTCCGATCCTCACCATACTCGTGAACAAGACTAAAGGCCGCCGCCTCACGAATAAACGCATCTTTATAGGTTAACAACTGCTTAAGTACCGGTAGTTTGATTTGAGCATCCAACTCATGTACATCCAAATAGCGAGCAAGTTGCCATGCTTCTTCGGGGATGACCTTGAATGCTTCATCCGGCGATTGAAGACGTTCCGCAATAGCTAAAAACAGCTCTTTTGTGATACCTTCATTCTGGTGTTCAATCATTCTTTGCCATACTATGTTTTGTGTATGTTCTTTCAGTTTTGGAATACCATCTTGCCATTCGATACTATAGTCTGAAAAATGATAGCTTTTGATGTAGCTCATGATCACTTGTATGTCATTGGGTGGCAGCTCTTTAAACCTAGAAGCCAATAAAACGAGGGCTTCGTCTCTCATGGTCGGGTAAGAGTTTGTTAATGCTTGTAATGCCATCTTTCTGACCTCACTACGAATGTCTTTTACCGCATAAGCTTCATATATCCGCTCTAAACTACGGATAACATTAAGCATAATAGCGACAGATTCGCTACTAAGCAGATGTCTGAGGATAACTAGTAAACGTTTCTGTCCAAATCTTTGTTGATTCTCTACCACATGCATGGCCGCTTCATAATATGTAGGGTGAGAAAACATCCAGTGGCCATTTACAGATTGAATGTATCCTGCCCGCTCCAGTTCTTCGCAGAAAGCCTCAGCCTCCCCTATCCCTTCCGTTAGTCTCAATTCATCATATACAGATTGCAAATGAGAAAAAAAGGCCTCTTCCACCATTCCGATACCTACACGGTTACCGAGCACCATAGTCATTAGTGATATCTGTTCAATTGGCTTCCGGATCAGAAAGGACTGCCCAAGTTGATCAGCATCGAATCTAGCCAGACTAGCCAATTCCTCGAAACTTCTATCTATCAATTTAGCCTGCTCACTATATGCCAAATGACGGAGTTGGCCTGGTTGCAACACAGCTGATGTGTTCATTCTCATTCCGTCCACTACAAGTTCCTCCACATTATCTGGCAGATGCTTTGTATTAGAATAAGCAGTCCAAACATCAATAGCGTAATTAGCATCAGATACAGTTAAGTCCCTCCACTGACATTCTCCAAGCGACCAGGCTTCAAGAGATGAACTTCCATTGAGAGATTGAATTAGGTCCTTCCTTGAAGTAACAATGAGTTTTCGATGCGGAGCCAGTTTTGTTGTGAGATCATACAATCGAGACCACGTATTCATAGCATCTGGATTAAGATTTGTGTGACCGAAAGGGTCCTCAAGAAAACAAATTCTGCTTTCGCTACTTGCTACCATAAGATACCTGTAAGCGGAATCCAACTGATTTTCTTTTACATAGGTAAATCCTTGATCAGCACGAAATTGTTCTGCTATCCACTCGGCCATATGTGATTTCCCGCAGAAAGAAATTCCCGTAAGAAGTAATACGTTTTTTTCTTCTAAATCTCGGTCTAATAGGTCTATATTCTCCCTGGGCACGTGAAGAGGCCGCAAAAATGTACGGTTACCTGCAAAGTTATTCAATATTTCTCGTATAAGAGGAACAACATCTCCTCTTACATCCCGAGCTATTCTTACCGCTTTTTCCATCTGGGAAATTACTGTAGGAGCTACTTGTTCTGGGATATGCTGAAGCTTCAGCAGACGAATCACTTCATTTTGGATTGAGATCACGTCTGCACGCTCCCAAATCAAGATACGCTGGGCAATATCACGAAGCCTTCCTTTATTTTTACTCAAATGCCCAGCCTGATGTTTACAAAAGTCATCTCGTTTTTTCTTTAATGGTGTTGGAGTTTTCTCTTCAAATGCTTTTGAAAATGCATTTAAGAACGTGTCCGCTAGTTGACCCTGAAGCGGAGAAATTGAATGCTCATCAATAGTCCCAATCGGACTTAGAAAGGTTTTTGTAGAATCCGAACAGCGACTTCTAGTAATGAATAACGCCTTCCGCTGTGTATCGTTTTCAATACGCTCCAGTAAATTACCATTTTCCCTTTTTTCAGGAAAGTGTCCAACCCACTTAGCAAGGGAATCAATTTCAAGATTGCCTTGTTCACTTTTTACCTGGATTTCGATCGTAACTATATTCCCTTCAAATGAAAAGTGAAGCTCTGCATCTTCACCATCTTTCTTTTCTACGATGAGTTCAAGACCATCTCGTCCCCACATAAGGAGAACTAGATAGACAGTTTGTAAGTACTGATAATCGTAACCTTGTGTTCCTGTTACCTCAATGGACATCGTGAGAATACTCCTTTAGTCTAGGTATGATAACTATATTGTACAATTTTTTTATAAAGACGGCTTAAAATTTCGACTGCTCTTTTTCTCTCTGCTTGAGATCCATGTACCCCGGACGATTAGTCCATTGTCTTCTACATGCGCTTATAGATTTAAACTCAACGTATCCATCTATGAATATTATCTAGCGTACTTTAGAAACCCTCTCGTCTTACCAGTATAGCATGCACCATCTAGCGAGAACTTATATGCGAACTTTGCAAGCTGTAGATCCTGAAGCATGGCTTCAGATGCTCGCCGTTCGTCTATAGGTGCTCATGGTAAGTCGCCGATGTGCCGAAAACATCAATGGCCGCTACTCCTAACCGAGCCATAACTCTGTTCCACATATGGAATCGATTATTAACCCACAAAAAATGTCGCTCGATTGAGCGACACTTTCTTAAACAATACTATTCAGATTGCTTACACTATTAGAGTAAAGAAATGGTTTGCTCAAAATAATAGCGAAATACATTTTTCAGTAATCGCTTGGAATTGAGATTTATTGCCTTAACTGCATCAATTAAATCCACGAACTCCATACACGGAGTACGGCTGGAAGGTTACTCTAATTGGTAAAAGAGCAGTCTTATTTCAATCTATGTACTCCGTACAGAGTGCGACAGGGGAAATACATGTAATAAGGATATATCATCATACCTTAGCGTAATTCCGGTATTTCTAACAACTATTTTTCTCATTATAAACCACAGCCGTGAAAAAGCTCAATATCAATGTTGCCAAAAGGTATATTCGAGGTGCGAACATCCCTCGGAAATCATATGCGCTTGGGGTTCGTACCTGAATTAGCCTTCTTTTTAATAATCAACAATCTCAACCATTCCATAGGATAGGTGCTCGGTTAGATCCATAAGAACGCAATATCTGCGGATAACGATTATCTAATATGCCCATGCTTGAAAGCTTTCAATCTCGTTCAAAAGGTATAAGTTAACTCTCCTTTAGCTAACAAATAACAGATATTTTTTTATTTATATTCATTGGTAAACCCTAATATTGTTCGGCAAATCCATCATAGAAAAATTGTTTAGAAAAGGTTCTAATGTCACTATATAATTAAGGTTTCTTTTTACCCTATTGATTTCCTGATACCCTTCTCTTGTACACACCCAGCGTTGGAGAAACGGCTGTACTTCCTCAAGATATGGACTAAATATCTGCTCCATCCACATCATCCGCTTCCCCTGCTTTTCCCAAACTAATGGATTAGCGGTTGACGGTAACCAGCCGAGTGAACGGAAGACTGTGCTTGGTACCAAGAGAACAGTACTGCTGTAAGGAATTTTTTGTCCATTAATATGCCTAAACGTATAGAATAGCTCCTGACTAAGATCCCTTTTTTTGATTGGTTCAGAATTGTAGAATAGGAATGATCTTCCGCTGGATGTGAATCTGTTATACCCATTACTTTCTGATAATCTACTCGTAAAGTAGTACCCTTCGATGAGGTTGAAGTGGAACATAGCAGCACCGAGCAGTATGTGGTCCTTATTCAGCCCTTTCTCAGCTTGACTCATGAATTGCGCGATGGCATCATCCTCATCAAATTTCAAGGCTGCATCAAATTTCGAAGCTGCTATCAATCCAGTTTTGAGCCACCCATCGGATCTTCTGAATGAACTTGGAGGATTTAATAACAGAAAGGGATCATCGCAAGGAAGATAAGCCCGCACCTCGTTATATACGGAAGTTCGCTCCCATGTTTCTTTTTCTATCCGACTCTCTATGATCTGCAGCAGCTTTGTTTCCATATCTACATCCGCATCTTCTGAAGCATCAAACTCAACAAGAAGTTCCGTTACAAGTTCCGGAAATAGACTAGCAATTTGATAGAGTCGCTGATTAAAGAAGCGGTCTTCAGATAAGGGGTAATCAAAAATTTGCATTTCGGTTCTTTCTTTAACTTTGGAAAAATACGACTTGAATCCTTTAATTTTTCGCAGAAGCCAAGGAGAAGTTGACCTCCCCGTAACATTCAGTCCACGTTCAAACGTTTCTATTATCAGATTGGACTGCGTGCGCAGCATCATTCCTTCGGTTTTTAACTTAAGCAGTAGCGGTTTCATCGATTCATAGTATGATGGGAACTCCGAGGCAATACGTTCAAACAATAGTAGTATCCATTCTCTCGCTGACTCGCCAATAGTATCCCATTCAGAGATCAGGTTATGGATAACCTGATTGTCTCGCTTTACACACAGCCATAGTCCTTGTAATGCGGCTTCAATTTGATGTTCGTTACCACTCGATAAATTCCTAAGCAGAATATTCACGGTGAACTGCTTCCATGACATCTGATTCATTGAATTTTCCGTGGAATAATTAATGGTCGATGCCACTTTCACATCCCCTCTGAACCATCGCTCATAAGTATCAATCACTTGATTTGTTGAATCCTCAATTTTCTGTGATCCGATTTCCTCTGCACGTACCTGAAGCATTTCTTCCAGCTTATTTATGAAGTATGATAATGTTGTTACCTCAATTGTTTCTGGAATAAGTGGCTCAAGTACTCTCCACCTGGTTTCATCGTCCAAGGGAAAACTAATAAATGTGGAATAAAATTCTTCAATATAGCTATCCATTCTGTTGTGTTTTAATATTGCTGCGTGAGCCCCAGCGAATTCGAACAATATCTCACTATATTCCTTATATTTGTGGGAAGGTTCTTTACTTAATTTACGAACTAAAATCTCCGCATAATAGAAAGCCTCCACATGATCCATGAGGCCTCCATTTGAATCCAAAGTTCTGACAAAACGATGGAAGTCACTAAATGCTTCTTCCAGAGATAACTTTCTAACCTTATTCTCAGCTAGTTTGCGGGTGCTTTCCCAATGCGATAAATGCTTCCGGCGTGTTTCAAACCATCTTACCGGTCTATTGTCCCTGTCTCTGTCATTGTGGATGTCAAAATGATATGAGGTCTCTTGCTTCATATATACAGCGAGATTGGTATATCCAAGCCGATGAGCAGCCTTTAGAACGCATTTTCTCATATCCTCAATGTACGCTCTGCTGTTACGGTCTCTCCAGCTTAATCCTCCAATAGTCAACAGCCAAATAGCTGTCAAATCATCTTCTGTAATCGTACAATCCTTAAGCATAAGGATTAACACATCAAAAATCACCTTATAATGTGCGAATTTACTAACATCAAGCATGTCATTTTCGTTGAAAACAGACCAAAGTGTCTCCACCCCGTCTTTTGCTGCAGCCGCCATTACTATACTCACCGCACTATCAGTAACTTGATTAGGCTCATTACCAAGCTGCTTGCATAAACCCAATAAATCCATTCCTTGCTTCTTCCACGATGTCGGTTTAGTTTTAATCAGGAGTTCTACCCAACGCACAAGATGTCCTACTGACACCGAGCGTCTGGCTGTCATACCAAACCATCTCCAGGCAAGCTTGTCCTTGAGATATCGGGCTCTCTCCTCCATCTGATATTTATCTGCAAGGGCAATAAAATTTTCGACCCAAGGTACACCCTTTTGGATGTCGTCTCCCCAAATTGTCCCCTCTTCTCCTACCCAACGATGAAAAATGATCTCCATCGCCTTTCTATCGCCATGTAGATCCAGATACCCCCAAACAAGATCCATATCTAAATAAAACACATCACCTGCAATCATACTATCCCTTATGACGGGGTGCAGAACCTTATCGAATTCCTCATCTTTACCGGATAGATATATGGCCATTTTCATGAAAAATGAGCGCACTTCGATATATCCCACCAAATGGACATAAATATTTTGATCCATTAAATAGAGTTGTTCTATCAAGTAAATAATAATGTTCATATCGAATTTTGACAGTTTGAACTCTGCTTCCATGGATAAACGGTAGTATGCTCCCATACGGCAGGTGCTATGAACCAGAACATGAACCATATTCATCGCCCTCGGGTCCCGATCCACGGAATTATAAGCCTCCATTGCTTCACTAGCGAGCTGCTCCAGATTAGATTCGGGGCTAGTCCAGCCACAGAGAAAACACATATAAGAATAGAGCTTAGCATCGGAAGCATAAGTCATTTCCATGTGTTCCAAGATGTCAAAACCCTGATCAACGACGGGGATTACAAATCGATCTGTTTCAAAATTCACGATGGCACTGAACATGCCCAGCATGATTCGATGTTGAAAAGACAAAGAATGAGCTTCTGTATATTTCAGCAGGTATCGAATCTCCGTCCATCTCTCTCTATCTACCATTCGTTCGGCTAAAGCAATTTTTTTCTCCGGTTCAAGAAGGGGCAAGTAACTTCTCAGATATCTAAAAAAGGAGAAGCGACATAAATGGAGCGATTCCTGGAGAAATCCATCACAATAAGTACTCGCCACCTGTTTTTTAGCAAAGTTCCCTAACTCCACAGCTTGAATCCGCCAAACTTCGGCTGATATTAAACCTGCGACTTCTCCATAGTCACTAACCCATTCAAGAAAACGTTTGCCAGGCTTATCGTGGTTAGAGATAGATTCGTATACCTCGTATTCACTCAAAAGTTCCATCAGTTTAAATGGCGTGATGCCATTACGCTGAAACCATCTTTCCATCACTTGCCGTGCGCGGTCAAATTTATTATGTTTGACAAGCTTTCGGATGTCTATCAGTACATTCTTCAACAAGTGTATATTCCATTCTTTGATCGGATTCACAACTCCCTCCGACGGGAGGAAAGCAGGATCGCGAAGATCTTCTTCTATGATATAATTACGCTCATTGGCCATATTATGAGAGTTTAATAGCTGTTGAACCGTACGAATCGCTTCAAGTGTTACTCCCATATCGTCCCAGTTTCGTTGTTGCTTAACAGTAGCCAGTATTTCCCCGCACTGAGCTCTAATCTCATCAATCGGCCTTCGGATGGCCCACGCCTCCATAATGTAGGACGGGTTAAAAATCGAGACAATTTCCTTACTGCGCTTGCTTAAGTTTAGTAAGGAAAACAAATCGGCATGACGTGCTATCTTATATTCAGATTCGGCCAAATAGAAGTCCGCAAGTGATCCTGCAATATCCTTCACAATATCGGGGCGGGTTCGAATATAGCGCATGAAATACACCCGTACATCGTTATGGAATAATACAAACTTCCCTTTCTCTTGTTCCGTGACAAGAGGCTCCAAATCCTTCAATAGATAGTTCCAATCAACTGCTGTAAGCTGCGAATCTGAGAATATCCCTTGAAGCGTAATTCCGTCCAGCCGTTCGCTAGACAGTGAAAAGCAGCCCGATAACTTCTCGTTAAGGTATGCAATTTCGTGGCTTACCTTTTCCTGGATTTTGCGTACCGCATGGATCCAAATATGATCATAATAGGCATGAATGCCATCGTGCAGCTTTTTAGACTGAAGTCTTTCTACAAGCTCTTCGACCGACTTACAGCCCATTGCTTCTCTAACTGCGAATACAACAGCAAGTGTATTGTCCGCGGCTGTTTCCCTTATCACCTTTATGGCAGGATTCATGAAATCCCTTGGGAAATGGGGAGTTAGCATCTGACGAATATCGCTTTCTGTAACTGTTGGCACTTCAAGGTGGAGGACATCGTCCCTGTCTTCCCTCAACCAATGCGGATATGCCGGATAACCCTCTGGAGGCTGTCCGGCGAGTAAGAATACAATTCCGTCAGGAACCTCCTCGGGATGGACAAGCGAATGGAGAAATGTATTCTCATGCTTATGGGAAATGTAACCCGACCTTGCTGCATGGTCAATTCCATCAATTGCAATAACTGTTGGCTTATTTTGAATAATCGATAACTCTTGCGCCAGCCGCAAGACATGTTCCTTTATTTGTGCCACGGTTAGATAATTACTACGAATTGGAACACGGTAGCGGAACCGCTTGCCTTCAAACTTCATGCGAATTTGATCAAGCATCGCCGTCCAAAAAGTCTCTGCTCCCACTAAACGATTTGCATCAGCAGGAATTTCTTTCATATCAGGTGTAATTGGCTTGAAAGCATGATAACGAAGATCTATTACCGGCGATGCTTCGTCAGCCAGTTGGCTGACAAGACTACTCTTCCCGCATCCAGGGCTACCTTTCAAGAAAATAACAGGTTGTTTGTTTGAGGCCAATTCTTCTATTAAGCGCTCCATAAAAAGCATTCTCGATTTAAAAAAAGGTACCGGTGGAGGAAGTCGATGCTCATTGTCTTCAAGCTTTAGAGACAAAGACAGTCGGCGGTAGACTTCCTCTGGATTGACGAAATCCATCTTCCCATGTATCGATGTTGTCCAGTGTCGCAAACTGCCCGCAAGCTTATCGAAAATATCACTCTGCATGGATGGGTACGCTATCCCAAATATCTGGCCGATCTTTTCAATCATTTGCTTCTCCAGCTGATCCAGCTCGGGCTGGTTGGATTTAATCTGGAGATTTTTTAGGAATTCATATTTGTTTGTGTCCGATCCAACAATATCCAATTGTATCAGAAGTTCATTCCAAGCTTCACCTAAAGTGGGATCCAACTGAATATCAGAAAGCTTGTCTGATCGCTTCATTTCATTTTGGATCTGGGTCCAAAATGTAGCAAGCGGAGGGTAGACGGACCCATTCGATATGATAGAGGGGTTCGTTCCCAAACTTCGATTTGTATAAAGCACCGGAATGCAATTCAGTTTAGCCTTCGATCCTTCTCTCCATGCTGCAGCGATGCCTCCAATCAAGGAGGCCGAACCTTTACTAGCAGGTCTAATAAGATCACTCAGTGTCAAATTGTTTTCCACTCTCGTATGCTTAATTTGCATACAGATCAATCTACCGTCTGTATATTTCACAACAACATCATCCAGCTTATCTATGATGGTGGATTGAAAAGCGACTGCCTCAATACCGGAATCCGTTTCGAGCATCTCCAGTACATGTTTAAGACCTATAAAAGATTCATACCAATACGGATCATGATCACCTGCATTATAGCTTTTCAATCTGGAATCATCTCCTAAAATAAAGGTTTAATGTAGCGGATCAATTCGTTAAAGAATTGATCAGAATGGATAGGTCTACAGTTGGTATAAGGCATTGATCTGATGGTTTTTGACTTTCACAAGGATTAGCGGATAGGGAGTCTTTTGGTTCCAAGTTTTCTGTCCATTCGTTCACATAATAAGTCAATAAAAATGATTCTTAATCTTTATGCACTATCCTTAACTTATTTCACGATTTTATGACTTTTAGCTTATCATTTATATGATAAAACACAGGAGCGATGTTCTTTTTGAAGCGTTTTGTAAAGGCGTGGGCTATACATAAATACCCAGTATATATAATTAATCTTTTAATACACAAACAAGAACGGTAAGCTTTTATGCTGATCATTCTTTTATTACCTTAGCTAAGGCGCTTAATCTGCTATTTTTTCAAGCTCAAAAATCTTTCCCTCTGATGTTAAGATGAGTCTATCGTTACTAATAACAAAAAAGAACTACTCTGAAAGGTATACTGCGCTTAGTTGAATAATCACTTATATCGATGGCTTTGACTACATCATTAGCTTTCAGATCAGGAATATCTTTTTTATATAGTCAATTGAAAGCGTCAGATTTTTCGCACGTTGTTGTAATTTCATATAATGGATCCTTCAGCTCATATTAATAATTTCTATAGTTTTTTAATCCTTTAGATGAGAAGAAGTCTTTTTTAAACTATAAGGTCATCTCCAATAAATTCTTGCCCAGTTGGATATTCAGAAGCATCATTATACGAGCTTGCAAATCCTAGGAGCTTCTCCACTTTCCCAATGCCATTGAAATATTCTTAAGTCTCACTATCCAAACCTAGGATCTGCAGTACAGTAAGATGTGTCCTCTGGAACAAATGACTCTTCTGCTTCATATATAGTCTTATATGATACATTTGATGTTCGTGCCGTTTCAACATTTCCACAAGCCGATGCTAGCATCAGTGTTATCATCATACAGGCCAGTAGTATTCTCTTCATCCTAGTTTTAAGGATTCGTTTCCTGTTCGAGCCAGCTAAGGATACGAAAAGCTTCTTGATCTGTACTACCGCACATATCGAATGAAGCCTGTAACTCACTACACACATCAGGACGGTCTGGATGTCCAAAAATACTACAACGATTATCTTCCGTAAGTTGTACGCAGCGTACACCTGCCGGCTTGCCATTCTCCATTCCAGGAATCGGTGAAGATATTGAAATGGCGATACAACACGCGGCACAACCTGTTCTGCATTCCAAAATAATGTCTCCTTCATTACGATGTCTTATGGTAAATCACGATTCACCCAGGTCCACATTCGAGCCAACCCCTGGGCTATTCTATGATTCATGGTTCTATTGTGAAAATAACCACCATGGCTGAGCGGATTCCAGCTCTGTACCCAGTTACCTGAGTTAATCTCGATATCTTCCTTCACGGCTACTCGATAGGCCGGATCAATCGGACGTAAGGGATAACCAAGTATATCATCCTTATCATAAAAGTTAACCCATTCCCCTTCTAACCCCGGGAAAAACTGATGAGCTAGTTTCGCTGGAACCTGAATAGGCTGACTAAAATCATGATAACGTAAACTCCACAGCGGCAGTGTCGTTCCGAATGAATAAAAGCTAGTTAAAGTATCTCCCCGCTCCAAAGCTGATGTCACATCTATTATACAAGGTGTTCGACTGGAGGGATATTGAAGATCATAGAAGAAATTACTCGCAATGACTGCACCCAAACTATGAGCCAGCACGCACAGGGGTGTCTCTGGTCCGTTACGGTAAGAGAGCCTGTGCATCGCTTCGCTTAGTGTACGGTGTACAGCATCATAATGCTGTCCCTGCTGTTCCACAGGCTGATAAGCAACAGCATCAGCGAGATAATGGATGACGAATCGGCGCAGTACCTGGTAATTCAATTGAGGCGAAACTACAAGCTGCTGGAACAGTTCTTCTTCCCTCTCTTCAAATACATCGGCCCAAAATACAGGCTCAATATCGAGATACTGCTTAGCTGCTCCCGGCATGACCATGACCTGATCGAATTCATGCTGCAATCGTAAAATAAGCTGATCCGCATAGTCTTCTTTTTGCCTACCAAGTCCATGAATGATCATCACCGCAATACGTGCCATGGTTCCCCTCCTCATTCTTGACCAGATACCTATTTCTTCATCTCCTCAAGCTATTCTATAAATTGAAGGTATGCGGGGGTTCTTATCTTATTCAATTCTCTCATATTACCTGAACTAAGACGAGTATAAAGGATAATTGAAACATCCGTATAACAAAATGTAACATATAGAGAAAATTGTATTAAACTACATCGTTTATTCTCTATGGGATAAATCCAAATAAAAAAGGAAGCTCAATAAATTGAACTTCCCTTCTAATCGGATCATCAAGTTATCCTTTCAGATATACTTTCAACACGCCGTTACGATTGGATGTAACATCACCTGTTGTAACTTCAACTCGGTCTACCACGTCCTGACCGTCAGGAACGATAATTGGCGTAATTAGTGGGTGACCTGCTGCTTCAATCGTCTGACGATCGAATTCAAGCAAGGTTTGCCCTGCTCGCACATGTTCCCCAGCTTCTACATGCATGTTGAAGCCCTCACCTTTCAGTGACACGGTATTTATACCGACATGGATAAGGATCTGAACACCGCTCGCATGCTCCAAGATGACAGCATGTTTGCTCTTAATGACATGGGCAACCTGTGCATCAAATGGAGCAACAACCTTGTTGCCAGAAGGTTCAATGGCAATCCCTTCTCCCATTTGTTTCTCTGCAAAGGCTGGATCCGGAACCTGCTCCAATGATACGGCTTTACCCGTTAACGGAGCCATCACTTCAAGCGCATTAATCGAAGTTTGCGCATCCGCAGGTGCACCGCTAGAAGCTGTGTTTTTATTTGCCGTAGTGCGGTTAACCTCGGAAGTAGAAGTTGACGTGGATACATGATCTTCTGTCACAGAACCACTGCCTGCCTCACGATCTTGCTTTCTCATTTTGGCTCTTCCGAAAATAACGGTTAACAGGAACGGTACGATCAGTACAATCGCCATACCGATGAAGAAGACGCCCCATTTGTTCGGGAAAATGGATAAGAATCCAGGTACGCCCCCTACCCCGATTGAGGTAGCTTGAACATTATTCATTGTAAGTAACACACCACCAATAGCCGAACCGATCATACCGAAGATAAACGGATAACGATAACGAATATTAACACCAAAGATTGCCGGCTCCGTTACCCCCAAGAAGGCGGATACCGAGGATGTTGCCGCGAGACCGCGCATCTTCTGTTCACGCAGTACAAGCATCATTGCAAGTGCCGCGGAACCTTGTGCGATGTTGGATAGCGCCAGCATCGGCCACAGGAATGTACCGCCCTGGCTACCAATTAATTGTACGTCTACTGCAAGGAAGGTATGGTGCATTCCCGTAATAACTAGCAATGCATATAGTCCACCATAGATTAATCCACCCAGTGCTGCATATGAATCATAGATATAGATCAGACCCGATGTAATAGCATTCGCAATTGCAAATGTAACTGGTCCAATGATTGTAAATGCCAAAAATCCAGTAATAAGTAATGTTACGGGTGCCACTACAAGTAATTTAACGGAATCATGCACTCTTTTGTTAAGGAAGATTTCCATCTTGGCAAGCAGATAAGCTGATACTAGTACCGGCAGAACCTGCCCTTGGTAACCGATCTTCTCAATATGCCAACCAAACAAATTCCACGTAGGTACCGTACCTTCATTCACTGCATCAGCATAGCCATAGGCACTCAGCAGATCAGGATGTACAAGGATTAGCCCGAGCACAATCCCGAGCAGCGGACTGCCGCCGAATCGTTTAACAGCTGCCCAACCAATCAGTGCAGGCAGGAATGTGAAGGCCGTGCTTGCAATCGTGTTAATAATAGAAGCTAAATCCTTCCATGCCGGATACACATCTACTAACGATTCTTTATCAAAGAATATTCCCGGCCCTGTCAGGATGTTGTTGATCCCGAGCAATAGACCTGCTGTAATAATTGCAGGCAGAATCGGAATGAAAATATCCGAAAGGGTTTTGATGGCACGTTGAATCGGATTTTGTTTCTTCCCTGCTGCCGCCTTCACATCATCCTTGGAAGACCGGTCACCACCTGTAATCTGGATCATCTCATCATAGACTTTATCAACTAGCCCTGGCCCGATGACGACCTGAAATTGACCCTGGGATGAGAATTGACCTTTAACCAGATCATTTTGGTCCAAAGCTGCCGCATCAACTTTGCTCTCATCAACCAAGGCAAACCGGAGACGTGTAACACAGTGCGTTGCAGCTTCAATATTCTCTTTACCGCCGACTGCGCGTACAATCTCCTCTACCTGTTTTCTATCCATTGCCATAATGTCACTTCCCACTTAGTTAATGTGTATATGTGCATGTTCCAAAAGTCTGAGTTTCAAAATGGACTCTTGGAACAACCTTTATACATTCTTTTGTGGAACAATCCACATATAAGAAGCATAAGGGCTTAATGATAATTCCTGCTTCAGATCAGGTTCCTGCTCTGTATTGCCGATCAGCAATTCATGGGTTTTGCCGGCAATATGCTCTTTCCAGATCGCATCAGAGAATGTAAAGTTCGTACTTCGCTGACTAAAGTTAGATACCACAATCAGCGTATCGCTTCCATTCGTGCGTGCATATGCGAATACTTCTGGATGGGCATCATCAAGACGTTCATACAATCCGTCGATCAATACAGGCACCTGCTTACGAAGAGCAATCAGTTTGCGATATTGATAGTAGATTGAATCTGGATTAGCCAGCTGCTCAGCCACATGAATGGAAGGATATCGCTCATCGACCTTGATCCATGGTGTGCCAGTTGTAAATCCTGCATTCTCACTTGCATCCCATTGCATCGGGGTTCTTGAGTTATCACGTGAGCGCTGCTTCACGATCTCAAAAGCTTCTTCAGCCGTTTTACCTCGTTCCTCCTGTAGCAATCGATACATGTTGGTTGATTCAATATCGCGGAACTCACTTACATCGTTCCATACGGGATTTGGCATCCCAATTTCTTCTCCTTGATACACATATGGCGTTCCCTGCATGCCATGAATCGTAGTTGCCAGCATTTTGGCACTTTCGGCACGATAATCACCATCATCCGCGAAACGGGACAATGCCCGAGGCTGATCATGGTTATTGAGGAACAAGGCGTTCCAGCCACCACCTGCTTGCATGCCTGTCTGCCAATCACTGAACAATTGCTTCATTGCCTCGAAATCATACGGCATCAGTTCCCATTTCTGACCATTCGGATAGTCCACTTTCAAATGGTGAAAATTGAAGGTCATTGAGAATTCCCGCGAATTCGGGTTGGAATATTGAATGCAGTGCTCTAACGTTGTGGAAGACATCTCTCCCACCGTGACCATATTGTAGGGACCGAACACCTCTTCATACATCTCGGTGATGTATTCGTGTACACGTGGTCCATCGGTGTAAAACTTACGACCATCTCCCGGAGGTACACTGCCGTCATCGTTTGGAAAACGCTGATCCTTGGAGATCAGGTTAATGACATCCATTCGGAAGCCGTCTACCCCTTTATCCGCCCAGAATTTAATCATATCGCGCACAGCTTTACGTACTTGCTCATTCTCCCAATTCAGATCAGCCTGTGTTTTGTCAAACAAGGTTAGGAAGTATTGACCTGTATGCTCATCGTATTGCCATGCCGGCCCACCAAATTTAGACTGCCAATTGTTCGGCACACCGCCATCTGGAGCTGGATCTTTCCATATATAATAATCCCGGTACGGATTATCCTTGGAAGACCTCGACTGCTGGAACCACTCATGATCCGTGGACGAGTGGTTCACCACAATATCAATCATTAATTTCATATCTCGCGATTTGAGCCCCTTCAACAGTTCGTCGAAGTCCTCCATTGTGCCATAGTCAGGGTTAATCTTGTAATAATCAGCCACATCATAACCATTGTCATGTTGAGGAGAAACATAGACCGGCTGCAGCCATACGATATCAATACCCAAATGCTGCAAATAGTCTAGTTTTTCCGTCAGGCCTCGAATATCCCCTGTGCCTGTTCCCGTCGTATCGTTGAAGCTCTTGGGATATACCTGATACACCGTGGACGTTTTCCACCACGATGAGGAAGTTGTGTCGGTTGAACTCATGTTAACGCCTCCAAAATTTAAATACGTATTGGTCTATCTCATCAGTTAACTTCATGTCTATATTACATAAGTAAACATGTATATACAAGTTGAAACTATATTTTTCTTATAAGTTCGTGTTAACGACTTTGATTTGCTAACCTGAGCGACTCAGATGAAGCTTGGTGAAAAACCGCTATTCATACCCTTTCTACACATTCCCCATAAATGTTTGCTATGTAACATTTATTTTGAAACTAACGTTCGGAAACGCCATGATATCGGTGATTTGCATCCAAAATGAATACCCTACCTCGCCTCAACCTAAAGATATGCATATTGCTCGGTATCATGAACCTACATCCAACTTGCGATTTAATTTTCAAAACAAAAAGAAGGCGAGCAACACGTCATCCAACCTAACGTGTTACTCACCTTCTTCATTGCTCGATCCAGAGTGGGCGATTGAAAACAACCTCTATAAACTAAAGGAGTCCCCTGGCGCCATCACGCGACCTTCCAATCCTACGGAAGCTAGCTGCTGTACGAACTCTTCGGCATCCTGACGAATCACTGGGAATGTATCATAATGTACAGGGATGGTCAGTTTGGCATTAAACCACTCTGCGGCTTGAAGTGCATCTTCAGGCCCCATGGTGAAATGTCCACCAATCGGCAGGAAGGCAACATCAATCTTATGACGATCTCCAATCATTTTCATATCACCGAATAAGCTTGTATCACCCGCATGCAATATCGTTTTGCCACCAATGTTAATGATGTATCCTGCAGGCAATCCTGCGTACATAATGCGTTGTTCCTCTTCCAGCACAATTCCTGATGTATGGAAGGCTTGAATCATTTTCGCCTGCGCAAAATCAAGATCCACAGTTCCGCCCATGTTCATACCCAGCGTATCAAGCCCTTTCCATGACATGTATGTAGCCAACTCCACGATAGCAACTACTTTGGCGTTATTCGCCTTCGCAATCGGTTCAGCATCCAAAATATGATCCATATGTGCATGAGTCAACAGCACAGCGTCTGTCTTAATGTTCTCGGGTTTAGTAACAGCCAGTTCATTGCCACGTAGAAAAGGATCAATGATCAGCGATTTTTCTTCTGTGCCCAGTTGGACACTGGAATGTCCATGATAAGTAATCTGCAGCATCTCGGCAGCCTCCTGACAAGTTAATATACAACCTTAATGTAGTTTACTTCACATCCATGATTTCGCAACTTACGTTTATAAGTATAGTCCATAGCCTGCATACAAATCAAAATTAGAACAATTTAGAGCATCCGATAAACTCTCGCCTCATAAGGCTGTAATAGAATGGTGCCTTCATCTGTCGAGTAACGTTTGTTCACATTACAGATCATAAGTTTGGCCTGTTCTGCTGCCCATCCCTCGGGCCAATGCATTTCAGGTTCATTTGAACTAAAGTTAAGGATCACTAGCACTTTCTCGTCATCTAGTGTCCGTGTATATGCATAGATATCAGGGTCATCGGCAAGAAGTAATTCATACGCCCCATAGATCAACACCTTGTTTTTTTTGCGCAGTGAAATCAACTTCCGATAATAATGCAAAATGGACTGTGGATCACTTTCAGCAGCAGCGACATTGATCTCTGTAAAGTTATCATTCACCTGAATCCAAGGTTCACCCTTTGTGAATCCAGCATGCTCACTGTCATCCCATTGCATGGGAGTTCGCGCATTGTCCCGACTTTTCAGCCAGATAGCCTCCATGACATCCTGTTTCGATCTCCCCTGACCGATATGATGTCTGTAATAGTTCATCGTTTCAATATCTCGATATTGTTCGATGTCCGGAAAAGCAATATTGGTCATGCCGATCTCTTCGCCCTGATAAATGTATGGTGTACCTTCAAGGGTCATCATCCAGGTCGCGAGCATCTGGGCTGAGCGCACTCTATATTTACCATCATCCCCAAAACGGGATACCGGCCGAGGCTGATCATGGTTTCCCATGTAGTTCGCATTCCACCCGCGTCCATGCAGGACGGTCTGCCATTGACTCATAATTTCTTTTAGCTCAGGTAACTTCCACGCTCGGTAATTCCACTTCCCGATTCCTGAGGATTGAGCGTCTACAAACATGTGTTCAAATTGAAACACCATATTAAGCTCATTACGATCCGTTCCCACATAAGCAAGAGCCTGCTCAGGGCCAAGGCCTGATGTTTCGCCTACTGTCATCGGTCCATATGGTTTCAGAATCATATCGTTCAGCTTGTTTAAGATGGAATGAACCTGTTGCAGGTTCGAGAATAGCTGATATGCAGGCACAACAGGTAGATTATCAGGATTATGCGCACTGGGCAGACCCTCTGCCTTCGCAATATGAGCAACTGCATCGAAACGGAAGCCATCGACCCCTTTTTCCAACCACCAATGAACCATTTCATACATCTCTTCCGCCATCTGTGGATTATCCCAGTTGAGATCAGGCTGATGTTCAGAATACAAATGTAAATAATACTCATTCGTCTCCGGATCAAGCTTCCACACTGAACCCCCAAAATAAGATTCCCAGTTGTTCGGAAGCTGACCATGTTTACCCGATCGCCAGATATAATAGTCCCGTTTCGGATTGTCTTTCATTGAACGTGATTCTGCAAACCACGGATGTTCATCCGAAGTATGATTCAGCACGAGATCCATCATGATTTTAAGACCACGCTTATGTGCCTCTTCCAGCAATCGATCAAAGTCTTCCATCGTGCCATATTTACGCATAATCGCGTAATAATCGCTAATGTCATAGCCATTATCATGACCCGGTGATTCATAAATCGGACAGATCCAGATTACATCGATTCCAAGATCCGTAAGATAATCGAGCTTATCATAGATTCCTCGCAGATCACCATGACCGTCTCCGTCCGAGTCCATGAAGCTGATCGGATAGATCTGATACACTACACTCTCTTTCCACCAGACGATGTCAGCCACCTCATTTCTCTAATATTCTAATTTATGAAGGTCGTTCAATATCCCGTTAATATGTTTTATCCGAAATGCACTCTTGATAAACACCCGCTACTCAATTACACGCAAAAAGGATCGGTATAGCGTGTCCCTATGGTAGGTACACGCTATACCGATCCCGCTATTCAACCTGTGATTTACCTAAACTCTGAACTATGCCTACTATATAGATTGAACTATACATATTTACACTGACCACTCCGATGGCATAATAACCTTTCGATCGCTGTTCAATCTATATAGACGGTTGACGAAGTCTCTCAACATGCACTAAGATCCGCAAGCCTACATATCCGATCCATGCGCCTACTGTATTCAGTATAATGTCATCGACATCAAACGTCCCAACCCGGGTTACTAGCTGCGTTAGTTCTACCGCAAATAAAATTAGGATAACGGTTACTGTAAGCTTCAGGAAGGATCGACATTTGCGAAACAACACGGGAATGCACACGCCTAAGGGAATGAATAATACAATATTGCCAAATAGATTTTTTACCCAAGCTTCTGTGGTGTACTTTTCTCTCTCCAAGAGAAGGGGTCTGATCGTTTCAAAAGGCATCCAGTTATATTGATAGCTTAAGCCTACCGTTCTGCCTTTGAAAAATAATAAATTGCCCATAAACAGTACATAGATCACGGTGAACACTGCCATAATGATCTTACACTGTCTGGAGTTAATCCATGAATCTCCACTCATATTCCTGAAGCCCTCCGGCTTTTATTACCGCGGAGCGGTTCTGTTTATTTTAGCGGAATATAGATCTTCATGTCCAACTGCTCAGGGGATGACTTCCATACATCGGTCACCTCAAAGTCTGCTCCTTCCCCTCGCTCGTAATTGGATTGGGGTAACCAGCTACCATAGATCATTTTGCGAATATCCTGACCCGAACCATCAACCTTGAACTCTGCATACACGCCACCGGGAATTTCAAACTCCACGTACCCTGGCTCCAACAATGGCGTTACACTAGCGCTCTCCTCACCTATGATAAAAGAAAATTGACCATCCTCCTGAAAGTGGCAGGCAATGCCATACGCTAGATCCGGACGTGAACGGTCTGGAATATCCATGAATTTCTGCTCTGTTCCAAACTGATGATAAAAGCCCGGAATTTCTCCATAATGCTGATTGTCATTCAAATTCGTCTTGTACTCATACCCGATAATGCGAATTGCTTCAAGCGTTACGATGCGTGGTGTGTTCATATAAAAATCTCCTCCAAGCTGAGTGCGATAATCGTTGAAATCAATCATCTGCTGGAGCTTCGAGGAATAGGAATTAACCTCCAACTTGCGAAATTTGGCAGGTGTCACTCCCCAGTACGTCGCAAACGCCCGTGTGAATGCTTCTTGTGATTGATACCCCCAGTTCAAGGCGATGTCGAGTATACCTGCGCTCGTATTCCTTACATGCTGAGCCGCCTCACTAAGCCTACGTCTGCGCACATACTCCAACACGGTGTACCCTGTTATAGCCTGAAATAAACGCTGGAAATGAAACGCAGAGAAGCCAGCGCATGCAGCTGTCTGCTTCACATTAAATTCATCTTGTAAATGTTCCTCTAGGTATGTAATCGCAAGTTGGATACGGGTGTAATGATCCATGTTGCATCCTTTCCTTTCTACGCTATGTTGCAGATATGATATAAACGATTTCTCGCTTATTATGACTGAACTAACACGATTTTTTTTGATTTTCTGTGCGGACATTTCGCTCATGCCTACTCGTTGTTCATGTGTCTGCTCCCTATTGGCAAACATTCGTTCTACTGATAAGGTGTTATTAAAGCGATAATTTCTCATTAGGAGGTAATCATGACTCGCGAATCCCGTCTAACCGTGACCAACGAATTCAAGCTTGCGCTACCCAAGCTCCCACGTCAGCTTGAAGCAGTACCTGTAGAGACATTACAGCTCCATGATGAGCAGACTATTGAACAAGGATTATACGAGAATGGATCGTTATCTGGTTGTGAGGCGAATAAAGTTTTGCTGGAGAAGGTGCATTTTAAACATGTTGTTTTTGAAGACATGGCTCTGCCCGGTGTAGAAATTACAGACGCAATCTTCGAGCATTGCGATCTATCCAACGTGAACTGGAGTGAGGCCATTATTCACCGAGCGACATTTCTCCATTGTAAAATGGTAGGCCTTGACCTGCTCGGTTCGACTTTACGCAACGTGCGGTTTAGTGAGTGCTTGGCCGAATACGCTACCCTCCGTTTTGCTAATCTGAAGCAGGTTGAGATCGAGCGTAGCTCCTTCGCTCATGCAGACTTTTATAGTGCTACCCTTAGCAAAATCAGACTTGAGCAGAGCAACATTGATAAAGCTCAATTCTCAAGCACATCGCTGAATGGCATTGATATCAGTACTTGTGATTTTCACAATCTCGGCGTGACGATGGAGGATCTTCAAGGCTGTATCATCTCTGCTCCGCAGGCGATTTTGTTCACTAAAATTTTCGGACTTGTGGTAAAAGACGAGTGATGTTTACTACATTATTAGATTATAGTAACCTTACACGCGTTTAACAAAGAGAATATTCCTCACACGCATACGGATAATATGAGTTGAAGACAACTCGAAGGATATCTATACATAGACAAAATCCCCTCGATTGACCGAGGGGATTCTCCATTTCATTACCCTTTCCAATATCCAGATACCGGTTCAATGCCCCAGATATCTGTAGCATACTCGCTAATGGTACGATCACTTGAGAATATGCCTGATTGTGCTGTATTCAGCACAGCCTTGCGAGTCCAATCCGGTATATCACGGTATGCTACGTCAATCGCGGCATGTGCTTCAGCATACGCAGCAAAATCACGTAGTACAAAATATTCATCGCCATGGGCAACCAGCGAATCATAAATATCCCAGAATTCCCCTTCCCGATGGCAAAATGCTCCCGGATGGATGAGTTGTTCTACTACTTCACGGATTCGGTTATCCTGACTGACCAGCTCACCAGGACGATAGGAACCGGAATGAACATAGTTTAACACCTCATCAGCGCGTAGTCCGAAGATAAACATATTATCCTCTCCAACCTGCTCTGCCATCTCGACATTGGCTCCGTCCATCGTTCCAATGGTCAAAGCTCCGTTCATCATGAATTTCATGTTGCCCGTGCCAGAAGCTTCCTTACCCGCCGTCGAAATCTGTTCACTGACATCCGCAGCCGGAATAATTTTCTCTGCCAGGGAAACAGAGTAGTTCTCAAGGAAAAATACTTTTAGACGATCATTAACAGCCTTATCCTGATTGATTGTGCTTGCTACATTGTTAATGAGCTTAATGATTTTTTTGGCAAAATAATAACTTGGTGCAGCCTTGGCGCCAAAGATGAATGTCCGCGGCACGATATCAAAAGTCGGATCATTCTTGAGTTTATTATATAAATGCATGACATGCAGAATGTTCAGCAATTGCCGCTTATACCCATGCAATCGTTTCACCTGCACATCAAAAATAGAATCGGGATTCACCGGTGTTCCGGTATGATCTAAAATATAAGCTGCAAGTCGTTCCTTATTGCCTCGTTTAATGGCTCGGAATTGCTCTTGGAACGATGCATCTTGCGCAACGTTTGTCAGCTCATTTAACTTACCGGGTTCGGTTATCCAAGCATTCCCGATCGTCTCCGTAATGAGATGAGATAATCTAGGATTGGCATGCATTAACCAGCGACGATGGGTTATTCCATTGGTTTTGTTATTGAAGCGCTCTGGATAAAGTGCATAGAACGGAGCCATCTCACGTTCTTTGAGAATTTCGGTATGCAGCGCCGCTACTCCATTGACGCTGTGGCTGCCCACGATAGCGAGATGTGCCATTCTAACCTGATCATGCGCAATAACGGCCAGATGCGTTATACGTTCCTGATCTCCGGGATATCGATCCAGAAGCATGCTGCAGAAGCGCTTGTTAATCTCTTCAATAATCATGTAGATCCGTGGCAACAGCTTGCTAATCATGGATACAGGCCATTTTTCAAGTGCCTCACTGAGTGTAGTATGGTTCGTGTACGAGACCGTGCGGGTCGTAATGTCCCATGCTTCATCCCATCCATACCCTTGATCGTCCATTAAGATGCGCATCAGCTCAGGAATGACGAGTGTTGGATGTGTATCGTTAATATGGAATGCAACCTTATCTGGCAACCGGTCATAGGACAGACCTAGTTTGTTAAATGTCCGCAAGGCACTCTGTACCCCAGACGAACACATGAAATACTGTTGCTTCAAACGCAGCAGCTTACCTTCATACTGAGAATCGTCAGGGTACAGGAACTCTGAGATCGACTCGACCGAACGACTGTAATCGAGGTATCCGTAATAGTTCGAAGGCGTATCCAGCGAACTTTCGCGCTTCGGCTCAGCACTCCACAGTCGCAAAGTATTCACGTGAGGATGACCATATCCGATGATCGGCACATCGTAGGGAACGGCCACGACGGATTCGGCATCCTTCGTTACGAACTGATAACGTCCATTCTCTTCGTGCGTTTCTACGCGACCCCAGAACTTTACTTCGACTTTCTTGTCTGGACGGCGAACTTCCCACTCATTGCCCTTCTCCAGCCAATTGTCTGGCAGCTCAACCTGGTTGCCGTT
This sequence comes from Paenibacillus tundrae, assembly GCF_036884255.1. Taxonomy (NCBI): domain Bacteria; kingdom Bacillati; phylum Bacillota; class Bacilli; order Caryophanales; family Paenibacillaceae; genus Paenibacillus; species Paenibacillus tundrae. The sequence goes on along the minus strand of NZ_CP145605.1, from coordinate 2,721,758 downwards.
AATAATTTTTTGTTCAAACAGACCATATTTATAACGAATACCACAGCCATGACCTGCGTAACCGAGAGAGGCTAATGAATCCAGAAAACAGGCTGCGAGCCGTCCTAATCCACCGTTACCGAGTCCAGCGTCCGCTTCCTGTTCCTCCACTTCCTCTAACGAGAAACCTAGATCAGCCAGGCTGTCACGGACGAGTTCCAATTCATTGACATTGAGTAGGTTATTGCCGAGCAGACGTCCAATCAGGAATTCGAGCGAGAAGTAATAGACCTGTTTATCCTGCCGCTGCTTAAATCCTTGATTCGAGGTCGCCCAATCTTGCCCCGCATATTCGCGAATCATACTTCCAAGTACGTGATAGACATCTTCCTGCGTTGCTTCTTCAAGCGGTTTGCCCAATTTGCTGACCAGATTCCGTTGAAATATGCTCTTGAACGTTTCTTTGTTGTCAAACAAAAGTAGGTTCCTCCCGGTGAAATCCTGTAGAATGTTAATGCTCATGTCCTGCATATTTTGGTTCGAGCATGTTGGCGTTACGGTGACGAATCATTCTTTCGATCGCTGTTGTCTCCCAAATTTCTTGTTTAACCTATTTAATAGGTTGAAATTTGGAGACAAAGGCGAACGCTTCGCTTCTTCAGAATTGATTTCGTCCCCTTCACTTACTGTTGAGCTCTTCTGCAAAATAACTTCTATCCATGAACCTGAATCCATCCTACAGGATTTTTATTTTATATATTTATAGAAATTTCATCTCTCATCAAATGAGGATGATGGTAGCTATAGCTAGTTAAATGATGAATTGCGGCGAATTGCCCTTTTGATCTCATCTACTCCTAATTAAATCAAGGAAATCTATACTGAAATAGGTGTATTTATAGATGATATCGGTTATGCGATCCGATTAGATAATAGTGCTTTTTGCCAAAATATACGGGTTTGATGGGTCACCAATCAACGTCTGCCCACCCGTCAGCTTCACATCTTTATCGAGGATAACATTCTCCAGTACAGCTCCCTCACCAATGTAACACTTCTGCATAATAATGGAACCCTTAATTTTGGCACCTTTAGCTACGTGCACTCCACGAAACAGAATACTATCCTCGACTTCTCCACCAACAATGCACCCATTCGCGAGTAAGGAATGTTTCACCTCGGCTGTATCGAGATATTTAGCTGGTGCCTCATATTTAATCTTCGTTTGAACAGGCTCTTCTTGGAACAGTTGTTCATACAGCCCTTTGTTCAACAGTTCCAGACTATTCCGATAATAACTTTCGATTGAATTGATTACGGCATGATATCCGTCGTACGCATAGGCAGCAATCTTCAAACCATCTGGATTTTTCTGGATCACATCACGGAAAAAATGACTCTCGCCATGATCGATGCAGCGCTGTACTTGGCGCAAGAACAGTTGTTTTTCCATGATAAAAATTTCTGTATATATATTCGGGTGATCGGCACTTTGGTGAATGTCTACCACATTACCGTACCCGTCATGTTCAACTTTGACACAAGCATTATGCTCAGGCAACAATTGATCTACTTTTTTGCAGACCAGCGTAACGTCCGCCCCTGTGCTTTTATGATACCTGTAGACATCCTGCAGATCCGCCTTGGTTACATGACGGCTACCGGCATGAACAACATATTCTCCCGATCCCCGATGAAAGAAGTCTAAGTTATTGTGAAAATGCTGTAAATCGCCCTGTGAGGTATCCGTTGGATCATTCCAATCCGGCGGCAAAATAAACATACCTCCATGTTTACGATCCAGATCCCATGGCTTCCCATCACCCAAATGATCTAAGAGTGAACGATATTTACGCCTTACAAATACACCAATGCTTTCAATGCCCGCATTCATCATGTTAGACAATACAAAATCAATTAGACGGTAACGTCCGGCATAGGGCACCGCAGCTCCGCAGCGAAAGTACGTCAATTCCTTCAATTCTTCAAGCTCATGGTCAAGGTTAATAACTCCGATCAATGGTTTCATCGCATGCACCGTCCTTTACCCTCAGATTAGGCTTTGCTTGTCATTCCCTCGCGGAGCTGACGCTCCAGTTCTTCTTGATCGATGAGTACAATATCACTATCGTCTCCGGGTAAGGGGGCAATGTGTGCACCGTCAGGAATGACGAGTCCTTCCGATATAATAGCGCGACGAATGCGCACATTGTGCCCAATCTTCACTTTTGGCATCACAACAGCATCAATAACTTCACTGTGCTGACCAACCTCGACGCCATAAAATAACACCGAATGGTTCACCTCACCGTGGACAACCGTGCCTTCACTAATAATGCAATTGCGCACCTTCGCGGTTGGAGAAATATACTGTGCAGGCTGATTCGGATTGCGTGTATAGATACGCCAGTCTGGGTCATTCAGATTAAAAGGTGCCTCGTCGTCCAGCAGATCCATATTGGATTCCCACAGACTACGAATCGTACCAACGTCTTTCCAATAGCCTTCAAATGGATATGCATAAAGTGATTTTTCATGTTCAAGCAATAAGGGGATGATGTCTTTGCCAAAATCATAAGAGGTGGATGCCTGTTGTTCGTCCTGGATCAGGAAACGTTTCAGTACATCCCACTTGAAGAGATATATGCCCATAGATGCGAGTGTACTCTTAGGCTGAGAAGGTTTTTCTTCGAATTCGTAGATACGGTAGTCATCATGAGTGTTCAGTATCCCGAACCGACTTGCCTCTTCCAGTGGTACATCAATGACTGAAATCGTGCAATCTGCGTCCTTTTCCTTATGATACTGAAGCATTTTCTCATAATTCATTTTATAAATATGGTCCCCTGATAGAACGAGTACATGCTCAGGGTCAAATTGTTCGATAAAGTTGAGATTACGATAGATGGCGTCTGCTGTACCACGATACCAGTTGCTTCCATCCTCGCGTTCATGTGGAGGCAGTACATATACACCACCATTTTTGCGATCCAAATCCCAATCACTGCCGATTCCAATGTAGGAATGCAACACAAGAGGTTCGTATTGAGTTAACACACCAACGGTGTCAATGCCGGAGTTAGAGCAATTACTTAGAGGAAAATCAATGATTCGATACGTACCACCGAAATAGACGGCGGGTTTAGCCAGTGATTTGGTAAGTCCCTTCAACCGTTTGCCTTGGCCTCCGGCTAACAGCATTGCGACAACTTCTTTTTTCGCCATCATTACAGCCTCCTCCACTTGCTTTCATTCTCTCTTTCATTCAGTCGCCCAAGTTCTTATTCTGTGGATGAGTGGACACTGTTGTCATGATCAGGAGCATGCTGTATAAACCGTGTTCATGTACATTACGTATACAAAAGTGGTGAAGACTCAAATTGTAAATAAGCTGGCATCACTGCCATGTCAGAAATGAAATTAAAATGAAAAATAAAAAGTGAAGAGTCATTTAACTAGTTAAACTGAGGTGTATTATGCAGGGTGGCAATCGATATTGTTGCGTAGAAAATGAGTTTCTTGCCTAAGTAAACATTAAACACAAACAAGAAACACGAAACTTACAGTGTCATTGATCCTAAAAGCTTAACTACTTCTCTCTCGTGCACATTCACTCCCTCCAACCCACTTTGATGTTACTTAGGAATTGTATTCGCTAAGAAGGAATCAAACTCCTTTTGTTTTTGTAAGGAAATATAATATGGAAAATAAAGTAATTTAATTACAGGGTCAAACGACAAATAAGCCGAGAACTTATATTCCCGGCTTGTGTGCACGATTCATTATATAATTTTACGGAACAGCTCCATCACTTCGTCTTTGGAAGGTTGATAGGGGTTCCCAGGTGCACAGGCGTCCTTCATCGCATTGTCAGCGAGTAGTTCGATATCCAAGTCGTTAACGCCTAGTTCGGACAGCTTCTCCGGAATACCGACCTCTTTGGAAAGCTGGCGAATGGCTTCAATGACATATTCAGAGCATTGCTCATCACTTTTCCCTTGCACATTCATACCAATCGCTTTAGCGATATGACGGAATTTGCCTGGTACATGCTTTGCATTCATCTCTTCCACATAGGGGAGTAACATCGCGTTACATACACCGTGCGGGAGATCGTATACACCACCTAGTTGATGCGCCATCGCATGAACATATCCTAAACCAGCATTGTTAAACGCTATTCCCCCAAGAAAACACGCATATGTCATATGCTCTCTTGCTTCTAGATCACTGCCGTCTCTTACAGCTCTCGGCAAATATTCGAAGATCAATTCAACAGCCGCCGCTGCTGTCGCACTTGTAACCGTGAACCCACCTGGTGTGACCATCGCTTCCACGGCATGGGTCAATGCGTCCATCCCTGTTGCCGCAGTCAAGCTAGAAGGTTTACTTAACATCAGTTCTGGATCATTTACTGAAAGGGAAACGAGACTGTTTTTGTCCACCATCACCATTTTCACTTTACGTTCCTCATCTGTAATCACGTAGTTAATAGTCACCTCACTTGACGTACCAGCCGTTGTATTAAACGCAACGAGGGGTACTGACTTATGTTGCGATTGATGAAGCCCTTCATAATCGCGGATATGGCCACCATTCGTAGCTACAATACCAATAGCCTTCGCAGCATCCTGTGGTGAACCACCACCAATCGAAATAATCGCATCACACCCATGTTCTTGATACACTTGAAGCCCATCATGTACGTTCTGACATGTCGGATTAGGCTGAACATCATCATATACGATATAGTCTAGCCCAGATTTTCTTAATATAGACAGCACCTGTTCCGTAACGCCTGAAGCAATTAGTGGACGGTCACTGACGACCAATGCTTTGCGAATCCCCATGTCTTGAATCATTTTACTCGCTTCTTGTATACAGCCTCTCCCCATCAAGTTCACGGGCGGTACATAATAAGCATGTGTTGCCATTTGAACCAGCCTCCTGTTACCCTGATTTGTAACTGACTTCATTGTAACTGAATCCGTTTTCAGATATAGTGAAATTAATCACAATAAGACTAACAAATGTTACATTACAGATTATCTGCAATAAAGTTATAAAAAAAGAGCTAACCACCAAGGGTTAACTCTTTCTTAGTTATCGCTTTTAATTCTTAGTCTTTACTCAAATTTTGATGATTCAGTTCAGGTTCTCAGCAGCTCTTGAATAGGCGCGTAGTACACACGGTATGCCTCTCCCTGCTCAAAGCCCAGCTTGTGAGCAATCGCAATCGAATCCTTACGAAAATCTTCGGTTGTCCAATGAGGTACATAACCACGTTCAAGACATAACCGTATATAAGAAGTCGCCATAGCTGTTGCCAAGCCTTGACCTCGATGCAATGCGTCGTACGTATGAATGCCAATCTCGTGATGCTCATCGCTCACAAATACAGACATACATGTACCTACGACTTGACCATTCAGCATGACACAGGTTCCTAGACCATATCGGATAAAGTCATCGACCCTATACCAGAATTTCAAAATCTCTTCTTGGATTACACCGCTCGCGTCCTCTTCCAGCACTGTAGCATCGATCACGCTAACCTGATATTGGGGAGGTATATCCAAACAAGCATATTGCTGCAGCCAATGATGAAATTTCATCTGATCAAAGGTGAATGGAATTCGATAACCTTTGCCTAATTTGCCTGCAAAGGTCACCTGTAAGGTAGAATCCCAACTGCCTCCATGAGTCGGAAGCAACTCAAGATTCAACATCTCTTCACCAACCCGCAGAGCTTCGGGCAGAAGATCCTCTCTCAATAGCTTTTTCACCTGTGTATGAAATAATGAACCGTCTGGATCACCAATCCAATAAAACATCTCGTGTCTCGCCCAGATCAACACGCCTCCCAGGGTATCTGGGTGATCGACATATACTCGTCCGGCTTGAAGTCCAGCAAGCACTCCACCCATAACGACATGCCCCTGTCGATCACCTACAAGATCCTGTACACGTTTCAGTAAAGTTGAATCTTGAACTAAGTACAGCATGATATAACCCTCGCATTCTGTCTAAGAGTATTCGTAAGTACAGACATCCCAATCTGTCCTGCTAGCTCTAACCTCAGAATGCGATACCGATCAAGTGCGGATTATTCTTCGTACCATTTCACCTCATTTAAGCTACTCTTCGAATTCTCTTAGAGTGCCTTGTCGTCTACGCCATCCAGCCAAGCTTCAATATCTCCAATTACAGAAGAGACACAGCCGTCTTCAAACGGAGACTTAAGTCCCGCAAGCTCAACCAATCCAGTAAAGGACAGGCTTCCTCCGGCTTTGCACAGCGTCAAATAATCTGCCCAAGCAGACTTCATATCCTGATTACTGCGTTTCCAGAACTGGAATGCGCAGATTTGAGCTAACGTATAGTCAATGTAATAGAACGGTGACGAGAAAATATGACCCTGTTTATGCCAGAATCCGCCTTGTTCCAAATACGCATTATCTTTGTAATTAATATGTGGCAGATACGTCTTCTCAATGTTGCGCCATGCTTGCTTGCGCTCCGCCGGAGTTGCATCAGGATTAGCATAGACAAAGTGCTGGAATTCATCCACAGATACGCCATAGGGAATAAATAGCAGCGCGGAGGACAGATGATCGAACTTGTATTTGTCTGTATCTTCCTTGAAGAACAACTCCATCCACGGCCAAGTAAAGAACTCCATACTCATGGAATGAATTTCCGCAGACTCAAAAGTCGGCCAGTTATATTCAGGCACAGCAAAGTTACGGCTCTCGTATACTTGGAAAGCATGTCCCGCTTCATGCGTCAACACATCAATATCACCCGACGTACCATTGAAGTTGGAGAAAATAAACGGCACTTTATAATCGTTCAGGAACGTACAATATCCACCGCCCTGTTTGCCTTTTTTGCTCTCCAGATCCATTAGTTCGTTGTCCGTCATCATCTGGAAGAACACATCTGTTTCTGGTGATAGTTCGGCATACATCCGTTTCCCGTTCTCCACAATCCAGTCTGGATCACCTTTTGGTGTTGGATTACCCGTTTTGAAACTAAAGCCTTGATCGTAGAAATAGAGTGTATCCACATCAATCCGGCTGCGTTGACGTTCTCTCAGCTTGGTTGCAACAGGTACGATATAATCTCGGACTTGTGCGCGGAAATTCGCTACCATCTCCGCGTTATAATCCGTACGATTCATACGGTCATAACCAAGTTCCACATAGCTTGGATACCCCAGCTTTTTCGCAATCTGTGTACGCACTTTCACCAGTTCATCGTAGATCCGGTCAAATTCTGCTTCATGCTCCGCCATAAACGTATACCGCGCTTCTGAAGCACGTTCCCGCATCGAGCGATCCGTGGACAGCTCAAATGGATGCAGTTGAGGCAGTGTACGCTCTTCCCCTTCAAACGGAATTTTGGCTGAAGCAATCAGCTGATTATATTCCGTAGAAAGTTTGTTTTCCTTTTGAAGATCCTCAATGATCTCCGGGCTGAATGTTTTCAAAGCTTGCTCAGCGAGCTGAAACAGTTGGATTCCCCACTTTTGCTCCAGTTCCGCACGGAACTTGGAATTCACCAGCGCACGGTAAAAATCAGTAATATACTCTTGAACAACAGGCTGACTTTCATCCAGGAACTCATTCTCTGCCTTGTAAAACTCATCATTGGTATCAATGGAGTGACGGATATAGACCAGTTGTGCCTGAGTTTCGAAATCACTGCGCAAGGCATTGATCTTGTCCATAAAATCACTTTGCTCTTCCACTGAAGCCGCCGCTTCGAATCCCTTCAGCAGTTCACCGAAAGAGGTCTTGATGTGTTCCAGATCGGGACGTGTATACGTGTATTCACTAAACTTCATTTATGTACACCCTTTCCTATTTGGTAGATTCGGGAGATTCCCGTGTTAAACTAAACCTATTATACAAAAGAGCAGCCTAAAAATCCCAACTTTACGAAAAATATTTGTCCATTGGTCAAATTGAAGAACATGTAAGGTCATATATGTTACACAATCATGTTAGGTCTACTTAGATACATACGCAAACGCAAATAAGCCCGCGCCGCATTATCGCGAAGCCAGCTTATGAGCTTGTCTTACTTACATATGCTATTCAATAATTCAGACTAATTTTTGTCTTTGTCCACAACCATATAAAACCAGCCCATTCCGACCATTCCCACGACCATAATTGCAACCAAAATAATAATGTAAGTCATGAATGTAACCCCCCCTGCTTCCGAATATTCTACACACTACTACCAGTTTACACGGTGAAACACCATTTGAATTGACCGAACATTGACAAAAATACGAAATCTTTAATTTTAATCAATGGATTTGTATACGGGATGATATGTTATTCATTATTCCACGTTCTAGGCATCTGCATCCACACCTCATCAAACGATGCTGAACCTTATGTACTGATTTAATGACACCCCTTGCATGCAGATCAAATCATACCATATCACAAAATGCAATCCATGCCCAACGTTTCATCTGTTATACATCCGGTGTATACTATAAATCTATGAAATAGAAATAAGATTTTACATTGAAAGGTTGAACTAGATGTCGATTCGTATGCCTTTACGTTACTTATTTAGCGCTATCTTACTAACATTGATGTTATCCGTGTTAACGGCTTGCGCAGACGGAGAAGCCCATGTAACCGTCAATCTAGATGGATCATCCGATCTAGATCTGAATCTCAGTGTAACCGATGCTGCGCTAGGCAAAATCGGACAGGATAATCTGATGGCACTGCTGGCCGATACGTTGAAGAAGAACAATTTCGAAGCTGAAGTTACCAAGCAAGGAGAAACGCAGCAGCTTACCGCAACCACTCACTATGAGAGAAGCAACACAACCGACTTTGATATGTCAAGCTTACCTCAAGGCATTAAGGTCGAGCAATCCAAAACACCAGGTTTGTTCTCGTCAACACTACACCTTACTGCAGAAGCGGATGTCATGGAATCCATGCCGGATGGTAACATCAAAGATCAGATTAACAAAGTACCGAGTTTTCTTAAAAACCTATTATTAAAGGATGTTAATTTCGACTTCAAGTTATCTCTCCCCATCAAAGCGAAGGATTCAAACGCAGATGTTGTGGACGATGGGGGTAAAACACTAACGTGGCACATTTCCCCACTCAACCGGAATACACTGGATTTGACTGTACAGATTCCGAACATTCGTAATATTATTATCGCAGCTGTTATTGGCCTTATGTTACTCTTCGCATTGCTGATCTGGTTTTTCTTGCGTCGCAGACGTGTCAGACAGCGCAGAAATGGCTAAAATATATAGCGTAAGGATAAATAATTGTCGGTAATTTGAATCATGACTTGCCAAACGTTGTTAGGGATAGTAGAATACATCCGTACTGTGTGAACGGTTAAACTTATTACGGAAAAGCTAAAGAGGTGACAGTATTTCATGAATATCCGGGAATGTCCTTTACCTGGTATTGGAGTTAAGTACCAGTTTGATACAAAAAGCGGCAACCAACTGGTTATTATTGTGCACGAAGATGGACGCCGTGAATTGTTCTCGGTTGACCCAACTGACCAAGAGGAACTTACGCTAATTGCAGAATTGGAAGATGATGAGTGTGTAACCCTCTCTGGGTTAATCGGAGGATGGTCTTAAGTTTTTAAGCCCTTCTCGGATGGATAGTTCTCCTACAAAAACGAAATGCAACCTGCCTCTAAGCTTAGGGGCAGGTTGTTTCAATTATGGGTTATTCACTTAGGTTACTTCAAAATCTTTAATTTAACGTTTTTTGATGAGCTCGGATAAAGGGGATCCATGTATTCATGACACGACGTATCTCCTGAGAACTGAACGGTTTGCTAATGAAATCCTGCATGCCACACTTCAAACATGCTTCACGATCTGTAGCACCAACAAATGCAGTGATGGCAGCAATGACCGGAATTTCTGGATGTGTTTTCCTAATCTTGCAGGTGGCTTCGAGGCCATCCATGATCGGCATTTTGATATCCATAAAGATCAGATCATAATGCTCCCGTTCCAGCGCCTTCACAGCTTCTTCACCATTCTCTACAATGTCACATACACCGCCGTGCTTACGCAGCATTTCCTCCATGAGGTGACTGTTCAACTGTTGATCCTCTGCCACTAAGATTTTAATCCCCGCAGCTTGACGTGACTGATCAGTGAGTTCACTCACTTCATTGGATTCCTCTATAAGATCCCCAGATTCGTCATTCCAGCGCTCTAGCGACAATGTGAAGTAGAACTCTGCTCCCTCGCCAGCATCGCTCTGTACGCCAATCGCACCGCCCATTAGCTCCACTAGCTTCCTACTGATCGCGAGCCCCAGACCTGTGCCTCCGTACTTGCGATTAATGGAAGGATCCAGCTGAGAGAACGATTGGAATAGTTGATGCTGCTTCTCAAGAGGTATACCGATTCCTGTATCCTTCACTGTAAATGCCAGTGTGAGCCGATCCTCATTCTCGCATTCTGCTGGACTTACATTCATATGGATCTGAATATTGCCCTTATCCGTGAATTTGACCGCATTGCCAACTAGGTTAATGAGCACTTGGCGGATACGCGTTTCGTCCCCTCTTATACGCTCAGGAACCTGGTCCGATATTTCACAGTATAATTCAATATTTTTTTCGGATGCTCGCAGTGCAAACAGCTCCATGACACCCGCTGTCATCTCTCTTAGATCAACCGCTTCACGTGCAAGATCCATTTTACCAGCTTCAATCTTGCTAAAATCCAAAATCTCATTGAGAATATGCAGTAATGATTCCCCGCTATCAATAATGATCTCGGCAAATCCATGTTGTTCTTCATCGAGTTCTGTTTCCTTTAATAAGTGTGCCATTCCCATAATACCATTCAGAGGTGTGCGCAGCTCATGACTCATGATTGCTAGGAATTCAGACTTGGCTTTGTCGGCATGCTCAGCTACTTCCTTCGCCCGAATGATCTCATTCACACTTGTCATGTCACGAAAGACCAGTACGGCTCCCCTCGTTTTTCCCTGATCCATAATAGGCTTCAGTTGAAATTCTGCTAGGAAGCTGGAACCATCTTGTCTCCAGAAAACGGATTCTGACCTTGGTAGGCTACGTCCTTCACGAACAGCCTTCACAATGGGTGTTTCGTTTGTTGGATAAGGAATGCCTTCACTTTGCATTTGCAAAATAATCTCCTCAAACGGCATGCCATTTGTCGCACTCGGGCAGAAATCCATCATCTCTGTTGCAGCCGGATTGGCGAAGATGATATGACCATCTCGATCCAGTCCAATAACCCCTTCAGACATTGCATTTAATATGAGGGCACGTTCATAACTTAAATTTTCAATTTCCTCAACGTATCGTTTAGATTCTGTAATATCACTCGTAATTCCAAATACACCAACGACTTGTCCCTCAAGAATAATCGGAACATTAATTACATTTGTTTCAATACGCTGCCCATCTTTATGAATTAATCCAATCTCGTAGCTCTGAGCTTTCCCCTTCACACTCTCCTCAAAATAGTAACGGGTCTTCTCTAGATCAACCGGATCAATGAGATGTTCAAACGATCCACCTAAGAGCTCCTCTTTGGTATGTCCAGTAAGCTGCTCCTGCCCGGAGTTCGCCTTAAGCAGTTTCCCATCTGGAGCAAGAGACGCTACCCCCAATGGATTGTAGTCAAATAGTGACTGATATTCCTGCTGACGAAGCTCTTCTTGCTGTCTAGCGGTCATATCTCTGGTTACAGCAATCATCTCCTGAAGATTACCCTGCTCATCATACACGTATTGTGTTAACGTATCCGCCCACACTGGCGATCCATCTTTATGCCTGAGACGATAACTGATTCGATCCGGAGCAAGGCCTTGAATCTGACCCGTAACATATGCCTTCACTAAAGGAATATCCTCTGGGTATATGACAGATAAGCCGGAGTGACCTACTAATTCCTCCGGTTTATAACCAAGCATGACTTCGCAGGCAGGTGAAATATATTTGAAAGTTCGCTCAACATCCGCATCATGGATAGCAATCATATCCAAGGATGATTCTGTGAGCATACGAGAGATTTGGCTGCTCTCCTCCAATTTTTGGCGTTGGATGATCAGACGCTCCTCCGCTTCCTTTTGCTTCGAAATATCAGCTGCTTGTACAAGTAAATATAAAGGCTCATCCGTTATCTCATCTTTGACGATACATGCCCGTACACATGCCCATAGGAGCGTATTATTCTTGCGTTTCAAGCGGAACTCCGTTTCGTACATCATGGTAACACCATTGGTCATATCGTAAAATTCAGACCGGAAACTATCCATATCCAGATCAGGCTCATAGATCATATGTATGATTGACTTATCAATTAATTCATCTTCACGATACCCCAACATCTCACAAAAGGCGGGATTGAGCTGGAGCCAACGACCATTCACATGTGAAGCAACAGCAATGCCGATCGGCGCATGAGTATATAATTGTTCGAACAGCAAACGGTTCTGTGTAATTGGATTCGACACCGCTTATCCTCCTTTTCAGTTATCCAACCATTTCGTAATGAAAGCTTACTTCAATACATAACTTCTTCTATAGAGTAGTACCCCAAATCCTATCATTGATAACGATTTTTTTGCACGAAATTTTGGCAAGTATCGACATCTTTTATCTTGTAACCCCATCAAGCCAATAAACCACTAACTCGACCCCTATAGGCTACACCATATTCTCAAACAAACCTAGGCGATTTCATCTGAATATGTTCTGTACATCCCAACGACATGGAGGTATCAATTATGATTATTGTTGCAAATCAACCTCTCCAATTAAGTCCCACAGATTGGACGCCCTTTGAATGGAACTGGCTCCAACAACTCCAGAATAGTTCGACAGTGTATACGTACCAATCCATGGAGCATCTTCGTTTTGAGTGGAAACTGCGTTCTTCTCTTGTCGAAGCAGCAGAGGGACTTAATGCCAGCGGTGTTAGCTTTGCCTCGTTCGAACAATCCAGATGTAATCCCGTTTACTGGAACCGGAATGCCCAAGGTGGTTTTGAGTTAAGACCTAACGTTACCCCCGCAGAAGGAATTCGTGATATTTGGAGAAACGGATCCTTGTACGCTTTTGAATGCGCAACAGCAACTGTCATTGTATTATATGGTGGCGTGCTGGCTAGCATCCGTGAAGATGCTTTTAATTCGTTATTCCGCAACCTGCTTCTCTTCGACTGGCACTATGACAGCGACCTACGCTTAACAGAGAAGAACGGCAGTAACAGTGCGCTCCCTGGAGATGTACTCTATTTCAAAAATCCGGATGTATCTCCCGAAACCCCAGAGTGGCAAGGAGAGAATACGATTAAACTTCGTGAGGATTGGTATTACGGTCACGGAATCGGTATTGCTCGTGGTGAACAAATCATACGCACCTTGAACCAATTCCGCTTCCCAGGCAGCCGCACTTCCGCCTATCTGATGGATACGGTCATCTACCCTGATTTTTATTATCTGTCACGTTTTGCGAATAGCAATAATGCCAATCCAGGTTCTCCATCGACGCCTGTATTACCTGGACAATTATATGTTCGTGTAGGTGGTAGTCGTTATTTGCGTACCTGATGCTTCACGTGAAGGGTTAAATCTTTGGATCCAACTGAACAACAACTTGTTTACCGCTCACTTGTACCCCCGTCGTTTTGGTGCCGAATTCAGCCAAAGCTTGGCATAGCTGCTCTGCCCATTCTTTACCGGCTGCGCCTTCTTTACTTCCGTGAACCTGAATGACCAGCTTCACGGAATCTCCTTTTTTCAGGATACGCTCTGCTTGTGCTTGTTTCGTATCACGGTCATGGTCTTCCATTTGCAATGTTAAGCGGATCTCTTTCACCTTTCGTTTATCCGGTAATTTACCTGATTTCTTCTTATCCTGTTGCGCCTCTGCCTTCGCTGCACCAGCCCCAATAAGTTTGCACGGTGGTGGACTGGTCATGAGAGAAGTACAGACCAGATCCACTTTGTATTGCTTCGCTAAGGCGAGTGCCTCACGTGTGGACATGATTCCCAGATCCTCTCCGTTTATTCCAGTGACATGGACTTCCGCTGCTTTGATCTTCTCATTTTTAATCACATTTATGACCTCCTTCATAATAAAAGCCTGTCCTGATCCATGAGAGATCAGAACAGGCTTGATTGATGTACATGATCCTCATGTACCATACATCAGACGGTTATTACAGACTGTTGAATGCTTCTGTCAGAACCGGAACAATCTGTGACTTACGAGATACTACGCCCTTCAGAAGAGCCTGGCTATCAGCCAACGATACATTGTACGCTTTTTCCACTGCATTCGTGGAAGCGCCGTATGCAAGAGCAACAGAATCGTTGTTGAGGATATCTGTTACAACAAATACGAAGAGGTCAAGACCTTTACTGGAGATGATTGCTTCAATTGCAGCTTGCAATTCAGCTTTTTTCACAAGTACATCGTTAACGTCAACAGCGTTGACTTGTGCAATTTCAACTTTTGCTTGACCCATTACGAATTCTTTGGCATCCAAAGAAATCAATTCAGCAATCGTTTTTTGACTCAGATCAGCACCTGCTTTGAGCATGTCCAATCCGTAGCTGTCTGCATCTACACCAGCAATAGCAGCCAGTTCACGTGCAGCCGCTACATCTTGCTCCGTGCAAGTTGGCGATTTAAACAGCAGGGAGTCAGAGATAATAGCAGATAGCATAAGTCCAGCAATTGGTGCGCTGATCTCTACACCGTTCTCTTTGTACATTTTATTTAGAATTGTAGCAGTACAGCCTACAGGCTCTGCACGGAAATACAATGGCTGGCTTGTCTCAAAGTTAGCAATACGGTGGTGGTCAATAACCTCTACCACAGTTACTTCTTCGATATCACTAACACTTTGCTGACGCTCATTGTGGTCAACCAGAATGACTTTGTTTACTTCATTCGCTGCCGTTTTGATCAAACGAGGTGCTTCCACTTTGAAATGATCGAGTGCAAACTGAGTTTCACCATTCACTTCTCCGAGACGAACCGCTTCAACCTCATGACCTAATTTTGCTTTGAGATCCGCATAAGCAATTGCTGAACAGATCGTGTCCGTGTCAGGATTTTTGTGTCCGAAGATTAACGCTTTTTCCATATTGATAGCCCTCCGTCAATTCTGATTTAGAATAATCAATGTCGTTTATAATTCATACCCTTACTGATTATAGCGTTAAAAGGGCTTAATTCCAATCCCCTTACACCGTATTCATTGCAAATGATTCTCAAGACAATCATTCAAGTCCCAATGATATAGATCATTGGTCTCTATTTTGCAGTTGTTGTCGCCACATTCGCGATGAGATGGCTCTCCAAACGCTCACCTTCACACAGAGCCTGAACAAGAGCTCTACCTGAATCCGGTGTCATTTTGCCATACCAATCCCCTTGTGGGTACACAATCGTCACACATGCATCATCACAGCGTCCGTTGCAACGTGTCCGTGTCGTATGAATAAATTCACTCGCCCCAAGGTTTTTAATCTCATCTCGCACAGCCTGGGTAACTTCCTCCCCGTCGTTGCGCATACAGGTACCACCATTACAGAGTAAAATATGATGTTGCAATTGATCTAAATTATAAATAGCCAAAATGTATTTCATTCCCTTCAGCTTCGTTATCGTATGTATAATGACATGACATAAACTTATAAATTAGCATATGGAACCTAGATAAGCAATGCTCACCTGTTAAAGTTCCACGTCCTCTATGTTCTCTGCTTTTTCCACAAAGAACGTCTGCAGGCTACCATCTTCCCTAATCATAAGCATGTTCAATTGAGCACCATAAGCGCATCCACCGTCGATGCCAATCTTGTCTCCCGTTGAAGCGAACCAAATGCCCATCTCATCGTGCAGATATTTCACAGGCGTGTGCCCAAAGACCACCGTTTCCTCAATTGCCGTAGGTCTGGAGTAGAAAGGTTCCCGAATCCACATAAAGTCACTCTCCGGCTGTTTGCGCCAATCCGGTACGTCAGGATTAATCCCTGCATGTACAAACACGTAGCCCGGAATTTCATATACCAACGGAAGTTGATCCAAAAACTGAAGATGATGGCTATAGTGGTTGCGCACCCACACTTTGGCTTCATGATAGGCGTCCCAGTCCAATTCACTCTCGTCCCATGTTGTGACATGGTCCACATAACTAGCAAGTGTCTGTAACCCACCATTGCGAATCCAGTGGCTATCGTATTCCTTGATATCATTGGTCAACGCTTTGACCATCATCGCATCATGATTTCCCTTCAGCGCAATGATAGAATGACGTTCCTTGAGCTTCATGATCTGATCAACGACCCGTCTGCTCTGAGGTCCCCGATCTACATAGTCTCCAAGTAAAATTAATTCATCCTGAACCGAATCATAGCTCACCTGTTGAAGTAGAGCATTGAATTCGTCGTAACAGCCATGAATATCACTTATAACACATCTACGAATGTGAATCCTTCCTCTCTTATAGAGGTTGTTACCAAAGCCCGATTGAGATTGTGTTGAATACCTGACGGTATCTCATGATCAGAGATGGAATTCAGCAGAAATAACCGGACTTTGGAAACACATACTACACTATAACATTCCCGACATAATCGCTTAATCCTTCTTTAAGCCGAAGGCTTCTGCAATCAAACCAAATGAGCGAAGGCGTGCTTCAAATGAATGAATCGCTGAGGCGATGATCACTTCATCCGCTTCATGACGCTCAGCCATTGCTGTAATTTTCTCTTTCACCTGATCCGGTGTCCCTACGATCGAGAATGAACGACGCTGGCGAATCTGCTCCATTTCCATAGCGGTATAAGGATAATTATGAACCGTCTCTAATGATGGGAATGAGCTCTGTTCCAACCCACGGCCTAAGCGTAAGAAGAAAAGTTCATTGCTTCGAGCAAGCTCAGCCGCTTCCTCTTCAGTCTCCGCACAGAACGCAGAGACAGCAATCATAGAATGAGGTCGATCATTCAGGATCGACGGTTTGAAATGTCGACGATAATGCTTCATGGCCTCTTCCCCGCCTGGTGTGCCAAAGAATTGAGCAAACGCATAAGCCGTTCCTTGCGCGGCTGCAATTCTTGCACCTTCGGAGCTAGAGCCAAGCAGCCATACCTCTGGCACTGTCGGCACGGATGGAGCAGCTACCAGAGAGGCAAAGCGATGATCCTCCGACAATTGCTCATGAAAGTAACCACCCAGATCTGCGATCTGTTGCGGGAAAAATTGTACGTTAGAGGATTTTCCCTCATTGAGAGCTCGACTTGCAATCGGCATCCCACCAGGTGCTCTACCAATCCCAAGATCAATACGACCAGGATGTAATGCCTCTAAGAGACGGAAGTTCTCTGCAACCTTGTATGCACTATAATGTGGCAGCATTACGCCACCTGATCCTACCCGAATATGTTCGGTATGAGCAGCGACATGCGCAATCATGACTTCAGGACTTGAAAAGGAAAGTGCACCGCCACCATGATGTTCTGACATCCAGAAACGCGAAAAACCAAGTTCATCAGCATGCTTCGCAAGCGTAACCGTCTCTTGAAGCGTATCCTGCACCGTACGTCCTTCGTTGATATGTCCATGTTCAAGCACGCTTAATTTCATATCTATTCATTCCTCTCATTGTGTCTATATGGGTCTCTAATTAGATCTAAACCAAGTATCGCCAAATTCATTCTTATACCATTGTAACATTAATAATTACAGTTTCAAAATAAAGCTCTTCCTTATCCGTTATTCGGATGAATGAAAGTAACCAAAAAACGCCACCCATATGAATACAGGTGACGTTTGGCATGATACCGAACACTACATATTAGGGTGCCCGTTTAGGCAATAGCTTCACATACTCATCCGACAGCTTCATTAAGCTGAGCACATGCTCATAATCGGCCCGATACGGCTCCAGATCAGTGACAGGTTCATACGTTTTAATCGAATATGCCTTCCCATCATCGAAACCCGCACCAGGAACAAACATGATCTCATTATTAACAAATGAGCCTGTCGGCAAATAATAGCGAATGCCAAATGCATTATGATCCATATTAAGCAGATCATGCCCAAAGGCCGTAAACTGCTCTTCTTGTAACGATACGCCCATCAAATTCAGTACCGTTGGCATGATATCCAACTGACCTCCAGGCTGTTCAACCACTTGCCCTTTAGACTGCTGCGGTGTGTGGATGATTAGCGGGATATTAAAACGACTCACATTCCCATCGTATGGCACATTCAAATTGTCTTGAATCTGCTTTGTGATTTCATCATTTGCTGGCAGACCGAAGTGATCACCGTAAATGACTAACGTTGTGTTGTCCCACAGTCCACTAGCCTTTAATTCATTAATCAGTTGCCCAACCGCATAATCGGTATAATTGATAGCCTGCAAATAATCATGCAGCAATGTGTTCGTAATTGTCTCAGGGACAGTAATTCGTGCCCGATCAGCAGGAACCTTGAACGGTGAGTGGCTCGATGCTGTAATAAACTGTGCGTAGAACGGTTCGTTCGCAGCTTGATGTGCAGTCATTTTCTCCACACCGACACGATACAATTCTTCGTCAGATGGACCAAAATCATTAAATCGGTCATTCTTGAAGCTTGGTTTGTCAAAATACCGATCGAATCCAATCGCAGGGTACATCTTGTTCCGATTCCAGAACGTCACATCATTGCCATGAAACGTCTCTGACTGATATCCGCGCTCACGAAGCAGTTTCGGTAAGCTAGGTAAATCACGGTCACTATATCCGGCAGACATTGGAACTACGCCTGTAGGATAGATTGATGTGTTCGACATAAATTCAGCATCCGATGTATTACCTTGACCAATTTGTTGGAAGAAATGAGGGAAATAATAGCTTTCACTCGCTAATTCGTTCAACACGGGTGTTAACACCTGACCACCCAGTGAAGCGTGAATCGGAAAATTCTGAAAAGATTCTAGTTGTAACACAATCAGATTACTGCCTTTGGCTTCACCAAAATACTTCGCTTTAACTGGAGAGCCCTGACTTGTTTTATCTTGATATGGATATTGACTCACTAACTGATTGATCTTCGCAATGGTCTCATTAATGTTGCCATTAGCAATGGCTTCGTTTTCTTTGCTCGTCAAAATCGCTGAGGACACCTGGTAGTTAAGAAAACCAAGATTCTCCGCTCGAACCAGCTCATTATCAATTGTTTCTCCTTTGACAATAAAGCTACCTGACAGAACGATGCTAAATGCAGCCGTAAGTGCGACTCCGACCTTCCCCCAATATCTTCTACGACTTTTTCCAAAACTTAGTCCACTGTTGCTATAACTTCCTTGACTACGGGAAGTACGTCTGGAGCGCAGGATAAACCAAAGTGGCAGTGCAAGCACGATATCCACAAAAAACATAAAATGAACAGGTCGAATGAGAGGTCCGATACTGCCTCGTACTTGAGCCACCTGACCTAATTCACTTAGTGCTGTGTACGTGGGTACTGAGCTAAAATGCACGTTATATAACGTTGCCGCAAACAGTACGAGCGAGAAAATCAGATTAAAGCCCCCGTACACCATACGTTTCCAGCGCTTAGGTACAATTAAATCAAGCACACAGACCACGGTTAGAGCACCCAGCGTATCGGTGAGCAATCCAATGCCAGAAAGGCCTTGGAAAAAGAAATACCGCAAAAGCGTGAGCTTCAGCAGCAAGAGGATAAATAACACGACAAATAATGTTCGTGATGATATCCGTTCGTATTTAGAATTATACATGGTCGTTTTCAACCCTTATCCGAAATTTTACGTTCTGTTTACAAAACGCATATTTCAGTATAACAGTTTCGCGGTATGTATTCCATGGTGGTTCGGGCGCAAAACTGCGGATAAGGCTGACAATGTCAACAGAATCTGCATTGATGTATACAAACGCAAGCTGTAATGCTCTATTTCGTTACTTATTCTTGCATAGGTTGAACTCTTCGCTGCACAATCCACTTTACCGCATCGTTAAAATCAGTGGCTACATAGTCTGCTTCCATGGTGTTCCATCGAAACCGGTCTTCTTCCAATGCACGCATACCTGCACCCGTCATAACGAGTATGCATAGACACCCTGCAACACTTGCCGCAACCATGTCTGACCAACGGTCGCCAATGACAATACACTGTTCGAGCTTCAGTTGATGATCTTCTGCTGCTTGGATCAACATATCAGGTCTCGGTTTGCGACATTTACACTGTTCATGAGCCGGATGAGGACACACATACGTATGCTCGATCCCGAAGTCCTTCATCTCTTGTTGAAAAGCTTCGACTGTGGAATGTCCTGCTGTTATACCAGGCTGGTTCGTAAAGCCAAATAATTTGAATCCATGCTGTGATAATGTGCTGATTGATTCCGCCACACCATCAAACAATTGCATCTCGCCAGGATATTTAATCTTGTCTGAACCTCCAATTGTGCCATCACGATCTATAAACACCGCTTGTGTTGGAACGTTTCGTATGTTCGGAGTGGTCATGTTACTGTCTCCCCTCTTATGTATAAATGACGTGTACAGCTTAATTCATTCTCCGATAAAAAAGAGATATGCGAACAGCCACATTATAACATGTAGTGTTACGCATACCCCTCAATCGTTCATATTTGATATTTACGCTGTCGTTGAAATGTCATGATTCTGTATGCTCTTGCCCTGCTTCTGTTCTCTAATCGCCGCTTGCGCAGCCGCAATTCGTGCAGACGGAACTTGCTCGGGGGAACAGCTCACATAATCTAATCCTATGCGATGGCAGTAAGCAATCGTATCTGCATTCGCAGCTTGTTCTCCACAGACCCCTGACCTGAGATACGGTTTACGGGCTTTACCCTGAACAACGCTCATTTCCACAAGATGTTTATTTTCTTGAACATCCAACGCTCTGAATGAGAAAAAGTCAGCATGGCGAGCCATTTGAGTTGCGATTGTACCCGCTCTAGAAATTTCTATAGTTGTACCTACTTTATATAGACAATGCCTTTTTTCTTCGCCCAAAATCTGGTCAGCTATATGATCCACCAGCTCCCTCAATCGCTGCAATTCATTGGAATCGCTTACAGGTGGAATCAAAATTTCGGGTCGTACCCATAGTCCCTGACGAATAGTTTTTAAGGCTGCGCGAAAAATCGCTTCAATCTGCATATCAAGTATATCAGCTTCAACATGAAGCAATCGTTCATCCCATGCCGGGTCCAGCAGATTAATCGTTACCGGATAACCATCCATCACTTCGAAAAAATGCTCAAAGTCCGCTTGCAGCATCGGAAGCAAACGTTCTACCCCACGTCGACGTTCGTATTCGTTGTCAGCTGTGATCATCTTCTGGACAAAAGGTATTCGGGATGGTGATAACAGCATGGTCTCGATCTGACATTGCCCTATCCCTTCTGCTCCTAACACTCGTGCGAGGACACCATCCCTTGGATGGTTTACATTGGCAAGCACCAATACAGACCTCACCTCATCAGCCCATTCAAGCAACTGTTGCACGTCCAATGATTGCTGTGACGGCTGCTCTATGAATTCGATTAATTCCGTCACTTGTGATGGCTCTATTCGCAATAAAGCTTCCTCTTTTGTAATCAAACCTTCACTCACCATATCGACAGCCGTCTTGCATGCTGCTTCTGAACTCATATGCTCTCCATATTCCTCACTCACCATTACCTGTACCAGGACTGGACTGCAATGTGAATGGGAGAAGGCTCCCAGCGCTTCATGGAGTTGAGACTTCACATCTTGAGGAAATGGTGTCCTACCATGAATTTCAATTATTATTTTGTGTTCGGTGATAATGCGTTCTAATTCAAATTCGTCCTGTATCTCCGGCTCACTTATGAACTCACCAAATAATTCATATGGAATTCCATGTACCAAATAACCAAAGTCCTGCAATAAGCTTCGATAACAATGAAGTGCATAGCAACGATCTTGCGTTTGGTCAGCGAGCCCTTCCACCGTCACATCGTTAAGGCCAACATAAAGGAACGACTCCCGTTCATTCCTTGTGGAACGAACTTCATTCGGCATAACGGAAAGTAGAAGCGGTGTCTTGGCATCACCGAAGAGCTTACCCGTGCGCTGTTCCAAATGATGGATCGCACTTTCCACCTCCTGAGCTGCATCAGTTGAACAATGTCCAAGACGGGTACTGAACTCGCGACAGCATTCCGTTGTTACAGCGAACCCGGCTGGAACAGGCCAGCCAGCATGAAGTAACTCGGAAAGACCGGCTCCTTGACTGCCTATAAGTCCCTTCATCTCTGCCGTACCATCCTCCAACAGAACTACCCGTTTCGTCATTACAGCTCTCCCATCTGCCATGATATGGCTGTGCTTAAAGGCATTTGACCCTTGCGAATCGTCCTTCACTCTAAGATATGTCGCACTCCTGCAATCAAGGACATCTGCTTGAGTATTTTCTATGTAAGAGATTGTTCGAAAAAAGTCCGCTTTTGATTACAAAGGGTGCCTTGCGGCCTCTCAGCATCGAATATGAGACTTAGCCGAGAGGAGTGGATGCTACCCCAATCTCGAATTGTGACCCAATGCATGATCTAACACTTTGCTAGGATTAGATCTTGCCATCTCCAGATAAGAATGTGTCTGTTCGTCTCATCGCCGAACTCAAGGTCATAATTCATTGGATCTCGGTACTCTTCAGGTTGTTGTGATTGATCAATAAGACTCACCCTTCCCCCAAAAAAATGATTTACAAAATCAATTATATTGCATTATTATGGTTTACATATCGTAAAGGTTAACACCGTGTAAACAAAGGAGAAATATACGTTCATGGGTACATTGCCAAAATCTGTTCGTTTCCCGCTTTTGATTCTGATGTTAAATCTGTTTATTGCTTTATTAGGTCAGGGTATGCTCATTCCCATACTGCCAGAGTATTTGAAGTTATTTCATGCGGGAGGTACAGTCGCTGGATTTTTGGTAGCTGCCTTTGGGGCCGCTCAATTTTTATTTTCACCGCTTGGTGGACAATGGGCTGATCGCTTTGGTCGCAAAAAATTAATCATGGCCGGCATGTTTCTCTCCGTTGTTTCGGATATCATATTTGCCCTATCCACGTCGTTGCCGCTCCTATACATCGCACGTTTTATCGGTGGAATCAGCTTAGGTTTGATGGTTCCTGCCAACCTCGCATATGTCGCCGATATTACGACCCCAGAGACACGCGCCAAGGGTATGGGCTATTTCGGCGCAGCCATGAATCTGGGTATGGTACTCGGACCTGGTCTTGGCGGCTTCATCGCTGAGATGGGCATTCGTATGCCTTATTTCTTCGCGGCTGGTCTAGGGCTTGTCGCAGGTATGCTTACTCTACTTCTGCCAGAGACGTTACCTCCGGAAAAAAGAACCCTTCCTCAGACGAAGAAGAAAGGTAATCATCTGGGCAAGCACATCTGGAGCTCATTTCAAGTCCCTTACTTCAAATATTTGCTTCTGCTTCTCGTGATGACCTTTGGTCTGATGAGTTATGAGACCGTATTCTCTCTTTTTGCAGAGCAAAAATATGGCTTCGACGCTGCAACCATTTCCATTATTATTACGATGGGAGCCATCATCGGTATCGTCGTTCAGATCTGGCTGCTTGATTGGTCAGTGCGAAGAATCGGCGAAATTAAGCTTATTCGGCTCTCTCTAATCATGGCACCGATTGCACTACTACTTATGTTAATTAAGGTTAACTTAGTGTATCTATTGTTCGCCTCTGCGTTATTTTTTGCTTTTAATGCATTTTTACGACCGTCAGTCAGTACACTCATTTCCAAAAACGCTGGGGATCGACAAGGATACGCTTCGGGTTTAAATACGACGTATTCCAGTTTGGGTACTGTATTTGGGCCACTTGTTGCAGGACTATTGTTTGACAAAAACTTGAACTTCCCGTATATTTTTGGTGCAATTATGCTTCTTGCTGCACTATCGCTAACGCTCAATGCACGTCGGTCCAAGAAAGGATTACAAACTACTAGTGAATGAAAACTGGCATCAACAGATTAGAAATAAACATCGTGATGACCTGATCGCAGCAGGCAAAGAGCTCTTTTTGAAGCACGGACTGCTTCAGGTGAAGATCAAGGACGTTTGCTCCAAGGCAGAGCTAAGCCGCGTAACCTTTTATAAGCACTTTCAGTCGCTCGATGAGCTGCTTCTCACTATTCAAATGCAATTGGTTGTGAATTTAACGGATCATGTTAGTCTCTCAGGCAGTACAGAGTTAAATGGTCGTGAACAGCTCGAAGCCATGCTTCATGCCTGGATCAGCTTTGCGCGGAACCATCCGGATCATATCCGATTCATTCAACTATTTGACATCAACTATGAGGTGTATGATTTCACTCCTGAATTGAGAGAAACGTATGATCGATTCAATCAGATGGGTAAAGAAAATCACTTTTTGTTAGATGTGCTTAACGCAGGGGTCGCTGACGGCAGCATTAAGCATGCCTCTTCTCTACTTCAGCTTGCTCAGTTTATATTCACGGTGATGATGGGTGCACTTCAGAAGATGGTCACAAGGCGTTCAACCGAACTTTCTCCACCGAATGAGCAGATGACGGAGCAATTGGTGGACATGCTGTTGCGTTACGCTTGTAATGAGGACTAACTTGGAGGACTTACCGAATAAAGATATTTGAGTCTGAAAAGTTTAGTAAACAGACATAAGGTTATTTAGGCTATCAGGTAGGTTCTGATAGCCTTTATTCAATTTAATCAAATCACTCTTATCAAGCAGATTGTCCTATCCAAAACTTGATAACAAACACGACTATAGATAGCAGGATCGGTATAATCCAAGCCAACGAACGGATTCCGGCAGAAGCAATCCTCTTCGCTCTTACTTCCGTCTCAGGACGATCAAACCGTGCATACAACCATCTACAGATCATGAAAGTAATGAATGAGGCAAAACCCGTCAACAGCAGGATGGATAGGCTCGGTCCTTCAGAAGTAGTAATCCCCTCCAGCATATCTCCTCCCTGGATGTATGAGCTAATTACATACGTGGAGTTCGTGATCATATGAACAATAATGCCTGGGATGATGGAGCCTGAGCGAATGACGATGATAGCTGAAACGAGAGCCGCTCCGAATAGTTCAATTAATCGGTAGGGGTTGTCGTGGAACAAAGCGAACAGAAAAGAACTAACCATTGCTGCGAACCACAACCCCCGTTTGCCATAACCGCTCAGCAAAACGCCCCGAAACAACAACTCTTCACAGATCGGAGGAATGATCCCGATGCTTAATAAGAGAATACCTAAGGAAAACAGAGAGTCCGCAATCGGATAATGCGATGTTGCATATGAAACCCCTAACCATTGAGAGACAACCTCGGTAATCTGGTGGAAAAACAGCAAGATAATCTGACTTAGAGCAAATATCAACAAAGACAGGATGATATTCCGCAAAGAAACTTTATGTAGCCTAAATGCAGTTCGAAGAGATATTTTTCGGTATCGACACCAGATCACAGCTGGTATCACGTTGAGTACGATTTGACCAACTGCTACATATGCGAGAAATAACATTAGATTATCGTGATGTGGACTGCCTTTCGAACTAATCCACGCCGTGAACAAAATGCCCATGACATAGGACACAAAAAAGATCCATCCCGCACTTCTCATCGTCAGTTGGTTCATCACTTCAGTTCGTCCCCTAGTTATCATTCAGATACATCTCTGGTATCACGAACCGTTTCATTGAGCGAGCAGGATCGGCTGTAAAATGGTTCAGACCAAGCGCCTGGTATTCTTCTAAAATACGTTCGAATATGAGTGCGATAATGGTGCAATCTGCGAGTGCATCATGTCTCTTAATGCCTTCCGTATCCAAGCTATAGTATTGAATCAGAAAATCCGTGGAGATCACTTCTGTTATCTCAGGATGGATGTATGTAAACATAGCTTTGGTATCCAGTACATCATTGTTAAACATCGGCAGTCCATACAGCTCACAATGGCGTCTTAAAATCGGCAAATCATATTCATATCCCGCTTGTGTCACAAGCACACGATCTCCGATGAAATCGGTAAAGGCATGAAAGGCTTCTATAAATGAGGGAGCCGTTATCATATCCTCATTGGTAATGCCCGTTAATTGCGCAACGGGTTGCGGAATCGGTTTTTCTGCTCGTGATAGTGTCGAGAATGTCTCATGTAGTTGGTCACGATTGTTAAATAACATCGCTCCAAATTGCGTCACACTTTCTCGATCGGATAGAATGCCTGTGCCTTCGAGATCAAATATGCAATAGGTTTGTCCCTGTAAAGGCGAAACGTGTAGATCTTCGATGGTGTATGTATGATTAAAAAATGTAGTTTTCATTCCTGTCTCCTCTCTACTTCTAAGTATTAGGCTCCCATAACCGGCTTACGTGCATGAGCTTATGATTTTCATTGAACTCCAGCTTATAAATATCTGGCATCGAGGTACTCCCCCAGAAGCCATAATCATAGGATTCGTCATAATAATTGAAGATCAGGGTCATGACATCCCCATGTGTGCCGATCACAATCTTTTGCCCAGAATGCCGTTCCAAGATGTCGGATATAGCTTGAACTGCACGCTGCTGAGCTTGAATGCTGGATTCACCACCTGGAAAGGCGAATGAGCGATCTTCGTACAGCTTACGCTTAGCTGATTGAAAGTTGGTATGTCGCACATTGGAACTGGATAGTGCACGCTCACGCAAATCTTCATTGGTTACGATCTCAGCTCCGACTTGGTCTGCCAGCCCTTGCACGGTATCCAGCGCACGCTTATATGGACTTGAATAAAATAGATTAATACTCTCATCAAGAAGTAAGCATGAGACCGTCTCGGCATCATGCTTCCCTTGTTCTGTTAATCCACGTTCACGCTCTAGCCCTTCCACATACTCTGATTCTGCGTGTCTTACAAAATACAACGTCGTCAAGACCTCGTTGCTCATGCATGTGTCAATCCCTTCTCTTCTCGATCACGATTAGGCAGGTGCTATCTGGCAGTGAAGTCTCACGCCCTTGTTCATCCATGAATTCAATTCGTCCGCTAAGTGCTTCTGTGTATCCCTGTTGCAAGAAATGCTGCAATGTAATGATCTGTGCTTCGTCGCCCAACGCTTCACGAATACATTGCTCATAAGCAGATGGCGTAAATACGCCAAATTGCTCCTGAATCTCGTGCACATAGGCTTCCTCACCCCAAGTGTATGTGTACAGAAACTCCATCGCATCATTGATCGGAAGCAGCACCTCATCCTCAGACAATGCTTCATACGTTATCTTCCGTCCTTGGAAGTCCTGCGTGTATCGTTCCAACCAATGTATCCCGTCAGGTTCAAGAAACCGAATGCGACGCATCTGATCAACAGGTTCGGACATGATGCCGTCACGGATGAGGATGCGCCCACCGGGAGATAACACGTTAAACGAGCTTTGAAGAGCAGCAATCACCGTATCCTGATTGAATTTTCGACCATTCTGTTCAATATAAGAATACAATTCATGGAGAATGGATGAGAAAATCACAGTATCCACGGTTCCAGGCTGGACGTATTGATGCAACTGAAGTGCGTCCCCTTTCATGACCTGCCAACGATGACCTTCCAACTGCTTCTTACGCTCTAACGCTTCTATTACATTTGTTGAGATATCAATTCCGATCGGCTCCAGCTCAGGCTTCTCCTGTTCAATCAAGTCCAGTAACACTCCACCACCTGGGCCGATATCTAACACCCGTTTGCCTACCATATAATCGAGCAGAACTTTTTTGTAGTCACCCGAGCTATTCATATCTGCAAGATACGTCTCTTCATTATGAAATCGATCATAAGCATCACGCCGTAATCCAAACAGATCAAATAACAGCAGCACAGCCTTGTCATACAAGGGTGACTTCTCTGCTTCAATACAGAAGGCAATTAACTTCTCTGCAGCCGGCGAAAATTCAAAATTTACAAATACGGTATCCGGTAATTCAGGGTTATGCTCTACCCGATGCGTCAAATGAGGATATATGATCTCTTGATCTGATTCAATCTGCGCCCATGACCACTGTTCCAGATACTTTTCAATCATTCTTTTCTTATACACATTTAGTTTCTTAAGCCCTTTGTAGTCGTAATACATGCTATTCATCAAGGGTTCAAAGCTAATGTGTTGAACTAGCGAAGCAGGACGTTCATTGGTAGCCGCCGTACCATTAGGCACTAGTGATTGGGTCGGGACTCGATGTATGGTCAGCAACAGAACCTTAATCATCTCCTGCAATGAAAAGTCCTGCAACGAGGACTCTACATACCACAAGGTTCGATGTTCTAATGGCGACAGTGCCTGTTCTATATCCCACTCAGCTTGTATTGCTTGATAAGCGGAATAAACATCCTCACCTTTGCGGATTGAAGCACTTCTCAAACGAGACAACCGTTCCTTCATTACCCAATCCGGATGATCTGGCTCCGTCACGATCCAGCCTATAATTTCTTGCACTTCGCTACCCACCTGTTGCCACAATTCAGAACTAACGCCAGCAATAATGCATTCGTTTAATGTCATGAGTATGGTATGAAGCTCATTCTCGGACAGCCACCCTTTTGTAATAAACGCATGCAGCGGTGCGTTCTCTGCAAAAGGAATTTCCCCACGGATATACTGACCCACGAGTCCGTGGGTTGCAATTAACGTTCGAATAATCTTATATCGTGTGGTGTGATGATTGGTGTTGTGACCCTTGCTGTGGTATAGATCGTACAATTGTGCAGAACCGATGTTATGCACGAATAGATTGATACCTGCTCTCTGCCATGCACGGCGTTGGTTCATCGATCCCGCTTTGGCAATTTCTGACCAAGCCAGCACTTCCTCCACAATTTCACGCACCCAAAACGACACTTCAAGTCGATCCAGCACCTCAAGTGTGCGTTCCACATAATCCAAAACGAGATTCGTTTCTTCAAGCTCCGCTATCGAATGAATACGTTCAAGATTAATGTTCACTTGCTCTGCTTCCACAAGCAGTTTCAGCCAGGGTTGCTGTTCTGCCTCTATGATGTGTTCTGATCTGAATAATTGAATGGCTTCTAATGATTGCAGCATACAACTTTCACCTCGTTATGTAATGTCAATGAATCAGTCTAACAGAATCAGACGATCGTGTATAAAAGTAAGCACTCGCTCAGCCTCTCGTTCCGATAAATGCTCATCCAGTCGAGCAGCTGCAACAGGTAAGATCCACGCGTCTATTTCCTCCCAACGTAAGCCGGAGATTTGTAGATAATGTTGGATATATCGATCTACCAATGTATTGCGAGATGCCTCGAAACCTAACTTCATCTTGGGATCGACATCTTCAGGTAATGAACCGCTCATTAATATTACCCAACTCGGAGCGACATCACCCGCTGGATCGCCTGACATACCTGTCATCCAGTCAATCAGCCAAAGTTGATCTTTGGCTTCACTATACATGACATTATCATGGTGAAAGTCCCCATGACAAATATGCTGGCGCTCAGGTAGGCTCGCTATATACATAATAATTCGTTCTTTATCTTGATCTGATAGGAGTGGAGCACGGTGAACCGAACCTATCAATATCTCCTTGTGTACTGGGAGCGTTCCCTCATGATCAGCTAGAGAATGTAGATCATAATGACAACGTGCCAAACGCGCTGACAGCTCCTCAATTAATTGAGCCTGCTGGATCATAAGTAACAACATTGTACTACCCTCAATTCGCTCGAATACGATGCCGTTACGTCCCTTACTTTCCACAAACGACTCAACTTGAGGTACGTTTACTCCCTTTTCACGAACTAACTTTGTAATTCGAAACTCTCTTTGAACCGCATCCAATGGATAATCCATTTTGTACAGCTTCATAATCTGAGTAGGTGAATATTCATATACATCAGCGGTGTTACCTTGACCTAGTAGCCTCATGAGCGTCTCTCCCCAACTAACCATGTTATGAACCGTTTACATTAAAATGTAAGACTACAGGCTTCAGCTAAGAATATGATTCGTCGCTTTCGTTAACCTTTATTGCTCAACCTCAAAAATAGAATCAATAATTAACGGCAAGTTATCTCTGACAGACACGGCTCCAAATACAGAACGAGCATGAACCCCACGTTCTTCAAATACATCCATCATGAGATCCGAAAAGCCATTCAGCACTTTGTGATGTTCCTGATAAGAAGCAGTCGCGTTAATAAAACCTTGCACTTTAATGACACGTTTGACGCGATCAAGTGAGCCGAGCACGTCCTGAACGACAGCCAAAACCTCAATGCCTGCATTTCGAGCAAAATCATATCCTTGCTCTGTTGTAAAATCTGCTCCCAGCTTGCCGCGTTCTTCCGTGTTTGGCCCTTTGCCTGATACGTACATGATTCCATTCACAATGACTGCGTTTGCATACTTAGCTGCGGGTGCACTTGCTTGTGGCAATACAATACCTAATTCATTCAATCTCGTCTGAATCATTCTCATCTCTCCTATGGCATCGTAATGATAGATAAACATCTGCTCATTTCCTAACTAAAATAAATATTAGCATATTTTTCCTTTCCATCGTACACGATGTTTTACTAAAAGAAATCCAGAAGGACTAGTACATAATATGTAATTTCATCATAACTTCGAATTAATATAAGTATTAATTCTTTACAATTGGAGTATTGATATTGTAATTCCATTTATTTTCTAATAGGATAGATTGAAGACATGTCTTAGTTGATTGAAATTATTCTGCTTTTATTCGATAGGAGGCGTAATGATGAGTGCACCTTTATTTCGAGATCCCATTTATGACGGTGCTGCCGACCCCGTTGTGGTATGGAATCATGTAGAACAAGCGTGGTGGATGATCTACACCAATCGCAGAGCTACGGCAGGCGGCCCCAAGTTCGCTTGGGTTCACGGTACAGATCTAGGCGTAGCTTCCTCATTGGATGGAGGACAGTCTTGGACATATCGAGGTACCTTAACCGGGCTAGAGCATGAGTGGGGACATAATACGTTCTGGGCACCAGAGATTTTTTGGCATGATGGAATATATCATATGTATGTCAGCTACATCCAAGGCGTACCTCATGATTGGCCAGGGCATTCTCGTCACCTTTTGCATTACACTAGTCCTGATCTGTTGACCTGGACATTCCATGGCACATTGAAGCTTAGCTCTGATCGTGTCATTGACGCTTGCATCTACCCACTTCCTGATGGACGCTTTCGCATGTGGTACAAAGACGAAGCCAACGGTGCTCATACCTATGCAGCTGACAGCTCTGATCTCTATCACTGGGATGTCATTGGCCCTGTAATAACAGGTTCGGCTCATGAAGGCCCTAATGTATTTCGATTCCGCGATTCGTATTGGATGATTGTGGACGAGTGGCGGGGACAAGCCGTTTATCGCTCGGATGATCTAGAGCAGTGGGAGTGGAACAATCGGATTCTGGATCAACCCGGAGTTCGAATGGATGATGGTGTAATCGGTCTGCATGCTGATGTGGTTGTTCAGGATAACGAAGCCTATATTTTCTATTTTACTCATCCTGACCGTGTTGAAGGTGTCGCCCATGCTAGTGAGCCGGCTCGTCGTTCTTCGATTCAAGCTGCTAGGCTAGATCTCGTTGATGGCAAGCTCATATGCCCAAGAGACGAGGAACTAAACATTCGTTTGCGGCCAGAAAATGAGCTGCGACATAGCTCCGTATAAATGACAACAAAAGCCTAAACGAACCTGACTACAGGCACGTTTAGGCTCTTCCTCTTTTATCCATTATCTCCGATAAGCTTCTTATGTTATGATCAATAACTCTATCCATCTACGAGAATACATATATAAGGGAATTAACATGCATAAGATAAGATCTTCAAAATATATGATCGTGTTATTGTCTGCACTAAGCCTGATTATCCTGGCAAGCTACGTCTATGATTATCATGAGCTTCGAAACCATATCGAAGGATCTGCAAACCTTTCATATCATAACATCATCCTAACCATGACTGCTTATCATCAAGAGCTTGATCATTACATTCATAGTCATGATTCCACTAACGATACAAACCTCTACATTCTCGAAAACAATATCAAAAACATCTTCTCTACTTATGGCGTAACGATTAATTTAATTGACGGCACGGATAAAAAGCTGTACCTGGAGCAGCATTCCTTGTTCAAATTGTTCTTACAACTGTTACCACTGAATTATACGGAGTGTTCCTTGCAGGAACTGAGATATCTTAGTGAGCAAACAACAATCATTATTGGAGAGCTCCAGCGTCTCAGACAAGATACTCCTTAAAATAATTGTTTGGTTTGCTCTATCTCTACTGCATTGTAAACAGGGAAGAAAGTTTTATGCCTTATGCTTTACGTTCCCATGCCGGATGACGATAAAATTCAATGGTATCGATAAAGTTCACCGTATACTGCTCTTCAACCTCCGCGAGATTCAGCAATTTACGATCGATCTCCTTCATGCCCATCACGACATCATGTCGAAGGAGGTCCATTGCAATTTTTCCAACAAAACCACCGTCAAGTTCCTTATACTTTGTACGGAATTCTTCATTGTAGATCAGTTCGGGTGTGAAGGATGCCTCCACAAAGGCATTCACAAGTGTAAGTACATTCTGTTCAATCTGCACAGCAATATAATAATTTCCACGTTCATCTCGAATCAGATCTTTGTACATTTCCACGATCATTTCTAATCACTCCTTATGTCTGTTATCCAATTAGGTTGTTAATGAACATGGGCTAACCGTTACTCACCCCTTGCCCCCATCCATTCATATATTAGGTATAAATGGAGAACGGAGGACTACTTATGAACAGGAAACCGCTTCATACGGGTAAAAGCCTTCAGCAACGATTGTCTGAACTTCAAGGAAAGCTCGCGGAGCTTAATACTCCCCTGTCTGGTCTAGAGCCAGGTCGCATCTCCCGTGTGTACACACGACATTTTATTAAAGTCAATCGGCAGTTATTCGTTCCACTTAGTCTTTATTCCATTCGTGTATTTGATATTCCTCCAACTTGTCGAGGTGTTCGTGTAGGAATTCGTACGGTTTTTCCGTCAGGAAATGAATTCAACAATATCCGACTAGTAGGTATAGGCCGAGATTATCTAGAACTACAGGGCAAAGGAAAATTTCCTTCCCGCATTCTGTTTCCCCTGAGCCAAGTAGAGTCCATTTATCGGTCAACAACACACAGAAAAAAATAATTACTGCTGGCTGAAACTCAAACGATAAACACAAGAGCGGTTTGCTATCCAAACCTAGAATATCGACCCACTTCTGAGGTTTGTGCGTTTCGTTCATATGTCATAAAGAAAAGCGGTGAGGAACAGAGTATTCTCTGACCCACCGCCTGTACATAAGTCATACGAACCTGCACGACTACAATTTAAATCTAATTATAGTGCAGATGCCTTAAATTCCTGTCCATACGTCCTTCGCATAGCGCCCCTCTTGCTGTAAGCGATCGAGCCATGCATCAGCTTCTGCTGCTGTATGACCACCCACCTCAGCATATGCCTTCTTCAGCGTCTCTTCTACATCCGGAGCCATTTTACTACCATCACCACAAATGTACAAGTGTCCACCTTGTTCCAACAGAGGAATTAACTGATGGGCATCATCCCGCATTAAATGCTGCACGTAACATTTCTCTTGCCCATCCACGCGGGAAAAGGCTGTATGCAGCTTAACCAATTGTTCCTGTTCAGCCTCTTCAAGTTCATTCTTGTACAAATAATCATGCGCTGGATTTCGACATCCAAAGTACAGATGACCCTCACCGACTTGTTGCCCTTGCTGCTTCATAACATGACGTGCTTGAAGGAAGCCGCGGAATGGCGCAACTCCTGTACCTGGCCCAACCATGATCACAGGAACCTCCGCACGCTCTGGCAATCTGAATCCTGACTCAGGTGTTCTAACGAACATCACAACCTCTTCACCTGGTTGAAGGTTTGCAAGATAGTTCGAAGCAATGCCTTTGTATTCTCCTTGTCCACTCCACGCTGGCGCACGTACCACACTAACCGTAATACTTGCTTGTTCAGGCTGCACACGTGGTGAACTGGATATGGAATAATATCTGGCTTTCAAGGACGGTAATAGTTCCAAGAATCGTTCAAAAGGTAATTCACAAGCTTCATATTTTAACAAATAATCCAGCATTGAAATCCGTTTATTCCGTACTTCTTTCATGTATACGAGCTCATCCAATAGTGCCTCAAGCTCCTTCTTATGAGGAGGACACACCGTATATGCAGCTAACTCTCGCAATTGTGCTCGCGTTGCTGC
The DNA here is from genome assembly GCF_036884255.1 of Paenibacillus tundrae. Taxonomy (NCBI): domain Bacteria; kingdom Bacillati; phylum Bacillota; class Bacilli; order Caryophanales; family Paenibacillaceae; genus Paenibacillus; species Paenibacillus tundrae. Next base: position 2,687,358 of record NZ_CP145605.1, on the reverse strand, counting down.
TTCCTGAAGCTCAACACTGTGGCTCAATAGATCATACAAGTTAACTGGCTGATGCAATGGAAGATGTGCTGCACTCCGACCTGATGCATCCAGAACCAGATGCTCTGTGCCTGTGAATCCGTATCGCCGAAGTACACGTTCTACGAGCTCTGGCGGATTCTGTGGCAGAATACCGAGATGATCGCCTTCTTGATAAGTGATTCCTTCTGGCAGTTTAATCTCCAAATGGCGTGTACTCCGCTCGCTTCCTGCATCATGGAGCTCCCGATTCTCTAACACCTGAGCAACATGAGCATCATACGTTTCGGCAAGTGGCGTAACAGCGAGACCGCTGACGAACTGCACAGATAACGAGCTACGTTCGCTATTTGAGCTTGTGTTCAATTTAAGATCCATCGTGCGGGCAAGATCAGGCCACAACTGTTCAGACCAATCACCAACCTGTTTCTCGAAATCACCGCTCGCATCACTTTCGCCAAGTGGGGATAAACGCTCTGCACCTTTCGAAGATAGTTGTTCGTCGATTAAACGAGGGATCCGTTGATATGTGCTCGCCCAGTTATGGTCTCCGCAACCAAGCACAGTGAACTTCACACCTTGAAATTCACCTACATCAGCATGCTCAATCCAATCAATGAAGGCTTTGGCATTGCTCGGCGGCTGTCCGTTATAGGATGCACTAATGATGACAACGACGCCTTCCTTAGGCAGCTTGCCTACTCGATCATCCAGCGCAGCAACCTCACTTCGGAAGCCCTGATATCTAGCATTATCTGCAATCTCGCGTGCAATGCCTTCAGCAGTACCCAGATTAGAGCCATACAGCACAAGCATAGGTGTGTGATGAGTATTAACAGCATCTGGCTCTTTTTTCTTCGCTTGAGTCGTCGTTTCCTCCATAACCACGCCTGGCACAGCCATCACTGGTTGTCCTCCGCGGGCACGAACACGAATCGTGAAGTTATCCGGCTTAAGTGTCAGCGTCTCTTTTACTTTCAATTGATAGTCCGCATGATCGATCAGTTCAAAATGTTTCAAGACCATGCCCAGCACTAACGTTGCCTCTTGCAGCGCAAACTGCTGGCCGATACACGCACGTTGACCATTACCAAATGGTTTGTAGGCATCATGTGGTACCTTGCTTGGATCTTCGAAACGTTCTGGTCGGAACTCCTCGACGTCTTCTCCCCACGCTTCCACATCCCGATGAAGCTTCGGAATTAGAACACTCACACTATCTCCTTTTTGTAGCGGATATTGCCCATCTAGAACGGTATCTTCCTTCGCATACAAGGAGAACGCTGGAGCCGTTGGCCACAGTCGCAGTGCTTCGTTCAATACCATACGTACATACTTCAGATTACGAACCTGATTGTACGTGGGAACTGGATCTTTCAATATTTGATCGGCTTCCGCTTGAGCCTTGGCCAGCTTATCCGGATTCTTCATCAAATAGTAGATTGCAAAGGATAACAAACCACTAGTTGTCTCATGACCAGCAATCAAGAACGTAATGATCTGGTACCGAATATTTTCATCGTCCAGTGTCTCCCCAGTCTCGGGATCTTTGCCGCTGAGCATATGAGACAACAGATCGTCTGCTCCTTCTTGTGGCTGTTCTTTGCGCTCGGCAATGATATGATCCACCAGTGAGAACATGGAGCGTATGTCCTGCTCGAACTGCTTTTTCTTCGTAATCATTAATTTGTCTTGTAGACGTAGACGCTGGAGTGAACTCATGGATTCATCCAGCGCACGCACCATACTTGTAATGAACGGATGAGGCTCTTCCCGGTAGAAGCTATTAAACCGATAGTTGAAACCGCACAATCCAATCGTATCCAGCGTCAAGCGTGTCATATCATCAGGAACATTTACCGTCTCATCCGGATTCAGACGTGACCATTTCTGAACTAACTGCACCGCTAGATCGATCATTTTGTTGTGATACCCTTGCATGGCACGTTGGCTGAAGCTTGGAAGCAACACATTATGAGCCTTTTTCCAATTTGGCTCCTCCGTCCAGCTCGTGAATAAGCCATCTCCTGCAAAAGCACGCACCTTCGCCAGTGGTGCCCACACTCTTTTATCAAATTTGGATTCATCCGTTACCTCGGCTACGAGCTTATGGCCTGAAATGTATAGCTCGCTTCGTCCGGGATAATCCATACGGAAGATTGGGCCGTACTCCTCGGCTATTTTGACTAAAGATTGTACCGGCTCATCAAAATTTAATTGTGGCAGATTCCCCAGTGGACCAAAGGTTTTGGGTTGTGGTACTGAAATTGATGACATCATGCTCACTCCTCTTTCCAAGTAATGAGTACTACAAGAAATAATGACTTCCTTAGACAAACCTAACTCACGATTCATACATTAGGTATAGCCACATAACTTCATTCTCTGCAAATATTCACATTTAATCCAAATTACCGAAAAACAACATTTAGACCGACTGACCAAATTGGTATAACGGTCATTTTAGAGTAAAAAAAATGAGTCGTCACTCAGGGTATTTATGAACCGATTCGATAAATGCCCTTTCCTTCTCTCTTTTACCCTAACATTTCCAGTCCTAATCTTCAACAGTCTCAAAGTCATAGGACTATAGGTGCGTGTTCAGGAAGGACGGTTTTCAGTACCTATATAAGTTGAACTAAAGAATATTTACACTTGCCACTCCAATGACAGAACAATCTTCCGATCGCTGTTATCCCCAGATTTTTTGATTCTTCTTTCCTAAAGGGAAATCCGGGGATAAAGGCGAACGCTCCGCTTCTTCAGATAATTTCTGTCCTCTCCGTTCTCGTGTAAATGTTAAGTTCAATTTATATAGAAGATAACGGATAAATTCCATATAGGGGACTAAGATGTTGTCAGGCATACTTCGCAATTCAAAGCGGACTTTTTGAACAACCTCTATAGGAAAACAAAAACTGCCCTTAGCCGACGATGAGCCGCTTCCGGGCAGTTCCGAAATAACTTTATAAAGCTCGATATACTGGGGTCAATAGCAGTTAGCCCATAATAAGTCCATAGACAATACCTGTTCCATGTACACCGATGGTCAGATCATTTTCAATATCCGAGGAACGGCTCGGGCCAGAAATAAAATGAATACCCGCGGGAAGATTTTCTCGTCCAACGGAATCGAATCGATTCAGCGTTTCACCTAGTCTTGTATACAAGCGTTCCACCGGAATAATAATGATTAGAACCGTAGGAAGCAGACTAACCGATCTTCCTTTTTCAGGTGAAGATAGCACGGTCACTGAGCCAGTATAAGCTGTCGCATAATCTGCCATAACAACGCCAATATCCGCTTCCGCCGCACGTGCTCGCCAGTTCTCATCCGGTTTCGTGTTCCAGACAGATATTTGCACATCGGGGAGGGCTTGTTCGAGTCCCAAATCGGTCATCGCTTGCTCATTTTGTCTAATGAGATATTTGGCACCAAGCTCATTTGCTTTTGTAGAAATAAACTGTGAGGCTTCCTCTAAATTCTGAACGCGTGCAATATGCGCTCCCACACTCACAAAGTTTTCAGTAAACGCCTGGATCCGCTTCTCCTCGTCCCACTCCAGCTCATTCCAGAATGAAGGCGCACCACGGAATGGCTGCGTTGGAGCATGTCTCTGTCTGGGTCTTCTCAATTTGGAAGCAATGTCATTCATGAAATGCTCTTGCTGCTCACGAGACTTCTTCTCTAATTGATTCAACCACTGCTGGTGTTCGCTACTCATGCTTGCCGCCTCCTTCCGTACGTTCACGCAGGATCTGCTCCATGCGATTCTGGACGGATGCATCCATCTTCTTCGGCTCCAGATTCATTTCTTGATCCAGCTTGTTCCATTGTTGCCGGAAGGAACGTTTCGCTAGACTCGGTGCAACCCGGTAACTATTCCATCCTTTTAGCGGGCCGAGCTTCAGTGAGATACCGTTGTTACGTACAACCGCCTTCTGACCTAACTGTCCGAGACGTATGGCCGCGCTGAATCGTTTGGAATTGGATACAACCGCGGCGAACCCTTTCATGCCTGCACTTTCAAGCTTGTTGCCATGACCTTCCTCCACCTTGCGTCTACGCAAATACACAAGCATATCATGGAGTGGAATTTTGACTGGGCACGCCTCATAGCATGCTCCGCACAAACTCGAAGCACTTGCAATATCATTCCATTCATCAATGTTGCCATTCAATGCAGGTGTCAGCACAGCACCGATTGGCCCACTATATGTTCCCCCATAGGCGTGACCGCCGATATGACGGTAGACCGGGCAAGCATTAAGACAAGCACCGCAGCGAATACAGTTCAGCAATTCTTGAAATTCTGGGTCACCGAGTTGGAGGGAACGACCGTTGTCTACAATAATAATGTGCATTTCATCTGGGCCATCCCCATCTTCACTACGACGAGGACCGGTTATACCAGACATATACATCGTAAGCTTCTGACCTGTTGCCGAACGTGGCAATAGCGTAGCCATCACTTCTAGGTCTGTCCACGAAGGAATAATCCGTTCCATGCCCATCAGTGTAATTTGTGTTTTGGGTACCGTGGATACCATCCGAGCATTACCTTCATTTTCGAATAGCACCATGGATCCAGTTTCTGCGATGGCAAAATTACAGCCTGTCATGCCAATCTCAGCTTCAAGGAACTTCTCACGCAGCTTTTTGCGAACAAAGCCAGCAAGCACGGTCGTGTCCGGCTCTAGAATTTCGCCTGCTTCTTTGGACAAGAGTTCAGCAATCTGGTATCGATTCTTATGAATGGCGGGAATAACGATATGAGATGGGGCTTCACCAGCCAACTGGATGATGTACTCACCTAGATCCGTCTCAATCGCCTCGATTCCTGCCGATTCCAAGGCATGATTCAAATGAACTTCTTCTGAGACCATGGACTTTGACTTCACAACAGACGCAGCATCATTATGAGCAGCAATATCAAGGGCAATTGCAGCAGCCTGTGCGGAGGATTCTGCAAAATGAATATGAACCCCGTTTGCTCGTGCATTGTTTACGAACTCATTCAGATAATAATCCAAATGAGCGATTGTATGCAGACGAATCTGACGTCCGCGCTCGCGCCATTCATCCCAGTTACCATGCTCCTCGGATGCTGACTTCTTCCCATTACGTAAACGTTCGGTCGTGAACCTTACGGCTTTACGTAAAAAATCATCGTTCAATGCTAGTTCAGCACGTTCCTTTACCGTAACATCCATTACACCTGGCTGGCTCATCCGGTCTGCACCCCCTCATACAACAATTCGGCCAAATGCATCACACGCACCGGTTCGTTGCGGTATCGCAGATTGCCTGCGATATTCATTAGACATGCCATATCAAGTCCAACTAATACTTCAGCATCTGTTTCTTTGATATGATCCACCTTCTCTGTCACCATCGCCCCGGAAATATCAGACATTTTGATGGCAAATGTACCCCCGAACCCGCAGCAATCTTCACTGAACGGAAGCGGAACAAACTCCAAACCTTTTACCGCAGATAACAGCGCCATCGGTTCATCTTTTACCCCGAGTAGACGGCTACCATGACAGGATGGATGATAGGTTACCTTATGTGGGAAATGTGCTCCGACATCGGTAATCCCTAACACTTGGACAAGGAATTGTGTGAATTCATACGCCTTCGCTTCCAGTCTTTTGGCCTTCTCCAGCCATTCTGGTTCATCGGCAAATAGTTCAGGATAATGATGAATCATATACGTACATGAGCCTGAAGGACACACAACAAAATCACTGTCATCAAACGCTTCCAAAATCGTTTTGGCTGCGACCCGTGTCTCATCCCAATAGCCACTATTATAAGAAGGCTGACCACAACACGTCTGGACAGGTGGGAAATGCAATCGAACGCCATGAGCGGCAAGTAATCTAACCATCGCTTCTCCAACACGAGGATAGATGGCATCACTTAGACAGGTAATAAACAAGGAGACTTTCATGATTACGCCCTCCATCTCTTAAACAATCGTTAATTCTATGTTATATCCACTCATCCGATCCATAAGGTCGTCGGCTAACGGCTGATCCGTGATAATTGCGTGAACAGTGCTAAGCTCAGTTACACGAGCAAAGGCACGGACACCGAATTTGCTTGTGTCTGCGAGCAGAATAACTTGATCCGATATAGCAACCATCTTCTGCTTCAATCTAGCCTGAAGCTCATTGGACTCGCTAATACCTCCGCTCTCCAGATGAACGCCTTTGCAAGACAAGAATAATTTATCAACGTGGTATGTCTCCAAGGAACGCTCCGCAAGTGGCCCTACAAAAGACAACGAACGTCCAGCCAACTGTCCTCCTGTGGAGATCACTTCGATTCGATCCTTGCTACTCAGCTCTGTCGCTACTTGAATCGAGTTTGTTAATACCGTAAGCGGGATATCTGGCATATTGGCGGCCATGTAACCTGCCGTTGTACTTGCATCTAGCAGAATGCGATCACCGGGGCGAATCATGGACACCGCTGCCAAAGCAATCCGTTTCTTTTCTTCCGCATGCGTCGTTTCTCTTACCCGATATGGAATCTCTGGTTGATCCTCCTTGATGCTAACCGCCCCACCATGAGAACGTTTCAACCGTCCGGCTTGTTCTAAGCGATCCAGATCTCGACGAATGGTTTCTTCCGTCACACGGCAATGTTCACTCAGTTCGGATACACGCATACTGCCGGTTGCATTAACCAACTCCACAATCCGGTCATACCGCTCTGCTGCTAGCATGTTACACCTCGCTCTCAGCTTGAGCCCGGAATGCATCTGTGATGCGTATGAATCTGCCGTACGCTTCTTCCCAAGTTGTCCTGTCTTGTGGTTCATACGTTGTAATCGGGAATGAATCACGGATGGCTCTACGAGCTTCCCAAATATCTTTAAAAGCACCACTTGCCATCCACTGCACCGCCATATTTCCGATTGCACTGCCCTCTGCGGGGCCGGCCCATACCGGTTTGCCAATTGAATTCGCTGTCCACTGACATAATAAACGATTCTGAATACCGCCACCCACCATATGCAATCCGTTAAAAGATTGTTTGGAGAGCTGTTCAGTCCACCCCAACACTCTTCGATACTTCAGTGCAAGACTCTCCAAAATCGCACGAGCAATTGCACCTTGATCTTGAGGTTGCGTCTGCCCCGTATCCTGGCAATATTTTTGTATGCGAGTGGTCATATCGCCAGCAGCAAGGAACAGATCATCATCTGGGTCAAAAAGACTCGCAAATGGCGTCGAACGTTCTGCCTTCGCTAACAATTCAGCATAACTAATTGCTTGTCCTTGACGCTCCCACTCACGCATGCACTCCTGTAATATCCAAAGACCCATAATGTTCTTGAGCAAGCGGAACGTCCCTCCAGCCCCGCCTTCATTCGTGAAGTTCAACGCCAAGCTCTCTGCGCTGATGGCCGGTTGATCAATCTCAGTGCCCATTAATGACCACGTTCCACAACTAAGATAAGCAAATGAACGATCCGTAGCAGGTACCGCTACAACAGCTGAACCTGTATCATGCTCTGCAACCGCAATCACCGGAATGGCGGAGATCCCCAGATCACCGCAAATGCTGTCTCGAACCTGACCTATATGCGTTCCTGGCATCACGACCTCACCGAATAACTTATCGGATATGCCAATATGGGCTAACAGCTCATGATCCCATTGAGCCTTTGTAGGGTTATATAGCTGAGTCGTCGTAGCGTTCGTAAATTCATTCACAGCTTCCCCTGTCAAAAAGTAACGAAGGATATCTGGAATCATCAGAAAGCGTTCTGCTTCATTAAGCAACGGCGATTGATGGCGACGAAGTGTAGCTAACTGATATATCGTATTAAAACTAAGAAATTGAATTCCCGTACGTTCGAATATTGCCTCTGATGTTAACTCTTCACGCACCTGCTCCATCATGCCGTTAAACTGTGCATCACGGTAATGATACGGATTACCTAACAGTTCGCCATTACTACCTAGCAACCCATAATCCACAGCCCAAGAATCGATAGCCAAGCTCTCCGGCTGCTCTCCCGACTGCTTCACTAGATTTAGTCCTGCCAACAACTCATGATGTAACCGTAGGATATCCCAATGCATTCGCTCTCCGACCTTCACCGGTTCATTCTTGAATCGATGGATTTCGAGCGTTTCGATGCCTTGATCATTCAGATGCCCAAGCAGCGCCCTGCCACTGCTTGCGCCAAGATCATACGCTAGTACACTCACGGCTATATACCCACCTTTCTATATCATTGTATAATGAGGCATTTCTTTATCTGTCGTTTCTCTGTCAATCGCTGACTTCATTTTTCTGTACTTTGGCATGTGTTTTGTTGTTTGTTTATTTTTGTTTTATACTGTTTGGCTTTATTTTACGAGTATATCATTGTTGTAAGCGTTTGAATACCCTGTGTTTCTTTCTTTTTCCTGAATACAAAAAGACTCCTTTCGCCTAGAAGGAGCCACCATTCTCATATTACGTATAGAAACGTCCAGTACTGATCCCAGACTGCTGTTGTAGATCTCGTTCAAAATGCTTAAATCTAGTTCCCTGATAGGTAAGCATTCCCTGATCTCTTTCGACCAAGGCTCCATAATCACTGCCTCCAACCATCAGTTCAATACGTTCCGCGTTATCCAGTTCAAAGGTCACGTAATAATACGTTGAAGCTCTGCTGTTCCCTCCTCCTCTTACCTGCGTCCGTTTCGCCACGATTGTGGAATGTAATGTGAGCAATGCAGCAGCATTGTTGGCTGACCAGGTGCGTAAGTTAGAAATGATCACATAAGCAATAATTCCCGCAATTCCCACAAACACCACGCCAAACATGATTGGTATCCATGCGCTCAGCATCTCGAATGAGCCAAATCCTGAAAAGAAACCGCCTTGACTGCCCTCAAATCCTGGTACACCATTCATGTCGTCAAAGACACCGAACCCATCCATAGTTAATGCACCAGAGATGAACATTTACGTTGTAAACTCATTCATCATCTTTCCTTTCGCTAGAAATGAGATACACCGCCTCCAATTGCAAGGAGACGGTGCATGTAATTAACCTACTTACCTTGTCCGTCCATATACTATATGACCCTAGTTAGGAATACAGACGTTCGAGTTCATCGACCAGACTGCCAACATAAGCTACAGCCGAGCGAATGGGTTCTGGCCCGGACATATCCACACCAGCAAGCTTCATTAGTTCCTGCGGATCAAGGCTTCCACCCGACTTAAGTGCTTCGAGCCAGCGATCCACTGCAGGTTGTCCTTCTTCACGTATACGTACAGCGGCGGCAGTAGATGCAGTTAGACCTGCCGCATAGGTATATGGATATAATCCCATGTAATAATGAGGTTGTCTCATCCAGGTCAGCTTCGCACCTTCGTCAATGACCAGTTCCGGCCCCCAGAACTCGGAGAGAATATCACCTTTGAGCTGGCTCAAGGTTTGGGCTGTAATCGGTTGATCCTTAGTCGCTAGAGCATAGACACGACGCTGTAATTCCCCTTCTAATAGATGGGTAACAAAGTTATGATAATACGTATTGAGAAGCTGCAATATAACCCAGCGGCGCATTCTCGGATTGTCGGAACGTTGCAATAGATGGTCTGCAAGCAACATCTCATTCATTGTCGAAGGTGCTTCTATGAAATATAAAGAAGGTCGTGTGTTCGTCAGTCGCTGATAGCGCCCAGCAAGCATGAAATGTCCAGCATGTCCCACTTCATGAGCAAGTGTGAAGGCTCCGCGCATGTTATTTGCCCAAGAGATGAGAATATAAGAGTGTGCACCATAGATCGAGGAACAGAACGCTCCCGTGGATTTACCTGCATTATCCGCATAGTCTACCCAGCGATCATTGAATGCCCGATCTACAATCTCGCCATACTCTGGCCCAAGAACAGCAAGTGCTTCTTGAATTAACTTACATGCTTCTTCATAGGTTATCGCTGGACTGAATTCTGGATCAAGAGGAGCCTTCAGATCACAGAACATCAGCTTGTCTAGACCGAGCTCTCTTTTCTTAAGCGCAGCAAGTCTTCGCATATGTGGAGCGAGTTCCTTCTGGATAATATCCAGCACATTGTTGTACATCTCTTTGGATACTTGTTGTGAATTAAGGAGCATCTCCGTCACATCGTCATAGCCCCTCAACCGGGACATCACGACCTGTTTCTTCACTTCTGCCGCATAACCCTCAGCGAACGTATTTTTGTAATCGTTCAGCTTGGCACTGAATGCCGCATAGGCTGAGCGACGTAGCTTCGTATCCGAAGACATTTCATAATTATTCTCATAGAAAGACCAAGAAAGTGGACGATTGTTGTCTTCCTCATCGAGTGCATCATCGAACTTCATATCCGCTAATTTACCTCGCAGATAGATACGGTACGGCGAATCCAATACCTCTCCAAGTGAAGCCAGTACCTTCTCGGTCTCGGGAGATAAGCGATGCTTCTTGTCTTTGATTAATCGATTCAAACTGCGAGCATAAGGCTGGAGACCTGGAAGCTCCTCCGTATATCGTTCCACTGTACCTTCAGGAAGATCTGTAATCTCAGAATGAACAAAGGACAACGAGGATGACAAATGAGAGAGGATGTCCCCTGCTTTTGCAGAATTCTCAATATTTACAGGATTCGTACTGTCTTCTGACTGCTTCAGTCGAGCATACGAAGCGGTCTTCACGATCCGTTCCTGAAGCGCTTCTAAGGCGTCGAGACAAGCCAATAGCTGTTCTGCACCTTCACCTAAGCGACCTTTGAATGTTTCGACATGTGCAGCTGCTTCAGGGAGAGCGCCAAGCTCTGCTTCCCATTCTGTATCGGTGGCAAATAAATCTTGCAAATTCCAGGTTGTTTCCTCCGCGACTTCAGCGCGTGTACGTATTTTTTCCATCGTTATTCGTCATCCTCCTAACATTTACAATATCTCTCATCCTATCATATTGAGAGCAAGTATACCTGACATCTCCTAAATTGAGACTTTTGATTCAAATTTTGTTCAATTTATAAAAGCAACATCAATTCTCAAGCTATGTTCAGAACGTAAAAAAATCGCAGGTTATGGAGTGTGTCCCATACGAATCCTGCGATTGAAGTAATTGCTATACTATTTTCTAAATTAAATATATTCGACGTAAGTATTGAGCGATCCCAGATGATATTGCTTACGGAGGCAATTATGCCTTCCAGATGACATTCTCACCATAGTTCTTACCCCAGTTATACATTGCATGTAGCACTGGCATCAGATTCTGTCCATGATCTGTCAGAGTGTACTCCACACGTGGAGGTACCTCAGCGTATACTTTACGCTCAATTAATTGATCTTCCTCTAATTCGCGCAGCTGGTTCGTCAGCATTTTCTGCGTAATATGAGGGATCAGTCGTTTCAACTCACTGAATCGTTTAGTACCTTCCAAACCTAAGTGCCATAGAATGATCAATTTCCATTTGCCGCCAATAACAGCTAGCGTTAATTCCTTCTCACAATTGATCTCTTTCAGGTTAATCCGTTCCTTGACTTCGGATGCCATTCACCGAGCCCCCTATCTCCTAATCGTATATCGCGAACAACACCTATCACATGCACAATGCACACAAAGTAAGCTCGTCGTTTCATACATCATAATAAGTACATACTATAAAATAAGTGTTCAAAAGAGTGGTTTTCAGTGCCAAGTTTTGAACAACCTATATAAAATAAAGCTTGTTATTAATTCTACTACAGCAGGGGCAAGATGCAAAGTCAGACGAAAAATCAGACTGCCGGTTCACTTCCATGAAAAAAGACCGGAGCCTTTGCATTCAAAGGTTTCCGGTCTTCCATTGATCTATTTATTACATTCATCGAACACGATGACAAATATACTATTCTAGGTTAGCGTGGCGTCCAAACATGTCTGCTCCGGTCATACTCTTCATTTCCATCAACGTAAGAACCAGTGCATCCATGCCTAGTAACAATCCCTGTTCAAACAAGGAACCCATGGGCTGAATCGTTACTGCCGCTCCAGCAGTGGCGGTATCCTCTTTGGCTGAAGCCGGGATGCGTACTACTGAATCTGCGATTTGTCCAATTGTAGACTCTGGTTTAATGGTAATCAGACCGACAGGTGCTCCAGCTTTGTTAGCCTTTTGAGCCATCGCTGCTAGACTGCCCGTCTCCCCTGAGCCTGAGCATAATAGCAGGAAATCTTTCGGACTAATACCCGGTGTAACGGTCTCGCCTACCACATAGACCCGAAGACCCATCTGCATTAATCTCATGGCAAAAGCTTTACCCATCAGACCAGATCTACCTGCACCTGCGACAAAGATCTGTTCAGCGGCCAGAATATGCTCAGCCATCGTCTGCATTTCTGCATCGTCGATCTGGCTCAGTGTACGCTCCAGCTCCTTCAAGATATCTGCTGCGTATTGGTTTGTGCTCATATGCTTAGCCTTGGCGTACAAGACGTTGCATTTCAGATGCAACTGCTGCTTTGTCATCCTGACCTGTAATTCCGCCGCCAACGATTACGAGATCCGGTTGTGCTTTGATTACTTCTGGAAGCGTATCGAGCTTAATTCCACCCGCTACAGCTGTTTTTGCGTTTTTCACAGCACGTTTGATCGTTTGCAGATCTTCAAATGGGCTTTGTCCTGCTGCTTGTTGGTCATAACCTGTGTGTACACAGATGTAGTCAACGCCAAGAGCATCGATTTCACGTGCGCGTTTTTCAAGGTCAGGCACGTTGATCATATCAACCAGAACTTGTTTGTTTTGTTTTTTAGCTTCTTCCACAGCGCCTTTGATCGTCATGTCGTTGGTTGCACCAAGGACAGTTACCAGATCTGCACCTGCTTCAGCAGCTTTCATAATTTCGTAACCACCTGCATCCATAATTTTCAGGTCAGCAAGGACTTGCAGGTTAGGGAAAGCTTCTTTCATTGCTTTAACAGCGTGCAATCCTTCGTTAATTACGATTGGTGTACCAATCTCAACGATGTCAATATATTGTTCAACTTCTTTAACAAGTGCGATACCATCAGGGATATTAACGAGATCCAGTGCGAGTTGTAATTTCATAATTTATTTCTCCTTTGTTGTTCAGATATGAGTATGGCGTACTTCCTGTAAAGCGACTCTAAATGTTTAACTTGCACTATTCCATCTGCTTCGATGCATGCAAAGTTTGGTTGTGGCTACTCGTTTATTGTAGACCCTGACTATCCATTCTGGAAGTACGCACTTTGAAGTGAGGTAGTTACTTGCACGAAACTAATGATACATTTATGTTGTTATAAGAACTATATTAGGTATTCCTACTTACCTATCGGGTTAAAAAACACAAAAGAGATCACTCCTCTCTATTGAAAGGAAGTGATCTCTTGGACAACCCTGTGATATGACAAAGCACCGCATGCGAAATGATAAATCACACCAATGCCTCGATAGGATTATCAGCTTAAAGGAAACTTACAGATATATAGGCTTCACACATACCGGCTTGGATACACCTGTGCTGTGTCCTGTGTATTTCAAACGTCCGCTCTCTTGATCTACAGTGAACGTCACAATGTTGTTTGTGTCACGGTTAGCTGCAATCAGCAATTTGCCGTTTGGAGTCAACGCGAAATGACGCGGGTGTTCACCCTCTGCCGATACGTGCTCCACCAGTTTCAGATGTCCAGCATCAGCATCCACAGCATACACAACGATGCTGTCATGACCACGGTTGGAACCATAGACGAAACGTCCATCGTTAGAAACCGTAATTTCAGCTGTTGTATTCTCCTTACCGTCGTAACCATCTGGCAATGTAGATACCGTAGATACTTCTGTCAACGTACCCGCAGCGGCATCATAACGGAAAGATGTAATCGAAGAATCCACCTCATTGATTACATAAGCGAATTGACCGTTTGGATGAAACGCCAAATGACGTGGGCCTGCACCCGCGTGAGTTTTCGTTTCACTGTGCAGTACCAATTCATTCTTGTCTGCATCAATGGAATAGATTGCAATTTTATCTGCACCGAGATCTTGTACCATCATATATTTGCCATCAGGGCTGAAGAATGCAGAGTGTACATGTGGTTTGTCTTGACGTTCAGGGTGTGCGCCTTGACCCTCATGTTTCTTCTCATCCAATAGCTCACCGATTTCACCGTTATCCGTAACAGCTTGCAGACCAACCAATCCACCGTGGTAACTCGACAGAATCAAGTAACGTCCGGATGGGTCGCGCTGGATATGACAAGGAGGAGCGGAAATGGAGTTTTTGCGATTCAGCAAGGACAACTTGCCTGTCGCAGGATCGATGCTCAGTGCTACCGCTTCAGACATTTTGTTGCCTTCAGCAGAAGTTGCTTCACCAATCGCATACAGCTTGTTGCCTTCTGCATCAACGTTAACAAACGTTGGGTTTTTCACCCCAGAGATGCCGTCTAGCTTCGCCAGACTTCCTGTATCCTCATTCAATTCATATGCATAAATGCCCTCATTCTCAGCTTCGGCATAAGAGCCAGTCAGTACGATCAAGCGTTTAGATTCACTCATTATAGTTTCCTCCTCTATGTGTATGTAATCTTGTTGCACCTCTTCTATAATAAATCTGTCATATCAAAATAGCAATCCACCCTCTCTCCATACACTGGAGACAAGCCATATTACAGTACCCACATTCCATGGATTATAGCCAATCCATTCATCCTAAGATGCATTTCTGATATGATGAGAGAGGTTTGACATCTAGAAAGGACTGAACAACGTTGCTGCATTCATTTATGTTGACGCTATATCACGTATTTCTCCCGATCTCACTTCCTGTTATTGCAGGTCTTCTACTCAAACGATTCAAGAATTGGGACACAAGGCCACTATCCACCTTTTCCCTCTATATTTTGAGCCCAGCTCTTATCTTTGATACATTGCTTCACGCCGAAATTACATGGACAGACGTTACAAGCACCCTCTGGTTTTCAATTATTAATCTTATCGCACTCTGGCTCCTTGCCGAGTTACTGAGCCGTGTCTTTAAGCTTGGGGCAAGCGAAAAAGCGGGACTTACCCTCGTCTCCACGTTTACGAACTGTGTGAATTACGGGCTCCCGCTTGTACTGTTAGCCTTTGGCCAGCTTGGACTAGATAAGGCTTCGGTTTATGTGATTGGACAGATGATTATTGTAAATACGGTAGGTATCTTTTTTGCAGCACGATCTGAATTCACAGTCCAAAAGGCTATGTTGTCCGTCTTTCGTATGCCTTCGATCTATGCGGCAACCATCGCTATTCTCCTTCGTACATCCGATCTTCGATTGCCCGAAGCGTTAGATGGAGGAATCTCCCTGATTGCAACAGGATACGCTCCCGTTGTGCTCGCCATCCTTGGAGCCCAAATGCTACGTCCACGTGGATCAACGGAACCATGGCCTTCGAACGTTCACCGCGCTTTTTGGACAGGACTTGTCGTGCGCCTAGCCGCAGCACCAGTACTCTCCTACTTGATCCTTCGTGCGCTTCAAGTTGAGGGAACGTTATTCAGCGTTCTGCTAATCCTGTCATCTATGCCAACGGCAGTAAACGCAGTCATACTCGCAGAACAATTCAATGCCTCGCCTCAGTTTGTGTCGCGCTGCATTCTGTGGACAACCGTCGCTTCCATGGGCATACTGCCTATCATGATTGTGATGGTTTCCTAATTAGTACGGCAGTCGATGGAGATGACGCCGCTTGATGGCGTTTCTCCAATCGGCGTTCATACCGACGCTTTAGCGCTCTTACATAGAAGAACTTCACGATAAAATAAGAAATCAACCCCAGCGTTGCCCCAAAGATCGACATGCCTGCCAAAATATCAAGTCCACCTAATAACAGCTCGCTCAGTGCTGACCAATTCCCACGGAACAATTCCATCCATGCACTCTCATGCACAATCCCGTTCCCCATGCTATGTGCTGGTAGGATCCAAGAACCAATCTGCTTCGCGAGCGGCATTAGAATGATGGGTAAGAATGTAAGCTTACCAACAACATTCCCTACAATTGCGGCTGGCAAAGACCCACCAGATAGCCGAACAATCGGGTAGAACACCAGATAAATTAGGGATGCGGTAGAAATAACGATCAGTTCCAGCCCAAAGCCTATGGCGAACCCCGTCGATACTTTGTGAGCACCACCTGGAGCACGTAACAATTTGAGGAAATTCAGCTTCATGGCACGTCGCAACCGTGCAAATCGGGTGGTTTTATTTTTCTGTATACTCATACTGAACTTCCCTTCATCTTACCCAAAATGACGGCTATTGCCGTCTATTCTTCAGTTGGTCACATCGGGCCAACACTTGCTTTAACAATTACGGGCTCTGTTTCAATGATTACATTTCCTGCTACAGCTCTTGAAATCATACAAGATTCCTCCGCCTTGTGAGCCAGTCGCTCTGCCTTCACTTCATCAGACTCGGTGGCATCTGCTTGCAGTACAATTCTAGGTCGATGCACAATACGCTCATACGTAAAAATGTTATTCGTTACATCCACCGTTGCCTCTGATTCCAGAGTCAATTCATGAGGCGTAATATCAGAACGCTCTAACATCGCCGCCAGCGTAATGACGTAACAGGTAGCGGCCGCTCCGAGTAGCATTTCATCTGGGTTCGTGCCTGTTCCGGGGCCACCCATCTCCTGCGGAATGGAGATGACGGATTTCAATCCGCCAGCATCAATATGTCCCTCACTGTTGCGTCCACCATTCCATACAGCCTTTAAATGAAAAGGATGCTTCATTACACATTCATTCCTTTCAACAATAGTTATTGTCAACGATTAGACTCGTATTAATTCAATCATTTGTTCTTCTAGCATACTAACCTGCTCTGGATCCAAACCATGATCCGTGATTACTTTCGACACACTATCAATCTGTGCGACCCGAGTAAACGCCTGTATATTGAACTTGCTCGAATCTGCCAGCAAAATGACCTCATCCGCAATACTTATCATCTTTTGCTTCACCAAAGCCTGCAATTCATTCGATTCGCTAATGCCCTTGCTTAGATGCACACCTTTACATGATAAAAACACCTTGTCCACATGATATGCGTCCAATGAACGCTCAGCCAGCGGCCCTACAAAAGACAGGGACTTTGAGGCTAATTGACCTCCTGTCGCAATCACGCGAATCTGTTCCTTGTTGCTAAGCTCTGCCGCCACTTTAATCGAATTCGTTAGAACTGTGAGTGGGATATTCGGTAATCCGGCCGCCATATACCAAGCTGTCGTACTCGCATCGAGGGCAATTCGATCGCCAGACTCGACCAGTTTGACTGCTTCATCTGCAATTCTACGCTTCTCCTCGGCATGGGTTACAGCCCGCTCCGGATATGGAATCTCCGGCTGTCCCTCATCTTTATATTTAATCGTAACCGCTCCACCGTGTGACCGCCTGAGTCTGCCCGCCTGCTCCAGCTTGTCCAGATCTCGCCGTATCGTCTCTTCGGTTACACCGCAGCGCTCACTTAGCTCTGTAACGCGCATGCTCCCTTGGGCGTCCACCCATTCCACTATTTTCTCATACCGTTCCGCAACGAGCATATTCCTTCACTCCAAACCGTTGATTATCCAAGACATTTCTGTTCATCCATCATACCACAGTGCTCTTCGAAGGAGAATTTCGAAACCATGTCAAAAAAGAGGGAGCCTCTGCTCCCCCTTAATCTTCATGTGTCCTGCATTACTGGACAGAATCAACTATGATCGATTCTAATGAAATCGGTCATTATTTGTCATCAGCCATTGGGAACCATCCCGGTGTATGGATAATAGCATTCCACAAGCCATCTGGAATGACTAGACGCTCCTGATCCGATTTGGTCAGAATGGTCTCAATATCTTCCTCACGGCCACTTTCAATCTTCTCTACCCAATCTGGCTCGATAATCAGCTCACGTCCAATGGCAAGCAAAGGTACACCACTCTCGAGCGCTTCAGCTGCTTGATCCGCTGTATGGATTGAACCTACACCGATAACTGGCAATTTCCCGCCTACACGATCAAGGATAAACTCCATTCTAGAGCGTGTATCTGCTTCACCACGTCTTGGTTTAGACCAGAACTCGTTCAGGGATACGTGCAAATAATCTAAGTTTTTCTCTTTCAATGCATCGATCAGTGCATACGTCTCTTCCATTGTCAGACCCGGTGTTTCCGGTTCCTCTGGTGAGAAACGATAACCAACGATGAATGGTAGTTTGGTATGTTTTGCCACAACCTCTTGAACTTCATCAACCACCGCAAGTGGGAACGTCAGACGTTTTTCAACACTACCGCCCCAGCGGTCTTCACGGCGATTCGAATGTGGCGAGAAGAATTGTTGAATCAGATATCCGTTCGCACCATGAATTTCAACACCGTCGAATCCAGCTTCAATCGCGCGACGTGTAGCTTCACCAAAATCCTTAATAATTGACGTAATCTCTTCATCGGATAGTTCTCTTGGTAATGGAGAGCCTGGACGCTCACTGGCAACTGCACTTGGAGCTACCACTTGACCTGCTGGAACAGCTTGTTCAGGAGTCAATCGACCTGCGTGGAAGATTTGCAATACGGCTTTGGAGCCTTGTTGTTTAATTGTATCTGCCAGACGTTTCAGTCCAGGAATGAAGCTGTCATCATAAGCTGCAAATTGTGCAGGGAAGCCGATACCGTTCGGTGTGACATAGGTTACAGCTGTTACAGACATGCCGGCACCACCTGTACGACGAGCATAATATTCAAGCTCCGCATCGGATACGGTGCCATCGGCGTTGGAAGACATATGTGTCATTGGTGCCAATACAATCCGGTTTTTGAGAGCAATGCCATTGGGTAGAGAGACTTGTTCAAACATTTTGTTGAATTTTGGATTCATTTTGGGTTTCCCTCCTGAATATAAATATCTCTTTTAATAGATATATGAATACGTATTTCTTTTTACTGTAATTATTATAGTTACTATTCGATTGCATTTCAACTTTTCTTTTCTCAGCAGAACGAGCACCCTCTCCATTAAACGGAAATTCAGTCTCTCAAACCTCAACAAAAGGCGGAAAGCATAGGACGTATCTCAAAACTCGCTGAAGTGCATCTTTCACCATATTTTGGCTCCCTGCTTCGTCATTTTCCCTTGACGTGCCCCGGCACGTCTTCAGAAAACTTCCTTGCTTGGAACGAAAATTCGGATAATTCTGCGTCCTTCGGAGTTATCAGGCACACCTTAGAGACTTTCCGCCTTTAATGGGCTCTATATTGGTTGAGCTGGTTTAGTAGCTGCGCACATACGCAAGCTTCTGTTCTACCTCTTCTACGCATTCATAACAGTCATGTTCATCGTTCGCAACCATTGGTGTCACTGGGTATAGATGCATGTCTGAACTATTGTAAGATTTCAAGAGTGGTAGAAGTTGCGTTACACGAGTGTTAGCCGGATCTAGCCATGTATCAATCTCTGTTTCGGACAAGATCGCAGGCATCTTGCTACCGAACTCCCGCGTAACCATGTTGGCTCCCGTCATTAGCATTGTGCAGGTGCGAAGCGGTTGTTTTCGTGTGTCTTTCCAGATCTCATACAATCCGGCAATGCCGAACAATCCGCGATCTGGCATAACAACACGCACAGCAAAGCTTTTTTTACCTTCTTGACGCCAGTAAAAGAGACCGTTGCATGGAATAACGCACCGCTTCGTTTCCACCAGTTTGTAATACGAAGGATTATCATGCACAGTCATCAGGTTCGCATTCACCGCATCACGTCCCCAAAATGGAATGAACCCCCAACGAAACTCATCCAATACACGCTCCCCATCCTGATGAAGAATGATTGGCGTATGCTGGGTAGGACTGATATTATAACGGTTTTTGTAATAATACATCACTCGCTGTATTTTGAAATGATCTCTAACCTCATCTAAATCTGCTGCCAACGAAAATCGGTTGCACATGCTCAAGGCACTTCCTTTCCCTCTCTAAGTTGTTTGTATTGTTTGTATTCGGAGGGAAATTATGCATGTATAACTGTACAAAATACTCGTCTTATTTTCATGCTTCTTCTTGAACTTCTAGCTTACATCGATTGTTAATAATCACAGTTTCGGTGTCCCTCACCATGTTTCTACGCCTGTTATGATTCGACAACAATCCAGATATTTAGACGAAATAAGCTTAATTTTAATGAAAAAAAGAGAGATTTATCCTTCAAAACAATGACTTGAGACTCATTTCAATAGCTGAATTCCCTGTTACTCTAATAGAGTAAAATAATACATTTATTGGAGGTTTTAAGTATGAAAAGGAAAATTCTTATGAGCATCATGTTGTTCTCAGCCCTTGCGATGTTTGGCAGTACAATCTATGCCGCAACCTTCTTGAATTATGGCTATCCCAGCTCCACTATTCCTATTCGTCCTTATAATTACACCTCTACATGGCAAGCCCCGATGGACGCTTCTATCACCAACTGGAATAACGCAGGTGCCAAAGTACAGTTCACCAAATCAAACAATTCCCCTAATACCATCACCGCCGGAAACTTCAATAACACTGCTTATGGTGTCAATTATGCTTCTGTATCAGGTAGTCAAGTCGTAAGCTTCCGAATTGAACTCAACGCTTCTACCATATCAGCAGACGCAACCAACTTATCTAACTTCATTCAGAGCGTGTTCGTGCACGAACTAGGCCACTCCGTTTGGCTTGGAGATAACCCCACTACGTCTAGCCCTTCCATCATGTCCTACACCCGTAATCGCAATTCTATGACCAAGCCGCAGACCTTTGATATCAACAATGTTAGATCCAGATACTAACGCCTCGTTCTAATACCTCTCTCTACTAAACCTATTCCAAGGAGGAACGATATCCATGAGAAAAATCCAAATATTAACCCTGTTAGCCTCTTCAATCTTCATTCTGTCCACACTAGGTTGCTCTTCTGTCACGACCCAAACGGCATCAACGCCTCAGGCTCCGATCACTGTAATTGCTTCTGAAGACTTTCCCAACTATCCAAGCATCAACGACCTCTCTGATCGAGCGGATACTATTATTAAGGGTAATGTGATCCAAACTCGTGTAGAAGCATTGAATGATAGGGTACAAGCTTCCGAAGCTGATCAGGAGAATAGCCAAGAGGTTACGTTAGATGCTGGAAATGAAGAGCTTGCTTTTGACAAAATCTACACCATTCATACGATTCAAGTTGCCGAATCCTACAAAGGTGCATTCGTAGCGGGGGATACGCTTGAAGTTAAACAACTGGGAGGACAACTGAATAACACAGAGATTATCAATGATGACCACGTCTCGCTTATTCCTACGAAGGATTATGTACTCTTTCTCGAAACCTATGAAGACACACCCGCCAGTCTCCTGAACTCCATTCAAAGTCTGTATGTGATCAAACCGGCGAGCAAATCCAGTCAGTCTACAGAACAGACCTCATCTCCAGTGATTGTAAGTGCCAATCCCGAAAATGACCTTACATTAAGTCTCGATCAATTGAACCAAATTCAAAGTGAAGAACAGAGTAAATAACTGCAGGCTTGCAAGCGCTAAGTCCTGCCTAATGTTCTTTTACGGCGGATACTTTCTCTCCCCCACACGATGAGTTTTACATATAAGAAAACGTGCTGCTCCGGTGAAAACGAAGCAGCACGTTTTTAACATTGAATACTGAAGCTGAATAATTTTTATTCATGTGATTATAGCTTAATAAAATCAGCCATCGAACGAACCTGAATGGTACCCGCAGACGATACTGCACTTGAATCTTGTAGTCCGGCTCTCGACGTAAACTTCACCTTAACAGGGATACCTGGAATGAGATCGAAGAAATTATCCGAGAAAACGCCTTCTGCTTCTGACGAGATCCATACTTGTTTCGCAAGAACATCACTTTCAAGTACGAGATACACCGCATCGTTCTCCTTAACTTCTTTTACCTGAATCTCAGCCTGCTTCAAGCCGATATCCTTCGATGGAGCAAAATAGTGCTCTTGCACAATATCCGCCTGTCCTTCTTGCTTCAGATCAAGTCGTAGTAACGTTGTCGCTGGACTATGCCCTTGTAACCATTCTGCTTGATTGAGCGAAAGCACCTGTTGGCCGGAATTCGGCGCAAGCGTTACCTCATGCTCTTCTTCACGATGCACAGTTCCATCAAATCCGATGAGCCGTAGTTGCAATGTTCCTTCCACTGCCTCTAATTGATCAGAGATTAGGTAGATATCCGTTGTATCTTCCTTGGTACCATCTACTGAAATCAGTACATCACTGAAGCTACGTTTCGCGTAGTACTGTAATGCTTTCCAACGACCGAGATAGTCCATACCTGCCCATGAAGCTACAGGCCAACAATCATTCATTTGCCAGTAGAGCGTGCCCATGCAGTAAGGTTTGCGGCGACGATGCGCTTCAATAGCTGTCTTCATCGCTTCTGCTTGAAGAACTTGACTCATATACAGGAAGGATGGGAAATCCTTCGGTTCGTGCATGTACATATCCATGTATTGTTTGATCAGACGATTGCCTGCTCCGTTCTTCTGGTGAGCCAGCATCACTTCGGATTCAAGAGCCAGATCCTCTTCCTCGGCATAAGTACGCACTGATTTATATTCAGGGAAGGATTGGAATCCGTATTCACTCATGAAGCGGCCAACGTGAACGTTATAGTTCTCAAATGGTTCAACACTATGCCATACGCCCCAGTAATGGATATCTCCTTCGGATGTAGAAGGATGAGCATGTTGTTTCTCATCATCTGTCAGAGATACTAGCGGTGAAGATGGCCAATAATCAATACCAGGTGCATAGGCTTCCACTACTTCTGGCAATAGATCGTGGAAAACGGCTTTGTAATCTGCCCAGATGCTCTCGCGTTGCTCTGTATTGAAGTCTTTCTTCCAGCCCCAGCCACCATTCTCATTGAAGTGAGCCCACGCCGAATCGATCTCATTGTTACCACACCATAATGCGATACTAGGGTGATTACGCAAACGTTTAACATTATCAATAGCTTCGTGTCTCACACTATTTAGGAACGCTTCATCTCCAGGGTACATACTGCACGCAAACATGAAGTCCTGCCATACCAATAGACCGTATTCATCACACAAATCGTAGAATACATCCTCTTCGTAGATACCCCCGCCCCATACTCTTAACATATTCATATTGGACTCCGCAGCGGAGACAATCTCATGGCGATATCGTTCAGCCGTAATTTCGGTAATGAAGCTATCGTTCGGAATATGGTTAGCTCCTTTGGCAAAAACCGCCACGCCGTTTAACTCAAAATAAAAGGATGCCCCAACCTCATCTTTCTCACGAACCAAACGAATCGAACGAATCCCCGTCTTAACCGTTGACTCCGCCAACACACGCTCTCCAGCAAGCACCTCTGTCACAAAAGAATACAAATGTGCTTCACCAAGTCCGCGGCTCCACCATAACTTCGGTTGATCAATCGTAACAGGAACTTCTACGGTCTGTAGGCCTGCCTTTAACGTTACAGTCTGTTCCCAGACCTGACCATCTGTACTGATCCGAATGACGGTATCACCCGCATGGTCTGCATCGATCTCTACTACAGCGGTTAATGAAGCGACCGAAGCGCTCACGTCCTGTTGCTGGATAAATACATCATTAATTCTCACCTCAGACCAGCCTTCCAACCGAGCCTCACGCCAGATGCCACTTGTTACGAACCGTGGACCCCAATCCCATCCATAGTGATATGGAGCCTTCCGAGCAAAAATACTCACCTTTTTGTCTCCAAGTTCGCCTACATCGGATTGATCATTCGCTGCTGGCAGTGCATATCCAAGCTTCTCAAGCTTAGGCAGATCTTCCTGAATCGGAGAACGGAAACGAATTCTAAGTACATTATCTTGCGCTTTGACAACCGCTTTCACATCAACGTTCCACACACGAAACATATTGTCAGCAGACAACACATGTTGCTCATTCACATACACATCGGCATAGGTGTCTAGTCCATCGAATACAAGCTCCAGATGCTCCTGTGCAAATAACTTCTCTTGAACATCAAATTTCGTTTGGTATTCCCAATCTTTCTTATCAATCCATTGAACCTCTTTCTCATTTGTTCCATAGAACGGATCTGGAATCTTCCCCAGCTTCAGCAAATCCGTATGTACACAGCCCGGCACCTGTGCG
Organism: Paenibacillus tundrae; assembly: GCF_036884255.1. Lineage (NCBI taxonomy): Bacteria > Bacillati > Bacillota > Bacilli > Caryophanales > Paenibacillaceae > Paenibacillus > Paenibacillus tundrae. Next base: position 2,663,135 of record NZ_CP145605.1, on the reverse strand, counting down.
GGTAACCATTCTTGATCCTCGCATGCCTTAAACGTCCAGTTCTGAAAAACCTGTGATTGTATTGTACTCATCATGGCCTCCGTTATGAATAAAGTTTTTTTTGCAAACATTAGAAAAACATTTTGTTAGGTTTTGTTATTATAAAATGAATAACTTACAAAACAAAAATAACACGACAACCTCAGAATAGTCAACAGTGGTTTTGTGATTGGTCTACATTAGGTTAATTCAGGCAAACAAAAAAAGACATTAGGCTGCAACATGCCTATGTCTTTGTGGAACTTCTGTTCATTTATGCTGTAAAGCCTATGCGCTTATTCTACAGTAGTTTCGTCTGATGCATATCACGTACAACTAACTCTGAGTAAATTAACTTGCGCTCAAAAGGCTGATCAGGGTGTTCAATCCGCCATAATAAATGATCAACCGCTCTCTTACCCAGATGCTCCTTATCAATATGGATAGAAGCCATTATTGGCTCCTCAGCCCTTGTATTGTCAAAGCCAGTAACAGAGCAGCGTTCTGGGACATCAATCCCTCTATTCTTAAGGGCACGTAGCACGACCACAGCTGTAAAATCATTGGCACAGACAAAGACCTCGGGAAGATCTTCAATCTCCATTTCTTCAATTGCTTTGCGAATATGTTCATTGTTTGGCCCAAGCAGTCCAGGCTGCTGATTGGATTGAATCTGCATCTCTTCCAGCACGGAACGATAGCCAAACCAGCGCTCTCTGAAACTCGCTGCATCAGGCAGCTCGCCAGCAAACTGAAAGTGCCTGTACCCTTTGCCAATCAGCATAAGCACGAGTTCCCTCATACATTTCACATTATCCGTGAACACAGTGTCTGCATGAACCGCCGGTTCCTCATGATCCACCATCACAAGCGGAATTCGCAACCGATAGATCTCCAGTAATACAGAAGTAGAGATTGCACCCACCGTGATAATTCCTCTGATTGCTTCTGGATTCAGCACAGAGAACATCCGATCCGATGAAGGTTCCGTTAGGGTTAATATGTCTAACCCCTTCTCATTCAAGCGAGCTGAAATACCGTCGAAAACTGGCCCCCAGTAGAGGGAAGAGCGATTCTGTGATCGAATATTAGGGAACAGCACCAAAATGGTTCCTGTGTTATCTGCAATATGATCCTGCTCCACTGCCTGTTCTATCGGATAACGTTTCGGTTCAGCCTTGAAGTAACCTAATTGAGCTGCCGTCTTAATAATCATCTCCCGTGTATACTCACTTACCCCCGGCTTGCCTGTTAGAGCACGAGAGACAGCAAACTTCGATACCCCGGCAGCATCGGCAATTTGCTGCATCGTTACCTTTTTAGCCATACGACTCACCCGTTTTCCCTTATTTTCATCCAGTGTAGCACAAAAACTAAGATTCAACAAAACAAGTTATTATTTTGTTTGGTTGTTAGGGTAATATTTTTTTCGAAAAAGCATATTTAATAATCCATTATTAGATTGAACATGCAAAACAAAAAAAGTGGGGCTCTCTTCATTTGAACGAAAAGATTCCCCACTCCTTATATATCGCTAATGATACGATCCTACACGCCAGGTGCTCCCCGTTCTCCAAATTCTGTGGGTATACTAGGTTGCTTGCGACGCCAGAACATCAGTTCAACGGCTTTGATCTCGGTAATTAATACCCCAACCAACATGAGTGCTGCTCCCGTGTATCCTTGTAGCGTTAAGGTTTCACCTTGAAAACTAAAAGCAAACGCAGCGGCAAATAGCGGCTCTAAAGAGAATATTAGACTTGTCCGAGTCGGTGAAGCATGACGCTGTGCTAATGTCTGCAATATATAACCTATACCGCTGCACAACACACCCAATCCTAGAATGGCCGCCCAAGACTCAGGTGAATCCGGCAGACGAGGACTCTCGAACAACAAGGTTGCCGCGATCCCCCATATAGCAGCAACCCCTAGTTGCACCGTTCCCAGCGTTAAAGGATCATGCTTCGGTGTGAATTTACCAGCAATCATGATGTAGATCGCGTAGATCAATGCTGCAACAATACATAGAATATCTCCTGTATGTAAGCTGAGCTCGTGCTGAAGAGTCAACAATCCCAGCCCAGTAACGGCAACAATGATACTCATCATGAGACGTCTATCTGGCATACGTCTATGAATAATGGTTGTTAGAATCGGTACAAAAATAACAGCTAAACTAATCAAAAAACCAGCCTGTGATGTCGTTGTTCGCTGAACACCATATGTAATGAACACAAATGCTGCAAATAATGCTGTTCCCATAACCGCTCCTGCTACAAGTGTACCGACATCCATTCGGAATAACCTGCGGTGAAAAATAACGGCGGCGGCAATAAATGCAATTGCAAACCGGAAAGCAACTAAATTTAATTCCTGCATCGATTCCAGTCCAGATTTCATAAATAAATACGATGATCCCCAAATAACGGTTGCAAGCAACATCTGAATGTCAGCTCTTCTCGCACCATTAATGGGTCTAGTGCTAACTCTACTCATTCTACGTCTACCTTCATTCTGTATGATCTTATATGCTTATCTGTCAGTGCAAATGAATTCGCCTTGGCAAGTATAAACGATCTCTTTGCATTATTAAAATGAATAATTATAATGATATACATGAATTAATTTCATGTAATTTGAAATGAGAGGAATCATGTGCTCATGTCGTTAATTAAATACGAAATTTTCAATACCATCGTGGAATATGGCAGCCTTACCAAAGCAGCAGAAGCACTGAATATCACGCAATCGGCAGTTAGTCATGCGATCGCTAGTCTTGAGAAAGAATGTGGATTCCCTCTACTGACTCGAGGACGGTCAGGGGTTCGAATTACAGTTGAGGGTGAACGAGTTCTAGGATATACACGTGAGATTTTGCGCTGGACAGAATTAATGAATCAAGAGATTTCCCTGATCCGAGGGGCTGAGGTGGGTACCGTTCGCATTGGAACATTCGCCAGTGTGTCAACGCAATGGCTGCCTGGAATCCTTACGCAATTTCGGCTGCGTCACCCCGGAATTGAGATCAAGCTATGGGAGGGTGATTATGCAGAAATCGAGGGCTGGCTTGCCGGTGGAGCGATTGATCTTGGATTTTTGTCCCTTGGTGAAACTACACCCTATGAAACGATCCCATTACAAAAAGACAGGATGATGTGCATCCTGCCTCTAGATCATCCCCTGGCTCACAACACATCTGTTAGTTTCGATGTATTACAGGAACAACCTTTCATTCTGCCGAAGTGGGGCGGTGACAACGAAATTGAACGTTTAATTCGCATGCATGCCGTGAAACTGAACGTGATCTACGAAGTAGCCGAGGATCAAGCCATCATGGCAATGGTTCGAAATGGGCTTGGAATCAGCCTGCTGCCCGAAATGGTGGTACAAGGTCACACCGATGAGTTCGCTCTTGTTCCCATCACAGGTGAGCCTTATCGCACCATTGGCATCGCCTGTACCTCACTCGGTAATCTTGCACCCGCATCACGTCGGTTTATCGAAACGGTACAAGAATGGTTGCCACAATTCAACTAGGACATGCCCTAGTCCTCGAACAACTGCTTATAGTACCGTTCTCGGTAGTTAAGAAAGTCACGGGTCAGTTGAAAGTGCTCCGTATCTTCATATGCCACTTCCATAATCCCTTCCTCGCTGAACTCGTATATGCAAGCACCTGGATAAGACATTAATGTAGGGGAGTGCGTCGCGATGATAAATTGCGACCCACTACTCTCCATCTCATGGATCATCCGTAACAAGACAAGCTGGTTCTGAGGCGATAGAGCAGATTCGGGCTCATCCAATAAATATAATCCTTTTGTACTCAGACGATTGGTCAGAAATTCAAGAAATCCCTGCCCATGTGATCGCACATTCAGAGACTTCCCCCCGTACGGCGCGTATGCGCTCTTGCCAACGTCAGGATCATCAGCGAGTTCATCGATATACTTGGCAAATGTATCAAAGGTTTCAGCTCGAAAATAAAACCCCTGTTTAACTCTCGGCATCCATTGCAGGTTCAGAATAGTTGATAACGAGGCATCGTCTTTTTCTTTCGTAATAACCAGATCCTTGCCACCAACAATGCTAAAACCACAGCTTACGCCGATTGCTTCGAGCAGTGTCGATTTGCCTGAACCATTCTCCCCCACCAAGAAGGTTACATTATGTCTGAATTCCAGTTCATCAAGATGACGTAATGCGGGAATTTGATAGGGAAACACGTTTTGTTGTTCCGGTGGACAATCGTGCCAGCGAATTACGACTTTTTTAAGAAAAGGCATGCGAATACCTCCCGAATTTAAGTATTACTCCCACACGCGATCAAGCTGATCTGCATAGTAACGAATAGCTTTCTGATAATCAACGATATTGGTATCGTTAGACGTATCTGCTAATTGGATGAGCAGACGTTGCATTGCTTCGGTATGTTTACCGAGATTATATAAAACCATGGCATAAAACACTTCAAATTCACGCCGTTCAGGGAATAACTTGATCCCTTGCGCCAACCACTTCTCAGCCTCTGTGTACTCCCCTAATGTTCGATAGGTACTCCCCAAACCAAGAATAGCACCAGCTTGATCTTCCTTATCTAGTCCGAGTTGTATCGCCTTTTCGTAGTAAGGAACAGCTTCCCGCTCCAACCCTAGGTTGTCATGTGCCCATGCGAGCTGATACCATGCCTGAGCATGAGCCGGCTCCTGATCCGTTATTATTTTTAATAACACAATCGCCTCTTCGGCTTTCCCCTCTTGTCTTAACGCAATAGCCTGCTGTAATTCGTTCATCTCGATACTCCATTCTCCCAAAAACATCCTTTTATGTACATCTTATCATTATATCATATACTAAAAAAGCACCCCAAGGAGTATCTCAAGACAACAAAGGTTGTCCATCTATTCTCCATAGAATGCTTTTAAAGGTTGTTCACCTGGGATCTATGTTACGACCAAGTCGTATTAGCCACCATCACGATAAATACCACCATCAGGTAATTGACCGAGATCAAAAAATTGATTTTCGCCCATTTCTCTGTATCCTTCGTTCTAATACCACTCAACGTATGAATTAACCAGAGAAGTCCGCCGCCTAGAGCTACGATCAGAAATACCAACCCTACATAGTTATAGTAGTACAGTAGAAACACCGAGGGTAACAGCAGCAATACATAAGGAATCATCTGTAGCTTCGTGCGCTTTACCCCTTTGACAACAGGCAGCAAGGGGAATCCAGCCGCGCGATATTCCTCCACCCGCCGAATGCCAAGTGACCAGAAATGGGGCGGCTGCCAGAGAAATAACAGAGCGAAGAGCAACCATGCACCGATATCAATCTGATTCGTAACAGCACAGTAACCAATGACGGGTGGCATTGCACCTGCGATTCCCCCAAGGGATGTACTCCAGGTCGAGCTGCGTTTCAGCCAGATGGTATAGATCGCAATGTAAGCAAACCATCCACCCAGGCCGAGCCATGCCGACAACGGATTAACCATAATATACAATACAATGAACCCTGCGACACCAAGTACAATTCCGTACCAGAGCACAAATGCCGGCCTCAGATGATTGATATACTCAATCCGCTTCTTCGTCCGTTCCATCTTCTGATCAAGTTCTCGATCCCAATAGTTATTAATAACACAAGCTGAGGCAATGACCAATGTAGATCCAATCACGACCATGAACAAGGATAACCAAGAAATATCCCACTTTGAAGCGACCCAGAAGCCTACGGCTACCGCAAATACATTCAACCGCAGCAATCCTGGTTTTGTTAAAGCAATCATGTCTTTAAGCATGACCATCCCCCTGAAAATATGTAAAAAAACCATTCTTCTAATGATAACTGTACCTACAATGAATTACAATCTTCTTCGATTATTTGTCATAACTGAATCCATTTTATTGCGTATTTATCATTGATTTTGTAACGACTTGGAAGTAGCTGAAGGTATTTTAGAATGGTTCCAACCAAAAAAGCATTCCTAACCGCTCTTGTCGAACGGAAGGAATGCTTCAATCTTGTCCTTTACCTTTAAGGAATATACTGTTGAACAATTTTCACCACTTTGCCGTCTTGCACCGTCAGGTGATATGGAAATACAGCAAGATCCAAAATATCTTTTTTATCATACAGAGCTTCGAATTTACTCAGTTCAATTGGCTCATTCCATTGAATGTCAGCACCCTGAATTGTTCCATCCCGATCATACAGTTGCATCAATACCTCAGCATCTGCACTCACTTCAAACTTCTCCTGCTCCTCATTATCATTGACGATATAATACCCATCCGGAGCACCGTCTAGACCCGAGTTCGGATTGCGTTGTTCAAACACTTTATCTGCTTCTTCACCTTGATACCAGCCAATTTTATCGACCACAAGATACAGTTTGCCGTTCTCCTGCTGTAGATCGTCTACATATGCTGTAAACATCTCAGAATTGTTAGCCTGAACTTGCTTGGCAGCAGCCGGAGTAGCAGTTGCATTCTCCTCTGCGTTAGCAGGTGTTAATACATATGTAGCAATCACAATCATGCCCAGCACCGCAACCGCAATACCCAGCATTCGTAGTTTCCATTGTTTCGCCGCGTTCTTCATAGGCAGCATCTCTCCTTATATGAACGTTACTATTCCTTAACCGTAAGCCTTCCATCTCAAACGCTACATGAGTTAATCGGTTGATTCTAACTTTCTATATCATACGTGAAGTCGATATTGCAAAAGTATCAACCAGATGAAAAATAGTTACAATGAACGTTACCACTGCTCTCCTTAGTTACGATAACGAACGGACAATACTGAGAACGGTAATGAAGTCAGAATAATGAAAGACCTTGGATGTTCTCATCCAAGGTCTCTATTGTTATCGACTATTGTGCATGCTGCGCTAAGCGGACGAGCATATGAGCAAGCAAATGACGTTCTTCTTCCTTACCCACATTCCATAGCTCCTGCAGCAATTTCTCTTCCCGGTTGCGGGGCTCTTCCTTCGCAGCCAGATAATCGGCTACTTTCTCAGCGATTTTGGCCATTTGTTCTTCACCCAGTCCGATGGACTCTCCAACGGCAATACGTTTTCCAAGGTATTCCTTAAAGGCATCAAAGTTTTCTAAAATGTTATCCCTCTGTTCGGAAGGAATTTTGTTGATTGCACCTTCTACTTGTTCTGTAGCGACCTGCCCATCTTTATGAATAACATGGTTGTTTTCAGTCATTCGGAATTCCTCCTTGAGTGTGATTAATATAACTACTTATAATATAAACCTCTGCTCAAAGATTAATCAGCCAGTGCTACGTGCTACTTTTTACCATCACTTCGTTTCCACGGAGGATGTGGATCTCCCCACAGCCCATGCCCCACCTACGTATAATGCTGCGCTCAGATAAAATAGTACATCAATCGTGAGCCAATCAATCAGCACGCCTCCCAAAATGACAGCAAAGCCTGAAGCCGCCGATGTCCAAAAATGATAGTTCCCCATAGCCTGTCCACGCTGACCCGGTAAGGTATGATCCGCTAGTAATGTACGCTCACTCATACGTTGCATTGCATTACACAAGCCCATGACCATCTGTAATATCAATACCCATATATACGACAAGACCCATGGAAAAGCGATCATGGCGACCGCCATGCCTAGTGAACTGACAATAAGCCATTGCTTCGCATGTTGATCTAGACGAGGTGCGAGCCATTGGGAAGCAGCAGCGGAACTGATCGTAAAAACGGCAAAGGCTAAACCGTATTTCGAGAAGCTATTGCCTAGATTTTTGAGAAAAAGCAAATAATACGGGTAGATCATGCCTGATGCCAAGGTGACGATGCTCTGTGAGCGAACAAGCCATTGAATACTCATTTACGTTCCCCCCATACTGCTCCATAAAATAATTCATAAACCGATGCTCAGGATCATATCGTTCTTTGGCCGCAAAAAAAGCCTGCTTATGCTTATAGGCTTGTTCGAATTGTTCTGACGTGGCATAAGCCTCGTAAGGCAAATAATATGTACCGTTGTGCGCAATAGCTGCATCAATGATCCGCTGAAGACCAGATTTGAACGTAGTCTGTTCTTCCTCCGATAATGAAGCGTGAAAAAGACAGACCAGACCAAACATATCCTGTGTCGCATACGAGAGCATAGCCTCTTCATCCTGTTTCACGTAACGTACCGTTATATTGAGCAAGTCTAATTCTTGTTCGGTTACAATCTTCCCCATCTCTTGCACAAAGGCCGGAAATTCATCAATCGGGATAAAATATTCTTGAAGCAGGTCATTACTTCCAGGCTGATGATACTCCATAAATGCGGACGGAGATGCCATGGCATTATTGCGGCTGATCCGCTGACCATCCTGAGACTCAAAATATCGTTGCTGTAATTGCCAGAACCAGTCCTTTGCCCACGGAAATTCTCGGTTTAGATTAAACAGGACTTTGGCTGGTAATACACCCTGCTCTCGCTTGGCAAGATGATTGTAATCATTCAAGTCACCTTCAGAATCTAAAGCGTAATTGATGGCATACATATTCTGAAAATAGCCTTCACCCGGTATCAACGAAATGCGTGCCAGATGCATCCGCATACTCGAATCCCCTAAGATATCTTTACGGAAATACGCCGGATAATCTTCAACGAGAACCTGATCTGTGGTCAAACGGTACAATTCATCATCAGTTAACGTTAACGTGACGTTTAGAATTACACCAAATAACCCATATCCACCTAAGGCCAAAGAGAAGAGTTCTTCATTATGCGTACGACTGACTTCGCGAATCTGGCCATCTGCTGTTAACAACCGAAAGGATTCAACACTCTCCATCAATGTTCCATTACGAAGTTCACGTCCATGTGCATTTACACTAATCGAGCCACCCACCGTAAATATGTTTTGGGACTGCATACTTTTCACAGATAGCCCATAGGGATTAATCGCCCGTTGTACATCCGCCCAGGTAGCTCCCGCCTGTACTGTCATTTTCTTCGCATCAGGCAGAATCTCAAGCACCCGATTATACGATGTCATATCAATAACAATTCCATCCTCGTAGTAAGTATGGCCTCCCTGACTATGTCGTTGTCCAGCAATCGATACGGTCAGATTATGCCTTTTGGCGTCCTGTAGTAGCTGAATTAGCTGCTCTTCCTCTTGTCCTGGTACAATACGCTCCACCTTTACAGGATGCAGACGACTATAATCAGTGATTAGATAAGGGTCTTGATCACTTCCACTCGTTCTCCAGTAAGACCAAATACATAACATCGCCAGTAATAGGAGTATCATACCTTTTTTGACCACTTACACTCGATCCCTCCGTTTACCACGTTTCAAATGAAACGAATTGGTTAATCGTTTACATATAGATTACAACAATTGCAGATGTTAGGTATACCTTGTACTTCATATCAGAAGGAGGAACAAATGATGAGTGAGTCAAAAAAAGATAAAACGAATAACAATCTCAAACCTGGTGTAAACACCATCTTACACCCAGACCAAGATAATCCGGGGCCAACGGACATGATCGAGAATGCTGTTGGGGACATTGTAGACAATATAGCTCACCCCAAAAAGAATTCCAAAAATGAACAAATTGATAAAAAAGATTGATAAAACTGGCTACAGAATCGAAAAAGCCCTTCTATCCTATCCAGGGTAAAAGGACTTTTTCTTTTTTTCTTCTTGATTATTTTGCGATATCGATTACAGATTTTTGAGATATCAATTACAGGAATTTTCACCTGATCAGAACTGGCTTACCTTTGATTCCTTAGCAATACGCTGCAATTCCTTGTGAATCCAGATCGCCGCAATGGCTCCTTCTCCCATCGCTACTGTCGCTTGTTCGGCGTGCACACCGAGATCCCCTGCAATCCAAACATTCGGAGCTGCTATCATTGTACGTGGGTCAGCTTTCACATGTCTATTGTCAGCAATCTCTGCACCCAATTGCTCTGCTAATTCATAGTGTACCCGGTTGCCTCCAAAAGCGATAAAACCGCGCTCAGATTCATACATTTGACCATCATCTGTTAGAATTCCTGTAATATAACCCTCTTCTGATTGCTGCACTTCCTGTACAGTGGCTTCCAGATAACGAATTCCCTCTTCCTTCATTCTACGATGAAGATCAGCCGAGATCTGCTTATGTTCATGATTCACATATAACAGATCGTTGGTTCGTTCAATTAATACTAGTGCCATATTCGCACCAGCTTCTCCAGAACCTAATAAGACGGTCTTACGATCTTGGATTTCATAGCCATCACAATCTGGGCACACATACACCGTCTTGCCAAGTGTTGGATTTAACCCCTGAATATCCGGTATTCGATCAGAAAGTCCAGTTGCTAGTAGAACGGTGCTCGTTTCAAAGATCATCCCATTATCACTGATAAGCTGAACACGTTCCCCTTTCCGCTTAGCTTCGATCACACGCCCCTTTTGAAATTCAACTCCGGTTCGTTCTGCCTGCATTCTACCTTTGGCACGTAACTCTTCTCCAGAGACGCCGTCAGGATAACCAAGAATATTGTGATAGGTACGGCACAGGGTGGATCGTCCTTCTCCCGCATCAATTACAAGCACGCGATGTGAGCTATAGCGTCCCAGCTGGATCGCTGCCTGAAGCCCTGCAATTCCTCCGCCTACAATAATGCAATCATAATTCTGCATGCTCTCTCTCCTCCAATGCTATCATCTTCTATTCTTTTATGTGTAGTTTCATAAAACCCTTATATACATTAAACTAACTACACTAACTCAAACGCCTACCTATAGTTTGTTCCAAAGCAAACAACCCAAACCGTCCGCGAGCAACTCGGTTCATTTGGGTTGTTTGTAGATATTCAAAATACATATGACTCAAAGCGATTAGCATTCGAGATGGCGTTCCATACATCTGAGGTTTCTCCACCCATATACCAGTACGCTAAACCAGCAATATTCCTTGCTGTGCTCATCCTCACTTTCGCAGTTAAAGATCGGCTATCTTCTGCCCAGATATATCGTGGAATACCGCTGCTTGAATAACCAATAACATACTGTGCCAAACTAGCATTCCATTGTCTCACAGAGCCTTGGGCCTTGGCTCGCATGCCTTGCTCCCCGAGCGTAATATCCCATGAACTTGTAGCCGGGTTCCGTGATGACCAATCCCGTGTGTAGAGCGGAAGTGCCAATATTACTTTGGAGCGTACAACATCAGTAAGCATGGTGTCTAATCCTTGTTCTACCCATGATAGCGATGCAACCGAACCAGCAATGGGGTCACCATTCCAATGCTCTTCATATCCCATCAGCACCATATAATCAGATACTGCCCCTAACCTAGCGTAATCAAATGCCGCTGTCCAATCGGTTCCGAGATTAGGGGACACATCCACAGATATAACCGCACCTATGGCATGTAGAGATGCCGCCAGGGATGTGACAAACGAAGTCAACCCCTCTCGGTCGGCAGGCTGTACATTTTCAAAATCCACATTAATGCCATGTAAATCATATTTTTTCACATAAGCAACCACCTGGGATATCACATTAGCTCGATTCGTAGCACTAGATAACATCTGATGGGTCAGTGTCGGATTCGAACGGTTCCCCAGAAGAGGCCATACCTCCCGTCCCGTAGACCTTGCCCACGTTAACAATGTTGAATCGGTATGGTCGGTCACCTGCATACTGCTATTCAGGAAGAACCATCGCGGCACGAGTGTGTTCACTTCCGATTGTTGCACCTGTTGCTTAAATTCTGCTGTCGTTGAGTCATATTGCCAGCCAAGTTGAATCCCCAATTGATCTGGTGTTTGCAGCTGCTCAGACCATGCTTTATTCTGCAGAATCGCATCAAGCATAACCGCCGCTTCTTCTCTAGTCACCTGATCGTGTGGTCGGAAGTATCCATCACTGCCTCGCATTAAACCTAATTGGTAGACTGCTTGTACATAAGGTTTGGCCCAACTTGATATAAGAGATGCATCTGCATAAGTATAAGGAAGTATTCCTGTAGAGCCTGCCTGTTGCTTCAGCATTCTTACGAGTAGTGTTGCTGCTTCCTCTCTCGTAATGTTGGCATTAGGTTGAAATATCCCCTGACCCTTTCCTTCCATAATATTAAGGTTTGTCATCGCAGAGATATTGCCATAATACCAAGCATTTGAACTCGTATCCTGATAAGGATTTAGATTGTTTTTCACTGGCTTCAATCCCAGTACTCTAACCGCAAAAGTGGCAAACTCTGCTCGGGTCACTGCTTTCTTAGGCTCAAAAGTACGGTCGGTGGTACCCGCGGCGATTCCCTTGTTTACTAGATTCATAATAGCAACACGAGCATAACTATTACTGATGTCTTGAAATTGCTGCGTAGCACCCGCAGCTTGAGCCGCGTTAATGTTGTAGCTCGTCACCGAGCCAAGTAGAACCACTCCACTCAATACCAGCGTTAATATCCGTTTATAGGTTAATTTCTTTTTTCCATTTATCAAATTAAAAAGCCTCGCTTCATTGGAGTACGATCATAGATCATCGTACCAAATTGAAGCGAGGCCGTATGTGGTTAAATGTTGGGAATTGGATTGAAAGCAGCTAAAAGTAATGTAGCTTATTTGTGTACTTTTACACGCTCTTCAATCGGTTGGAATTCCTTCTCACCTGGTGTAGCTGTCGGTTTACCAAATGGCATCTGAGCAATCAGTCTCCAGTTTTCTGGAATGTTCCACTCTTGTTTAACTTTCTCATCGATCAGTGGATTGTAGTGTTGCAGAGAAGCGCCCAATCCTTCTTGTTCCAATGCTGTCCAGATCACCAGTTGCAACATACCGTTGGATTGGTTAGCCCAGATTGGGAAGTTATCCGCATAAGCTGCAAAGTTCTGTTGAAGTTGTGCGATTACGTTGTTGTCTTCGAAGAACAGAACCGTACCATAACCGCTACGGAATCCTGCCATTTTCTCAGCTGTAGATTTGAATGCTTCTTCGTTACCTACAACCTCACGCAAAATTTCTTCTGTGTGATTCCACAATTTATCATGTTGCTCGCCCAGCAATACCACTGCGCGGGATGTTTGTGAGTTGAATGAAGTTGGCGTGTATTTCACCGCTTCTTCTACGATCTCTTGGATTTTAGCATCCGAGATAGTGGATTCTTTACTGATTCCATAATAAGATCTTCTGTTTTTCAATGCGTCAAAGAAAGTTGTAGACATTACACATTCGCCTCCTAAATTTGTCATTCATCATACCAACATTAGTAACTATAATATAGTAACAAACATTAGTCAATAAACTATTTTATTTTCACTAAATATACAAACTCTGTGATCCCTCATTACAATACAATGCATATTCTCGAAGCTATAACATCCATCAAAACCTTACGATTTCCGATAATCTGCGCGGTATTTTTCTTCTGTGGACGAATTGCTCTTCGTCTGATCCTTGCGTTTCTCTTCCTGCTTCTCCATATTCAGATCCTCCATCGGAATCGGATCTACCGTCTGTTCCTCTTCATATTTATCGAACAAACTTTCCTTTTCGGTGGCATACTGCTCTGGATGGTCTCTCGTGTATTTCTGTTTCGATGATGTAGTATCGCCCACTTTGTTGTTTTCCATTCTAAACGCCTCCTTCGAATTGAGATGCTGATCTTCTCTTTATCCTTTCTTTACCTTTTCTGCTTGTCTTCTAAACAAATGCAATCGCGTATCTGCAGCTTAGTGAGCATCATCATCTATAACAAAAAAAAGCCGACCAGCATAAGCTGACCGACCTTAACTATGTCACTGATGTAAACGAGTCCGGTACAGATCCGGGCCACAACCTACACTTTGTTTGAAGATACGACTAAAGTGAGACAAGCGCTTGAACCCAGACAGTCGTGCAGCTTCGGTTACACTAATGCCGGGTTGAAATTGGAATAATACCTTTGCCTGGTTGATCCGGCGGTCGTACAGATATTTAAAGATCGTACTGCCTGTCGTTTCCTTGAACAAACCCGCCATATAAGGCTTCGATAAATGAAGCTCATTCGCCAGATCATCTAGACTAATATCATGCATATAATGCATGTCTACATATCGAATGATATGTTGAACATGTCGTTCTTTATCCGAAGAAGGGCGATGCTCCTCCAGATTACCCTGACAGATGCCAGCAATAACATATAAGAGTTCGCATAATCGAATGTTCAACCGTTCCTGTACGAAGGAGCTTGAAAGCAATGAAAGTTGATGAAGCTGCAATAACAATTGTTCAAACTCTGCTCGGGTTTCCCCTTTTAGATTAATACGGCAATTCCCTAACTCCTCAAAAGGCTGAAGCACTTCATCCATTCGATCTGGATGTAAATGGCTGCGAACTGCCGAGGGATCGAAGTGCAGCGTCGTTCGTTCATAGCGTTTACCCGCAATAGGATGGGGTCTGTGGAGCGTCATGCCATGCATTAGAACTAAGTCTCCCGGCGCTAGCACATAGACACGATCTCCAATGATGTACGTGCACTCCCCAGCGTGAAAATAATAGATCTCATACTGAGCGTGCGCATGGAATCCATCCGACTTCCCCACGTTAAATAAACTGGTAGAGCGATAACTATATTCAAGCGGGTTCGTAAAATGCATCATTCGTGGCATCAATAATACCTCCTGTTGGAGAGAGGTTTTGGTTCCTTACAGCGAACAGAAGCCATGAACACATATAATGAATACGTTACGTGTCATGGCCTCTATGGAACAGCATGTATTATAAACTAATGCTAACGCACTCTGCCCCTTGTCCAATTACAGAAGTTGCTCAATGCTAGTCTGGATATCAGTTATGGAATCAATCGGCTCAAAACGTTTAACAACACGACCCTCGCTATCAATCAGGAATTTAGTGAAATTCCATTTGATCGCATCTCCATGTAGCCACTCTGGAGCCTTATCCGCAACCATTAGCTTCAGCAACTTCGCTTGCACATCTGTCTCATCAAAACCTGCGAATGGTCCCGACTTTTTGAGGAAGTCATACAATGGATGAGCCGCTTCACCGTTCACGTCCATTTTGGAGAACATCGGGAACTTCACACCATAATTAATCTGACAGAAGGATTCTGCTTCTGCACTACTTCCCGGCTCTTGTTCTGCAAACTGATTACAAGGAAAACCAATAATTTGTAAGCCCTGATCTTTGTACTGATCAAACAGCTTCTGCATATCATCAAACTGATGGGTATACTTACATTTGCTTGCTGTATTCACGATCAACACAGGCTTACCCTCATATTGATAGAGTGGGAAACGTTCCCCGCTCGTTTTGGTCACAGTAAAATCATAGATGGTTGGCATGTGTGTGGTGCTCCTCGCGATTGATAGTATATGTATGTTGGAATACAGTTTCATTATATATGAAACCCAATCACTTGTGTTGGTTAAATATCGTATGGATACACCGTTAGCCATAGTCGAAAATGCAGTTAACACATATTCGTTTATAATCTGGTTAAGTCCTTATTGAGCTACTTCTATAATGTTCAACAGTATTTCTTGGATCCGAGGTACCCGATAACAGTAAATCTAACAACCCATCGGGGACAAGTTTCGCTTGTGCATGTGACGTAAGTGATGAGAGTTCATGGATCGATTTCCATACCGCTTTAAACGGAGTAGTCCCTTCTATGCCTTGAATTTCATTATTATCGTACAAACTTCGATCAACTAATTCCGCTTCATATATAAAATCAACTTCATGTCCTACATTATCTAAGTATGCAAAAATATTTTCGATAACGAACAGCAACTTTGGCTCTTTGATCTCCGCATCTATTTCTTCCTTTACTTCTCGGATAATTGTATCTTTGCTGTTCTCACCATACTCTACGGTTCCGCCAATGGGTCTATAGAAGGTTTGCTTAACAACTGGATCAACGATTTCCTGAACTAAAATGTTATCCCCTTTACGAATTAGACATAGCGAAACTGTTCTAATCACCATGTCCATTCACCTCAAATGAATAGCTCAAAATGATGTCTCCATTGTCTTCAAACTCACCTGTTTCTTGAAATCCACACCGCTTGTATAAGCGATTAGCTACTGTATTGTGAGGCACATGTGACACTCTAATTTGTCTACAATCCGTTCTATCTTTCAATTGATTCATAATTTCCTTGATCGCACTTCTACCATAACCCTGCCCCTGATATTTTTCGTCAATCATCAGCCGCAAAATCCAATAGTATCCATCTGAATACATTTCGTTGTCAAATAGGACAAACCCGACCATAAGATCATCTGCATAGATTCCGTGAGGTATCGAAGTAACCTCTTTTACCGCATGTACAAGTGAATCAGCGTTAGTAGCAACGAGTGATAATTGATCTTCTCGCGGTTTGAGAGCTATACAAGCTAATTCATTTTCTTTTGTAATACGTCGTAATGTGATATTGGGCGAGTTCATAACTTTCACCTGTTCCTTTTTTATTAGATTCGTGTGCTACGAAGTACCTGCTGCTTCTTTCATAGTTAACGTATAATAGAGTAGCTTGTCAACAAGCTCATCATGTTTATGAAAATTCATCTTCTGCAGGAGTCTAATGGATCGAGCATTTTCTTGCTCCACCGTTGCCTCAATATAATCAACTTTCATGAGGTCAAAGCCGATTTTGACGACCTCGGTCAGTGCTTCATACATTAGACCTTGACCCCAATAGGATGCAGACAAATCGAAGCCAATCTCCGCTTTGGAAGGCTGCCCTTGATTCCAACAATGGAACCCACACGTGCCTACAAGCTTCTGGTTCAGCTTATGAAACAGACTATATCTACAACCTGAATCGTCAATATGAAATTGGATGATCTCTTCTGCTTCAGTAAGGCTCACACAAGGCTCAATATCCATGAATTGAGTCACCGTTGCATCCGAGAAATGCTGGAACACCGCTTGAACGTCCGACATAGTCAGTTCTCGCAGTACTAATCGATCCGTTTCAATCCTTGGAAAGTTAACGATTCGTAATCACTCCTTTGCATTTCTCATTCGTATCATCGAAAATTGTACATTCGACTCAAGCACTTTTTGTTTCAAAGGCATCAGTGAAGGCATGACTCTGAACTCAATATCCTCTTTTAAAATTGCACCGATTAAATCATCCATGCGTTCCACAGCGATTGGTTGAACTGTACATTTCGAAGTGTAATAACCTGCATCTTCGTTTTCTAACTCAAAACGCTCATCCTCGAAAGTATATCTATAGATCTGTCCTTCGCGCACCCGGTCATACCAATCCGATTCAATCGCAATCATACGTTTGGTGGAAGTTAAGCCTAATTCCCGAGCTAAAATGAGTTCTTCTGCATCTTCCTTAGACCATACACACACTCTCGGACACTCTCTTGGGAAAAAATAATGTGCAGCATGATCCGCATCAATTGTCCACACTTTGGCATCCGTCTGATTATAAATCGTTCTTGGTTCAAATAATGTAATATCAGATTCTTCACTAAAATGATAAAGCTTCATATTGATCTCCTTTCGGTCAGATACTCCTCTTGAAGTAGACCATAATATGCGAGATCCTCATACGTATCTCCCTTTGTAACATGTTGCCTTAAGCATCCTTCAAACTTCATGCCCAATTTCTCCATCACTTTACCTGAAGCTGGATTCTTACCTAGGTGACGAGCGTACACACGATTTAACTTTAATTCGTCAAACGCATACCCCATCACGCCTCTGGCCGCTTCTGTACTATAGCCATTATTCATAAATGGAACACCAATCCAATACGCCAGTTCACCGTGATTAAACTTAGTATGGAGCGCTATCGTTATTGCACCAATTAGATATGATTCCTCTTTGTGTACAATAGCTAATGTAACTGATTTTCCTTCAATAAATTGATCATGATGTGTGCGAATCCATTCCTCAGCCACACCATACTCATACGGATGAGGGATATAGAGTGTCATTTCCGCGATATAAGGATCCCCTGCTAACTGTTGAACGGAATCTGCATCATGCAGCTGGAACGGACGTAATAAGAGTCGCTCAAGTGTCACTGTGGGTAAGTTACGCATACCGAAACCTCCTAAACTATCATTTTTGCTTCATCAAATATTGTTCATACAACAACTTATAATGCTTGAAGCTTGCAAAGGTGTTGCTTAAATGATCAATCTGATTCCAAAAATTCTCTTCATTAAAATGAGCTAAATCATCAATCAATGCATCGGCTAAGTTGTGATAAGCATTGCTGATATGGAAAATTTCCTGAGCATGTTGAACTACATTTTCCGTAGATTGCTGTACTCCCTCTTCCGGTTCTAGTTGCCCGTCCCATACGATTCCTCCAGAAAGCTGTCTGATGTCCAGCAATGCTTGAAATAAAATACTCTTATATGCCTTTACTTTTAGATCATCCATGTATAACTCCTTCACTGTCTTCTACGACTCTTTCATTCCGCAGTACCTTATCTAATGCCTCACTATTCGTGACTCTCGTAACTTTATGACTGTAGAGATTCAACTTCGCTTCAAAAGCAGGCCTATTATGTTCAAAGTTACTTGTCCATGTATACATCATTTTTAGCATGGCTAAATCCGGTTTATAATCACAATGCTCCAGACCCAGGTTTTGTTTAATATACCGTGCCAAAATTCCATTCTCCAACCATACGCCGCACACATATTTTGGGTCTACCAAATCATCACTCTTCATAAAAATCCATTCATTCCACCAAATATCCTTCCTAACACATTAAAATAGATAAAGATACTGGATAAGATTATAGTCAAAGTTAGGATTAAAATTCCTTTCTTTTTGTCCTTTGGAATGAGTAATAGTAATACAGCGATCATGATCAGATAGATTCCCATTAGAAATGGAATTAAGTAGTAGTGTGTGTGAATAGGGAGATAAGCGTAGCGCAATTGATATCCCTCGGATAATATAACGGTGATCGGAAAAGAAGCGATGATTGTTGAAAATAAACCATGACCACGTGCATACCACATTAGATAGGCACAAAGCGGAGAGATCACCATGCATATTCCCCAGAATAGCATTTCCCTTTCTGGAAAAAAGTGTAGAATCCATACGGTATAAATATAATACACCGTAAGCATAGAGCCGAAGAATGCAAAGACTTTAACTGCTGCCACGCGAGGAGAATAACTGAACACCGATAACAGCGTTGCTACGAATACCCATATGCCAAGACGTCCACCGATATCGTCAAATATCGGATTAATTCCTGGTGCATCAACAAGCTTGGCTGTTAAACCCATAATAACGCCCAACAGGATTGTATACAGGATAGAAACCACTTTTTTCTTAGTTGTTGCTGGTTGCACCGATCTAATTGGATTCAACAGACTGTTAATGAGTACTTCACCGCCTTCTTCCAACTCATTATCTTATTTGGTTGTCGCCACTGTTAGTCATGGAAATGCTTGATTACATTAGCCAGTGCGTTGTAGATCCCATTGAAAGTTTCAACCTCTAGATCGTAATGTCCTGTGAATGCAACATCCGTCTCTTCACCTTCATAAACAATGATTCGATGAGCATATCCATCTAGCCATAAAGTTTGGAAAGTCATCTTGGCTGAAACGGCGAGACTGAGATTTACAAACCATTGGCGAATGGACAGGGATTGTTCAAACAATTGATCCACTTGCCATTTCTTTGGTGTAAAATGTACAACGATGTTCTCTTCATCCTCAGGTACGAGTTCTTGAGTACATTCAATTGCACTTAACTGCACTTGATGATTGGAATCGATGTATTTATAGACGAGTTCTTTGCGGAAACGGGGGATCACCCCTTGAGATATACCATATTCCCTTTCCCCGTGAACATCTTCCAGATATTTGAGTATGGTAGAGTCTACATCTACCTTCAGCCCAAGCTGATTCTGTTCCTGGTCCCAATGCCCATGCTGCTCAATATAGTGATACAACTGGTCAACATGATCTTTACTCATGACGATTGAATACTTCTTTTCAAACTTGTAATTGTTCTCTACATAAGAGCGGAGCATACCCGGGAGATGCATACTAAACTCATCCATAATGCTGAGGTAGTTCTCTTTTTTCATGTAAAAGAAACCTTCACCCTTAAATTCCAACCATGTTTCACTGCCATTCAGATAGAGGATTCTATGTCCCTCAGATTCCATATCTAAGTAAGCAATTCGAGCATCGAGATATTGACTTAAGGCGATAAACCATTTTTGTACTACCTTCGAATCTTCAAATAATAGACTCATATCCGTTGTTGCTGCGGTGAAACTAACGATGAGCTCATTGCAGTTCGTATCCATCTTCTCAATAGAATAATAGATACAACCTATTTGGGCTTGGTGATCTGCATTGAAATAATGCTTAACCTCATCTTGATCATCCTTAGGCTTCCAACCGAACCCACCTTCTACATATTTCAGAACAGAAGAATCTACCTCAACACATATGGATAAGCAATCTGTCCCATTAATAACTCCATGTTCACTGACATACTTCAGCAACTCTGCTTGCTGATTTTCTTGAATAACAAGCACATAACGATAGTCGAGTCCCATTCTAATCGTCGCCTTTCCCTAGTTCTGCAGATGTGTTGAACACCATCCCCTTACCTTCCCAATACTCTGTTCTCACATCCTCCACACGGTAGTCACCGTTCGTATACTCTTGAATGACTCGTTTCCAGAAGAGTTGTGCAGCGTCATTATTTCCATGCTGAAGAACTTCCCAATTCCCCTTATGTGTATCAAAAACCAATCTAGCAACCTGTTGGCCTACTCCATTCCGACGGTACTTTCGCATAATAAAAAATTCAGCAATGGATCTAGCATGATCCTGAATTAGATAGCAAAAATCATTGACCAGTACAAAACCTGCATACTGTCCATCAACTTTTACAAAGTACGCTTGTCGGTTCTCTTCCGTCCAATAATGATCCAGATAGCTATACCCATAGAAGCCTTGAGCGTTCACATCAGCTCCATTAAATTCACTGAAATCGTATTCATATAATTCGATAAGTTGCCTTAGTATGGACTTCTCATCCTCTGAAACTTTGACGATCTGGGCGTAGTCTTTCATTACTTACCTTCTTTCCTACTAAACATTATTTATATTTATCCTGCCATTGTTCTAACCAGGCACTATAAGATATTTCCGTGTGCTGCTCAAGTGTTTGACCATCTATGGTATATACCCATCCGTCGTTCATCTCACTGTGCGCAGGATAGCTATACCCACCAATGATCCCCGTGGCTGAACTTATAATATAAACATTAGTTTGTTGGTTCTCGTTCTTACTATTATTATCTAGCGGATGACCCGACACTATGAACTTACTTGTGCTAATCTTCTCACCAACATACATTAAGGGATCTACATCCTGAACGCTCCAATATTGAACATAAGGCATCTCCACCAGTTGTTTCTTATGTAACGTGTATTCATGGACAATGCCCTCATTATGAACAATCGCATACCCTCGATCAAGTACATATTGTTCAACCATGAGATCGTTTCCAATTGTTTTCGAGGTATCGCAACCCAACAGTAGTAAAAATAGAAGGAGAATACACATCCTTTGGTTCATGGAATCTTCCCCCTTTACCATACGAAATGAGTAATTCAATCCATAAACATGGAGATCTTACTCATTTCAATTATCCAGCTGTTTTAACTTTTGCCAAACTACATTTACGATGAAGTGAGAGATTGCATCCTCACTGACATTCATATTGTCTATAAATTCGTGAAATCCTCTTTCCTCTTCAGCTACATCCTCATAACTTAAAGGAATGTGATTGAGTATTTTGTATTCTCGAATTAAATTAGGTACTGTCATAGGATCGAACAACTCATAATGATTACGAATATACATTCCTAATGTGAAGTGTAACCCAATTGAGTCGGTCCGGTTAATCAACTCATTCTTGTCGATATCTGTTAATCCGGCATTGATGATGTGGCTGACCAATTCGTCTATGGAGTCTATAACTATTTTTTCTTTCATGACTCGTTATGGTACCAATACATGGGACTCTCATCTATTTTGTCAAAACATAGTTTAACAGCTAGATGATTAGATTCCACATTATCTGAATGACAGCACCAGTTAGGTGTCAATTGTTTATGGAGACAATCTTTAATAAACTCAATTCCCATCCATGTTGCAAGACCTCTTCTCTTGAAGCATTCAATTGTAATGATATCAATCTCAGCAAATCCCCCTCCAATGTATGGTGACGTGCACACACTGACTAGGTCTTGTTTATATTTAAGAAAATGTCCTACTCCAAAATCACAGAATTGGGCATTGGAACTCCAGGCTAGCTTGTAATATGGATAGAAGTGCTCCCTGTATTCTTTTGAAATCTGTTCATTCAGAGGAATATAGTCGTAGTCTTTATTAAGTGGCATATCTGTATCTGGATATGTATGAAGAAATTTATCCCGATTAAAACTGAAGTAAGATCGTGAAATTCGAATCGAATGATGTATTGTATATTTACTTATTTCAAATTCCCAAGCATCCGTAAACACACCTAATGCAAAAAATCCGTTGTGATGCACGGAATTGTTCATATAACAAATAACTGCTTGATTGAAAAGGGCATCATCTTCTCTACCAGCCAAACAATAAAAGCCACCTGAATTTGTTATAAAACAAGCTGTCGGATTGTCTAGATGATTCACAAACACCCTGCCCTCTTGGATCAGTTCAATAACCGAGAACGCATACACTGCTTTGTTTCGAATATCTTCTAACCAGGGTAGAACAAGGGTAAATTGTTCTTTACGAAGTTCGTACATGCTTTCCCTACTTTCTTAGTGATGCTCTACTATATCTCATTAAATATCTCTTCTAGAGCAAACCAGTTATCACTCACCCACATTAACTCATGGGCAAATCTCCGTAAGGTTCGATGTTCCTCCGACTTAATACTTAACCAGGATGCTTCCTTCCACCACGTCAACTGGATAGATCGAATGAGTTTGGCTACAGTTAACGGACTGCTCTCACGATACCCCACTACAAATGCCTTTGTTGATTCTACATTGATGTTATTCTCTAATATAGCACCTGATAGAATAGCTCTCGAAATATCAAACTCCGGATAAATATAGTGCATTCGATCAAAATCCAAAATGGCAGAAACCTGATTGGAATGGAACAAAATATTATCTACAAATAGATCCCAATGAACCCAACCCTCTTCACACGATTGAAACGTATTGAGGTTAAATCCATCTATAATTTTCCGCTGTGTCTTTAATGCAGAAATGTACTTATTCGCCCCTACAGTATGGGCATCATTCCAGTTCTTCTCCCAAGTCGCTAACGTGGATGCCTTAGACTCTGGTTGCCAATGCAAAGGAAAATTGGATGGAGCATATAAACGGAGCCATTGATGCAGCCTACCTGTAATTTGACCTAAATCATACATCTGATCTACATTTACCTCTCCTGGGTTTACCATATAGCCATCACAATAATTTGTGACCATGAATCGTTCACAAGATGGAGTTCGTTGAATATAACGCCCTTGATCAGAGAAAATCTTAGGACACGGAATTCCGATTTGATGTAATCTATCTTGTAATCCTAATGCCGTTTCAACTGAATGCAACAATTGATCTGAATATCGTACTGCGTTATATTGCTTCACAAAGCGTATTCCTGCATCCGTATGTAACTTCCATTTGAGATTGGCGTATCCAAAATGATTAGGTTCGGCACGATACGTAGTCCAGCCATAAATCTTTTCAACCTGCGCTATTATCTCGTTTAATATTTCATCCGATGACTTTAGTTCCATGAACACTCTCCTTACTTAGCAAAGCAAAATTTCAAACGATTCAATCAGTTATTTATATGATTTAGCTTCTATAACAAGCGAAATAAGAGATTGTCTCAATTCATGACCTAGTGAAGTACTATTTAGAAGATCTTCAATTAAACTATAGTTTATTTTGCAAGCATTATTTTGAAGATAATGTAACAGTAAATCTGCTTTGGATTGTCGCCCCATTAAATAATAAGCTACATACCACACCTCAGGACTTGCCATTTGAATTCCGTCCCATTCTCCCATACGCTCCAGTGGTAAATGAAGTATTCCTTTCTCGGCATATAAGGCAAATCCACCAATAAAGTCTATATGATGTGTCTCAATACTCATCCTATATTGACTCGCAAAGGGATAATCCCCACTTTCTAACTCTAAACATTCATAACCATGGAGCACTTTCATTAATTCCTGTTTAGGGCAATTTACCGTGATGTCCCAATCATTGATGGATTCAACCAGGTTCAAATAGTACAATAATCCACTGCCACCAAGCGAATACATGATATCGTGCTCTTCCAACCTCTGTATTATCGGAATAAGTTTATCAGGTTGCACTTCCATACCACCTACCAATCTACATATGTCTCAATTCGTCCGTAGTGCCTGTCAGTTCTGACCATCGAGCTGCAAGAAATTTCACATAATTTAACGAGCTGATCCCATATGATCCTAGAGAATGCCCATCGTTTATCTCGACCAGTTTCATATGTCCATACTGATCTATACCAAAATCCATTCCATAAGCAGCAGGCGCATCCACAAAATCTTTAACCGCACGTTGCACCACACTTACATCTAATGTGGAATCCCATGCACCCTTGTACTGTCTAATATCAAGAATTTGTCCGTATCGGATAAAACAACGCCACTCTGTTTTGAAATCCACAATCTCCGAACACCAAATGGTCGTATCTTCGTTTTCTTCAACAAGTCCTATAAAATCTTTGTATTCTCTCACTACTTTTCCAGCAAACTTTTTCGTTGTATCCTTGGGTTTAATAAATACATTCCAATTCTGAGGATTGGCAAAAATGTCTTGGATGGTTGTGCTCCATATTTTTCGACCATAATACTTGGATAAGGACGGTGGATAATCAATTTCTCCTTGCTTTCTCTCGATTCCCAATAACTCAAGACGTTTTCTAACATTACCAATTCCACCTACAACGATATGTTCTGGATTCTTCTCATCAACTTCTTGGATATCTTTGAACTTAACAATCTCCCATCCCAATGAAGCAAAGCCTTCATATGCAATAAATGCATTCACATTGTAGAACATACCATCCTGATTCACCTGTATATATGCTCTCACCCTTGTCACGTCCTTCATGTTGTTCGTTTTCCTATTTCTTATGAAGCCTTTTTCCAACATGTTCTCTCAAACTAGTAACCGACACATTGGTTAAAATACCTATATGTTTTATATTCTGTATGCCTACTTCATAATTCATCAATTGGATTTGTTTTACGGGAATGCTGACTCCATCATCCTCTGAACTAATCAGATTATCTCCAACCTTCAGTATCGAACTCTTGTTCAAAATTCTACCCGCAATCACTCCACCTTTACCTTGGGCTTCAAAAACATCTTCAACTTCGATTGTAAACATCACCTGCTCCAATCTTCTGCTCTGACCTGTTTAATCCATTACTCTCTTGTATAGATCAGCGCTCCACCAGAACCCAGAATGACGAGCTTATTCCCAGAAGGGGAAAAACCACATTTAACCGAGCCATCCAGTCGATTCAAATCTATCATCGTGGCACTCTCTAGATAGTTATAGTTAGGGTGAAATACATTTTCTATAATGACTGATGCTAGTGGCCACCAAGGATAGATCACTTCCACACTCCAACCGTCATGAGTGACGTGATTCCCATCGCCGGAGTCAAATCCAAAAATAGAAATGCATTCGTCATTATATGGGATACGGAATGTTAACTGATCTGGACTCATACTGTCATAGGTGTTGTTGGCATCTCGATCCCTATGGATGGTTAGACCTGTATCAGAATCATTCAAGCTGTAGCCTGAACTACTAATCAACACTAGGTTCTCATCTGAGTTCCAACCGCAAGCTATACAACCTGCCGCTTGGATCACCACTTCATTACGCCAAGGCTCTGGCGGTTTAGTAGGTATCATTTCTTGTGCTCGATATAACAGATTTAATTGAGAATCACTGCGTTTTTCTTGATTGCTATTAGATGGAAGGTTCATAACTAACTCCTTCATTCAATTCTTTTCTTCATTCTAAACTCATCACCGTACCAAACGAAATTTTCATATTCGGTGCATACATCAACCAAGAATCTGGATTGAAAACGGAGGGAAGGCGAGTTCAGCCTCATATTGTCGCTTGGCTTCATCCGCACTTAATCCTCTAGCTATCAGATTACTGATGTTATGCTCGGATCAATTAACTACTCGTTATCGCAATCAATTCTTTATTCATCTTTAGGATGGATTGATAATGCTCCTGAACTTCTTGGGACTTGAAGTATGCTGCGCTTTGAATTAAATAATCTGCTAATGCCTCTTGATCACTGCCCGTTTGGTTCTCATAGCTACGACTTCGGATCGATTCGAGTTGACCCGTAATTTCTTCTATAATCCGTACTCCACGATATAATTCATTACTCAGTCCTTCTAGGTCGATATACCGCCCACCAGTGTCCGATACAATCCATTCTTGCTGCACACCTAAGCACTCAAAAAATAATGAAAAATCGACATACATACTAAATATACTATTCTCCCTGAAACTACTAACATCATTATAATTCGTGTAAGAGCTGATCGGCCCGTACAGTAGTGTTAATTCACGGTGCATCACACTTAAGTGTTGCAAATCCCTGGACACGACATTGCTAGATCCGCCCCGATCACCAATGTATAACCTGTTGTTAGATATTGCGTAAGCTAAATTTTCGTGAAGCGCTCCCACCCTATATTGTGAGTTAAAATAACTCAAGGCAATTTCGACAGCCGTTTCGTAATTCTCATGTTCTTTAGCTCGGTCATACTGAAATACGTTCAATGTGCCTGATAATATGAATAGAAGTACAACGATGATGAAGAACTTACCTTTTCTCATATTTTTCACCTCTATACTAGAACGCTTTAACAACTGCACTTGTCACCTATTTTTTATGAATTCAATTCTTTTTTCATATAATAATGTGTGTAGCCTCCTGCATTTTCAATCTTGCCATACACCTCGTAGCCTTCTTTTTTATAAAAATCCAAGGCTTGAAAGCTTAATGTGTCTACTTTGATGAAATCACATTTTTTCTCCAGAGCTATCTTCTCTACTTCTTGAATCAGTTTCCTCCCATACCCCTGGCCTCTTAGGCTAGGTTCGACAAATAAATAATGAATCTCAAGCCAGTTCCAGCACGTCTCACCCAGGATTCCACCATAGACTTGACCTTCTTCATCTTGAAGAAATAGGTGTATCTCTTGATATCTGCCTTTGATCTCGTCTGGAAAATGATCCATGTTATAATAGAACACATGGTCTCTCACAAAATTTTTCATTTCATCATTGTTCACATTGGTTATATGTAACGTCATTGTTATTCTCCTTTTCTCCCCCAATGTAATAGACTGTTCAATAATCTTCATTCCCACTGGTTACTCCAGCATGATTTCATTTTCTATCGTAAGGTAAATATCCTCAGAATGTAGCTTTCCGTCATTATCATTCCATGTGACCCTAAGAAACGTACTCGCATAATTCTGTCGATCCTTCTTCAGCTCATCATACGCATAATCACTAGTTACATAGCCTATATTCTTAAGATTATCATTATTGAGAATTGTAATAGGACCATCGTGAGAGGTGGCTACATGCGAAAGCATCTTACTATAATTACCTTCAGGATCTTTCTCCTGTATATCTAATTTATAGTAGTTGCTGTCACTGATACTTCTTGGGTCACCTTTAAACGTTAAGCTTGCATGACCTCGTTGGATCTGATTCGGTGTGATAATAATTTTATAGTCCGAAACGTCCCACATATCTCCTGTTCCATTCAATTCATACATTTGTACAGCTTTGTTTGCTATATTACTTGAACTATGGTTGGGTTGCTCATTCACCTTATTTAAGTACAGCCAGCCCCAAACGACATTAGACGCAATAATTACACTGAATAATCCAATGATTGTTCTTTTCATCTTCCACTCCTCGAATGTATTCATTTCTCCTTCCAAGCGCTACTTATCCCCGGATAAATTTTCATTGGTAGCTTTGATGAATTGATCTTCTTGTATTTCTACAGCTATATATTCGGTTGTCTCTACATCCTTGATCTTATATAACTTCGTGCCTACTGGATATTTGTTGGAGAAGCCATCTCTATATGACCCTTCTTTGTCAGAATAATGTTTCACTTGACCTATGTCATGATCGATCTCTTCTCTTAGTAGTGTTTCATTGGTAATGCTATACGTGTGATTGTTCCACACAACAAACGAATACGCCCAGCTAGAAATTGAACCGGTACTATCATCCATTGCTCGGCATCCAGAAATTACGATGATGGCGAGAAAAAGTGCCATACAGATCCGCAGCGATTGTTTAATGGCTCTCATCATCTTTTCCCCTTTCCAATTCGTGATCTATATGCCGTAAAACCCAAGAATGAGCTTGTATTTCTTCTTATCTTTCTTTGCTAACTTCATGCCTTCTCTCGTATCCATGATGAACACTCGTTTACCGAACCATACTCGGAAATATATTGATTTCAGCTGGAAAGGCGAATAGATTCCCTTAATTTCCGTTTCTGTTCCATCTTCATGCTCCAATTCAGTTCGAATAAACCATGTATTGCCTACACCAATTTCAATGTATTTCTTCAACCTGGTTCTCCTTTACTTGCTCAGCTCTGCTGGCTATACCACTTTCTAAGCTGGTTAATTGATCATTTCTTGTACCAATAGGAAGGCATCTGGAGGTGCTTCGTAATCATTTTTCTTAATCAAGATTAACTTTTCTTTTAAATTCATTGGCTATGCTCCTACTGAAATTGTATTATCGACTCGACTGTTATTTAGAATCTGCTAACTTTAGAAATTCAAATATGTTGAGCTTGTATTCATCCCACTTATATCCTTTGTTCTGTATGATGAGTTTGGGAATATCCCAATGCTGAACGATATTACAAACGAAATCTTGATTTTTCGTCCAAAACTTCCCTGCTTCAACAAAGTCATCATCGGAATAGAGCCCGCAACGACCTTGCGTAAACTCAGGTCCACGAACATCGCATATCCATCTCCAATGTTGCTCTACATTATCTTGATATACATAGATAAGTTCAGGGTTAAGAGCGCTAAGTATATTTTGAATCCTCCGGGTCAGATCCATTATTCGATCTTCGCTCATTTGCATGTTATATGCGAAGCCAATTGTATTTTGAAAAGTGCTGCTCTCCACAATTGTAATCTGATTACGATGAATTGGATTATTGACAAAGTCAGTAAACAACTGCTCCACTTTTGCAATAAACCATTCTGCCTCCTCTACAATAGAAAATGAAGTGAATTGTCGGTCGTAAATGCGAAGTGGGTGGTGATCATCTAATTCATGGTAGAATACATTGGAGATATTTAGCTCATTCAATTGCTCTTGTATAGCAAGTCCTGTTGTGGATTTACCCGAACAAGGCATCCCATCAATGAGAATCAATCTACTGTTCATTTCGTTCCTCCTCATGTTCGTAGACAGCATCATTATGTACCTATGATTCAATCGCAGGTATGTACATCGTTTGTACCTCCAACTCGCCTTGAACAAAGCCGAGATTGTAGTACAAAGACTCCGCATCATTACCCTCCATCACATACAATCTCAGTACTGGATAATGATCTTTAATGACCGTCAAGGCTCGTTGCAACATACGTGTAGCAATCCCTCTTCCTCGGTAAGCAGGAATGACGCCTACACTGTAAACAGCCGCTTGATTATCTTGCAAACAAAGCCGACAATTCGCAATAAGCTGACCCGTTTCTTGATCATACACAAGGGTAGACGCCTGATTTAATATCTCATTTGTATAATTAGGATCTTCATGAGGGACAAAATCTTCAAGCAAGAACTTCTTTCTCCTTACTGCCTCTAGGCTCCCTACAAAGCTATTAAAATCACAATTTGCAATTTCGTCTTCTTTACTAAATTTCTTAGCTCCCTGCTGATTGTCAATAATCAGTGGGCTTTCAATACTAAAATTATGATCCCATACGATGTTGAACTGTTCCGTGGGACGCTGCATCCATCGACACCTGAATTCATCTGGCCAAAACCCAGCTCTAGCGTATAAATCAACCTGATCCGAAAGAATTTCATAGGTTTTAATAGGTTTAGTTCGGTCAGACCAACTCATTAATAGTTGTTTAAGAAGACTCAATACTTTAAATGAATCGAGAAATGGAGGGATGTAGAATAAATGATATATAACATTAGGCTCTATTCGTACTCCACCTACTCTTGACTCTCCTCGATAGATCCAGTACGTATTTCGTTGAGAAGAGTTAAAGCCCTCTTCCCTAAAGAAACCGATATAACGAATGTTATAATAAACGGAGCAAAACTTGCCCCACTCTTCAGGATCCGCTAATTGAATAGTGTATTCACTTGATAAAGCGTATTCATGAATATCTCCAGACCATCCTCTATATTGCATAAGTCATTCCTCCCTAGCATCCAAGCAAATTGATGAGTAAACTGAATCATCTTCCACTTCCAGTCTCTTCATTTCACTTTGGCAAATATGCATGTATCTCGAAGAGTACTTCCATCTACACTTGTATCATCATTTCGCAATATACCTTCTAATGTGAAGCCTAACCTCTCTGGGATCGCTCTACTCTTGTTATTCAATGTGTCACAGCGTATAAGTACTCTTCTCGCCTTCAATTCATTGAATGCAAATTCTGTAATGCCTTCTACCGCCTCAGTCATGTAACCTTTCCCACTGTGACGACTATCGATCCAATAACCTATTTCGAATTTGGGAACATCCCAATTTGGATGATGCAACCCAGATGATCCGATAAATTCATTAGTCTCCCTATGAAAAATAAGCAATCTAAGGTCTTCCCTCTTCAAATAGTTTAACCGAGCTTCTCTCAGATTTGCTTCCACCACTTCTTCTCGTTGCTCCTTATGAGCAAAAGGGAGCCATTCTCTCAACTCCTGAATGGACGAAATGATCGATTCATAGACAACCTTTCCATCCCCAGGTAGAGGGCATCTAATCAACAATCGTTCGGTAGTAAATTGGTCTGGGAACTCCATTAAGATTGGATTCATACGATTAGCTCCTTCATTTTAAATAGCAGTTGTATCATTATAGTTGTTTAAAAGACCTTCATGATTTCTTTCCTGTTGACAACACAATTACGCTACCTACCACTAAAGTCACCACAATTAAAGTAATATGAAATATAAACTCTTCCATCGAATGAACTCGCTGAGTCAATCCAGACATCAACAACAACTCTACAGCTAATACAATAATCCAGATCCATGTCATTGTAGATTTTTTATTGTACATTGTTCTCACTCCTTACTTATTTTACCGGAGTTATCTTTCACTTGTGTATTTATTCATCATTCATTATTCTCATAATACAAACAAGATTGTAGAGGAGTTAGTCTGATATGAATTGTCCTGTACGATTGATGAATTGTTAATTTAGCTCCAGTCATCAAAATGCTTTTCAAGAAATCGTATTTCTTCCTCATAATGAGCTAGATGGCCTTCTTCAATGAGTTTAACAAAAGCTGGATCTCCGGATGCTGCGCGAGAAATTAGTGTATTACACATTGTGTGGATGCGCCGTATAACCCACTGTTTAAGGTCTGTTGGTATATCTATACCATAGGTATCAAAAAATAACATAATTCTTCTTTTCCGCATAAGGGCATGCTCTTCTGGGTCATAGGGAACCACAATGCAATCAGCCTCACCTGGCGAGAACCCAGCAAGTGGAACAGAAGTGTAGAGTGTATAAACGATGTCCCATATCCGCGGCCCTTTGCCCGCCATATCAAAATCAATGATTCCCACAGGAAGCTTGTCTTGAAACACCATATTGTAGGGTGTAGCGTCGTTATGGCAGACAACCTCATGTTGGCTTGAATCAGGATAATCATTCTGAGACTTCAGTGATGTTGTAAATCCGACAGTTGCATCATGGTAGCTCCTCAGAAGCTTCGCTTGTTGTATTAGAACTTCGTCTGACCACATATACCTTTCCATCTCAGGATACTGGTTACCGGGAACTACTCCCTCAAGATAAGAAAAGATTTCTCTTCCCAGTACATCTACACCTAGATATCTAGGTACAGTAGGCAACCCAACCTTTTCAAGATGCACCAGTAATGCATTCACGTATGCATTTTGTGAGTTACGGCGAACGGTGTCCCCAATTTTGATCACTTCGTTCACGTTACCACCCGCAAGCACCTCTTCATGATCCGTCAAGACTAACCCTCCTTGCCATTAATAGGGCTCTCATACATTCCAGTTTCATATTGATTTTTATATTTATGTTATTATAAACCTAATTTTTCCTATAGCACATATATTAATAGAATTACCGTCCATTTTGTTGAAAAAGCAAATAACGCCGTCAACTCTGACGACGCTCCTTGGTACTTTATTATGATCCGCTCTATTCGCTACTTATGCGTTTTTGAAATTGCTGTTACGTAGCGATCTCGTGCTGGATCTCCTTACTGTTTCCTATAAAATCTACACGCTCGACACGGTATAGATCATAGATCTTCTCCGTTCGATTAATCGTTTGATAGACAGCAGGATATAATTCATTCGCTAGCTTCACGTAAGGTAATTTCTCTATTGCCTTTCTCGAACGAATATTTTGCTCACGAATCTTGATAAATACCGTCTCAATATGATGTTCAAGAAACAGTTCAACCAAAAAAGATTCTTTCGCTCTTTGGTTATACCCTTTTCCAAAATACGGACTACCAATCCATGTGGCCAAGAAGCCCGTTTTATTCACAATATGATATAGATCAATCGTACCAATAGGAGATCCCGTTTCATTCAGAATGGTTCTCGAAATAGATGTATTTTGTTCTTCTTCAGCAATCAACTGTTTCGTTACAAACAAGTATTCTTCATAGGTCTGACATGCATAACGAACGTAAGGAAACACCATAGGATCTGTCATCAAGCTATAAAGTGAATGGCATTCGTGTAAGTCACGTTTTTTCAACATTTTTTCTACCACCTAGTCCTTTTCATTCGCTATATTCAAGCAAACTAAGTATATCCAAGGTGGTGTAGAATTTAATGAAATCTGGATCATGCTTATGTAAAATTTATCATTAAAATGTTGTTCACTCTTCTGCTATAATAATATCCTCACAACGAATAATGCATTCGGGATCTCCTACACCAGAAAAAAGTACATGCACTTCATATCCACGATCTGTACGATACAATTCGTCATAAATCCAGTAACTGCCTACGATTTGTCCCTCTTGTTTAATAAGTATTTTAGAAAATCCATTATTGATATAAAATCCGTTCTCCTCGTAAAAAAGGTTTGCAGCGTTCGGCACATAATATCGGCATTCGCTCACGCATCCAATCATGCATTTTCTCGTTCCCAAACTGAAAAACATAGAACCCGATGATCGCTGCGAGCATAAAACCTTCCAACTGCAACAACTCATTCTCTGAGCAACCCTTTCCACCATAATACGCCTCAAGAAAAGCATCACGGCGATCTGAAGGTAGCATCAAAGCCCCCATTGCCACATCTGTTTGGGCGTATCCCTTTCCATAGAACCCGAAGTCGATAAACCGTAAGTCGCCATTCGCTGTCCAAATCGCATTCCCCAAGCCTACATCGCCGTGAATAAGATCTGGCCCTTCATTCCCACCTTCATCCGACAAACGAGAGTTTATCAATCGTAACGTATTATCAATAATTACCGCATCCGCAGATGTAAAAAGACCTTGAGGAACACCTGAATAGATTACCTGTGCCATTCGTTCGTTGTAGGCTTTCCCCTGGCTCGGTCGTGCTTCCATACCGACTGGAATGTACTGATTAAAAAAGGCATGCAGCTCTGACATATGCGTGCCCAGTTTCTTGATAACTGCTGCATTTTGTGTATCTTCCTTAGTCAGATCACGACCTTCCATCCAAGTAAGAAGCGATGCATTCAGTTTGTATCCATCTCCTTCAAAAGTCGTGACAAGTTGGCCGCTTTGGTTCCGCACTGGCTTCTGCACTTCATCCTTGTACCATTGACCCCATCGCTCCAACATATCCAGTTCTGCCAAAACACCTGCTTCAGTGTGCTGTAATCCCTTCATCTCCTGCACAAAGGGATCATGAATACGAAGTAGGTACTGTTTGCCAGCGCTGTCCTGAACCCGGTAAGTCCTATTTTCGTTATGTCTTAGAAACGTCAGTTCTGGCCGATCCACATCGTAATTATTTAGCAGAAGCATTAGCTGTTCATTGGTCATCTCAAATCAAGCTCCTTTTCGATTTTCCACTAAGGCATGTGCTTGCTTCTCTCAAAACAACTCAACTTGCGTTTAATTATTCATTACGCACTAAATGTCTTTATTCACTTGATCATGACAATGAACTCATAATCTCCTTTACTAAATCGATCCACAGTAATAAATCCGAATTTCTGGTAAAGATGAATTGCTCTTTGGTTAAATGCTGCGACTGTTAAGCGGTAAGCACTATGTTCAAATGTATCCACGATGAAACTCAATACACTTGAGAAAAATAAAGTTCCCTGCCCTTTTCCAGTTAATTCTGGATTCATGCCTATTCCAAGATCGATGTAATTTTCACCATAAACATAAGTTTCATTCGGAACCTGAGCTGAACTCCCCATACACATAAACCCAATCAGTTCATCATGAATATCTAAAAGAACGTAATAGGAGCTATTTATTAATTCATCCAATGCCTCTAATGAAAGTTCATTATCATAGAAATCATACGGTTGTTCATATTTCCAATGCAGTATCTCTTCAGCAAATCCTACGGTCATTTCATTTATTGAATAAGACAATAGATGACCTCCTTTTGATGAAACTATATTGTTCAGTCCAATCTATTAAAAACCCTAGTTCACAATCCCATACGCTTTAAGGGCGGAGAGCTTATTTCCAAAACAATTCAGTAGAACTCAGATTACTAGATAGCAACGCTATCTTGTTTGTATGGATAAGATTTATCTTTCTTCATCTCATATTCATTCAGTTCTATAATTAATGAGTTCTCAAAGTAAACTATACTAGTGCCATCCCATTCATACGTTGTGCCCTTATACTTGCATTTGAACTTCCATTCAACAAAAGCTGTCATCTGCTCGTAATCGAAGCCGATATTATGAATATCCCAATACATAACCTCATTGTCGCTACCGTTCCACTGTTTAAACCATCGATTCAGTTCATCTCGACCTTGAATTACTTCTCCCGTGCACTCCCTTACAATTGCTTCTTCATGAATGCTTCCGACAAAGAGATTAAAATCCTTCTCAACCCATGATCTGAAATATTGATTAATAACTTCGACTGCCGTTTCTCGTTCCAATGTTTATCTCCCCTTAAGCAACGGATACACATCATGGTGTTGCCTGCAGATTCTATGCGTTCAATCCAACCTAGCGTCGCTATTAATCATTTCGAGCTATATTTCGAATGATTAATTCAATGGAGGATTGGGTGGAATTCCAATCCATATGAGAATGTCCCGTAAATGAACTCGCAAGATAGGCGCATTGATGAAACAAAAGTTCCAATCCCAGTTGCGATGCATTGATGACTCCGATATCTTGATCAGTCTTAATCCTCAATTGTTCTTCGTACTTCCAATGCTCCCACGTGTCCCACATTGAATCATCATGACTATTTTCTAGAGTTAGGCGGTATACCTCTGCTTTGGTGAATCGAGTAGAAGCCTTGATTTTTCTTAGATCCTTCATTGTGAGTGGGTGGATAGCTCCGTTGAAAATAAATAAATCCATATTCGAATCCTTATCACGTTCTAAAAATATAACATCATGAGTTTGCATACTATGCCTAAAAAGACTTGATAAGAGAAACATCTCTTGGCAGTCAGCAGCATCCATTAGCAATATTCGACCTAGCTCTTCTCTTATTTCAACATTTATATCTTTTTGCTGTAATACAACGACGGTTATTTCTTTCGATTTCATCCGTACTTTTGCTCGTTCTAGTTGATAGGACATTAACATCGTATACACTCCAAACATGTGGAACTATACTAAAGTTCTCTATTTAAATGCTGTTATCCTTATTGTATATCCGCAACAGTTGATTCACATTTCGCTGAAACTCATAACCTGTATTCTGGATTTCGTAATGCCATCCGGCACCTTCGATCAAGTTGATAATAGGATCCAAATGTGCTGATCTTTCACTTGCTAAATCCACAATAGGAAACACTCGAATTTCTTTGCGCGTTACTCTCATAAGTTCTCGTGTGGTCGCTTGGTGAAAGCTCAGGTCTAGTCGATCTGAATACATAAACAAGAAATGCGCCGACAACGTGATATCAAACTGATTATCCTGAAATGGTAGTTGCGGCAAAGTTGCTGCAAGATAACGGTTAGAATTTACACACATATCATCAGTGCAGTCTGTCAAAGCTCTCATCCGACTTGATCTCAGCTCATCAACTGTTTTGAAATAATTCCAAACATAATTTTGTTTAACCTTTCCAATATTCTCAATGCCATGTTCTATATCTAACAGCCCTTTGTTCTTAAGCTGCTGAACCGGATGAGAATATGCAATATCAGCAGCTGTCACATTTCCTCCTAACCGATTCGCTATAGAGGTAAAGGAACAAGCGCCAGCAGGGCAATCTAGTATTTTGTTATTGAGAATATCCTCGTTGGACAGATTAAATATATCCCTATATTCCTCAAAAGTTCTTCCAATGAAAATGATACGTTCTAGATCAAGTCCAATGCCAGAGGAAGCCATAGCTACTCAACTCACTTTCAAGGAATGATGGATTTTCATAATCACCAGTTACTTAAAACCCAATCTTTAATCTCTTTTGCTGCTTCTTCAGGTGTAAGTTCACTTGTGTTGATTGTTGGCATTGGAGGGGTAAAAGCTATACTTGCATTCTGCACCAACCAATTGGCAAAATTCTTATGTTCTTGGACAGCTTCATTCCCCCAGCCTCGCGCTAACAATCTTGCTGCACGTGTTTCGTCTTCGCAATGTAAGTTAATGTAGTGAATTGTCTCAAACTTATCCTTGTGGTCAGCAGATTCAATGTTTTCTGGAACCATCGTTCCACAGAGCACAGTGCCGCGACCACTTAATGAAATACTATAAGCAATTCTGAGCCAATTTGCTTTTGCAATTTGCCAGTCGACATTATCGATAATGTCCATATCAAATACATCAAATTCAGGAAGGCTCTCACGCACCAGTGCACAAATCGTAGTTTTACCTGTTCCGCTGGCACCTGTAACAACAAATAAAGGCAATTTACTCATATAACTTCATCCTCTCAGTAAAAAAATAATATGTAACTAACCTTTATATAACGTCTTCCCTATCAACGTAACACCTACTTCTTCTGTAATATCTGATGGAAAACCCATTCGATTAAGATTAATATCCTGTCTTGACCCAAAGTTTATTAACTCATCTCCTCTTTCACCTTCGTTCAGACTGTATCCGCTGAGTATGGATTTGCATACAGATCGACATCAATTTCAGCATGAATTGAATCAGCGAACTTAATAAAATTAGAGTCAAAGTATAGAGCAGGTGTGTAACCCTCTTCCATCACGATAACAATATAAAATTTAGACTTCAATTGATTTTGTGCCTGGATTGTATTGATTTCGTCTGTTTTCTCTTTTAATACATTCATAACTTTGATCAACTGGTCATTTACATCGAGAGACTCTTCATATTCAGTACCTACTGTCCAGGATGTTTCTTGATGACTATGTTTCACATTAATGATATCCCCTTTTCTGGTAACGCTGGTTGGGGTAATTTCAAGTTTCGAGGTCACTTCATCCGGATCAAAATAATCACCAAATAGGCTGTAATAAGCCTTTACCTGAGTTTTATTCATCGTCTCTCCCTATACATATGAATGTTAAGCACCGTCTAAATGAGATATACAGTTATAACGTTCACAATTCCATCTCACTTGCTCTTTATTTATTATGCTTACCGATGTGTTATGAAGATTTTCTGCCGTATCCACATGCCGAATGAGTTTTTTCAAGGTCAACCCAAGTATTGCACCATGACTTACGATCAGTATTTTTTGATTACGATGTCTCTCAGCTAGATCCGCGAGGCAGTCTACTCCTCTTGCAATAACATCAGCCTGTGGCTCTATACCTAAGTCTAGCTTCGACCAGCTATATCCCCACCGATTAACTCGCTCTTGTTCGGTTGTGCCTTCAATAAGTCCGCCATTCATTTCTCTCAAACGTAAGTCGATTCTCACTTCAATGTTCTTCAGTTTGCCTACCATTTCTGCCGTTTCGAGTGCTCTAGATAAATCACTTGAATATATAACATC
The DNA here is from genome assembly GCF_036884255.1 of Paenibacillus tundrae. NCBI lineage: Bacteria > Bacillati > Bacillota > Bacilli > Caryophanales > Paenibacillaceae > Paenibacillus > Paenibacillus tundrae. Next base: position 2,624,645 of record NZ_CP145605.1, on the reverse strand, counting down.
CCATTTTTCGTTCTCCATTCGTCTAGCAAGTAATTCCGCTTGTCTTCTTCCCTCGTCGTTTAAAGGTATATCCATATGTCCCTGCGCTCTAAATTCATAGTTCCAATCCGTTACACCATGTCGTATAAGTCCAAATACCGTCATAGAAGTTCCCCTTTCATGTTATTTTTTAATGTCCACTATTGATCTACCATTAAAAAGCCCTTGTCTTCAGCTCATATATCCCATGATGCATGATCTTTCCACTGTATCTAATGAATTTCGGATGATAACTGAATGCCCAGCAACCTGTAAATTTCTCTAGCAGTATCCATGTCATTTGAATCTAGAAATCGCTGCCCATTGCCCCCCTGTATGTAGTCCATGATAATGTACAGCGAGGTGTCGTCCTCAAAATAATCATGGATGCCGGGAGATACATCTGAACCGTTCAAGAGATGTAGAATACTTATTTCATTCCTAGCATCCTTATTATTTTTATGAAAAATTTTCGCAACCATAAGTGGATCAGAACCATCTAGTAATAATGTCTTATTGGTGTACCCGCCTGTAAGTTCAGTTAGTTTAACATTTGGAAATTTACGTAACAGGATCTCATTCGCCATCACATAGCCCCTTCTTTCGTTTACCTACACGCCAAATTGCTTTAAATGATGGTCTAGATGTTTATAGAGCCCCTTACCCCATTCTTCAGGAGATAGCTTGCCAAAGAAAGGATGCGGTTTTCTTGTACATTTCTCAGGCCCATCATGTTGGAACGTAGTTATCTTCTGGATTAACATTTTCTTTTCTAATTCAAACTCCCTCTCATCTACAATCATAATCTCAGGGATCGTGGACATATTTTGCGGCAGTGGCTTATCGTTGTAAAATACGGGTTTCACTAGTTTACCGATGACTAGTCCTAGCCAGCTTCTTGCAGATGTAGAGTTCCCCATTGCGATCTCCTGAAAACCTGAGCAGTGAGCCAGCATTTGTGAAACATTCATCTTACCCCATCGGGCCTGCGCATCCGGATGTAATTGGTTGAGACGCTCCACAATCTCATTAGCATGAACTTGTTCAAATAGGCTGTTCATTTCAACCCTCCCAAGAACATCGTTATTACTATGTTTATTCGTGATAGCGTCTCAATTTTAAACAGTGTTAAAAATCCATTTTATGGTTTAATCATAATTATAATTAAAATCTGAAAAATAACGAAATATCAAAGTTAAGGAATTCTATGAATGTAAAGAAGATTACGGAGATTTATGATAGTGGGAGGTTTCCTGAAATGACTACTATGAAGAACGGTATGTATCACAGGATGGTACAACCATAACCCCTCTGGAGACGGCAAGCTTTAAAGTAACTATTTCTTAATTGCATCTACAATTAGAGAGGTAAAACCTAAATTGCCATCCTGATTTCGATGATCGTATCGCTTAGACCTATAGATAAATCCCTTCTCAGGATTCCAATCTTGAAAATAAAAACGTCCATCTTCGTTCCAGTATTCCAATAACTCAACATCAAAGCCGGCTTCCTCAAACATCTGGGTGATTGTCCTATAATTATGTACGATCTTATGACTTGCCGCTGGATGATCGAGAGGTCCTGGGCCGCCAATCTTAACTAGATTCTGATAATCTTCATTTGCAAAATAACCATCCGGAACCGCGCAGCGAATATACCCTTTCGTATGTAGATACTTATAGCAGATCTTAGCGGCTTGAACTCCCTCTTCGTAAGTCATGTGCTCCCAGACGTGCTCTGATAAGATGGCTTCGATTCTTCGATCTTTGAAACTTTGCACCCAATCTTCCAATCGCAGCAAATTCAATTCATTCTCTTGAGTTTGTATCCACCCTTCATAACTTTGTGAAGAAGCACCAATAATTATTCTAATTGGATCTGTTAATGCAATATGAGAGATATCTATCATATGCTTCGCTCCTTTTATTTCTCTTCATTCACATAGATTTCCTCGAAATCTTTCGAATAATAACTTAACTGTGGAAATAATGCTTGATAATCTTGTCAGCACACTCTTCTGGCGTGTTCAAGCTTGTATCTATGGAATAGCTATAATGAATGTTTTTAGCCATTAATTTGTGTTGCTCATCTGATTGCTCTTCACCACGATCACCACGCTCGACATTTCGCTTACGACATAGATCTAATGGACAATGCACCTCAACGATATCCAGAGGATACCCTGCAAAAATCTCTTGGACTTGTTCATAATGCGGTTGTAACTCTGGTCTTTCAACCAGTATTCCGTCAATTAATACGTGCTTTCCATGATCTGAAAATAGTTTTGCTGTGTGATACATCATAATAATCGCTTCACTTAAGTACTTCCAGTAGTCTGTTTGGAGATGCTTATCCCCAATCGTATTTTCAAAAAGATCATTAGCTACAACATAAAAAAACGGCTCAGTGTATGATTGCATTGCTTCTACGATGGATGTTTTGCCTGAGCTGGTTACACCATTCAAAAATATAATTTTTCCTTTTTCCATTTCTCTTATCATCCTTTACTTGTAAGTAAGTCTATCACGGAAATATGCTTGGTCAGAAGATCCAATTGAGGTGAAGCAAACCAATCTGGCTTAATCTCACAATCTCCACCAAATTTAATAACATGTGTAACGGCTAACGCTGACATGTAGATGTTATGCGGTCTTAATGGAGGAACCATGACGCTGTCGTCTTTCTCTAAGATTCTCAAAGAATATCGATTCTGTTCATCAAGTTCTGCATAAGCAATCCAACCTTGTTGTACAACATATAATTCTTTTAATGCTTGGTGATAGTGACTGTTCTGCCATGAGCCATTCTCGGAACCTTCGGTGCGGATATATGAGCTGCCATCATTATTGATTAATCTAAATCGCTTTTCTCCATTATCCATAAGGTGGTATGCTGTTTCTACACCTAAGCTTTTTGCCTCTTCCAGAGTGATCATTTTCATTGGTTTGCTCCTTGTTAATTTCCCTTAAAGATTATAAATTTTCTTTCAGCATTTCTCTTATAAGTATTGAAGCGTTCTCAATTTTTATTTTATTATTTCTTGTATTACTCTCCCAGCCGATTGATTCTGCATAATCGATTAGTCTTGCAATCAACTTTGGCTCGTAAACACCAATATCCCAGCGATCTCCCCAACGAATGAAATATTCAGCAAATGTGGATTTAAATTGATTCGAATAGATGCGCAAAACGATATTATAATCTTGTTCATCGACTACATATAAGTATAAAACACCGTCTATAGTTATTTTCCGAACTTGCTTCCTAAATACCTTCAAACAGTCACCTCTCTATTTCTGTATATGTATCCCTCCGGTATAATTATAATTCACTTTGAAATACGTTCTATGATGCTCTTTATTTCTACTAAGTCCTTAATGGACATATAATCTGTTGAAGGTTTACCAAAGTAATCATCTTCTTTCCAAATTCCTCTCATACCCGCATGAATACTTGCATCGACATCATTGACTGGATGGTCTCCTATAAATATCGATTCTTGAGGTTCTAATCCTAATCGATCTAAAGCTCTATTAAAAATCTTAATGTCTGGCTTACGCAAACCCTCAATTTCAGAAATGAATATTCCGTCAAAATAATGATCAATATCTAGTCCTTTAATATTATTCATCTGAAATCTACCAAACCCGTTCGTTATAATACCTAATTTCATTTGTTTGCCTTTCAAATAATCAAGAACCTCTATTAATCCTGGAAAACCAATACAATGATATTGAAATGATTGAATATAATCCTCCAATAATTCGTCCCAGTTCAGATCCAAATTAAATTCATTGATTAGCGTTTGATAAACTTTGTCTTTCCAGACATAACCCTTCAGATCTAATTCAATAAATCTCTGTACAAATAATTGTTCCTCAACATTTTGAAAAGCTTGGAATCGATAATATTAATTTCGAACGAAGGCAATTAATGATTGCTCACGATCAAGCAATGTTCCATCCAAGTCAAACAAGATTCCTTTAATCATATATTCCACCCTTTTTAATAGAGTTTCTATCTTACAAATTAAATTCTTTTTTAATCAGCTCGGCTGCCTGATCTGCTTCTAGTCCAATGGTATTCATTCTCATATAATTGGGTTTGGTAATCTCCCCTGGCATTGAATTCAGCCTATGCTTTTCATAAGTTTTAATCAGTTCGGCCTCCGACCATTTCACATCTCGTTTGGTAGGTTTATGTGCCAATCTATTTTCAGTCGTATTACGTTTTTTGCGTTCTTCCAAATCGGCTTCTAGTTCAACTAAATATATCGTCCCGCCTCTTGATTCGAATAGGCTTGAAATTTGCTCAATATAGTTCCAATCACTCTGAAGGTCAAATGCCCATACAAACGTAAATATAAGTCCTTCCATTTCACTCTTCGATACTTCTTCAAATATCTCATGCCGAATCACATTTACCAAGCGCTTTCCAGCAGGTGTCCCATAATCGAAAAAAGCAGACACAAAATCAATAGACATGTGATTATGAAATAATTTCAAATCTGTTTTAGCTTCTAAACATTGACCCACCGTCATCTTTCCTACAGCTTGAGGACCAAAGAGTATAACTAACTTCATGTAAATATGCCTCCTTTAGATATTATTGCTAATTCGTAAATTTGTGTCTATGAGAAACACCAATCTCTCGGCATATTCAAATCTAATCGACCCTGCAGTACCTTTCTTCCTTCATTAAAATACATACTTTCATTTCCATGAATTAACTTTTTAAATCCACCTTTATAATAAGGCATTAACTCATTTGCTTGTTCAATATCCAACCATGCAATTTCTGAAATTTCATTTGGTCTAATGATCTGTTCTTCGCCACCTACAATCTCTGCCCTAAACGTATAAAAAATGACATGTTCATTAATGTCCTCAAATTTGCACTCATTGATGGCAACAATCCCATGGACTTTAACTTCAAGTCCTGTCTCTTCTTTTACCTCGCGAATCGCAGCTTGATCTAATGTTTCATTTAAATCAACGGCTCCCCCAGGAGGAGACCAACTTGCTCGATCAGCATTTTTCACTGCAAGAACTTTAGTTTTAAACTGGTCTGTTATTAGTGAGTAAACGACGTCAACTCTTTTCACTAAATCATATCCCTTCTATATACCTCTAAATTAAGCGTTCTCATTTGATCGTATTATTAATCTTTATTTTCAAATACTTGAACAGACCCTTTCCATTTCTCATTATCTAAAATAAATTCTTCATAATCTCCATCCGTAAAATCATTAATTACTTTCTTCCAAAATAAATTAGCTGGTTTATTTTGTGGTGTCTGTCTTACTTCCCACGCACCTCTAAAAGTGTTGAAAATGAAATTCGCTGTTTGTTGTCCGTATCCCTTATTTCTAAATTTACGCATTATAAAAAAATCACTAATTATGTTTGTCTGAACTGCTGTGCTTACCTTTACATATTCTTTGGGAATATCTTTTAAAACAAGAACGAAACCTGCAAACTCTCCATCAACCTTTATATAAAATGGCTTTCGATATTCATCTGTCCACTGGTGATCTAAGTATTTGTAAAGATAAATTCCATGATTAGTCAGTTCATTTTGATCAAATTCACTCGAATCGTACCGATAGAACTGAATCATATTGCTTAGGATACTTTTGTCTTCATACGGAACTTGCAAAACTTCTAACATTTTAACGCTCCTTTATTTGTAATATCTTCTTTACATATCAGAACCTTATTGTAACAAGTGATTAGATTTCCAGAAGGAGTATGTTTAATATATTTTATATTTCATGTCGGGGTACTTGCTGAACATCTTTAAGAATCCTTTAATTTGTTTTTCCAAGGCAGCCCTCTAATCTTAGTTATCCTCACTGGAAAGTGAGGGAAATGACTGATGCAAGAAAAGGTTCTATTAAAGTGATCCTCTTTCTTGGAGAAGCCTCATTAGTTCTTCATCATTACTAGCTTTGTTAATCACTTCTTGGATAAAATCTGCCTTCCCCATCGTATAAGCGACTCTATCATATTTAAATTGTTCTTCGAGTCTCTTTTTGAGATTATAATATTCGTTCAAGATTTCAGGGTATCGCTTTAAATACTCTCTAAACAACACATTCTCGTTCCAATTTTGCTCTCGGAATTTATATATATGTAAATGATGTGTTCCTGCTCGCCATAATCCTCTTCTGAAAAATAATCGCTCAGGAAATTCAGGTTTATGAACATATTCATAGCCAATATCACCTAAGCTTTTAATATAGAATTCGTCCATTAAACCTAAGCTAGGTAATCCCGCCATAATATCAATCGTCGGTTTTGCCCCTAATCCCAATACTGATGTGCTACCTATATGTTCGATAACTACTTCCAGGTTACTTAAAGCATGTAGTATTTTATTTTTTTCATCCTCAAATTCAATATTCCAATCTGGATTGTATTCAGATATATTGACCTCTTCCATTTTCATCCCCCACTTTCCTACGTTATTTATCTTTAGAAATATTAATCTCTTCTGATATATTATTAATAATTACTCCAACGGGATCGTTATTTCTCAGTGCTTCTTGCAATCTGCCTTCTCTATTCCATTTTATTCCTAAATCAATAGCTTCAGGGTATTTCATTTTGTACTTATCCAAAAATCTACTTGCTTGTTCTTCACCTAAAGCCCTTATAACCTGATCAGTTCTTAACACGCGTTGTAGTTCTCCTAAATATGTCTCAGCACATTTGATATCGAGGTTTCTTGACTTGATGAATGAATTTTCTGCATCATTTAGATTGGCTCCTCCTGCAATAGGATCAGTTGCAGCGAATCTTACTTTCCTAACTCCTGACATGATAATTGCACCAAAACAAAGTACACAGGGTTCTGTCGTTGTATAAAGTGTATAGCCTTTGTAATCTTCTGAATCTAAATTATCTACTTGTAACAAAGCATTTATCTCTGCATGCGCTAATCTATTCGAGCACGTTTGCTTGTTTGGAGCAGCTGTTTCATTGATTCTATTTCTACCTCGACTAATTATTTTATTATTGGCATCAACTATAACTGCACCGATAGGGATTGAACCGTGAGCATAAGCTTCCCATGCCTCTTCAAAACTAGCTTTCCAGCAATCTGATAGTTTCTCCCACACACTCAACACCCCATAATTGACGGATTAGGCCTTTCATATGACATTACGCGAAACAGGGAAAATTAAGTATCCGGGTACCCGGCTATTGCAGAATCAGATCGGCTTCCCGCAGCTTGAGTGTTATGTCATTTGATACCAAATTTTGGATTGCATGAATACACTCAGTCATTTATTTTCAAAATTATCAGCCTTATGCTTTATTTGTGCTTCAGAAAAACCAAACCAAGTCATTTCATATAAACAGAGTGCCATAATTTGTTCGCTTGAAAAATTATCAAGTACTTGCTGATCCACATAAAATCCTAGCCAATCCTCCCAATTACTCGCAGAAAGATCCCAGAATCCCTTCCAATCGAGAGAATTATTTTTACCATGCACACGATATTCATTGTTGCCATCATTGATAGAATCATCAGAATCAACCGCATCTATATAAATAGTCATTTCTTCTATATTCCTTGCTGGGTTATGTGATAGCAATGATTCATACACAATTAAGTATTTATTCTTTGTTTGAGACATATCTGGATAATATTCAATCAACTTAATCCAAACTGCTTCAAAGTTAACATTATCTAAAATTTTTTTAAAAATAATCATGTAATCAAACTCCTACTCTTAACAGACGGCTTTCAATAGTTTCTCTATACAAATATTATCACAATAATTTCCTAACTGACCACCAACAACCAGCTGGATCTCACTTCTCGAAGCATCATCATCCAAAAACTTTTGATCAAGATTCCAACTCTATTTTGTAGCTTGATATAAAAACTCAATTTCACCATCTAATAAATATCGATATTCAAATAATTGTATTGTTCTCTCCCTTAATCTCTCCTTTATTACTGTGCCTAAGCTTACCGGTCCTCTTGATCCAAGGTAACCATTATAAATAAATGTATCCTCTACAAATTTTGTTTCCTATAAGTGATACTGTAACCATTCCTTCTGCGCTTCAATTAGGGCTTCCCTTGGTTCTTCATCCAACGTAGATAGAAGCTTTTTATATATTTGGTTCAACTCTTTATCCCATATCTCTGTATATTTGCTTTGCAACGCCCCCCATTCCATGGTTGTTACAATCTCTTTAGAATTTTGAAATTCATTAGATTCCACTTCATAATCATGATCTATAGGATTTCGAAGCATTTCATCATAAAAATCTCCTTTCAAATCAAGGTTCCCGATGTTCATGGGTAACACTGTATTACTAGAAGTTTCTACTGAATTTTCAGTTATTTCTTTCGATTCTGTTTCATTACCTGCACTCACTACTTCAACTTCAGGAGACGGTTCAGAATTTCTTATTGTTTCAGTTTCGCTGTTCGAAGTAGTCGATTGACTAATATTCTGACAAGATGAAAGCATTATCATAATAAAAATGAATAAAAGTATCCTACCTTTCATAATTGATCTCTCGGCAATTTTATAACCTATAATCAAATGCATGATTCTGGACCCCATACAATAAATCACCTCAAAAATTCCAGTCTATAATCCTAATTTTATATCATCTCTTCTAATTCTCTAGGTAATAAAAACGTGCCGCTTTCATTAGGCTCGAAATCAACAGTCTTTATTACTGAGTCTATATTCATCTCACCATATATATGTGGATACTCTCTTCCTTCATTGTACAAATCTTCCCATCTAACTTCAGACTTTACTTTTGATTCATCAATGCAAAGTAATATTAATCCCTTTACTCCTCTGAAATTATAATTGGCGACAGATGCAATTTTCTCAATAGGTGAGCAATGAATAAATCCTTCCTTCTCTAGAGAATCTCCTTTATATACTCCTTTTGCTAATGCTGACTCCCATTCCGTTCTCAAAAGTGCATGCACAATAATCATGTCGACTCCTCCTTATAAACAACTCATATTAATAGTTCTAAATGAGATTTTTATCAAAGTAGGTATTTTGCCTAACATTCTGTTGTTCACCCTTTAGGTAACTCTTAAGTTGAAAGGCCTTCAATTAAATCTTTCTTTAGAATGGAAAATACCAAGGTATCTGTAATTATCTCACCAAATATATAATCCCGAAGTAGTCCCTCCTGCACAAAACCTACCTTGGATAAGAGTTTTACAGATGAATTATTTTCCGGCATTACTTTAGCTTGTATTCGGTTCATATCAAGTACATTAAATGCATACGGAATAATTGTACTGAGCACTTCCGTCATTATTCCCTTTCCCCAATACACTTTGGATAGGTTATAGGATACGTCAACCATGGATGCTCTAACGAAATCGTTAAATATGCAAGTTCCAATAATTTTATCATCTTCTTTGGTAGCGATTCCCCAAGTGATCATTTCTTTTCTATTGAATGCGTTTTCAAATCTTGCGAATGTCTTTGAAGCTGTCTCAATATTTTTGGGTCCTTTATATCCCCAATATTTTGTTACTTCATCATCGGAGAAATAACTATAATAATCCTTCGCATCCTCCGAACGTAATTCTCTCAATATAAACCTCTCTGTTTCAAGCTTAGGAAAAGTATTAAATGCATCTTTGAATGGCATAATGATCCTCCCGATTTTTTCTTTTTTGTATTAGATCAATTTCATCTAACGCTCCTGTATTCATGACTCCACGTATGTCGAGTATCCGGCTACTGCCGAACCCAAGGCGTATGCCCGCAGAATGAATATTATGCTATAAGATGTCCATGTCTTCTATTCTATGAATTACCCTAATAGGTTTTCTATTTGTTTCTTATGATGTTCATCATGATGTACGAATATTTTTAGATATCTTTCATAAGTATAAGGTCGTTTATCATTTCCTATAAAAAATCGAATTTCTGACTGATCCACCTTATGGAATTGATTGACTAAATGAGTTCGAGTTTCGATAAAGGTTTTAACCATACTTTCTCTATCTGTGAATTCCTTAGCCTTCTCTATCGCTTTTAAATTATGAGTATCATGATCGACGAACTCTGGCAGTTTCACTTGATCTTTTATGTGAGGGAGCATTGTATTCAAAGTATACGTATCCCAATTCCATAGATGAGCCACGACTTCCTTCACCGTCCATTTCCCAGGAGAGATCGGCTTTTGCCAAGTCACATCATCAATCGATTCTACAAAATCATTAAAATTTCCAAACTGTTCTAATAGTTTCTTATTCATCTTCTTTAATCCCTCCTGAATTGACTTTACATGGATTTCGCCTAACGTTACTGTATCTTTCTATAATTTCATTAATTATCCGGTGATATTTTTCAATATCAAAATTAAATTCTAATTCATTGGCATTCATAATACTTTTAAGATGCTCGAATTCTTGTATTAATCCTTTAGAAAATTTTATAATCTGAACCCATGAAAAAACAAACTTATTAGAACTCTCGATAGTCTGATCATTGAAAGGAGATTGCTCAGTTAACCAAATTATTCTTTCAGTCTCATGAACGACTTCAACATAATAACCACCACAACCAAATACTCCACAGCTGCATGTAAATAGAGGATATGTTCCTGGATTAAGTAAAGACTTAAAAAATTCTTCTACAACAAATACTTCATCTTCATCTAATTTGTTCTCATTGATGTATAACATTAGTTTCCAATCAACGCTAGAAATCATTCGACCCTTCACTTTTGTTATATTCTTGTATATTTTTCTAGTCTCTATTTTCATGTCTATAGACAATTTATCTGGTTTGAATTTCTCATCTTTCTTTGAGTGAATTTCCATAGTTCACCTCTAATTCTTACAATCTTTACAAATCAGCGCAATACTTCGCCTATTATTCTTGATAATTCATTAAATATTTGTTGTAAACACCCGTCTCCAACTCTTTAATTCTAACTCCATGTACGCCTTCTTCCTCTATTCCTCTGATATAAAGAAGAGGTTTTAAATTATTATCGAAAACAATGCAACAAAATCCCCAATCTTGGTTCATAAACTCTTTTCTTAATTCCTTCGCTGACTTGATATCTGGAAAAAAGCAAATTCTATTCGAATAATTAATAACTTGTATAACATGATCCAGCTTAGTTAGATTGCTGTTGGTCAAAAATGTATCAACATCTTCTTCGTGATATACATCCAAAAACATAATTGAATTATCGCCAATTAGAAATTTTTCTAGAACATTCAAGGTATTACAATTGAGCATCTTAAAGTATGGAGGCATTTGAGTATTTTTTATTTGCTTCATTCATTCACCTTGCTTTATGTTTTAATTGAGAATTTCACATAACGTTCCTGTATTCACGACCCAGCGCATTCTGAGTGTTCTGGCTACTGCCGAACCCAAGGCGAATGCCGCTGCTTGAATATTATGTTATCTGAAGTAACATTCTTCTTTAGCTGCTTCAAATTCACTCTTTGTCTTTCAAATCAATTAATTCAATCAGCTTTTTTCTCAATTCATTAATCAATTCCAATTCTTTATCAAGAGTTTTATATTCATTTAATTGATACCTTTCAATAAATCTGTATTTTGGAAACCATTCAAAAAATGATTTCTGTAGCCATTCTCTCGTTTTGTATCGCTCTAATGGATCTTCAAGTTTTTGGATTATACCTCCTGAAGATAACCCATAAGTATATGCCGTATAGGTACTAAAATCTGCATAAATTATCTCTTGTGGAACTTGCTCTCTAAACTCTTTTGCAAAATTGTATTGTAAATCTTCGAAATCTTGATACAGCGATTGTCCACTGTGCTGGAACTGCTGGTATAATTCCAAAACTTCTTCAAGCTTTTTCTTCAAAGAATTCTCCTTTTAATTAAGTTTCTAGTTCTTGTGTTATTTCAGATAACGTTCCTGTATTCATGAATCCCGAAGGGTCGTATGCTGAAATGTATCTCCGAAATCCCTCCGCAGACCAAGGCTCCATCAGAGCCGCAGCTTGAATATTATGTGATAAAATGTCGACGGCTTCACCTAGATACTTTCACAATATACTTTATGGTTTATCCCTTAAAAAATCGGGCATTCGCCCCATAAATCTATTTTTGTCTTTTACAAATTGATATTCTTCATATTATCCATGGGCATCCTTCGTTCCGAGAATACCAAATAAATTCTTATATTCATCAGACGTTGTAATACTTTCGATTAATTTCTTTCCTATACCTCTACCGCGATAATCTTCATCTAAAAATACATCACATAACCAATAGACAGTCTCATAGTCAGTAACTAACCTCGCGACGCAGACTTGTCTATTGCCATGATAGACACCAACACATTCTGATGATTGGAATGATCTTATAATCTTTTCTTTAGGTCTCTTACTAGCCCAATAACTTCTTAGTAAGAATCCGCATATAGTTTCATAATCTAATAAGGATTTGTTATCAGAAATAAGAAATCCATCAAATTCAATATGCACTTTGACCTCACCCTTCTTTGAAAATGAACTTTGTTTTCGCGTCGATTTCCTATAGGACGAATCGCAAAGCGCAGAAATTTTGTTTTCTTTGCGAATCATTCCACAATTATTTCAGTCCAGAACTTTATATATTTGATCTTTTCATAATTCATTTCGTTATGTGCTTTATCTTTAAACTCTAATTTAAAATATTCTTCTATGTTCTCACCATAATAGATTATGTCTGTTTGGTGCACTGAGAAGATTGGATTTCCGTATTCCAGTGGATTAGCTGGAACATATCTGTGTGAGTAAATCGGTATGAGTGTTGGAACTTCAAGGTATTTAAATTCACATAATTCTTTTGCTTCATTTAAATCGATTGGTCTAACACCCCAGCCATCATACCAGAATGAATTATGTTCTATATCAAACAGCATGCCTTCCAATGGCCAATTTAATCTATCGAATATTGAGTTAACATTTCCCTCCGTGCTATCTCTCCAATTAATGAACCCTTTACTTATAGGAAGAACACTTCGGAGCAGTTCACTCAGATCTGGTGGAAATTGTATATTGAAGGTGTTCTCGATCTCTACAATTTCGTATTGAGATAATCCGGAATCGAGTAATATATTATGTTTTTTAAGCCTTTCAACTATATTTTTAATATTCATTTTTATCTCCTTAAAGCATGTCATCTAACGTTTCTGTACTCACGACCCGACACATGTTGGGTGTTCGGCGTATGCCGAACCAAGGAGGAATGTCCTCAGCGTGAATATTTGTTATATGAAGTGGCTTTCTTCTTCAATTCCTCTCAACAATCTTCCTCAATTAACTCTCTGATCATCTCTTCTATATCTTCATAAATGACCTCATATTCTTGATCCTCATGTTTCCAGAATAAAATAGTTTCTCTCATTTGACCTTTAATGACTTGGAAGCATAATAAATCTCCCGTCCCATCTTCAGCAAATGCAATTAAATCGTTAGGTATTTCTGCATCTTTATTATTTCGAACGATGTCGTCAAAGGTCTTACTGATTCTTCGACTATCTTTTATCGGGTATAAGATCCATTCTTCGATTTCTGGCTGGTTTACCAAACGAACTAGTTGTTTATACTTATCCGGCAACTTAGCTCTTAACAAATCTTCGCACTTTTCAATATCTACGTCTTCAACCCCAGGTTTCTTTGTGGCTATTCTTTCGCGCAGATGCTTCACTAGAACCTCCAAATATATTTAGACTTAAGCCGTTTCATATAACGTTCCTGTATTCACAACCCGACGTATGTCGGGTATTCGGCGAATGCCGAATCAAGGGCGTATGCCCTCAGCGTGAATATTATGTTATCCGATGCTATTCTCTCTTATTTATCTTTTTAGTTCTAAATAGTTCATATTATAATCTTCTCCTGAGACGTTCAGCGTTCCTGAGAATCCAGTAAATTCCCATTCCTCATTTTCATCAGGCTTAAAAAGGTATTCTCTGTCCCAGTCTTTTAATTTCTCATCATCACCGACATACTCTTCCTTGATTCTTAATTCAGTTTGATTGAAAGCTTCTTGCTCGTATTCAGCTTTATAAACAGCAGCGCTGGTTACGGTTACTCCTTCATGAAAAAGTGTTGGGTATAGTGTGTTTCTATTTGCATATCTATCTGCATCGGGATCAGCATCCAAGTCCTCAATAAAGAAGATGGACAAAATATCACTGGTATGATCTCCAAACTCTTTAGCAAGAGATTTCTCTAATGCTTCATACTCCACTTTCGTTACCTTTTCTTTCGAAGCTATATCAATAACTATTTTTTCTTTCTTCTTCACCATTTCAATAGCGGTGTTTCGATCAAAATCAATGTTTTTCTCTGTTTTTGGCTCCATTTGTTGTGAAGATTGACAAGCTGTCAACAGCAGAAATATGGTAAGAAGTAACGTCAAATTCACTTTTCTATTCATCAGTTATTCTCCTTAAGCTTTTATCTTTTATCTTTGAATAAGCATTTTATAATTGTCCAGTGCAAATAGTTTCGATAACGTTCCTCTATTCACGACTCGACGTATGTCGAGTGTCCGGCGAATGCTGGACCAAGGACGAATGGCCGCAGCGTGAATATTATGTTATACGATGTCCCTGCCTTTAATTTTTATAATATGGTTTTATTCAGTAATCTCTAAAATGACCCTCTTGTTTTTAAATGCTTTTCCCATATTACATTTCCTCCTTGAGATACTCTAATTGTAGAAATGGCTAGGGAATCCGAATGTTCGCTCCCTTCCGTCCTTCACAAAAATTCTGATGAAATCGCGGCTTGACTTCAACTATGTTTTAAGTCCGAAGATAAGGAAGTCGACATAAAATGCTCAATTTTGGAGGCTCCATTATGCATCCAGCAGATCGATCTATCGGGGAAGCGGCGGCGCATTTCGGACTGCCGGAATCCACTCTGCGGTATGACGAAAAAAAGGCTGCTGCCTCGTCTCACGCGGGACGAGGCCGGTATTCGGCAGCCTATTCATCTCCCGAAGGCCTCGTCCAGCCTCAACGTGACGTCCGGGCTGGACGAACATAAGTATCCAGAAACGCATTGCTGAATTTTCCGTTAGGGTCATACTTGTCGATCAACTTCCGAAACGGCGGCAGCTTGTCGAATTGTCCCTGCAGGACATCGGCCGGTACCGTAAACAGTTTGCCCCAATGCGGACGTGCGTGAAACGGCGCCAGCGCTGCTTCCAGCAGCGGAAGCACGCGCTCGACCGCCTGCCAGTCGTCCCGCCACGTGAAGTGAAACGCCACCGAAGATTGATCGCAAAAAGGGCTCAGCCATAAATCGTCCGCAGCGATCGTGCGCAATTCGCTAACGAACAAAATCGGCGCAAGATGCTCCCGCAGCCGGTGAACGGCAAGCGCCGCTTCATATACATGCTCCCGCGGCATCAAGTATTCGCTCTGCAGCTCTTTGCCGGCACTCGGCGTAAATTCCATACGGAAATGCGCGAGTCGCTCATGCCACATCCCCGGCTTACCGAGCTGCTCCGTGCAGTTTTCCGCATGCATGTTCGGCAGCGGATGCACAGGGGCCGTCGCAGGCAGCGCTCCGTAATAGTCCGCATGTCCGGCATAGCTTACGCCATCTTCTTCCCGGCATTTTGTCCATACCTGATGAAATCTCGGCTGCTGCCAATCCGTGAACAAACTTACGCTGTAAGCGCCCGTAAAGATGCCCTCCGCGTTTTCTTCAAGCTGCGAAAGCGGCAGATTCTCATAAACGAACTGTCTGATGGAATAAGCCGGCACGACGTTCAGCGTCAGCTTCGTCACGATGCCGAGCGCGCCGAGGTTCACGACGACGCCGGCGAATTCTGCATCGCCGCGGCTGAATGTATGCAGCTCTCCGTTCGCGTCGACCAGTTCGACACCTTCCACCGCTGCCGCCAAGCTTCCGTTACGGCTGCCTGAACCATGGGTGGCCGTAGCGGCGGCGCCGGCAACCGTGATATGAGGAAGCGATGCCAGATTATGAAGCGCATAATCGGTCAGAGCGAGCTCCGCGCATAGTTCCCCGTACGTGATCCCTCCTTCAACCGTTACCGTGCCGCGTTCTTCGTTTAAGGCCAACATGCGGTTCCAATGCCGCAGCGAAACGAAGATCCCGTTCGTATCCGTGATCGCATTGAACGTATGGCCGCTGCCCGAAACCTTGATTTTCCGATGCTCTTTGACCAACTGCTGCAGATGCTCCACGCTTTCGGGACAGATCATTTCGGTCGCGCCGTAAGTAAAGTTGCCGGCCCAATTTTGATAACTCATTCGAGGTCCTCCCAAGTTTCAAATAATAAAGTGCTTCTTTAAAAATCCGAGCGTCATTTTTAACCTTACCCTTTTTAATGGCCTAGTCTTTACCTATTTAAGATAAACCGTTTCCACGCTTCAATTCGCTGCCGCAGAAATGGCGCCCTACTTTAAAGCCAACACCGTCTTTAACGTTTTTACCTTTACATGTTTCTTATCTGTTCTTTGATTCCCAATTCGTCTTCTTCCAGCCGATCGAAGGGCTCGTTATTTAAGAATGGCTCGTCATTCACACGATTTTAATCAGCTCTTAGTAATTACGTATAACGTTCCTGTATTCGCGACTCGACGTATGTCGAGTGTCTGGCGCATTCCGAGCCAAGAACGAATGTCCGCAGCGTGAATATGATATTATAAGATGTCCCTCTTTCTTTGAATGTCTATACCTTTTTATAGTTTTCTACTTTATATTCATACTGGATCAGCTGCCCTTCTCTTCCTATTTCTTTATAACCTAGCTTTTCGAGCAGTCTTCTAGAGGCCATATTATACTCATTTGTTTCTGCATGAAATAAATTGATTCCAAATTCCTTCAATCCATATTCCATCATTTTTCTGCTCGCTTCAAACCCTATGCCTTTCCCCCAGTATTGGCTTACACCTATTGCAATTAGCAATTCTGCTCTCTGATCTTTTATGTAAGCCAGATCCGTATAGCCAATGAGTTCACTCTTATATTAAATTCCTTTTCGTACAAAACCATATAAGGGCAGTCTCTATTTTGCTCTTCCTTCCTACTTGGTTTAATTGTTTGGTTTGTGGGATTTCTTATAACGTTTCTGTATTCACGACGCTTGGAGTATGCCAAGTGTGTCCGGCTGAATTCGCTTCAATGAATTCCCACTTGCCGGATCAGGGGCATATGCCCGAAGCATGAATATTATGTTATCGGAGGGTACAGGCCTTCCTGAATAGCTTAAATCAATATCTTTGCTCAACGGTCTTTACGAATTTATCTCTTATTGCTTGAATCTTATTTTCAACTTCTTGCTTGGATAATTTATATAGTCTTTCGTCTCCAAAATGTATGTTAGGGTTATCTCGATTCATTAACATGGTATATTCCCACGATTCTTCTTGACTTATATAGTCTTTTAATTGATCGGAATTAAATCTGAAATTTGATTCTTTAATATTGATTAGTCCCTTATATAGATCTAATACTTTTACCACTGGAGCTCCTGTAGCTATAAATATATTGATTAATTCACTTATTGGCATCCTCTGGATCTTTGAGATATCAATCGGTTCTTCAGATTCATCAAATTCATTTGGCTTTCTGACAAATTGTTTACATCGTTCTTCACATGCACCAATTTCCTTATAATTCAATTGCGCTTCTCGTAGAGAGACCTTATTAGCTCCGCCTGTATAATCTGGATCATTAAATTGAACTCCATCATCTTCCCAAAAACAGATTTCACAGATGTCGTAGGTGCCTGGTGGTTTTTCTGTTAGTGTTTTATATCCACAACAAGGACATGCAAAATTCATTTTTGACCTCCGATTAAAAATATTTCCTGTACTTTCCGATAACGTTTCTGTATTCACGACCCGACGAATGTTGGGTATTCGGCGAATGCCGGATCAAGGACGAATGTCCACAGCGTGAATATTATGTTATGTGATCTACCCTTCTGTAAAATAATCACTTCAGCTCTCTTACTTGAATTTCTTCAATCTTGTTTCCTCCGATTTCAATTCCTGCACCTAAATCAAACAAGAAGTATTTAATCTCATCATATCTTTGGCTCTTTCTAATCGTTCTAAAAACAAAAATAAGCCTTTTATTTATGTATCGAAAATCCAAGAGTTCGAAAGCTTTTATTCTACGATCTTCTCCCCACGTCCATGACTGTCCAAAAGACTTTAAAATAGGCAATTCTGATTCTTCAATTTCATCTGCAACTAATAAATCTATTCTAAAAATAGTGCCTTTCTTATTTCGGAATCCTGCATGAGTATATAAATTTATGATTCCAGTCCATTCAAAATCTTTGTCCGTGTAGTAATCAAAATCATCAATGGTCATAGTTTTTACGTCCTTTACTTCATGTTCTTGACCTTGGGTATTTCACATAACTTCAAATTTACGAACTTCGTAAATACTACAATTTCTGAACTATATCTATTTTAAACCATATTGTTCCATTTAAAAGTTACAATTACATCTCAAAGAGCAGCCTTTACATCCGGCTGCCCCTCAATTTTAATCACCCTATTTAATTTACTAGATTCAAACCAATTACAGCTTTTACTTCGCTCCACCACTCCAGATGACTCGTTCGCTCATCGCTTTGTGCTGAGCAATCAGGCAGATCTCAGCCGCCTTGAAGGCATGCTCTTGGGTCATCGCATTCTCTGTCCGAGCCAAGCAATCACGGATCAGATCGCCGAAGAAGGGATATCCAACCTGACCTTTTACACCATAATGGTACTCCCCTTCGTGATTGACTAGATAAACCTGATCCCCTTGAGTTTCTCGACCTACATCAATGTATTTACGCAACTCAATGTAACCATCTGTCCCTAAGATCACGGTACGGCCATCGCCCCAAGTTCTGAGTCCATCTGGTGTGAACCAGTCTACACGGAAGTAGCCCGATGCTCCATTGTTACCAATCAGGGACGCTTCTCCGAAATCCTCCAGTTCAGGGTATTGCGGATGATTGAAGTTATGAACACGGCTGAATGCCACTTCTGCATCCGTACATGAGGCAAACGTCAGAAATTGTTCGATCTGATGGCTACCGATGTCGCAGAGGATACCACCATACTGTTCATGACGGAAGAACCAGTCTGGCCGAGCTGGCGCATTTAATCGATGAGGTCCGGTGCCCATTACCTGTACGACTTTTCCAATCGCACCCTCTTCAATTAATTGCCCTGCATAAATCGCACTTTCAACATGCAGTCGCTCACTATAATAGACCATGTATTTCTTGCCGGTACGCTTGACCTCTTCACGCGCAAGAGATAGTTGATCCAATGTTGTAAATGGAGCCTTATCCGTAAAATAATCTTTGCCTGACGCCAAAACTCTCATGCCGAGCGGTGCACGTTCGGAAGTAATTGCCGCACTGGCTACTAGCTTCACTTCATCATCAGCAAACACCTGCTCTTCAGATTGAGCTACCTGCGCCTGAGGAAATTGTTTACGAAATGCTTCTACTTTGAGTGGATCCGGGTCATATACCCATTTAAGAGTCGCTCCCGCTTCAACTAATCCCCCTACCATGCCGTAGATATGACCATGATCCAAAGCTACAGCAGCGATTGTAAACTCACCTTCACCACATACGACCTCTTTTTTCACACTTTTGGGTGCATAGAACATTCCATCTTTAGCCATGTGATTCCCTTCTTCCCGCTTCTATTTTGAATATAATTAATCAGCGCTTCAGTTCTATTTCACTTGAACGTTTGTGTCAGGTCTGCTGGTTGATTCTTGCTATAGCCCTGATCCTTCTTCATGACGGATTGTGCGATACGCTCTTGTAAATGTTCGTAGAACAACTCTTCATCCATCGGTAAATCAACCCAATGATCTGTCCATGTTGAGAGAAGCATCGCATTAGACAATGTAAGTCCGTGAATGCCCTCTTCGCCTGGAGCGATAAGAGGTGCACCTGTACGGATTGCATCGACCCAGTTCCGGATTAATCCTGGGTGACCTGATTCTACCCCGGTAATCGGAACATCACATTTCCAGCATTCCGGCTGTCCAAACCCTCCAGTAAATCGTTGATTAAACTCAGGCTCGGATTCACGGAGACGCCAGAAGGTCAATTTTCCATCTTCAATTACAATTTTCCCGCGATCACCATTCACTTCAAATCGATTCGTACCCGGTGCTTCGCCCGTTGTAGTTACAAAAACCCCTGTTGCGCCGTTCGCATATTCCACATATGCGGTCACATCATCTTCGACTTCAATATTCCGGTATTTCCCAAAGGAACAGAACGCCCGCATACGAACAGGCATCATACCGATCGTCCATTGCCACAGATCCAATTGGTGAGGGTCTTGATTAATCAGAACGCCTCCACCTTCGCCCGCCCAAGTCGCACGCCAGCCACCAGAATCGTAATAACTCTGAGATCTATACCAATTGGTAATGATCCAATTCGTCCGTCTGATCTCGCCCAGTTCGCCTGAAGCGATGAGATCTCTAAGCTTGATGTATAACGGATTAGTCCGTTGGTTGTACATGATGGAAAAGCATTTTCCGCTGGCACTGGCTGCCTCATTCATCTCCCGTACCTGCTTCGTGTACACACCTGCCGGCTTCTCAATCATGACATGTAAACCATATCGAAAAGCCTGAATGGCCTGCTCCGGATGGTCGTAGTGAGGTGTTGCTATGATTACGGCATCAATGGTGCCTGACCCCATCATCTGCTCTGCATCCTGCCAATACACAACCGAAGCAGGAAAGTTATCCGATACCCACTTGGCCATCTCCTGTCTCACATCACACACCGCTACAAGTTCTGCACCGGGCACCTCTCCAGCGATTAACGTCCTCGCATGTGCTGCTCCCATGTTCCCGATTCCAATGACTGCGACCCGAACTAAACTCATACGCCAACCTCCTCTTCAAGTTGTTGCTTAATAGCCTGAAATACATCTGTAAAATGCTGTAACATCTTAGCGGAGCTAAACGCACCACTGAAATCCTCAATGCCGTAATATCCATTGTATCCAACCGCTTGTAAATCTCGTACAACCTGCACCCAATCCACCACGCCTTCTGTCAAAGAAAGCCATGAACAATTCCATTTCGTTGTTAGTGAGGAACTCTGATCTTCACCCAGTCGTTCAGATGAAAATGTCGCAACAGCTTCATCCTGAAACCATCCTGCATTTTTAACATGTACATGTGCGAGGTAAGGACCTAGTAACTCTAATCCCATTCGATGATTTTCGTATCCCTCATGCACCAGGTTGCCTGGATCATATAACACACCTACATGCTCTGCATCCAATGATTGAACCAGTCGATAGGCCAAAGAAGCACTTGGTGCAATCGTCTGATGATGTGTCTCTACTAAGGCCTTTACCTTATATTGCTTAGCCATCTCCTGAACTTCACTCAGATAACGCACGGCCTCCCGATATAACTCAGGATAACTTGCAGTGCGATTATATCCCGGTACACCGACACGCATCATGGATGCACCGAGCGAATTAGCCGCTTGAAATGCCTGTTCGGTTGCTGGCAAGTCACCACAGCTCAGATATGGTACAAGTGCAATGGATTTCCTTCCATGCTTGTGCGCTGCCTCACGGAATATCGGAGTTTGTTCCTCCCATGAGGCGGGATCTATGGAGCACCGATTGTTCCGCCAATAGGATGGCTCTTCCTGCAGAGCATCTTCCGGTATTCCGCGAAATCTCCATTCAATCCCGTCTATTCCGGCTGAAGCTGCCGATGCTGCTAGCTCTTCCGCTTTGAGATCAGGAGTTGCCACCGTAAATACTGACCATTTCAAACCCATCAGCTCCTTATGTAAACGTATTCATTTTAAGGTTGTAAGCGCATTGTAACACTCCCTGAACAGAGTCAACAGGTCTTTTCGTTAACAGATGAATAAGAGATAACAGTTAGACCATTTTCCCCATTCAGAGATAACACTTTGTTATCAAGAAAAAAGTGAGCGTGGATTTCTCATGCGGAGCTGATACAATATAGAGGCTTGAAAAAACTTTACATTATCTCACGATGTAGTAATTACATCATTGAAATGGAGGCATATGGATTGCTATTATCTGAATTTAACGAAAAATCAATAACGATTAGAAAACAAATTGAAGCTGTAGAGCGGTATATGAAAAAATTCAACCAATCACGTCACAAAGAAATGATAGAAACGATGGATTCACTAACTTCAATGGCAGAATCAGCAACAATAACGGTGGAGAAACACGATCAATTAATAGCCAACCTTAAAAAGGATCATGAGCAAAATTTGCTAGATGATGAGAAGATTAATGAATATGCTAGGAAAATGAACGAGTTTGGTCGGTTCCAACATCAAATCGCTAACAGAATGAATGAAAGCAAACAAACTATAGATCGAATTA
The DNA here is from genome assembly GCF_036884255.1 of Paenibacillus tundrae. Classification (NCBI taxonomy): domain Bacteria; kingdom Bacillati; phylum Bacillota; class Bacilli; order Caryophanales; family Paenibacillaceae; genus Paenibacillus; species Paenibacillus tundrae. Next base: position 2,602,215 of record NZ_CP145605.1, on the reverse strand, counting down.
TGAATGAGGAAGCGTCACTTTCTCCAGAAGAAATACATAATAACTCAATTTATATCTATGTCTTTACGTTATATGAGAGCATGATCCGATTGCACGAACAAAATGAGAAAATAACTATAGCAAGAATCATCGAAAGATTGTATAGCGAGGATATTGTCACAGATGCATGGTTTAACGATTCAGAGATTTTGCGAGAGATTAGAAACAAATGTGTCCATGGAGATCTAGGAAAACTTGCGGTTCAAGATGCATATGCTGAATACGTTGGTACCATTGAAGAGGAGCACAGATATGTAATAAAAAATCGTACAATCCCTTTTCTCATTGATCATGTGTACAAATATATCAATTTATATAAAAGAAGCTTAGAACGTAGAAATCCATAGAAAGCTTTTCACAAAAAAAAGTGCCGATACTCTCTTCTCAAGAGAATATCGGCACTTTGTCTAATCACAACATTAATAGCATTGGAATGTGAACTAACTCATCTCACAGCTCACTTACTTCCGATCAAAAAATACATGTTCTGCCTGTAGCTTGCCAAGATGTGTTTTCATAATGCCAAACGAATACTGTTTCTGAAAACGCCGATCCGTAGGTGAACCAGGGTTGAACACCAACACGTCATCCACCGTATGCATAACCGGGATATGCGAGTGTCCATATACGATAGCGTCCACTTGCTGTCCTGCAAAGGTCTGAATGGCATTTTGTTCTGTCGACTTTGAGCCCTGATGACCGTGCACGAGCCCAATCCGAAGACCATCTGCCTCGACAATACGAGAAAATCCAAGCTTATCCGCAACTTCAGGAGGATCCGTATTGCCTGTAACACCGGCTACTGGCGCATAGTTGCTTAGCAGTTTGTACACACTCCAGTCAGACCAATCGCCTGCATGCAAAATAAGATCAGCATCAGACAGCTCTTGTACTAGAGGCTCAGGCAATTCACGTGCTCTTCTGGGTAAGTGCGTATCCGAGACCACGATAATTTTCATGTTACTGCACACCTTCCTATCTCTGTACCTAGAATGGGTTTCCATCACTGCGCCGGCGTTGAAACCTCGTCCATCTCCAAACAAGAGCGTTCCATATCTTCAAGGGTAATTGATGCAAAAAACTGCTGTACCTTCTCTTCAGCTACCTTATATAGATTGTTCAGCAATCCATCGATCCGTAAACCTACATTACAGTCTGGATTGCAATTGCCGTGAATCGGAAAGAGAGGCCCTTCATCCTTAGCAGCTTCGTAGATCATGGCTAACGTAATTTCACTGGAAGGTTTCGCTAGATAGAATCCTCTTGTTCCTGGAGAAGAATCCACAAGACCTACCTTTTTCAGCCCACCTAGAATACGTCTAACGACGACAGGGTTCGTATTAATACTACCTGCGATCATTGCAGAAGTGATTCGTTCAGGGGCATCCAAGGACAACAGCAACAAGCAATGCACACTGACCGAAAAATGAGTACTCATGATTAACCACCTTTTAGAGGTTGTTCAAAAAAAACGCTTTTGATTACGAAGGATGCCTGTTGGCATCTCAGCGTCAAATATGGAACTCAGCTGAAATAAGTAGACGCTCACGAAGGTTGTTTCCTTCGGAAACAATGTAGTTGCTCACGTAGTTTATCCTACGCTTCGCTACTCCATTTCTAGCTTCATCCCATCTTCTTGGTACTGAAAACCGTCCTTTTTGAACACGCACTTTTATTATTAACATTTCCAAACATTAATTTCAGATGCTTGTTTAATCCATAACATTTTAGAAGCGCAACTCGCTGTTTATTTATTCAGGAAATAGGTTCTGTTCAGGACGTGCCCTGATTTTGAGCTGCCGAACACTATATTCAAGTTGCTTCACAATATCATCTAGTTGTTTACGGTCAATCTTCGTTGGATCATCTACCGGCTTGGCCGTCGACTTCAGATCCCGGATGACGATCTGCTGCTCCTGCCACTTATCCATCAGATCCGCTATGTTGGCGTAGAAACGCTCATAGTCTTTGATGACCAAGTCTAGGTATGCATCAACCTCGTCAGGGTCATATCCGCGAAGTTTATAGTTAAATTGTTTCTCATGAATTGACAATGCATCGAGCTGCACGCCAAGTTGCTTGAACAATTGTCTTTGTTTATCCAATCTTCGTTTCATATGTTCATCCATAATGACAACCTCCATTATATCAAATGCGCAGCAACTTCCATATGAATTTTATGGGTCTGCGGCATTTCTCTCTCTATTTTTTATAACACATTATCGTTCAGATATGAAACCAGCGTAGCCTCTATTTCAAGCAAAACATGATTGCTCCTCGTTAAAATCGGGTAAGGACTGACTACACACCCATTACGGGAAAGGAGCAAGTCGATATGAGTACATTAACGAAAGATCAACTTCACCAATTAAAGGATGCTCTTTTGGAGCAACGTGAAAATTTACAGCGCCATTTTGAATCCAGCATGGAAGATGGAGCTCCAGCAGAATCTCTCAAAGATTCAACCGGTGAGCTGTCATCATACGATAACCATCCAGCAGATGCAGGTACAGAAACGTTTGAGCGTAGCCGGGATCTCGCCGTAGATGATACCTTGAGCGATGAATTCGATCAGGTGAACGAGGCGTTGGAACGAATTGAAGATGGTTCTTATGGAACCTGTATCACCTGTGGTAAGGATATACCATTTGAACGACTGGAAGCCATCCCTTACACCGCCTACTGTATTGACGATACCCCACAGCGTGATCTAAGCAACGATCGCCCTGTCGAGGAAGAAGTGATGACCATGCCTCCAACTGGTGCTGGTGAGGTCAGACAGCGTAATGCAGGTAAATTCGATCATGCAGACGCATGGGAAGCGGTCAGCGAGTATGGCACGTCCAATTCTCCAGCAACAGCAGCCAAACGCGAAGTAAGAGATTATGATGAGAACATGTAGTCTTCAATCATAATATTCTACATGGAATTGGTTAACTGATCTGTTGGTCAGCGATACTACCCTTGCCGCTCAGCGATTGTTCTGAGCACGCATGAAAAAGCCGCCATTGGCGGCTTTTTTCTACGTTCACATCCACTTGTCTTATAATACCCCTTGCTCATCTTCAGATAACATTGCGGTTAGTTAATCAGGAGGTCTGAACGAATCCAATTCCTCTAAGACTGAACCTGATCATGACTTCGGCTTAGAACTGGACTTCCTTTTCTTAGACGGCTTTACGTCGGTCTTTGAATCCGGCTCATCCTCCAATTGTTTGGACAAACTGGAGAATAACCGAAACTCTTCTTGAGCATCTTGTTTCTTATCATTTGTAAAATAAGGCTCGCATAACTTCGTAATATCCTTAAAGAGCTGCTCTGCTTCTTCATTCGTTGCATATAAGGTCATGTCAGAGATGAACATACGATCACCTTGATTAGCCTGTTTCATGAACCTCTCACGACTCTGCTCATACATTTCATTTAATAACTTCAATGTTTCCGATTGAAAGACCTGCTTGAGCGGTGAATCACCCTCATCTTCATGCCGAAGATGAATCTCGCCTTCAAAAGGCTCGTAGTATTTGGCAATAATCCCATTGATTTCGCGTGTGGAGACGAGGGTAAGCAATCCGATCTTCTCCAGCTTTTTCACATGATAGTGTACCTTCGCAGGCACCTCTCCCATTAAATCAGCTACTTCTTTCACCGTAGAGGGTCTTCCCTGTTTACGAAATGTGTTCATGATCTGTATACGGTACGGGTCAGAATACACTTTGATCTCTTCTATTGTTGAAAGTACAATGTGCTGCATCCCTTATATCCTCATTTCCGGGCTTATCTCTATATTATACCGTTCCAACAGGACTTTGGTCAAAATGCTCCGGAATATGAAAAGGTCAATGACTCATTAGTGTTGTTTAGTAGAACGAATGTGAACTTTCACAACTTAGACGTCGGAATTCCATGTCCTTCATTCACGACATCTGCCGAAAACTTTTGCTAAAAAGAATCATAATAACAGACAACGCAAGCAGCAGACCAAATACGATGAACAGTACAGGCAATGCAATCCACTCCGCCAGCGCTCCAGCAGCCAAACTACCAAGCGGAACAACACTGAGACATAACATACTTTGAAGAGCTGATACTCTACCGAGCATCTCGGAAGGGGTAACCTCCATCAGATAAGAGGCAAGTGGTGTCGTAGCGAGTGGGATCCCGAATCCCATCAGCAAGCAGCAGGCGGCGGCAGCAGGCAATTGGTAGTCCGACATATAGGCAGGCAGTGCAGTTAATGCATAACTAAGACCGAGCATGACAATGCCGCTAATGACCAGCATGCTTTTACGATAATTCGCTCCTGCATGTGACATCCATAGCCCACTAAGCACCATTCCCCCTACCATCAGTCCACTAAGCAGACTCAATCCGCCCGCTCCTGCCTGAAGTGTCTCCATGACATACGGCGTTCGTAGAACATTAAAGGGCATTAGACAGAAATTGACGAAAGCAAACAAGATGGAGACGATGAGCAGAAGGACATGTTTACGAACAAAAAGAAAGGCATCCATCATTTCGGAAAATATACTTTTGGCGTTAGAAGACTGATTCACCGAATCATCATGTATAGCTCGATTCTCATGCTTAGACGATGTATTGCTGGTTGGATACACAACACGACTCATGCATATTGCGCTTAAGGCGAACAATACAGCATCGATAAAAATAGTCCATGCAATGCCTGCTGTTGCAATGAGCGCCCCTGCCAACGCAAGTCCTGCAAGCTCTGCCACTCTTGACGCTGAAGACGACATCGCATTACCGGAAAGCAACATGGATTGAGGCAATAACCGCGGTACACTGGATACCTCTGCAGGCGAAGTGAAGCACTCTAGAAGCGAGATCAGGATGGTTACAACGAACAGATGCCATACTTGCAATTGACCCAAACCAAACAACAAAGCTGTGATACCAACAAGTAATCCACGCCCCGCATTGGTGAGTACAATCACTTTTTTAGGCGACATTCGGTCAACCAGTGCTCCTACGAACAGACCCAGCAGAATATTAGGCAAGAAATTAACCGCGAGCAGTGTCCCCATTAGCAACTTCGAACCCGTTAACATATACACCATCCAGCTATAAGCGATTGAATCAATCGAATCACCAAACCTAGCGATAACCTTGCCTAGCATAAACTGCACGTACGGTCTGATACGTAACAATTCTCCAATTCCCTGCTTGCGTACCACTATACCTTCACTCATTGTTAATCCGCCTTTCAACGTTAAAATATTTTTAATGTTAATATTATTTTAACGAATCTTTAACGAAAAACAACCCCTTCGTGAAAATAATTTTATCGTCAGTTCTTAGAACGATTGTTTACTTCGCTTTTCACCAACAACAATTCCCTATTACTTCTCTACAACTAAACGGCAATAAACATACAAAAAAGACCCTCATCCCGAAGGATGGAGCCTGTATTAAGCTATATGGTAGTGCCAAGTTAACAACGCAAAAGGTGGCAGGTGGTATGGAAACCTATGCTTTGTTAATCACTATCCGCTGACGTGTTCTTGCTGATTCCAGACAAGCATCAATGACACGCATATTATTCACTGTATTTTCGGGTTCAAAAGGTAAAGGCGTACCCTCAAGCACAGCCGAAGCAAACGTCTCTGCTTGCAGAACAAACGAATTAGAAACGGATACACGCTCCTCACGACTTACGGAATCGGTATGCACAATGATCTGTGGTGGAATATCACTGTTCTCCCAGCCAAACACCTTCGGTAGTTCAATACGACCATCTGTACCGAGAATCTCCATCTCGGCTCGACCAGAAGCCCACATTCCACAATCAAAGGTTAAGGCGACACCTTCAGGAAACTCAATTAAGCCTGAGGCCATCATATCTACACCATCATGTTCATCGGAAAATAGCGCATGTACCGTAACCGCCTCTGGTTCCTGCCCAAGATACATACGTGCTGCGGAGATTGGGTATACACCTAGGTCAAACAATGATCCGCCGCCCATTTCACGTTTGAATCTCACATTTTCCTTATCATCTGCGGTATTGCACGTAAAATTACCATGAATGGCTCGAACGGTTCCAATCTCACCACTGGCAATGATCTCCTCTACCCGTCTATGCTTAGGATGGTAGCGATACATAATTGCTTCAGCGAAGATAACGCCATACTCTTTGCATATTTGTATCATTTCGGAGCTTTCATCCGCATTCAATGCTGCAGGCTTCTCACATAGAACGTGCTTTCCAGCTTGGGCTGCTCGGATTGTCCATTCCTTATGCATATGATTCGGCAGAGGAATGTACACTGCTTCAATCTCAGGGTCCGCGATAAGCTCTTCGTAACTACCGTAGGATCTAGGAATGTCCAATTCTTCTGCAATGGCATCAGCCTTCTCCTTACTACGACTAGCAATGGCAAGCACTTCGCCACGCTCAGACTGCTGTATTGCCGGTATAACCGCATTTCTTGCAATCGTCGAGGTACCCAGAATGCCCCACTGTAATAGTCTGCTCATGCTTATCTTCCTTTCGTACCGTAGTTATCCTGCTCTGCCTTATGGAGCATGCCGAGACACCGATCCAAGTCTGTTTTGACCTGTTTTTTGTACAACTCGGCCTTTTCTGCTCCGTCATCTGTAAAGTGATACAAGACAATCTCTTGAAAGTCGACTTTGGGATCGTTGCCCTTGAGCTTTTTCGTTCGATAAAAGATTCCCTGCTGCACCAGCTCATGAAGTGCCCGGTATATCTCGCTCTGAGGCGGTACATAACCATAATCCTTGAATTCTTGCTTCATTTCCTCTAACATTTCATACCCATATCCTCTATGCTGCTCTACCATCGTTATTAGATAAAGTTTGATAAATGCTCGTTGTGCAATCATAAATGCCACGTTGTTTCCCCCTCCTATCCATTAACCTATCTGTGTGTATTATAAAACTTATGTTCGGTTTCTGCCATCTCGCTCCGTTTTTCTCGACTCTTCTATCCTGTTGGACTTTATTCGCCCCTCCTTTAGTCTAACGATTACTTGGAAGTACGAAACATGAAGAAATAGAGAGGACAGCGGGTGGAAGGAACGGGTTTATTATTGTGAATTTTTCAGGTGTTGAATTTTTAAAATTTTGATCTTTATGTACCTGAAATCCGGATCTTCTGAAGCGAACGGTGGAAAATCCAAAAACGCAAATAGGGTACAGAGCGCTCACTTGAATTTTCCACGGTAGTCTAATTGAAATTATTATGAATTTTTCATATGTTGCTTTATTCGCATGTTACTTTTACCACCTGGTACGGTGCCGACGATCCATTTGCCCCAACCGATTCGCGAAATAAGCCATGTCAGTACACAAGATAATGCCAGTGCGAGAATCCATGTGAGTATCGTACGAATGGTCGGATTAATCCCCCAAGCAACATAAAGTAGTTCATCCGGAATGTAACTGTATCGTAGCATAAGCATGTGCATCAGATAACCGCCGTAAGAAACTCCACCAATCCATCCAAGCCACCGAACAGCAAAAGGATTCCGCAGCTTACCCGCCAGTTGATACATTACCATGATCGAAGCAATGAGGAATATTGCCATGTCAGGTCTGATTAGACTCACGGTGTAAAAAGTGATACGAATGCCTTCCGGTTTTTGATATTCCAGCATTAATAGATATGTAAACCGTAATCCGAGCACAATAAACACGGTCCAGTACATCCAGCGTAACCGTGATATCCACATATTCCAGTGTTGCACTGAGAGTCCAGCCACCGCACCTAGTACAAAATAGAAAAAGAAATATAAGAAATTACGGTCTGCATAGGTCGTAAACGCTTCGGTTAATACAGGAATGTTCAGTCTCTCCATAAGGGCAGCTATGTTGCCAAGTTGATCAGTAAGGATAAGATATACCACGCCAGTAAGAAGTAGTGCTATCCCCCGTCCTCTCGATCCAAATCGATTGTATACATAACGAATGGCGCGCAGGAATAGTGGAAACAGCACATAGAATTGAATCAGCATAATAATGTACCAGAAATGAGAGGTCGTTTTTCCTGTTAGCAATTTCAACCCCAGCTCCGGTAGTTCCTGCCACCCGATTCCTCTAATTCCATTTGGCGTAAGGACAAAATAAATCAAGGTCCAAATGACGTATGGGATGATGACATCCGTTAATCGTTTATGCATAAAACGACTGTAGTTCAGCTGATCTCCTGTGTTATAGAAGAGCACCATACCTGTAATAAAAATAAATAGAGGCACTGCGAACTTCGTAAGCATTAATAGGATTGCTAATAACACGCCATCCTCTAGCTTGGTTTCTGGAACAATTGAAAAGTGTGCAATCGAATGTTGTAACACGACGGCCGCAAAAGCCATCCCCCGAAGGGATTCAATTTCCACAATTCGTTCTTTTCGAGGCATAACGTTCAGCCGCCTTTCTTGGTTTTACGTTAAATAATAAGTACAATATGACAGTACACATTTTGTGCCGATCGGGGTGATCTACATCATGGATTCTAAGGAAGAACAAACTACAATTGATTCGAAATATGTACAGCAGCATTTAGCGAATGAACGGACTTTTCTAGCTTGGGTGCGGACGGGGATTGCTCTAGTTGGTATTGGCTTTCTTGCTGCAGGATTTGGGTTCAGCTCATCTCTCTATGATCAGATTGCTCATATTGCCGCAATTATTACAGGAGTGACGTCTCTGGTTAGCGGTATTCTCATTATTCTCACTTCAGCAAGCTCCTATCATCGCAAACGCAAACAAATAAATCAACAAACGTTCCAAGCTACTACGCACTTAATTCAATTCTTAACCATTACCATACTCGTTATCGGACTCGCCTTGGCCGTTCTATTGTATGTATTGTTATTCCCTAGTGGATAGCGTTCACATCCTTCAGTCCAGACCCTGCGTTCCCTATACAGGTTCAAAAGCCGGCTTCCTTGAGGAAACCGGCTAATGCCTATCTCATGAATCTTAGAAGTCGTCATGAATGGTAGATTCATAACAATCTCTTATAGGAATGTATTATTGCCGAAGCGTGCCGCCTTCGTCTGAGCTTCGAGTCTACGCTCTTCCATATCTAGATCTGCTCGTTCAGCAGGCACATCCGTTCGATCCGCACTGTATCTGTCGCGGTTCAACTGGCTGTGATTACTGAATACATCATAGACATGCTCGTCTCGATCCGACGAGTCAACGAGAAGCAGGATTTTACCACCTTGCACATATTCCTCGTATTGCTTGGCGTCTTCTTCTGGAATACCCAGTCCGACAAGTCCACCTACAAGCCCGCCGGCTCCTGCACCAACAGCCGCACCCGTAAATGCCGCCGCAATTGGTCCCGCTGCCAGTATTGGTCCAATCCCTGGTATGGCGAGCGCTCCAATACCTGCGAGTAATCCAGCAACACCACCGAGTACGCCACCTGTTGCAGCCCCTGCAGCTACACCTTCTGGCGCTTTAGTGCCCGTCTCTTCACGAATAGCTTTCAGGTCATCTCGATCCTGTGTAACAACTGAGATCTCATCTGAACTGAATCCTTGAGCTTTCAGACTCTCAATAGCCTGCGATGCCTCACGTTCTGTATCAAAAACACCTACGATTTTTTTCTGCATAGTGAATCCCTCCTCATTGGTTTGAGTGGTTCGCTATGTTATTACCCGTCTTCATTTCTTTCAAACGTTTCTGTCCGAAATAATATGTGTTCGTATGATAAAAATACAATCAACCGCTACCTATTGATGAGACACTAAACGTTTAACTGCCGCGAGGTTTAGCTCGATTGGTTGCCATCGCTTCTAGTGGGTTATCTGGCCAATAATGTTTGGGGTAACGACCTTTGAGATCCTTTTTCACTTCGAAATAGGTCTCACGCCAGAAATTCGCTAGATCCCGCGTCACTTGTACAGGACGCTGCGCTGGTGATAGCAAATGCACAGTCAGAGGTACACGTCCACCACCGATACGAGGTGTCTCCTGTTGCCCAAACATCTCTTGGAGTCTAACTGCCAACGTAGGGTCTTCAGGACGACTATAATCTATCGGAATCCGAGATCCACTCGGAACCTGAATATGTGTAGGAGCCTCTTGATCCAATTGCTGACGCTGCTCCCAGCTCAGTTCACTTAACAAAATATCTTGGAGAGACAATTTTTTGAGATCTGTGACAGATCGCATTCCACTCAGAAAGGGTCGTAGCCTTGCTTCAAAATCAGTCGTTAGTTCGTCAGTAGACAGATTAGGCCAACCTGGTAAGTGGGTATGCAAAAAGCGTAATCGATCTGCAAGCTGCCGAGACGATTTATTCCAAGGGAGGCAAGACAAACCTTCCAGACGAATGCCACTGATCATTGCCTCCGTGATCTGGTCTTCCGCAGGGTGAGCAATGCCACTCTCCTTCACAACAATTGCGCCAATACGGAGTAATCGGCGTGCTCTTACACTTCGTGTGCTGCGATCCCACACGATGCGATCTTCCTCATGCAACAAATGTGCAGCATGATCCAGCAAGAGCTGCTCCGGCACTGGCGCAGCTAACAGGATGCGTGCATCCGCACCCTGGTCGTCTGCCTCCGCCGCGACCAGCCAAGCTGAACGGCTCAGCGATTCTGTCGCTGCCAGCCGTACACCCCGACCGCTGCTCAGCAGATAGCGGCCATCCTCCCGGCGCTGCCCTATCCGGTCCGGGTAGGCAAAGGACAGTAGCAATCCGCAACTGTCCTCATCCGGCCGGAGCGAATGCTGCGCCGGGCCGAGCGCCGAGCGAAGCTGGCGGCTCTCTTGGAGCATGCGCCGCACGGCAGCCGCGTCTGCGACAGCCGCTGCCGCCTGCGGCATGCCGCTGCTGTCAGCCGTCAGCAGCGCTTCTACGCGCGGGCGCAGATCCGTGCCCGCGCTTGCACTACCGCTGCTGCGCAGGCCCGCGGGCTCCTGCAGCAGCGCCGCCAGCATGCTGGCGTAGCTGGCCAGCCCAAGCTCCGCCGCGCGGAGCAGCATGCTGGCCAGTCGTGGATGAACACCCAGCGTGTTCATCCGCCGCCCAAAGGGCGTGATGCGGCCTGCGTCATCCAGGCCGCCCAGCCGGCGCAGCAGCACCTGTGCCTGGCCGAAGGCCGCAGCAGGCGGGATGTCCAGCCACTGCAGTTCTGCAGGGGACTGGACTCCCCAGGCGGCAAGCTCCAGCGCCAGCGGCGCAAGATCCGCAGAGGTAATCTCTGGGCGCGCTGCCTCAGGCAACGCACCATGAGCCTCCTCGCTCCATAGCCGGTAACACACCCCTGGGGCAGTTCGCCCTGCACGCCCCCGCCGTTGATCTGCCGATGCCTTAGATACCGGCATCGTCATAAGGCGGCTCATTCCTGTGCGTGCCGAGAATACGGATGCCCGGCTAAGCCCGGCATCCACAACCACTTTAATGCGTGCAATCGTAAGACTTGATTCGGCTATGGAAGTGGACAACACAACCTTGCGCATGCCCTGCGGCGCTGGTCGTATCGCTTCATCCTGTCGTTCTAATGACATGCTGCCATATAACGATTGAACTAAGACATTAGCAGGAAGCATCATACTTTCGAGTGCTCGCGCAGTTCGATGAATTTCTCTCACACCTGGGAGAAATACCAGCATGTCACCTTCTTGGTCAGCAATAGCATTAGCTATCTCACGTGCAACGAATTCCTCAAGCTGCGCAGAAGCTGGTCTATGGACGTATCGTGTTTCCACTGGAAAGGTACGGCCAGAACAATCTAACCAGCTCGTCCCTTCACCAAGCAATGCACAGACAGGACCCGGGTCAAGTGTAGCCGACATCACAAGTAACTTCAGATCAGGACGCAACATCGCTCTGGATTCCAACGCCAGTGCAAGACCCAGATCCCCATGTAAATGCCGCTCATGGAACTCATCGAAAATAATCATCGCTGTATCCTCTAGCCCCTGATCCTGCTGTAACATACGCGTTAATACACCCTCTGTTACAACCTCAATCCGAGTATTCTGACTTACTCGTGTATCCATGCGCACCCGATATCCAACGGTCTCCCCCACGTTTTCCCCGAGAGAAGCCGCCATCCGAGCTGCCGCAGATCGAGCTGCCAGACGGCGAGGCTCCAGCATCAATATTTTCCGATCATTAACCCATGGCTCACCCAAAAGTTCGAGCGGAACAACTGTTGTTTTACCCGCTCCCGGCTCTGCGATCAGAACAGCCGTATCCTGTTCCCGCAATTGCTGCTTCAGTTCAGGAATAATCTGTTGTATCGGTAATTCTATCTTCATATCATCGCTCCCACTTGATGTCACACTAACTTTGCACACATATTGAACGAACAACAGACCATGAGCATCACATTACGCAGAACACTCTCATAACAAAGCAATCTCGCTCTTTTGCTCCTATCAATCTGTCTCATATCATTTTAGTAAGTTCGCTTTAAATTTCTAACCTTAAAATATTCTTTAGAGTTGTCCCTCATAAATATCCTTGTAAATATGGTCTCACCTAAACATACATAGTCGCATTATAACAAAAAAAGCCGTTCCCAAGGAACGACCCTAATACAAACCGTATTTAACTTTAACGATTGATTACATGTTTAGCTCATCTACAATGTTTCTTTTTAGCTGAGCAGTGATTCCGCACCATCGATCACAATCTCTGCACCTGTAATATGCTTTGATTCTGCTGAAGCTAAGAAAGCGACCAGATCGGCAACATGTTCCGGCTGACCCGGTCCATCTGCAAGTGGCTGTTGCCCTTCTGGGAACTCAATAGGAATGACAATCTGCTGCAAATCATCGGTTTTGACCGTACTCTGATCAATATTGGTTGCAATTGCACCCGGGCAAATGACATTTACACGAATCTTAAATTTAGCGAGTTCCAAGGCAGCCATCTTGGCAAAAGCCACTTGTCCCGCTTTGGACGTACTATAAGCCGACATTCCAAAGCTTGAGAAACGCTGATTTCCATTAATGGAACTCGTAATAATAATGCTGCCTCCGCTACGTTTCTTCAGATGTGGTAATGCATATTTAATGGTGAAGAACGTGCCATCCAGATTCGTTGTAATGATCTGTTGCCAATCCTCAACCTGAATTTCTTCAATAGGTGCAGATACACCGTTAATGCCAGCGTTGGCAAATACGATATCCAGACCTCCAAATAATTCAACGGTCTCCAGAACAGCCTTTTCCACACGGGATGCGTCAGAAATATCGACATCGAATGCTCGCGCTGCACCTTTGTAGACTGAATTAATCTCATCTTCTGTCTTCGAAATGCGATCATTGACCAGATCAAATAAGGCAACGTGAGCCCCTTCGCTAGCAAGCTTAAGCGCTGTAGCTTTTCCAATCCCTGAACCTGCTCCCGTAATAATGGCGACCTTGCCAGCGAAGCGTGATTTACCGTTATGTTGTGTCATTATCTATTCCACTCCTTTTTCTCAGCAATTATGTAAGAATGTACGTGTTGCTTCATAATGATCATGAAGCATATTCTTCACAAGATTACCCAAAAAGAGCGTCTTTTAAATCAAGCATGACCTATTTTTTTACATATCAGCATGCAGAAATAAATCATGTTACACAACGATCCTTCTGCATTCGTTCATCTCGTTACCATTCCAGTTCTATGAAAGCGGCATCATCTTCAAGCCCTCCGGTATGTCTGGAATCAAGCAACACTTGAATATGCTCATCAGGAATATAGGCTTGTATCGCATCAAGATCATTCAGACCGTCCGTATAGAGCTGTAGGCGAACCTTTTCACTCCCAGACATCTTGGCCTCGAAAATATGCGGTTTGCCGCCAACTGTCCCTTCACGTGTAGACCAACGTTCATTGGTACGGCAGTATTTCTGAAAAGTAGCCGATTGCTCTTGTCCGTTTCGCCACAGACGAATACGCGAATCCCCTTGCCAGGCAATCCAGACACGACTCCTTCTGGAACCACCAGACAGTATGATTTGACCACACACATACATAGCCTGACTACCCCTGCTTCGTTTCTCCATTAACACTTCACGTAGAAGCAATGGCGAATTATCGAGGGGCTGCAATTTCTCTAACTGCTCCGATGCAGGGATCGTGAGATCTTGAAGAAGCTTCTCGATCCCCTCTGCACTCGGCACAGATGTGGTTTCCAACCAATCGAGTAGGGAATTACCTAGAAACCTTGCAGCGAAATCACCTAAGTAACTCATACCCACTCCATCGCATAAAACAAAGTTACATACATTACCGTTCATACGAACAGCAGCAAAATCTTGACCTGTATCTCCTTGATTCACGGTTTCAGCCGCTCTCCCATATCCATAACGGCATTGAAGAACACCTTGATATCGGGTTAACGGCTGTTCTCCCGTCTGAACACTCACATAACGAAAGTCGCCGCGCCTCTGCTTCGCTTGCACTCTCTGATCTCCTTCGGGCAGTGTTGCCAAACGCATCGTCCTCAAATGAAACCCCCTCCTATCTAACAGGCGTAGCAGCGGACATCTGAAAGCCGATGGATACCAGTTCTGCACACGTACCTGGAAGCATCATCAACGCACCAGGGGCAAGCAGATAATCGGCTTCAACTAGCATCTCACGGTAACTCTCTGGCAACACGGAAGACATATTCCGTAGCTTCTCCCCATGTTCATCCTGCAGCACCGTTTCTGAAGAGATCCCTTTCCAACGTCTTGGCTCCGAGATCGGAGTTTCCAGCAAGTGATCGGATATGAAGATATTCTCCACCAGCACATTGCCATCTGGAACACTCATGCCCATGATTCGTTTAGCGATCGGCTCGGGATCTTCACCTGTAGCCACGCCATCTGTCATATGGCAAACGAGCGGTGCTGGACAGTCCTGCATATTAGGAATCTCAGCCTGAAGAATCTTCTCCGCTTGTAGAAAAGCTTTGGCCGAATCCGAGAACCGCTTAGGTGTAAGGTCAGGCAACGAACCAACGGCAGCAATTTCGTCGATTCCTTTAATGCCGTTAAGCAAGTCATACACATCATCACTGTACGCAAGGATGGCAATACGGTAACGAGGTGTCAATCGATTGCCTTTGGTCGAACGAAAGACCATTTGGCGGATGGCTAGAGCCAATGCATCATAGACCACATCAATCCGTCTACGATTTTCCAGAACCATGTTCATGGAGGCGCTAATATCAATTAAATAGATAATCAATGCAGGTGTGCGCTGGGATGCTTGAATTGTATAGTTCATCTGGGATGAGGTCACCTCCGTCGTTGTTCACATTTATAATTACAGGTTCGGTAGCTTATAATCGCTGTTGCTGAGGAACTTGTTAATCGCGCTCATACGCGCTGCCACTTTACCTACCCCTTTGAAGTAGGCAGCATCGGTATTATAGAGATTTTTGAAATCCCGAGCATACGATAGAGCATTATCCGTCTTTTTACCAATTTGTGCGTTATATGCTTTGTTGTAGTGTGCAATCAGTGTGACTACGTTCTGTGCACGTTTTTTCTTAAGCGCAGCTTTTTGGGCAGCCTCCTGTTTGCGCTGAGCTTCAGCTGCGGCTTTACGTGCAGCTTCTTGCTTGGCAGCTAGAGCCTCCTGCTCTTTTTTCCAAGCCAGATAAGCTTCATACTTCGCTTGTTTATCATATTTCTCCTGCTGTGCCTTACGCTCAGCTTCTTTTTTCTGTTGCTCCTGCTTCGCAAGATACGCTTCGTACTTGGCCTGTTTATCATACTTGGCTTGGAGCGCCTTACGCTCTTCTTCCTTCTTCTTGGCTTCAGCAAGTTGCTTCTCTGCTTCCTCCTGCTTTTTCTTCTCATCAGCCGCTAGTTTTGCTGCAGCAGCTTCTTGTTGTTTTTTCTCTTCTTCCTGTTGCTTGAGCGCTGCAGCCTTTGCAGCCTCGGCATCTTCTGCCGCCTTAATCTCTGCGAGTCTAGCTGCCTCCTGTTGCTCCTGTTGTTTTACCTCTGCTTGATCAGCCAATATTTTGACCGTTGGTACAGAGCCCGCCAGCAATACAATGAGCACAGCCGAAGAGATCATGAATTTTTTGGATCTATAAAAAGGGAGCCGAACAGGCTGTCCTTCGTCATCATTAGGATTCAAACGTTCATCCAACTCTTTGATTGCTGCCGCGACCTCGATCTGCATGGCACTGTTGTTCGGTATAAAGTGGTGCAATGAACGATACACCTCGAGTGCAGCCGCAGGCTTACCCTCTTCTTCCAATGCTCGTGCCTGAAGAAATAAACGTTGAACCACTGCTTCTTGACCAGGTGGCGGAGTCGATGCTTCTGAATTTTGGTCAGAGTCTCCGTCAGATGCCAATGTGCCACTTATGCCACCTGCCACTGTTGTCTCTTGATCATTTGGCAAATGAGATTGATCAGCAGCATCTTCCTCCGCAACGATAGGTATAGCAGGTACTTGGTTTGCGTCTAGAGCAGCTAGTGCGACATACCATTCTCCGAATGTGGGACAACTGCTAAGATCATGACTTTCCCATGCTCTGACGAATAGATCCGCCATTTTGGAGCCCCAACGCTTATTCAACGAGTCTCGCATAGCGTAATAACGCTCACTGACTGTCTGCATCTCATGTTGATCAAAATAACTTTCGCCCCATGCCTTCTCGACAATTATCGGATCAGACCAGCTTAGCATCTCTGCAATAATAACAGCTCCAGCAAAGCGATCCGCATATGAGCTCCACAATCCACTATGCACTGTCCGATGTGCTGCATAACCAGGTGAACCTGCCAAGAGCGCATCCGGACGATCCATCTTGGAGCTGTACATCTGTTCTACGTCAACAAGCTCAACGGCTGATCCTCCCAGGTTCTCCACTTCGGAAAAAAACGGAATCATCACATTGGGTGCGGACAAATCGCAATGAGCAAGCCCACGCTGCTCCATGGCCGAACCTGTTCCTGCTAGTGCTCTAGCTAACTTCAGACTTTCCTCTGCGGTTAGCTCTTTCTGATCGCTGATCACATCAAACCAGGTCAGACCTTGCACCCACGGCATCAATACCGCGTACAACAAATCAGGATGTTCTCCAATGAGCGCTCCGTTTCTTTCCGGAGTGAGCACATCACGCTTGCATACTTGCAAACCTGGCAGTTCACTATAAGGCTCCATATGCTCAGACTGATAGACCATGGCTGGAATACGGAATTTTGGAAAAAACACTTTTAGTGCTTTGGCCCCATGAATAGAACCATTACGGGGAATCAATTGGTAGACAATCCCTTGCCTTCCGGCTTGTGCATAAGCCAAACCTGGCGCAGCAGGATGCTGTCCAATCGTATAGGCTATATCATTGATTACAACTTCATCCCCGGGATTCGGTTGAAAAGACATGCTCATCCCTCTCTCTATCATTTCTGTCATAGTGCAACAAAAACCGGGAGTCGTAAAACGCCCGGTTTTTGTTGCAGTTTCACATCTTCAACTAGCTGCCTGCATATATTCAGGGCGAACTCAGACAACGTTTCGGCCTGATCTATGTATAGCAGATTAGCGAGTTTGGTCAGCCGTACGGAATTTGTTAGCAATGGCTGTCAGTTCCGCACTAATGCTATTAAGCGTTTGAACGAAAGATTGCATTTGTTTGCTTGCTTCTTGGAATTCTTGGAAGAAGCGTTGCTTCGTCATACCTTCCCATTGTCCTTCCATGCTAGTGATGGATTGAGTCAATGTAGATACGATTTGCTGACTTTGCTCACCGCTTTGTTTAAATTGGTTGGAAACCTGATCAAGCTGTTCTGGGGTAACTAAAATACGTCCTGCCATGTGTAAATTCCTCCTTGGTTTGTGCAATTAAATTTTTGCTTGTTCAAATTGTACTATACCAAGATCGATCGGACAAAAGCCGAAGGACCTACTCCTATTTACCCCATTTTCAGGCAATGAAACTTCCCCTAACAGACTATTCACATAAACAATTCACTTTCTACTGTGCTGTTCTCGGGACTCTTTATCCTGCGAGCCTAAGAAACAACAGGTTCGGTTCCTCTCCTTCCTCGAAAGGAAGGATCTGTGAATCTCCATGCTACAGGTTCAGGCTGCATAGCCTGAATTAATGTCGCTGGGGAACCAGCTGGTGGAGCGGCATCCTGTACACGATACACTGCCGCTACCGCGGAAAGGGGATCGGATACAATAGCAGTAGTTGCGGAATGATCGGGTAAGATCTCTCCTGCATGATTGTTCTCAAGCACATGGAGCATATTAACCGCATTGCTGTAAGTTGTGTTCACATGACCCAGCACCGTGCGGTACTCCAAATCAACCTGTTGGAATACCACGGCCTTGCGTCCCAATTGCACGCTCAAGTCCATGAAACGACGCACTGCATCTTCGCCGACCCGCTTACTGTGGTTCCATTCACTCATCACAGCAGCACGAGCTTCAACTTCCCAGTCTAACGAATGAATTGCCTGATCCAATACTGTCATCTTTTGCTGTATTTGCTCCGCCGCATACTGAATCTGCCTGCTCAGTGCCCGAAGCACATCCGGTTCCACACGAATGCGCATTTACCATCACCTTTCCTCTTCCCCTGCAGGCTGTTTAAGCCAGTCCAGCAGCATCTCGTGAAACTGTTCTCTAGTCGTCAGTGCTGCAACAAGCCAATCATCTGAAGCGGCTGTGCTCATACGGAATAACCAATTCGAAATCGAGCTAACGGTAAACGCCGCTGACTGTGAATTCCATTCATCTCCGTTCCACACAAGCAAACGCAGCTCTCCATCTGATTCCTTGTTTACCAAACAGCGTGCCAGGGCAAGTGATCCATCCGAATCATTCGTCTCCTGCGCTAGCTCATCTGCCACTGCCTGAACTTCCTTGCCATTTAACTCATTCAAGACTTCATAGAATTTTTTCTTAGAGCACATAAGAGCTGGCTTCTCATCAGGAGAATGGCCACTCCACTTCATTCTTTCGATCAGACAATCAATGGCTTCACGAACATTCCCCAGATCCGATAACCGGAATGAATCCGGTTCGTCCACAACGCGCGACACTTCGACGACGCGCTCGTCCGTGCAATGAATATAACTTTCACAGGACTTGCCACTCGACGTGTAGCGAATCCAACAAGCTCTGTCAGACAATCCGGCAATGGCCACTCTGGAGAATACGGTCGGTGTCATGATCAGTTCATTGCTGTTCTGATCCTGAATTAGATATCCTTTGTCGAGCAAGGAGGTTTTGACGCGCTCCCACTCCAAAGCAATGTCTTCCGCCATATACCCGCGGAAAGGATCTTCAACGCCAAGCAATCGGTCTGAGCCTAGAATACCAGCCAGAAAAAAAAGTTCTTTTATTTGCAAAGTGACTACCTTTTGCTTGGAATCATGAACCGTCAACATTATGAGCCACCTCCCCTCAAACTACAACATGCCATCGGTCACGAATTTCAAAAATCCAATCATTCATTTTCCAGTTGTCATCACATGGAACTGCACCTTTAACCCTGGAATATTTACGTTTTACATAATAACCTTGACCTGGTGGCAGTACCTTCAGCCCAGCCGAACTACCTCCAGACTCGGAATAAGGAATACGAAAGAACGAGAGATCGTTAGGGTCTAAAGTCCCGAACAACAATCCGCTTTGGGAAGCTTTTACATCACTTACCCAATCAGATCCAAAGGTCGGGAAGTCAGCAGGAACACCAGACAAGATAACATGAATCCCCCGATCCCTACCTTGACGAACAATTACACCTAATTGATCCTTCACGTTGAAATCATTTAATTGTTTGGATAATGTTTCTGCATCATCAATGGTGAGCACGATTTCCGGGCCACCGGCAATCTCGCCTCGCTTCAGTACTTCATCGTACAACTGTTGGATCACTGGCGCAAGCTGATCTTCCCGTGATACGTGTCCCCGGACATGGGGCAAACTGCTGATCTCACCCAGTCCGCCAGAACCATAGCGCATATCCACGGTGTATATTTGAACTACTTCTGGAGAAGCATGATACGCCAATGATAACATCCAAGTCAACAAAAATGTTGTTTTTCCACCTTCCATCGGACTCGTTACCATAAAGTGTGGCCCCTCACGCAGGTTTAAAAGGAATGGCTCCAAATCATCTGTGAGCAACCCTACAGGAACCGTTACAGAGGACTCATTCACTTGCCCATACGTACCTGTTCGAATAAGAACATCTTTCAGTTTCACTTCTTCCGGAAGTGGAGCAATCTGAGGCGCTTGCTCTCCTGTCCACGCTTCTCTAATCTCAGCAATCGTGCGGCGCAGCTCAGATGAACGCTTCCCTTCATCTGCACCTGACGACGGTAAGGCTGCCTGGAACATCAGTGGTGGAACTTGTCCCTTCACGAGCCCTCTTCCTGGCGGAAGCTGACTTGGCGCTTTAGAAGGTCTTCCGACTGCATAATAATAGTCACTCGGATCAGATAGTTCAAAAGATACTGCATTGGGTATGTTACTTCTAAATTTCTCAAAAATATCAGTGACTCGATTAGCCGTGAGTACAAAAGTAATGCCTAGACTTCCACCTTCACGAAGAATCGTCTCTAACAATTCATTTTCCTCTGGATATGCATTTCGGAAAGAAAGATATCCGTCAATCACAACAATGACCTGAGGCACAGCTTCATGAGCTGTCCGACGGTAAGCCGAGATCGTTTTGACACCAGCTTCTGAGATCATGTCTTTACGCTGTGCAGACAACTTCAATATATATCGGAACAATCGTTTGATCCGATCTTCCTCTTCGGCCATCATCACACCACCGACCTGTGGAAGACCAGCAAAGTCCTTCATCATGCGACCCATATCAATAATGTATCCATGCCATGATTCTGTACGTTCAGATCTAGCAAGTGACATGAGCATGGTTTGTACAAATGTAGTTTTGCCCAGTCCAGGCATACCGTACACGACGAGATGGCCTTGATCAATCGGAAGTGCTAGAGGCTCTTGGCGTTGGTTCGGTAGATCATCGAGCAAACCTACGAGTGGTTTCAACCCGCTAGCGCCACCATCCAGCAGCACTTCCCTATTCTTCTCTTCCTGCCAGTCGGTAAGGCTATCCCATTCCAATGTTTCAGGCAATGGTGGCAACCAAGGCCCTGGCAGACGATCAATTCCAGCTTCTTCCGCGGCTTGAGCAACATAATCGATAAAGACCTGAAGCTGTTTAGGGACATCGTCTCCTTTGAGCACAGCTCTGCGTTCACCAGTCAGCAGAGGCTCCCGCTTCCCGTTCAAACGCACTTCCATGACGGGCAATACGGAGGTTTTATCTTCTTGCTGATTATAAGGTGCACCGCTCCAAGCAAACTGCATCTCTTCAAATACTTCATCACTGCCGACTTGGAAATACCCTCGACCCGGCTTCGTAATCCATGCCGCATTTGGAATCTTAATCATATCTCGGCTGTCTCCTTCGCTTTGAACGCGAAGACAGATGCGGAAACGGGAGTTACTCCAGATTTTGTCATCGACAACACCAGCCGGCTTCTGAGTTGCCAAGATCAGATGCACCCCGAGCGTCCGGCCAATAGCTGCAATACTAATCAATTCATCCATGAATTCTGGCTGATCGCGTTTCAACTGAGCAAATTCATCGATGATAATCACGAGATGGGGCAATGGCTGTTCATGCCTTGAACGTAAAATTTTGTAATATTCATCGATATGTTGCAGATTGCCTGCATCATTTAATATCTTCTGTCTTCTAACCAGCTCGGCTCGAAGTGAAATATTCGCACGTTCAATCAGATTTCCATCTAGATTGGTAATTGTGCCCACGACGTGTGGTAAGCCTACAAACGTATTGGACATCCCGCCACCCTTGTAGTCAATCAACATAAAAGCAAGGTCGTGCGGGTGAAATTCAGCCGCAAGCGATGCAACAATGGACTGAATGACTTCACTTTTCCCCGATCCGGTGGTTCCTGCAATTAGACCATGCGGCCCGTGACCCTGACGTTCAATTTTGTCATGCAGGTTAATGGCTATTTTCTTGCCACCCGCACGCACACCCATAGGGACAGGCAGCGTATCTGGATATCGAGTTTGGCTCCAGCGTGATACAACATCCAGATCCTCCACGCGTGATGTGCTTAACATATCGAACAATGGAAGCACCTGTGGAATATCCGAAGCGGAAGAACGCTTCAAACGGATCGGAGACATGTAACGCGACAACGCCTCTGCAGATTCTTTAGAGATTACGTCTGGCGTGTACGTTTGCTGAACGACATCGGCATCCTCCGTTTTTTTGATATAGACACCCTTGCCTTTGGAAGCTTCCATAATAAGCTGACAGTGCATCGGAAGAGATTCCTTCCGATTGGCTAATATAATCGTGCACACATCGATCTCTTGAGCCGATTCCAACAGAAGCGGCAACAGTGGCTCTTCTTCAATTAATTGTGTTTCTGACAAAATGACCACATAACAAGGCGTTTGTACCGTTTTTTTGTAACGGTCCTCCTTGTTGTTCCGCCGCCGGTTTAACACGGAAAACAAGCTGTCCGCCAATTGATGCGCACCGCTGTGCCTGTCGGCCATATACCGCTGTCCCTGATCTTCATCCCAAATATGGGGAAGCCAGCGCAACCATTCCCATTCCTTGCTTTCTTTTTCTTCATAAAAAGCAGCAATTTTGAGCTCATCTGGAGAATGGCGCACGGTAAGTTGTGAAACGATCACACGCAGTGAAGTCAGCACTTCCTCACGATTCCCTACCAACCCCATGACTTTCGATTGGAATAACGGTAGAGTAATTGATGCATCGGGTACAGTCTCAAATTCAGAAGCAAGCTCGTGAGCAGCCTCTATTAATTCATCCTTTTCATATCCATCTGGACGTGGAACCTGAAGCTTAATCCGAAAAGGAATTTCCCCTGTACCAATCCGCACCTGCATAAAGTCATCATCTTCTGGCGAACGTTCCCACAAGGAACTATTTCTGTTTTTTACCACTTGTAGACAAACACCCGGATCGCCGTGAATTTCATACAAACTCTTCACTTGTTCCGCTTGAGCTTCCTTCAGCTCTTCACGATGCTTGTCCAACTGAGCACGGTACATCGCCTTACGTTCTTCAATCTTTTTGCGATAATTCTTCTTGTTACTTAAATATACAAAGAATGGAATCGTATACGAAGTTAACATCATCATAACGGTCATCATCTGAAACATCATAAAGCTAGGGTTACTAAATTTACCTGTTAGATTAATATATACATAGAAGCCGATGCTCACCATCGTCATCATAATGGGAATAACGATGGATATGATTGAGAATGTAGGTTTGCTAGGTTCAGCAGGAGGCCTCAAAATTTCGAGCTTATCTTCCTTAAGAACCGGCGTCATTCTTGGAGAACGCTGATATAACACATTCACGAAGAGAAGACCTCCTTAATAGTACGTGTTCAAAATCAAAAGCGAACCTTTTGAACAACCTTTTTAATTGTTGATAATATGATATATACGTTCTGAATCGTCATTCGTTGCTGTCCTGTTGGAACAGTGAGCGTCTTCCGTATACCGGCGCTTCTTCTAACGTCGTTGAGAACGCACGTTGAACTCGCACACAGCTACCCTGTCTTAGCCCCGTTTCCATTAGTTGCTGACTATTCTGCGGTGAGAACCACAGCCCCTCTGGAAACTTAGCCTCAAGGATATATTGAATGCCATCCCCAGGCGCCTGTCCAAATATACGGACGCCAAGCAATGTTTTCAAATGTTCAATCGTACATTCATCCGGGACTTCAATGTCGAACCATTCGCCTTCCTCCCGGCCGGAACACACGGTAAGAATCATCAAATCCCTCCCATAGTCTCATATGTAAATTGTCCTAATGTCAGATTAAATCAAAAAAAAGCGGATGAAACACGGTTTCAACCCTTATTTTCTTACATAACCCCTTTGTTTGCAATGTACTATCTGTAATTTTGTTACATATGACCCACGTTTATATTAAAATATCGTCCCATGGTCTCAGAACTTTGGAGGCAGACTTACGTTTTCAATTTGCGAGGATGCGAAAAACGCTTGTTTTCTACCATTTAAATGGGAATAACACTTCAGTACCTATCCATTTTTTCCTTCGCCCACAATTGAATTGTGAACACTTTTCAAACATTCATCACCTTTATGTTTTCATAAGCTGATTTTAAGGTAATTTTAAGCATTGGTATTTAATATTACCTGTATGAAATAACTCCCGTGAGGTGATTTCAAGTGAGAACACTAATAACTTTTCAAAACAAATCAATCCCTGTATATTTCAATCAAGAAAACAAACAACCTGTGCAAAAGACATTAAGATTGCTTAGCAGTGCTCTAGAGCACAAAATTAGCAACGGTAAACGAGCTTTACAAAAATGTTTGCACTCTTTGATTAGTATTGAGATTGTTAATGGAGAAGCCATTCTCCACAGTCGCAGTGAAAATGACTCTCTGGCCTTGTCTTTATATTAAGTCGAGTCCACGTGAATTCATCTATAATGAGATGCTGCGTCACTCGTTCTATACGAACTATAAGAAAAAGGAAGCTGCCACTAAGGACAAGCTTCCTTTTTTTATGTTGAAGCACAATCTGATCTATTGGTTAATTTACTCGGCTCACGCTATAGCCGATCTCACTACCTTCTGCAACCTCCGCTTTATGAATTCGAATGACAAACAATCGAACTAAGTTAGCCCGTGTATGTTCTTCTTGACATGAATTCAGTTTCCTCAGAATAAAACGGTCAATGGACATGAAATTCAAGCCCCTTTACCTTGGATTTTACGGATCTGTTCTTCCGTGTATCCATAAATAACCATATCCAGACTTCCCCAAACCCATTTTCACCGTTTTTTTTCACATGCTTTTTAGGGTATGTAAAAACGTGCAAAAGCCCGTCCTTAAAGGTAAAAACGGGCTTTTGCTTGTTATTGTCGATTTCACACGAACAAGGTCTCATCCTGCAATCGATTTCTGTTCTGTAGACCTTTAGTCGACATCACTCACACCAGGGTACGTCCGATATTGATGCTGTAAACTTATCCAGCGGGTGCGCGTGAACTTCTCAATCGCCCAGTCGCCGCCGAATCGGCCAATGCCTGAAGACTTCTCCCCACCAAACATAACATGAGCCTCGTCGTTTACGGACTGGTCATTAACATGAACCATGCCTGATTCGATGCGTTTAGCCACTTGATAACCTCGCTCCAGATTCGTCGTAAATACCGAACCACTCAAGCCGTAAGGCGTATCATTGGCTAACCGGACAGCTTCAGCCTCATCTTCTGCACGCATTAAGACAGCAACCGGACCAAACAACTCCTGTTGCACAATCTCCTGCTCAGGCTTCACGTCAGCCAGCACGGTAGGCTGTAACACACTGCCTTTGCTTGATCCACCAAGCAACAACCGGGCTCCCGCATCTTCTGCGTTCTTCACAAGTTCAAGCAGTCGTTCTACTTCTTTTTCACGAATAAGCGGCCCCACCAGTGTATTGGAATCTGCTGGATCCCCCGCTTGGATTTGTTTTGCTTTCGCAACAAATGCATCTACAAAGGAATCATAGATATCGGTATGAATGATAATACGGTTCAGCGCCATACAAATCTGCCCTTGATGCAGAAACTTCCCAAATACTGCGGCATCTGCCGCTCGTTCAATATCCGCATCCTCCAGCACAACCATCGCATTGTTACCGCCTAATTCCAGCGCCGTTTCTTTCAGATGCTCGCCAGCTAATTTACCAATGCCTTGCCCGACTTCTGTCGATCCTGTAAATGAAATGACTTTTGGGATTGGATGAGCAACGAAGTAGTCTCCAATCTCGCTTCCGCTTCCTGCAACGACATGCAACACACCTTTTGGCAATCCGGCTTGATCAAACAGATCTGCGATTAGCCAGCCTGCGGTAATGGGTGTATCAGAAGCCGGCTTAATCACAACACCATTACCTAGCGCAATGGCAGGTGCAACTGAACGCAAGCATAGATGTAGCGGAAAATTCCACGGCCCAATCACCCCAATTACCCCTTTGGGCTCACGCACAACTCGGTTCTCTTTGCCTGCTGTATTAGAAGGTAGTATCTCCCCCTTCATTCGATAAGGGAAAGATGCCGATTCGTCTACAATGCGCTTGGCCGCAGCGAACTCCGCTTCAGCTTTGATCCGAGTACTCCCGGATTCAGTAATGAGCAACTGGATAATTTCATCTTTGCGCTCAAGCATCAGCATGGATACCTTGCGCAGAATTTCTTCTTTTTGACTAGGTAATGTCTGACTCCATTCCACTGACCCCTTTTCGGCAGCTTCATATGCACGATCGATGTCTTCTCTATTCGATGACCGCCAAGTGGCGATAACTTCTCCTGTATACGGATTGATATTCTCCATGGTTTTCTCACCGGAGCCTTCAATCCATTCGCCATTAATATATTGTTTAGTCCATGTTTGCTTCGTGTCCATTAAAGTCATCTGAATACGCCTCCTAATCAAGAATTCATGTCTACTTATGATGCAGTGTAGTACATCATTAACCTTGTTAAGGATTACGCAAACGTTAATTTAGACCTCTCTGACCTATACAGGACAATTCGTGCGAGTTCATACCTCGTCCGTAAAACCTCGTGATGATACAATTATTCCTGGCTTGTAGACCTCTTTCCAAAAAGCTGCAAGTCTTGCCATCCATAGGCAACTTCGAGCTGATTCTCACCACCAATGGATAACGTCTGGCTACCAACTAAGGTTCCACCCATCTGTTCATAGAAACGACAAGCTGGATTCTTCTCCAACGCCCAGATTAGTAGGCTCCGCAGTTTTAGTGTATGAAGATATTGGACAACTTGATTAGCAAGCATTGTTCCAATTCTCTGTCCCTGTGCGGCTTGCAGTAAATAGATCGCATAAATCTCCCCATCATAAGGCAACTTGCCTTCTCGCTCTCTACCCCCACAGGCAAATCCGACAATTTTCCCATCCACTTGTTCGGCTACCAACAGAATCTGCTCCTTTTCGCTAGAACGAATCATCTGCTCCCACTGAGGTACTCTTGCTTCTGTAGTCAAATGATCCAAAAATTCATCGGGTATGATCCCCCGGTATGTGGTCTTCCAACTCTCGGTATGTACATAAGCGATAGCTTTTGCATCCCCTTCACGGGCTTGTCTAATCTGCATAATCATTTTCCTCCTTCTCATTGAGGGTGAAGATAGCATTAACGTTATAAAAAATCCGACCCTAGGGCCGGATCTTCACCTTGGTTCCTACAGATACTTTGGAAGAAAGATCCAATACATCTGAGTTATACATCCGGATGCAACCATGTGAAACGGATTTTCCTATAGACGAGGGTTCATTGGTTCCATGTATGCCGTAATGAGGTGCAGATAACCCCATCCACAGTACACCAAATGGTCCTCCAGGATTCGATTGTTTATTAATGATCGTAAACTCTCCACTTGGGGTTTGAGTGAGCATCTTCCCTGTCGCTACAGGATATCCTTTGACCACTTGGTTGCCATCCAGTAGATATAACATATGGTCTGATAGGTCAACAATGATGTTGTAATCCGGCATACTAACATCCCTCCTGACCTATCCTATGCCAATCTCATCACAGATGCCCGCCTGATTTCAAGCTTCATCCCACTCTCTGATGCCTCGGACATGCTTCGGTTTGCGAGTGTTCACTGGCTTGCTCGTTGCTGTTCGGCGTTTCGAAGCCTGAAGCTCCTTACGCTGCTGAAATTGCAATTCCTTCTGCATTTTCAAATAATTATCAAGTCTTTTCCCCTCTAACGTGCCGTTCTGTATCGCCTCTTTTACAGCGCAGCCAGACTCACGAGTGTGATTGCAGTTATGAAACTTACACGAAGTAGCCAACTGCTCAATTTCACCAAATGCTATTGCTAACCCCTGATCACCTTCCTCCCACAAGTTAAGCTCCCGCATTCCTGGGGTGTCAATCAATACCGCCCCTTGAGGTAATACAAACATCTCACGATGTGTCGTTGTATGTCTGCCTCGACTGTCTGCCTCCCTGACAGATTGAGTAAGCTGTACATTCTCGCCGAGTAACCAATTGACCAAGGTCGACTTACCGCTTCCTGAAGAACCTGTCAAGGCAACCGTCATCCCAGGTTGTAGATAACGTTCAAGCTGTTCTTTTCCCTGATCCTGCACTGCCGACAATGCAATGACTTCAACACCTGGGGCAATGCCTTCCACGAGTGCCATCTGTTCTTCTATATTGGAGCAAAGATCGCTTTTACTCAGCACGATAACAGGTCTAACGCCTCCATTCCATGCCATAATCATATACCGTTCCAGCCGTCGGAGATTAAAATCATAGTTAAGCGCGGCGACAATTAGCAATGTATCCACATTAGCCGCAATCAGTTGTTCTTTTGTTACGTTTCCTGCAGCCTGTCTAGATACTCTGCTTCGTCTTGGCAACATACTGTGAATCATTGCCTCGTCACCCGCTTGTCCCGAAACCTCAACCCAATCCCCTACCGTAAGACCTGTACCAGTCTCCTCATGCTCGCGGCGTAATCGGCCTGTTGCTCTTCCCCAACCCTCACCATCGGCAGTCATTATTCGTAGTAAATGTCCATGATCTGCAATGATTCTAGCTGGTTTCCTCTCGGCATGATTCATGTCTAACGTTATCCAGTGCTCTTGCCAATGCGTAGACCATCCATACTCTTCCAAAAGTTTATTCAAATTCGTGTTTCCTCCCAAAAATGATAATGTGATTCGGACATAACGACAGATTGACCTGTGTGCCCCGGTTCGGTATCCAAAATAAAAACCACGAGTCCCAAGCACCCGTGGCAAATCATTGTTAAGTGAATTAAAGGATGACCTTCATCGGGTAAGATTCAGAGGTTCATACGTTAGAGATCCCCTGACCGCAATAAAAGAACATTCCTAATAGCAACATAAAAAGCCACAGGTACGTCACCCGTGGCTTCATTGTTGCATGCAATAATACATACCCGCATAACAGACATAACTGTCCTGTGGTTGTATAATTATATGCTCTGATCCGTTCCGGAGACGCTGTTCATATTCAAATTAACGTATAGTGCCATTAAGTTTGTCATATTACATCGCCTCCCTTGTAGATGTTGTTCAAAAAGTCCGCTTTTGATTACGAAGGATGCCTGCTGGCATCGCAACATCGAAGCTTGAATTCAGCCGAAATAAGTGGATGCTTACGCAGCTTGTTTCCTTCGGAAACATGTAGTTGCTCACGTAGTTTGCCTACGCTCCGCTACTCCATTTCTACCTTCATCCCATCTTCTCGGTACTGAAAACCGATCTTTTTGAACATTATCTTGTAGATTTATCCAACATATTACACACCTTACTGAATTGTTGTCAAGACCAATTATTTAACTTGATCCCAACGTGTCCACATTTCTTTGGGATTCAGTTCGTAAACTCCGTCTTCACGATACATGAACTGGTGCATGATGAACTCACGGCGGATCGTAGCAAAATCTTCATGATAATTTTGAATGAAAACATTAATTTCCTTCTCCGTATACTTGCGACCGAATTCCAGTTGCTCGGCCAAATGACCAAGAACAATCAGCTTTTTCTTATATTGCGCTGGAATTTGGCGAATTCGCCCATCTTTGGAGAAAAAATTCCGCATCACGGATGCTTTCAGCGTTTCATTGACCTCACTCATCTCAGCAACCTCCTCACTTTTAAAAATAAAATCAACGGAAGCTTGTGCATGCTCACGAATGAAAGAAGGATTTAAGGAGAAATATACAATGTTCTTCTCTCTTCTTTCTTTAATGAGGGCAGCTTCTCGTAGTTTCGATGCATGATGTGTCACCGTTGGCTGGGACAAGTTCAACCGCTCAGCGAGAGCATGGCCGTGCAATTCTCCTTGGGATAACAACAACAGCATGCGAAGTCGGGTTGGATCAGCTAATGCTTTGTGATAAGCCACAATTTTCTCCAACTGCATGAATGTGTTCAGCTCCATTTCAACCTCAATAAATTAGATGATTATCTAATTTGATGTTAGTCTTTTGTCCAATTAAAGTCAAATCCTTTATTTTTGTGTGGCAGTTCAGCCTATATACCTCCTTACGCTGGCATTAGAGTGTTATTTACGGTAGGATTATATTGCTGAATTTAAGGAGGAGTAAGAACATGGAAGATGTCATTATTATCGGTGGAGGACCCTGTGGTCTATCTGCTGCCATCGAATGTGAACGGTTGGGATTATCTGCTGTAATCGTAGAAAAGTACAACATTGTACAATCCATCTATCTGTATCCAACCCATATGCAATTTTTTAGCACGGCTGAGTTGCTTGAGATCGGAAATGTTCCGTTCAGCACGCCTAACGACAAGCCGTTTCGTTATGAGGCGCTTGCCTATTATCGCAAGGTCGCTGAACATTTTAACCTTCGTGTTCATAACTATGAGGAAGCTCACGCAATCAAATGTAAGGACGATGGAACGTTCGAAGTACATACGATGAACCGACGTGGGCAGACTGTTATTCATGAAGGACGTAATATCGTTGTAGCTACAGGTTATTTCGATCATCCTAACTACCTCGGCATTCCGGGAGAAGACAAAGATAAGGTTACGCATTATTTCCGTGAAGCCCACCCTTACGCTCAGACCCGTGTTGCCATTATCGGAGGAAGCAACTCTGCCGTAGATGCCGCGATGGAACTCGTTCGTGTAGGTGCTCATATTGATATGGTATACCGTGGAAGCGGATTGTCTGAACATATTAAATCTTGGGTACGCCCATTATTTGAGAGCATGGTTCAAAAAGGACGGATTACCTTGCATCTCAATTCACGTGTTAATGAAATTTTGGATGATTCAGTCCGTCTATTGCATCATGATGGAACAACCAGTGAATTGGAAAATGATTTTGTATTAGCCATGACTGGTTTCCGTCCCGATCGTAAACTACTCACTTCTGTTGGGGTGGAAATGTCCGAAGATATGGATAAACCCAAGTATGATCCCCAAACGATGGAAAGTAGTGTTCCCGGCATTTATGTGGGCGGTGTTATTGCATCAGGTCGTAATGCCAATGAGGTATTTATTGAATCTGGGCGCTGGCACGGAAAATACATTGCAGAACATATTGTGAGCAAGAATCGTAAACTTTCCGAAGGGAAATGAAATCAATGGATATAACTTCGCTGCTGTTACTCGGATTCGCCGCGCTTGGCATCATCAGCAGTAATACTCCAGTGGCTGTAGCTATGGTATTTCTATTATTGCTGCGTGTATTGAATCTGAATCAGGCATTTCCTTGGCTTGAGAAGTATGGGCTGACCATTGGGATCATCATCCTAACTATTGGAGTAATGGCTCCACTTGCCAGCGGTAAAATAAGTTTGCAGACGATTGGGGAGTCCTTCCTGCACTGGAAGTCCCTGCTTGCCATTGGTGTTGGGCTGCTTGTTGCTTACCTTGGTGGTAGAGGTGCTACATTGATGAGTACGCAGCCCACTGTCGTCGCTGGACTTCTCATCGGTACTGTATTAGGAGTTGCTTTGTTCAAAGGTGTACCTGTAGGTCCACTTATTGCAGCAGGCATTTTATCCTTGCTTTTGGGCAAATCCTGATTGAATTTGGACTTGACTCCCCTCTGTCAACTGGCTGTAATTCCCACCGTTGTATGATATACTTCTATTCATATCACGAGTCCATAGCGGAGACATCAATTTGATTTTTGTTCGTCTAACATTCAACATTGATTCACCTCGCAACTATTATGGCCGCAGGAGGATTCAGGAATCATGTCACGTCAGTTTGTTACAGAAGCCGTGATGGTGGCTATTTATGGTCAATTGCTCGCGTCACCCGCGTCTGTTGAATATATTGTTCCATACACCACCATCCTTGAATTATACGAGTTTCAAGCCAGCAGTGATCCTCTGATGGGTAACCCTGCGGATGATCAGCATGTGAAGACCAAAATTAACGAGATGATTTCTTATTTTGAGGAACCGTTAAATAAGAAAAAAATAGAACGTGCGCTACTTACTCCTTGGGCCAAGAGCCCATCGATTCTGTTCGGTGATCAAGTCTCCATTGCTATAATTAACGCTGTTGATACGGCTCAGTATGGCGAGTATTTCGACCCAATTGAGACGGAATTAATACTTACTTCACAACGTTTGAGCATTCCTATCCTTACAGATCAAGTCGAATTGATTGCTCGTATTATTGAATCTTCTGCTCCGGTTCAAGTGTATGATATTGACGACTTTGACTTTGCAATGGATGAGGAATCACTTGATCAGGTGTAAGATTATAGTTATTGATTATTGTGGATGTGTACCCACTGAGAACATTCTTAGTTGGCATTGCATGGATGATTATAAAACACAAAAGCCTCCCTGCCGGGAGGCTTTTATCATTATTCCAGTTTGTACTTTATTTGTACTTCATTCGCACTCGGTTTGTAATTATTTGCGCTAAGTTTTACTCGTTTTTTTTGCTTAATTAGCGCTTGGCTTGCACTCAGATCATTCATTTCAGTTGGAGCGTGCTAACAACATTCGGGTAAATTCATTGAGGACAGGGAGAGACTCCGTGTGAAAAAACTTTAGACCTGCATCACTATTCACACGAGACTCCACGAGGTCATCTTGGATGATTCGAGTTCGAAACAGGGCGATCACATAGTAGTCTTCATCCCCGCTCGTGTGAAGCTGTCTCAGCTCTGGTCCTGAATGGAGACCTTCTAACACCATATGATCTGTGGTCCAGCCGGTCTCCTCCCACAGCTCTCGATGAGCAGTCTCTTCAATCGATTCTCCTGGACGCATCTGACCTGCAGGAATTCGCCAATGACTGTGGTCTGCATGCTGGATCAACAATACTTCACCATGTTCGTTCTCGGCCCATATAGCAGCCTTTACGACGATAAACGCTCGGTTAGCAATATACTGAGCCAAATCTCGGGCTGGCGGATTCAATATTTATCCCCTCCTGTTCCAAGCCGAAGAGACGACTTAGATCTATAGTCAGATCAGTGCAACACATTTCTCTCCAACCTACGGAACGTTCTAAAGGCATATATTTATTCCAAAAATAGAAAGGGATTATACTTCAGTGTATCGATATTCAATATCTTGACCTTCATCAACAACATCCACATGAAGCTCATGACCTTTTAGATACCAATAATCGTGATCCTCCATGAAAAAGTGAATACCAGATGCTTCTGTTTGCTCAGCAGGATGTCTTGGTTCCTCAACAGCGATACCTAACGAAAATCCGGGATGAAGACCTCCGCCTGAGCTATAACGGGCAAAAAATCGAATGCTATCCCCGTCGTTCAAATTAAGCTCTTCCTTGTACCAGCGCGCAGCGCGGTCAGTTACATGTATGGTACTCATGTGGTCGTCAGCTCCTTCTCTATATATATGTTACATCATATCGCTAGAATGCTCGGAATACAAACTGTACAACAGAACAAATTACCGAATAACGAACAATATTCAGGAAATAAATTTACTTCACGGAACATAAAATAAAAAGGTAAGACCATAACTGTAATTTGCAATATAGGACAACAGTGGTATAAAGCCATATTACTTCGCGGCTCGTTACTCCATTCCTGGCTTCTCTAAACCAGACATTGCTCATTTGTGAAAAAAGTTTGACAGATTGCAAAATGCGGTGTTAAGATGCAAACATACGAGATTCACATTGAATTTATTCCCAAAAAAGAAAGGGTGATTACGGTGTTTAATAGAGATATGTTTGTTCTAACTAACTTACAACTGAATACCGGAGCAGCCCCGAAATCATTATTTCGTTCATAATTTCTGCATCATAGCAATCTGTTGATCAGATATACTATGTTGTGAACTCACAATATAATTATGTACGGTGGTGGCTCTGCTCTCGGAGCCATGCTGCCGTATGAATGATACCTAAGACATACCGCCTGCGTGCGGTGTGTCTTTTTTTGTGGTCACAAGTAAGTATATGAACAATAATGTATTTCGCAGATATGGAAAGGAAGGGATAGCACTTGTTCTCAGTACTCAAAAACCTAGCCTGGTTTTTCCGGCTAGAGCGCAAAAGATACCTGATTGGTGTCATTTTGCTCATTCTTGTAGGTGTCGCAGAACTCCTGCCCCCTCGTCTTCTCGGTAATGCCATTGACGAGATTGTACGTGGGTCGATTACAGGAGCATCACTTACCAGCTACATTTTACTTATTTTAGGAACCGTCGTTATTATCTATCTGATCACGTACATATGGATGCACAAATTATTTGGCGGAGCTAACTTGGTAGAACGTCTATTGCGTTCTCGCTTCATGGATCATCTGTTACGGATGACACCGCCCTTTTTTGAAAAGAACAGAACCGGCGACCTTATGGCTCGTGCTACCAACGATCTTCGTTCGATTGCAACCACAGCAGGCTTCGGCATGCTTACGTTAACAGACTCTACTGCTTTCTTGGCAACAGTATTGCTCGCTATGGGTTTTCTAGTTAGCTGGAAGCTGACTCTGGCAGCGATTCTACCCCTGCCTTTTATTGCCATCGCTATGATGATCTACGGTAAAGCCG
This sequence comes from Paenibacillus tundrae, assembly GCF_036884255.1. Lineage (NCBI taxonomy): Bacteria > Bacillati > Bacillota > Bacilli > Caryophanales > Paenibacillaceae > Paenibacillus > Paenibacillus tundrae. The sequence continues at coordinate 2,567,602 of NZ_CP145605.1, read as the reverse complement.
TGCATCAGCGCTATACTCTCGCTCAAGATGCCTTCGGTGATATGAACGACCAAGTACTTGAATCCATTGCGGGAATTCGGGTAGTACGCGCGTATGTTCAGGAGCGTCTAGATGAGAAGCGTTTTGCCGATGTTACCGAAGACGTGTACCGCAAAAATTTAGCTGTCGCACGGATGGATGCGTTGTTTGAACCTACAATCCGACTTTGCGTTGGACTTAGTTATGTCATTGCGCTTGCTTACGGTATATATCTTGTGTTTCACAATGAAATCACTCTGGGGGATCTCGTATCTTTTAATATGTACCTGGGGATGATGATTTGGCCGATGTTCGCCATTGGTGAGTTAATTAACCTGATGCAGCGCGGTAGCGCCTCCCTTGATCGGGTCAACGAGACTTTATCGGTGGAACCCGCTGTTCAAGATGTTGAACAACCCGCTCACATTTCGAATCCGGAAGAGATCGTCATGCAAGATGTTACGTTCCGTTATCCTAGTTCTACAGTAGACAATCTTAGTCATATTAACTTTTCACTACGCCGCGGTCAGACGCTGGGCATTGTCGGTCGTACAGGTAGTGGTAAGTCCACACTGCTGAAGCAGTTGCTACACGAATACCCTGCTGGATCAGGTAAGTTAAGCATTTCGGGTCACCCAATTCAGGAAATTGCTAAAGACGACTTGCATAGCTGGATTGGTTATGTGCCGCAGGAGCAAGTGCTATTCTCCAAATCGGTTCGTCAAAACATTCAGTTTGGTAAACCTGGTGCAAGTGATGACGTCATCATGGAAGCGATTCGCACAGCTGCTTTTGACGGAGATCTTGGAACATTGTCTGACGGACTCGATACACTCGTTGGCGAAAAAGGTATTGCTCTATCTGGTGGACAAAAGCAGCGGGTATCCCTCGCGCGTGCGTTCATCTCGGACCCGGATATTCTTATTCTGGATGATGCCCTTTCCGCAGTTGATGCTAGAACCGAAGCTAAAATCATTGAAAATATACGCAACAAACGCTCGGGTAAAACAACGCTGATCTCGACTCATCGCCTGTCCGCTATTGAACATGCTGACCGAATCATTGTACTTGAGCACGGGAAAATTACGGAAGAAGGAACCCATCAGGAACTACTTGCCATGAACGGTTGGTACCGTGAACAATATGAACGGCAACAGGTGGAGTCCAATCTGTCCACGTAGGAGGTCAACGTTTTGAAATCGAATACAGGCAAACGGCTATTACAGTACGCCTTAAAAGCCAAAGGTACATTTATAGCCGCATTAATTATGCTTACGATCGGTGTTGCGGCAGAGCTCGCCGGCCCTTTTATCGCCAAAAATATGATCGACAATCATTTGTTAGCTATTGAACAGCCCTTCTACGAGACATCTGCTTCAGAAGATGCGGCGGTATATCAAGGAAAGAATTATAAACGCGAAGGATTATTCGAACCCACGGAAAGTAAAGGCGCCGAGGTGCGCATACTGCAAGCTGGACGTAGCTTTTATTTTGTAAATGAACCCGTGAGTACACCTGATGGAGACCGCTCTTATGCTGATGGTATCCTGACGGTAACCCGCGCAGGTGAAGTCACCGGTCAATATGCAGCAGTACCTCTGTCGGCTGGAGAACTGTTTGCTTTTTACAAACCGGAAATGCCAAGCATTTATCAATTAATCGTGTACTACATGATTTTTCTTGTCATCTCGGTCATTATGGAGTTTGGTAAAACCTACTGGCTGCAATCGTCCGCCAACAAGGTCATTCAACGACTTCGTAATGATGTGTATGCCCACATTCAGCGCCTGCCCGTGAATTTCTTTGACAATCTGCCTGCAGGTAAGGTCGTCTCACGAGTGACCAACGATACAGAGGCCGTTAAAGATCTGTTCGTTGCGGTACTGTCAAACTTCTTCTCAGGAATCATTACGATCACTGGGGTGTATGTTGCCCTCTTCCTGCTCGATGTTCGACTTGGACTTATCTCCTTATTTGTTGTTCCTATGCTTATTGCTTGGATTGTACTATATCGAAAATTCGCTACTCGCTACAATACGATCATTCGTTCACGACTCAGCGAGATTAATGCGATCATTAACGAGTCCATTCAAGGGATGTCCATCATCCGCGTGTTCCGCCACCAGAAGCAAACCAAACAGGAATTCGAAGATCTGAATGACGACTATATGAAACATCAGAACAAAATGCTTAACCTGAACGCCTTTACCTCGCACAATCTGGTTAACGTATTGCGAAATATCGCTTTTGCGGTTGTCCTGTGGTATTTCGGATCAAGTGTGCTGGATGGCACCAGTATCATCTCGCTAGGTGTATTGTACGCATTCGTGGATGTACTCGGTCGTCTGTTCCAGCCGATAACAGGTATGGTAAACCAGCTGGCGAACCTCGACTCCTCTCTCGTATCTGCTGGACGTGTATTCGAACTGATGGATGAGAAGGGAGAAGCTGTTACCGATGGTTCAATGCCAAGATACAAAGGAAATGTTGTCTTTGATGACGTATCCTTTGCCTACAACAAAGACTTTGTGTTAAACAACATCTCGTTCCAGGCTTCACAGGGTCAAACGGTTGCGTTGGTGGGTCATACCGGTTCAGGCAAAAGCTCCATTATCAATTTGCTATTCCGATTCTACGACCCGCAAAAAGGTAAGATTACCATTGATGGACAAAACGTGAAGGACCTGCCCAAACAGTGGATTCGTGAACATATGGGAATTGTATTACAAGATCCTTATCTATTCACAGGAACGATTGCCTCTAACGTCAGCCTCGGGGATCGGAAGATTACTCGTCAACAGGTTGAACAGGCACTTCGTGACGTAGGTGCAGAACGTATTCTAGCCCATTTGCCACAAGGTTTTGATGAACCGGTGATTGAAAAAGGAAGTACGCTGTCTGCTGGGCAACGTCAACTGATATCCTTTGCCCGTGCGTTGGCGTTCGATCCAGCCATTCTTATTCTGGATGAAGCTACAGCCAATATTGATACGGAAACCGAAGCTTTGATTCAAAATGCGCTCGAAGTACTCAAAAAAGGACGTACAACCTTCATCATCGCCCATCGTCTCTCTACCATCCGCTCAGCAGATCAGATTCTGGTACTGCATCGTGGACGAATTGTTGAACAAGGAGCACATGATGAGTTAATGGCGCTGCAAGGTAGATACTATCAGATGTATCAACTGCAACAAGGTGCTCAGGCTGTTCATGCCGATCAAGCTCAAGACACAGCCCCTGAAGCAATACGCACGTCCTCTTTCGCTGGAGGCAACGCCTAAAGAGGATCATGTTGTTTTACATCTAAGCTAAATTGAATCTACAATGTGCATGAAAATAAACCGATGTGTATCGCAGACATCTTGTCTGTTGATATGCATCGGTTTTTTAAAGCTTTTCTCTGTGTCCCAATTTCCTCTTATTGACAATCTCATCGTCTTCTCGTATTATACATACCAACGGTCGGTATTAAAAGGAGGCGGCAACTATGGCTAGAAACAAATTCCCTGAACAGACGTTAGAACACATCCTTACCGTTTCAGCACAATTATTCACCGAGAAAGGCTATGAGAAGACGAGCATTCAGGACATTATTGATCATTTAGGCATGTCCAAAGGTGCGGTCTATCATCATTTCAAATCCAAAGAAGAGATCCTTGATGCGGTTATGGAGAGACAGTTTGCTTTTGCGGCTCAAATGTTGGATCAACTTGTGGAGGATGTTAACGCCATCTCAGCCAAGGACAAATTGGTCTATATACTAGAACACATTGTCTCTAATCAACAGGTACACTCCTTAGATCGAGTGCTGTTAACGCAAATCAAAAATCCATTATTTATCGTCAAAGGCATTCAGCAAACGGTTCAAATTGATGCACCGATCATAGCTGCCATCATGCGCGAAGGCGTTACAGACGGCTCGATCACTACAGGAAATCCTGAAGCCTGTGCAGAAATTTTCTTGATGTTAATCAATATTTGGATTAATCCAACCTTATTCAGCCGGACACCTGAGGAGACGAAGGATCGTTTACACTTCTTGCAACACATGATGCACACCATCGGTGTTCCGATCGTTACTAACACGTTAATTGATCAGATTATCCACCAACATAACGAGATGGGAGCTTATACCTATTCCGTTCAGGGTGCTCAGCAGCATACAAGAGATGCATCCAATGAAAATTAACACACATCTCATTCGCAAAGAATGGCTTGTTCAAGAGCCTGTCCGTTTCCTCTCTCTCGACTGGATGCAAGGCGAAGTACACTTATACCCGAGTACCGAACAGCAAGTTCGAATTATTCAGCGAGCAGCTGTGCATTTTCCAAGTAAGCGATGCTTCACAACTCGTTACCACGAAGGTTCACTTCATATTAGTGACGGTCGTTCGAAGTCGTTTCCAATCGGTATTCACTTTCAGCGTACATCGTTAGCCATTGGACTCCCTCCATCTACACTGGAGCAAGTATACATTCGAGGTGTAGGTACGCGGTTTATTGTAGAAGATGCTCAAATTAACCATTGCGAGTGTAGGTGTACATCCGGACAGCTGCATATCTCCGGTTACACACAGCAGCTCAGTTTACGCATGGTGGGCAGCCATATACAATCACAGAATTTAACTGCGGAACACCTAAATATTAAGGGGACATCTTCACTCATTCAGCTAACAGGTCAGTTCTCTCATATTCAATCCAGAACGACGGGCAGAACACTCTCCATTCATTCAGCCACTATGCCACAATCGGTGAATAGCATAGCTACCGGATGTAGTGTCAATTTACGAATTCCTAACCCAAACGAAGGGTTCCGATTGCAGTATAAGCATGTCGGAGGCACAATACAGAGTGAGTTCCCCCTTCAATTCGATCGTGGCGAACACATCTATGGAAAGGCATCCGTCCCTATTCACGCACAAGTTCGAGGTGGACGATTCACCATAGGTACGTATTCACCCCATTCGCTATAGGAGGAGGAAACGTTATGAGCATTGGTTGGATTGTGGGTACTTCCTTAGCTATCATCGTATTGTTGTCTGGACTTGTCGGTTTGAACCAAGCTACTCGAAGACAACGTAAGGTTCGTTGGCCATGGTGGCTTATCGGGTTTAGCGTAGCAGCCCTGATCAGTGCGGCGATTAATTATCCAGGAACCTGAATGTCAGTTGCACTTGTCCAAACAGTCATATTTATATAGTGAAATAAAAACAATCCGCAAAAGCCTTATGGCTGCTGCGGATTGTCTATCCAACCTTTGCATACATATCCCATGTATAGAATCGTCTCTCGCAATAGAAAAGGAAGCTTGCTGCGCCACGTCTGGTAGGCTGTCGTGAGTGTTGGAGAAGGCACAACATCCATGCCCAAACCGCTGGCAAGCATCATCGCTCGTTTCATATGTAAAGGATCACTTACAATCGTATACGTGTGGAAGCCTGCTCGCTCTCCGACACCGATTGAATACTTAAAGTTCTCCTCTGTAATGTGCGATTGTGTCTCAAGCTGAATATCTGCCGGATTCACTCCATGTGCTATGGCATAATCACGTCCAACCTCAGCTTCCGAACGTTGATCCACACTGCCTGCACCACCAGTGAACAGCAATTGACTTACTGCACCCTGATGATACAACAATATGGCGTGTTCAATACGTTCGCGAAACACCGGTGAAGGTTCGTTTCCTACCACTGCTGCGCCAAGTATGATAGCCGCATCCGAAATACGTGTTGATGCTTGCTCACTATACGTCGTGATTAGCCAAGCCGTGATAAAAGCCCATACGACTCCAACACTAACGATGGATGCCAAGAAAATTAGTATTATTCGCTTCAACTTTGGCTTCATCTTGTCTGACATGCCTCTAGTCACAATGCCTCATCCTCTTCGGTTGAACGACAATGCACGCTCTCCTCGTGCATACGTTCAAGCCGTTGCAATGCTGCGGCAGACTCCGCATCTAGACCAAGTTGGGCAATCCATGCAGCCGTGTATATCTGCAGGGTCATTTCCAGTTCTTGCGCACGGTTCTTAAAATCCTCTAATTCACTTATCATCCTTGATCGCCCTTCCGGGCTAAATGTCTCATGGATTCGTTCCTTGAAATAGTGATGCACGATGCTATTGCGTTGCTGCCATAGTTCGTTTAATTGCCGGGTCTCATCATCCGAGAACGTAAAGTGATGGCGAACTTCATGGATGAGCTGCCCCAATGAACTGCTCATTTTCCGCTCATATAGATCCTCCAGATCTTCATCTGTCATCACTTTACCCTGCGATAATTTCATTAATAAGATCAGATTAACCAACTGCTGTTCAAGGGACTGTCCATAATAAACCGCTAACCCGTAATAAGCAAACAATTCTCTGGAGTGTTCGCTATCCAGCATGTCACCATTCTTCATGCCTGTGTTGTGCATAAGCGAGCGCCCCCTTATCACCGTAAATGTTACTCCATCATCATGTCCCTCTATCGTAACCAAACCGGGACTAACATTCAAGTTAACGATGAGGACGGCTTCTAACTCCGTAGATCCCTTCTACCAGATAGCCAAATATGAGTGCTCAAAAGCAACATTGCATATACGGCCGACCATGTGCAGACCAGAACAATCTGACCTAAACCGCCCCCATCAAACAACATCATCTTCTGAACAAGGTAGAACGCAGGTGGTAGTATGTACGATATCCATTGAAGTGATTCGGGTAAACGCTCCGATAACGATACTTGTACGAATGATGACAGTAATACAACGATGAAGATGGGTAAACTCCAGCTGAGCCGGGATATGTAAGCGTTCTGAAAGAAAACACTGATGCTAAGACCAAGAAGTGCTAACACAAGATGTCCACACCAAGCAACGATCCACTCATGGGTGGTCGGCTGCCTCTCAAACATGCCAGTAATGATAGGATATACAATCGTAATTAAGGTCAGGGCTAATTGCATAACCACTGCACAGATCAATTGCCCAATTGCTACCTTTCGTCTACTTCCCGTATGGAGCACCAATAATTGAATCTGATTCGGGGGTTCGGCGTTCATAACAGTTAGACCTAACCAAGCTGATCCAAAGAAGAGCAGCATGGCCGTTACCCCATAACTATCCGCTACTGGATTAGGTTTATATGAGTACATAAGCAACATAACGATCGTATAAAACACGACAGGTGCGAGGTATTTCTGTGAACGAATGTTCTGTTGTAACAAGTACTTGATTAAATACTTCATTGCGCATCCTCCTTAACAACAGATGCAGCGGATGGAGCATCAAGAGATGAAGTATCCTTTTCGTCTGCGATCGCTTGGATAGGTGAATCCCCTTCTAACAAACGTTCCATCTGAATTAAACTTTTATCCTGCTGAACAGATACGATAGAACCACCAGAAGCAACAATCTGTGCAATGATCTGGTCTGCAGAGCTGCGACTTACTCTCCAATCCCACACCCATTCGTTATGTAAAATATCCCCCTGTCGTTCTGCACGAGAGCTATGAACAGATCGAACACCTAGTTGTCCAGTAGTGTTCGCTATCTGATCTACTTGTCGCGAATCTACCGCATGTCTCATTAAACTCTGGATTCGCATGTCAGGCTCACCAATGCATGCCAAATCGGATTGTCTCCAATGACGAAGAATTTGTCCATGTTGCAGAACGATCACATGATCTGCCATACGTTCTATGATTAAGGGCTCGTGACAAGCCGTTATAATCGTTGTCCCTTGCTCTTTCCATTGTTGTAACAGTGATACGATGGCTTCCTGTGCCGCATGGTCCAGGCCGGACAACGGTTCATCTAGCAGGATAAGCCCACCTGGACCTGGCAGCAGGGATTGGATTATGTTCACCTTCTGAAGGGTGCCCTTAGACAACAGGGGGAGCTGCTGATCAATTGCTGCATCCAGGAATAATCGTTCGCTCCATTGTTTGATGCGCTGTTCTAGCTCAGTGGAGCGAATGCCATGAATCCTTCCCATTGTCATAAGGTACTCTTTAGCTGTAAAGGGGAGCTTCGGTAGCCCATCAATGGCGAGCATTGTTCGACCCTTAAAGGAAGATTGCATGCTTCCCGAATTCGGCAGGATCATTCCTGCTAACATTCGTAGGAGTGAGCTTTTGCCTGAGCCATTTCTACCAACTAACACAGCACACTCCCCTACAGCTACATGAAAACTAATCTCTCTCAACACCTGAACTGAGCCCAGACGTTTACTTACCTGTTGAAGCAAAATCCCTTCGGCTCCTGAATGATATGTCTGTTTTTCCTCTACGTTGGTTGTGTTCTTAGAACGTGTATTTGTCCTCCAACCCACCAAGTTATCACATCCGTTCTGGTGCTTTCACACCGAGCAAGTTTAAACTGTGTGCCAAACGCTCAGCCGTACGTTCCGTTAACGCTAACCGGAAAGCTCTTTCTTCAAGTGGCGCGTCCGCGATCCGTTCTGCATGATAGAACCGGTTAAATGCCTGTGCAACATCAATTGCATATTTGGCTATGACGGAAGGCTCATTGCGTTGCACGGCTTTGCTCAAAAATTCAGGATAATTAGCCAGCAGTTTTAACAACGTCCAAGTTGGTTCACTCGTGGTTACTTTCTGCTTCGTGCTGTTGCTTTCGTGATCAATCGCTGTTAGCTTCTCTTCAAGATCTTTCTCCGTTTCGCCAACTTCGCTCGCCTTAGCCAGCACACTCTTAATTCGAGCATAGGCATATTGCACATATGGCCCCGTCTCACCTTCAAAGCTCACCGCATCTTCCAACGAAAAATCGATATCATTCAGACGATTGTTGCTTACATCTCCAAATACGATTGCGCCTACACCTACTGCCTCCGCAACCTCCTGCGGATTAGGCAAGTTGGGGTTCTTCTCCTGTATGATCTGCATTGCACGGGAGACCGCTTCATCTAATACTTCTTGTAAAAAGACGACCTTACCACGACGAGTAGACATTTTCCGTCCTTCGAAACGCATGAGACCAAAAGGAATATGCTCACAATTTGCAGACCAGTCATGACCCATCCGGGATAACACCGCGAACACCTGATTGAAGTGCAGCTTTTGCTCACCTCCAACCACATACAACATCTTGTCCGCTTTCATTACATCATGCCGATATATTGCCGTGGCTAAGTCCCTTGTTGGATAGATCGTTGTTCCGTCTTTTTTGATAATTAAGCAAGGTGGCATATTCTCTTCTTCCAGCCTTACGACAAGTGCTCCATCACTCTCTTCCGGCAATCCTTTCGCTCGGAGTTCATCTACGACGGCACCCATCTTATCGTTGTAAAAGCTCTCACCAAGCGTGTGGTCAAACTGAACGTTTAAACGCTCATACATTCGATCGAATTCCTTCATGCTTACTTCAACGAAAAAAGCCCATAGCTGCTTAGCTTCTTCATCCCCTTGCTCAAGCTTGCGGAACCAATCTCTTGCCTCAATCTCCAAAGAGGGATCATGTTCAGCCTCGTCGTGAAAACGAACATATAATTCAAGCGAAGTGCGGATTGGTTCTGCCTGTAGAGCAGATTCGTTTCCCCACCGTTTGTAAGCCGCAATCTGTTTGCCAAACTGGGTACCCCAGTCCCCAAGATGATTAACACTCACCGCGTTATAACCCGCTTCATTATACAGACGATATAACGCAGCTCCAATGACTGTTGAACGCAGGTGTCCGACGCCAAACGGTTTGGCAATATTGGGAGAGGACATATCAATCACAACCTTAGCAGCATTACCTTCCTCAAGTTTGCCAAATCCAGGCTGCCCCAACTCCTGCAGCAGCTCCGCTGCCAGCTTCTCCCGTTTAAATCGGATGTTGACATACGGCCCTGCTGGAACAGCCTCAAGAATATCCGATTGCAATGCACTCGCAATCTCCGTTGCGATGGCTACGGGAGCCTTTTTCAACGACTTAGCTAACACAAAACACGGAAACGCAATATCCCCCATCTCCTGTTGCGGCGGTACTTCCAAAAGCTTGAACACCTCTGCTTCTTCAAGCCCTGCTAAGGGGGCAATATGTGAAGCAGCATGCTTTTTCAACATATAAAACACTCCTTGATCTTTAATAAATATACGTAAATTACAAAACAAAAAAGCCCCCGTCTCCTATAACAAGAGACGAGAGCTATTATTCACAGTTCCCGCGGTACCACTCTAAGTGAACAGTATCTAGGTACACGAATGATTCGTCCTACTACTGCTCCGCTCGGTGCGATTAACGGTCGCATGCCGGATTACCCTCACACTGATGAATTACAATGCTGCAGACATGTAAACATCACTTCGGACAACCATCTCACAGGTGCGTTTCACACAGATCATTTCATACCGGCTTCCACCCGCTCCGGCTCGCTGTCATGTATGGGTCTGGTTACTCTCCTGATCACAGATATTGGTAAGTTTCAATTCATTGCCATCATTATACAGACTGAGACCTGCTTTGGCAACTGGTAAACCTTACTTCCAACATTTTATCTTTGTTGTACAATTTCGCACGACCTATGCTCTAGATGTATCATGGGTCTCCAAACTTTCAACGTTTACATCAGAAAATCCCCTTGAGAGATAACGTTTACACATCTACGTAGATGCTCTGCAAACGTCATTTGCTTTAAGGGGACTAGGCTAAATCTGTTATTTAGTTACATACGATTATGCCACGACTAACGCCATCATGCGGCACGCCTCTGCACATTTACGGCAAGCTTCAGCGCAGGCTTGGCAGTGATCATGTTTATGCTTCTCACATTCCGCCGCGCAGGCTTCACATGCTTTTACACATAAATCGCAAATCTCAGCGATAAAATCACTTCCGCGTGTCATCGCTTGTGCAGCAAAGCCACAGATCTCTGCACATTCTCGACTCAAACGAATGCAATCACGCAACATGGCTAGATCATATTCTTTCAAGCTTGATATGTAACATACGTTGCAAGCATTCATGGACTCCAGGCAAGCATCAATACATTGTTGAATTTGTTGTTGTGTCATTTAAAGTTACCTCCCAGGCAAAGTTTCCTATGCTTCTTAATACCCAGCCTGGAGGATCCTTGAATCATTACCCTGTTTTTACCGCTTCGAGTGCCAATAACTGGTTTCGGATAATGGTTTGATCAAAATGCTCACCGATGAACACCGCAACATTAGGTACATCTCCCTGAGGGGTGATTTTCATATAGTCTGACTCACGATAAGCATATTGGAACCAGAACCGGCTAGCTGTATCGCTAAAAGTCAAAATTCCCTTAGCACGATACACATCCCGTGGCAATTGTGACACAAAGGATTCAAATGCTTCACTATTTACCGGCGCACTGAAATAATGCGTGTATACCATCACATGTTCATGTGATGCATGCGGATGAGGCTGATGATGATTGTCATGCTTATGATCATGGTTTTGTTTATCGTTTTGATTATGAGAATGGTCACCGTGAGAATCATCGGATTTCTCATGAGAGTGATCATGCCCTACCGGATTATCCGGCGATAATTTATGCTGTCCATGGTTACATCCATGTGCTGCACAGGCTTCCGTATGGACATGTTGTTCTTCACTGTGATGCTGCTCTGATTCACTATGTGATGCACTTCCGTGGACAGTAGCGCCACTTTGAAGCAACATATCTAGATCGACCTCACATTTAACGGTTGGGATGACCGGGGCAAAAGCATTCCATTTCGCGAGTAATTGCTTCAAGTTGTCCAGTTCCTGCTCGTTCACACGATCTATTTTGTTCAATAGTAATACAGACGCACAGCGAATCTGTTCTTGCATCAACTTGTATGTCTGACCCTTCTGCTCCAGATATAATCCAGACAAATGTGCAGCATCTACTACAGTGATCAAGCTCTTCAGCTCTATACGCATGTACAGTGACGTTTCCGTTACTGCATCGAGAATTTCCATTGGATTGGCTGCTCCCGTTGCCTCGATAATAATAACATCGGGCGATTCTGTCTGCACAAGTTCAGCAAGCTGCAGTCCTAAGTCCCCACGTACCGTGCAGCATATACATCCACCCAGCATTTCGGTCATCGGAACGGAGGAATCCACAACTTGTCCATCTAAATTCACTTCACCTAACTCATTCATAACAACAGCAGGTCGTAATCCTTGTTGCTTCCAATGTTCAATCAATTGAACGAGCAGGGTTGTCTTACCGCTTCCCAAAAAGCCTGACAATATATATACAGGGATGGAATGATTTTTTACAACAGTTTCATTCATTGTTATACACCTCTTTAGCCTGACTATCGAATATAATCAATTTCTATCCTAGCGAGTGTACACCAAGTAGGATTCGCTTTGCAATATGTACGTGCCCCTGTACTCTTCGCATTGCCTGATTTCGCTGGATGGTCTATGCTATGGAGACATGAAATGAGGAGGATCATTTAAGATGATTAATTCAGTGGAACAACATCGCCAGGAAGCCCCTAACACGGTTTCATGTATGATTGTTACGGTCTCGGATACTCGGACGAAGGATACGGATACAAGCGGTCAGCTTATGCATCAGCTCTTGTCTGAAGCGGGCTACCAAGTTATCGACTACATCATCACACCTGATGAATCCGATCAGATTCGAGCAATCCTGCAGGATGCAGCTGTTCGTGATGATATAGAAGCAGTGCTGCTCAGCGGAGGAACTGGCATTGCACCTAGGGATACGACATATGAGGCTGTATCTTCACTGTTAGATAAGGAGTTGCCAGGATTCGGTGAGATCTTCCGCTTCCTTAGTTATACGGAGGATATTGGATCTGCAGCTATTCTTAGCCGTGCCGTGGCAGGAACGATTGGACGTACAGCCGTGTTCTCTATGCCAGGTTCCAGAGGAGCCGTCAAGCTGGCTATGGAAAAGCTTATTTTGCCTGAGTTACGACATGTAATGCGAGAAATATACAAACCCGCCTGAGCACTCAGACGGGTTTTCATTGTTTTGTTTTATTTTAATTACGTCATCCGAGCTATGTTCGGTCAATCCAACGTAATGTTCACACGGAAACGAAGAAAACAGTCATATTTTAGTCCAACTTATATAACATATGATCGAACACCTGCAATACTTCATCCTCGTAGACATCCTTTTGCCCACCTGAAGCAGTGTAGACCATAGATACATATCCTTTACTTCGAATCGATGTCTTGCCTAATACATTCTGCAATACAGCCTGATCCTCAGCGTTGCCATACATTTCTTTCATGCGAAGTGTCCGCTTATGATCATCGCCAAAAATATGAACTTTTACAACATGCCTTCCGCTTCCGTTTAGCAGATACATGTACGTTATTCCACCCTCACCGTCATCAGCAGACATGTTATTCATCAGCTTTATGCCTTTTTCGTTGAACGCCCGATCCAACTCTTGAATAAAAGCTCCGTTCAGACCATGCCCCTGCGATTGTGCGCGGATATTCCCTTCGTTTGTAGCTTGCCCGGAATAGATTTTAACTTCCTGTGAAGTGGAGGATGAAGAACAACCTACCAGCAACAAAATGCTTAATGCTAACATGAGGCCTGTTCTTGCAAGTGCATATGGCTTCATTTTAGGTAATCGATCTTGAGTTCTAGTATCCACGCTACCTCTTCCCTTCCGTCACGATGCTGTGAGATCGTATGGTAGCGTTAGCATGTCTAAGAGAATCGAATCTTATTCGATGATTTCAATAATTAAAGTGATGTCTCCATTGTATTTACAACCGTGCGCCCAACAGCTTCTCCTTGCAAAATCGCTCCCAATGTCTGAGGCAACTGACCCCATGTAATCTCTTGAATGCCTAGTTCAAGTGCACGATCTGGCTTCCACTCACCACCAAGCAGCTTCCATAACCGTTCCCGACGTTCCATAGGGCAATATACCGAATCAATACCTATGAGCTGAATGCCTCGTAAAATAAATGGAAGCACCGTTGACTCAAATGCTGTCCCCCCGGTTAATCCCGAAACGGCAACCACTCCTCCGTACTGGATCTGTTTTAACCGTTCAGCCAGCGCTGAGCCTCCAACAGGATCAACTACGCCTGCCCACAATTGCTTGCCCAATGCTCCTTTGGCTGGCATGTCTGCTTCTTCTCGTGAAATGATGTGTGAAGCACCTAAATCTCGAAGCAGCTGCGCTTGCTTATCCTTTTTGCCTGTGCTGGCAGTCACCTCATATCCTAGCTTTGCTAGGATGGCTACTGCCATGCTCCCCACACCACCCGTTGCACCTGTCACCAAAATTTTGCCCATCTCAGGGGTTACACCCGCTTGAACCAGGGCATCGACAGAAAGTGCTGCGGTAAAACCTGCTGTTCCAATCGCCATGGCTTCTTTTTCACTGAGACCTGGTGGCAGTGGAACCAGCCATTCACTACGGAGACGTGCATACCGGCTATAGCCACCAAAGTGAGATACTCCCGGTTCATACCCCGTACTGATTACACGGTCACCTGGGGCAAATCGTCCGCTCACAGATTCCTCCACCGTTCCCGCGAGGTCTATGCCCGGCACTATAGGATATTCACGCACAGCGCCTCCTTTTTCAATCGTAGCAAGTCCATCCTTATAATTGACACTAGAGTATTGAACCTGTAGTGTAACGTCTCCGTTAGGCAAATCCTCTTTTCTAAGCTGTTCTATGGAAGCCTTGACCTCCCCATCTTGTTCTTTTCGAACTACGTATGCTGGAAAAGTGTTCTCCATCGTTATCGTCTCCTATTGTTTTTTTTCTTTTATTTTTGGAGTAGCTCATTTCATGAAGCAGTTAAGGAAATGAAATTCAATTCATGTAGTGAATTATTCATCACAATAATTCATAAGTTTCGTTTTCCCGGTTAGCGAGCCCTTAATTCACTTTACTGCTTAATTCTGTCTGTTACTCGTTAAAAGGTATACTAACGGCCCGACTAGTGGAATAAGACCGATCCAAGCCCAAGCCTGTGAACGTCTACTAATTACGGCATCTCTATATATGGCAAGCACAGATAGCAGGGACAGTATGACAAAGTCAATAGTCATAATGTGTACAAATGAGGATTGACTGAACGCTTCCACATATGCTTCGACGTTCCCCTGTGTCAGCCCATAAAAAAACGTCCCGAGGGTCAATAACAGCAAAATCCCATGCGTTAACTTATTTCCTGCCAATCGACGAATACCTGTCCTACGACCATTGCCGAAGGATAAGCTTGTGTGTGCTGGAGTTAACTTATGTGCTGAGACCCACGCGAAATAAGGTAACAGCGCAAATGCTCCCAACCCAAACGATAGTATAACGAACGGCCATGCCGGAAAGCGACTGCCTCGCTCTTGAGGTGATGTCCGTAATAATAAGCAAGCATAGATCGCGGGGAATATCCCCAGCCACGAAAATACGACAAGTAGCCACGGCTCCCTGCTCTGCATCGTAATCAATTCTCCAAATATGGGGTCATTGCCAGGTGGCTGTCCTGGTGCCCATAACCAAGCATAAATGATAAAAACCACCCATACTAATCCTAAAACCCATCTCATATGAACACCTCCTCTATCTTTCATCCCCCACGAATGTTTGCTTGAAACAGCAATCCAGCGGCTGATCGGTGAAGTTATTTGGTAAAGAGAGGTACGATATGTCGAACTAAGAACTCATCGATTGCAAGATTTGGCGTCTCCTGCGCTTTCCCGAGAAATAATGATGCTATTTCCGCTTACTATCAGTTTCCGTTACACGTAGTATATCGTAATCATCTGACTTCTTGTCCATGATGAATCACACAACTTCGATGAAAGTCATAACCACTTAGGTTCAATACCACGCTCGCCAACTACCAAGGAAAGAACACGCAGATGAAAAAAAGGCATAAGCCGAGTAACTCCCCGGTTATGCCTTACTCTATATTAGGCGCTATTCTTCTGTGAATTGAACATGCTCTGCAATCAGCTTCTGTTTCATATTCCAAGCTGCCGGGCTGATGTTCACACGATAAATCTCTGGATTGAGCTTCCGCTGATATTCTGGCCAGAAAAGATTCATCTGTTCCCGATGGTAGCTGCGGATCTCATCTAAGGTTGGTAACTCGTATACTTTGCGTCCATTCACGAAGATTGGCTCTAGCATGTTAATCGCTTCGTAGCGGGTTACCGTCTTCTTCAGATAAGGGTGTAGCGGGTTGAACAGTTTTAGCGGCCCACCCTGCAATGGCTGCTCTTCACCCGGATAACAGATATAGTCCGCGATTGCTTTGCCATGCTTCGGATCAATGATCCGGAACACTTCCTTTTTACCTGGCGTAGATACTTTTTCAGGATTAGCTGATATCTTAAGCGTAGGTAGCATCTCACCACCATCAACTTCACGTTCTACCAGCTTATATACGCCGCCGAGAGAAGGCTGGTCAGAAGCTGTAATTAGCTGTGTACCGACGCCCCAAGTGTCAATGCGTGCGCCTTGAGCCTTAAGGTTGAAGATGGTATTCTCATCCAGATCGTTGGAGGCTACAATTTTCACATAATCCAGACCTGCTTCATCCAGCATTTGACGTGCTTGAATGGATAGATATGCTAAGTCACCACTATCCAAACGAATCGCATTCATTCTCTTGCCTTGACTCTCCAGCATTTTCGCTGTTTTGATCGCATGAGGCACACCGCTATTCAACGTATCAAACGTATCTACCAGCAAGGTTACCTGATCTGGTAATACTTTGGCATACACGTCAAAGGCCTCCTGCTCGCTCATGAAGCTCTGTACCCAAGAATGCGCATGTGTTCCCGCTGTTGGGATTCCAAAACGCTCTCCTGCCAGCATATTAGATGTGGCATGGAACCCAGCAACATAAGACGCACGTGCTCCCCAGATCGCCGCATCCGCTTCTTGTGCACGTCTTGTTCCGAATTCGAGCAAGGTATCTTGGTTTGCTACTTGCTTGATCCGCGATGCCTTTGTAGCAATCAATGTTTGATAATTCATGAAGTTAAGTATCGCCGTCTCCACAAGTTGCGTCTCCATAATTGAGCCTTCTACCCGAATAAGCGGTTCATCAGGGAATACGATTGCCCCTTCCTTCATCGAATGAATTGTGCCCTGAAAGGAAAACTGGAGCAATTCTTCGAGGAAGACAGGATCGTAATTTTCCTCTTGTTTCGATAAATACTTGATGTCGTCCATGTTAAAGCGAAGTTGGCTGATGTAATTCACAATGCGTTCCAATCCGGCAAAAACAGCATATCCGTTTCCAAACGGGAGCTTGCGGAAATACGCTTCAAACACCGCTTTTCGCTTGTGAGTTCCATTCACCCAGTGGGCATACATCATATTGATCTGATATTTATCTGTATGTAAAGCCAGGCTAGTCGTCTGCATTTGTCTCATCCTCTCTGACTTCCGCTCATGTTCATAGGCATTACCTTTGAACACAGGTTAACATGTGGAGACTCTCTTCATGATTACATAACATTAACCAATTCGTTGTGAATCCAAAAAAGTCTCCGGTTTGTTTCATTCACCATATTTAACGCCAATCTAACATAATTACAGTTCGCAGGATTAGTTAAGCTACCGTGCAAGAATAGTCTCTCTTGCTTTCACGACTTGAGCCCCTAGACTCGAACGGAAATGTTCTAGTGCCCACTCATGTCCAGCAGCGTTAAAACTGGCCACAGCATCCTCATACACCGTGATGTGAAAGCCTTTGTTGTAGGCATCCACCGCTGTATGTAATACACATATATCGGTACACACACCTATGAGTGCAATATCTGTAATTCCACGTTCCCTGAGCCGAAGCTCCAGATCTGTTCCACAGAAGGCACTATATCTCGTCTTATCCATCCAACGAATATGCTCTTTCCGATCCTCCATAACTTGGGCTAAGCGTCCATATAGTAGCCTTCCCTCTGTATCCCTAATGTTATGAGGCGGAAAAAGTGTTGTTTCCGGATGGTACGGATCATTCTGTTCGTGCAAATCTACAGCCATAATGACTTCATGCTTATGATCACAGTAGTTCTCAGTAATTGCAGCTACAGTCTCTTCAATCTCAACTGCCGGCTCACCAACAGGCAAAGCGCCTGTCACAAAATCTCGGGTAAAATCGATGACAATCAATGCTTTCATCGTCTGCACTCCCTTTATTTTGAGAATAGTCTAAGCCTGATTCAATCCGAAGTTAACTTGGCCAGTTAGGTATAAATGGATAAGCGCGGCACAAGTTCTGTGAAACGATAGAGCTGCGCCGGACGCTGTGAATATTGATTCGAACTGAGTAGATTGCCCTCTTCATCTCTTACTTCTTCTACGATCCCTTTACGACTACGCGTCGAAGTAATCTTACGGATGAAATTCGGTTCTTCAAAATCAGGGACAACACTCTGAATGACCTGGTATAATTCACTTAACGTAAAGTCACGTGGAAGGAACTGGCGTGCAATCGTCGTTTCCAGCATTTGTTGCTGAATCCGGCGATATGCATCCTCTATAATGGTTCGATGATCAAATGCAAGCTCAAGCTCCTCGAGCGCTTCTTGAATCGTAAAGAGTCCAACATCTTCTGCATCGTCTGCAGCCTGACGGTGTTCCAGCATCCATTCCTCCACCAGTGCAAAGAACGCATGTGAGATAATCCAGCCCCGTGGATCACGCCCTGGTTGACTATATACATTCAGATATTCTAAATGTCCACCATCGACGCCTGTTTCCTCCATCAGTTCCCGCTTCGCAGCATCGTAGATAGACTCGTTCTCTTGACAAAATCCACCCGGCAGAGCCCATCTTCCCGCAAAAGGCCATCCTTTGCGTTTAATAAGCATAACCTTGAGTTCCCGAATAGGAAGGGTCTTCGTGACCGTCTTCCGCTCTCGTTTGGTCAAGGTGAACATGACGATATCCGCTGGCACGCCATCGGGAGTACGATATTTCTTGGAACTATAAGCACGAGCCGCTTGTTCATCGCTATCAGCATTTAAGTGTTCGTAGTTTTCGCTCATGGGCACCACCGACTATTTTCAATTTGATAATCTCATTATGACATAATAAAATCTTTTGTCAACCTTTGGATTCAGTCGTTTGCTTTTTAACCCCTGCAATACGGAATGTCGCTGTTGCCATACAACCGAGTGTACCGGTAGCGTCGCGAACCTCCGATTGTGCTGTAACGCTGCGTCCTGCTTGATGCAGTACCGTCGAGGTCACCATTAATTCCCCTTGTTTCATCGGAGCTAGAAAATGTACATTCAGATTCGTAGTTACACAACTGTCCACTGCCATTGCAGCGGTTGCTACCATTCCCATCGCCTGATCCATCAGAGATGTCAGCACACCACCGTGGATAATACCCATGGAATTGGTATGGTGCTCACCTGCGGTGAGTCCAATTTGTACTTCTTTTTCATCACCTTTAATATATCGGCAGCCTAGGAAGCCCCAGAAGCGCTTCTCGCCCTCTTCAACCATTTTGTCCAAAATACTCATTATTGATTTCCCCTTTATTCTCTTTGGTGTATATGTCTCTTGATGTCCTGTGTTTTAATGAATCTTCTACAGCATGAACTCACACAAAATAACCCCACGAAGTGGAGCCTCTCAATATAATATCTAATTACATTCGAGTCTGTTCCCTGCTTCGTCCTATAAGAGGCTGTTCCGAAATTGAACACACATACTATACATCAAAAAGGCGCGGACTGCGTCCGCACCCTTCTACAACTTAACCACAGCTCGTCGGAGGTGAATCCGTGCCAGCTTCTACATTTACTTTCTCTGAAACTGTATCCCGAATAACAGAAATTACAAGCTGAAGCAGATAGTTAATATCACTCTGGCTTTGCTGGAATTCAGTTACCAATGGAATGCTATCCAGTTCGTCCTGCAAATCGGTAATTTCTTGTTCGATCTTGTTTACCATATCAGCATTTTTGAAACTTTCGAAGGCAACAATCTCTTTTTGCTTCTTCTTAATCGTTGTAATCAACTGCTGAATGCGCTCATGGTCGCGAATTTTGGATTCTGCCTGCTGGAACTGCTTAACTTCCTCGCTGGTTCCAAGCATATCCGCCAATTCTTTGGCTTTTCCCATAATATCGTCGCGTATGACCAGATTGCGCGTATCGTAGGTCGGCATACCATAATGGTTGTACTGCACTTGCTCCTGCGCCACTGAAATCGCTCCATTCTATGAGATAATATAAGATGGAATACACGTCCTGCACCGAACCAAAATGACTGCTTATGTGACCGCTGCATGCTCGGATCGTTCTTTCGATCGCTGTTGTCCCTGTATTTTTTGATTAGATTATTCAATGGGTAAAATACAGGGACAAAGGCGAGCGCTTCGCTTCTACAGAATCGATTCCGATCCTTTCGCTACATCCGCCGTATTAGCTCCGTGCACATCGCATCATTCCATCTTATTGGTTGTGGGTACTGATATTGATATATTACTGGTTGGCAGCTACTGGCTCGTTGAGCAGGTTACCGCGAATATAGAACGTCATCGGATCTGTGATCTCCACATGTACGAATGTACCGATCAAATCCTTGGATCCTTCAAAATGAACCAATTTATTGCTGCGCGTCCGTCCAGCCAGAACATTCGAATTCCGTTTGCTTTCCCCTTCAACGAGAACTTCTACCACTTTGCCACGCTGTTTCTCATTGCTGCTCTGGCTATACTCGTTGATCGTTTCATTCAACCGTTTCAGACGTTCCTTTTTCACTTCCATCGGTACATTATCCTCCATCACCGCTGCAGGCGTACCCTCACGCGGAGAGTAGATAAAGGTATATGCGAAGTCATAACCGACTTCCCGAACGAGTGACAATGTATCTTCAAACTGCTCATCCGTTTCTCCCGGGAAACCAACGATAATGTCAGTGGTCAATACGACATCCGGAATGGCTGTTTTAATTTTGTTTGCAAGCTGCAGATAGTGTTCCCTATTATACTTCCGACTCATACGTTTGAGCACTTCTGTACTTCCTGATTGCACTGGAAGATGAATATGCTCAACCAAGTTTCCACCTTTGGCTAACACCTCGATCAGGCGATCATCAAAGTCACGTGGATGACTGGTTGTGAAACGTACCCGTGGAATATCGATCTTGCGAATATCATCCATCAAGTCACCGAAGCTGTATTCCAGATCCGTGAAGTCTTTACCGTAAGCATTTACGTTCTGACCAAGTAATGTAATCTCTTTGAATCCCTGTCTTGCCAGATCTCGAACCTCAGCGATTACATCTTCTGGCCGTCTGCTCCGCTCTTTTCCTCGCGTAAATGGAACGATACAATATGTACAGAACTTATCGCAGCCGTACATAATGTTCACCCACCCGCGCATACCTTCGCGTTTTTTCGGCAGATTCTCAATGATATCGCCCTCTTTGGACCATACTTCAACGACCATCTCTTTACTGAACAATGCTTCCTGAATCAGATGTGGCAGCCGGTGTACATTATGCGTACCAAAGATCATATCGACAAAACCATGCTTCTGCATAATGCGGTTAACGACGCCTTCTTCCTGAGACATACAGCCGCACACACCAAGCAATAGTCCTGGACGTTCGAGTTTGAGCGTTTTCAGATGTCCTAGCTCGCCGAATACTTTATCTTCCGCGTTTTCCCGAATCGCGCATGTATTCAGTAGTATAATGTCTGCCTCTTTGCGATCTTCTGTGGACTGGTATCCCATGGATTCCAGTAACCCTTTGATCGTTTCAGAATCATGCTCGTTCATCTGGCAGCCGTACGTATATACGATATAGTGTTTGCCTTTTCCTATGTTTTTCAGTTCATCTGGGATGGCGTTATCGTATAGTACCTGTACGTCTTCCTTGCCCCGCTGTTTCTCCTGACGATGATTCGGCTCCGATTTGATATTGATGTCCCGGCCCCGAATTCGAATCTTTTTGCTGAATTCATCTTGCGAAATTACTTTGGCATCGGAGAAATCAAAATATTGGGAGTAATCCTTTTTTGAGTCTTTAGCCATTTCCTTCGGTCACTCCTTACAGCCTCTATTAATAAAAATTCGTTAGTTCATCTCTAGGTCGCATATATGCTTTATACTCCATAATTCAGAAGAGCATTACAGTAAATTATAACATGTATTGGGCTCTAGTTCCACATGCAAAGCGCACGCACCTTCTCCTCTAACAGATGACGAATGAGTGTCCTGTCTGTGCTTCAAATGCAACAAAAAACCCGAGCCCCGCTGGATGATCCAGCTGTAAGGGGTACTCGGGTTATTGTATGAATGGAGCACCAGGGCAACTCCACAATTGACATATTACAAATGACTAGTCGATGATCTCAGCAGTATCGCCGTTACGTGCGCCAGCTGCATTGGCTTCATCTGTGTCAATATGCATGTCCAATGCAAAGGAATCAGAAACACGAGCCAGTACATTTTCCAATACCAGACCACGATCTCCGCCCAGACGAACTTTCAGCATTTGTTTGTCCTCAATGCCCCATTTTGCAGCATCGGACGTATGGAAGTGAATGTGACGAGCGGCAACAATAACACCTTTATCGATCGTTACTTCGCCAGCTGGTCCTTTAATTGTAATGCCTGGTGTACCTTCAATGCTTCCGGACTCGCGTACAGGTGCTTTAACACCAATAGCGAAGGAATCCGTCATCGAAATTTCCAGTTGTGTTTCAGGGCGAACTGGACCAAGGATACGCACTTTATCAAACTGTCCTTTGGAACCAATTACAGCTACTGTTTCGTTAGCAGCATATTGTCCAGGTTGGGACAGAGGTTTAAACTCAGTCAATTCGTAACCTTTACCAAACAAAATTTCAACGTGCTCTTGGGATACATGAATGTGGCGGGCTGATACGCCCACAGGTACTG
This sequence comes from Paenibacillus tundrae, assembly GCF_036884255.1. NCBI lineage: Bacteria > Bacillati > Bacillota > Bacilli > Caryophanales > Paenibacillaceae > Paenibacillus > Paenibacillus tundrae. The sequence goes on along the minus strand of NZ_CP145605.1, from coordinate 2,544,745 downwards.
TTTTACTCATTGTGAATTTCACTCCTTGTTTATCTATGGCCTCATTAGGCTCTTAACAATTCAAGGGTATTATACTCCTTTTTGCAGTGAAATGAAAATGAACTGATGAAAATTCATGAAATACACTTATTTTACCTGAATTTAAACCTGTTTTTGGGAAATCTGTCGTTTGATAAAACCCACTCTATTCCATCAATGATTATGACCTTATAGCACGAGCACGAGTTAACATATCAGACGCACACTTCTCTCAAATCATCATGCCCCTTACGACTTTGTTTAAACTTTAACGTTTTCCGACAGGTTCGATTTCAGGCAAATTTTTGCTCAAATAGCTCACACCGTTTCCCCAGATCCAGCCACGAACCAAGGATTCATCGTAGTGCTTGCATAGCGTATTGATTAAGTTCGGATAGTGTCCTGCGTGTTCAAGCTGTTCGATATATGTAGGGATTCCGTCAAAATCAGATCCAAGCATCAAATGATGCTGACCACCTAGAGAGCAGATCTGTTCAATATGTGGCAATAAATGCTCGATCTTAACATCACCTTCCTGCTTCACAAACCAAGGAACAAACGTGAGTCCTATTCGGCCATCCCGTGTAATAATCGCACGAATCTGATCATCCTTCAGATTACGTACATTTGGACATACCGTATAACTGTTGGAGTGTGAAGCAATAAAAGGACGTTCACTAAGATCGGCAAGTTCCCAAAACCCTTTTTCGCTTAAGTGTGACACGTCTAGCAACATGCCTATCTGATTACAACGTTGAATCAATTGTCTGCCTTTCTCAGTCAGACCCGCTCCTCGCTGTTCCATAATTCCGTCTGCCGCCCAATTGGCATAATTCCACGTTACACCCACAATGCGAACACCCATCCGATAACAGATCTCTAGATAGAAGAGGTTCCCTTCCAGCCCATCCACACCCTCCAACGTAAGCAAGCCCCATGGATGAGGCTGTGCTGCCTCCTGAGTAAGTTGTTCACGCCATAACAGCGTCTGTGTGCCTTCTGGGCGTTCGTGATTAAGTTCTACCTTAGTACGGTATATTTCCAACTGGCTCATCACATGTTCAAACTTACCTCTGCCCAACACTTCGGGTAAATACACAGCAAATGCTTGCAGTCCAATGTTGCCAGCTTGCAGCCGTTGCCAGTTCACATCAAGCTCTGGAGCATCTAGAAAGGAAATCTCCGGCTGTGTCAACATTTTGCTAAGCACATCACAATGATAGTCTGCTATGAGCCATTTTTTCATTCGAATTCCCCCTTTTCTACGCTAATATAGCGAATAGAACGCAAAAAACCTGTCTACTTCGTAAACAGGTTCTTGCTAAGAATGCATGTATTATCTGGGCTCCACAATCAGCTTAATGGCCGTTCGGTCCTCACCGTCAATCACAATGTCTGTAAAAGCTGGAATACAAATCAAGTCAACTCCGCTTGGTGCTACAAATCCCCGGGCTATCGCTACCGCTTTAATGGCTTGGTTCAGTGCTCCCGCTCCAATGGCCTGCAGTTCAGCATTTCCACGTTCACGAAGAACTCCTGCAAGTGCGCCGGCTACGGAATTGGGATTGGACTTTGCTGAAACTTTTAATACTTCCATGGTAAGTACCTCCCTGGGAATGTTGAATGTTTGTTTCCACTTACTAGATGTTATTCGCGGGAGGCAAAAAAATTCCTTCTTTTTAGACGGGTTTCCTTGCAAAATGGGACATTGCCCCTATTCCATGCGCCACTCGTCTTCTGTCAGACGGATTTTTTCAATTCTTGTTGCTGCACCTGTAGATTCGTCAATCTCGACCACTACGCCGTGAAAATGCCATTTACCGTCGTCTACGACAAAACGCACAGGCAGTTGCGTATAGAACTTACGGAGCACCGCTTCACGCTCCATACCAAGAATACCATCACGTGGTCCAACCATACCTGCATCTGTCAGATAAGCTGTTCCACCTGGCAAAATGCGATCATCGTTACTCTGTACATGAGTATGTGTACCTACGACAAGAGACGCACGTCCGTCAAGATGCCATCCCATCGCGATTTTCTCCGAAGTCGCTTCAGCGTGCATGTCCACGAGAATACATTTATAATCCTGACGTAGCTCATCTACAATTTCATCAGCTACACGGAACGGGCAGTCCAGTGCAGGTAGAAAAGTCCGTCCTTGTAAGTTTACGATGGCAAGTTCTTTACCTTCGCCTTTGACCACAGTATACCCTCTTCCTGGTGTACCAGGAGGGAAGTTCGCTGGGCGAATCATACGTGGTTCATCATCTATAAAATCAAAAATATCCTTGTTATCCCATGTGTGGTTACCGAGGGTGATCCCATGCACACCCCAATTGAAAAATTCGTTAGCAATTGCACCTGTAATTCCTCGACCTGCGGCTGCATTTTCACCATTAACGATAATGACATGTGGTTTATATTTATTTTTCAGGTATGGAAGATTTTCTTTCAATGCTTTCCGCCCAACGTTGCCTACAATATCACCAATAAACAGAACTTTCATGGTACTGCCTCCTTCATTCCCTACAAAGCTTCAGATTCTGACACTTGCAATACATGGTTATCAACAGGAAAAGTGGCCCATTACTGCGGCCACTTTTCCCAAAATACTCTATTTTGCGTATTCAACCGCACGGGTTTCCCGAATGACGGTGACTTTGATGTGACCCGGATAATCGAGTTCATTCTCGATCATCTTCGTAATGTCACGTGCGAGACGGAATGCCTCAGCATCGTCGATCTTCTCAGGCTGTACCATAACGCGAACTTCGCGTCCAGCTTGGATAGCGTACGATTTCTCGACACCTTCGAACGATTCTGAAATCTCTTCCAATTTCTCCAGTCGTTTGATATACGTTTCCAGTGTTTCGCGGCGTGCACCCGGTCTTGCTGCAGAGAGCGCATCTGCTGCGCCAACCAGCATCGCAATAACCGAAGTTGCTTCGCAATCCCCGTGATGGGACGCGATACTGTTAATTACTACAGGATGTTCTTTGTATTTCTTCGCCAGTTCCACGCCAATTTCGACGTGTGATCCTTCCACTTCGTGATCCAGCGCTTTACCGATGTCATGCAATAGACCTGCACGTCTTGCCAGCGTTACGTCTTCTCCGAGTTCGCCAGCCATCAGCCCAGTCAAGTAAGCCACTTCCATAGAATGTTTCAAGACATTTTGACCATAACTTGTACGGAACTTCAGTCGTCCCAAAATTTTGATCAAGTCTGGGTGCAGTCCATGTACGCCAACTTCAAAGGTTGCCTGCTCACCGTACTCACGGATACGCTCGTCCACTTCTTTACGAGACTTCTCAACCATCTCTTCAATGCGTGCCGGATGGATTCGTCCATCTGCCACCAATTTCTCCAGGGCAGTGCGAGCGATCTCACGACGGATCGGGTCAAAGCCCGACAGAATAACTGCTTCTGGCGTATCATCGATAATGAGGTCAATCCCCGTAAGGGTTTCAAGCGCACGGATGTTACGTCCTTCACGACCGATAATCCGGCCTTTCATTTCTTCATTCGGCAATGTCACAACAGATACCGTTGTTTCGGCAACGTGATCAGCCGCACAACGTTGGATAGCAAGCGTAATAATCTCGCGAGATTTCTTGTCCGCCTCTTCTTTCGCCTGCTGTTCAATGTCCTTGATCATTTGAGCCGTCTCGTGACGAACTTCCTGTTCTACGTTGGACAGTATGATACTGCGTGCATCTTCCATAGTGAGATTGGATATACGCTCCAATTCAGTCACCTGGTTTTTGTAGATCATTTCAATTTGCTGCTGTGTCTCATCAATACGTTTCTCTTTGTTAGCCACTTGCTCTTCTTTACGTTCGAGTGATTCCATCTTTTTATCCAGCGACTCTTCTTTTTGCAACAATCGTCTTTCTTGTCGTTGAATTTCGTTCCGACGTTCACGAGTGTCTTTTTCAGCCTCGGCGCGAATGCGATGAATTTCATCCTTCGCTTCCAGCACCGTTTCTTTCTTCAGTGCCTCTGCCTCTTTTTTCGCGTTCTCCACGATTTGTACGGCAGCTTGTTCCGCACTAGAGATTTTAGCCTCTGCAAGAGATTTGCGAATAAAATATCCTACTCCGAACCCAATGAATAGCGCGGCTACAACGAGAGCGATCATGATAGCAGTTTCCATACTGTTCACCTCCTCGTTGATTCCTCCAAGGCATTCCTTGGGTCAATTTCAGTTTTCAAGCCTTACATATGTTTGGGAATAAAGATTACCTACGGCGATCCCCCGCCGATTTTCATTTCAAGTGTACATGTTCACCACGTACTATTCGCTCTCAAGCGAACCCATAATCATGAATGGTTGAAATCTCAAGAACCGAAACCGCTTTTTTGGAAGGAAAAAGGGTTTCCATTTCAATAAGACTCATGTCCATTTTAGTATTTGACGAAAGAAATTGTCAAGAGAATGCGACATAGAGTGTCCTGTCTCCTAATCCCACAGTAAAGCGTCGTCATCATCAGGGTCTTTAGCCTCAGTTTCTTCAATTAAACAATTAACGACACGGCGCACCATATCCATTGGAAAACCACGCCGCATCAGAAAAGGAAGCGTTTTGCGTTTCTTCTCAGAAATGTCGCCTTTGACTTGATTCCACTTCTTACGTCCTGCGGTCAAAGCAGTCTCAAATTCTGTATCTCCACTCACGGTTTCCAAGGCTTCAGCAATTAGATCATTAGCAATGCCCTTCTGACGAAGTTCTTGCCTTATCCACAGTTTTCCCTTACGCTGACCCTCCATACGCTGACGTGTCCATTCCTTCGCAAATGCTTCATCATCAATCAATCTCTCCTGCTCCAGCCGATCCAACACCTCTTCAATCAACGGAGGCGCAAACTGCTTCTGCCGCAAGCGCTGGCTTAATTCATGACGTGTACGCGGCTTAAATTCGAGGTAACGCAAAGACTGAACATATGTCTGTTGGCGCTCATCAGCCATAACAATTTCCTCAAGATCCTTTTTTACAAATGTGTTACCCCGCGTCAACCGATATTTAATCATTACATCTTCCAGAACAGTAATTGAGTGCATACCGAACTCGATACGATATCTCGCCACTCGTCCCTTCAGCAACCGCTCAACCCTTGTAATGGTCAATTCCTCATGATCGGGAAATTGGGAGATTCCCGTTAGCTCTGCTTCTTCAAATAAATCCTCATCATATTTGTCCATGCCTTAATCTCCTTTCATCGTTGCTATATAGGTTCAACTATAGAAGTTTACACTTGTCACTTCGATGACAGAATAACCTTCCGATCACTGTTATCCCCAGATTTTTTGAATTCCCTTCTTCAAAGGGAAAATCCGGGGATAAAGGCGAACGCTTCGCTTCTTCACGTTATTTCTGTCCTCTCCGTTCTCGTGTAAAAAGTTTAGTTGAACTTATATAGCTCTGCTCTCTACAGGAGATCAGATATTATTATAAAAGGCCGGGAGTTCAGCCCGGCCATATCTTATACAGTTAGTGTGCCAACAGCCCCTGTCCCATGGGACAGAGGCTGTTAGACAATGCGAGCCACAAACCTAATTTCCTGCGCACAGTCAAGTCACAATCAGACAAGCCTCAGGAGTTCAGTACATTACTCGTTAATTTCAAACAATTCTTGTTCTTCTGCTTCTTCTTTTTGCTGATCCTCAGTCGTTGGAGCAGGAACTAGCGTCGTTAAATTGCTTGCTTCACGAATTTTTTGCTCAATTACTTGGGCAATTTCTTTGTGCTCTTTCATGAATTGCTTCGCATTTTCGCGACCTTGTCCCAAACGCTCGCCCTCATAGGAATACCATGCACCACTTTTGTTAACGATATCCAGTTCTGTACCAATGTCAATGATACTACCTTCTCTAGAGATACCCTCACCGTACATGATATCCACTTCAGCTTGTTTAAACGGTGGTGCTACTTTATTCTTAACGACTTTTACACGTGTACGGTTCCCGATGATGTCATTGCCTGACTTGATACTTTCAATCCGACGAACATCCAAACGAACTGTGGAGTAGAATTTCAAGGCACGACCACCAGGTGTTGTTTCAGGGTTACCAAACATAACCCCAACTTTTTCACGAAGCTGGTTAATGAAGATTGCGATTGTTTTGGATTTGCTGATTGCACCCGACAATTTACGCAACGCCTGTGACATCAGACGTGCCTGCAAACCAACGTGGGAATCCCCCATTTCGCCTTCAATTTCAGCTTTTGGTACCAATGCAGCAACGGAGTCAATAACGATAATATCTACAGCACCACTGCGAACGAGTGCTTCTGCAATTTCAAGCCCTTGCTCACCCGTGTCTGGCTGAGACAGAAGCAATTCATCAATGTTAACACCAAGCTTACTTGCATATTGAGGGTCAAGAGCATGCTCAGCATCGATAAATGCAGCTTGTCCTCCTACTTTTTGCACTTCAGCAATCGCATGTAGTGCTACAGTTGTTTTACCAGAAGATTCAGGTCCATATATTTCAACAATCCGGCCTTTAGGCAAGCCGCCTGTTCCTAATGCAATATCCAAAGCCAAGGAACCACTGGGAATGATTTCCACTTGCATGTGGGTCGACTCACCCAGTTTCATGATGGATCCTTTACCAAATTGCTTCTCTATTTGACGGAGCGCCATATCAAGCGCGGCACGACGGTCTGACAATATGCTCACACCCTTTACTGTTTATAAGATAATGATACCTTGTTTTAACACGTTTGCCAAGCTTTTTTTCGAACATACATTCGTTTTTTTTGTAAAGGCCGAGGCGCCTCTTCCTCAAGAAAACCTGGAATTAAACAGAAAAAAGAACCGTAAACAGGGCTACAGTGCCTGATTCTACGGTTCTTCCGTCTGTTAAAAGTATACCTGTTTTGCACTGTAAAAGCAAACCAAGCAGAAGAACTAATCTAGTTCAACAAGCTTGCGCCACAATCGGTAGAAGATAGATTTGGTCGAACGGATGCGAACCGTTTCCCGATTACCGTTAATACGTAATTCATGGATTTCCGTCTCTTTGCCACGTTCAGCTAGAGCAATGAAGACGAGACCAGGTGGCTTACGCTCAGAATAACCCGGCCCTGCGACACCTGTAACAGCTAATCCAAAATTAGCATCCCCAATCATGCGTACCTGCTCTGCCAATACTTTAGCAACCTCAGGACTTACGGCTCCGGGCGCATCTTCTCCCTCAAGATAATCATGAGGAACGTTCAGCAGTTTTTCTTTCATCTCATTGGAATAACATACAATTCCGCCTTTAAGAATTGCCGCACTGCCTGGAATTGATGTCAGGCTCTGCATGACAAGCCCGCCTGTGCAGCTCTCAGCAGCACTAAGAGTCAGACCCATATCAGCCATCATCGTAACAATCGTATACTCAATAGGCACATCCTCGTTGGCGTACAGATGCTCTGGCAAACGCTCACGAATCTGAACTTCCATCGCATCCAGCTTAACCTTCGCCTCTCCCTCATTCGGTGCTTTGGTAGAGACACGCACGGTAACCTCCCCTTCGCTTGCATACGGTGCAATCGTAGGGTCTGTCTGTCCGTCGATCAGATCAAGCAGACGATCCTCCAAAGCCGACTCCCCTATACCTGCAAACTTCAGCATTCTGGAATAGATCGGCATCTCTTCTGTCAGAACGTGTTGGAATAGCCAAGGTTTAACCTCCTGCTCAAACATAGGAATCAGCTCTTTAGGCGGCCCAGGCATAACTACATAGTGTTTTCCATTGTCCGAGATAGCATTTCCCGCTGCAAGCCCCGTCTCGTTAGCTAGAGGTGTTCCACCTTCAATCACGATAGCCTGACGGCGATTATTCTCGGTCATCGTAACATTGCGATCCCGGAAAAAGCCTTCTATTTTGTCCATCGCCAGTCGATCTATATGAAGCTTACGACCTAACACTTCAGCCAGAGCATCCTTGGTTAGATCATCCTGTGTCGGCCCAATGCCACCGGAAAATAAAATGACATCTGCCCGACTCTGAGCAATTCGAATTGCTTCACTAAGGCGACTCAGATTATCCCCAACAACTGTTTGGAAATACACATCAATTCCGATCGCGGCTAATTCGCGAGACAAATATCTCGCATTGGTATTCACAATCTGTCCAAGCAATAGCTCTGTGCCAACCGCAATGATTTCTGCCTTCATTCTGTATCCTCCTGTACACGCTGTGAGTATTCAAAGGGCAATAGGATGTATTCCTATTGCCCTTAGTACAAGTTGTTCCTTCTAAATTACCCGTTTTCCGGAACGATTACGCTTTTGATAAATTAAGCAAGTTTTTGTTTTTAACGAAATAATCAATTCCTGACCAGATTGTTATAATCGCTGCAGCCCACACTGCGATAACATCCATATGGATCCCTGTGTAAGAGAACGGGAAATTATTCAGCAGAAGCAGTACAATAGCTACAATTTGCACAACGGTTTTTAGCTTGCCCCAATTGCTTGCCGCTACAACAGATCCATCCAGCAATGCAATCTGGCGAAGACCTGTGACTGCAAATTCACGGCTAATGATCACGACAGCAATCCATGAATCTAACTTGCCCATTTCTACGAGTGAAATGAGTACAGCAGTCACCAACAGCTTGTCTGCCAAAGGATCAAGCAGTTTGCCAAGATTAGTAACCATATTGTTCTTGCGTGCCAAGTAACCATCGAGTCCATCTGTACTTGCTGCAATGACAAAAATTACAACCGCAATCAATTGATTATAAGGAAGCGACAAGCTTCCAAGCTGCAACGGCTCTGGATAAAATGGAAAATCCACGAGCAGAAACACCATCAAAAAAGGGATTAAGCAAATTCGTGCAAGCGTAATCCGGTTGGGTAAATTCACAAGACGCCCTCCCTCTTATCCTCCAATAACTCCAAACACTCATCTTTATCCCAGATGCATCATCAGAAACTTGTAATTTGTACACTTCAGCAACATGCCTCACTATGTAAAAAACGCAAAAATAAAGTCCACCGTTCAAACGTAAAAGCGTTTAAAACGTTCCGGTGACTTCCAGAAAATGTACTGCTTATCACAAAGTCAGCAAACGATGATGACTGGGCTAATATGATGGATTGCCAGCAATGCACACTTAGTATAATATACGCCCATTGCAGTGTCAAAAAACGCTTGTGAATTTCAAGCGTTCTGAACGCATGGCTTATTTAAAGTTGGTATACTGCAGATCTAGTGGCAGATTTGCACCATTCAACAATTGCATTACCGCTTGCAAATCATTCTTACTTTTTCCAGTTACCCGTAGTTGATCACCCTGAATCTGGCTCTTCACTTTCATCTTGGAATCACGAATCAAAATATTGATTTTTTTAGCAATATCCTGGTCAATTCCCTGTTTGAAGCTCAGACGTTGACGAACGGTTCCCGAAGAAGCTGGTTCAACCTTGCCATAATCAATATTCTTCAGAGGTAGCCCTCGTTTAGCCATCTTCGATTGCAACACATCAATGACAGACTTGAGCTTGCTCTCATCATCAGACACAATTGTTAGAGCATCTTTGTCCAATTTCAAGCTACTCTTGCTCCCCTTAAAATCATAACGTGTGCCTATTTCCTTTTCCGTTTGTGTTACGGCATTAGTCAGTTCCTGCAAGTCCATCTTAGACACGATATCAAAAGAATTTTCTGAACTCAAACCGGTCACCCTTTCAGTTATCATATGTTCTGTGTAACATTATAGAGGATAGCCTATTGAAAAGTCTAATTTTAGAGAAGATAAACAACAGAAAAAGCATTCTTGACCCTCCATGGTTGGCTGATCAAGAATGCTTTTTCTGTTGTTTATAGCCTAATACCTGCTGCGGTTTGGTTGTCTGAACATATCAAGCACACCCAGAATCACATGTGCAAGTCCAAAACCCAAAATTCCGTAACCCCAAGCGCTCGGGGTTAAATAGTACCCCAGGAGGCTGACAATAATCCCTAAACCTGTTACGATCCAGCTGACTGTCATAGCCTTCCACCTCGCTTTACCGAAGATTAACTGCAAGTTAAGACAACGTTAGTGTCCCCCACAGTGACTTCGGTTATTCGCCAGTGGCTGTGCCTTCGCTTCCGTCCGTTGATGTAGAGTCTACACTATCCGTTGTTGTGCTAGCAGCACTGTCATCCCCAAGCTGTAAACGGATCCGATTCGTGGCTTTACCGTCTGTTACCACTTGTCCGCCTACCTCAATAGTCGTTGCTGAAGCACGACCGGATTTAATGTAAAGACCTGAACTATCCAAATTAAACGTAAATGAGTTTCCATCAGCAGTCATACCGAACTGCAGTTTTTCGCCGCTGGAATTTTCACCTTTGTACACCTCAAGCCAGCTCTCACCTGAAGCATTAATCGTTACCGTCACAGGCTGTCCTGCACTTCCACTCACTTTAAAGTTTGTGATATTGCCTGATTTGCCATCTTCAGTCACAGCTACCCCTGTAGGCGGACTAGTTGGCTCCTCCTCCGTGTCCTCAGGCGTTTGGCCTTCAGAATCATCGGTTTGTTCACCTGTCTGTCCCGTATCTTCTTGACCCCCGCCGTTACCACCTGCAGTACCTTCATCTCCACCTGTTTCCGTAGATGGTGGATTAGCCGCCTGTCCGTTATCCGCAGGTTGATCTGGCTTATCATCTGGTTGTTGCTGGCTATCTGTAATCTTTGTATCATCCAGACTTGGAGTTTCTTCTCCACCCTTGCCCGAAGACCAGAAGGCATAAAGCAACACTAGAATTAGTAATGGGAATGTCCACATTAAAGCGACTGACATCCAGCGATTATTCCGCTCGACCGGACGACTGGAACGTTTCTGAATAACAGGCTCCATAGTCGCTTCGGCTTCCTCTGCCGGTACATCCTTTTTGTGACCCTCTAACAGCTCATCAGGGTTCAGTCCAACCGTTTCCGCATAGGTTTTAATGAACGCACGCACATAGAAGCTACCTGGAAGCACCTTGTAATCCCCTGCTTCTATTGCCTCCAAGTACCTTTTGCGAATTTTAGTCATTTCCTGTACGTCGTCAAGACTCATCCCTTTTTGCAGCCGGGCCTCTCTCAACTGCTGACCCAGTTCAGACATGCCATCTCCTCCTTCAGTTTTTCTTTTTCTCTGTAGTCAGCATTTTGCATCATTCGATCCCACATGCTCAAGGGTACAAGATCTAGACGAAAAACGAAGTCTCGCCTAGATCCTATGGGTTTGATAGTTGATCTTTCGGATTGTGCAAAATGCTCTAGTTGGTGCTAATCTATTTCATGATCTTTCACGCAGCCTTACAGTTCATCGGTGTAGCTGGCCGTAAACGTATCATAAATAATTTCTTCGCCTGGATTGTTCCGAAGCTCAATGATAATGTCAAAATCATTATAATCATACTCGGATTCCTGTACAAAAATATCTGGATGCTCAATGACCTTAGTACTTGGCATCGTCATGATATCCTGTAACAAGTTATAGTGCCGTTCGCTCGAACGAATCGTACTGACAATACCATCGATGATAAATACATTGTTTGGATTCATTTCGTCCTCGGATAGTTGACTCCTTATGGTCTGACGAAGGAGGGTGGACGACACAAAGGTCCAACGTTTCATCGCGCACACACTACCCGCAATAATAGATTCCGTTTTCCCTACGCGCGGCATACCGCGTAACCCGATAACCTGGTTGCCTTCCCTTTTAAATACTTCACCCAAAAAGTCCACAAGTAACCCAAGTTCATCACGTGTAAAACGAAATGTTTTACGATCATCAGAATCACGATCGATATATCGACCATGACGAACAGCCAGTATATCAACTAGCTTCGGTTGGCGCAAAGCTGACACGGTAATGCTGTTAACTTTAGCAAGCATCTCGCCTAAAAGACGAATCTTCTCATCATCATCCGATTCAAGAAGCATACCACGAGTTTTGCCCTCAACACCATTGATGGTCAATATATTCACTTCAAGCATCCCCAGCATGGAGGCGATATCCCCCAAAAGGCCGGGTCTGTTCTTATGTATTTTGTATTCCATATACCATTGTTTAGATTCCATTTGAACACCCCGTAATGCATTATTCCACATTATTCGACAGCAACAGAACGCGTCCTTAAGACAGCAAACTGAGTCATCTTCTAAAAATGGGTCACGTTAATGATATATAAAATGAAAATGAATTACAAGAACAGGTCTGTAATCAGTCTGTAATCATTAGAGAAAAGCCCCCTTGCGGGAGCTCTCCATCTGTTAAACTTATGCGTTTTGTTTGGCCAATTTGACCATCAGGCACGCGATCGTGCGACGCTCATCTGCATCGCCGACATCCCATAATTCCTTCAATGCCCGGTTGGAATGGTTCGCCGGATCGACTTTCTCATCCAGAAAGTCACCGATCTCGTAGGCAAGTTTGTTGATGGTATCTTCACTCATACCCATCTTCTCTGCTTGCAGTACGCGATCACCTAAGAACTTCTTCCAAGTGTCAAAGTTAGAGACCACTGTTTTTTCTGTTGACATGATAAATCCTCCTTAGCTGTCGCATGAGATTTAAAATCAACAGTTGTAATATGTGCTTTCCGAACATTTTATATACAGGGTAAATCATCCAGCAATGCTCCAGTCTCATGATCCAAGCGAATTACGTAAGCCAGCCTCCGTTAGGACTTATGATCTGCCCATTAATGTATCCAGACTCTGGTAAGGCGAGGAAATAAACCAGTGACGAAATTTCATCAGGCTGAGCAAGTCTTCCAGCGGGAATTTCCTCTTCTAACAATTTCAACTCATTCTGATCTAAATGATCTAACATTGATGTCTGAACCGCCCCGGGAGCGACCGCATTTACGGTCACCCCAGATGGTGCAAGCTCTTTGGCTAACGCCTTGGTAAAGGCATTTAAGCCTCCCTTAGTCGTGGAATACAGCACTTCACAGGAGGCACCTGACAACCCCCATATGGATGACACGTTAATAATTCGTCCATATCGTTGTGAGATCATATGCGGCATCATTTCCTGTGTACACATAAATGTACCTTTCAGATTGATTGCCATCACTTCATCCCATATTTCTTCCGTGACATCTGCGAGCATTCCGTAATGGGATATCCCCGCGTTGTTGACCAGTATATCAGGCATAAGCCCGTGACTTTCCAGCTTCTCTCGCATACGTCCAATCTGTTCCCGGCTGCGAAGATCCGCAGATACCGTCATTACCTTGCCACTACCTTGCTCCATACATCTTCTAGCCGCTTCATTGGCTGCTTCATGTGATTTCATGTAGTGGATTACCACATTCATGCCAACTCTCGCAAAGCGCTCTGCAATGGCTGCTCCAATGCCTCCACTCGCACCAGTAACCAGCACTGTCATTTCTCCAATCGGCTTCAACATTTGTCCTGTTCCCCTCTCCATGTTAAGGACTCACGACAAGCGATACCGCTAGTTGATCCCAACGAATGTGTTCTTTTAATCTGTCATTTACTTCTTCCAAGGTAAGGGATTCATACACCGGTAACATGTTGAAGAAGTCCCCTCCACGGAATTGTTGACGTGTAAATTCATGTGCAATGTTCTCTGGTGAATTCAGCATTCGTAAATATCCACCTATTTTCTTTTTGCGAGCCCGTTCAAAATCAGAGGCTTCAAATCCTTTCGCCACGATAGCATCGACTTCTTCACGGATTCGGGTGAGCAGCAGATCTGGATCCTTCGTGTCACCACCAATAGCCGAGAATGCATACTGCGGCGAGCTGTTGTATTCAAATCCGAAACTATCTGAGATCAGATCCTCATCATACAGCTTCTGGAACAGTGGTGTACTGGAGCCAAAGAGTAGATCCATCATTAATTTGGTAGCCATGTCGCGACGCAGCAATTCTTCTCCAGTGAATCCAACCTCTGTTTCCTTGAAACCAAAGAGACACTTAGGCAAGGATACAGCGAGTTTGGATTCCCGTCTGGCCTCTCCTACTTGCTCTGGTTCATCCTCGAACAGACGCTCGATCTGTCCTTGGGACTCAAAACTTTTCTCCGCCTGGTTCCTACGAACCAGCTCCATCACTTCTTCTGGGTCTACCCCGCCAACAACAAACAAGAGCATGTTACTCGGATGGTAGAAAGAATGGTAACAATTGTATAACGTTTCCTTCGTGATCCCACTTATGGATTCAACAGTACCCGCAATGTCGATATGCACAGGATGTTTCTGATACATAGCTTCAATTAAGCCAAAGTAAACACGCCAATCGGGATTATCGGAATACATATTAATTTCTTGGCCGATAATACCTTTTTCCTTGTCCACATTTTGATCCGTAAAATACGGATTTTGCACAAAATTGATTAATGTTTGTATATTTTCGTTAATATGCTCTGTGGCAGAAAACAAATAAACGGTCTGATCGAAGCTGGTAAATGCGTTCGCCGAAGCACCATTAGACGCAAAAGTAGCAAAAATATCACCAGTGGGCTCTTCAAACATTTTGTGCTCCAAAAAGTGAGCAATGCCATCTGGCACTTTCACCTCTTCTTGTCCCTCTACTCGAAAATGATTATCAACCGATCCATATTTCGTAGCAAACGTAGCATACGTTTTCTGGAATCCCGGCTTAGGCAGTATATAGACATGCAGTCCATTTTCCATGACTTCGTAATACAGCGTTTCCTGCAAATGTTCATATCTTATGCTCTCCACCGGTTATTCCTCCTTCTCATCGCGCAAGAAATAAATCGTATCCAGACGGAACTTCTCCGCTGCTTGTTGAACATCAACTTTGCTAACGGACTCTACTTGATTCAGCAGCTCTTCAACTGTACGATCTTTCCCTGATAATTGGCGATTAAAATCATAGGCGATCATCTCATAAGCAGAATCCTGCATTTCTTTCAAAAGATTGCGAATCATCGCCTTGGTCTGCGACATCTCCAGATCCGTGATTGCTCCACTTTTCATCTCTTCAAGCTGCTGTTTGATAATGGTCACAGCCTTCTCATAATTGGGAATTTCGATCCCTGATTGAATGGTTGCAATCCCCTTATGACCGTCATAACGTGAAGAAGCGTAATAAGCTAAACTTTCTTTCTCACGAACATTAACGAACAACTTCGAATGAGGATACCCACCCAAAATACCATTGTACAGCAAGGCCGATGCATATTCAGGGTCTCTGTACGTGATCGATGTCCGTAATCCCATATTAAGTTTACCTTGACTGACACTCATTCGTTCAACCACTGTATTGACTTCATTATCTCCGACAGAAGCTTCTTGCGCATGATAGTCAGCAGACGTTACTCGCTCCACATTAAAATGTCGCTCGACCAGGTTCTCCACTTCTTCCAACGTTGTATCTCCGACCACATAGAGATCCATACTTGCATCCTGCAACCATGATTGATATGAATTTGTCAAACCCTGAGGTTCAATAGTAGAAAGATCTTTGCGTTCACCCAATGGATGCAGACGGTAAGGCTCATGCTTACACATCTCCTCAATGCTTCGCTCTGCAGCGTAACGCATTTTATCATTCACGATGGATTCCAGCTTTTTGCGTACCGTTTCACGCTCAGCCTGTACATAAGATGACCTGAAATGTCCGTTCTCCTGAGCAGGGCGAGTGAGCACTTCCCCTAGGAAAGCAAAAGAACGATCCAGCAGCTGCTCATCTCCACCTACAAACGAATCATTAATGGTATCCATCCGAAATTGTACAATCTGATAGTCTCCGCGTTTATATACATCAAACCCAAACCCAGCACCATACAAATGCTCCAGTTGTTCACGGAACTGCGTTGTTTCAGGATATGATTCTGTTCCCCGTCGAAGTACAAAAGGGGTTAGAGCCACCTTTGTAACTGTATCTTCTTGTAAAGGAACCCCCGCGTAAAGCGATATAGCGAATGTCTTGAAACGTTTCGTAGGCAGTACATGTATACGGAATTGTTTCCGACTTCCTCGTTCAAAGCCTGATGTATTCAACTGTCAAAACCCCTTTACGGCGTCATTTGTCATACACGATTGCGTTGTGATGTTAAGCGTAGCAAACCTTAAGCGTATCAACCATTTTAACCCATCCAAAAGCCAAGAAGCAACCAAAGACACGCCTTCTGGTTGCTTCTTGAGAACATTCAAAACGTCCGTATTGATATTCCTAAATAGTAAGAAATGGACTTCATGGCTGCTCCTTATAAGATCATTACATACAGAAGATGTGCTGACCAATTGTTTTTACCTGAGGACGAGTCCAGATCCATTTCGATGTTGCTGTCTTCGGATTAAAATAATACAGACATCCACCTGATGGATCCCAGCCATTCATCGCTTGTTCAACAGCCTTACGCGCTTGCGCATTAGGCTCTAAATAAATCTGACCATCCGCTACCGCAGTAAACGCACCAGGTTGGAAGATCACTCCTGACGGTGTGCTTGGGAAGCTTGGGGAGTTGACACGATTCAATATGACTGCTGCTACAGCGACTTGACCTTCAAAGGGTTCGCCTCGTGCTTCTCCATATACGGCATTCGCCATAATTTTGAGTTCGTTCTCGGAAAGTCCCATCGTGTTGGCTGAACCCATATCACTCTGTTCTTGATTAGCCGAATCCGCATTCCCTTGTTTATTTCCAGCCGGCTGCTTATGCAAAGGAGGCTCAGTAGGTGACCACTGTTTGGTTGCATTGTACAGCTTCAATTTGGTCTTAGCGCCAACGACTCCATCTGCTTTCATTCCGAATTCGGACTGAAACCACTTTACAGATTTTAACGTGCTACTGCCAAAATTACTGTCAATTTTACCATTGTAGAATCCGAGATACTTCAGTCTACCCTGTAACTCATAGACATCCTGACCATAGCTCCCATACTTAACAGCATTACTACTAAAGGTGGGCATAGCCGTCTCTTCCGTTTGCGGCTTACTTGGACTAGTACTTTCCGTTGCCGCATTGTGAGGGAGCAAATAACGAAGTCCCAATGCGGACATCAGCAAAATAGCAGTGAAAAGCCATATGTTCATTTTTCGCATCGATTGTGCTCTACCTTTCTCTTGTGGGATTAACAGAATCGCTAAGCTTATTATGACAAGCCTGCCTGTTTCCTATGCACCAATTCTCCCGAGGATTGGACAAGATGCCAATGCATCAAACAACTGAACACAAAAAAACCCCTCAATCCAATGGATTGAGGGGTTCCTCTGTCGTCTGTTATAACCTATAACATTACGAGCTTATTTTATTTTGCTGATATTGCTCCAGTGAGATTAATACTTCCCTCGGCTTACTACCTTCATAAGGGCCTATGACACCTCGGGCTTCCATGGAATCAATTAAACGTGCAGCCCGGGTATAACCAACTCGCATCCGGCGCTGCAATAGTGATACTGAGGCTTGCTTAGCCTCCAATATAATCTGTACAGCCTGCTCATACAGCTCGTCCTGTACTTCGTCCGCCGCCTGAACCGAGTCATCCACCTCAGGCACGATCGATTCATCATATTGGGCTTCACCTTGGCCACGTACATAATTTACAATGTTCTCAACTTCTTCATCGCTCATGAACGCTCCTTGTACCCGCACAGGCTTGGAAGCCCCCATAGGCATGAACAGCATGTCTCCACGTCCTAAAAGCTTCTCCGCACCACCCATATCAAGGATTGTTCGTGAATCGACTTGGGAAGACACGCCAAAGGCAATTCGTGATGGGATGTTGGCTTTGATTACCCCTGTAATAACGTCAACCGAAGGCCGCTGGGTTGCGATGATCAAATGAATCCCTGCGGCACGCGCCATCTGAGCCAATCGCGCAATCGCATCCTCCACGTCACCTGCAGCGACCATCATAAGGTCTGCAAGCTCATCTACAATAACTACGATGTAAGGTAAAAATGCTGCTGGATTATCCTTCATCAAGTTGTTGTAACCTTCTACATTCCGAGTACCCGATTTGGAAAATAGCTCATATCGCTTCTCCATCTCAACTACAATTTTTTTCAAAGCAAGCGACGCCCGTTTGGGATCCGTTACAACAGGAGCCATCAGATGCGGGATGCCGTTATATACGTTCAGCTCGACCATTTTGGGATCGACCATCAAGAACTTCACTTCGTCTGGCTTAGCTTTGTACAGTATGCTTGTGATGATTCCGTTAATACATACTGATTTACCCGAACCCGTGGCACCAGCAACAAGAAGATGGGGCATCCGAGCTAAATTACCAATGATGGTCTGACCCGAGATATCGCGTCCAAAAGCAATCGTCACTTTGGATTCAGCATCTTGGAAGGTTGCCGTCTCCATGACTTCTCTCATGGTTACCATAGAAACTTCTCCATTAGGTACTTCAATACCTATGGCTGATTTACCAGGAATCGGTGCTTCCATACGAATGTCCTTGGCTGCGAGAGCCAATGCAATATCATCCGTAAGACTGACAATTCTGCTGACCTTCACACCGATATCAGGTTGAATCTCGTACCGCGTCACCGCAGGTCCTCGAACGACTTCAAGAACCTTAGCCCGAACTCCGAAGCTTTCCAAAGTAGCTTCTAGCTTACGTGCTGTCTGCATATAATCCTTCTGATCCCCAGCCTTACCGCCATTGTTCGGCTTAGAGAGAAGGCGGAACGAAGGTAATTTATAAGGCTTCGGTGGCGGTGGTGGTGGCTGAATAGGTTGTGCTTCTTCATTACCACTATTCGATGCAGGATCAAGCGGTGTGGAATTGTCCTCTGTGGCTCCAGCAGTCAGAACGTGGTCACCAGTATGAACCTCACCAACACCTTCCTCAGGCACAGACCAATCTTCATCAGAGCCAAGTGATTCATCTTTGATCTTAATCCCATGATCCCCTTCGTTACCAGGGTCACTTATATCCGCTGGAAATGGATATGCGTCATCCAGATCATCATCCTTGTTGCTATCCTCTGAACGAACATGTTCAAAGAAATCACGAATGATCGGAGCAGAACTGGCTCTAGTTGGCACAGCTCCAGTTGGTGTAGGCGTTGCCTCCGCAGTATAGCGAGACTCTTCACCCCATGTTTCCGCTACATCTTCTTGTGCCGCTCGATACAAAACTTGCTCTGAAGCAGACACATCATCTTGATGCTTGCTCGGTTCAGCATTCGTCTGTTCACGATCTGCCCCCCATTTCCCAAACAATTGGAGGAAGATTGGCGTCTTGCGTTTAGGAAGCTGTGCATCTTCAAGATCGTCATCTTCATCATCTTCATAAGTGTCTGCTGGGACAGGTACCACTTTACGCTTGTTGCTCGACTTCTTACCTGCCGTAGCAACTCGTGTAGGTCTGGATTCAAACCTCTTGTACATGGTTGTGCCCGCATCCCACACCTTTGTTCTGAAGATACGAATCAGGTCGACATAGGACAGATTCGTAATCAGCATGAAGCTGATAATAAACATGACAATCATAATCAGACGTGCACCTAAACTGCCAAACAACCATAAGAAAAGAGCAAACTGACCTGCTCCAAGGTATCCGCCACTAATATCCTTGCCCAGCATCGATTCTCGTTCACCCGGTGCATGCTGAAGCAACTCGGTCTGCATATCATTATGTACCTGCGTAATTACCGCACCTGGTTCAAGTGCTCCAACGGGAATTAGCTTCTGGTGCATCGCGGAAACTGTACTCATTAGGGTTAACGCGAACACTAGAAGGACTAGTCCCGTCTTGCGTGTAGTCCAACCACTCGGCCATTTCCGGTGAATCATTACCATTAATCCGTAATAAATTCCGATCAACGGAATTATAAAATAAAATTTGCCTAACATTAGTCCAAACATCTTGGACAGGGAACGTCCTACCGTTGCTTCACCTGAAAGTGCAATGACCGCAAGGGTAATCAGGACAATCCCGTAGATTTCATATTTTAAAACGCCACCAAACGCAGCAGCCTTTTTCTTCTTCTTTTTTCTTCTGGCCAAAATCAGGTCACCCCCAGAAGAATATTATACCATACAAATATAATCCGTACATATGTTCTTTTCTTGCTCTATTTGTCTTATTTCGTCGCGTCATGTTAATTCCTAGTTACCGGAAAGCGGCACCCTCGATCCAGGTGTATTGGAAGCATCCAAATACGCTTCAAGGGGGCAATCCAGCAAACGAATAATGACAGCCTCCGTCTCGCTGATAGGTCTAACCTGCATCAACAAACCGTTTACCTTAACCTCTCTCGTAGCCTCACCCTCTTGCCACATTCCAGACCAGAGCTGTTCAGGAGGCATTACGGTATACATGGTCATTGCGTATACCCTCCTACTTGCATCGTTTGTTTCTTGTCTCCAATCAACTGATTCAATTGAGCAATGGCCTGACCAATTCCGCCAACAGCATCCATTAATCCATACTTAACAGCATCTGCACTTCCTACCGCAGTTCCAATATCTCGATTCAGCTCACCTGTCTTAAACATCAGTTCCTTGAACATCTCTTCTGAAATATTAGAGTGCGTGGTGACGAAGCGTACAACCCGTTCTTGCATCTTCTCCATGTATTCAAACGTCTGAGGTACTCCAATAACCAGTCCGTTCATACGGATTGGATGAATGGTCATCGTTGCACTTCCTGCAATTAGCGAATAAGTCGAGGCTACCGCAATTGGAACACCGATGCTGTGTCCTCCTCCAATCACAACCGTAACTGTAGGTTTGCTCAGAGAAGCAATCATCTCAGCAATTGCCAAACCTGCCTCAACGTCCCCACCTACTGTATTCAAAATAATTAATATTCCCTCAATACGTGGGTTCTGCTCAGCTGCAACCAACTGCGGAATAATATGTTCATATTTTGTCGTTTTGTTCTGAGGAGGCAAGATCAGATGGCCTTCCACCTGACCAATGATGGTCATACAAAAAATATTGGACTCCCCTGCAGGTGACTGTGTTTGTCCAAATTGCTGGATCGCCTCCGTGACAGGCGCCATGCCTTTGTCCTCTTTGTCGGGCACTTCTGGTAGCTCTGTCTCAGGTTGATTCGATTTAGACATCTGTCTTTCATTCATTTCATTTTTCATTAGGCTATTCCCCTTCTCCAATACATTTGATGTATGCCTTAGTATGGGGAATTTTCCAGCCTCCTTATACCCACTTCATATTCAAATAGGTGTGTCACGTGGCAGAAAAGATGTAACGAACACAAAAAAGCCCCTTCTCTACGAGGAACCGTCCAATATTACTCGTAGAGAAGGGGCGACTGTGTGCCTGAATATATGTTTGTTTATCGTACGTTTAAACTTCCATGATGATTGGCAAAATCATCGGTCTACGACGAGTTTGCTCATACAAGAAGCGTCCCAGTGCATCTTTGACATTCGTTTTGAGTGAAGCCCATTCGTTAACGTTCTCACTCATCAGCTTCTGCAATGTGCTACTTACAATGCGATTCGCTTCATCAAGCAGTCCTTCGGATTCCCGTACGTATACAAAACCACGGGAGATAATGTCCGGACCTGATACAATTTTGCCATCCTGTTTGCTGAGCGTTACTACAACAACCAGAATACCATCTTGAGATAACAGTTTGCGGTCACGAAGTACGATATTACCTACGTCGCCTACACCCAGGCCATCAATCAATACATTACCTGCAGTAACTTTACCTGCTCTACGAGCAGAGCCACCTTGGATTTCTATTACTTCACCAATATCAGTGATAAAAATGTTATCCGGATCAATGCCAACCGATTCACCAAGTACTGCATGGCGACGTTGCATACGGAATTCACCGTGGATTGGCAAGAAGAATTTTGGTTTCATCAAGTTGAGCATCAATTTCAATTCTTCCTGACTACCGTGACCGGATACGTGAACGCCACTGTTGGCACCGCTGTAATGCACGTTAGCACCCAGACGGAACAATTCATCAATTGTACGTCCCACATATTTTTCATTACCAGGAACTGGTGTTGCTGCAATGATTACAGTATCACCTGGCAATATATCTACTTTACGATGCGTCGAACGAGCCATCCGAGTCAGAGCGGACATTGGCTCGCCTTGGCTTCCTGTGCAGAGAATTACAACACGGTCAGCAGCCATTTTGCCTACTTCTTCCGGTTCAATGATCATGCCATCTGGAATTTCAAGATAACCCAGCTCAGAAGCGATCCCTACTACGTTCACCATACTGCGTCCGATAACTGCAACTTTACGTCCAGTCACTTCCGCTGCATTGATGACCTGTTGAATCCGGTGTACGTTCGAAGCGAATGTTGCTACAACAACACGTTGACTCGCTTTACGGAAAATATCTTCCAGAACGATGCCCACATTTTTCTCCGAAGGCGTGAATCCTGGCTTCTCTGCATTTGTACTATCGGACAAGAGAGCAAGGACGCCATTCGTTCCGATCTGTGCCATACGTTGAAGATCCGCATATTGACCGTTGACTGGTGTGTGGTCAAATTTGAAGTCACCTGTATGAACAACAGCACCTTCTGGTGTTTCCACGCATACACCCACAGAATCCGGAATACTATGGTTAGTGGCGAAGAATGTGGCTTTCAGCACAGAACCCAGTTGAATCTCGGAATCAGCATCGATCAAAATCCGTTTGGTTTCACCCAGCAAATTCGCTTCTTTCAGCTTGTTTTCTACAAGACCGAGGGTAAGTTTTGTTCCGTATACCGGAACGTTCAAGTGTTTCAGAACATATGGCAAGCCGCCGATATGATCCTCGTGTCCGTGAGTCAAAATAATGCCTCTTACTTTGTCACGATTTTCAGTCAGATAAGAGATGTCAGGAATGACAATATCGATTCCAAGCATATCTTCTTCAGGGAATTTAAGACCAGCATCTACGACAACAATGTCGTTGGCATATTGGATGACGTACATATTTTTACCAATTTCACCTACGCCGCCCAGTGCAAAAATCATCAGTTTATCGTTATTATTTTTCTTAGACAAATGAATCTAAACCTCCTATGGTAGTTGGACGTCGTACCTTATTATTTATTGTAAGTTAAGAAAAGCAGTCCTCACATCTTCAACCTAAATATTAGGTATCAATGTATATGAACGCCTCTATTCACGATATTTGGAAGAAGTTCTTCGAAGTTATTCCCCTTCACCAACAAGTTGGATTTTTGAAATGATTCCTTCTTAGCCGTTCCTTCCCTTTTCACCGCAAAGCCACATCACCTAACGATGTCGCTTTCAATTTCAAAAAAATACCGCACCCAGTCACTTGACATCATTATACATGATTAAAAACAAAAAAAACAAGTCACTGTGTCGTTATACATAGGTTTCCCTCTGACATTGAATGTGAATCAGCCTAAAATAGGGGAATAAAAAAAGAACCGTCTTCTTATAGAGCAGAAGAACGGTTCTTGATGCGTTTAATATTCTGGAAAATATTAATAAAATAATTATCCTAAGTATTGCTGACTTACTCTAGTTAAATAGCCCTCGAATATACACTTGCTCTTCCTCGGTTGGAGCAATGAGCGGAAGACGCACTGAACCTACGTTTAATCCACGCATTGTCAGTGCATATTTAACCGCGACCGGGTTAGGGAGAGGCTGTGGACACTCAAATAGCCCTTTGAATATCGGGAAAAGTTTCTGATGAATCTTCGCAGCTTGCAGAGGATCTCCTCCGACAAACGAATCAATCATCGTTTTCATCTCTGCCCCAATCACATGACTAGCTACACTAACGATGCCATGGGCACCTACGGCAAGCGCTGGTAATCCAGAAGCATCGTCTCCTGTGTACACTCTGAAATGCTCAGGCGCATCCGCAGCGATTAACGTAACGTGCTCTAACGAGGCACACTCTTTCGTTGCAATGATGTTTGGAATCTGAGCAAGACGAAGCGTTGTAGCCGCAGTAAGGCTCGCTACCGTACGTCCAGGGACGTTATAGAGCATAACCGGGAGTTTAGTCGAGGCTGCGATAGCCTCAAAATGTTTAAACATCCCTTCCTGACTTGGCTTGTTGTAATACGGAACCACCAACAATACCCCATCAGCACCTACACGCTCGGCTTCTTGTGTTAGATGGATCGAATGAGCCGTGTTATTACTTCCCGTGCCGGCGATAATTTTGCAACGGCCAGCAGCATGTTTGACTGTAAACTCGAAAAGTTGTACCTTTTCCGAATCGCTAAGCGTGGGAGACTCCCCTGTCGTTCCAGAAACAACAAGTGTTTCAGACTTTTGTTCTACAATCAGATAGTCAATTAGTCGTGCTGTTTCCTCCCAATGAATCTCTCCTTGATCGTTAAACGGAGTGACCATTGCTGTAATCAATCTTCCAAAGTCCACTTCGATTCCTCCTCAAAACAGGTCTGCTCGGTTCAATTCAGCTTATAAATGAAGTTCGAATGAGGCGTGAAGCGCCCTCAATGCCTGAACCATATCTTCTTTTTTTACGAGTACCCAGATGGTCGTGTTGGAATCTGCGGATTGCAGAATCTGAATATCGGCTAGCGTTAATGACTCCACAATTCTAGCCATGATCCCTGGTACACCATTAATGCCCCCACCGATCACTGATACTTTGGCACAGCCAGACAAACTTTGGGGTTTAAGACCAATCTCCTGCAGAACTTGAATCGCTTTCTCAGAATCACTGTCAAACACCGTATATACGACTCCCGATGGGGTCACATTAATAAAATCGACACTGATCGAATTCTCAGCCATCGTTTTAAACACCTTGAGCTGTAACCGATCCGCACCGCCAGGAACTTCAACCGCAATCTGAGTCACATTGCTTACATAAGCTATACCTGTTACATAACGGTCAATAATGCCTGTCTGTACATCTTGAAATCCTTCAGGATGTGTTACCAGCGTACCTTCACTGTCCGCAAAAGTAGAGCGTACACGCACCGGAATTTGAGCTTGCATGGCAATCTCTACCGCACGGGGATGGATGACCTTGGCACCATGATGCGCCATATTGCAGATTTCGGCATAACTCACCACAGTCAAAGGACGTGCATCTTCAACGATCCGCGGATCGGCAGTCAATATGCCATTGACATCGGTATAAATATCAACCATCTCCGCACGTAGTGCAGCACCCAATGCTGTAGCCGACGTATCACTTCCACCACGACCAAGCGTAGTAAAGTCTCCATTCTCTGTCTGCCCTTGAAACCCTGTAACAATAACGACCCGTCCCTGCTCAAGCTGCTCCAGTACACGAACAGGACGGACATCCAAAATCCGGGCATTCCCGAAATTGTCGTCCGTCACAAACCCTGCTTGCGCTCCGGTCAGCACTGTCGTGGATATCCCTTCATGTTCCAGCAAACTGCTAAGTGTAGTTGCCGATATGATTTCACCACAGCACAGCAGTAAATCCCTCTCACGTGCAGATATGGCATTTCCGTTCTGGGCAGTCCAGTCCAGTAATGTATCTGTTGCGTAAGGCTCACCTCGGCGACCCATGGCGGAAACAACAACCACCAAACTTAGGCCTGCTTCAAGCTCACGTTTAATATGACGGAGCACGTGCTCTCTAGCCTGAACGGTAGATAGCGACGTGCCACCGAATTTCTGTACCATGATGCGCATCTTTATTCCTCCATTTGTGTACGCAAGAAGACTAGACACGGGCCAAATCAACAAATGGATCAACCTAGGGAGCGTCCCGATGCGATAACTTCACCCACTGTACGGCATACATGGCATACCCGTTAGTAGAATGTTTGCACCTGACAATCTACACACAGGTCACAAATGTTACCGCCATAATACGCAAGACCTATGAACGCATCCCGCTTGCGGTGAGCTTAAGCATCGCAAACAGGAATGCCCTTACACGACAGGAACGCGGACACAGGCTGGTATTCACACCTGGTTTATCGTCCCCCATGATTTTCTTTGTCTATCGAACCTTATGCATCTCTTCAAGCGTATAACCGTTATCCTTGAACTTGTTCCTCTGCGAAACCGTATTTAACAACAGACCAAGATTATATTACATTAAGCTTGTGGAGAACGTTCAACAATCATTGGCTGTAGCTGTTTACCGTCCAGTGCACTCCAGCAAGCTTCTGGAATCAGTTCCATCTTGGCTACTAACGAATTAGGCTTCTTCACCGGATCATCCTGCCCGAACGGCACAAAATACATGTATTTCGCTACAAGCAATTTGGCGATGTTGGCAGCATTCAGACCCAGACCATCATTCGTAGAAATAGCGAGTACGACAGGACGCTGATTGCGCATCTGCGCTTTGGCTGCCATCAGTACAGGACTATCGGTCATTGCATTAGCGAGCTTACTCGTCGTATTTCCTGTGCAAGGAGCGATAACGAGTACATCCAGCAATTTGGAAGGCCCTAACGGTTCCGCCTCAACAATTGTAGAAATAATATCATTACCCGTTATATCTTTCAACTGTTTCTGCCAATTCTGAGCCGTTCCAAAACGTGTATCCGTCGTTAAAACTGAATTGGAAATAATAGGGATCACATTTGCGCCTTCAGTTACGAACCGGCTAATGACCGGCATAACCTCTTCAAACGTACAATGAGACCCTGTAATTGCGTAACCTACCGTTTTTCCCTGCCAGTTCATTGTTCAACCTCCCGTGCGTTTTGTTCTTCCAAAAGCAAACGGATCAGCGCGTCGGCAATTATACCGCCAGCCGTTTTGGGAGCAACTATACCGGGGAGGCCAGGCGCTAGTAGCGCCTTCATACCGCGTTTCTCAGCATACCGAAAATCGCAGCCACCAGGGGCAGATGCAAGGTCGATAATGACTGCTTTTTGCGGCATTCTGGACAGGATTTGTGCTGTGATTATCATAGTCGGTATCGTATTAAAAAGCAAGTCAACTTCCCCGGTTTGAGCAGCCAAATCCGTTGTCATAAAAGGCTTCCAGCCCATAATTGTCGCGCGAGCAACATCCTCTTCACGCCTGATTCCAACCCGCACATTTGCTCCAAGTCCCTGCAGTGTTTTGGCCATTGTGAATCCCGTACGACCTAAACCAAGCACAATACATTCCGATCCGTGGATCGTGAAGTCCGTCTCGCGAATCGCCATAGCGATAGCGCCCTCTGCTGTCGGAATAGAGTTATAGAGCGCAATATCATCACGATTTAACACTTCAATTAATCGCAGTCCATTCTCTTGACACAGATTACGTAAGAATGGTTTAGCCATGCCTGTAAAGACAATGCAATGCTCCGGCAATGCCGCAACATGCTCCTTTTTTAGAAAAATCGGCGACTCACTGAATGATGTATTCACTTTACCCTGGTCATCACAACCTACGACGGGTAGAACCAATACATCTGCAGAAGCGAATACTTCATCATCCAATTCCTGAAGTTCAATTCCCGGAATAGAGCACTCCAGCCTGTCGAATCCAACCACGGTTACCGTAGCATCCAACTCTGCGCACTTTTGAATGACTTCAAGCTGCCGCGCATCTCCGCCCAGGACTACTATCCGGACACCGGTCAGCATCGGGACGTCACTCCTTTCACCACACGTATGCCTTATCGTATGCAGTTGCCTACATAGGGGTGAAAACACATTAAAAAAAGAGCCATCCCACTATCTCGGGATGACTCTTCCTTATCCGTTCATATGCGCATACCTGGTCATCGCGATCGACTCCACCAAGAATTCATATGTACTTCATTTATTTTCCTGTATGGCCGAATCCGCCTTCTCCACGAATCGTTTCCGAAAGCTCACTTACTTCAGATAACTCCACTGCAGGTACGGTTTGGAAAACGATTTGAGCAATCCGCTCACCACGTACAATAGTAAATGGCTCTTGCCCAAGATTAATGAGCAACACCTTTACTTCTCCACGATAGTCGGCATCAATGGTGCCAGGTGTGTTCAGACACGTAATCCCGTGTTTGAATGCAAGTCCACTACGTGGACGGATCTGTGCTTCAAGTCCTGCCGGCATAGCCATTGCGAGACCTGTTGGAATAAGTGTACGTTGACCTGGTTGCAATGTAACTTCTTCCTGTAATGCGGCTACTACATCAAAACCGGAAGCAAGCTCCGACATTTTTTGTGGCAGCTTAATATCTTCATTGCCCGGTAGCTTTTGAATTTGAACGTAATGCAACAAAATCATCCCTTCTGAGTCCGGCAATCGATCGATCCGAAGCCCCAACCATCGCGAGAGCAAAAGGCTCAGCGAACATCAGGTCTAGTACAGCATCGATATCGTCCATGGTTACTTGTTCAATTTTGGCAATCATTTCATCTAACGTATGGTGTCTGCCCAGCATAAGCTCGTTTTTACCAAGACGGTTCATACGACTGCCCGTGCTCTCCAAACTGAGAATCAGACTTCCTTTGAGCTGCTCTTTTCCTTTGCGTAGTTCATCTTCGGACAAACCATGAACTGCCAGATCATTAAGCACCTCTTTTGTCAGATCCAATACTTCCTTCGTCTGTTTCGGTGCAGTACCTGCATAGATTGTAAAGAGTCCGCTATCCGCATGAGAGCTATGATAGGAATAGACTGAATAGGCCAAACCACGTTTCTCCCGAATTTCCTGGAATAGTCGAGAACTCATTCCCCCACCAATGGCGTTGTTCAACACAACCATAGCGAATTGAAGCGGATCACCAATTTTGCAGCCTGGGAAGGAAATACAAATATGATTCTGTTCGGTTTTCTTCTTGTGGAAAAGCTGTCCACTGTGGAACTTAGGCTCCGTAACTTGCTCGGCAACCCCATTCACATCGAATTCACCAAAATGCTTTTCCATTAATTCAATGACACTGTCATCAATATTACCAGCAATACTAATGACGGTATTTTCGATGGTATAGTGCTCTTTCATATATGCACGCAGATGGCTCGAATCCATCGTCTTGAGACGTTCTTCCGTACCTAAGATCGGATAAGCCAGCGGATGCTCGCCATAAGCAGCAAGTGCCATAAGATCATGCACCATATCATCTGGTGTATCCTCGTACATCGATATTTCTTCAAGGATGACATTCTTTTCTTTACTTAGTTCACCCTCATCCATTTTGGATCGGAAAAACATATCAGACAATACGTCTACTGCAATCGGCAGATGTTCGTCCAATACTTTTGCATAATAACAAGTGTATTCTTTGGAAGTAAAGGCATTAACATTACCACCAATAGCATCAAATTGTTCCGCAATCGCTTTTGCATCATAACGATCGGTTCCCTTGAACAACATGTGCTCAATAAAATGAGAAACCCCGTTGCTTGCAAGCTGTTCGTTACGCGAACCTGTTTTGACCCATATACCGAAAGACACGGAACGACAGGTCGGGATCTGTTCCATGACAACTCTGAGGCCATTGCCCAGCTGAATTTTTTTCACGGTTGGCCCTCCTACATCTCTATAATTGTGCTGATCTCAATAAAACTAAAATTGAAATCGACATTTGGTTCCAACTGTTTGATATTAACAAAAAAACATCGTTCACTCAACCGGCTTAGCCTTCACTCGCTCCGAAGACAAGGTTTCCGTGACGGTACCTAAGATAAGTCCTTTGGCTCGAATAGAATCAATCATGCCTTTTAACGCACCTGAGGAAGCAGCCGTTGGGTGCATTAGGATTAAGGTTCCAGCATCCACGTTTTTGGCAATTTTGGCTACAACCGACGCTGAGCTTGGTTTACGCCAGTCCACGGTATCCAGTGTCCATAACACCGTCTGTAAACCCATGCTGGAAGCAATATCTACCGTTTTTTGATTAAAGTCTCCAGATGGAGGTGCAAACCAACGATTTTCTACCCCCAACGTCTTTTGCAGTAAATCCTGAGTCTTACTAATCTCCAGCCTTGCCCGTTCTGCACTTAATCGACTCATATTGGGGTGGGAATATGCATGGTTTGATAACTCATGTCCACGTTTTTGAATCTCTTTTGCAAGTTCCGCATTTTTGCTTAACCAACTACCATCCAAGAAAAAAGTCGCTTTGACCTGCTCTGCATCGAGTGTATCGAGCATCGGGACAATATATTCATTCCCCCAAGCTACATTGATCATAAAAGATACCATAGGCTTCTCTGGGTTACCGCGGTATATCGGATGTGCCCCTAGATCCTCAAGGCCAATCTCCGGTTCCGTTTGCCGATAAACATACGAAATTTTGGTATTCAGGTTTCCCCCAAGCGCCTTTCGATATGTAGCCTCCACGTCAATCTCTGTTCCATTATATCCGGGAATTGCTTTCCATACCCGATCTACTCTGGCATTCATTGGAGCAATTTTGGTTTCAGCCGCTTTTTCCCGAATAGCTGTTAACAAAGCATCTTCACCCGTAGCCTCTTTGAACATGTCAAATGCATTTTGAGTTCCCGGTCCATCACGGATCTCCGTGATGTATGTACGAACACTGCCTACTTGTCCGACCAATATAACCGTGATTATACCCGCCAGAACTGCAGCCAGCTTTTTAGACTTTTTTCTCACAGCTCCATCCTCCCGCCGTCTTTGTCCCCATCATATGAGGACAAGGGCAAGAATATGAATAAAACACACTGCCTGCTATCGCTTTTCTTGCAGCTTTTCGTGGATGAAAGTTATTTTGGGCGTTAAAAAAAGAGCCAGAAATACAACCTTCTGTCTCTTGATTCAATGAACCTTTGTATCTTCAGCTGTGAACTTAAGACTGAGCCGGAGCTTCTGCCGTCAATACAGCTTTACGTGAAAGGTTGATGCGACCTTGTGGGTCAATTTCCGTTACTTTAACCGTAATGGAATCACCAATAGCTACAACATCTTCCACTTTGGCAACACGTTCTGTGGACAATTGTGAGATGTGTACCAGACCTTCTTTATTCGGAAGAACTTCAACAAATGCACCGAATTTTTCTACACGTTTTACTTTGCCGACATAAATTTCGCCAACCAGTACTTCACGCACGATCCCTTCGATGATTGCTTTTGCTTTATCGTTCATTTCCTGATTAGAGGAAGCGATAAAGACACGTCCGTCTTGTTCAATATCAATTTTAACACCGGTTTCCTCGATGATTTTATTGATAATTTTACCACCTGCACCGATAACATCACGGATTTTGTCCGGGTTAATGTGCATCGTCGTGATTTTAGGAGCATATTGTGACAATTGCTCACGTGGAGTTTTCATTACCTCAGTCATTTTGCCCAAGATGTGCATACGACCTTCTTTGGCTTGAGCCAATGCTTCAGACAAAATTTGACGATCAATACCATCAATTTTGATGTCCATTTGAATTGCAGTTACACCTTCAGGTGTTCCAGCAACTTTAAAGTCCATATCGCCCAGGTGATCTTCCATACCTTGAATATCGCTCAAGATTGAAACATGATCGCCGTCTTTGATCAGACCCATAGCAACACCGGCTACTGGAGCTTTAATTGGTACACCAGCATCCATCATTGCGAGCGTGCTCGCACAGATACTTGCTTGTGAAGTGGAACCGTTGGATTCAAGTACTTCAGATACAAGACGAATGGTGTATGGGAAATCTGTTTCGGAAGGAATCACTTTCGCCAAGGCACGTTCACCTAATGCACCATGTCCGATTTCACGACGACCAGGCGCACGCAATGGACGAGCTTCACCTACGCTGAACGGTGGGAAGTTGTAGTGGTGCATGAAACGTTTGGTTTCTTCCAGACTGATACCATCCAAGATCTGAACATCACCTAACGCACCAAGCGTACAAATGCTAAGGGCTTGTGTTTGACCACGCGTAAACAGACCAGAGCCATGCGTACGTGGCAACAGGGATGTGTCACATTCAATTGGACGAATCTCAGCCAGGCCACGACCATCCGGACGAACCTTATCATGTGTAATGAGGCGACGTACTTCTTCTTTTACAATATCGTGAAGCACTTCTTTTACATCTTTGAGCAGTTCAGGTGTTTCGATATATTTCTCTTCGAAGTGAGCAACCGTTTCGTCATTCACTACATCAATTGCATCCTGACGAGCATGTTTTTCCGCAATTTTAACTGCTTCAACGAGACGTGCACTCGCAAATTCACGAACAGCGCTATTTACATCAGCGTTAACTGCATGCAGTTTCACAGCCATTTTTTCTTTGCCAGCTACTTCTACCAGTTGTTCAATCACAGCAACAATGTTTTTGATCTCATCGTGACCAAACATGATTGCTTCCAGCATGATTTCTTCTGGCACTTCGTTAGCTTCAGCTTCAACCATCATAATGGCATCTTTCGTTCCAGCTACCACAAGCTCGATCTCACTTACTTCAAGCTGTGCAATTGTTGGGTTAATGATGAATTCACCATTAATTCGTCCCACTTTCACACCACCGATTGGCCCGCTGAATGGAACATCAGAAATGCTCAATGCAGCCGACGTACCGATCATCGCAGCAATTTGTGGTTCACAGTCTTGATCAACACTCATAACGATGTTGAGAACTTGAACATCATTACGGAAGCCTTCTGGGAACAACGGACGAATCGGACGGTCAGTCAGACGGCTGGCAAGGATCGCCTTTTCGCTCGGTCTGCCTTCACGTTTGATGAATCCCCCAGGAATCTTTCCTACAGCGTACAATCTCTCTTCATAGTTAACCGTCAATGGGAAAAAGTCTAAATCTTTTGGTTCGCTGGATGCTGTAACGGTACACAATACAACGGTATCTCCGTACGTCACCTTAACCGCAGCGTTAGCTTGTTTAGCCAAACGACCTGTTTCAAGCACAAGCGTTCTTCCACCAAGTTGCATTTCAACACGCTTTTCCATGAAATCCCTCCTTTTAATCGTTCCTAACACAATGGATTCTGCATCTTCACAGTATTTCCTGCTTGTCCAACATTCATTAGCATCGGCAGGTTTCAACATTTCATTAAGAGGACAACAAGCCCTCTAGCAAAACAAAAGCCCCTTGCGGAGCTCCCATCTACAAATATATGGCAACATGTTCATCTACAAAACAACCCGGCTGTAGGTTCCGCTTGTCCTTTTAGACAAAAGGAAGGCGGATAACAGCCAGGTTGGTTTTGAAAACATGTACGATAATTAACGACGCAATCCGAGTTTCTCGATCAATGCGCTGTAACGTTTAACATCTTTGTTTTTCACGTAAGCCAAAAGCTTACGACGTTGACCTACCATTTTCAAAAGTCCACGACGTGAGTGGTGGTCTTTCTTATGCGTACGCAAGTGGTCTGTCAAACTTCTGATGTTTTCCGTAAGGATAGCAACTTGCACCTCTGGAGATCCTGTATCGGACTCGTGAGTTTTGTGCTCGTCGATCAGTTGTTGTTTACGTTCTTGAGTCAATGCCATCCTATTCACCTCCTTCATATAATCGCCATTAGCCTCGTAACCGCCGGTGAGAGCATGCAACCAAGCTAAGGTTATTTGTTGTCTCAATCGACAACGTAGTACATTGTATCATAGTTCGTAGGCTAAAGTAAATCTCAACCTACATTTTGTTTCATTTTTTTAGGATAACAAACGAGCAGCCGTCAATGCATCCTCACGGATCTGGCTGATCAATGCATCAATTGAAGCAAATTTACGCTCTTCACGGATATAGTGAACAAGTTCTACCTTCAGTTCCTGATCATACAACTGCCCTTCAAAATCAAGCAGATGCACTTCAAACGTAGGTTTCATCCCACTTTCGTGGAAAGTCGGCTTCACACCTAAATTCATAACTCCACGTAGCATCTGTTCTCCATATTGCACCCGAACTGCATATACACCTTTGGCTGGAATCACATAACGATCCAACAGTTCAAGGTTAGCCGTCGGGAAACCAATGGTACGACCACGCTTTTCCCCATGAACCACGGTTCCTCGGATACTGTAAGGTCGACCCAGCCACTGACTAGCTTCATCCATCTGCCCACGTTTGAGCAAACCTCGGATGAGGGAACTGCTTACCTTCTCCCCGTTTAACAAGAACGGAGGTACCGTCTCAACCGTCATGTCGTTACCACCTAACGACCGAAGCAGTTGTTCGTCGCCTGCTCCTTGATGTCCAAATCGGAAATCAAAACCAACAACAGCCGTACGCGTCTGAAGTGGCAACAACAGATCGCGAGCGAATTGCTCCGGAGTCAATTTCGAGAACTCGTCGTTAAATTCAACAACATATAGTATGTCTACGCCAAGCCCCGCCAGGATCTCTTCTTTGTCTTGCAGTGGAGTCAGATATCCTTCGTAATCGCCTTTGCGCATAACTTCCTTCGGATGAGGATGAAAGGTCATTACCGCCGCTTGCACACCAGTTTCACGCGCAATGCGGACAGCTGACAAAATGACGCTTGCATGTCCGAGATGCAATCCGTCAAATTGACCAATAGCTAGCACTTGGGGCTGTGTATGCAGCTCATCGGAAGTCAATGTCTGCGGATATGTTAGCATTACGGTTTTCACAATCATTCACCTGCATTTCACTTGATAGACAGAGCTTATCATCTACACAGTCTAAACTCAAGATCCTTTACTCTGGTAAAAACACCTTGACTGCTCTGACTGTAGCTTTAAGTTCGTCTCGTTCAAAAATGCCCAGGAACGTCCCGTCCTGGGTGTATAACCGCAGAAGGCCAGGTTGTTCTACAGGTGGCTCTAACAAACGCGCAGACAACTTCTGACCCTGAAGAGCTCCTTTGGCTAGTTCATCATTAACCGTGTGTGACGGTATAAAGTCAATTGCTTCGTCTACTGGTATGAATGCTTCGGTTATTGTATTCTCTGCCATGCGTTGCTCAATCTCTTCAATTGTCAAACAACGATCTGCGGGAATCCCTGCCGACATGGTGCGTTCGAGCTGTACCATCGTGGAAGGATAACCTAGCTCACGCCCAATATCCACACATAACGTTCGAATATACGTACCTTTAGAACACAAAGCACGGAATGAGATATCCGTTGTGTCTCCATGAGTCTCAATCCCGGTGAATTCAAGCTCATAGATCGTCACTTCGCGACTTTTGCGTTCGACAGTTTTTCCTTCACGTGCCAGTTCATATAAACGTTTGCCATCCACTTTGAGGGCTGAATACATCGGTGGAACCTGAGAGATCGTACCCTGAAACTTCTCTAGCGCCAGACGTACCTGCTCCTCCGTCACGTTGACAGCTTCTTCCGAACGCTCAATGACTTCACCTGTCATGTCCTCTGTATCTGTCGAGAGACCAAGACGTAGTGTAGCCACATACTCCTTAGGCAGTTCCTGCATATACTCAACCACCCGTGTTGCACGTCCAAGACAAAGCGGAAGAACCCCCGTAACCTGTGGATCTAATGTTCCAGTATGTCCGATACGCTTCATTTTCAGAATACGACGCAGTTTGGCAACGACATCATGTGAAGTGTAACCTGCTGGTTTATATACCGCTAGTATTCCTTCAAACGATTTTACCATTGTGCATTCACCTGCTTCAGTACCTTAGCTACGATGTCTTCCAGCGTACCTTCCAGTCGGCAGCCTGCAGCAAGTACATGGCCACCCCCACCAAATGTTTGTGCAAGTTCAGCTACATCGACCTTACCTGCAGAGCGAAGCGATACTTTTACGGCCGAATCATTAATAACTTTGAAAAAGATCCCTACTTCTACCCCTTGAATATTACGCGGGTAGTTCACAATACCTTCAAGATCTTCATTTGCCGCACCACAAGTAATCATATCTTCAGGCGTGATAATAACCCAAGCAATCTTGCCATCATCCGTCATTTGCAGGCTATTCAGTGCCTGATTCAAAATACGAACTTGAGGAAGAGTAACTTGCTCTAGTAATGTCTGAGCTAGGTATGGACCGTCCACACCATGTTCAAGCAACTTCGAAGCTGTTGTCATTACATTTGGACTTGTGTTGGCATAACGAAAACCACCTGTATCGGTTAATAACCCCGTATAAATGGCTGTCGCTGCATCTTTATTCAACGTCACTGGAAACAGACTTACCAAATCAAACAAAATCTCTGCCGTTGCTGCA
Organism: Paenibacillus tundrae; assembly: GCF_036884255.1. Taxonomy (NCBI): domain Bacteria; kingdom Bacillati; phylum Bacillota; class Bacilli; order Caryophanales; family Paenibacillaceae; genus Paenibacillus; species Paenibacillus tundrae. Next base: position 2,508,787 of record NZ_CP145605.1, on the reverse strand, counting down.
GCATCTGATTTAATAATGTTCACAGTTCCGTATGCATTATTGGTTGGATGATGATCAATATTTAAGATGACTGCATCCTCTTCAAAATAATGACGAGTCAAGCCTACTCGTGCAAAATCAGCACAGTCCACACAAATGACTGCTTTAAATTTTCGCGCTGGTGGTTGTTCGGTCATGTTCACGATGTCATCTGCTCCCCATAAGAAGCGCATACGCCCGGGGATTTCACCTTCATTAATCATCGTGAATGTCTTGCCCAGACATGACAGCAGCCAGCCCACCGTTACCGTCGAGCTGACTGCGTCACCGTCCGGCTGTACATGCGACACGACCAGGTAATCATCATGCTCCAGTAGAAATTTCTTTCCACTTTGAAGCGCCTGTTCATAAGTGTGCATTGCCGTCTCCTCTATTCTGTTACTGGGATTCGTTCTTGTCTGAACCAATATCGCCAAGCAGCTTCTCAATCCGGCTACCATAAGCGATGGATTCGTCGATCTTGAATATCAACTCGGGAACATGGCGGAACCGGATACGCTTGCCCAGCTCAGAACGCAAAAATCCATTTGCTTTTTCCAGAGCTTTGAGCGAGTTATCCTTCTGTTCCTGTTCACCGAAGACACTCAGATAAACTTTGGCTTGCGACAAGTCGCCAGTTACTTCAACTCCCGTTACGGTAATAAAACCGATCCGTGGATCTTTCAGTTCTGACTGGATGAGCACACTGAGTTCTTTCTTGATCTGCTCGCCCACTCTACCTGTACGAATCTTAGCCATTGTTGTTCACCTCATGCTTCCTTGCTTATCGTTGTACGCTCTCCATAATGAAGGCTTCGATAACGTCGCCTTCTTTGAGATCATTGTATTTATCCAGCGTGATACCACATTCGTAGCCTTGAGCTACTTCTTTAGCATCATCTTTGTAACGCTTCAAGGAATCCAGTTTGCCTTCGTAAAGGACGATGCCATCACGAATCAAACGTGCCTCTGCAGAGCGAGTAATTTTACCTGAAGTAACCATACATCCAGCAATTGTACCCACTTTACTAATCGAGAATGTGCTCCGAACTTCAGCATGACCGATAACTTTTTCTTTGTAAACCGGATCAAGCATACCTTTCATCGCTTGTTCAATTTCTTCGATAACACTGTAGATAACACGATGCAGACGAATGTCAACTTGCTCTTGATCTGCTGTAACCTTCGCTTGGTTATCTGGACGAACGTTGAAACCAATCACAATCGCATTAGATGCTGCTGCCAAGATGATATCGGATTCTGTGATCGCACCAGCACCACTGTGAATGATCTTCACGCGCACACCTTCAACCTCGATTTTAGCAAGGGAACCTTTCAATGCTTCAACCGAACCTTGTACGTCACCTTTGATGATTACGTTCAAGTCTTTAATTTCACCGTCTTTGATGTGTTGGAACAGATCATCCAACGTTACGCGAGTGTTTGTACCCAGATCGGATTCACGTTGTGTAATCGCACGCTTATCAGCGATAGAACGAGCTTTACGCTCATCTTCAAACACCATAAACGGATCACCAGCACCTGGTACCTCAGTCAAACCTGTAATTTCTACAGGTGTGGATGGTCCTGCCTCTTTTAATCTGCGACCTTTGTCATTGACCATCGCACGTACACGACCGAAGCAGTTACCAGCTACGAATGCATCTCCGACTTTCAATGTACCGTGCTGTACGAGGATACGTGCAACTGGACCACGTCCTTTATCCAGCTCGGCTTCGATCACTGTACCACGGGCACGTTTGTCCGGGTTCGCTTTGTATTCATTCACTTCTGCAACGAGCAAGATCATCTCAAGCAGACCTTCTAAACCGATTCTTTGTTTCGCAGAAACGTTAACAAAGATCGTGTCTCCGCCCCATTCTTCTGGAACGAGTTCATAGTTAGTCAATTCTTGCTTCACTTTATCCGCATCTGCACCTGGCTTATCGATTTTGTTAACAGCAACGATAATCGGTAGGCCTGCTGCTTTGGCATGGTTGATTGCTTCAACCGTTTGTGGCATAACACCATCATCAGCAGCTACGACGATAATCGTAATATCCGTAACTTGAGCTCCACGTGCACGCATCGCTGTGAACGCTTCGTGACCCGGAGTATCGAGGAACGTAATTTTTTTGTTGTTAATTTCAACTTGATAAGCACCGATATGCTGCGTGATTCCGCCAGCTTCGCCGCCCGTTACATTGGTAGAACGAATCGCATCAAGCAATGTTGTTTTACCATGGTCAACGTGACCCATGATCGTTACAACTGGAGGACGGGATTGAAGATCTGCTGGATCATCATTCTCTTCTACCGTTTCGAAACGATCATCTTCAAGAACGATCTTCACTTCAACCTCAACGCCGAATTCGCCTGCAAGCAGAAGAATAGTGTCAATATCGAGTTCTTGGTTGATTGTAGCCATAACGCCCATGCCGATGAGTTTTTTGATAACTTCGGAAGCATCTTTGTGAAGAAGCTTAGCAGTTTCACCTACAGTCATGTCACCGCGAACGATGATTTTCTTAGGCGTGTTATCAATTTTCTCACGTTGTTGGTACTGTTGTTGATTTCTGTTGCGATTGTTTTTTCCGCCACGGCCACGGAAGTTACCGCCACGATTGTCGTCATAACGACGACCGCCGCCACCGCTGTTAGAACGGTTGCCACTGTTGTTGTTATTACCTGAGTTGCCTTGTCCGCTTCTGCGTTGTCCTTGCCCTTGGCTTTGACCTTGGCCGCCAGTACGGTTGCCACCAGTGCCACCACCGCTTGGTCCTCCGCTTCTTGCTTGACCGCCACCGCTATTGTTTGGACGTTGTTGTCCTGAACCTTGCGGACGGGATGAAGTACTGCTTTGTCCGCCTTGAGCTGGTCTTGGACGATTACTTGATTGTCCTCCTTGGCTGGAGCCTTGGGAAGAGTTTGTTCTGTTGCGGCTATCTTGGCCGCTAGGTCTTTGGGAGCCATTGTTATTGTTGGAATTTGGTCTATTGTTCATACCTACCTGCTTTTCCTGTTGTATTTTTTTTAGTACGGGACTACCGGATGAATTACTGTCACTCGGCGTGTTCACTCCGCCGGCCGGCTTGCTGTTGTCCACTGTTTTATTGCTACCCACTGCGGAAGTAGCAACTTGTTTTACTTCGTTACTTTGTTTTGAGGCTGCAGTGGATTTTATATCTTTAAAAAATTGTTCCACCTTACCCACTGATCCATTCTCCATGACACTCATATGATTGTTTACGGGAATATCCAGCTTTTTAAGAATGGTTATAATTTCTTTACTGCTCATATTAAGGGACTTCGCATATTCATAAACCCGCAATTTATCCTTGTTTTCCTGTTTACTCAATATACTCCACCTCCGACATTATACCGACTTGCTTGGAGATCATTTTTGCAAACCCCCGGTCCGTTACTGCAAGGACAACCCGCGTTTCTTTACCGATACTTGAACCTAGACTATCCCGGTCAAATCCGATTACGAGCGGAACTTTATACGTTCCACATTTGTCGCGAAATTTCTTTTGTGTATTGGCCGAGGCGTCGCCCGCAACAATAACCATTTTAGCTTCGGAAGAACGGACTGCTTTGAGCACAATTTCTTCACCTGTTACAAGCTTACCTGCACGCATGGAAAGTCCTAGATAAGACAAAGCCTTATTATTCATCATCTTCACGCTCCTGTGCAGCTTTGAATGCATCCTCTACCTTAATAAAGTCAGCAGCCAATTGCTCATAAATTTCCGGTGAGACCTTGCCTTTCAGCGCCCGATCCAAAGATCGGTTTTTGAGTGCAAGCTTAAAACAGGATTCCTTACCGCATAAATAAGCACCACGTCCGGATTTTTTGCCAGTTAAATCAATTAGCACTTCATCCTCTGGCGTTTTAACGATTCGGATCAGTTGCTTTTTAGGCATCATTTCCTGGCACGCCACACATTTGCGCAGCGGTACTTTTTTGGTTTTCATACGTTAACGCCCCCCGTGCTTTACTTTAGTCGACGGAGACGGAATCTTGATGCATTTCCGAAGAAGAATCTTTTTCTCTGCCGAATTCCTGTTCCGCCTGGCTCTCGCTCTTAATGTCGATTTTCCAGCCGGTCAGCTTGGCTGCCAATCGGGCATTTTGACCTTTAATCCCGATCGCGAGGGAAAGTTGATAGTCAGGAACGATAACCCGAGCCATCTTTTCTTCCTCAAACACTTGAACTTCCAACACCTTGGAAGGACTCAGTGCATTAGCCACATATTCGTCCACCTGATCGGAGAAACGAACGATGTCAATTTTTTCACCGCGCAGCTCACCCACAATGGTCTGCACGCGCATCCCTTTGGGCCCTACGCAAGATCCAACTGGATCTACTTCCTCATTACGGGAATGCACAGCAATTTTGGAGCGGAAGCCAGCTTCACGCGCAACGGATCTAATCTCAACTACACCGTCGAAAATTTCAGGAACTTCCAGTTCAAAGAGGCGTTTCAACAAGCCCGGGTGTGTACGGGACAAAATGATCTGTGGCCCTTTGGTCGTATTCTCGACCTTGGTGATGTAGGCTTTGATACGATCACCATGAACAAATTTCTCGTTCGGCATCAATTCGGTCAGCGGTAAAGCCGCTTCGATTTTGCCCAGATCGATGTAGATATTGCGCAAATCCTGACGCTGCACTACTCCCGTAACGATATCCTCTTCCTTATCAACGAAAGCGTTGTAGATCAGGCCACGTTCAGCTTCACGAATCCGCTGGGTCACTACCTGTTTGGCAGTTTGTGCGGCGATACGGCCAAAATCGCGCGGCGTTACTTCGATCTCCGCAATATCTTCCAGCTGGAAGTGTGGGTTGATTTCTCGTGCAGCAGGCAATGAAATTTCGGTACGTGAATCCAGGACTTCCTCCACGATCAGTTTGCGAGCATATACCCGGATAACCCCAGTATTGCGGTTCATATCAACACGCACGTTCTGAGCGGTGTTGAAATTCCGCTTATAGCTGGAGATCAGGGCAGCCTCGATCGCTTCGAACAGCACATCCTTACTGATCCCTTTTTCACGCTCCAACTCATTCATTGCTTCAATAAAATCCATACTCATGAATGTTGATCCCCCTTTCAAACATGGCATCTCATACGTAAAACGGCGAAAGGCTCTGAACTCCTGAGCACCTTGCCGTTATCGTGAGATGTGTCTTTTTCATTAATAAAGTGAACAAGGCACTTAAAACAAAATAGCTAGACGCGCACTGGCAACCTTTTCATAAGAAACGGTATGCTGTTTCTTGCCTGCTTCGATCACGAGTGTTCCGTCATCAAAGGAAAGTAACTTACCTTCAAATTCCTTCAATCCATTCACCGGCTCGTAGGTTGTTACAAACACATTTTTGCCTACGGCTTTGGCAACATCCTCTGCTTTTTTCAGTGGACGTTCCGCACCGGGAGAAGACACTTCAAGGAAATAGACGGTAGGAATCGGATCGTTCTCATCCAGCTTGGCGCTCAGCTTTTCGCTGATCAAGACGCAATCGTCGATGTCGATGCCACCTTCTTTGTCGACATACACCCGTAAAAACCAGTTGCTGCCTTCTTTGACGTATTCGATGTCAACCAGCTCGAAGCCTTGTTCATTCAAGTAGGGTTGGATCATTTCTTCCACGGTATCTTTAATGTTCGTTGTGCTCAAAACCGATAACCTCCAACTTAGGTTACACCAGCATCATCGCTGGCAGATGATTAAATACCCAAGATTCTTGTATACCAAAGACTAAAGAGTGGGTTTCCCCACTCTTCAGAAATTCGTACTATCTCGTTCACTTCAAAAATTATAACATAGTCTGGTAATAGTGACAAGTAAGCGATCTTTAAGGCAAATTACACACTAATGAAGAAAAAATTACGAGTTGACTTCAACCATGCTTTCCCAGTATGAGCTACATTAGAAAAGAGATAGTTGATTACTCTCAGGAAGACCCCGGAAACAACCCATATTAGACAGCAGCTCTACAATCGTTTTAGACGCTTTAGACTTCTGCTGGAAGTCCTCAATCGACAGGAACTCGCCATGTTCTCTGGCACCTGCGATATTACGCGCAGCATTGTCACCAATTCCAGCCAAAGCGGAAAATGGAGGAACCAATGAGTTGCCATCTACGATAAATTTAGTTGCTTCAGATCGATAGAGATCAATTGGCTTCAGCGAGAACCCACGAGCCGTCATCTCTAGCGCCATTTCGAGGATTGGCAGCATGTTTTTTTCTTTTGGTGGTGCTTGGAAGCCTAATTGTTCGATTTCTACGATCTTCTTATAGATCGCTTCATACCCCTGACATACTAGTCCAATGTCAAACTCATCTGCACGTACTGTGAAGTATGTTGCATAATATTCAATTGGGTGATAAAGCTTGAAGAACGCAGTACGAACTGCGGAAATGACATAAGCAGCCGCATGGGCTTTAGGGAACATGTACTGGATCTTAAGACAAGAATCAATGTACCATTGCGGCACTTTGCAATTTTTCATCTCATCAATCCATTCTTGGGGCAAACCTCTACCCTTACGTACACTTTCCGTAATTTTAAATGCCAAACTTGCATCCATGCCAGCTTTATAAATAAGGAACAGCATGATATCATCCCGACAACCAATTACGGTTTTGATGTTACATGTTCCGTTTTTGATCAGATCCTGCGCGTTACCTAACCACACTCCTGTTCCGTGAGACAGACCAGAAATCTGCAATAAATCGGCAAACGATGTTGGCTGGGATTCAATCAACATCTGACGCACAAATTTCGTTCCCATCTCCGGTACTCCAAATGTGGCAACAGGGGAACGAATCTGTTCAGGCGTTACACCAAGAGCTTCTGTAGAGTTGAACATACTCATGACTTTCGGATCATTCATAGGAATTGTCGTTGGATCGACACCTGTCAAATCCTGCAGCATCCGCATCATTGTCGGATCATCGTGTCCTAAGATATCGAGTTTCAACAGATTTTCTTCAAAAGCATGATAGTCAAAGTGCGTCGTTTTCCACTCTGCGGTAACATCATCTGCCGGGTATTGTACTGGGGTTACATCTTCTACTTCAATGTAATCGGGTACGACGACGATCCCGCCGGGATGCTGTCCAGTACTCCGTTTTACGCCCGTGCATCCTGAAGCTAACCGATTCAGCTCGGCGCCGCGCCACTTCTTATGATGCTCTTCCTCGTATTTCTTGGCAAATCCAAATGCAGTTTTCTCGGCTACGGTTCCGATGGTTCCCGCACGGAATACACTCTTCTCACTAAATAGTACCTTGGTATAGTTATGGGCATGAGGTTGGTAATCACCTGAGAAGTTCAAATCGATATCGGGAACCTTATCCCCTTTAAATCCAAGGAAGGTCTCAAACGGAATATCTTGACCTTCACCCTTCAGGGTATTTCCACAATCCGGACACTCCTTCGCAGGAAGGTCAAACCCACTCCGTACACTACCGTCAAGGAACCACTCACTATGTTTACATTCGGGATTCACACAGATATAGTGCGCAGGTAATGGATTAACCTCAGAGATGCCGAGAAACGTAGCAACAACCGATGAACCAACCGAGCCCCGAGATCCTACAAGATAACCATCTTGGTTCGACTTTTTAACCAGCCGTTCCGATATGAGGTAGTTGGCAGAGAAACCGTACTTAATAATTGGAATCAGTTCTTTTTCCAATCGAGCGATAATGACCTCTGGTAGGTCCTCTCCATAGATGGACTTGGCCGTATTATAGCAGGTGTTACGAATTTCTTCGTCCGCACCTTCCAGAATTGGAGTAAACAGCTTGTCCGGAAACAGCTTGATTTCCTCAAACCGGTCAGCAAGTTCAATCGTATTGGTTACAACAACCTCGTACGCTTTATCTTGACCTAAGAATTGGAACTCTTCCAGCATTTCATCCGTCGTTCTCAGATGGGCATCAGGCTTTCGCTGATCTTTCAACGGGCTAAATCCTGTAATACCGTGAATTGTAATATCCCGATATAGCTTATCGCGTGGTTCCAAATAGTGAACATTGCCCGTCGCTACAACCGGTTTCTCCAGTTTCGCACCAATACTAATGACTTTCTGTATCGCTGTTTTGATCTCTTCTGGAGTAGCTACCAGCCCTTTATCAACCAAATGCATGTACATCGTCAGTGGTTGAATCTCCAGAATGTCATAAAACTCTGCAATCTCCTCAGCTTCTTCGAGCGATTTATTAAGCACCGCTTCGAAGAACTCGCCTTTTTCACAGCCAGACAGAATAATCAGACCTTCGCGTAAATTGACTAGTTTGGATTTAGGAATGCAGGGCACTCGTTTAAAATGCTCCGTATGTGAAAGAGAAACCAATTTGTAGAGATTTTTCTTACCAATATCATTCAGCGCATATATTCCACAATGGAATGGACGCGTATTCGATAGATCGACACCTACATAATCATTCAGACGATCAAGCATCGTTAGCCCTTTAAGCTGAGCAGCATCATTCACCAATCCATTGAGAATACCTGCGAGCGCAATCGTATCGTCAATCGCTCGGTGATGGCTCTCTAGAGCCACTTTATATTTGTCTGCGAGTGTATTCAGACGATGGTTTTTCATTTTTGGGTACAGCAATCTTGCTAGTTCCAGCGTATCAAGTACAGGATTCGTTAACTCAGGCATACCAAGTTGTTTTAACGAAGCTTGAATGAAGCCCATATCAAAACGTGCGTTATGAGCGACCAACACGCCATCCCCTGCAAATTTCACAAAATCCTGAATGACAGGTTCAAGTTCTGGAGCGTCCTTCACCATATCATCATTGATGTTAGTCAATTGCTGAATGTTATAAGGAATCCGTTCGTGTGGGTTCACAAACGTAGCAAACCGATCAATCTCTTTGCCATCCTCTACCTTTACTGCTGCAATCTCGATGATTTTATTCTGCGTTACAGACAGACCCGTGGTCTCAATATCAAAAACGATATACGTTGTGGCTTTGAGATCCAATGGCTGAGGATTCAAAACGACGGCCACAGAATCATTCACCACGTTGGCTTCTAGCCCATAGATCATCTTAATTCCGTTTTTCTTAGCTGCTTTTGCTGCCTCTGGGTATACTTGAACACCACCATGATCACTCACAGCAATGGCTTTATGTCCCCACTCTGCTGCAGTTTTCACATACTTGTCAATAGAGGTCACGGCATCCATCGTACTCATGGTAGAGTGCAAATGGAATTCCACCCGTTTCTCAGCAGCTTTATCCTTGCGGGATGGCGGTGCCTTTACTTCAACCAAGTCTGAAGGAATCATAGCAAGTTCAGGGATCTGCATGAAACGGTCATATTCAACACGACCACGCACTTTCACCCATTTCCCATTCGCTAGCAAACTAAGAATTCGGACATCCTCTTTTGTTTTCGCAAACATTTTCATCTGCATGGAATCCGTAAAGTCTGTCAGATAGAAGGTAAACAACGTGTTACCATTACGCAATTCCTTACGATCCAGTCCAAAAATCGTCCCTTGCAAGGTGACCTTCTTCTCTTCATCTTGAATTTCCTGCATTGGAACAGCGGGTTCTTTGATGTCGTATCCCATCTGCAGACGGACATCCCCTTGCTCTTCTTCTTCAGGCATCTCAGGCTCTACCTCACTCATCATCTTCTCGATGACCTGACGCTCTTCTTCCTGTTTTTTAAGCTGGAACTGCTCTAATGCCTCTTTGTTGCTTTCCATCTGTCCTACCTGCATTTTGACTTTCAGAGTTGTATGGAAATACTTCTCATAAAATCGCGTAATCGCCTGATCAATTTGCTTCTTCTTCGCAAGCTCCATCGATGTTGCATCACTCATAGTTAATTGCAGTAAGTCCGCTTCACATTCAAATTTGGTACGGCTCATCCAGCCATTAACCGATGGAATTTCACGAGCAACCCATTCAAGGAACAAATTCCAGTACTCACTTACAATATCTGTAGACAAGACAGAATCACTATATTTAAAGCCAAATGAAATTTTGGCAATATGGTTCATTTTCTCCTGAATATGCAGGCAGAATGTGCGGTAGATCGGAGCAGGCACCAAGGTATCCTTAGCAATCAGAATAGTCCAATCTCGATTACTACGGCTTGTTTCCACCTGTTCAATCCAACCATCCATAAAATATGGCTCAACGAGCCCTGCTGGAAGATCCGTCTGTTTCATCAATAATTCAAATCTTTTTCTCTTCTCCTCGAATCCACTCATAATGTTCCTCCTCGTTGCCCTTCAAAGCATGAAAAGCCTCTGTAATCAAAAATGTCCCCGATCCGAACGGCACCGACTCATTTTATCCGACAGAAGCTTTTCATTCCTACCTTAATCAGCAAACATCCTTTTGCTAGATCGAAATTATGAGTACATAATTTCAATACAATATAACGAAGCCTGTGTTACTTAGTAGGCTCTCGCAAATACTACGGTATGTTCTGCTTTTTCTCCACAAGCCAGGCACGTATGTTTTTCTTCTGCAGGCTGGAACGGGATGTTCCGGCTTGTAGCGCCCGTTACTTCTCTTACTTTATCTTCGCACGCTTCTGAGCCGCACCATCCTGCTAGCGTGAAACCACGTTTATTCTCCATTAACTCTTTCATCTCATCTAATGTATCTACAGAATAGAAGTTGTCCGACATAAATGTACGTGCACGTTCCAACATATCGGACTGAACTTGTGCCAACATCGTTTGAATTTCTTCAACCAGGTTAGCCTGCTCCACAACTTTCTTCTCACCTGTAATCCGAGATACAAGAACACAAACACCGTTTTCCATATCGCGTGGCCCGATCTCAAGACGAATCGGCACACCGCGCATCTCATACTCGTTAAACTTCCAACCAGGACGTACATCGCTACGGTCATCCATCTTGACACGAACCCCAGCTTGTTTCAACTCCGCAAATAATTCATCCGCACGGCCTACAACAGCATCACGAGTTTTTGGCGGTCCAATCGGAATCATAACCACTTGAGTAGGTGCAACTTTAGGCGGCAGCACCAGACCACGGTCATCACCATGCACCATAATTAGCGCACCAATGAGACGAGTACTTACCCCCCAAGACGTCGTGTAAGCAAGCTCCAACTCATTGTTGCGGCTAAGATATTGGATTTCAAAAGCTTTTGCAAAATTCGTTCCCATATAGTGAGATGTACCTGCTTGCACTGCACGTCCATCTTTCATCATTGCTTCAATTGAGAAGGTGTCTACCGCACCGGCAAACTTCTCCGATTTTGTTTTCTGTCCTGTTATGACCGGAATCGCAAGGTATTCTTCAACTACTTCACGATAAATCTCAAGCATTTTCATCGTTTCCTCACGCGCTTCTTCTTCCGTCTCATGTGCAGTATGTCCTTCTTGCCACAAGAACTCGCTTGTCCGAAGGAAAGGCAACGTTCTTTTCTCCCAACGCACAACGTTAGCCCACTGGTTAATCAGAACTGGCAAGTCACGATATGATTGAATCCACTTGGAGTACATGTGACCAATAATTGTCTCAGATGTAGGGCGGATTGCAAGACGCTCTTCCAACTTCTCTCCACCAGCCTCGGTAACCCACGGCAATTCAGGGTTAAAGCCCTCTACGTGCTCTTTTTCCTTCTGGAAAAAGCTCTCTGGAATAAACATTGGGAAGTATGCATTCCGGTGACCCGTTTCACGGAAACGACGATCCAGCTCATCCTTAATATGTTCCCAAATTTCAAATCCATCAGGTTTAAAAACAATACATCCGCGAACTGGAGAGTAATCCATCAGATCTGCTTTTTTGATTACATCAATGTACCAACGAGAAAAATCTTCACTCTGTGGTGTAATTTCAGTTACGAACTGTTTTTCATTTTCCTTTGACATAAGACTCCAGCGTCCTCCCATTACGACTACCTTCGACTTACCAGAAGATAGTCAAACCATATTATCCATTAATTAAACGTAGTATATCATTATATGTTACAGCCAGCATCAGTACAAACAACATCGCAAATCCAATAAAGTGAACCATGCCTTCTCGATTCGGGTCAACCGGTCTGCCTCGCAGAGCTTCAATTCCCAAAAATACAAGGCGGCTGCCATCCAATGCCGGGATCGGTAACAGGTTGAAAATCCCTAGATTAATACTGATCATTGCACTCCAGTATAATAAACGATCCAACCCGGATTTGGCGATCTCCCCCGTTAACTCGATGGTTCTGACTGGACCACCAATATCATCAAGAGCGAAGTTTTGTACGAGTTGTTGAAGGCCTTTGAAAATTAATTTAGATGTTTCGATCGTATACTTACCAGATAACGTGAAGGTTTCTACAAAACCTGCTTGTCTCGTAGGAAACCCTAGTGAGATCCCTACTTTGCCACCTTCCTGGCCAGGCAACGAAGTCGGAGTAACCGAAACGTCAAGTTCCTTCCCATCCCGAATCACAGTCCAGTTCATAGCCTTATCTTTTGACTCAGAGATGGAAGCAATGACTTGTTGTTGGTCAATTCCAACGGACGTACCATTAATACTCTTAATGATATCTCCCTCTTTGAATCCAGCCTTCTCCGCAGGCGTGTTTGCTGAAACATCAGCTATTTTTATGTAGGAGGGATTCTCGACAGGAACACCACTTACTTGAACAAATATTGCAAACAACACAAATGCTAGAATAAAGTTCATCATCGGGCCGGCAAAAATAGCCAAGGAGCGCTGTCCAACGGTTTTACTACTAAACCAACGATCTTTAGGTGCGATTTGCATGCTAGCATTTTTGTTTACAATAACAGCCTGAGGATGAACATCATAGGTCATGCGCTCGCCGTCAACATCAAGTTCAATTTTAAGAGCTGTTTCCAGGTCGATTTGCAGAACTTCACCTTTGATTACATTCTTGTACTTTTCAAGATTGCTCGTGAAGATTTTCTCAACCTTATCGTCCTTAATTCTAACACATATCGTTTGTCCTACATCAATCCCCGTAGTATCCGGATCTTCACCTGCCATTCTTGCATACCCACCAAAAGGAAGCAGACGGAACGTGAACTGAGTTTCACCCTTCTTATATGAAAACATTTTAGGACCAAATCCAATTGCAAATTCACGAACCAAAATACCAGCGCGCTTCGCAAAATAATAGTGGCCCCATTCATGAATGGCTACAATAACAAAGAACATCATGAATATATAGAACGCGATTTTAAGAGTCTCCAACAAACACTACACCTCCTTAACTTATTATGCATGCTCTAGAATAACATTATTCTTAATTAAATACCAAGAAGTTTTTTAAGCCCCAGTAAACGCACCAAGTACTGGAATCTCCAATGATAGAACAGAAGGAATTTCAGGATTATTCAGTCGTAATAGTCCATAACCTAAGCCTGCTATTCCCGTCATCAGCCCTAATTGGAAGTCTCTCGCCGAAATACTATTATACTTCAAGCATATTTCAACGCCAAGTTCTTGTAGTGAAAATTCCGGCCCCTTGGTGACCCATGACAATGATAGATCGATTCAATCCCCTTCATCTATTTAATCCGTTTATCACGGCAATGGTAGCGGTCTTTGGATCTCTTCCTTGGTTGTACACGCTTATTGGACTAATAATTGAGAGTCAGCCTTTGTCCACCACCTAAATAAAGTACGCATACAGTACAACCTTTAGAATGAGATTCGCCAACTCTTGTGAAAATTCCCTCTAGTACACGCGACTCTATGCTCGTTCCTTTTATAAGGGATCTATTTTCTTGGGCATGTGAATTAGGATTTCTGTATGATATTCGATGAATTTCTTCATTTTGTCGATCATTAATTGAGCTTACACAAAATGCATGACTAAATCGGACTGGACATATTCTCTATTCTATAATAATACAGCATAATGATCATGATAGCGATTTTCAGAGTGCTCGACGTTAGGCAAGCCGGTTAACCTTGAAATGTACAACTCTTAATTAATATTGGGATGCTCATGTATAGCAATTTTGAATTTAACTCCTCATACCAATAATGCTCCGATACATCTTTATTTAAATTGATTGAACCAACTCCAATTTAAATTAATTTGACATAAAAAGGTCACCCCTTTAGATCAGCCATTGATCTTAAAAAGTGACCTTCTTTCGGTTGCTATTTCTCTTTAGCTATAGTCTCTCAGTCTGTCATCCGACACAGCCTATCGTTTTGCATGAAGGAACATACTAACAAAAGAGTTGGACATCTATAAAGTGTTTAAAAACGCAACTCATTGGCTAGCTTACGAGAAGTTTCATCAGCATCCAGAATTTCTTCTAAACTTGGATTTTGAATGTTACTATGCTTTTCCAGGATCTTCTCGATCGTATACTCTATTTGTAAAAAGGAGATCTCACCTTTTAGAAATCTCGCGACAGCAATTTCATTGGCCGCATTGAACGCAGTTGGTGCAGTTCCTCCAAGTTTGCCAGATTCATATGCCATTCTTAAACAAGGGAAGCGCTCCATATCCATCTCGCGAAAGTTCAACTTACCCACTTGAGCTAAGGATAGACGTGTCGCTTGCGATGGTAGGCGATCAGGATAAGTTAACGCATATTGAATTGGCACACGCATATCTGGATTACCTAACTGAGCAATTATGCTGGTATCTTCAAACTCAACAAATGAGTGGATAATGCTCTCAGGGTGGAGCACTACATTGATCTGATCGTATGGAAGTCCAAATAACCAATGCGCTTCAATTACTTCCAGACCTTTATTCACCATTGTTGCGGAATCAATCGTAATTTTGGAACCCATCGACCAATTCGGGTGTTTCAGTGCATCCTCTACAGTAACCTCTTTGAGTTGTTCACGCGTTAAATCGCGGAAAGACCCTCCGGAAGCGGTAAGTGTAATCCCTAGCAATTGCTCCCGTTTCTCTCCATTCAAACATTGGAAGATAGCAGAGTGTTCACTATCCACGGGCAAGAGCGAAACTCCCTTTGCTGCTGCTTTTGACGTAACGATATGGCCTGCTGTAACTAAGGTCTCTTTGTTCGCTAAACCAATCTGTTTTCCAGCTTCAATGGCAGCTAGAGTAGACTCCAGTCCCAGACTTCCCACTACTGCGGTTACAACTGTATCCGCTTCTGTAGCTGCAGCAATTTCGACTAATCCTTCTTTACCGTGAAAAACCTGCGTTCCTGCAGGAATTAGGGGTGCAATATAGTCTGCCAGTTCTTTGGAGCCAACAGAAACTTTCTTCGGTTTGTAACGCTTCGTTTGCTCAATGAGCAGCTCCGCATTCCCACCTGCAGCAAGCCCTTCCACTTGAAATAACTCAGGATGCATATCTACTACATCAAGTGTCTGAGTTCCAATTGAGCCCGTTGACCCAAGAATCGCAATTTTCTTCATGCTGCACCTCATCTTCATTTATCCAATGCACGTGTAGTAAAATGACGACTCACTACACCTGTCTTGTTTGCAAAATTAGTAGGGCAGTAGCATCAGTATATGTATGAACGGGAAAACGACGATCCAACTGTCGCACCGATCCAAAATGCCACCATGCCCCGGTAGCAACGTACCGGAATCTTTAATATTATAAACTCGTTTGTACGCAGATTGAATGAGATCTCCCATCTGACCTACTACAGCACAAGCGACTCCAATTAATATCGCTCTCGGCCAGGTAAGCAAACCGTCCGATACTCCTGCAAAAACGAGTGAGGTTATAATGGCAATGATGATACCGCCTAGTGCACCCTCCACTGTTTTGTTAGGACTAATTGAAGGCCACAATTTGTTTTTGCCAATCAGCTTTCCGACAAAATAGGCTCCTGCGTCGCTTGCCCAAATAGAGCCCAGCAGTAGAAAAGTCCAAAACAACCCATGTTGAAGATGTCTCGACTCGGCAATGTAATAAAAGCCAATACCAATGTACAACACACCAAGAAAGAGCATCGCAACGGTATTAACCGGAATCTTATTTTTAGTAATGACCGATGCCGTCATTAATACCAACATCACAAGCCAGCCGATCTGAAATAGAGTCAGCGGTCTGGCTTCCCATACCATTTCCCAAGGAAATACAAGCGAAAAAACGCCTAGGTATCCAATTAGAGCTACACCTGAAAAAGGCTGTACTCCCGTCATTTTCACAAATTCATAGTAACCGATGAGAGCCATCACTAATACCAAGCCATGATACCAGGGTCCGCCTAGCAAGCAAAAACCCAAAAACAAAACACCTGCTATTATTCCTGTCGTTAATCGCTGTTTCAACGGCTTCATCCTCCATCTATTTCAAACCGCCGTAACGCCTTGTTCTGCGCTGATATTCGGCTACTGCTTCAATTAAATGCTGCTTGCCAAATTCGGGCCAGTATATATCCGTAAACCATAGTTCGCTATAAGCAAGTTGCCAGAGCATGAAATTACTGAGTCTGAGCTCTCCGCTTGTTCGAATCAACAGATCCGGGTCAGGCATATCACTCGTTAACATATGTCTGTCGATGAGCTCCGGTGTAATCTCCTCTGCAGACAGTTCCCCCGACTGAACCTGTAGAGCTATTTTTTTAACGCAGTCTGTCATTTCTCTGCGGCTTCCGTAATTCATTGCAAAGTTTAGCACAAGACCTGTGTTATGTTCTGTAAGACGTATAGCTTCACGTAAAGCATTAATGGTATGAGAAGGTAAATGTTCCTCCTGACCCATCATCCGAATCTGCACGTTCTTTTCGATAAGCTCATCCAGCTCAATCGCCAAAAACTCTTGCGGAAGTCGCATCAGAAAATCCACTTCTTCTTTTGGACGCGTCCAGTTTTCTGTCGAAAAAGCATACATCGTCAGATATTTGATGCCCAGTTCATCCGCCGCGATGGTCGCACGTTTGACTGCCTTCATCCCATTCTGATGTCCAGCTATGCGCGGAAGGCCGAGACGTTTGGCCCATCGTCCATTTCCGTCCATAATAATAGCTACATGCTGCGGGATATTATCCTCGGATATAGTCAGCGTTTCCTGCTTTTCAGCCCCATTCCACCACGACCGAACCCGTTTGATCATTCCTGTTCCTCCAAAATCCCTGAAGTTTCTTCACCTGAAGCTTAAAAAAGAGACAAAACCCCACCGGATCGGAGGGGCTGCGCTTGTCTTACACTTCCATGATTTCTTTTTCTTTGGCAGCGAGTACCTTATCGACTTCAGCAATAAATTTATCTGTCGATTTTTGGATATCGTCTTGATGTCTCCGGGACTCGTCCTCAGAAATATCTGACTTCTCCATTTTTTTGATATCATCGTTAGCATCACGGCGAATGTTACGAATCGCCACTTTGCCCTCTTCACCAAACTTTTTAGTCAGCTTCACAAGCTCCGCTCTGCGCTCTTCCGTAAGTGGCGGAATAGACAGACGAATCATGGTGCCGTCGTTGGCTGGTGTAAGTCCAAGATCGGACTTCATGATCGCACGCTCGATATCACTCATGGATGACTTATCCCATGGTTGGATCATCAGTGTGCGTGAATCTGGTGTACTGATATTAGCAAGCTGATTAAGTGGTGTCATTGCACCATAATACTCTACCTGAACCCGATCCAGAAGAGCTGGAGTAGCACGCCCTGCACGCAAAGTGGCAAGATCACGTCGTAACGCTTGAATTGCTTTTTCCATACGTTCTTCGGCATGTTTTTTAACCGCTTGTGGCATTAATCTACACTCCCTTTAACGATTGTTCCGATGCGTTCACCTAGAACAACACGCTTGATGTTACCTTGTTCTGTAATAGCAAAGACGATCAACGGAATGTTGTTATCCTTACACAGTGAGGACGCCGTCGAATCCATTACACCAAGGTCTTTGTTGAGAATATCCATATAAGTCAACTGATCAAATTTCACAGCTGTGCTGTCCTTAAACGGATCGGCTGAATATACACCATCCACTTTGTTCTTAGCCATCAAGATGACTTCTGCTTCGATCTCCGCTGCGCGCAGTGCTGCTGTTGTATCTGTGGAGAAGAACGGGTTACCTGTACCTGATGCAAAAATAACGACCCGACCTTTCTCAAGATGACGAATAGCTCTACGGCGAATGTAAGGCTCTGCAATTTGTTGCATAGCAATAGATGTTTGAACCCGTGTTGGGACTTCAATCTGCTCCAATGCATCTTGCAGTGCCAGCGAGTTCATTACTGTCGCCAGCATACCCATGTAATCTGCAGTTGCTCGATCGATGCCATTTTCACTACCAGCAATACCGCGCCAGATGTTTCCGCCGCCACATACAATAGCAACCTGCACACCTAGTTCAACGACTTCTTTTACTTGTTGCGCAATGGACGAAATCGTCTCTGCATCAATACCATAGCCATTTTGACCGGAAAGGGACTCTCCGCTGACTTTTAAGACAACACGTTTAAATACTGGCTGTTCCAATTGTTCACCCTCCACTTTAAATTGAACGCCCTGAGGCATTCAACCAACAAAACTTCTCGCGCACGGCCTCCTGCTTAAAAAGAAAGGAACACACTAGTGTTCCGCTCTTTTAGGAAAAACGATCGACCGGTAAGGCACTGTTTTCCTGAGATATAAGGGAGTTTGCGCTTCGAAGTTTCATCATTCTTATATCTTCGAAAATCAATCCTGCTTGCCGGTTTAAATAACCGTCTTATTTGTTTACTTGGGACATAACTTCTTCTACGAAGTTATCAACTTTTTTCTCAAGACCTTCACCCAGTTCGTAACGAACGAAACGACGGATAGAGATATTTTCACCAATTTGGCTGATTTTTTCATTCAGCAATTGGGAAATTGTTTTGTCTGGATCTTTAACAAAAGTTTGTTCCATCAGGCAATATTCTTCGTAGTATTTACCGATACGGCCTTCAACCATTTTTTCAATGATTTTTTCTGGTTTACCTTCGTTAAGAGCTTGAGCTTTCAAGATTTCTTTTTCTTTTTCCAGCTCATCTGTAGGAACTTCTTCGCGTGTAACATATTTAGGATTAGCTGCAGCGATTTGCATAGCTACGTCTCTAACGAAATCCTTAAATTGATCTGTTTTACCAACGAAGTCAGTTTCGCAGTTAACTTCAACCAAGACACCGATACGTCCGCCAGCGTGGATGTAAGATTCTACAGTTCCTTCAGTAGCTGCACGACCTGCTTTGCTTGCTGCTGCAGAAAGACCTTTTTCACGCAACAATTCAGCCGCTTTCGTTACATCACCGTTTGCTTCTTCCAGTGCTTTTTTACAATCGAGCATACCAGCGCCCGTTCTTTCGCGAAGTTCTTTTACTGCACTCGCATTAACTGCCATTATAAATTCCCTCCAGATTAAGTATTGTACGTACACTCTAAAAAAAGGGCAGTGAGAGGTTATCCACCTACCAACCACCCTTTTCATTTAATTCATGAATTATGTTCGAAACTATTAAGCGGAAGTTTCTTCGCCTTGGTTAGCTTCGATAACAGCGTCAGCCATTTTACCTGTCAGCAATTTAACAGCGCGAATCGCGTCGTCATTACCTGGGATAACATAATCGATCTCGTCTGGATCGCAGTTAGTATCAACGATACCAACGATTGGGATACCCAATTTGCGAGCTTCAGCAACAGCGATACGCTCTTTGCGTGGATCGATGATGAACAGGGCGCTTGGCAGGCCTTTCATATTTTTAATACCGCCCAAGAATTTCTCAAGACGATCTTTTTCTTTGCGAAGCAAGATAACTTCTTTTTTAGGCAATACAGCGAAAGTACCGTCTTCTTCCCAAGCTTCCAACTGTTTCAAACGATCAATACGTTTTTGAATAGTTGAGAAGTTAGTCAGGGTACCACCCAACCAACGTTGGTTAATGTAGAACTGCCCAGCGCGTTCAGCTTCTTCTTTAACAGAATCTTGAGCTTGTTTTTTAGTACCAACGAAAAGAATAGTACCATTCTCGCCTGCGATTCCTTTAACAAAGTTGTAAGCCTCTTCGACTTTTTTCACTGTCTTTTGCAAGTCAATGATATAAATTCCGTTTCTTTCAGTGAAGATATAACGATCCATTTTTGGGTTCCAACGACGTGTTTGGTGACCGAAGTGTACCCCAGCTTCGAGAAGCTGCTTCATGGAGATTACTGCCATCTTCACACACCTCCTAGTATGGTTTTTATTGTGTCCTCCGCCGGCATCATTTTTCGCCAAGACTCTCCAATAAGGAAAGCACCCTTAACGAAATTAGCACATGCGTGTGTTTTAACACCGTTATCTAATATAGCACAAACGCCTACCCGTTGCAACTATCTTTCAAACAAAATACGATATTTTTAGCATATTATTCTGAACTATACCAAGCCTTGATACGAGCAAAGATAAGAACAATGAATCGCAGTCAAATTAAAAATATAAAGAACCGTCCTGCCTGAAGCTCTCAGCGTGACGGTTCTTTGGTAATTTTGGCGATAATGGACTTAAAGCTTTCGCCCTTTTCCAGCGCATATGTGCCAACTTGTATTTTCGTGTTGATTCGTTCTGCACGGCCTGCTTGAATGAATGCTTCTGCATCGTCCACAATACCCGATTTCTCCAAATTCTCTGCTACCATAGCCAAACTGTTTCCTGACCGGACTTTAAACGATACCGTAGCGTCTTTTGGCGTTACTGGAGTTGAGGGCTCTGTTGATGTGGGCTGATTAACCTGAGTCTGTTTATCAGTAGATGTAGGCTTCTCAGGATTCGCAGGTGTGCTTGGCGTCTCTACTGTCTCCGTATCCTTGGGAGGCTCTGCTGTAGTACCTTGTAGTTCACTGCTCTCCTGTGTTTTCTTCTGCACCCATTCTGTTTCGGTGAACAACTCTTCATCCGAATCTACGAGTCTCATATCCAAGTTTTTCGCAGCCACTTCCAATTGTTCTTTCGTTAAATCTGCAACAACTTGATCCGTATCCAAAGCGCTATCCGATAATGCATTTTGTCCTACTGTAGCAAGCTGTAACAAAACCGCTCCAACAATCATGCCACTTCCAAGTCCGATCCATAAGGAGCGCTTATCCATCTTCTAGCTCTCCTCCCGTTCTGCGAGTTGAAGTATCAATTGAACTTCCCCACGCTGTATACCTGTTTGCTTCGTAATTGCGTCGATTGACTTACCCTCTGCATACAAATTAAAGAGTTCTGCGTACCGATCTTTGATCGACTCTCCAACGGTTGGCGTCGCTTGGTCGTTTGGCTGATTTTCCGGTTCAGCAACCGACTCAGCTGCCTCCACTCTTACGCTCTCTACCAGCCCTTGAGCCTGAAGTCCATTAGTACTGGTTACCGTAGACAGATGGGAAACTGAATTTGGCTCAACCGCTTTGCGCTGTTCTAATTGCTCAAGACGTTGTTGCATCTCTTCCAGCTGCAACTGCATACGCTGATCTGCAGCTGTAGCCTCCCCCTTCATTTCAGCAACACGCTGAATGAGGGCATCATTATCGTTTTCCATCTCAGTCATATAGTGTTCAAGCGTGGATTCCATCTCCTGCACCAGTTGATTCCCGTGCTCCTGTGACTTGTCTCTCTTAGGCATAATCAAGGCATATGCAATTGCACAGGCACCTAATATGACAATAATAATCCATGGTGACAAATTCGGTTCTCTCCTTTTGATGCAGCAGTCGATGCGCAAGACTTCTTCTCTATGCAAGTTTCCATTCATGTTTTACTTCGATTATCAAAAGCAAAACTATGGGTGCTTCTCTACTGAGCTACGTTATAAAGAAAAATCAATATGTTTTCCTTTGTACGGGTGCTCAGCCGGTTTAACATTTTCTTGATTCTCAGAAGATTCTGGTGCCTGTGAACCATTTTTCTGCTCTGAATCATGACTATGATTATCACGCAATGCAGCGTTAGATGTTTCGTCCATCGCTTCACTTCGATGCCTGGCCGCCTCAGCTTCCTTGGCTGTTTGCTCTGCGAGCAAACTCTGGTCGATGACCGGCCGCTGTTGAGATTCATTTTGATAACGACCGGCCTCACTCGTCCTTGGTACGGCAATCTGCAACTCAACTGCTTTGAAACTCATACGCTCACCTCACGGTTTCGAATGGATTCTTGGTCTGCTTGAATGCTGTACTTACACGTAAGGAACCATCGAAATATCACCATCATGATAATAAAATGAAATTCTACTCACTGGATCTTTAATAAATTTGGTGTATCTGCCGATAACTATTTTAGAGCCACCATAAATCATCTTGAGAATATCTACACGAGCCCTACTCGTATCCTCAAGTGCCTTTTCGATTTCAAAGATTCGAGTCTTTGTTTCTTCATTAAGACGCATGGATGATTTCTGTGTGGCTGTCAGTTTAATTCGCATGGACATTTTATCAGGACTTAATTGTCCTGCTGCTGCCAGTTGATCCAATAGAGTCAGAGCTTTCTTGGTTTTATCCAATGAATCCATCTGTTCTCGTATGACTTTGCGGAGATCGTTCAATTCATTACGTAGTCTAGGCAGAACACCAACTTCAATAGAAGTAACGGTAGACATGCTATTACCCACAATACGTGCTGATACTTTTTCACCAGCTTGAATAGAGCCACCAACAATAAGCCCTTTTGTCCCAGCACAGATTACTTCTCTGCCTGCACGAATATTAGAATGCATAATACTTTGTGAAACGAGGACGTCTTCACCGGCATCCACGTTGCCTTCTTGAATAAAGCTACATTTAACATTATGCCCAGCATGTACAAGCCCTTTGTTATATCCGATTATCCCACCCGTGATTTCGACCGAGCCACCTGCTTCTAACTCGGCACCTTCGACACCACCAACAACTCGGATATCACCAGCAGCTTTCACCTTAAAGCCTGTTAGAACATTCCCACGTATAACCACTGTACCGACAAAATCAATGTTTCCGATGTTATAGTCCACATCACCATTGATTTCATATACGGGGAATACATTTAGTTTATTGCCTTCTGTTTTGGTAACCAACCCATCCAGTGCAGCATACATTGCGGTTCCATCTGGGTTAACAACTACATTTTTGCCAACTTTAAAACGTGCTTCTTTACCAGGACGAAAAGGGATTTCAACATCCGTTACTGCCCTACCTACTATGCCATCCATAGGAGGAATTCGTTCTGCAATAATCTGACCTGCTCGAACATTATTAAGGCGTGTCACTTCTTTGTAATCCACCGTACCATCTTCCGATTCCTGTGGTCGACGCTCATTGGAATCGTCCATGCCTACGAGTACCTTAATGTATCCATCTTCGCCCGCTACAGCAGCAATGCCCTCGGCAATTTTACACTGATTATTGAGATAGGTTTCCGGATGACTTGCGAATGAAAGCAATGCCTCTCGTAAAATACCATACTTGATCCCTTTACTATCAATATATTGCTCGAGTTCATCTAAAGTGAAGGTAAAGCCCTCTTCCAATTTGGAAACTTCAAGGTAGGCCGTGCTTTTATCTTCCGATAAAATAATGCTCAAGCATTGTTCCAAAGCAATTCGCTGTGTCAATGCAGTTCTTCCTCCTTTTAGACTTTCCACTCCCTATAATCCAGCATAACTCTCTCTATTAATCTTTACGTAGTAATAGATCCTTCTGTTTATCTAACGTTCCTCTTAGTCTTAAGATCGCCTTAGAATGAAGCTGAGAAATTCGTGATGGAGACAAGGACATAACCTCTGCAATCTCGCTAAGAGACAGATCTTCATAATATAAGAGGGAAACCACCGTGCGCTCTTTTACTGTCAGCTTCTCAAGACCCTGTACCAAGGCTTCTTTTAAATAAAACTCATTGACCTTATAATCAGGATTTTTGGCCTTTTCGTCAACCATTAAAGACAGACGTGTCTCGGATTCTTCTTCTCGAATAGGGTCTTCAAGTGAGCAAAGTGACATTACCGCCACCTCCTGAAGCATGTGTTGGAAATCCTTTGTTGACACATCCAGGTACGCACTCATTTCTTCATCACTTACGGATCTTAGATACGATTGTTCCAATTGCTGATACGCGTCTTCGATGCGCTTGGCTTTCTCCCTCACGGAACGTGGAACCCAGTCCCCTTGTCTTAGTCCATCGAGTATCGCACCACGAACACGCCAAGAAGCGTATGTTTCAAACTGGAGCCCACGTTCATAATCGAACTTTTCCAACGCATCTATTAAACCCATAACACCATTGCTTTCCAAGTCATCTTTGGGAACGTTTTTGGGCAATCCTACTGCCAGTCGTCCAGATACATAATTGACAATGTGAAGATACTTCTCGATTAAGTTTTTCTTGGCTTCAAGATCTCCATGTTCCTTCCACTTTTCCCACAGATCTGCATGGTTCAAATGTGAAGCTTTACGCTCGTTCAATTGACTTCACCCTCCTTATTTGTCTGTCAGGTGACGAACGGCCTGCGCCAATTCTTCCGGCTCTTTGGTCCGAACGAGTTTAGGCGGATCCAATGGGGCAAAACCCGTTGGAGCTTTCGTCTCAGATGGCGGAAGATCTTCCCCAAAGGAGGCGTTCTGTCCGTTTTTGAGCAAATCGTTTAGCTCTTGACCATCGTCTTCGAGTTTAATGTCCACCTGTGAACCTCTTAACTCTTGACCGTTTAGGGGATCATAATCGAATCCCTTGCTATCTAAGGATGGAGTCAGCAGCAACCCCAATCCCCAGCGTAGTGCATAAGCAAGGGCAAACCAGGCTACAAATCCGATTAACCCGCGAATTAAACTGGTCATCAACACATTGCTGCTGTAAGCTACAAAAAAAGTCAGAATAAATCCGACTATGCCTGCTCCAAGATTAATGCGGTAGTTTCCTATCATATTGGTTATAGTTCCTTTACACCCATTTGTACACTTCTAATAGTTAAAAGTCCAGTCTCACAGTCCATTTCAATAGTTCGTCCATAGTTGCCGCCCGTATCTTCAGCTAGAAGAGGAATACCGAGCTTTTGTAACCATTCCCGACAAGAATCAGCATTTCGCGGTCCAATGCGCATAGTGTCACCTGCTCCCGAAAAAGCAAACATCTGTGACCCTCCCGCCATTTTGGACACGATACGTGATTGAGAAGCGCCGAGCTTAACCATCTTCTCCAATAACTCAGGCAATGCCGTATCCGCATATTTGGCTCTATTCAAATTCCCCTCACGGGCAATATCTGAAGTAGGGAGCATGACATGCGCCATTCCGGCCAGTTTCAATTGTGGGTCATACATTGTTAAGCCCACGCATGAACCAAGGCCAGTCGTACGGATTATGCCAGGAAGATGAGCAATATTCAAATCCGCCATACCGACTTTAACGACGCTTTTATCTTCAATCATGATCTAGCGGCACCCCTAATGATTCGAATATCTTTGCAAATGATGTCGGATCGGGAATGAGGAAGAACTGACCCTCCACTTCATCTTGTCCTTCAAAGAACGATGTGTCAATCAGTAATGCAGCATCGCCCATTTCACCAAATTGCAATAGACCATAACTGAGAATGGCACCTGCCATATCAATGGCAAGTCCCGGAACCGTTGGATACATGGACAGTTTCGTGAAATCCGCAAGTGAAGATAGATAAGACCCGGCCAATATGTTTCCAATCTCGGACAGAGCAGATTGTTCCATATCTGTGAAGTCAAACCCTTCCCTCAAGTCAAAACCAGCAAGACGATTAAGCAACATCTTAGCTGCTTCAGGTGTCATCATGAAAAACAGATTCCCTGGTGCTTCGCCTTCTACACGTAAGAAAACAGTAACGACGATCCGTTCATCTCCGCCTACTTTCTCAGAAACTTCTTCGAACGGAAGCATTTGTACCGTTGGAACGCCCATGTCAATCGGTCTATTAAGGAGCTGGGACAACGCCGTTGCGGCGTTGCCTGCTCCTATGTTACCGACCTCTTTGAGCACATCCATCTGGAATCCCTCAAATCGGTTGAATAGTTCCACGGAGTTATCCCTCGACACTTTCCAGCTGAACGACTTCGCTTTTATTTAAGACTTCATGCAGATTCAACATGATTAGCAAACGTTCATTTTCAAGCTTCGCTACACCACGGAGATATCTAGCCTTGACACCACCAACCACTTCAGGTGGGCTATCGATTGAACTGCTCTTAATATCAATAACATCATTAGCAGCGTCAACGATAAAGCCTACTTGCATATCGCCTACACCTACAATGACAATACGTGTTTGATCGGTATATTCCGTTTCTGGCAATGAGAAGCGACCACGCAAATCGATAACAGGGATAACAACCCCGCGTAAATTGATAACCCCTTTAACAAATGAAAATGTTTTGGGGACACGTGTAATTGGCATCATGCGCTCAATCGTCTGAACTCTCTCAACTTCGATGCCGTATTCCTCTGATCCTAACTTAAAGACGATAACTTTCAACTCTTCTTCCATGTAAAAAACCTCCCTATTAGATGTAGAGCTTAAACGTAATTGGTTTATTTGATGAATGCGTTAGGATCAACAATTAGAGCGACTTGTCCATCTCCAAGGATCGTTGCTCCTGAAATGCCTTCAATCGCAGGAAGATAAGTTCCCATCGATTTGAGGACAATCTCGCTTTGTCCAATGAATTCCTCTACAGATACGGCTGCAAGTCGATCTCCTTTGCGGATAACAACAATTTCCGTTTCTTTCTCTTCTGCATCATTGAAGTCTGGTACAGAGAACACTTCATTTAATGAGAGATATGGGATCAATGACTCACGGAACGTAATCATCTTGTTGCCATGAATATTGCGAACTTGTTCACGCTGCACAATGGCTGTCTCGACAATTGAAGACAGAGGAATAGCATATTTCTCTGAACCCACCCGTACAAGCATTGCTGCAATAATCGATAGGGTCAATGGAAGTTGAACAGAGAAGTTTGTTCCTTTTCCTGGTGTGGAGTGAATAGTTACATTTCCGCCGAGTGAAGTGATTTTTGATTTAACAACGTCCAATCCAACCCCACGTCCTGAAATATCAGAAATCACATCAGCCGTGCTGAAACCAGGTGCGAACAACAGTTGATTAACTTCTTCATCGCTCATCTTGGCACCCTGTTCTTCTGTAACAACACCTCTAGAAATGGCTGTTTTCAACAACTTCTCACGATAGATCCCTTTACCGTCATCTTCAATCTCGATGAATACATGGTTACCACTATGGAATGCACGCAGGTTAACGGTTCCCATCTCTGGTTTTCCTGCTGCTACACGCTCTGCAATGGATTCAACACCATGGTCAACTGCGTTACGCAGCAAATGCACCAGCGGGTCTCCAATCTCATCGATAACGGTACGATCCAGTTCTGTTTCGGCACCAGTAATCACTAGATCGATTTTTTTGTCTAGTGTTTTTGCTAGGTCACGAATCATACGAGGGAAACGGTTGAATACGGTATCCACAGGAACCATCCGCAACTTCAATACAATATTTTGCAAATCTGTGCTGACTCTGCTCAGGTGAGCTACCGTATCGGAAAGATCATTATTTCCTGTCTCGCTAGCCAATTGTTCTAGGCGTGACCGGTCGATCAATAACTCACTGAACAGGTTCATAAGTACATCAAGTCGTTCAATATCTACACGAATCGTACGTGAAGGAGCTGCCGCTTGCTTCGGTGCCGCTGCTTTAGTTTCGGTAGGCTTCGCTTCTGCTTTAGGAGGAGCTTCTTTCACTTGAGATGCTGCAATTGCATCGTTTACAGCAACGACTTCAGCTTCGGCTGCAACGGCTGCCTGGTTCGTCATCTGCTCCAGTGTTTCTTGATCCAACTGAATCACTTTGGCACTTTCAATTTCAGAAATACTTAAAATTCCTTGTTCAAGTTCCTGCGCTTCTTTGGTTGTTATGTAATATAACGAGAAATTGCGCTCAAACTTCTCTTGTTCGATATCCTGAACGGATGGGAATGCTTTTACAACCTCACCAGAGCGTTCTAACAGATCAAATACCATGTAAGCACGTACGCCTTTTAACTGGCTATGTTCACTTACCAGCACCTCAATGTAGAATACACGATGTCCTTCAGCAATGGATTGATCCAGTACTGAATATTGGAACTCATCCAGTTGCACTGCAGCTAAGGTTTCAGGAACCGTCGTTTGAGCTACGGCTGCTGCTGGCGCATCGCCTCCAGTCCATTCGCCACTTTCAATCGCTTGAAGTGAAGTAACAATTGCAGAGACATCCGCTTTACCTTCTCCGCCATTTGTAATATCCTGAACCATTGTTTCGAGCGCATCTAAACTTTTAAATAGCGTGTCAAAAATAAAATCTTGCATTTTCAGTTTCTCATTACGCACCATATCTAACACATTCTCCATCTTGTGTGTCAGTGATGCCAAATCTTCAAAGCCCATTGTTGCAGCCATACCTTTCAGGGTATGAGCTGAACGGAATATAACCTGAACGATTCCTAAATCCTCCGGGTTACCTTCGAGTTGTAGCATGTTTTCATTAAGCGACTGCAGATGATCATTAGACTCATCAATAAACATGGATAAATATTGGTTCATGTCCATTGTGAGGCACCTCCTCCATGAGTTTCACTCCATTTATTTCACAGCTTGAACAAGTTTTGGCGCAATCTCCTGCAAAGGCAGGAGATGCCGTACGCATTGCAGCTCTACAGCAGAACGCGGCATTCCATATACAACACATGTTTCTTCATTCTCTGCAAACGTTGAAGTGACACCTGATTCGTATAATTTCTTCATCATACGAGCCCCGTCACTTCCCATCCCAGTCAGTAAGACCAAATGACGCTGCAGCGATGTGTGCGGCAAAAGAGATTCGAACATCGTATCGACTGATGGTCTGTGGCCATTAACCGGATGTTCCTCTGTAAGCTTCAGAATGAATTTGCCATCCGACGTTCTGTTTACTTTGATGTGATATCCGCCAGGAGCAATATACGCTGTTCCTTTTTTCAGAATCATTCCTTCTTCGGCTTCTACCACATGAAGTGGACTGAACGTATTTAATCGCTGGGCAAGTGATCTGGTGAAATTGGGTGGCATGTGCTGCACAATAATCACAGGAGCCGGAAGATCAGCAGGCAACTGCTCTAGCAACGTTTTGAGAGCCCTTGGCCCACCTGTTGAGCACCCAATCGCCACAAGCTTGTTAAATCCAACCTCTAAGGACGGTACACCTCTTTGCATAGGAGCTACTCGACTTTTTTCAGGTGTATTCCCCGATATAGACGTAGCAGCCACTTGGTCGGCTGCCACACGTTGAATACGTGCGGATCGGATTTCCTTAGACGGTGCAGCAGGCTTATTCGGTCTCAACTCTTTAATTTCTTTAGGTTCAAGCTTACGATCTGAACTCTTAGAAACCTCTGTCTTTTGATCCACACGTGCTGGCTTTTGACTCAGTAGCGGTGTGTTCTTCG
Source organism: Paenibacillus tundrae (assembly GCF_036884255.1). NCBI lineage: Bacteria > Bacillati > Bacillota > Bacilli > Caryophanales > Paenibacillaceae > Paenibacillus > Paenibacillus tundrae. Next base: position 2,479,376 of record NZ_CP145605.1, on the reverse strand, counting down.
GTATAACTTTGGATGGAACAGAGGGAGTTTGTTCACTGCTCGCTCGTTTTTCAAGTTTTGCAGGTTCTATTTTTTTCTGGTCAAGTTCCCTACGCGACGGCACAGCGGCTACATCCCGCTGTATTCGCTGAGATTGATTCATCAGGTTACCCTGAGCCTCCTCTCGTTTCTGCAGGGACGCCTCACGGTTCGCTTTTCGTTCAACTTCATTCATCGCTGCTCTCATACGCTCAACCAATGCTTTCCCTACCTGGGCAATATCTTGATCATGCGATATAGATGGCTTGCGAATAAAGTCAAATGCCCCGGCCTCCAGAGCCATAATGGTCTCTTTCATGCCTTGTTCATTAATACCCGATAACATAATAACTGGAACATAGGACTGCTTCATGATACCCTGCAATGCGTCAAGACCGTTCATCTCAGGCATTTCAACATCCATAGTTATAATATCGGGCTTTACATCCAGTGCTTTTTGGATAGCTTCTTTCCCGTTTGCTGCTGTTGCTGCCACCTTGAATTCCGAATCCGCTTCAATTAAATCTGAAACAATCTTACGCATAAAAGCGGAATCATCGACAACCAATACTTGATACACCGCCATGTTGTTCACCCCTGTTTCCTTTTTTCAGAAATCACGTTGTCTTCTTAAGCCACTTTCTCATAAATCCCCTGATTCCTGTCAAGGTTTCGGATCCGGTTGTAGCAGGTACAGCCAAATAACGAAGAGCAAGTCGCGTTATGTCTCTTGATGCCTTGGTATTTGGGAATGCTAGGCTAAAAGGCACCTGCCTTTTAACCGCCTTTACCACCTGGATATCTTCTGAGATGTACCCTAGAAGTGGGATATCCGTCTGCAAAAAACGCTTTGCTACTCCAGCTATCTTCTCTGCCACTCGCTGCGCCTCTTGTTCGTCTTCCACCCGGTTAACAATCATTCGAAAGGGTGTAGCATTTTCTTGGCCATGCATAACTTTAACTAAAGCATAAGCATCGGTTATTGAGGTCGGTTCAGGTGTGGTTACGATTAAGCATTCATCAGCAGCACCAATAAATTTCATATTTTCTCTTGAGAGTCCGGCTCCTGTATCAAAGATCACGTAATCCATTTCCTGGGCAATCTCTTCTACTTGTTGTGCAAAAAACTCAAGATCTCGGTCAGACAACGAAAACAACTCTTTCATTCCTGAACCACCTGCGATATATGGCAGGCCACCTGCACCAAGCTGGATAATTTCCTGAATGGATTTCTGCCGATACAATAAATGATACAGATTATAAGGAGAAGAAGTTCCCATCAATACATCAATATTAGCCATCCCTATATCTGCATCAAAAACGAGTACTTTCCTTCCTAAGGATTGCAAGGCCAGCGCAAAATTCAAAGTGAAATTTGATTTTCCAACTCCACCTTTTCCACTAGCAATGGTAATGATTTTGGAGGAACGTTTCGCCGAATCGACTCCGTTTATACCATCTCGGGAAGGAACCATGCTTCTGAGTGAGGCTGCCTGGTCTTTCATTGGGCTCGCTCTCCCAACAATTGTTTCGTGAGCGCGCTCGCCTCAGGTTTCAGCAGATCATCAGGAACATTTTGTCCATTCGTGACATACGCGAGTTTTAGCGGGAACTGATATAACAGGTTGAACATGGAGCCACAACTGCCTGTTTCGTCCATCTTCGTGAAGATTACCTTGTCCAGACCATATTTGCTAAAGTGTTCTGTGATCTGAACCATATCTGTACTTTTGGATGTCATGCTCATAACCAAAAAGGTTTCACTGTTCTCAACTGGAGCCAATAGGCTTTGTAACTCAGAAACTAGTAGCTCATTCCTATAATTTCTTCCGGCCGTGTCCATAAAGATCAGATCACATTCCTGTAGACGAGATATGGCTCGCTGAGTATCACCGGGAGATTGTACCACCTCAAGTGGAACATTCAAGATAGAAGCATACGTTCTAAGCTGTTCCACTGCCGATATCCGGTAAGTATCGGAAGTGATGAATCCAACTTTACGTTGGTTCTTAAACATCTGTTCGGCAGCCAACTTGGCAATCGTGGTTGTTTTCCCTACCCCCGTGGGTCCAGCTACATACACGATTCTAGTGGTAGGAAGAATACCTTCTACGATACGATCTTTCAAAAAATGAGTAATTTCTTGTTCGAGGGCATCATGAATGTTATCTTCATTCAACTCGTTCTCATTGATTTGCCGCTGTACAACTTCGATCCAAGATTCCGATACATCTGCCCAAACTTCTTGCGCGTTCAGACGATCTCTTACGAGGCGCAGTTGTTCTGGTAAATTGTCTTCCGCGATTCCTAGCTTGGATATCTTGGACATCATCTGTTTTAGGTCTTGCAGTTCAGACATCAGTTGTTGTTGATCTAAATTATTGCCCTGCTGTATAGAGGGAGAGCTTGAACCCGAAAAATCCGCCCCTTCCGGTCGCGGTTTATAATCGAGGTTCAAATCAGATTTGCTCTTATCTGTGTTTGAATCAAGCTGACTCGATTCAAACACAGGATTAGCATCCGCACGTTCTTCAGTTGACGAATGATCGGTTGATCTAGAAGCTGGCGCATCTGAAGCCTTATCAAACGTACGAGCTGTTTGACGATAGGCTTCAGGAACAAAGGCGCGCGGTACAGGTGCAAACTGAGGTTGAGCTTGCTTCTTCGCTTCTTTTTTCTCTTCCTTATCAACTGCAGCTACAACTTCAATCCTCTTTTTGCGAAACATACCGAGTACCCCGCCTACCTTAATCTCTTTGGTAGACAAGATAACGGCATCACTTCCCAAGTCTTTACGAATTTGAAGCATCGCTTCGGGCATGGTCTCAACAATGTATTGTTTTACTCTCATAAGTTCACCACCCCGACACTTTGGATTTCAACATTCGGTTCCAACTCGCTATAGGAAAGCACTGGTATGTCCTGCATAGTACGTTCAATCACTTGCCGCAAGTACATCCGAATCGTTGGAGATGTTAATACAACGGGTTGCTGACCTGACTGAATCAATCGATTCACCTGTTCTGTCAGCTTTTGATAGACACTCTGTGTAGAAACTGGATCTAACGCAAGGTAGCTACCTTGATCCGATTGTTGTACAGACTCTGCAATCTTTTTCTCCAAACCAGGCCCAACCGTGATGACTCTTAACGTCTCACCTTTTTGCGAGAACTGCTGCGTAATCTGACGTGAGAGCGATTGTCTGACATACTCGGTCAGAACGTCTGGATCTTTGGTATACGTACCATAATCGGCTAGTGTCTCGAAGATGGTAACCATGTCTCGTATGGATATTTTCTCGCGCAATAGTTTGGCAAGTACTTTTTGAACATCACCAATGGCTAGAACGGAAGGAATCAATTCATCCACAAGAGCGGCATAATTTTCTCTGAGATTATCCACAAGCGCTTTCGTTTCTTGTCTGCCCAGCAGTTCATGTGCATGTTTCTTAATCAATTCAGTCAGATGTGTTGCTACTACCGAAGGAGGATCAACAACCGTATAACCAGCCAGCTCTGCTCTATCTTTAGTCAGTTCATCAATCCACAAAGCCGGAAGTCCAAAAGCAGGCTCTGTCGTCTCAATACCGGTTACAGACTCTTCTTCATACCCTGGACTCATCGCTAAGTAATGATTCAAAAGCAGCTCACCGCCACCAACAACATTACCTTTGATTTTGATCACATATTCGTTAGGTCTTAATTGAATGTTGTCTCGAATACGAATGACAGGAACCACTAAACCAAGTTCAAGGGCACACTGTCTACGAATCATAATAATCCGATCCAACAAGTCTCCACCTTGCTGATTATCAGCAAGTGGAATCAATCCATACCCAAATTCGAACTCGATCGGATCCACTTGAAGAAGGTTAATCACACTCTCAGGGCTTCTAACTTCTTCGATCTGTTGCTCCTCCTCCAACTGCTCTTCGGCCACTTGCTTGGATTTCAGCGTATTCTGCATCTTCCAGGCGGTAAAAGCAAGTAAAACAGCTAAAGGTAATGTAGTAATAACATGAATTGGTGTGAAGAAGCCCAACATAGCAATGACAAAAGCTACAATATAAATGAGCGTCGGGTATGTAAATAATTGCCCCGTAATATCATCCGCAAGATTTCCTTCTGATGACGCTCGTGTAACAATCAGACCGGCAGCTGTTGAGATCAGAAGCGCTGGAATTTGACTTACCAGACCATCCCCGATGGTCAACACGGAGTAAGTAGAAAGTGCATCTGCAAAGGCCATTCCGTGTACTGTCATTCCGATAATAAATCCGCCAATGAGATTAATAATGAGGATAATGATACTCGCTATCGCATCCCCTTTAACGAATTTGCTTGCTCCATCCATAGCTCCGTAAAAGTCAGCTTCTCGTTCAATCTTAGTACGACGTTCACGGGCTTGTTGCTCGTTAATTAGACCAGCATTCAAATCCGCATCAATACTCATTTGTTTACCAGGCATCGCATCGAGAGTAAAACGAGCTGCAACCTCAGCTACACGCTCGGAACCCTTTGTGATAACGATAAACTGAACTACAACGAGGATCAGGAACACGATAAACCCTATTGCAATCTGTCCACCCGCAATCCAGCTACCGAAGGTCGCTACGACTGATCCCGCATCCCCTTCACCAAGAATCAATTTGGTTGTTGAGATGTTCAGCGCTAGTCGGAACAACGTTGTAATCAACAACATCGCCGGGAAGATCGAGAACTGGAGTGCTTCTTTGCTGTTCATTGCAACGAGCAAAATCATGAGCGCAATTGAAATGTTGATAACGAGTAGCATGTCCAACAACCAGGTTGGGATCGGGAGAATCATCATCAATACGATGCCGATGATACCCGCAAGGACAGCAATATCTTTAGTTTTCAATGAATGTACGGCCTCCGATCCCCTTTTATTTCGTTCTGCCCTTTAATTTATATACATAAGCCAGCACTTCAGCTACCGCTTGAAACAAATCAGCAGGTATGGCGTCTCCAATCTCAGCTCTCTGGAACAACGCCCGTGCCAGCGGCTTGTTTTCCATCGTAATGACGCCGTTTTCTTTGGCTATTTCTTTAATACGTAAGGCGACGTAGTCCTGACCTTTGGCAATGATCTGAGGTGCCTCCATCTCTGCCCCCTCATACTTCAGCGCAACCGCAAAGTGAGTTGGGTTTGTGATGATCACATCAGCATTCGGAACTTCCTGCATCATGCGCTGCATAGCCATACGACGTTGGCGCTCTCGAATTTTACCCTTGATCAGTGGGTCACCTTCCATTTTTTTGTACTCATCCTTGATGTCCTGTTTGGACATTCGGATGTTTTTCTCATAATCATATTTCTGATACATGTAGTCGAAAATCGCAAGAATCATAAGTGCAACTGCAATTTTGACACCTAAACTTAGTGTAATTGAAGCTGCAAAGTGTAAAATAGCATCCACAGAAAAATGTGAAAGTGAAGCAATGTCTGATTGGTAACTGATGATTGTGCTGTACACGAGATAACCTATAATCGACATTTTTAATACGGATTTAGCGAATTCCACTACTGAACGCAATGAGAAAATATTTTTGAAGCCTTTGATTGGATCAAGCTTTTCAAGCTTTGGCTTAAGCCCTTCTCCTACAAGTAGAAACCCAACCTGCATATAGTTTACGATTAGAGCAATAAGGGCAACCCCTAGCAACACAGGAGCAAGTAACAACATAACCTCGATGCCATAACGCATCATAAGCGCCATTACATTCTCACCAGTGAGTTGCATGCTTAGCCGGTTAATGAAAATATCCGTGAAAAGCCTAACCATGCGTTCCTTATAGAAGTCACTAAAAAACATAAAGATCAAAAAGGTGAACAGGAGAATCGCAGCACCGGATATCTCCATACTTTTGACGACCTGTCCCTTTTTACGTGTTTCCTGTCTCTTATTCGGTGTCGCCTTTTCCGTCTTTTCTCCTGCAAACAACTGGAGGTCGAGTTGATATTTCATTTGGGTCTTGTCCTCCATTTCACTCAGCCCGGCCTCTGTCCAATGGTCCCAAGCAATTTTTCCATGGATCTGAACATTACTTCGAACAATTGACTAAATACAAAGGAAAAACTCGGAACCAGTAAAAGCAAAATAGCAATCCCGACAAGTACCTTAAGCGGCATACCAACAGCAAATACGTTGAATTGAGGAGCTGTTTTGGCTAGAAAGCCTAAACCTACGTCTGTCAAGAACAAAGCAACGACAATCGGTGCAGACATCTGAAATGCAAGCATGAATGTCTCGCCTAACGTTCGTACTAAAAATTCTGCTATACTTCCATCTGCCAAACGAATAAAAAATGCATTGGATAATGGTATCCAACGATAACTGTATACGATCGCATCTAGCAAGTAGTGATGACCATTCATCGTCAGAAATAACAGCATGGCAAATGCGTACTTGAAGTTACCCGTAAGTGGTGCGGAAGCACCAGTCATTGGATCATAAACGTTCGCCATGGCAAATCCAATCTGAAAATCAATAAACGCTCCTGCTGTCTGTACAGCAGTCATAATAAGATACGCTACGAAGCCCAGCAACAGGCCTATGAGAATTTCTCTAATGACCAGTAGAATGTAACTTAGATCTGTAGGAACCTCCTGATTAATGCCATAGATCAAGTACACGGTTAACGTGACAAATGCCGAAATTCCAATTTTAAACGTGTTAGGCACATTTCGAGCTGAAAAGACAGGTGCCGTTACAAAAAATGATGCAATTCGACAAAACATAAGCAGGGCGACAGGATAACTTTGCAACAATGTCTCCATCTGCAAAAGCCTAACCTATATATCTGTATAAATTATCGAGTATGTTGTAGGTGAAGTCGACCAATATATTCAATATCCATGGTCCAAACAATAGTACTGCCAGTAATACGGCAACAATTTTTGGCACAAAAGCCAAGGTCTGTTCCTGAATCTGAGTTGTCGCTTGAAATATGCTGATCATTAGACCTACAACCAGAGCAAGTATAAGCATGGGTGCGCTGGCCAACAGTGCTGTATAAACTGCTTTCCCGGCCAGACCGATAATAAATTCCGAAGTCATGACCGTCCTCCTTTACTTTTCCGGCTCAAGTATTAAAACTCAGCAACAGTGACTTCACTACCAGATACCATCCATCCACGAGGACAAATAATAGTATTTTGAAAGGTAATGAGATCATAACCGGCGGAAGCATCATCATCCCCATAGCCATCAGTGTACTAGCTACAACAATGTCTATGACCAGAAACGGAATGAAAATCATAAATCCCATCTGAAATGCTGTCTTTAATTCACTGATTGCATATGCCGGCACCATAACAGTGAGCGGTATATCTTGATACGAACTAGGCTGTTCGGTTTGATTGTATTTCATAAAAAGCAATAGGTCCTTCTCCCTAGTGTGGGAGAACATAAATTTCTTTATCGGGTCTGCTGCCTTTTCCAATGCCTCAGTTTGCGTAATTTCTCCTTGAAGATAGGGCTGAAGTGCTACCTGATTAATCGAAGACAATGTCGGTGACATAATGAATAATGTCAAGAAGAGCGCTAACCCGACAAGCACCTGATTGGGTGGCATTTGCTGTGTCCCCAAGGAAGTTCGCACAAAACCAAGAACGATAACAATTCGGGTAAAACTGGTCATCAGTACCAGTAATGCCGGTGCGATACTCAGTACCGTAATTAATAGGATGAGCGATAATGAGCTTGTACTTGGTGCTCCCCCATCCCCATTTCCGATTTGAATATCAATATTCGGTATCGGTTCGGCAAAGGCGACTGTTACGGACGCCAGGCTGATCAGCCCCATCAAACAACATGCTAGCCAAATCTTTTTCTTCATGAATCCCTCTACCGATCTGTAGTATTGTCTTCTTCTTTAAGCAGCTTCTCCATCTTCTCTTTTCGGTTAGGCATCTGCCGAAGTTTGGATTCAAACAATTCGTGAAAAGAGGTTGTATCTTCTAGCTCTATTTCCCGTGGTGGTTCTTCTTTGCGGAAACGAGCAGCTAGCTTGTTGATGAGAGGCGAGAGGCTTCCATTTGATGCAGAAGCTTCTCGTTCAAACGAATCAATGATCCGCTGTGCCTCATCCAGATCAGAAATTTTATCTACAAGTTGAATATCCTCACCTACACCAAGTAGATAAACGTTACCGCCAATTTCAATAATCTGTAGTGATTTATTAGGCCCGAGCCCAACTCCGCCTAAAATCCGGACTGTGCCGTTACGAAACCACTGCTGATTCCGTTTATTGAGAAAACGAATCAAGTAGACGATAAGGGCTAGGATGACGGCCAGGACAACAATCACCCAAACAAGCTGCAAATAATAATTGGTACCCGCATATGGACTTCCATCCTGAGCCATCATCATATCTCTTACACGCCCAGTGTTTTGCTGATCGCTTCAATAACGCGGTCGGACTGGAATGGCTTAACGATGAAATCTTTGGCTCCCGCTTGAATTGCATCGATTACCATCGCTTGTTGGCCCATTGCAGAGCACATAATCACTTTGGCATTGCCATCAATTTTTTTGATTTCTTTCAGAGCTGCGATTCCATCCATCTCAGGCATGGTGATATCCATCGTGATCAGATCAGGACGAAGTTCCTTAAATTTCTCAATTGCTTGTGCTCCATCCTGAGCCTCGCCAACGACCTCATATCCGTTTTTGGACAAAATGTCCCGGATCATCATTCTCATAAATGCAGCGTCGTCCACGACTAAAATTCGGTTTGCCATCTTGATTCAAGTCCTCCCTAAATTGTGCTTATTGTAATTTCTGAATTCGGTCCCATTGGCTTACGATATCTATAACACGAACACCAAAGTTTTCGTCGATAACGACAACTTCTCCCTTGGCGATCAGCTTGTTATTAACCAAAATATCGACAGGTTCGCCGGCTAGTTTGTCAAGCTCGACAATTGAACCTTGTGATAGTTCCAATATATCCTTAATTTGCTTTTGGGTCCTTCCTAATTCTACGGTGACTTTAAGGGGAATGTCCATCAATAAATTCAAATTGTTTTCATCAACCTGACTGTATGCACCATTTTGCAAATTAGCAAACTGTACTGGCTGCACATTTACATTCCTATTCGGTACACCGCCGTAGTGCTGTGGTTCACCATAATGCGGCTGTGGCGGCATAGCATATGGTTGCTGTGGTGGCATTCCATACGGTTGCTGTGGCGGCATTCCCTGAGGCATTCCTTGCGGCATCCCCATTGGTGCTTGTCCATAACTGTTGTAATCCTGCGCTGGTGGCTGCGGTGCCGCCTGTGGTGGCATCTGCTGCTGTACCGGTGGTTGTGGTGGAGCTGCCGCCGGTGTCGGTGCCTGAGGCTCTGGCGTCTGTACAGGCTCTGGTGCTGCTGGAGCAGGTGTATTCGCTGTAGACTCTTGTGCACCGCCAATCAACAATTCAACCATGTGCTTCGCGAAATGAACAGGAAGCAATTGCATCAGATTGGAATCAATCAGATCACCAATCAACAACCGGAAGGATACTTGAATGAGAGTCTCATCTTCTGGAAGGTTGCTTACACCCTCACCACTTTCCATGTTGAGAATATCAATCCCTGGAGGAGAAATATTCACGAAACGATTAAATATCGTAGACATGGATGTAGCAGAAGAACCCATCATCTGATTCATAGCTTCCTGCACAGCGCTGATATGAATTTCATTCAATTCCTCATCTGCTGGATTGCCCTCGCCCCCAAGCATCAAGTCAGCAATAACTTGAGCATCGCGTTTTTTGATAACGAGCGAGTTAATTCCTTCGAATCCATCGACATAATTGACATGGACGGCAACATGAGGCTTAGGAAATGCTTCTTCAAACCGTGATCGGCTAATAACCGATACTTTAGGTGTCGTGATATCCACTTTGAGTCCCAACAAGGTGGACAAAGCTGTAGCTGCACTACCAAAAGTGATATTCCCAATTTCGCCCAGAGCATCTTGCTCCAGCTCGGTCAAAAAATCGTCAACCGTCTTCTCTGCTGGCTCAGAGCTGCTGATCGATTCAGATTGCCTGAGCAAAGCATCGATCTCATCCTGGGATAAATAATCCTTACTCGTCAAATTCTTCAACTCCTTCGGTGACAATCTCGTCTATTTGTATAGCCACACGGTCTTTAATCGTTCCCGGACTGCCCATATACTTCAGCCTGTCGCCAACTTTAATGGATAAGCCTTCCTCAACCGGTTTGTTTAACGTAATGACGTCCCCAACCGATAAACCCAAAAACTCTGAAATGGAAATTCTGGACTCTCCGAGTTCGGCGACCACTGGCAATTTAGCCTTATTGACACGTTCCCTGAGGGCTTCGTACTCTTCCGGAGCTCTGGTCTTTTTCTCGGAAACAAACCATTGATGCGTAGACAATCGTGACATAATGGGTTCAAGAACGACATGCGGGATACACAAATTGATCATGCCTGTTGTGTCACCGATTTTAGTGCTCAGTGAGATCAGTGCAATCGTTTCATTGGGTGATACAATTTGCATGAATTGCGGGTTAGTCTCCAACGCTTCCAACCTTGGTGAAATATCCAGCACCGTTTTCCATGCTTCCTGCAAGCTTTCAAATGCCCGGCTAAAGATCCGCTCCATAATGGTTGTCTCAATTTCAGTCATTGAAGCTATTTTGGCCGGTGCACTGCCCGTTCCACCAAGCAGTCGATCCAGCATTGCATAACCAACGTTTGGATGTACCTCCATAACCATGCGACCTTGCAAAGGCTCGGCCTCAAAGATATTTAATATGGTCATTTTTGGTATCGAACGGATAAATTCATCATAAGGCAATTGTTCAACCTGAACGACATTGATCTGAACGAACGTCCGCAGTTGGGCTGAAAAATAAGTGGTGAGAAAGCGTGCAAAGTTTTCGTGAATCCGGGTCAAACTTCGAATATGATCCTTTGAAAAGCGCACTGCCCGCTTAAAATCGTAAGATCTAATTTTCTTCTGAGTTTCTTCCTTTTTCAATTCCTCAGCATCCATCTCACCTGAGGAAAGTGCTGCTAATAGGGCATCAATCTCATTTTGTGATAATACATCCACCATGTTCTCACCCCCTTACAGGTTTACAGCGTGTTCTGTTCATATTACATAGGTACCATTAAGAAATCAGTGAAGCTAGTACTGCTCAGTTTCGGTTCTGGTAAGGCATTATTGATTAATTCTGTAAGCTTGGTGTTAAAATCAGAACGGCCTTTAGCTGTTTTTAATTCTTCTGGTTGTGTATCTGCTAGGGTCTGAATAATAATCGGTTTTACCGTAATTTCTTTGATCTTCTCAAATTCTTCTTTTGATTTAGCATCTGCTAGCTCAAAGGATAACTTCGCTTGTAAAATGTGATTTGTATCTGCTAGATTCGTTTTTATGTCTGTAATTTCTGATGTTACTTCGACAATCTCATCTGCAGTCTTCTTCTTTTCTACTACAGCAGCAGACTTATGTGCATCAGCGTTGTTCCCGTTCTGAGTTTGCATAAATACAAACACAACCACCGCAATGAGTGTTATAGCAAGCAGGCTCATTGCAATCCAGGGCATCATCTTTTTCATCAGGATTCCTCCGTTTGTTGCACTTTGATGGTGGCCGCCTGAACCCCAATTTCACGGTTGTATTCTTTAATTTTGGAAATGACTTCATCCGCCTTTTCCAGCACAATGAGTCTCTTTCCTGTGACAAGAGTTATATACGTATCTGGCGTCTCTTCAACGATCTCCACCATCAGCGCATTCAACCACATGGGAGAACCATTTAACCGCGTCACCGAAATCATGCTAAGCCCCCTTATTCGGCGTGGGGGAACCCACTCCCCCACACAATTAAAAAACTGCTAAACCGTCATTAACGTTTCAGGTTAACAACTTCTTGAAGCACTTCATCCGATGTGGTAATGATTCTTGAGTTGGCCTGGAATCCACGTTGAGCTACAATCATCTCTGTAAATTCACCTGTCAAGTCCACGTTAGACATTTCAAGCTGACCTGCGATAATCGCACCAGTTCCATCTTCAGCACTGTTGGCTGTTAAAGTTTCAAGTGCACCTTCAGGACTAGCGTTAGCTGTCATTCGGTAAAGGTTTCCACCGATTTTCTCCAAACCTTCAGGGTTAACTACTTTTCCTATCCCAATTTGAGTGTCGCCTTCGATAGTTCCGTCAGCCATTGTCTGGTTAATCATGCCGTTCTGTCCGATTGTAAATGAAACGACGTCATCACCAATTGTGATAATTTCACCTTCACTGTCTAATACAAAAAGCCCATCAGACGTAACTAGATTTCGAGCAGCATCTACATGGAAATCTCCTGCACGAGTCAGAAACGGAACTTCCTGCCCATCACCCATGGAAACTAGAAAGAATCCATCTCCATTAATGCGTAAATCAGTAGGGTTATTTGTTGTCATAGGACTTCCTGCCAAATGCAAAGTATCAATAGATCCTACAGATACACCCAAACCAATTTGCTTCGCATTAACACCACCATTTGCAGTATCATTCGGTGCAGTTACCCCAGATGTCGTTTGGCTCATAATATCTTTGAACATAACGCGGCTACCTTTAAAACCAACCGTATTAACGTTCGCAATATTATTACCGATAACATCTAGCTTTGTTTGAAAACCCCGCATCCCGGAAACGCCTGAGTACATTGATTTCAACATTTTAAAAAAGCCTCCCAGCCATAAATTGGTTTACCGCATCAATCGGTCAGCGGCATTCCGGCTCCCGAGAAGGGCCAGCCGGTTAAGATATAATGACAGCACTATCAATTTGAGTGAATACGTTGTTCTTCATACTTTCACTATCCATGGCAGTTACGACGGTGCGATTTTTGACATTAACGATAAAAGCTAGATCCTGCATCAAAATCAGAGACTCTTTGGCTCCCTTTGCAGCAGCCTTGTCTAGAGCAGTACCAATTTGTTGCATTTGCTCACTTTTCAGCTCGATGCCGCGTTGTTCCAATCTCTTAGCAGCGTGATTACTTAATTTCAGAAGATTATCTTCCAACACCTGGGCAAAGGGACGCTCTGGCATTGTGGATAAATCCCCCTGCTTGGATCGACTCAGCAAATTCGGTGTATTTATCCCTGTGTATAACTGCCCAACCGTTATTCGATCACTCATAACAAGTTCTCACTGTCATCCGCCCGCTCGGTTACTTCTGGATTAACTGGGCTTTCGTTTGTGTCTGACACGATATCCGTAGTGTTTTGAACCTGAGGTTCACTTTGCTCCGGCTGGTTCAGATCACTTGATTCTGGTTCCTTCGGATTGGTTACCTGAATAATCTCATCTAGTTTGATTTCGTCATTGCCCACTTTAGCGTACTGTACACCATCTCGAACAACGATTGAATCTACAATGCCCTGACGAAGCGTTCCGTTATCTGCTTTATTAGAAGAAAGCCAACTGATCTCTCGACCAATCATGCCAGATACAGCACCTAGGGATTGGTTCAAAGTCTTGAGTTGTGATGAAATGTTAACCAATTGTTCAACCGAACTGAACTGCGCCATCTGAGCGATAAACTCTTTATCCTCCATTGGCTGCATCGGATCTTGGTTCTGAAGCTGAGTAATCAAAATTTTGAGAAACTGATCCTTCCCTAACTCCTTTGTTGCAGCACTTGTCGTTGCTTTATTCGCTGCCGAGTAGTTAGGCCAGGTATTGTTGGTTGAAACGATTTCATTAGCCATATATTCACCTCATTTCTATTAAGCTTCTGCTGTAAACGAATCCCGTTTAAGCTCCTGACCCTCTACTTGCTCGCTGCGCCAGTTACGCAATTCTTCCTGGATCCCTGCTGCGGTTACAGCATCATCGGATGGCTCTTCACGCTCACGCGAACGACGTTGCTGCTGGGAGTTACTTCCCGGCTGACGTCCACCATCCTGATACATTTGAGATCCCAGTGAGCTGTTCTGTGTTACTTCAAGTCGTTCTACTTGAATTCCTTGAGCTTGAAGTGAACTACGCAGTTGCATCATCTGCTGTTCAAGCATATCTTTCGCCATGGTATGCTCCGTCATAAAACGAGCAACCAATTGTCCGTTCTGTAACGTGATCTGAACATCCAACTTACCTAAATGCTCCGGACGAAGTGAAATCGTCGCTTCAGAGAATCCATTCTTCTGAACAATATCCAACTTGTTCACAACGAATTGCGTCATTTCTTTAGCAAACTGTGATGCTTGCATAACAGGCTCCGCAGGTTTAGCTGCAGATGTACCCGAAGTACGCATAGATAACTCACCAGCTGTGATTACAGTCGAATGATCTAATTCTACATCTGGGCTCGCTGATACTGATGCATTCGTTCCTGTCTCCGTTGTCGCATGATTACCCTTACCTGCTACAGAAGCAATAAGAAGTTGAGAGATCACTGCATCTTGCTTATTCAGCGCTTGTCCTGTACTCGCTTGAGTAACTTGTACATTCTGTTCCTTCATGGCAACTAGCGTATCCACAATTGATTTCAAATCTGACCATCCCTTACTACCACTTAAATCCACGCCTGAGTTCTGTAAATGATTCTGTAGATTCTGAAGGAGATTCTTAAACTCACTCGTGTTTTTATTAAGGGTGCCATCTGGATTAACCAAGTTTGTCGCCATTTGTGTAAGAGCATCCTGCAACACAAAACGAGCTGCTGCCGGGTGTTCCGTCAGGTTGATAGCCGTTACGGCTTTCAATGCTTCTGGAGCCGCGTCGCTATCCGCCGCAGTTCCACTCTCTTGCTCTGTATCATCAGCGATCTGTGCGTACATCTGCTGAATGAGGGTCTGGAGTTCCGCAAGAAGTGATGGATCTTGCTCAATTGCATCATCTAAAGCTTCCAAGTCGCTGAACAAAGAATGAAGTATATCTGCTAAAGAGGTTTGCTCTCCTTCTTCGCTAGATACCAAAGCTATACCTAGTGGATTAACACTTAACATCCCAGATCCTGCCACATTACTTCCTTCTGTTGCTCCCCCATTCAAAGATGCTGCGAGGGTTTGCATAAATTCTCCCCCTGGTGCTGCAGTAGCTCCCTTTGCTTGGGTTCCTGTCGTTGAAGTCGTTGCCGTTGCTTTCGATGAGGATGCTGTAGTCATCTGATATACGATCGACATATGTTCTCACCTCCTTTCAAATGTTCAAACACATGTTAAAAAGATGATGCACCGATTACTTGTTTCCCATCAGTCTGTTTAAAATTTTGGCCGTTTCCACTGAATTCTCGGTGGACATATTCTCAAGCAGCTGTGAACGAGTGGCATCATCCACTGAGTTCAAAATGGTTAACGTTTTATCCGGACTGAGTTTGTATGTCTCGAGCAGTAATTTCGCACCACTCGAAGCTGACATACTAGCAAATGTTTGACTCAGTTGGTTTTTGTCTAGATTCTT
Source organism: Paenibacillus tundrae (assembly GCF_036884255.1). Lineage (NCBI taxonomy): Bacteria > Bacillati > Bacillota > Bacilli > Caryophanales > Paenibacillaceae > Paenibacillus > Paenibacillus tundrae. The sequence goes on along the minus strand of NZ_CP145605.1, from coordinate 2,463,914 downwards.
CGAGGTAGTTGTAGCCGCTGCCGTTGTTGTTGCTTCTTTGTTCAATCTAGATTGCAGCGCATCAATGGCCAAATCACCAGATGGTTTGGCATCCTTCATCATCATGGTCACATCTGCAGCCGTTTTGGGATCCATCTTCTCAAGCACTCTAGTACGAGGTGTAGATTGCATTGCGCTGAGCAGGAGCACCATTTCTTCATTCGTCATGTTTTGCAGAATCGGTGCTGCTTTACTTGGACTCATGTCTGCGTACATTTTAGCCAAATCTTTGATTTGTTTTTGATAATCAGACTCTGACTCAGGAGTGGCTTGTGCAGCCGTTTCTGCAGCCTGCTCAGCTTCGTCTAATTTCTTTTGCAAATTGCTAGCTTTCTGTGTTTCTGTAGCCGTAGCATCCTTAGCTGCTTGAAGCTCCGTTTCCTTTGCAGCAACTTGAGATTTAAGCTTTTCGATTGTTGCTTCAGCACTTTCCACTTGCTTCTCGCTCTTCTCAAGCTTCTCTTTCTCTGGATCTGACACAGGCTCAGGTACCCAGTCCTTAACGACTGGAATTTTATTAGCAAAATCAAGCAAGTTATTGCGAATATCTACATTAAATAGGGTGAGCAGCACCCCAAGCAGTACAACGGTGAATACAATTGGAATGGAGATCATCAGAAACTTCTCCCAACCACCGCTTGACTCTTTTTCCATGTCCTCTGTGTCTCTTACAGCCATCGTTTATTCCTCCCTCACGAGGGCAACCTCGCTTCCAGACTTCTATTACATTGCCCGTCCGGCTTTTGCAGCGAAGCGTACAGTAGCCATCTCGTCCAGATCGTTCTGTTCACGGAGGAGCATCTCCTGCTGAAATTTGATCTTGGCCTTGTCTCTCGCTTCAAGCCATACTTTTTCGTCAACCATTTTGCCATTCAGAAACGTTTTATTCCGTTCTACATTGACCTGAGCATGCTTAACATCTGTATTTTTTCTACTAATACATTCATCTAGGTGATGAACATAACGTTGCATTTCTTGTAGAGAAGATACAGAAGCCGTGCTTTCCGTTGCCGTTTGGATCACTTGGATCAGCTCATTTTTATCATTCAAAAGTTGTAAAAGGTGCTCTTCTTCCGTCTGAAGTTTACCGATGGCTGTGGATAACATCCACTCCGCTTGTGTTTTCTCATTGCTCTTCAGGTCACAAACCTTCTGGAAATGATATCGAAATTTCATCGCTTACTCATTCATCTCCTTGCAAACTCAAGAATCAAACGTTCCTGTACTTCACTCAGTGTCACTTTTTCATCTACTTTTTGTTTGGTAAAATTCCAAATGTTATCAATCTGATCCATCGACTCGTCGATCGCAGCATTGGAACCTCTCTGATACGCTCCAATGTTAATTAAGTCCTCGGATTCTTTATAAACAGCCATTAATCGCTTCATATTATTCGTTGCTTCGATCTGCTCTTGAGGTGCAATGTCTTTCATGACACGGCTGATACTCGCAAGTACATCGATGGCTGGAAAATGACCTTTGTTCGCAATAGCACGGTTCAATACAATGTGACCATCCAGAATACCCCTCACGGCATCCGCAATCGGTTCATTCATATCATCACCATCAACAAGGACCGTGTAGAAGGCGGTAATTGAACCTGTTGGCCCCGTTCCTGCTCGCTCTAGCAATTTCGGAAGGCTAGCAAAAACAGATGGCGTATATCCTCTCATGGCAGGGGGTTCACCAACAGCGAGTCCAACTTCCCTTTGTGCCATTGCATAACGTGTCACAGAGTCCATCATCAGCATGACATTCATGCCTCTATCCCTGAAATACTCTGCAATCGTCGTCGCAATGACCGCTCCCTTAATCCGAATTAAGGCAGGTTGATCGGAGGTCGCTACGATCACGACAGATCGTTCTAATCCTTCTGGCCCTAGATCCCGTTCGATAAAGTCTCGAACTTCACGTCCCCGTTCACCTACAAGCGCAATTACATTCACGTCAGCAGCTGTATTCCGAGCAATCATACCCATTAAGGTACTCTTACCCACACCAGATCCTGCAAAAATCCCGACCCGCTGACCTTTACCAACAGTTAGCAGTCCATCAATGGCACGAACGCCAACTCCCATTGTCTCCAGTACTCTCGGTCGATCCATCGGATTGACGGGTGTATTCGAGGTGGAATACGTAGGCATTCTTGACGGTAGAAGTGAGCCATCGAGCGGCTGTCCCAAGCCGTCAAGCACTTTGCCAAGCAGTTCAGAACCCACTTGTACGCCAAGCGGTTTGCCCGTTCCTACAACATCACAACCTGGCCCGATCGACTGCAATTCTCCTAAAGGCATTAACAGTACTTTGTTATCTCTGAAGCCAACAACCTCTGCCTGAAGTGGCTTAGCTGATTTTCCAGGGTAGATGTAACATACGTCACCGATGCTTGCATCTGGCCCCTCAGATTCAACCATTAATCCGATAACCTGAGTCACTTTTCCGTTAACCCGGACAGGGTCAAAACCTTTTAAATGTTCCATATAACGCTGTGAACTAAGAACCTTCATGTTGATTTCTTCGCCCCTCATCCTCAAGTGCTAAACGGATCAGTTCCTTTTTAATCTCTGTTAATTGGGTATCAATACGGGCATCCACACTCCCGAAGGAAGAACGGATGACACATCCCTTGTCTTTGACGGTCGCATCAGGCAAAATCTGCAACTCAGCTTGCGAGTCAATTGCGAGCGATAACTCTTCCCGTGCTGCTTGCACAAAAGAGAACTGATCTGGTGATACACATAGCGTGATCATTCCTTGTTCCCGTTTACGCGACAGATTTTGACGAATTAATTCAAGCATTTGTTCTGGCTCCACAGTAAGTTGCATATCAATTACCTTCTCTGCAATACCGCATGCTAGATCAACCAGAAATGGTTCTGCTTCTTGAATAATCTGATCTTTAGCAACATAAGCCTCTTCAAGAACTTCACGAGCTTCTTTCATCATCTCTTCGATCTGCACTTGGAGATCCAGTTCAGCCTGTACTTTGCCTTCTTCAAACCCTTGCTGAAAGCCTTGTGATCGCATCGCTTCAGTAAGATGTTCATCCTGCATGCGTTGTTCCTGCCACCAGCTATCAATCTGCTCACGGGCTTCTTGAAGCAAACGTTCCGCCTCCTCAGAAGCTTCGCGCACCTGCTTTTCTGCAAACTCCTTCGCATCCTCCAGCATCTCTGCAGTGAGTCGTTGTGACTCCTCGTCTACACGTGCTTGCAGTTGCTCTGCTTCAGCACTTTCATCTCGTTCCACTTCGAATTCCGCTTCAGAATCTCCATAATGATGATGATTCTCTAGTCGTTTGCGGTCATCCACCGGAACATACTGGAAAGATTTAATCAAATTAGACAATGATATCATCTCCTCCACCACGAGCGATAATGATCTCACCAGCTTCTTCCAACCTACGGATTGTACCTACGATACGAGTCTGTGCTTCCTCCACATCACGCAATCGAACAGGCCCCATGAACTCCATCTCTTCCTTGAACGTTTCGGACATCCGTTTCGACATATTCCGGAACACCGCATCGCGTACTTCCTCGCTGGCCACTTTGAGTGCCAACTGCAAATCTGCGTTGTCGATATCGCGAATAATGCGTTGAATCGAACGGTCGTCGACGTTGACGATATCTTCGAAGACAAACATCCGTTTTTTGATTTCTTCGGCAAGCTCTGGATCTTGTATCTCGAGAGAATCCAAAATCGTACGCTCTGTACCACGGTCTACACCGTTCAAAATCTGTACGATTGACTCGATACCACCAGCATTTGTGTAATCCTGCGTAACGGTCGAAGACAATTTTTGCTCCAACACTCGTTCCACCTGTGCGATAACTTCTGGAGAAGTACTATCCATGACCGCAACTCTTCTCGCCACATCAGCTTGTTTTTCCTGTGGTAAAGAGGAAAGGATTGCTGCAGCTTGCTCAAATTGCAGATAGGAAAGCACCAAAGCAATCGTTTGCGGGCTCTCATTTTGAATAAAGTTCAAAATCTGATTCGGATCCGCTTTGCGAGCAAAGTCGAATGGTCTAACTTGTAGTGTGGCCGTTAAGCGATTAATGACTTCGAGAGCTTTCGAGGATCCCAGTGCTTTCTCGAGAATCTCTCTTGCATAGGTGATACCGCCTTGAGAAATGTATTCCTGAGCAAGGCAGATCTGATGAAATTCAGCCATAATCATGTCTTTTTCCGCGGCATCCACTTTACGAACGTTGGCAATTTCCAACGTCAGTTGTTCTATTTCCTCATCACGAAGATGTTTGAAGATTTGTGCCGATACCTCTGGACCAAGTGTGATGAGCAAAATTGCTGCTTTTTGTCTTCCGCTTAGTCCCTGATTGCTTGCCTTTGCCAATGCGTCCACCTCTATTCGTCAGCCAGCCATGTACGCAGCAGATTGACGAATTCGTCTGGCTTTTTCTTCGCCAAACTCTCCAATTGTTTGCGCACCTGACTTTCGTTCGTTACACTGTCCAACGTTATGGACGGGAACTCGGTTGCTACTGGAAGAGGGATTTCCTCTTCTTCTTCTTCATCCTGTTTGCGGCGACGGCGTACGAGCAGGATCACAACGGCTGCGATCAATGCTGCAACCAGTCCACCTATGCCCCATAGCATTCCTGTTGAAAGTGGGAATCCTGTATCCGCTGTATCTGTAGTCTGGAAGCCTTGAGAGATGACAGATACTTTCTTAGCTAAATCCGCGTCAGTGATAACCGTGCCTGTGTCAGCAAGTGAAGCACGAACGATATTCACCAAGATATTTTCAATCGCATCTTGAACCGGTGCTTGCAATTCTGTCTGACCTGCCGGTGGTTCAACAGCCACGTTAATGGTTAAGTCTTTTACAGAATATGGACTTGCCACGATATCTTTAACAATTCGGTTAACATCGTAATTTTTAGTACTCGATGATTCTTCGGAGGTTGAATTTCCTGTCGCATCAGCCGATGGGTAACCAGGAACTTCTTCCTGCCCCGTACCAGCTACGCCACCTGTAGGTGTACTCGCTCCGGTATAACTCTTCTGAATCTCTTGTACGCTAATCTCAATACCTTTCATATTTTCCACATCGACAGGCTCTACTCTATTTTCTGTTCTAGTTTCCTTGTCAAAATTCAATGTAGAAACGACAAGAACATTAACTTTTTCTTCGCCTACGATCTGTGAAAGGAATTGCTTAACGTTGTTACGAACATCATTTTCAAACTTTTTCTGCAGTGCCATGTTCTCTTGAACTTCAGATGACAAGCCACCACTGCCACCGCGGGCTGATGGAATCAGCTCTGCTTCATCCGTGTTCGTAATCGTAATATTCTCTATCGGTAGATTAGGAATAGCGGTTTTAACCAAATTAAAGTAACCATCAACTGCAGCCTGATTTGGGTGATAACCCGGTTTAAATTGTAGGGCTACAGATGCGGATGCTTTATCTTGCTCTTCTAAGCCAGCGAAGATGTTATCTTTTGGCATATTAACGAGCACCTTGGCATCCTGAATTCCTTGCATCCGTTGAAGTAATTGCTCCACTTCTCCGTTTAACGCACTATTGTATTTCACATCAAATTCTTTATCCGTCATCCCGATCGGAGACGAGGATTCTGAGAATGCTTTATAACCTAACGAACCGTTCTGGATAATGCCTTGTGATCCGACATTCACTTTCGTAATTGCAACATCCGTACTAGGAATGGAGATGGATTTGCCATCTGCACTTAGTTTGTAAGGAATATTGGCTGAATCTAGGTATGCGATAACTCCCGCGGAATCACTAGAGTTTAGATCTCTGAAGGCCACCTCATATTCCGTTTTGGAGAGTTGCATGGTTAGAACAACTGCTGCCATGATTAAGAATAAAAAGGTAGATACCAGCAACACCTTTTGTTTTTTGCTAAAACTATTCCAGTACTGAACCGTCTTGTCTTTGTACTGGGCAATTCTCTCATTCACTCTGTCACCCCATCCGAAACTTTGCTTAGTCTGTCCCGAAGCAACTTCTGTAGGTCATTTGTTACAGAATAACGTGGCTTTTAGGAGCAGCATCACGCTGCTTGTTGTACTGATCAGCGCTGTTATCGAAGCGCAAGGCATGCTATTTTACAATTGCGTACGCATAATTTCTTGGTATGCTTCGACTACTTTGTTTCGGACCTGAGTCGTCAGTTGCAAACCCAGTAGAGCTTGTTCTGATGCGATCATCACTTGATCGACGTTCACTTTTCCAACCAAAAACTGGTTAGACATCTCATGTGCTTGGGATTCCTGTGCAGCTACGGAGCCTAACGCTTCTTGTAAGTATGTACCGAAGCTCTCGATAGTTTCGGCTGGTGTTGAGGGTTTGCTAACGGAAGCATTTTGCATCTGGAGCGGTTGAATCCCCTGTGTGTTAAACATGTTGTTCTGAATCATTAATGTCCCTCCCCTTCATCTCTTTCTTCAGCTTAAGAAGAATTAATTTCATTTCTGTTTAACTAGGCTCTACCAATCTCCAATGCCTTAGATATCATGGCTTTAGTTGAATTCAAAGCAGTAACGTTAGCCTCGTATGACCGCGTAGCAGAGATCATATCCACCATCTCTTTCGCAATGTCAACGTTAGGCATAAATACATACCCGTCCGCATTTGCATCTGGATGTGTCGGATCGTATACAGGCTTGAGCGGAGATTGATCATCACGAATCTCAGAAACTCTAACACCCTCTCCCGTTCCACCGTCTCTCATTTGGCTTTGAAGCATGCTACTAAACGAGGATTTGTTGGGCTCAAGAACAACCATTTTCCTCTTATAAGGAACGGCCTCCCCATTAACTACACTGGCACGCGTTGTCTCTGCGTTGGCAATATTGGAAGAAATCACGTCCATTCGCAAACGTTGAGCCGTTAGAGCCGATGCACTAATCCCAAAGCTATTACTGATGTTCACCTTAGCTATCTCCCTTCAACGCCAACACGCATCATTTTGATCTGTTCATTTACTTGCTGGATATAAGCACTGTAGCGCAATTGGTTGTCCGCCAGAAGACTCATTTCTCTGTCGATATCGACATTATTCTGGTTATTATTCATCGATGTAGAATGATCCAAATTGACTACTGGTGTAGGTACGGAAGAGGAAGGGCCTATGACAAAATGCCTTGAATCCGTTACTTTCCCCCTAAGAACAGGCGTATCTCCATCCATTTGCTGCTGCAACATTTCTTCAAAAGCGACGTTAGAACGCTTAAAGTACGGGGTGTCCGCATTTGCAACATTGTCTGCAATCGTACGTTGTCTCATATTCGACGCATCAAGTGCACCTTGTAACCTCTGGAAGCTAATATCATTCAAAAGATTCATATTTTCCCTCCTCTCCTTAGAAATTATGGAAAAAGATTGCATCTTCTTCCTTTTAATCGCTTATGTTTTTTCGACAAAAACATTCGCTTTTACACGTTTTTCTAGGACTTAAGTAGAATTAACTCTGATGTTGTCGTATATGATAAGTTTCTTCGAGATTGGGATTTATTACAATAAGAAAAAAGCCCTATCTTTTCTGTAATAGAGGGCTTTTTGTGTATTTTCTGCAAATTATGATTTTTTTCGTAAATGATGAGGCCCAAAACAAAAACTTTCTAACATCCAATCATCCTGCACTTAAACATTCTTAAAATAAAAAAAATGATTCTCCCCTTAGTTTCTTACGCAACCTTTACAAAATAGCAGCATGATTGATTAGCTCATCCCTTTTGATGATATAGCTAATCGCCGATATAATAAGGTTTTTCCAATAATCTCACTTTTGGAATAGCATTTCTGTGTAATAAAATTTTGACTTAAAAACAATCTTTGTTACTTCAATTCTTCTCTTTTTCCACAACACTTTTTTAACAATTATCAACTTGTATGTAGATTGATTTCTTGGAAAGTAGTTTGTTATTCCAGAATTTTCTCCAAACCCACTTTTTGCACATTTGCGCAAATTTTCTCTCATTCTTCATAAAACCTATCGTCAGACTTGGTTAAAACAAAACCCTTATATTGGAAGAGGTTCCACACCTGAACACGCTATAACTTACTTTTGTCGAGCGAATTATGCCCGATCTGCGGCACAAGTCCTATATGTCACTTACCAATAATCTACTTACACCTAATTATCGGTTCTTTACCTTTGTTTAATTAGCTGAATTTGTTAAACAGGATCTTTTCGTTCAATACAAAAAGACGGTATACCTCCGGATAGATAGCACACTTACAAGCCATTGTAGGATTGTCATACCCACGAATAACTTAAAATGTGATTGTTTATCCATGTATACCGTCATTGTCTAATCGATGTCAAAATGACAAGTCAGCTATAGCTGATCTATAGAATGTACTGGCTCAGATCACGATCCAGAGCGATATCATTCAATTTCTCACGAACATACTCTGGAGTGATTACCATACGCTCTAACGTGAGCTCAGCTGCCTCAAAGGACAAGTCTTCAAGTAGTTTCTCCAGAATCGTGTGCAGACGACGTGCGCCAATATTCTCCGTATTCTGGTTTACGGACTCTGCAAGTTTAGCAATCTCTCGAATGGCTTCGTCCGAAAACTCAATTTCAATATTCTCTGTACGCAATAAATCGACATATTGCTTCGTTAATGCATTTTTCGGTTCAGTCAATATGGATACAAATTCATCCAGTGTGAGGCTATTTAATTCTACACGAATCGGGAATCGCCCCTGAAGCTCTGGAATCAGATCTGAGGGCTTAGCCACATGAAATGCGCCTGCAGCCATAAACAGAATATAATCGGTTTTGACAGGCCCATATTTTGTCATCACAGTTGAACCTTCAACGATAGGCAGAATATCCCGCTGTACACCTTCACGTGAGACGTCAGGGCCACTTCCGCGTCCTTGGCTTGCTACCTTGTCGATTTCATCAATGAAGATAATTCCAGTTTGTTCTGCTCTCCGGATTGATTCCTGGGTCACGTCATCCATATCGATTAATTTGCTTGCTTCTTCCTGAATGAGCACTTTTCGAGCTTCTTTAATAGCCAATTTGCGCTTCTTGGTACGCCGAGGCAACAAGCTACCAAACATCTCCTGCATGTTCATTCCCATCTGATCATTACCCTGACCAGCAAACATATCCATCATGTTAGGTGTTGTATCCTCTACATCAATCTCTATAACATCGTCCTCTAGCTTGCCTGATAGCAGATCAAATTTAATCTTACGGCGGCGCTCAGCCACATTTGTATCTGGCTCAGCTTCTTCTTGCTCTGGGACATGATTACCATTATTTCCGAAGATCATCTCAAATGGATTCCGCTGATTTTTGGATTTGGATTGTGAAGGAGCCAAAATATGTACAATTCGCTCGTTGGCAGCTTCTTCGGCTTTGTCTTTCACCTTTTCTGTCCGCTCCAATTTAACCATGCGCAAGGACGTTTCAATGAGATCACGAACCATGGACTCAACATCACGACCCACGTAACCCACTTCAGTAAATTTCGTTGCTTCTACTTTAACAAATGGAGCGCCCACGAGCTTAGCTAACCGACGGGCAATCTCTGTTTTACCTACACCTGTAGGTCCAATCATCAGGATATTTTTGGGTACAATATCATCCTGGGTTTGCTCGGGTAGCAAGCTACGACGATAACGGTTACGAAGAGCCACCGCTACGGATTTCTTGGCTTGTTTTTGACCAACGATGTATTTATCGAGCTCTGCAACAATTTGTCTAGGTGTTAGCGCTTGTGATTGCATATAGCTTCCCTCCTACTGGTATACTTAATTTTCAAACCTATTCATGACCCAAATTAGGGAGAACCCCGCAAAACATGAGGAAAAATGACCGGGGTCAGGCTCCATTTTGCGGGGTTATATTACAACTCTTCTACAATGATATTCGTATTGGTGTACACGCACAATTCTGCTGCAATTTGGAGTGATTCACGCGCAATATCTTTGGCTTCCAAATTCCCTGCATGTCGTTTCAACGCTCGTGCTGCGGATAGAGCGAAGTTTCCTCCTGATCCTATGGCAATAACATCATCATCCGGCTCGATGATCTCGCCACCACCAGAGATGAGCAACATCCCTGTTTTGTCCATAACGATTAAGAGCGCTTCAAGCTTACGGAGTATCCGATCCTGTCTCCAGTCTTTGGCAAGCTCTACAGCAGCCCGCTGTAAATTACCATGGTGCTCCTCTAACTTGCCTTCGAATTTCTCAAAGAGTGTAATCGCATCTGCCACAGAGCCGGCAAAACCAGCAACGACCTGTCCGCGATACAAACGTCTTACCTTTTTGGCGGTATTCTTCATAACAACACTTTGCCCCATGGTCACTTGACCATCTCCAGCAATCGCTGCCTTGCCATTATGGCGCACTGCACAGATCGTAGTGGCATGAAATGACATATCCATGATATAGCCTCCCCCACGAATAATTTATACGCGTTCAGGAACGGTTAGACCTTCTGAAGCAGCAAACCGAGCAATTCCATCCAATGCACGCTGAGCAAGAGCTTCATTCTTTTCCTTTTTGTTGCGTATTTTGGTTTCCAGTTTCGGCAACAAACCAAAGTTTGCATTCATAGGCTGGAAGTGTTTAAAATCAGCAGTCGTAATATATTGTGCCATACTACCCAGTGTTGTTTCTACTGGCAGTACTACAAGTTCCTGACCGAGAGCTGCTTTTGCAGCATTCATACCTGCAATAAGACCTGATGCAGCCGATTCGACATATCCTTCAACACCTGTCATTTGTCCAGCGAAGAACAGGTTAGGACGGTCTTTAAATTGATACGTTGGACGCAACAATTTTGGAGAATTAATAAATGTATTGCGATGCATCACGCCGTAACGTACAAACTCTGCATTTTCAAGACCAGGAATCAATGAAAACACACGTTTTTGTTCTCCCCACTTCAGATGTGTCTGGAATCCAACCAGATTATACAACGTTCCTGCAGCATTATCCTGTCTAAGTTGAACTACCGCATGTGGAAGTGTTCCTGTATGTGGGTTAACTAGACCTACGGGCTTCATCGGTCCAAACAATGCTGTTTGTTTACCACGTTTCATCATCACTTCGATTGGCATACAGCCTTCAAAGTAAATCTCTTTCTCAAACTCTTTTAATTGAGCGACCTCAGCGGTAATCAATGCATCGTAGAATACATCAAATTCCTCTTCTGTCATCGGACAGTTCAGATATGCCGCCTCTCCCTTATCATAACGGGAAGCTAGGTAGACTTTATTCATGTCGATCGAGTCTTTTTCAATGATTGGTGCAGCCGCATCATAGAAGTAGAAGTATTCCTCTCCCATGAGTGCTTTGATCTGCTCCGATAATGCAGGAGATGTCAAAGGCCCTGTTGCAACAACTACGATGCCATCTTCCGGAAGGGAAGTCAGTTCTTCATTGACAACCTCAATTAAAGGATGCTGTTGCAGCGTAGAAGTAATCTCCCCCGAGAATCCATCACGGTCAACCGCAAGTGCTCCACCTGCTGGTACAGCATGCTTATCTGCTGCTCCAAGAACAAGAGAGTTAAGCATTCTCATTTCTTCCTTAAGAACACCTACTGCATTGGTCAGTCCGTTAGCACGCAGTGAGTTACTGCATACCAGCTCTGCAAATTTATCTGTATGATGAGCCGGTGTTTTCACAACCGGTCTCATCTCGTATAGTTTCACACGTACACCGCGACTCGCAATCTGCCAAGCTGCTTCTGTTCCTGCCAGACCTGCTCCAATAACCGTTACTTGTTGTTCGTTAGTCAAAATCATTTACCCCCATATATGCTAATCCGCTGATTCCTCGTCTGCTTCTTCCACAGGTTCCTGATGGTCACAGGACGTACATTGTAATCGTGTACCTTGCTTATTGCGCTTCTCAATCATTAACGAACCGCAGCTTGGACATGGCTTCGCTGATGGCTTATCCCACGAGACAAAGTCACATTCAGGATACTTGTCACATCCATAGAATACACGTCCCTTTTTGCTCCGTCGCTCTACAACATGCCCTTCCTTACATTTCGGACAAGTCACGCCGATATCCTTAATAATTGGTTTGGTATTCCGACACTCCGGGAAGCCAGAACAAGCCAAAAACTTACCAAAACGGCCAAGCTTGTAAACTAAATGTTTACCGCACTTCTCGCAGATTTCATCAGAAACTTCATCTTCAATCTCAATTTCCTTCATTTCTTCTTCTGCAAATTCAAGTCGTTTCTCGAAGGATTCGTAAAATTCCGCGAGAACCTTGACCCAATCCTCAGAGCCTTCTTCTACATGGTCAAGGTCACCTTCCATGTTGGCAGTAAACTCTACATTAAGAATTTCTGGGAAAAACTCTTCCATCTGTTCTATGACAAGCTCACCTAACTCTGTAGGCATGAATTTCTTTTCCTCGATCGCAACATACCCGCGCTTCTGAATCGTTTCCAGTGTTGGCGCATATGTACTCGGACGACCTATGCCCAGTTCTTCAAGAGTCTTAACCAGCCTAGCCTCGGTATAACGCGGTGGTGGCTGTGTGAAGTGCTGCTTCGGCTCGATCTCCTGTTTCTCCAGTACATCTCCATTTTTCAGAGGAGGAAGCAAGCGATCTTCTTCTGTTGTACCGTCATCGTTACCTTCCACATATACCTTCATGAAACCTTGGAAGCGAACTTTGGAGCCCGCAGCGCGGAAGATCGTATCTCCGACAGCAATATCAACAGACAGTGTGTCTAGAATAGCGGATGACATCTGACTTGCGACAAAACGTTCCCAGATTAATTTATATAAGCGGAATTGATCCCGGCTCATAAATGATTTAATCGAATCCGGATCGCGCAAAATGGACGTAGGACGAATAGCTTCATGCGCATCCTGTGCATTAGCTGCCTTTTTGGAATAGTTTCTAGGTGTTTCAGGCGCAAATGGTTCGCCGTACTTGCCAATGATGTATTCCTTTGCTTCTTCCTGTGCAGACGCTGCGATTCGTGTGGAATCGGTTCTCATATACGTGATGAGACCCACTGTGCCTTCTTTTCCCAGGTCTACGCCTTCATACAGCTGTTGTGCAACGGACATGGTCTTAGAAGCTCTGAAATTCAATTTACGAGCGGCTTCCTGTTGCAAGGAACTCGTCGTAAACGGAGCGGAAGGATTCCGACTACGTTCCTTCTCTTTCACTTCTTTGACCGTAAAGTCAGCGCCCTCGATCTGTTTTAGGATCGCCTGCACTTCAGCTTCGCTACCCAGTTCGGTCTTGGTGCCGTTCAACTGATGAAATTTAGCTTCAAATGGGTTTCCGTCAGCTATCAGCTTAGCGGTAATGCTCCAGTACTCTTCAGGTACAAAATCATCAATTTCATTTTCACGATCCAAAATGATTTTGACCGCTACCGATTGAACCCGACCAGCCGATAGTCCTTTTTTGACTTTCTTCCATAATAAAGGGCTAATCTTATATCCTACGAGCCGATCCAGAATACGTCTTGCCTGCTGCGCATTAACCAGATCCATATTGATTTTGCGCGGCGTTTTGAACGCATCCTTGACGGCTTGTTTAGTAATCTCATTAAATACAACGCGGCAATCTTCTGTATCATCAAGTTCCAAGGCATGGGCCAAATGCCATGCAATAGCCTCACCTTCGCGATCCGGGTCAGCTGCGAGGTACACTTTTTTCACTTTCTTACGTGCATCTTTCAGTTCTTTCAAAATCGAACCTTTGCCGCGGATCGTAATATATTTCGGATTAAAATCATTCTCAACCTCAACGCCGATCTGACTTTTCGGCAAATCACGCACATGTCCCATCGAAGCCTTAACGATGAACTTGCTGCCTAAATATTTGCCAATGGTCTTCGCCTTTGAGGGCGACTCCACGATTACGAGTGAATCCGCCATAGGTCCATCTCCTCTCAGTCATGAAACTGCTTGGTTCCAATTCATAGTAATGCTCATCATAGCCGTTAACTTCCGTTAATAATCTATATTCACACGCTGCATACGTCACAGCATCGTCATACCCTTGCATATCTAGTTCCAGGTAATTGGCTAATCTGCTTTTTTATGATTAAAGATAACAGAACTGAATGCAAATGTCCAAAATCCCAACTAAGCCGTTCAACAAGTTGATCTAAGGACTGTTCCTCCTGTTGCAGTATGGCAATTACTCTCTGCTCGTCCGAAGAGAGCGTTGCCGGAGGAAACATTCCCGCTGTAACAGACTGTTTATTTTGCGTCGAACGTCCTCTATTGTAAGGAACTTGTTCGGGATTTGGCAAGTCCATTTGATACTCTTCTAACAGATCGGCTGCAGAAGTGACCAATTTTGCGCCCTGTCGAATGAGATTATGTGACCCTCTGCTCTTCGGCGATGTAATAGGACCTGGCACTGCAAATACATCTCTACCCGCATCCAATGCTGCATCAGCCGTTATGAGTGAGCCACTACGAATGTCAGCTTCTACCACCAACGTTCCTAGACTTAAGCCAGCAATAATTCGGTTCCGTTCGGGGAACAACCCCTGGTGAGCTCGAGTACCTGGAGGGTATTCTGACAAAAGTAGACCCGTTTCGGCAATGCGTTCAGCCAAACTATTATTTTCAGGCGGATAGATCGAATCTATGCCTGTTCCGAATACTGCAATCGTTTTGCCACCTGCACGCAAAGCAGCATCATGACACACGCTATCAATACCTCTAGCCAGTCCACTGACAATGGTCAAGCCTGCCTTGCACAATTCCTCGGCCAGTCGCTCTCCAACTTTACGACCATATACAGTCGGCATACGGGTACCTACCATCGCGATGGACTTAGAATGCAGCAGCTGCATATCTCCACGACCATATAATACCCATGGAGGCTGAACGGTTTCCTTCATTAATATAGGGTAATTGGAATCCAGATAAGTTATAACCTCAATCCCCTGTTTGTAAACGTTCTCGCGTTTTTGCTCTATCCAGTCAAGGTCAAACTGCACGGCAAGGCGATGCGCTTGATCCTTCCTCAGACCCGCCTGCAACCAATCGGCTTCCGTATAATCTAATAGCTCTTGGAGCTTATGCTGTCCAGATAATAGCTTCGCGATCGTTTTCTTACCGACCCCATCCATCTCATGCAAACCAAATAAAACCCATCTCTCCTCCATAAACAAAAACCTCCCGATCCGGGAAGAAGTCCTTCCCTCATATTGTGTAGGCTGTGACAACGGATTGCAAGCGTTTACTCCAAAAGAATCTCTCCCTGTTCGCTAGTAAGCCGAGTAAAAAAACGCAAAAAAGCAACCCTTCGCCCTAAATTAGGACAAAAGGTTGCTTACCTTTTCCGTATCCACAAAGTCGGTTACAAGGAAACCGAGTTTCCTATACCGTTTCTTCTATTATAACGGAAAAGAATTAATGTGTCGTGCACAAATTCAGAATACCACGTTCTTCAAGCACACTGACAAGTGTAGATCCCATCTCGGCTGGCGTAGGCGCAACCTTGATACCGCAAGATTCAAGCTTCGCAATTTTTTCCTTAGCCGTACCTTTACCACCAGAAATGATTGCGCCAGCATGACCCATACGTTTGCCTGGAGGAGCTGTAACACCACCGATGAACCCTACAACAGGTTTGGTCATGTTAGCTGCCACCCATTCTGCTGCATCCTCTTCAGCAGTACCACCAATCTCACCAATCATAATGACTGCATGAGTCTGCGGATCTTCATTGAACCGTTTGAGAATATCAATAAACTCAGAGCCCTTAACAGGGTCTCCACCGATTCCGACAGCAGAGGATTGTCCAATACCACGAGTGGTGAGTTGATGTACAGCTTCATACGTCAATGTTCCACTACGGGAAACAACACCAACATGTCCAGGCATATGGATGTATCCTGGCATAATTCCGATTTTACACTCGCCTGGTGTAATGACACCTGGACAGTTAGGGCCGATCAGGACGGTATTTTTGCCTTCCATAAAACGATCTACCTTGACCATGTCAAGCACAGGAATACCTTCTGTGATACAGATGACAAGATCCAGCTCTGCATCTACAGCTTCCATGATTGAATCTGCTGCGAACGCTGGGGGAACATAAATGACGCTCGCTGTTGCGCCAGTCGCTTCCTTCGCTTCCTGCACCGTATTAAATACCGGGAGACTCACCACTTGGCCATCTTCCAGTGTGATATCAACATTGGTTCCGCCTTTACCCGGAGTAACACCGCCTACCATCTGGGTTCCGTAGTCCAATGCGCCCTTCGTGTGGAACATTCCCGTTGAACCCGTAATGCCTTGCGTAATGACTTTTGTATTTTTATCAATCAAAATACTCACGTTGCTTCACATCCTTACGGTTATTTTTCAAGTGCCGGACAGCTCCGGTACTAAGGAAGTTTGTTGCACTACTCGGGTGCAACCTTCCCAGGAATGAGCTTACTTCACGAGGGCAACAATTTTCTGTGCACCATCGGCCATGGAGTCAGCTGGTACGATATTCAGGCCGGATTCACCCAAAATACGCTTACCAAGCTCCACGTTCGTTCCTTCAAGACGGACAACCAGTGGTTTCGTAAGTCCAAGCTGCTTCGCAGCTTCAACCACACCATTGGCAATGACATCACAGCGCATGATACCACCGAAAATATTAACGAAGATACCTGCAACTTTAGCATCAGACAGAATGATCTTAAATGCTTCTGTCACTTTCTCCGTTGTCGCACCGCCCCCAACATCTAGGAAGTTGGCTGGGTCGCCTCCATAATATTTGATAATGTCCATCGTTGCCATCGCAAGTCCCGCACCATTAACCATACAGCCGATGTTTCCATCCAGCGCTATGTAGCTGAGGTCGTATTTCGAAGCTTCGATTTCTTTTTCGTCTTCTTCGTCCAGATCACGAAGTTCCAAAATGTCTTTGTGACGGAACAGCGCATTGGAGTCAAAATTGAGTTTCGCATCCAGTGCGATAACGTTTCCATCTCCTGTAACAACGAGAGGGTTAATCTCAGCGATGGAGCAATCTTTTTCGACAAATGCTTTGTACAACGCAAGCATGAACTTCACAGCTTTGTTAACTAATTCATTCGGAATATTAATGCTGTAAGCCAGTTTACGTGCTTGGAACACTTGCAATCCAATTGCAGGATCAACGATTTCTTTGAAAATTTTCTCAGGTGTAGCTTCAGCCACTTCTTCGATCTCCGTACCGCCCTCTTCGGAAGCCATCATAACGACACGTCCCGTAGCGCGGTCTACAACAACACCCACATAGTATTCTTTGCGGATATCGCATCCTTCTTCAATCAGAAGACGCTTCACTTCTTTACCTTCAGGTCCAGTTTGGTGTGTAACCAACACTTTCCCCAAAATTTCAGATGCATACGCACGAACCTCATCCGTGCTCTTCGCCACTTTCACACCGCCGGCTTTACCCCGGCCACCTGCGTGAATTTGCGCTTTGACTACAGTCACCGGACTGCCCAGTGCCTCTGCGGCCGCGACCGCTTCATCGACTGTATAAGCAACCTTTCCATTAGGAACGGCAACTCCATACTGTTTCAGTACTTCTTTTCCTTGATATTCATGGATATTCATTCTCGAATCCTCCTATCAACATGACTGCAACAAGGCGGGTTGGTTGACTAACAAAAGACAAATGTTGACTATTTTTACTTAAACCCAATTCATTGTAACACGTTTTTAAAACGCTTTCCTTAAAAAATTAATGGTTAATAGACAGCATTTTGATATGGATATCATCCCATTTAGCGAATGCTTGGATATAAATGGAAAAACCTCCGACTAATATGTCGAAGGTTCGTCATCATTTTGGAGGTTATTTTCTGGACTCTTTCATATTGGTCTCATGCACCTTATGCAAAAGCCCTTTGAACTGTCCTAGCAAAGCCTCAAACTCGGTACTATTCAAACAAGCATCTCCTTGGATGGAAGACGGTATAGCCAAAGCTTTGTTCCGTAATTCCCTACCTGAGTCGGTTAATGTAATAAGCACTTTACGCTCATCCTGCGCTGAGCGTTCACGATGGATGTGACCTGCGGATTGCAAGCGTTTCAGCAGAGGAGTCAACGTCCCCGAATCGAGATAAAGCGCCTCTCCGATTTCTTTCACCGTACATTCTTCACGCTCCCACAGCACCATCAGCACTAAATACTGCGAGTATGTTACACCCAGCACCTCTAGATAAGGCTGGTACATCTTGGTAATTTCCCGTGAACAAGCATATATGGCAAAGCATAATTGGTTATCCAACTTCAATGAATCGTTCTGCATATCTTGATCTCACCTGCCTAATTGTACATTCAATTCCTAATTAATCCGCATTTTCACGCCTAAGTTATCTACTTGAAGTTGCGAATGATTAGAAACTCTAGATCTATCTTATCACAAATTAGAAAAAAAACAGAATAATTGAGCACAAAGTATTTTACTTTTATATTTAATCATGTTAAATTAAATTGTATAAAATATAATTGTTTGCTTAGGAGTGAAATAATATGATGACGATCCAACAAAAAATGTATGAAACGACAGTTAAAGCCGTAGGCGGACGTAACGGTTATGTAGAATCCTCCAGCCCTGAACTTCGACTAGACGTACGTACCCCTAAAGAAATGGGTGGTGCTGGCGGTGAAGGCACGAATCCTGAGCAATTATTTGCGGCAGGTTACGCAGCTTGTTTTGACAGTGCACTCAACATGGTAGCTCGTATGCAGAAGATTAAATTGGAAGGTACAGAGGTAACGGCTACCGTTCACTTTGGCAAAGTTGAAGATGGTGGCTTTGGAATCGCGGCTACACTGGACGTTCTAGCCAAAGGTGTAGACAAAGAAACTGCTGCAAAATTAGTCGAAGCTGCTCACCAAGCATGCCCTTATTCCCGTGCAACCCGTGGAAACATTGTTGTTGAACTGAACGTACTTTAAAACATTAATATTTCATTTACATGCCTTATATATAAGACGTTTGGTTTTCATTTGTAATTCTCTGAAGAATTTCTGGTTGATGTCATAACAATTCAGGAATCAGGAATCCCGTTCGATATCATCATGACGAACACCTGAGTTGACGCCCTGATTTCTTTTATATAAAATGCATAATAGAAGATGAGGAAGCACCTTAATTCGAAGACTGGCCTGCGCTATGCAGAGTCAAGAACGAAGTGAGGTGTTTCTTTTATTATGTACGGTAAGATACATAGTGCTTGTTTGTACGGAATTGATGGCGTTTTGATTGAGGTCGAAACCGATTTATCAAATGGGTTACCTCAGACAGCCATTATTGGGCTACCAGATTCAGCCATTCGTGAGGCTGTAGAGCGTGTCCGGGCAGCGATTAAAAATTGTGGTTTCCAGTACCCACTCCAGCGAATTACGATTAACCTAGCTCCTGCTGATTTACGAAAAGAAGGCTCTTCCTTTGATCTAGCTATTGCGGTGGGTCTGCTTGTCACTAGTGGACAACTCATGCTCCCTCCACAAGAACGAACGCTTATCCTTGGAGAACTTGCTCTAGATGGCACGGTGCGTTCAGTACCCGGTATCCTTGCTATGGTTGATCTCGCTAAAAGGGGAGGCTTCACCTCTGTCCTGCTACCTAAAGATAATTTGGCAGAGGCTGCTCTAATCCGAGGCATTAAGGTGTATGGGATTCGACATCTGCAAGATGTTATACCGCAAAGCGAATCTGGTATAGGTAACACTGTAGAAACAAAAGCAAATAATCAACCACTCATTCTAAAAGATTACAACCATTTGTTATCGTCAAAGGATGCAATAGAAGTGATCGATCCGGATAAAGGTGGACAATCAGAGGATTCCTCTCTAGAGGACTATCACGACGTATTAGGGCAGCATCATGTGAAACGGGCACTGATGATCGCTGCGGCAGGCATGCATAATATTATGCTTGTTGGTCCACCAGGCACAGGCAAAACGATGCTGATTAAAAGGCTGCCTACTATTCTCCCTCCCCTTTCCGAAGAGGAAGCCCTTGAGGTAACCAAAATTTTAAGCGCTGCAGGTAAGTTAAAAGAAATATCACAAGGACTCGTCAGCCAAAGGCCATTCCGTTCTCCTCATCACACCATCTCAACTTCAGGGTTAATCGGTGGCGGCAGTATTCCGAAGCCTGGTGAAGTAAGTCTGGCACATCGTGGAATTTTGTTTTTGGATGAGCTCCCCGAATTCCAACGTCAAGTGTTAGAGGTATTGCGTCAGCCTTTGGAGGATCGAACGGTGACGATTAGCCGAGCCAGGGCTGTATTCACGTTTCCTGCGCAGTTTATGCTTGCCTGTTCTATGAACCCGTGTCCATGTGGATATTTATCCGCACAAACCGATGACCTTAGCTGTATCTGTAGTCCTTCCCGTGTCGCAGCATATCGTGCCAAGATATCAGGTCCCTTGCTTGATCGAATCGACCTTCAAGTCGAAGTTCCACCTCCAGGTGAATGGCGTAAGGCTGCCCCATCTCTTGGCTCTAATGAGATGCAAACCAAAGTCATGCACGCTCATCAGCTTCAAGCCAAACGTTACGCACATACACGTGTTCACTGGAATAGCCAGCTTTCTGGAGCATTGCTACGCCGCATGATTGTTCTACCTCAGGAGGCAGAGCAATTGCTGCAAAATACATTACAGGCCATGAACCTAAGCATGCGTGCACATGATCGAATCATGAAGATGGCACAAACAATAGCTGACCTTGAAAATGAGGGTGAAGTGGTCACTGCGCATGTGGCTGAAGCCATTCAATATCGTCAGTTGGATCTTAAAATCTTTTAAAAAGAATGCCGTAATCCACTTTGTGATTAGAGATGGTTTAACTCAAACATTACAAATAGCCCCATTTACGCTTGCTTATAGATTGAATGAACACACGTTTACGGCCCCAACCCAAGAAAACAAACAACTGTCCTTAGGGTCTTGTTTCTGCTATAAACGGATAAGTTCAACCTATGTAGCATTCCCATGTATAAGGAAATGTAGCGTAAATTGGGGCGATTCGTATCACCTCATTCTTCACCAAACGTCGACAAAATAGTTACAACTTAACATAACGTACGTTATGAAAATAGATTATTCAAATAGAGTCAGCTTTTCTTTTGCAGATGTACGTTCTTTAGCTGAAGGAATAACATCCGGGTACCCCATATAGATCATGCCAATAATCTTTTCGTCTGCTTCAATGCCGAGTGGTTTACGAAATTTGGGAGCATATAAAAATGGTTTCGTTACCCAGAATGTGCCAATCTCTTCACTCCAGGCTGCAAGTAAAAAGTTCTGTACGAGCGCGCTAACCGCAGCAAAATCCTCATCCCAAATATTTTGGCGCGGATCCTCTTCCAGTACAACCAACATCACCGCAGGAACCTGCTTAATATTAGCTGAGAATTTATTGTCCTCTCCCATCTCAGCATCAATTGCCTGAGCTAGCTTTTTGCGGCCATCCCCAGTAAATAAAAGGAACCGCCAAGGTTCGCGCAGTTTATGATTAGGAGCCCATACGGCTGCTTCTAATAATTCAATAATTTTATCTGTTGGCACCGCGTCTTTTTTGAATTTTTTGACCGTTCGGCGATTTTTAATCGCCTCAATGACCGCGTTTCCTGTCTGAATTGATTTGCTCATAACATAACCTCCTAGGCTTTCTTGTTTAAATTATGGTGTAACAGCTTGTAAGCCAAGCATATGATTTGATATAAAACAACCTGTTAAGTTGCTTCTTTATTATACATCGTTCTGTTCTCCAGATTCAAAAAAGCTGACCGCTATGGATCTCCTCATCTTCTATCTCCTATTCTCATAAAAAAAGATGCTCTCAATCCTGCCCCCTCGAGAGGAATGCAGAGATTAAAAGCATCGATCTACTCACACCTATTTAACTGTCAACGTTCCTACGGTTTCTAGTAAGAGCCACTTAGTACGAGCCGGCACCTTCAAAGATACCATTTACAAAGTCCATTTTATTCATTTTCTCCGCATTCCCTGCCACATCCGTGCTGTAGTATTCCACCAACTTTACGTCATTTGCATAAAATTTAACAGGACCATTATAGGTCATCCATTCTCCGCTATTGTAACGATATTGCGTTATCTTTACGCCTGATCCGTTAGCTTCATCCGTGGCTTGCAATCTAAACGTAAAGCCAACAATATATAGCTTTCCATTAATCGTTTCTGTTAATGGTACCAGACGATACTTGGTAACTGGAGGCTGAATATCTTGGTTCACGCGTAATACAAAATCGACGGTATTATGATCTCCCGGAGTTAAATTTGCTAATTTACTATGTTTGGGATAACCAGCTGCTTCCGCAACGATTGTAATTGATCCTGTTGGAATCCGTTTAAGTAAGTAATGTCCCTGAGCATCGGTTGTGGCTCGTTCTGTGTACCCACTAACTTTGACGCCTGCTACCGGATTCCCACTAGCATCAACAATCTGTCCTCTGACATGAGCAGCATCTTCCAGTACTACATCGATACGTAACGTTTGACCAGCATCAATGCCTAGACGGTCTTGTAGATACGGAAGATGATCCGGACTATCGATCCAGATGGCGATGTTCGCGTTATAATCGTAATCGATGCCCGTAACCGTATATCTTCCATTTGCATCCGTCTGTATTACACGATCTGTTATACTTGTCACTTTAATTGCTGCACCAGGAATCGGCTGACCCGCTGGATCTGTTACCGTACCCACAATGGTAGAAGGCTCATATAGACTTACATTGATGTTCACTTCATCCCCAGGACTTAACGTATAATTTTGATATTGTCTATAGGATGCATAAGTAATGAAGCCATCTGCTTCAACGTACAATGTCAGATCTGTATAATCTTCAACGACTGCTTCAAAACGATAGTTTCCGTTTTCATCAGCGACCAGACTATGTTTGGTCGTATCGCCCCGATAATAAAGCTCATAATCCACTTTGGCATAAGGGACGCTGTAGCCTTCTCGATCCGTTATTTTCCCATAAATAATGGCTGGTGGTTGGGCATCGTTTTCTTGTGCGGTGGAGGAGACCCCTTCTTGCTCCAATGCGTAAGACGTTCCAGCGTACACAACACTAAGTAAGATCATAAAGAAGCCCAGCATGAATGATCGAGAGATCCATTTAGAACACTTACTCATAAACATGGGTTTCACCTCATTAGTCTATTTATAGGTCTTGTCATACAACAGCCAGTCAGTGTTAGCTTGTAAGTAATTCAAGTTTCCAAAACTCTCCGTCCCATACATAATGCCAGATTCCACCACCACCACTCAGGGTATGTTGCACCTCCAACACATCCATTTTGGGCGTTTGCCAACAACGCTTAACTTTGGTATCCATTCTATTCGCTTCTTTTTCCATCTTCCTCTCCTCCTATCTTCAATCTTCTTTTCTGTCATTTCCCACGATATATGATACAATTTGTATCATTCAATTACAATATGGAATTACTGCAAATAACCAAAACTCTAACAATACCTCAATCAGGATAGATGTTGGAATTAGACCGAGGCAGATAGAAGTATTACGGATCTAAAATTCGACCCCTTTAATTGGCAACAATAGAAAGATGGGGTATAGTCTATCAACAAAAAAAAGACTTCACTACCACGACGATGTTCGTGGCAATAAAGTCCGTTTTTAACCTCATTTATTTAGTTGTATCTTAGAACTCCGAAAGGAATAGATTTTGCCGAATTTACGTATCGGATCAGAAGTTTTTCGCAAGCATCTTACTGAGTGCTTCAAGAGAACGTGACACAGCAGGAGCGAAAAGCAGGTGAGCAATGCCTTTAAGTGAGATTAAAGCGGCTCTAAAACGCATTTACAATATGCTCTAGGGAAATTGCTTCTCCAGTCGCATCTTGCATCACTGCAATAACATCGAAGCGGATTTGCCGATTGAGCTCTCCAGACCTTTGCATATACACTGCGGCCGTTGAACGAACCTGCTGCACCTTACGGAAATCAACCGATTCCTGTGGTGTACCGTATCTCCCTACGCCGCTTCTACTTCGGACTTCAACAAAAATGACGAGTTCTTCAAACGTAGCAACAATATCGATCTCCCCACTACGACAACGCCAGTTCTGGGCTACGATCTCGTAATCATGCTCTTGTAGCCACCGACAAGCTGCTTGCTCGCCTAATTTTCCTTTTTGCTGACGTGTAAGCTTAGGAGTGGATGGATGTTCTGGTATATGATCTACCAATCGTTTTGTTCCTCCCGTCCAGAAGCCATTCGATCAGCTTTATAAATGTAGGTTAATACCTCTGCTACTAACTGATATAATTCCGCCGGTATCTGTTCATCTAGGTCCAGCTTAGAGAGCACCTCTACCAGAGCCGCATCTTCTTGAACAGGCACACCATTTTCCTTGGCTTTATCCAGAATGGCTTCTGCCACTTTGCCACGACCTTTGGCCACGACAACAGGCGCTTCTGTTTCCCCTGGTACATATTTTAAGGCAACAGCCTTTTTGGAAAGCAGATCCGGCTGCGGCTCATCTTTCATATTTTAAAGTCCACCCCTTTGTACCGTTCAGGGCTATAATCCGACGCATTAATTTTACGTTCTGCACCAGGTTCCTGGCCTACCGGCCAAGGTTCTGTCTTAAAGGTAAGCAGTTGGTAGCCTAGCTTATCAAGAGCCGTATGAATGACTTCACGCCCACTTTCGAGTAGCGATCCCATACCTTCCTGATCATTAAGCACACGCAGACTGACTATATTGTTGACGACATGCACATCCACCAAAGTTGGCCCCAGACTCTTCATATCTAAGTCAAACCACAAACGACAGTTGGATGCATCCAGTTCGCCGCGCTGGCCTCTGCGAGATTGAATCTGAACTGAAGCAGTCTCCTCCCCATCAGGGCCGGTAATTGGAATGAACCAATGCATCTGGGCAAAGGTGGAGCTTCGATCGGTTGTCAGCAATAATTGCTGACCCGTTAAATATTGCACAGCCTGCCCGGCGGCATCTTTGAGTGCCGCCGGAACATTGTCGCTGCTGGCTAACTGCAGCAGCAAGCCCTTCAGCGTGTCCGTGGTTCCCGGACTCGCCACGTCGCCCACGCGCGCTTGCGCAGCTGCGCCGTGCACTGCCTGCTGCTCGTGCTCTGCACCGAGCAGCTTCAACACACGCCCCACCCACGGGTCTCCCC
Source organism: Paenibacillus tundrae (assembly GCF_036884255.1). Taxonomy (NCBI): domain Bacteria; kingdom Bacillati; phylum Bacillota; class Bacilli; order Caryophanales; family Paenibacillaceae; genus Paenibacillus; species Paenibacillus tundrae. The sequence goes on along the minus strand of NZ_CP145605.1, from coordinate 2,438,703 downwards.
CGTGGGTGCCGGGCGTTGCCGCAGCACCTGCAGGAGCTGCGGCAGTTCCACCAGCCGGCGGCGCATCAGCGCCGGCTGCAACCTGCTGCGGCACGCCTCCGGCAGCCGCAGCGGCTTGGCCGCCCTGCGATGCAGGGGCGGCCTGGGCTGCCGCACCCGGCTGTGCCGGTGCGGCAGTGGATGCGCTGCGCAGCGCATCCAGCAGCGCCAGCAGCTTAGGCGCAAGCTCCGCTGCGCTTGCTGCTGCTGGCGCCGCCTGCGCGGCTGCGGGCGTTGCACTCGCAGCCGCAGGCGTGCCCTCAGCGCTGCCGGCAGTTCGCCCGGCAGCGCCTGCTTCTGGCTGTCCCGCGATTGCGCGGGCAGCCTGAAGATCTGCCGCCCCGATTGCACCTGGGCGGCTCTGACCCACAGAGCCCGCTTCAGCACCACGCGGGCTCTCCCCAGGTATTCCGGTTCCCGCCGGAATACCTGCTCCTTGCTTGCCAGGCGTCTCCACTTGGCTGGTTCCCGCTTTCACGCCAGCAGCCTCCGTAGCGTTACCGGTGCCTGCTGCTGGCGGTTGCCCGGTCGCCTTTGATGGGGCTCCCACCTCTTCTGCTGCGCCATCGGTCATAACAGGGGTTCCCCCAATTGCAACGGGTGCCTGTCCTGCTCCATTCGTTGCTGCCAAAGGACGCCCTGCACCAGCAGGCAATGCGGCATCTTCTGCTTGCAGGCTTCCCGTCACGGGCATTGCCACTCCCTGGTTAATCGCTGTCTTCGCCGCACCAGCTTGTTCTCCCGTGGTTGCAGCCGACTTGCCTGGCTGTTGCGTGAGAAAGGATTCCAACTGATCTGCAAGCCCGTTTAACAATTGATGCAAGGGTGGACCAAACACTGCCTGATGTAACCCTTTAACAGTCTCCGCCGTAATGGGAAGCCCCCGCTGGAAAGCAATTCCCGTTGATTGCACCCATTCCTCCACCGGAACCTGTGCGGGCTTAGCTGTCATCATATTTTGAATCATAGCGACATTATCCTTGGTCAGAGGTAATCCACTGCGCTGCATAGCCAGTAACAATTCACGATTCCCTTTCGTATCAGACAAACCTACTTCTTGAAGCAGGTTGTTCAACGATGCTTGAGGCAGTTCCGACAACGTATTAGCCAGCGGTTTCATCACAGTGACGCCATTCTCTCCCTGTGGCTGTACCTGAAGCAACGTGGTTTCCCCTGGGCGCAGAGGCGTCTCAAGCTTAGCCCTCACCTGTACTCCCTGTATTTGCAGAACGGCATCTCCGCCATCATCTGACACACTAAGAACAGATCCACGTACCACCTGACCTTCTTTTAATTCAAGAGGTTTGGCTTCGCCTGGTTTATTGTCTCCGAGTAGCCCTCGAATCATTGAGCTGATATTCACGACTTTCCCTCCTCTCGTCTGAACAACATCAGTTCAACTAAAGTTAGTTGAACTGATGTTGATTAAAATAACGTTTGTTGCTCCCCTAACAAATTCCCTAGGAAACTACGGCGATGCATAGGTGTTGCTCCCAAAGCCATGATCTGTTCCCGATGAAATTTTGTAGCGTAGCCTTTATGTATCGACAGACCATAATCCGGATATAACGTCTCCCATTCTTCCTTGCACAGTCGATCCCGGGTCACCTTCGCGATAATGGATGCTGCAGCAATGGACTGACTATTGGCATCTCCTTTAATGATTGACATCTGAGGTATAGTCACATCGACCTTTTCCGCATCTACGAAGAGATAGTCAGGTCGAACCTCAAGCCCTTCCACTGCCCGCTTCATTGCCAGACGAGTCGCTTGTTTAATATTAAGATGGTCAATCTCTTTTGCATCCGCAAAACCAACACCGACAGATATCGCTTTTTCCATAATGAGTTCAAACAACATATCGCGTTTTTTCTCCGACAGCTTTTTGGAATCATTCACACCTTCTAGAATCAGATCCCGAGGTAAAATGACCGCTGCCGCCACCACATCTCCAAACAAGCATCCCCGACCGACTTCATCAATGCCAGCAATATGTTCGAATCCACTCTCCCAATACTCTCGTTCATATCGCAGCAAATCTAGTGGTTCAGCAGCCACTTTTTCTTTTTTCTTCTTTGGTTTATCCAGGACTTCTAACTGAATAAGTTCAACTTCTTTATCGTTATGAGTCATCTTGCCTTCATCTCCTCTACCCATGCTTGCAATAACGTATTTATCAGATTCATACAGATTTAAATTGGATTTTCAATTGAAATATTACAGTTACTGAACTATACATGTTCACCAACGACATTTAATTTAGTAGACAACTTGTTACATATTAATGGTATAGAAATAACAAATAGATTTAATATTTTTATCGGCATTTGTTTATTTAAATTGAAGATATTTTGCATCCGTCCTTGTGCGTTTACTTCACCATTCATCATACCATGATTCGTTTTGTCCTCATATACATATGACGCAATCTGAGCAATGCAAGTTCTCACTCAAAATCTTCCAAATAACGCCCTTTTGTAAATGCTTGTGGACGAAGTTATCTCATAGGTCTAGCTTTTTAAAATAAGTCATGCCTCTATTTCCTATTAATTTGCCTCTCCCTATTATCACGTAAATGGTTTAGTGAATTAGATCTCCCGCCTATTGTATACAAAAAAGCGACCGCTCCCGGTAATCCGGTAACGGCCGCTTCTTTCGGCACTTGTTCCATAGAAGAAGACTGAGTATACAGTTCATCTTCCTATCATATATTGATTAATATGGAGCTTCCATTGAGAAGCGTCCCATCTTGCCAGCACGCAGTTCACGCAAAAAGGCTCTTGATGCCTTTTCAAGGTCAACACGCCCTCCGCTTACAATACAACCACGAATGCGTCCAACCTTTTCCATAATTGCAATGACACTGTCTGAATCATCTGCATCCTTGGAAAAATCCTCAAGTCCGTAACGTTCTTCAAGAGCATCCCAATAATAACGCATTAAATAACTAATCGCAAAATAGGCAATATCCTCGGCATTCAAAATTTCTTCTTTGATGGCACCGGTTACCGCAAGGCGATAACCTACGTTCTGATCTTCGAACTTCGGCCACAGAATACCAGGGGTATCCAGCAGTTCCATCTCTTTGCCTACCTTGATCCACTGTTGTCCCTTCGTCACACCCGGGCGATCCCCTGTCAGTGCAATACTTCGGCCTGCCAGTCGATTGATCAGCGTCGATTTACCAACGTTTGGAATACCTACAATCAATCCACGAACCGCACGAGGGTTAACCCCTTTAGCTAGCTGGCGATCAATTTTTTCTTTTAGAAGAAGCTTCGCCTGTACAGGAATGTCTTTTACATTCGTGCCTGTTGAAGCATCTACAGGAAAAGCAGTTATTCCCTCTTTTTTGAAATAGTCAATCCATTCTTGCGTCACTTTAGCATCTGCCAAATCGGACTTATTCAACAGAATCATACGGGGTTTCCCCTGCAATATTTCGTCAATCATCGGATTACGGCTGGAGACAGGCAGACGGGCATCCAACAGTTCGATGACCACGTCAATGAGCTTCAACTTATCCTGAATCTGGCGTCTGGCTCGGGTCATATGACCTGGAAACCATTGTATCGTCACCTTGTCCTCACCTCTTTATCATTCTAATCTAAGGCAGTCCTTCTTACGATAAGCTCTGCCTTAATATTCTCGTTATCATTCACATTACATAGTCTGCCATAAGTCCAGCATCACTATTAATGGTTAATCCATTTAATCTTACCGATCGGCCAGAATATTACATCGGCACGACCGATGATATCCTCTAGAGATACATAACCAATCATACGGCTATCTGTACTGTTAGGACGATTGTCTCCCATTACAAACACATGTCCTGGTGGCACTTTACCATCCGGGAATTGATCATTCGGGAAATCCTTCACGTTATACGTTCCGCCATTTGCTTCTGCGGCATCAATCGCACCTTGAATATAAGTCTCATTGACTTTTTGACCATTGACTGTTACCGTATCATCATTTACCTCTACCGTGTCACCTTCTACTGCAATAACTCGTTTAATGAAATCTCGACCTTCGGACGGTACGTGGAAGACAATAACTTCGCCACGCTTCGGCTCGCGAATATCGTATAATATTTCATTAACAATAACACGTTCACCTGTTTCAAAATTCGGCTGCATAGACGGTCCGTCTACGACAAATGGTTTGAATAACAACCACCGAATCAAAATAACAAGCACTAATGCGATAACAATGGCTTTAAGCCACTCGACAATTTCATTTTTAGCTTTTTTGGATCGACTGTCTTTTTCATCGACAGCATTGCCTTGGTTTGGTTGAACTTCATGTTCCATCACTGATCTTCCTCTCTTCACGGTACATGTTTATAGCAGCTTGCAAATCCAGATTTTTGCATCATTCCATTCTCATCCAGATCGAAACAGATACAAAATAATCTCATCAGTTATGTAATCTATACGCCAGCATTTTGCATAATTCGATTCCACTTGCTCTCGGAAACGGTAATTCAGACGGGCAGATACTCCCGTGTAAGCCAATGTGAAGACGAATGAATCTTTTTCACAACTCACTAAAAATGTAATCTTTGGTAATTATAAGTCGCTCATTGGATTTATGCAAAATGCTCACACAAGAACTCCGTACATTCAAACCACAATTAAATGACATCAATAACTGATTAATTCAAACCTCCCGGACTAACTCTTACGTGTGCCGCCATACCATTTTACTCGGAAGTGTACCTCCGGTTCAACTTTTCCCAGACAAAAACGAAAAGGGCTTGTCTCCAAGCCCTCCCCGGTATCCGTTATATTAACGAATTTCTTTAATTCTCGCTGCTTTACCGCGTAGTTCACGAAGATAATAAAGCTTCGCACGACGCACTTTACCACGGCGAGCCACTTCGATTCTATCGATTTTTGGGGAATGAAGCGGGAAAGCTCTTTCCACACCTACACCGTAAGAAATTTTACGAACTGTAAAAGTCTCACTGATTCCACCACCACGGCGTTTAATCACAACACCTTCGAACAATTGGATACGCTCACGAGTTCCCTCGATTACCTTAACGTGCACTTTCAAAGTGTCACCAGGACGAAAACTCGGAATATCTTTGCGAAGTTGTTCTTGTGTAATCGCTTGAACGATATTCATCTATGACTCCCTCCTTCCGTACAGGCGTTCATACTTCTTCCAGAGATCACCTTGTCTCCTTCATTATCCATAGAGGACCGCCGTATTCCACACAACAGACTTATTGTATCATGTAGCATATCAAAAAACAAGACAAATGTATCAGGTTATTTGTACTCTGACTATGAACCAATAACTATTCCCAAATATATAACCAAGTATCCATTGATTACTTTACTTTTATAATCCTTATTGAAAAAGACTTTCCTCGTTATACGTATCTCATTCCGATATCTTGATTATTGCTGAATGACAATCTCACTTGCTCTAATGATATGATCATTTGGAAATTCATACGTGACATCAATCTTTTGCTCAGACTTTAATTGAGAAATTGTCACACCTTCCAGCTCAAGTCCTTTCGCCAAATACACCCTCGTCTGCTCATCAAATGCTACCTCCGTCGGCCCTTCCTCTGTCAAGCTTTCCAGTAACAGGATGTATTGCACCTTATAATGATCAACCTTTACTGGCCCGTCCTTCTTATCCACTAATTTAATAATCCCCGCTGAGTGATACTGGTTCACTTCCTTTGGCGTAGATAATTGAAAACAAACAATTCCAGTGACAGCCGATAATAATAAGCACACAACCGTAATTATACCTTTTTGGCGACTTTTCATGATTCTCATGATCTCCCTTATTACAGCTCAGCTATATCAATAGACATATTCTCAAGATTAGAATGCTTAATAATCAGATTCACCGAACAAAGTCAACCCTGCAACCGGCTAAGATACTGTAACTTCCGCACGGCCATGTTCGTCTATGATATATAGGGCTAGTTATGTCATGAATTATACTGATATTTTTTATAAGGAGAACCACGATCATATGAAATGGAAAAAATGTTTGCTTGTTACTCTAGCTGTACTTACCTGTCTGACCACGGTATATGTCTATGCCGTTAATCACCCCTCCAACGCCTTAGCACACAAAGCCTGCACATCATGGGATATGGTGAAACGCGAAGCGTTCTCATTATCCCACTCCGAATATAACAGCACACCTACTCTTGATGCCACTACATTTCACGTTGCGCCAGGTACTGCCACAGAAGTTCCTGTATTGATGTATCATTACATAGAACCTCATATGGACGCTCTGAAGAAACAAAACAAATCTATGATTAGTCTGCAAGACTTTGAAAAAAACATGAAATACTTACATGACGAAGGTTATCATACGATCACACTTGAAGAGCTGGAAGACTACGTTAATGGACGAATTTCATTACCTTCCAAATCGATCGTAATCACCTTTGATGATGGTTACCAGAACAACTATACACTTGCCTATCCTGTTCTCAAGAAGTATGATTTCCACGCTTCCATTTTTGTGATTGGAAACAAGATTCAGGATCAGCCTTCTGTATTTGACTCAAGCAAAGATACGTTCTTATCCAAACCAGAGATGACAGCCGGTTCAGATGTATTTGAATATAACAGTCACACCTACAATCTGCATCATAAAGGTTTCATGCGATGTGGTCAGCTCGTTCCCGCTGGTCTCGATACTAGGCTCCTCAGCGATGATATTCAGCAGATGAAGCAGACAGGCATTGATACACCTTATATCGCTTATCCTTTTGGATACACCAGTACACAGATGATCTACTATTTGCAGCAAAATGGCTACCGCATGGCCTTTACCATTGTCCAAGGAATGGTGAAGCCTGGTGCCGACTTAATGAGGCTTCCACGTCTTACCGTGACTACTGGCACGGATCTGCCTGCATTGCTGCAATCCGGTTCAAGTCAAGATGCTGAATCGGTTACTGAGGCGAACTAAAAGTCAACACATTGAAGCATGTGTACAAATAAAGGCCTAGCTATACCGCCATTACGGCTGTAACTAGGCCTTTTGCCTGGATATCTATCCATACACAAAGTAGAAGTCCATGGTGTTTAACCATCATATGCATATACTGCATATATGAACTTATCCGCTCACTATTTCACTACATCTGTAATGTAATGTATCTTAAAGTCGGTATAAAGAGCCTTTTCCTACTCTGATTTCTCTTTTTTCAAACGAAGCTCTTCTAACCAAATTCGTTCTTTATCCGTCAACTCCGCACTTTCCAGCATATCAGGTCTGCGCTCCAAAGTACGTAGCAGAGACTGCTCCCTGCGCCATGCATCGATATTCAGATGATGACCTGATAACAGCACGTCTGGCACCTTCATGCCTCTAAACTCTGGTGGACGTGTATAATGCGGATACTCCAGCAGTCCCGTGCTGAACGAGTCAGTCACTGCGCTCGTTTCGTTGCCGAGTACACCTGGAATCAAACGTACCACACTATCAATAGCAACCATGGCTGGTAACTCTCCGCCTGTCAACACATAGTCGCCAATGGACAACTCGTCTGTAACTAGAAATTCGCGAATACGCTCATCATAACCTTCATAATGTCCACATATAAAAATAAGATGATCCTCTTGCACAAGCTCTTCCGCCTTCTGCTGTGTGAACGTCTCCCCTTGTGGACACATCAAAATAATACGCGGCGCCTTCATCGTAGGCACAGTAGCCTCTTCACGCTGATCAAGGATATCCTCCACGGCAGCAAAGATCGGATCAGGCTTCAACACCATACCGCCTCCGCCCCCATATGGCGTATCATCTACTGTGTTATGCTTATTGGTAGCATAATTACGGAAGTTAACCGCATTTAGAGAAACAAGTCCTTTAGTCTGAGCTTTACCGAGAATACTCGTCCCGAATACACCGTCGAACATTTCCGGGAACAAAGTTAGTACATCTACCTTCATGCTACAGCAGCCCTTCCATAAGGTGAATCTTAACCAGTTTCTCCTTCACATCCACATGGAGCACGACATCATCAATTACCGGAATTAGAACTTCTTTGCCTGCTGGTGTTTTGACTACCCATACGTCATTGGCACCCGGCGTTAGGATTTCGGAGATCGTTCCGAGCGTATCTCCCTCTTCCGTAATGACAGTACATCCTACAATCTGATGGAAGTAATACTCGTTCTCGTCGAGTTCGGCCAAATCTTCTTTGGATACTTTAGCCATCCCGCCTTTGAACTTTTCCACTTCATTAATGTTTCCGTACTCTTTCAAACGAACGATATACATATTTTTATGCAGACGTGCAGATTCTACATGCACCAAGTTCGGATGATTATCCGCTGTAAAGAAATATAGTTCTGCATTATTAGCAAACCGTACTTCCGGGAAATCCGTCAACGGCATAATTTTCAACTCTCCACGAATGCCATGAGTGTTTACAATTTTACCTACGTTCATAAATTCTGCCATACAATCCTCCTACGAAATTCAATCAAATTAAATAGGTACTTCGACTCTCGAATGGCCGTTCCAGCGACGGTTCGTTCTTCCGATCACTGTTATCCCCTCATTTTTTGAACTATTATAAAAAGGTGAAAATGTGGTGATAAAGGTGAACGCTAACGCTTCTCCAGAATCGATTCCGTCTCCTACACTGCTCCCGATGTCACTCATACCAAAAAATATTTTAATTTAATATCCGATATACATTAATTGCGTGTTCAAAAAGGACGGTTTTCAGTACCGAGAAGATGGGATAAAGCTAGAAATGGAGTAGCGGAGCGTAGGCAAACCTACGTGAGCAACGGACATTTCGGCTGAATCCCATATTCGATGCTGAGATGCCCTCAGGCATCCTTCGTAATCAAAAGCGGACTTTTTGAACAACCTCTTTAAGTTCAGCATGCACGAAAAGGGGCTAGGACATGCATCCTAACCCCCTTTCGTATATCTTTAAGATATGATATCTACGGTAACCCGTTTATCCATCTTAACTGCTGCTGATGTGACGACTGTACGGAGAGACTTTGCGATACGTCCCTGTTTACCAATGACCTTCCCAACATCGTCAGGATGCACGGTTAACTCATACACGACAAGCCGGTCTTTCTCAACCGTCCGAACCGTCACATCTTCCGGATGATCGACCAAAGCCTTAGCAATTACACTTACTAATTCTTCCATAGATGACCCTCCGAATCAGCACCTTATTTAGATAGTTTAGACTCGTGGAACTTCTTCATCACGCCCGCTTTGCTCAGCAAGTTGCGGACAGTGTCAGATGCTTGCGCACCATTTTGAAGCCATTGCAATGCTTTATCTTCATCGATCTTAACAACAGCCGGTTGTTCAACCGGGTTGTAGTAACCGATCTCCTCGATAAAACGACCGTCACGTGGGGAACGGGAATCCGATACCACTACGCGGTAGAAAGGAGCTTTGTGAGCACCCATACGTTTCAGACGAATACGAACTGCCATTTGAAAATTCACCTCCTTCAATGAAATCTGATTATTACTTCAACTCAGGTAGATCAACGGAAAGGAAACTTCATTCCTTTGCCTAATCCTTTGAGTTGCTTCATCGCTTTATTTTTGCCGCCTTTAGGTCCCATCATATCCGAGAACTGTTTCATCATGCGGCGCATTTCATCAAACTGCTTGATCAGTCGGTTAACTTCAGCCAGAGATGTTCCGCTACCCGTAGCAATCCGTTTCCGGCGACTGTGATTAATCATGTCCGGGTTACGTTTCTCTTCTGTTGTCATCGAGTACACAATCGCCTCAATTCGACCCATCTGCTTGTCATCAACCTTCAGATCTTTAGCTTGTTTCATCTTGCCCATGCCAGGAATCATATCCATGATCTGATCAATTGGTCCAAGCTTTTTCACTTGATCCATCTGCTCAAGGAAATCCTCAAACGTAAATTCAGCATTACGCATCTTACGTTCCATTTCCTTGGCCTTCTCTGTGTCGATGTTCGACTGTGCTTTCTCAATTAGAGAGAGCATATCGCCCATGCCGAGAATCCGTGAAGCCATCCGTTCCGGATGGAAAGGCTCAAGTGCATCCAGCTTCTCACCAAGAGAAGCAAACTTGATTGGGCAACCCGTAACGGCTTTGACAGAAAGCGCCGCACCACCACGAGTATCTCCATCCAGTTTTGTCAGTACAACACCGGTTAGATCAAGCTGCTTGTTAAAGTGTTCTGCCACATTAACAGCATCTTGTCCTGTCATACTATCTACAACAAGCAGAACCTCATCCGGGTTAACTACACTATGGATCTGACGAAGTTCTTCCATCAGTTCTTCATCTACGTGCAAACGACCTGCGGTATCAATGATAACATAATCATTGCCGTTATCCTTTGCATGCTGCAATCCCTGACGTGCAATCTCTACAGGGCTTGTCTGATCTCCCAGTGTGAATACAGGCGCTTTGATCTGTTCACCAAGCACTTGCAACTGCTTAATCGCTGCAGGACGATAAATATCTCCCGCTACAAGCAATGGTCTGCTATTTTGCTTTTGCAGCATTTTAGCGAGTTTACCGGATGTTGTCGTTTTACCAGCACCCTGTAAACCAACCATCATCAGAACTGTTGGAGGCTTATTCGCTTTAGCCAGCTTCGACTGACTTCCACCCATCAAGTCCGTGAGTTCCTTGTTTACGATGTCGATAATCACCATTCCTGGTGTGAAGCTATCCATCACTTCTTTACCGACAGCCTTTTCTTTCACCTTGGCGATGAATTCCTTGACCACTTTGAAGTTTACATCCGCTTCAAGCAATGCCAGACGCACCTCGCGCATCGCTTCGGCAACATCTTCATCAGACACCTTGCCTTTGCCGCGCAGTTTACTGAACACATTCTGCAATCGGGTCGTTAATCCTTCAAATGCCATGATCCCACCTCCTTAAGCTGTAATACTGTTTGTAAGATCGTTACGTTTCGTTCAGTGCTCAAAATGGTTCTATTCTCTAAGCTGCTGAACAATATCGTTTATTGGTTTGTTGTTATCAATGGAGACACCGATGTCTTCCAATGCATTTTGCAAATCTTCAAGATTACGATTGCGACGCTCATGCTTTTCTAACAAGCCAAGCTTGCTTTCGTAATTTTCAAGCACTTGTTCGGCACGCTTGATATGCTCGTATACCGCCTGGCGGCTGATCTCGAACTCGGATGCAATTTCACCGAGCGAGAAATCATCATGAAAGTAATACTTTAAAAAGGTCTGTTGCTTCTCTGTCAGTAAACGTTCATAAAAAGCAAACAGCAAGTTAATTCGGTTTGTCTTCTCAAGCCGATTTTCTTGACTCATATCGGGGCACTCCCTTCGTCAAGGAAAAACACTTTACACTCTTGCAACGTTCCTAATAATACCGAAAAGAAATCAGGATGTCAAGCAAAAATACTTGTCACAATAAAATTGCTATATTCAAGGCATAAAACTACTCAAAAATAAGGTGAAATAATCAATATCCAAGCCACTTATATCCTTCTTTTACATCACTACTCTCCAAACAAAAAACGAACCCCTCCTATTTATAGAATGAGTGTTCAATAAGGGCGGCTTTTTGAACACTATCTAAAAAGAGCTGATTCGTTCATTGTTACTATCGTAGAGGTGTAAGATATAAAAGTACGGCGAAGAAGTGAAGAATGCTGCCTGCCAGTACAAACAAATGCCAGATGGCATGATGATACGGGAATCCACGCCACACATAGAACAGCGTTCCAAGCGTGTACATCAGTCCACCCGTTACCAATAACACGATTCCTCCTGAAGGAATTGCAGCTACAAGCGGTTGCCAAGCAATGACGATGAGCCAGCCCATAGCAATATAGAAGATCGTGGACATAAACAGAAACTTTTTCGTAAAGAACGCCTTGAAGATTACGCCGAATAATGCGATACCCCAAATGACTCCAAATAACGTCCACCCAAGTGTCCCACGGACAGCAACGAATAAGAAGGGCGTATACGTTCCTGCGATAAACAAATAAATAGAGGAGTGGTCAAAAAACTCAAATAAATCTTTGGCTTTACCCTCTTTAAGTGCGTGTACCAACGTTGAGTTGGTGTAGAGCATAAGCATCGTGATTCCATAGATCGTGAAACTAACCACATGCCATGCCGTACCTTTCATGCTGGAGAATACAATTAATAGTACCAATGCAGCCACACTAAGCGCAGCACCGATCCCATGAGTTACTGCGTTAGCGACTTCTTCACGGCGGGAATAGGTATAGGTATTGGCCATATCAACCGTCCTTTCTAACCCTTTTTTAAGTTCACATTTATTCCATTATACACCTATTGCCGTAGATAAACATGTAGAGCATACGCTTATCAACGGCAATAGGGTCATGTATACGTTACGTTTGTGTTCCAAAAATGTTGTTTCTGTCTAACCAATCCGTTGATAGAGATTTACTCTTCAGTGGAGCCTTCTTCTACCTGTTCCTGAATCAGCCCAGCAAACAATGCATGTACAAACTGTTCAGAGTCGAATGGCTGCAGATCCTCCATTTTCTCACCCAAACCTACCATTTTCACGGGCAAGTCCAACTCTTGGCGAATCGCAACCACGATCCCTCCCTTAGCTGTACCATCAAGCTTCGTTAGTACGAGTCCTGTCACGCCACTTTTCTCTCCAAACAGTTTCGCTTGATTCAGGGCGTTTTGTCCTGTCGTTGCATCAAGCACCATCAACACCTCATGTGGAGCATCCGGAATTTCACGCTGAATAACACGATAAATTTTGTTCAACTCTTCCATCAGGTTGGATTTATTTTGCAGTCGACCAGCTGTGTCGCAGAGCAAAATATCCGCGTTACGTTGTTTAGCCGCTTGCACAGCATCAAACATAACTGCCGCCGGATCAGAACCCGCTTGCTGCTTAATGACTTCCACTCCAGCACGTTGTCCCCAAACCTCTAACTGTTCGATTGCACCAGCACGGAATGTATCCCCTGCTGCCATAATGACTTTTTTGCCCTGCTGTTTGTAACGATGCGCCAGTTTACCAATGGTCGTTGTTTTTCCAACACCGTTAACGCCAACAAATAAAATAACCGTAATCCCATTCGGATTTAGCTTTAATTCATTATTTTGTTCCCCACGTAACAAATCGGTTAGTTTCTCAGAAAGTACCGGTTGTAGCTCAGCTGCGTCCTCAATCTTACGCTTTTTGACCTCAACGCGTAATTCATCAATGAGATTCATGACGGTGTTAACGCCAACGTCGGCTCCAATTAGAATTTCTTCCAATTCTTCGTAGAATTCTTCGTCGATTTTTTTGCGTCTAACCATAAGGTCGGATACTTTCTCAACAAACTCTTTGCGTGTCTTTTCGAGTCCTTCCTTAAACTGTTTCGTAACCGACTCCGTTTTGCTAGCAATGCTATCTCTCAGCTTCTTAAAAAAACTCATAAAGCCCCTCCATCGTGTGCATAGTCATACTTCATTTATAATAGACCACCTGTAATGTTGCCTATACTTCATAGAGCTCTTTTTAGGGAGTGTCTGAAAACTCCGAAGGAAGCAGATTTTGCCGAATTTTCGTTCCAAGCCAGGAAGTTTTCCGCAGGCGTGCCGGGGCACGTCAAGGGAAAGTGACGCAGCAGGGGGCGAAAAGGGGAAAAGATGCACTTCAGCGAGTTTTCAGACACGACCTAGTTTAACCGTCTATGCGATCTCCGCTTCCTCGTCCTCCAGCTTAACGGAAACGAGCTTGGACACGCCGCCCTCTTCCATCGTAACGCCATAGAGAACGTCAGCCTCCTCCATCGTGCCCTTGCGGTGTGTCACCACGATAAATTGGGTCTGTTCGGAGAATTCACGTAGATATTGAGCAAAACGAACAACATTCGCTTCATCCAGTGCAGCTTCTACCTCATCAAGAACACAGAACGGCACGGGTTTAACATGCAGGATGGCAAACAGCAATGCCATGGCTGTGAGCGCTCGCTCTCCCCCGGACAATAGTTGCAAATTTTGCAGCTTTTTGCCTGGTGGCTGAGCTACGATATCTATTCCCGTATCCAACATTCGCTCAGGATCCATTAGGACGAGATCCGCGCGTCCACCACCAAACAATTTGGAGAATACGGTGCCGAATTCACGGCGAATCGCATCAAACGTTGATTTGAAACGCTTAGCCATCTCGTCTTCCATCTCACGGATAACTTGATACAAGGTTGTTTTGGCCTCGACCAGGTCATTCTTCTGTTCACTGAGAAACTCGTATCGTTCATTGACACGCTGGAATTCTTCAATGGCTCCCAGATTGACCTCACCAAGTGCAGATATACTTCGTTTGAGCTTCTGTACCTCAGCCTGTGTGCTTTCTACATCCTCTGGTACAGGGTAACGCTCTTTAGCCAGTTCATATCCGAGCTCATACTCATCGGTCAATTTACGCAAAATATTTTCTAGCTCAACATCAAGCCTGTTCACGGAAATCTCGGTCTGACGCATCTGCTCTTCCACTGCTTTGAGCTGTGTACGCTGTTCCTTTGTTTCACTTTCCGCAAGCTCTAGCTTCTTCGACAACTGACTTCGAGCAGCTCGCTTGAAATCTAGCTCCTGAGAAGCTTCCGTTTTCTTCAGCTTGTACTCATTCAGATTCTCAATCTGCGTAACACTCTCAAGCTGTGTTTTCTTCAAATCCGCTTCCATCGAAGCGAGCAAAGTACGATTCTGACGAAGTTCCTTCACGAGGGACTCGACCTCACGTTCCAGACGACGTAGCTGCTCTTCATTGGAATAACGCTCTTGATCCAGCTTACCTTCCCGCACTTTCAGCTCCGTCAATTGGCTCTGCAATTCCTCTTTGGCAGATTCATTGGCCTTACGCGCGAATTCAGCAGCGTGGATAGCACGATGCGTCGCCTTCTCTTCCTCTTCAAGCTGCGCAAGCTTCTGGACAGCGACCGCACGAGCATTGTCCATCTCTTGAATCTCTTCTTTGAATCCACTCTTCTCTTGACCGGCTACAGCAACCTGCTCCAGTACATGACGAAGCTCATGCTCAACCTGCTTCATTTCCATTGATGCCTGTTGTTCCGCATTACGTGTATCATCACCAGACTGTCGCAGCTCATCCAGCTTGTCCTGGCACTGCTCCAACTGTGCTTTGACATCTTCTACACTGCGGTGCAATTTGACGATCTGGTTTTCGGTATCCACAATGTCTTGATCCAACTGATCCAGTTGCCGTTTACGGCTGAGCAAACTGCCGTTTTTCTTGTGCTGGCTTCCCCCTGTCATGGAACCGCCTGCGTTAACCACGTCACCTTCAAGGGTAACTACTCGGAAGCGATATTGACACCGTGCAGCAATCTTATTCGCAACCTCCAGCGTTTCCGCAATGATGACATTACCAAGTAGGCTACCGATAATCGAGGCATACGTTGAATCATACTGAACCAGATCGGCACCAATACCCACAAATCCATCCATACCTTCAATCATCGAGCGCTCATTAGCACCAATGGTACGAGGACGAATGACATCAAGGGGTAGGAATGTAGCTCTACCTAGTTGACGTTGCTTCAGGAAAGAAATCGCCTGCCTGGAGACCGATTCATTCTCCATGACGATATGTTGCACAGACGCACCCATCGCCGTCTCTACCGCAAGTTCAATCTTTTCAGGCACTTTGATCAGCTCAGCCACCGCGCCATGAACCCCGCTCAGTGTACCTTTACGGGACGCCTTCAGCACTTCTTTAACGCCGAGCATAAATCCATCAAAATCATCCTGCATTTCTTTCATCGTATCACGTCTGGAAACTTGAGCTTCACGCTTTTGCTCCCATTTCCGAACGGTTCCCCGACTCTCTTCCAGCAGCTTCTGCAAGGATTGAAGTCGTTCACTCTCGGTAATGTATCCACCGCGAAGTTCACTAATTTCCTTGCCCAGACGTGCAACCTTTTTCTCGATTTCCGCTTTACGCTGCTCTAACGTTTCCTTTTGCCCTTCCCATTTGCCAGATTCTTCGGATGCACGACTCATGCGTCGTTCCAGCGTTTCCTTTTGCTGATCCACATAACGAATTTCGTTTCGTGTCTGCGCCATCTGATTCATTAATTCGAGCAAATTACCTTTGAGACTCTCCTCTTGCTGTTGACTGATACCTCCAGTCACCCCAATGAGCTTCGCCTCTTCCTCGGACAGGCTGTTTCTCACATCCGTAAGTTCTTTCTCCAGCTTAGCGAACTTCTCACGAAGAGAGAGCAACTCAGCCTCACGCTCGCGGTGCTTTTCTTCACTGGCTGCAACTGTCACGGTCAATTGCTCATGGTTTGTTTGCAGATTGCGTGCTCGTTCTTTTAATAATTCTCCGTGTCCTTCACTCTTCTCGGTTGCTTCACTGAATTGTAGGAGCTCCGATTGCAGTCGCTCCGTCTCAGCTTCGAGCGTACGTAACGCATTACGATCGCTCTCTAGCTTTGCATCATGTGTTGAGACAATTGCAGCGAGACCAACCTCTTCCTGTTTTAACGATTGTAAACGTTCATTAGCCTTGCTCCAGGAAGCATGGATTTGTTCAATCTGATACACATACATCGAAATTTCTTGAGATTTCAACTGACTCCGTAATTCCTTATAGTGAATTGCCTTCTCCGACTGTTCTCTGAGCGGGCCAATCTGATCTTCTAGTTCAGTAACGAGGTCATGAATCCGCAGCAAATTTTGCTCTGTTTCATCCAGCTTGCGTGTAGCATCCCGTTTACGAGATTTATATTTGACGATACCAGATGCCTCTTCGAAGATCCCCCTGCGATCCTCTGACCGGGTACTTAGAATCTCTTCAATTCGTCCCTGTCCAATAATCGAGTAGGCTTCTTTACCGATCCCTGTATCCATGAACAATTCTGTAATATCTTTCAAACGACATGATTGCTTATTAATAAAATATTCACTATCTCCGCTACGATGTACACGACGTGTCACGGTCACCTCACCAAAATCTAAGGCAAGCGCATGATCCTCGTTATCGAGGGTTAATGAAACTTCACCATAATTGACGGCTTTTCGCGCATCACTACCAGCAAAAATAATATCTTCCATTTTGCCACCACGTAGTGATTTAGCACTTTGCTCCCCCAATACCCAGCGAATTCCGTCAGATATATTACTTTTCCCACTACCGTTCGGGCCCACAACCGCAGTTATGCCACGAACGAATTCCATCTCTGTTTTGTCGGCGAATGACTTGAATCCACCCAGTTCAATACGTTTAAGAAACATAGGGCTTCCCGTCACCTCCTCTTGCAAATTTCAGTTGTTGCAGCGCATATCCTTGAATTAGGGGAAACTGCACCCTAACCTCTCTTTACAAAAAAAAGAGCAAAAAGCAGTCCGGCTAATCATTCCGCCGGGGCGGACCCGCGGGGCTGCTCTTTGCTCTTCGTTTGTCTATGCGCTATCGGTAAAGCCTCAGGCTTCCGGAAGCTTCAATCGTTCCAGCGCTGCTGATGCAGCCTGCTGTTCAGCTTCTTTTTTGGAACGTCCTGTACCTCTGCCAAGCCGTTCTTGACCCATATGGACCTCGGAGACAAACTCCCTTTCATGGGCAGGACCCCGTTCTTCAACAATTCGATATTCCAAAGATCCCATATTGTGATGCTGTGTGAGTTCCTGCAACTCCGTTTTGTAATCGCTCATTTGCAACTTGCCGCCCAGAACAATTAACGGAAATACATGCTGATCCAGAAACGTCCTAACCGGTTCCAGTCCCTGATCCAGATATAATGCACCGATGAAGGATTCAAACACATCAGCTAGCAGCGCTGGCCGCGTCCGTCCTCCAGTCAGTTCCTCACCTTTTCCAAGAAGTACATACTGTCCAAAACCCAATGCTTCAGCAAATTTGACAAGGGAAGGTTCACAGACAATAGATGCCCGCAGCTTCGTTAGTTCACCTTCCGGACGGTTAGGATACAAATGATACAAGTATTCCGAAACAGTCAACTCCAATACCGCATCGCCTAGAAACTCCAAGCGTTCGTTATCCTGATGCTGACTGAACCGGTGTTCGTTTACATACGAAGCATGGGTAAACGCTTGTTTTAAAAGCTGCCTGTTGTCAAATTTGATTTGAAGTTTGTGCTGTAATTGCTTCAGATCTTCACTCAAATTGAACTAGCCCCTTATGCTTCAAATTTTTTGAGAATAATGGTGGCATTGTGACCGCCGAATCCAAATGAATTGGACATTGCAATATTAACTTTCGTTTGACGCGGAACATTTGGTACATAGTCAAGATCACATTCTGGATCTTGGTTCTCCAGATTGATCGTTGGAGCAAGTGTCTGATGTGTCAGAGACAATCCACAGATTACCGCTTCAACCCCACCAGCAGCACCAAGCATGTGACCCGTCATCGATTTAGTGGAACTCACAGCCAGCCTGTACGCATGATCTCCAAACGCTTTCTTGATTGCCAGCGTCTCTGAGCGGTCACCTACAGGTGTGGATGTTCCGTGAGCATTGATATAGTCCACTTCTTCAGGTTCAATACCTGCATTGCGAAGCGCCATCTTCATACAACGAGCTGCTCCATCTGGATCTGGTTCTGTCATGTGATGTGCATCCCCAGTCAATCCGTAACCAATGACTTCACCATAGATACGTGCACCACGTTTTTGAGCGTGTTCCAGTGATTCCAAAATCAGAATACCAGCACCTTCACCCATAACGAATCCATCACGTCCCGTATCAAACGGACGGCTAGAATGAGCTGGATCATCATTACGTGTAGACATCGCACGCATTGCACAGAAACCAGCAAGTCCAGTTGGACGGATCGTTGCTTCAGCTCCTCCACAGATCATTGCATCTGCATCACCGTTAGCAATCAACTTGAAGGAATCTCCAATGGAGTGTGTTCCTGTAGCACAAGCAGTTACTACGTTAATGTTCGGTCCTTTTGCACCAAGAGAGATCGACATTTGACCAGAAGCCATATTCGAAATCATCATTGGGATGAAGAACGGGCTAACACGTTTAGGGCCTTTTTGCAGCAATGCGTTATGCTGATCTTCCCAAGTACCCAATCCACCGATACCCGATCCGATCGATACACCAAAACGCTCTGCATCAATGTTCTCGTCAATTTTTAATCCGCTGTCTTCCACAGCTTTGAAGCCGGCAGCTACAGCAAACTGAACAAAACGATCCATTTTGCGTGCGTCCTTACGATCCATATATTCTTCCGGGTTGAAATCCTTGATTTCGGCAGCAATTTGAGTAGTATATTCACTTACATCAAATGCCTCAATCTGAGAGATTCCGGACTTACCTGCCATTAAACTTCCCCAGAACGTCTCTAAATCTTTTCCGAGCGATGTCATTACGCCCATTCCGGTAATTACTACTCTTTGTTTCAAACCGACTCACCTCTATATCGACTGCTTTACGCAAGTATTTTTGTGAAAAATCCGCAGGAGACACGTAAGAAATCAAGAAGAATTCCTGACTTAACCTACGCTACCTGCGGAATGAGAAAAACCAATGAATGATGAGAAGTCCCGCCTGTTCGAAAACAGGTGCGGGACTGAATTGACTTTAGGTATGAGATTGTATGTAGTTTACAACTTCACCTACGGTCGTGATTTTTTCTGCATCTTCATCAGAGATTTCCAAATCGAATTCATCTTCCAATTCCATGACCAATTCCACTACATCCAAAGAATCAGCACCCAAATCTTCTTTGAAAGATGCTTCAAGTGTAACTTCAGCTTCGTCTGCGCCCAAGCGGTCGACGACGATGCGTTTTACACGCTCCAATACATCGGACATCCGGTTCACCTCCTCCTTGGTATTATACGAGAATCGCAGGCAAAATGCCATAGAAGACATATGCGGCTCCCGGCCGGGGAATCCGGCCTTTTTCCGGCATTTCGGATCGTCCAGCGCCTGTTCCCCGACTATTATTCACGTCAGGAAAGAATTACATGTACATGCCGCCATCGACATGAAGTGTCTGACCTGTCATATAAGATGAAGCTTCTGATGCCAAGAATGTTACGACGCCAGCAATTTCATCCGGCTGACCCAGACGGGACAATGGAATACCACTTAGCATGCCATCAACCAATTCCTGGGACAGTTCTTTCGTCATATCTGTTTCAATGAAACCTGGTGCAACACAGTTCACTGTGATGCCTCGTGAAGCGAGTTCACGAGCAGATGCTTTCGTCAAACCAATGACGCCTGCCTTAGCAGCAACATAGTTAGCTTGACCTGCATTACCAAGTACACCTACAACAGAGGAAATATTAATAATTCTTCCTGACCGCTGCTTCATCATCGGGCGCGTAACTGCCTTCAGGCAGTTAAATACACCTTTTAGATTCGTCTCAATAACCTGATCAAACTCTTCTTCTTTCATACGCATAATCAGGTTATCACGAGTAATTCCAGCGTTGTTAACAAGAATATCGACATTACCCCACTCTTCAAGCGTGGCTTTGACCATTTGTTCAGCCTCGTCCATCTGACCCACATTAGCCTGAACGGTAATTGCTTTGACCCCTTTGGCACGGATCGCTTCCGCTACCTCCTCAGCAGCCGCTTGGCTGCCTGCATAGTTCACGGCAACGTTGGCACCCGCTTCCGCCAGAGCAAGCGCGATACTGCGTCCAATTCCACGGGATGCGCCTGTAACCAATGCATTTTTTCCTTCTAACGGTTTAGACATAATCGTTCCTCCTCTCCCAAATATAGAGTTACCACTTACCACTCTGATGACAGAACAACGTTCCGATCGCTGTTATCCCTAGATTTTTTTGATCCCCTTTTCCAAAGGGAAAATCGGATGATAGCGTATGCTTTCGATGTAGCTTTCTTTAAGAAAAGCTTTCAGGCGAACGCTTCGCTTCTTCACGTTTTTTTTATTGCAAGGCAGCAACCGTTGCTTCAAGCGTTTCAAGACTGTTTACGTTGTATAATTTCACGGTTTTATCTGTCTTTTTAATTAAACCCGTTAGTACACTTCCCGAACCAATCTCGATAAACGTGTCTACACCTTGCTCAATAAGCCATGTCACACTGTCTTCCCATAATACGGGAGAATAGACCTGTTCTGTCAACAATTGTTGAACTTGTCCATCTTCTACCGGCTGTGCAGTCACATTAGCCACAACAGGAACGTTAGCTGGTGCGAAAGAAACAGTTTTAAGTTTATCTGCTAGTTTCTCTGCCGCATCCTTCATCAAGGAAGAGTGGAACGGTCCACTGACTTCCAGTGCAATTGCACGTTTGCCGCCCGCTTCTTTCACACGTTCCGCTACTGCAGCAACGCCTTCTTTAACACCTGAAATAACAATTTGACCTGGGCAGTTCATGTTCGCCAGTTCTACGACATGTCCACTTTCAGATACGTCACGGCAAAGCACCCCCAGCGCTTCCCGATCCGCACCCAATACTGCAGCCATCGCTCCCTGTCCACCAGGCACAGCCTGCTCCATATACTGACCACGTGCTCGGACAATACTTACCGCATCAGCAAACGACAATACGCCTGCCGCCACTAGTGCGCTGTATTCTCCCAAGCTATGTCCAGCCATGTAATCCGCTTGAATCCCTTTTTCTTTAAATGCCTCAAGCCAAGCAATACTTGCTGTCAACAGAGCCGGTTGTGTATTTGATGTCTGTTTCAACTCGGTCTCCGGTCCTTCAAATATCAGGTTGCTCAGCGAAAAGCCAAGCGTTTGATCAGCTACTTCAAAAATTTCTTTTGACGCTGGAACCGTCTCATACGCTTCCTTTGCCATACCTACCGCCTGTGATCCCTGACCGGGAAATACAAATGCTATTTTACTCATCAGATTCATCTCTCCAAGCTATCTAATTTACCAAACGAGTACAGATGCTCCCCATGTCAGTCCGCCGCCGAATCCAACCATCAGTACGGTATCTCCAGCTTTCATGCGTCCTTCTTCAGCAGCTTCAACCAAAGCAAGAGGGATAGAGGCCGCTGATGTGTTAGCATATTTATCTACGTTCACAACTACTTTTTCTTCTGGAAGATCCAGTCGTTGCATCGCGGATTGAATGATACGAATATTAGCTTGATGTGGAACAAACAAATCTACGTCTGAGCGATCCAGACCTGCTTTGTTCAGCACTTCTAGCGTAGCCGTTCCCATAACACGTACCGCAAATTTAAATACTTCCCGACCATTCATGTAGATGTAATGCTTTTTGTTCTCAATGGTCTCTGCAGAAGCCGGTAGGCGTGAACCTCCACCTTCCAGTTGAAGCAAGCTGCCGCCCGCACCTTCAGCACCTAGATCAAATGATTTGAATCCACGGCCTTCAGGTACTTCTCCAACGATTACTGCGCCTGCGCCATCTCCGAACAGTACACAGGTATTCCGATCCGTGTAATCCGTAATCCGGGACAGACAGTCTGCACCAATAACAAGTGCATTATTGTAAAGACCACTTTTGATAAAGCTTGTTGCTGTCGCAAGTCCATATACAAAACCAGAGCAAGCAGCAGACAGGTCGAACGCAGCCGCACCTTTAGCGCCTAATTTATCTTGAAGAATACAAGCAGTAGAAGGGAACGCAGAATCTGGTGTAATCGTTGCAACGATGATTAGATCCAAATCGCTGCCTGTCATGCCCGCAGATTCCAATGCTTTGATCGCAGCTTCATATGCCAGATCTGAAGTGGCTTGATCCGGTGCAGCGATGTGACGCTCTTTGATCCCTGTTCGACTGACGATCCACTCGTCATTTGTATCTACCATTTTTTCAAGATCGCTGTTTGTCAAAATTTTCTCAGGCACATATTTCCCCGTACCAATAACCCCAACCGGGCGCAAATTATTCATGTCGTCACTCACTTCCCGCTAATTTCCTTAGATATGCTCTCCACTAGCTGATTCTGTACTGCGATCCTTGCTTGACGCACTGCATTTTTGATCGCATTCCCATCGGCCGACCCATGACTCTTAACAACTAGTCTGCTTAAACCGAGAAGCGGCGCGCCGCCATGCTCGGTATAATCCAGTTTCCGTTTCAGACCTCTCAGCTCAGGCATAAGCACAGCAGCAGCCAATTTGCTTTTGAGTGACGATGAGAACTGTTCTTTGAGCAGAGTAAAAATGGCACCTGCTGTGCCTTCCAGCGATTTCAACAATATATTTCCTGCAAACCCGTCGCAGACAAGCACATCACATGCACCTGTCAGTACGTCACGAGCTTCAACATTACCTACGAAGCGAATCGGCAACTGCTCTAGCAAAGGGTAGGCATGCTTCGTGAGTTCGTTTCCTTTACCAGGCTCTGTACCTACATTCAACAAACCCACTCGCGGTGAGTCAACACCTTGAACCTTCTGTCTATACAAACTACCCATAAGTCCATACTGCGCAAGATGCTCTGGCTTCGCATCCATGTTAGCGCCAAGATCCAATGCAAGTACACCTACATCATCAATCGTTGGAATCATCGGTGCGAGTGCTGGACGCTCGATGCCATCCATGCGACCTACAACTAGTAATCCGGTTGTCATGAGTGCTCCGGTATTGCCCGCAGAGATCATGGCATCTGCTTCACCTTCCTTCAGCATCCTTCCGGCTACGACCATGGAAGCATCCTTTTTACGGCGGACAGCTCTCACAGGTTCATCATCCGAACCGATAACTTCAGAAGCATGACGAATGGACAGATTCGCAGGCTTAACCGCAGCTTGACTCAGAAGCGGTTCAATTTGGGCTTCGTCGCCAACCAGAACGATCTGTGTATCCGTCCATTCTGTGGCGGCTGCGATCGCCCCTTCGACCGTTGCCGCAGGGGCATTATCGCCTCCCATAGCATCAATGACAATCTTCATACCAGTTGACCTCCCTCTACGCTGTCTTCTCCACCCGAACGGTAGATAACAAAGTTGCCTTGGAACACCATCTCTTCCCCCACATAAGTGAACACTTCAACTTTGGCTTTTCCCTTTTGACCTGAGATTGATCTGACATAGGCCTTGGCAATACATTTCTCAGCCAGATGAACAGAACGCACAAAACGAATGTCTGCCGATGCGGTCAACGCGATCTCATCATTAATCACCGCTACAGCAAGGGAGTTCGCCTGGGCAAAAACATAGTGACCCCGAGCAATACCCGTTCTGGAAAAGACATGCTCCTCCTTAATCTCAAACAAGGAGATTCCACTCTTATCCAACTGCAAGTCTACAATATCACCGATAATCTCATGCAGAGGCAAAGAGCGAACCTGATCGTATGAGCGCTCTGCCATTAGTTTCATCCGTTCCCGAAGCTCAGGTATGCCAAGCTCCAGCCTGTCGAGACGGATCGTCTGAATACTCACTTTTAACTGTCGTGTAAGCTCTTGATCCGTTACAAACGGGTTGTCTTCGATCATTTTGGTCAACTGTTGCTGCCTCTGTCTTTTCGGTACACGTTCGATGCCTGACACCCCCCAGCTATATCGTTTACGGAACCGCCCATCCGGTCAGTTCTATCCTTGATGCTTATTAATCTATAATTACGCCCTAAATTCAGGGCACTTCTTCGTACAAGTTATAACTCATATCTATGTAACGTCAAATCTTAGAACCTGGTACTAAACTATAGTATATCTCATCCCGTGTCAAAAAGAAAGACTGATCCACCAAAAACAATCCGCACTTCTCAACCTTCGCTCCACTCGCCCGTATTATATGAAATCCCGCGGCCTATACGGGAAAATATCTATATAGATTGAACTAGCATCTCAAGAACGCAGAGAAAAGAAATAGCGTAAAGCAGCAAAGCGTTTGAGTTCCATCCATATAGAATAGAAAGGAAATTGAAAAAGAAAAAGTAGCACTCCACCGAAATGAAGTACTACTTATTAGCTAGCTATTATTGAGAGATGATCTCTCTTGCTTTGTACGTTCCGCACACTTTGCAAACGTGGTGACTCAGTTTCAGTTCGCCACATTGCTCACATTTCACCATGCCCGGTACAGCCAATTTAAAGTGAGTGCGACGTTTGTCGCGACGCGTCTTGGACGTTCTCCGTTGAGGTACTGCCATTATTCCCACCTCCTTATCAAAATCAACCTTTGCAGGTAGTTGTTACGTTCGATTTTCAATCATGCTCATTTAAAAAAATCCTTGAGCCCTGCAAGCCGCGGGTCAATAACTTCGTTATCACAACCGCAGTCACCTTCGTTCAACTCGTGGCCACACTTAGGGCATAACCCTTTGCATGTATCGCTACAGAGTGGTACAAACGGAAGATGTAGCAGAAAAGTCCCTTCGGCATAAGCCTTCAGATCAACGCTATCTTCATCCACATAGAAAATATCGTCGTCTTCGTGCAATTCCTCTGGTTGTTTTCCCTGCTTGAATTGCTCATGAAAATCAATATGAAAATGTTCATTAATCGGCTTAAGACATCTGGAGCATAACATGTCCGCTCCTACTGTCAGTTTGCCATGAACATCCACAACGCTTCCCTCTCTCTGTTCTGCAGATAAATCCGCAGTCAGCGGGGTAACGGCTGTGATATCTTGTCGGTTAGAAACCAGTTCCTTAATATCCCACTGTTCATTGAACTGTACGGGACGATCACTGGTTGCCACTTTGCGAAATGGCATTAACATTTCCATCACTCCAAACGAAACCAATCTCATAATTGTTGTCAAACGCTTTACGACATGTATACAGATCAAGCTGAGATATAACTACTTCATTGCCTGACTGTATGTATTCTGACGCTATATCATTAAAACTATTATGAAATTGACTTAACAAACAAAAATCATTATACCGATTTTTCAAGAGGTTTGTCAACACTTTTAACTTTACACCCTATTTTAAAAAATCGATGATCTCCAACCAAATACGCACATTGAAACATTATAGGCTTACTTCGCTCTAACTACAAGCATCTATTGCAGGAAGTATCGGTCACAATTCGTTGATATTTAGTGTGATCTATGTCACACGCCCCTCCATACTCCGTATCTATACTTGTTGTAAACCGAAACACCTTAAGCATCCAAGACGAATTTATTCTACTATTAACTTAACGAGTCTAGCGATCGGTACGAAAGAAATGGAACGAAGCCAAAATGAAGACTACGGATTATCGTGCTACTGCGTTAGATATTGAACGAACGTTTTCTAATGGAGATGAAGGAAACCTCCTTTGACCACCTCCGCTTCCGCTTCCAACTAAATCTTACGACGACGCTAGTGAAGCCGCTTAGCTGACCACATGACAGACTTTTTTTTGCTAACAGACTCTAATATTTTCATCTTATATCGGGAGGGAATTTCATGTTAAGTGAAAACACGATTAAGGTCATCAAATCCACAGTACCTGTACTCGAAGTGCACGGTGAAGCCATTACCCGCCATTTCTATAAAACCATGTTCACTGCGCATCCAGAACTGCTGAATATATTCAACCATGCCAACCAAAAACAAGGACGTCAACAGGCAGCCCTTGCAAACATGGTATATACAGCCGCCCTGCATATTGACAATCTTGCCTCCATCTTACCTGCCGTACGTCAAGTCGCTCATAAACACCGTAGCCTTGGCATTGTTCCCGAGCAGTATGCTATTGTTGGCACGTATCTGCTTCAAGCGATTAAAGACGTGCTTGGTGACGCAGCAACCGATGAAATTATAACGGCATGGGGCGAAGCCTACCAAGTCATTGCAGACGCCTTTATTGGAATCGAGCAGGATATGTATGCTACAGCAGAGCAGCAAACGGGTGGATGGGAAGGCTTCCGTTCGTTCAAAGTGGCGAAGAGAGTGCAAGAGAGCGACATCATTACCTCCTTCTACTTGTATCCAGAGGATGGTCTGCCCATTTCCAGTCATGAACCGGGACAATATATCAGTATCAAAATTCATCCAGAGGGTCATGCATTTACCCAGATACGTCAGTATAGCCTTTCTGATGCACCTGATAAACCTTATTACCGTATTTCCGTCAAAAGAGAACAGGGTTCCACGGATCGTCCAGATGGGGTAATCTCCACATATCTTCATGAACACGTTACAGAAGGCTCTGTTGTTGAGTTATCCGCTCCGGCCGGTGACTTTACGCTTCACGCAGAAGAACCACGCCCAATTGTACTCCTTAGTGGCGGAGTGGGTATTACGCCAATGATTAGTATGCTGAATACCCTTGTGCAAAAGAACGATAAACGTCCAATCACATTTATACATGCCAATGTAGATAGCGCCAACCATGCATTCCGTGAACACGTAAACCAACTCGCTGAGAACAACGACAATGTTCGTGCGTACTATTGTTACACCCAGCCGAGCAGCTCTGATCGCGATATCTCATGTTATCACAAGGAAGGTTACATGGATGCCGACTGGCTTCGTCAGATTGTAGATCACTTGGATGCAACATTTTACATGTGTGGGTCTGTCCCATTCATGCAGAGCGTTTATGCGGCACTAGATGAAATTGGCGTATCGCCTGACCAGATCCATTATGAATTCTTTGGTCCAAAGGCACAGCTTGCCCCTTCTCCAGAAGGTGTATAACGTATAACTTGCGCTTTCACAATAAAATGACGGGTTAACCCTTCAAGAGGCATGCTTAAGCATCTTACGATGCAAGAGTGATGCCTTTTTGGGTACGTATGACTCCTGCAATTTGAACATCAGACCCACCTGACCTATTATGGTAGAAGATAAATGCCTCTATGTGATTGAGCCAAACGTTACAGGCGCATGTTGAAAAGATTTTCTGGAAAAGGAGCATACATACATATGAAGGCCGTTGGTGTCATTGTTGAATATAATCCGCTGCATAACGGGCATGTCTACCATCTAAGCGAAGCTCGGCGGCTTAGCGGGGCGGATGCTGTCGTTGCTGTGATGAGCGGCCCTTTCCTCCAACGCGGCGAACCCGCCATCGTAGGTAAAAGGGCACGCACCGAGATGGCGCTTCATGCTGGCGCCGATCTCGTGCTTGAACTGCCGGTTGCCTATGCAGTGCAACCGGCGGAGTGGTTTGCGTATGGTGCGGTGGCATTGCTGCACCATACCGGGGTTGTCAACTCGCTCTGCTTCGGCAGCGAGTCGGGGGACCTGGACAGCCTGCAGCGCATTGCGCGCGTGCTGGCTGTGGAGCCCGCAGGGCTGCGCGAGGATATCGCGCGCCGCCTGCGGGAGGGCGCCAGCTACCCCGCCGCGTACGCAGGCGCGGCGGCGGCACTGGCGCCTGGCGGCGTCGATGCACGCGACGCCGCTGCACTGCTGGAACAGCCCAACAATTCGCTTGGGCTGCACTACCTGATCGCGCTGGAACGGTTAGGCAGCGCGATCCAGCCCTTTACCGCGGCGCGTACCGGTGCCGCGTATCACGAGGCGACGCCCGGGCCGGGGGCGATCGCCAGTGCAACAGCCGTCCGCCGCCTGCTGATGGCGGACGGGCCTGAAGCCGCCGCGCAGTACGTGCCGGCGGCAACCCTTGCCATTCTCCAGCGCGAATGGCAAACCCGGCGCGCTCCCGTGCATTGGGAGCGCTTTGTCCATCCGCTGCTGCACATCGCGGCGACCCGCCGTGCCTCCGAGCTAGCCAGCATCGCCGAGGTCACTGAAGGACTAGAGCATCGGCTGATTCGTACCCTGTCTCAGCTCGCAGAGCCTTCAGTCGATGCCTTGCTTCATGCATTGAAGACCAAGCGATATACGCGTACCAAGCTGCAACGGATGTTAACACATGTGCTGTTAAACCACTCCAAGACTGAGTTATCCCCCAGCATCTTGGCTGAGGGGCCAGGTTACCTTCGAGTCCTTGGCTTCAGCTCGAAAGGTCAGAGCCTGCTCAAACAAATGAAACGTTCTGCATCTCTGCCCGTCGTGATCAAGCCAGCTACCTTCAATCATAGCCAGCTTGAACTGGATATACAGGCTCAGGCAGCATATGCCCTTGCTTACACTGACAAGGATACAAGAACGATGTACAGCGATTATTATGATCCACCGATACGATACTAAATTAGGAATATAAACATACTGAAACTGCGGGATATTCTATCATTGAGGATATGTAAGTACTACTGATTGAGCTTACCAGAGATATTCAGTTCCTAAATATCGTTTTGCTTTGGTTAAACCCTTGTTGTTACACGAACTAACGGTACGATAATCATGCCTGAAAACCCTTGGTCAAAAAAAAGAGTCATATTGTGCTCAACAACCAAAAAAAACCTTCCACTGTAGCAGGTGAATTCTGCTCAATTGAAGGTTTTTTTGATCAGGCATAGTCTATTCATGAACGGGCATGAACGGAGCCTCTCTCCCTACACTGTCTCATCGCTGTTAACGAATCTGAGAGACCTTATTCCGCCATTTCACAACGAATGGAAATGGTAATGAACCTGAGAAACGTTATATTGCAAATTACCACGGAATGAACCTAATTTTCGCGTCCAAAAGGTACATTAGCGTGTCTACGATTCGTTAGCATCTCCTGAATGCCATTTTTCCGTGAATAACGCTGACTGAGTTC
The DNA here is from genome assembly GCF_036884255.1 of Paenibacillus tundrae. NCBI lineage: Bacteria > Bacillati > Bacillota > Bacilli > Caryophanales > Paenibacillaceae > Paenibacillus > Paenibacillus tundrae. Next base: position 2,409,134 of record NZ_CP145605.1, on the reverse strand, counting down.
GTTAGAACTAGTACATAATTTAGAGTCGCGACTTCAAAGATCACACTCATTTAAGAGCACGAGCACCGCCTATTACGCCCCACCCCGCCCGTACCCTATCGTGTCACTTTCCCTTGTTGACGTCCCCCTGAATGCCTACGTGTATACCCTTGCTTGGAACTAAACCCATCAGACACCGCTCTCTTCAATGATCCCCATCCCCAATACACCCTAATCAGTTTCTATTCACACCGTTTGAATTACAGCACCTCTTGCCTTTCTTGGCGCATCCAGATGCTCATTCGTACCATCAGATCTACTTACAAACTTGAGCATTGGTACGATATTCCGCCCAATCAAGGCACAAAAAAACATGGTCTTTTGGAGGTCGTGGGAGAACAGTCTTTTGTACGGGGTTGATCCTCCTAAAAGAGCTACGTTCTCCCGGCTCCCACCATCGTAAAACGACTATAAAAAAAGGCCAACCATTAATTACTGGCTAACCTGATAATACGAATAATACGAAAAGAGGCTATGCAATAGCCTCTCATGTAAACAACCCTCTATGCTTAATTAAGATTTCACAGATAACGTTTTTAGGTAAGCCAGTGCATCGTCAACGTTGCTAACAGGAACCAGTTTCATTTTTGTATCAATCTGTTTTGCTTTTGCTTCGGCTTCCTTATAGTTATCTTTGGGTACGAAGAAGATCTCCGCGTCCTTCCGATCTGCAGCCACAATTTTGTGGATCACGCCCCCAATTGGACCAACCGTACCATCCTTCGTAATGGTGCCCGTACCTGCGATACGATGACCTTTGGTCAGATCACCAGACGTCAATTGGTTATAGATCTCCAATGTGAACATTAACCCTGCAGACGGTCCGCCTACTTGCGTACTTGTAAATGTGATCTGTTTATCGGGATCTTCCGGCTTCACTTTTTGAACCGTACCAATCATTACCCCTAAGCCTGGACGCTTTTCCCCCGTTTTGTTGTCCGTCACTTCTACAAGTTGAACTTCACGGCTAATTGTTTCCCCGCCGCGCTCTAATTGCATTTCAACCGTATCTCCTGGTTTTCTTCCCTTTAATTGCGCCGATAATATCGTATTATCAGGTGTTGCTGTTCCATCCACACCCAAAATGGTATCTCCAGGCTTAATGTCCCCTTGCGGTTTAGGATCCTGTGAAAGGCCAAATACGAAGATATGCTCAGGAACGATGGAATATTGGATACCGGCCTTCTCATATGCCGCTTCCATCGCAGAGGATTGGGAGTCACTCATGAACCATACTTGCTCTGCAGAGTATTCCGCTTCACTTTTGCCACGTAAGCGATCTTCTTTTTTATCAATTTGAGCATTTCGATTAAACAAGGACGTTCCAAGTAGGAACACGTTGGCATATGTAGCTGACACCGTCGTCATCATAAATACGCCCTTTTCCTCCTTGTCTCCACCCTTGACCGTTACCATCGGTTTGATCTCATCCGCACTGCCAGGCAGATAAATGATATACGGCGTTGGCATGTAAACTGCAACATAGAGAATCAGAGCTACCACGATCACAAAGATCGACGCTTTGAAACCTCCAGATTTCCGAATCCGATTCATCGCATGAGCCCCCGTTCTTTACGTTTCTTAAATATTTATAAGTCTAACACTCTCATCAACTTGCATACAATGGTACAGGCCGGATAGGCCGCTGTGAGCAGCCGCTTATCCGGTCAAGGCCGAACCGTCTACGGACGCCATTCGGCCGTCCACATCCATCCAGCAGCCTGTGTGTAAACGCGGCGCTATATCCTATGAGGTGAATTGATGAATATGCAGACCGAGGTTACCCGTTCGGGCCTGTTACGAACCATTTTTCTAAGTAGTGGTGCAATGTTGCTCGTTGTTGCCGTTGTATTATCTCCCAAAGAAGCCTTCGATGCTTCCATTCAAGGGCTTGATATTTGGTGGAAAATTATTTTCCCCGCCATGCTGCCCTTTCTCATGCTTTCCCAGATGCTAACCGCATTTGGGTTTACCGATGCACTAGGCGTTCTGTTAGGACCACTCATGCAACGTTTGTTTCGGTTACCCGGTCAGACTGGACTAGCCATAGCTGTAGGCATGTGTGGGGGATTCCCTGCAGGAGCCGATACAGCCGCACGACTTGTACAAGATCGACAAATAACCGCCAAACAGGCGGGTGTCTTGGCAGCCATTGCTCATTTCTCCAATCCAATGATGATTATCATCGTCTTGGGTACAGCTTTTCTTCACCAGCCTGTAGCCGGATACTTTCTACTCGGTATACATTGGATTAGCGGATGGATCGCCGCCATGATCGGTATTCGCCTATTGCCAGTAGGTCGGGCAGCAAGCATTGGCACAAGGTCGGCCTCAGATTTATCGCCACATCCTTCAGAATCAGCACATACAGAAATACATTCCATGTTATCTTCCAAGGCTACCGTTCCCCGCCACACACTTTGGCTGCGTATGAATCTTGCAGCTCGCGAGGCTCGTAGCCGTGACGGACGAGGATTCGGTAAGCTACTTGGTGACACGGTCTCCCAAGCCGTTCAGACCTTGATGATGACCGGAGGATTTATGATTGTATTTGCGGTATTCATTCGACTGCTAAGCCTTTATCTCACACCCGGTTCTTCGGTTGCCTTATGGCCATCTCTGCTGGAAGTACATCTTGGAATCTACCATCTAAGTCAAGCCCCTTTGGCGTCTGTAACCATGATCGCTCTCATTGCAGCCGTATTAGGCTGGGGTGGGCTATGCTCCCATTTGCAGGTCTCTGCCGTTCTAAAATCAGTCGGGCTTGCGGCAAGGAGTATGATTGACTTTGTTTCCATACGGTTGATACATGGACTCATCGCTTTTGCCATGAGCCTTGTTCTATGGGCACCTTTTAGTCGATACAGTACAGAGGTCTGGACTACGTTTCAAACCAATACGAACATCGGGTTGCCGGCTGTACCGCCGTGGTTCCCCCTGTTCAGCAACAGTTCAAGCCTAGCGTTCATTGGGTACGCTATTCCGGTAGCCATGTTCAGTCTTGCTCTGCTGCTCGTCGTTATGATCAGTCTTTCGGGACTGATTCGCTTGTTCAACGGGCGTTTTTCTCGCTAATTTTCTGACGGAGCGCAGCTTCTACTTCAGGGGATACCAGATCTGTTACATCTCCATTGTAATGCGCAATTTCTTTTACAATACTGGAGCTGAGATACGAATACTTCGGATTCGTCATCATGAAAATCGTCTCTGCATCTGGATTCAATTTACTATTGGTGGAAGCCAGCTGCAATTCATATTCAAAATCAGTGACCGAGCGAATACCCCGCACGATAACTTGCGCTTCCTTTTGGCGTACATAATTGGCCGTTAGGTCGCGGAAGCTATCCACCTCAACATTAGGCAGATGACGAGTCACTTCCGTAATTAATTGCTTGCGCTCCTCCACCGTAAACAGTGGGTTTTTGCTCATATTATTCAGCACCGCCACAATCACACGGTCAAACTGCTTCGATGCTCTTGCGATAATGTCCAGATGTCCCATCGTTACAGGATCGAAGCTACCTGGATAAACGGCAATCCGTTCTTGACGATGTATCATTTCACTCATGGAGATCCTCCTCTTCCGCTGTGCTAGATTCTCCATCTTCGGATGCATGAGGTGCATAATGATAAATGGAAACCGCAGTTTCCCCGTACAATGCCTTGCGCGTTTGTTCAAACGGGCCGAATTGTTCAGGGTACAGATGTTTAGATTCATATTCAAGCACGATGGTTGCACCCTGTTCAAGCAGCTCCAGTTCATGCATCGTAAGCATAAGTTCATCCCCGTTCTTCATTCGATAAGGGGGATCAAGAAACACGAGATCAAATGTGGTGCTCCGCTTAGCAAGAGCCTTTAACGCACGCCCTGCATCATTTCGATATATTGCTGCCTGATTCTCCAGCTTCGTTGCTGTCAGATTCATACGAATGACTTCAATACTTTTTGGTTCCAAATCAACAAAAACAGCCTTGTCCATGCCACGGCTCAGCGCCTCAATTCCGAGACCACCACTGCCCGCAAACAGATCCAATGCCGTTCCACCCTCGAAATAAGGGCCTATCATACTAAATAACGCTTCCTTCACCTTGTCGGTGGTCGGCCGCGTTCCTGTGCCCGGAACCGCCTTCAACGGTCTACCTTTTGCACTTCCAGATACCACTCTCACGAATGAGTCACCTATTCTCTCTATGTAAGTTTATTGATACAGCTATCGTACCACAATCGGGATGAGTTTGAAAAATAGTCGCTTTTATTGATTACGAATAAACCGAAAAGAATTGTTGATTCATTATTGACAATTATGTATAAAAAGGAAATCTCCTGGCTATTCTATAATTATCGACATCACAAGTGTCGTAGACAACCGCGGAGAAGACTTACGTTTCCCCATAAGCTCTTCGTCCGGTTTCTCCTCTCCCATGAAAGGAGACCTCGAAAGAGGTCTCCGAATAAAAGCCTATCAGAGCGATTTCTGGTAGGTTTTTATTTTGTTGTTCGTGTGCTGTTGACCTGATCAAAATTTGGACCACCCGAATACTGGCTTTAACATCCTACGGATCCAAAAAGCAACGATAGTGCCCGCATTCCAAGAACTGCGATTCTGTAAGTAATCCATGTACTGATCGCTGATCATATAGGTATTAGTGGAGGTAGGACTCTTTAGACCGAACTGCTCCCATTTGGCTGGATCATTCGACCCATCGAGCCTTGTTAGCATATTTGCCGACTCCTTAGCTATTTTAGCCGGAAGTTGTTCAAATGCTTCGGTGATATGTCTGTGGAATTCATCCAATGGATTCTGGTTAGTAAGGCTCTCCAGGTGGATGCTTTCCCGCATATAAGATGCATATGCTAGATGGTCTGCCCAGAACTCATCGATATAAAAAAGGCGAACCCGCTGCTCCGAAGGACTCATCGGTAAATCCCCATTCAGTATAGAGAACCTTTCCTTATGTAGAATTCGTCTCTGATCTTCTATCATATCCGAATAACGGTTCAGTTCCTGCTGAAGATCGAAGTTTTGCCCCATCATAACACGCTGAGTATGTTCTAATTTGTTGTGTACTATCGGCGCATCGAGAACCTCATCTTGCTTAGGCACCCGAATCGCATCATGAATGCCGAATTGAACTAACAAATCATCCTCTAAACTTACATAAAAAACAGAATCCCCAGGGTCTCCTTGGCGACCAGAGCGTCCACGTAGCTGGTTATCTATCCGCAAACTTTCGTTCATATGTGTCCCAATGACATACAACCCACCCAGTTTCGAAACTCGGTCTACTTGAGTAAGATCGCCTCCCCCAAGTCGAATATCGACACCACGTCCTGCCATATTGGTCGACACCGTTACAGCGCCAATTTCTCCGGCTCTGGCAATCATTTGAGCCTCTTTCGCATCATTCTTTGCATTCAAAATATGGCAATCTACGCCCGCAACAGTTAGTGCCTCCGCTAGCTTGTCAGACTCTTGAACGCTTGACGTACCTATAAGCATTGGACGCCCCGTTGCATGAACAGTCACGATTTCTTGCACCAGTGCTTTGAGTTTGGCTTCTTGGTGTGTGTATATTCTATGTGGATGATCGATTCGTTTATTTGTTTGGTTGGGCGGAATCTCAACAACCTCAAGTTCATACATCCTTTTAAATTCCATGCTGGAAGCGAGCGCTGTAGCCGTCATTCCGCTAATTCTTGGATACAGACTAATAAAGTGTTGAATCGTAATCGTTCCAAGGATCTTCCCGCCAACTTTTGATTGCAGTCCTTCCTTTGCCATAAGTGCCGTTTGCAGTCCTTCAGGTAAGTATCGATTCTCTGCCACACGACCCGTAAATTCTTCAATCAGCTCTATTCCACCATCTCTAACGATGTAATCGACATCTCTTCTTAGCAACGTTTCGGCATGTAACGCACAATTTAATGACGTTAACAAATGACTGTTATGGCTGTCGTATAAATTGCCACATTCAAGCAATGACTCTGCTCTTGCTGAGCCTGCTTCATTCAAATATACGTTACGTTGGAATTCGTCGAAATGAAAATGCTCTAATGGCACGAGCTGTCGAACCACTTCAGCAAATTGAATAAAGTCATCGCTAGAAGTACCTGATGCGCCACTGATAACTAATGGAACCCTCGCTTCATCAAGTAGTAAGGAATCTGCCTCGTCGATAATAACGTAATGGAAAGGACGATGAACCAGTTCGTCTTTGGATAATGCAATGGTATCCCGCAAGTAGTCAAATCCGGCTTCTTTAGCCGTAACATACGTTATATCCTTGGCATAGGCTCCACGTTTCTCGCTCAGACTCATACCCGCTTGAACCGAACTTACTGTTAAGCCTAGAAATCGATAGATTGGCTCCATCCACTTCGCATCGCGATGTGCTAAATAATCGTTAAACGTCAGCACATGAACCCCGTGACCAGTCAATGCATTCAAACAAGCGGTCATCACAGCAGATAGGGTTTTCCCTTCCCCGGTTTGCTGCTCGATCAGTACACTCTCATGTAGTGCAATCGCAGCTATTATCTGCACATCATATGGCTGCATATCAAGCTGTCTCTTCGCGACCTCACAGACCAATGCATAGAGATCAACAAGTAATTCCTCTAAGGCTGTGCCCGAGTTAGCCTCTCTTTGCAATCGGAGAAATTCAGCTTGTAATTGTCCATCGTCCCATGCTTCTAAGTCCTGTTTTCTAATCAAGTTAACGATGCTTCGGTAGCCTTCCAGCCTCTGTCTGGAATCACGGTCTTTGAACTCTTGTACCAACTTCACGACGGTATTTCGCACATTCAGCCCCCCTTGGCAAAACGAAATGATTCGATGATGACTAACGTAAGTTAAATTAGAACGCTTCCTAAGCGTTTATTTATCTACTCATCCTTTAACCGTCGCTGATATAGAATTACAGATACGATTGTTAATACAATCGTCCATACCAAAATAATAAGCAGTGGCTTCAATAGTTCTCCCATCGTATAGCCCGCAGGAGAGACGCTTAATAAATGTACAAATTGACTGCTTGGCATGTACTCCAGCAGTTTAAAGATCGGATAGTCATTCACAAGTTGCGCTCCCCAAGGTGCCCCAGCAAATATGGTCGCTACAGGAAGTATAGTTAACGATGCCTCAAGTAGCGTCTTAGAGAACAGACCACATATCGTTCCGATTGCAGTATATAGGATAGTCGATATGAAGAGTGCTGCCACATACGCCCACATACTAGCTGGCTCGTACCCCAATATGTATGTAACGATTGCGAGAACAACACCAGACATGACAAACACCAAAGCACTTTTTCCAATTAAAACATCAGTGGTTGTCGCAGGGGTCATCATTAAAGAACGCAATGTATTACGTTCCTTTTCTTCAGCTATTAAACAAGCTTGTGCTAGACAAGTCAGAATTACAAATGAGCAATTGAGAAGAAAAGCAATAGCTCCCGAAGACGAATCAGCACCACGAAATAGAAAGGCAAAGACAATTGGAATAATTAAAATAACGGAAATGCCGTAATTACGTGAGAATTCTTTGTAATCCTTAATAAATATTGCTCGAATACGCTTTAATGAGATACTCATAGTAACTCACTTCCTGTCAGTTTGATAAAGATCTCGCCAAGACTCGGCTCTTTTGTTTCTACTCGATCAATTCGTCCTTGTTTCATCCAATCTGCAATGAGGTTAGCTGTTTCTGCATTCATCGGAAGCTCGTACGATTCCCCATTAAATAGTTCGACAGATATGATGTTTTCCCGATGTTGTTTTTTTAGCTCCTTGGGCTTTCCAATGGTTTGAATTTTCCCTTCATACAAAATCGCTATACGGTCACATAACAATTCAGCTTCTGCCATGTCATGTGTTGTTAGGAAAATCGTAGTTCCTTTCTCGTTTAAGTAACGCAGCCCTTTATAGATATGTAAAGAGTTCACTGGATCTAAGGCCGAGGTAGGTTCATCCAAAAATAATAATTCCGGCTCATGGATCACCGCGCATGCCAAAAGAACACGCTGACGCATTCCTTTCGACAAGAGATGAACCTTCTTTTTACGTTCTCCAACTAAATTCACGAATTGCAATACTTTATCAATCGAGGACGGAGAGAGATCATATAACTGACGATATAACTCTAGATTTTCTTCTACCGTTAACCTCTCATATAGTCCGCTGGTATCAGACAACATACCAAAACGCATCTTCTGAGCCGATTGATACATCATCGATGCCGACTGGTCAAACACCTTAGCCTTTCCACTCGTTGGAGTTAACTGCGCAGTTAATATCTTAATTAATGTTGTTTTTCCTGAACCACTCGGGCCAAGAAAACCAAAAATTTCACCTCGGGGAATCGAAAAAGAGACTTCTGATAATGCATCTTTATCACCAAATCTCTTTCGAATATGCTCGACTTGAATCATGTTCATTCAGATCACTTCCTTACCGTTGATGTTCTCAGCATATTAAGATTACATGCTATCAACCATCAAAACTCGCTGAAATGTAGCTGTGCGCATCTGAATGGTACCCATATGGACTGAATGGATATCAGGGTGTGTCCCAAAACTCGCTGAAGTGCATCTTCTACCGCCTTTTCGCCCCCTGCTACGTCACTTTCCCTTGACGTGCCCCGACACGCCTGCGGAAAACTTCCTTGCTTGGAACGAAAATTCAATAAGATCTGCTCCCTCCGGAGTGTTCAGACACACCCTAGATATTTCCCCGGAAATCAAATGTTGAGATGTACTTTTAATTCTTGTAATTTGGAACGCGATAATGGGACTACCGCATCTTTGCCTGTGTCTAGTCTCAAGCTATAGCTATTCTTCGTCCAGGTAATAATCTCTCTAACTTTTTGTAGGTTCACGATGTAAGAACGATGACATCTAAAAAATCCGAAATTCAACAATCGCTGTTCAAGCTCGGTTAACGTCAGAGCACAGTCAAAACTTTCTCCACCAACATGGACAAGAATCGAACCATTCAGACTTTCTATGTAATCAATTTCAGGCGGATTAAATAAAATTACTTTATCATTTTTTTTCGTATAAATTTTCTGCAGCGTTATATTCGCTTGATCTTGTTCCTGTACCCCCTGTTCATCAACTTCTGTATCACGAATGTCCAGTGGATGAAATCCCGCTTCGTTCAGACGATAAATTGTATCACACGATATCATCGCATCCTCTAAATTCGAAGTTAGAATCAAGATCTGTTTGCCTTTTGAAAGATCATCTAAAATCTGCTTGAAATGACGACGATCGTCTTCTTCCAGATAGAAATAAGGCTCCTCCAATACAAGGGTGGGCTGATGTGCAAAAAATACGCGCAGCAATGTCACATACATTCTTCTCGACGGGCTTAGATGCTTCATTTTTACCTTCCGCTCACCTTGTAAAGCAAAATAATCGATTAACTTAGCAACACGATCCGTCCTTTCCGTTACTCGAATTAGAAACGTAATTAGCTCTTCTACCCTTAGATTCATATATTCGCCTTGTTGTACTCGAAGCAAATGATATTGCGCTTGATCGACCAATTGATCCATCAAAAGCTGCTTTCGTTTCAAGTCTGTTATAATGCCAACCACTGTATTGCTATCCAGATTGAGCTCGATCTTTGGTATCGTTAATTTCCCATGTATGTAGATTGGTTGAAATTCCATAATACCCTCCAGATTAGTATTTCGTAGATTATGTAAACCTTTTTTTCTTCAATGTAAGAATATGTCTACGTTAATTCCATATTAAAAAAGGCCGACTAATATAGGTCATTTAGTCAACCTTCACTCGTTAATCTATATAGTATGTGTCATTGTATACGGAGGCATATTTAGGTATCCTCGCCAAGTATAGCTCTTAGTTTCCGATTGGTACGTCGTAATTTGATCATCGTCATCATCAACAACACAATGGGTAAAAGTACAAACCATGATTGTTGCACAATCAACATCGCCGATAAGAGGATCAACCCCGTCCACACCATGATTTCGATAATGTCATGTTTTTGCAGTATCCGCTTGAAGCCTTTGCGAGAAACAAGAGATATGAAGAAGTATACCAGCACACAGCACAAGACCAACATCGCTATTCCACCTAACAATACGATGAATCCAGACAAAAGATACATTTCTTAGTTCCCCGCTTTACTCCGCATCTATTTTCCCTATCTTACCAATAAAATAAAGATTCTACCATCTGCTTTGGCGTTTATGGTTATTCCATATGTTTTTTTGCTTGTTTTCTCCTATACGTTGTCATCATACTAATCATAGGCACCAGAATGCCTGTTATAGGCAAGGCCAGAGCCCAACTTTGATATCGAATGGCTTGCACAATGACAAATACTATGGATAGAACGAGGAGAATCTGTATAATTTGATAACGATCTAAGGAATGCCTCCATATTTTCCTAGCCACAAATCCGATCAGGAAATATCCAATCAGACCGTAAAAGGCACTCATACCAAGCATCGTAAGCAGCACTATTCCCGTGTTCACACCAACGCCTCCTTTTCAGAAGAAGGTATTACATCAGTTACATTAATAATTACATCACTTCTCCTCACTGATCACCGTCGCATTATAGATAACGATACGTTTACCGTCCAGATCAAATAATACTTTATTGCCATACTCCGTATCTTGTAGATCGATTTTGCCCTCGTACGTATGGATCAACTCACCAGAATCGCTGTACACTTTGACTACTCGTTCAAGACCACCCGCATTATTCGATCTCATCGTTTTGAGTGCACGTTCTCCGGAAGCGGTATTGAAATACCATATGAAGCACCCCACGATAATGCCGAGTACAGCTAAAGAGGTAACCCATACTCCCGTTTTCGCTTTTCTACTCATCATGTAATCCCCCCATTATGCGATGTCTACTATCTAATTTAATACGAGTTTGTCTGGATACGGTTTCAATGGAAAAATGTTCATCCGCATTAGCCTACACCAAAAGAAAGAGGCCTCCATCGGATGGAGACCTCTTTACTGCTTATTTCTATTAAAGTGAACGAATCACGAATTCGAACTCCAATTCACCATTGGATGCAATTCGGTACTCTGGATGAACCGGAGCTCCCCAGCTATCGTCACCGCCGACACCCATTTGTTTACCAGCAACAGTCACGACAGTATAGTGCACAGGAGGCAACTCATACGCGTGTTGTGCATTTTCCAACTCAAATGCTGTATATGGAGAAACGTTGAGTTCAACCGGAGCAGAAGCTGCCTCGATCTTGAATCCACGTCCCGCATGATCCGTTACTTTTGCCCAGCGTACGCCTGTACGATTACCAGACTCCTGTGGAACAAGGTAAGGAGCAACTGTATCTGCAACAGTGCTTGCATGGATGCCCAGACGCGCGCCGAAAGCACGGTCAGCATAGTTCTCTTCTGGTCCGAGTGCAAGCCACTCGACGTTGCTGAATTCTGGTGATGTTTTGAAGGACAGTGCATGGATTGGAAGCTCAGGCAATCCTGCTGTTCCTTTGTATGCGTTATGAACATGTACACTTCCATCATGACGTACTGTATAAGCAACCTTCACTTGCACATCAGCGGAGATGTTCAGCTTATAAGTGAATTCAATACGGTACGCGTTGGATTGCTGTTCTGCTTTCCATTCTACACATCTTGGCATCAAACTTGCTGCATACCATGCGCCAAGCTCGAAGCCCATTGCAGTTCCTTTGTCATTGTCTGTCGTTGCACGCCAGAACAATGGCAGTGGAGGTTGAGCAATCGTTTCACGTCCTGAGAATTGAAGGGATACTAGTGTTCCGAAAGCTTTGGAGAACAAGACATGTGTCTGTCCAACACGTACCCCGATGTGAACATCGCCTTCTACCACGCGAATCTCATGAACTTGATTTGCATCAACGGAAGTCGTCTCATTTGAACTATTCTCTTGTTTGAAAATAAATTGTCCGAATGCAACCTCTTCTCCTTGGTCTGCCCACAATGTAGCAGATTTCAGAACGAATGCTGTATTCACAGCATATTCAGCTGCGGACAGCCCTTCCACATCAATTGGAAGGTTCACCACTGTTTCGCTTTGCGGCTGAACGTTCACTTCGAGCGTACCGCGAACGACTTCATGGCCTTCGCGCTCCAAGCTGTAAACCAGTTCAAGTTCAGATGTATCCGCGAACAAGTTATCATTAACAATTTTAACCGCATTACGATCCGGGAAGAGCTTAATATTTTGATACAGGAATTTAACCTCCTGCATTTTAGCAGTCACTTTACGATCTGCGTGCACAATTCCGTTACCACAGAAGGAATAATCCGAAGGGCGATCTCCGAAGTCTCCGCCGTAGGCAAGGAATTCTTTGCCGTAACGGTCTTTCTTGTATACGGATTGGTCAATGTAATCCCAGATGAAGCCACCTTGATACATTGGGTACTTGTCTTCAAGCTCTGTGTATTTATGCATACCACCAATGGAGTTACCCATAGCATGCATGTACTCACAGCTAATATATGGCTTATCTGGGTTAGCGTTGAGGAACTCCTCAATGTCAGCCGGCTTCGCATACATACGGGATTCCATATCACTTGTATCGTTGAAACGACGATCATGGAAGACACCTTCATAATGAACCAGACGTGTTGGATCAGCAGATTTAAAGTACTGGGATACTTTATAGATCACTTCACCACCGTGGGATTCGTTACCGCAAGACCAGATAATAATCGACGGATGGTTTTTATCTCGTTCAACCATGGAGATTGCGCGATCCATAACGATATCATGCCACTCTGGTTTGTCGCCTGGAATAACCCAAGAAGGCTCAACCACACCCAGCTTCTGCCAAGATCCGTGTGTTTCCAAGTTCATTTCGTCAATAACATACAGTCCGTATTCATCACACAGCTCATACCACAGACTTTGGTTCGGATAGTGTGATGTACGTACAGCGTTCATATTGTTCTGTTTGATCGTACGAACATCCCATAACATGTCTTCCTTCGTTACAGCACGTCCACGACGCGGGTTGAACTCATGGCGATTCACACCTTTGAACACGATGCGTTTACCATTGATGTGCATCACTTTGTCAATCATTTCAAATGTACGGAATCCAACAGCCTGAGGAACGACTTCAACCAATGCTCCATTGGCATCATATACACGAATATAGAGACGGTACAAGTACGGAATTTCTGCACTCCACAGGTTTACTTTACCGATCTCTTCACGAAGACTAACCAACCCGTCTTTCACATCGGATGCAAACGTTTTGACTGTGTTTCCTTCTGCATCGCGTAGTTCAGCTTCAACCTTAGCTCCTGCAGCCGCTTGACCTTCAAGCTTCAGATTAACCTGCAACGTACCATTCGTGTACGTTTTGTCCAGATCAGTGCGAACATGTACATCGCGAACATGGGCAGCAGGTACTGTGTACAGATACACATCTCTGAAGATACCGGAGAAACGCCAGAAGTCTTGATCCTCTAGCCAGCTACCTGTACTACGTTGATAAACTTCAACCGCCAACTTGTTCTCGCCTTCCTGAAGGAATGGCGTGAGATCAAAGTCCGATGGAGTGAAGCTATCCTCACCGTATCCTACGAATTGCCCGTTAAGCCACACGTAGAATGCAGACTCTACGCCTTGGAACGAAATATATACAGGGTTGTTCTGCCAGCCTGTTGGCAGGTGGAACGAACGAATATAACTTCCGACTGGATTTTTGTCCTGTGGTAATGCTGGTGGACGCAGTTCATTCAATCCATCCCATGGATACTGAGTATTTACATATTGCATCTGACCGTATCCTTGAAGCTGAATATGTCCTGGAACTTCAATATCGTCCCAACCCTCACTGGAGAAGTCGGACTTGTAGAAAAACTCAGGACGGCTGTCTGGACGAACCGCATAGTTAAATTTCCAGGTTCCGTTCAGATCGTAGCGCATGTTCATTTGACCTGAAGTAACAGCCTCTTCCATGGTTCTATAGTATCGGTGATCAGAGTAAGCATGAAGACGATTTACCTCAAATACACTAACGTCTCCCAACCAATTGATATCTGCTTGTGTTGCTTTCATCGGCTCTCTCTCCCTTTAGAACGAAAATTTGCTTGTTTTATATACTCTCGACGCAACTATTTCCCTAAACAAACAGAAAGACAGAGGCACGCCATCTCTGGCGTCCTCTTCTCTCCTCTTGCACTCTGTCCATTCTGGACAGTTTATGCTGTTTTCATTATTTAACGGAACCAACCATACCTGCAACAAAGTGTTTCTGCATGATGAAGAATACAATTGCTGTAGGCAGTGTTGCAATAACAATCGCTGTCATGATTACTCCGTAATCCGGAGCATAACCTGCACCGAGGTTCGAGATCAGCAATGGAATGGTCTGTTGATCAGGTGTCTGTAACACAATGAGTGGCCACAGATAGTTATTCCAGCTGCTCATGAATGTAATGATTGCAGCTGCTGCATATGTTGTTTTCATTGTTGGCATGTAGATCTTCAGGAAGATCCCAAGTTCACTCAGACCATCAATACGACCAGCTTCCAGCAAATCTTTCGGGAACATTTTGGTGTTCTGACGGAAGAAGAAGATCAGGAACGCTGTGGCAATCGTTGGCAGGATAACAGCTGCCATTGTGTTAATTCCGATAACTGGAGTAACCCCAGAGATCGTTGCGAACATACGATATAGTGGTACCATGATCGCTGCAAATGGAATCATCATGGACAACAATAGAATATTAAACACGATATCACGGGACTTCGTGCGGTATACTTCAAAACCATAACCAGCCATGGAGCCGATTAACAATGCCAGCACAGTGGAAATGATTGATATCAGGGCTGAGTTCCCCAGAGCCTGCACTAGATTTGTCGAATCAAGCAGCTTGCTGAAGTTATCAAGGAAAGCTGAACCTGGCAGCAATCTACCCTTCGTTACATCAACTGATGCATTTGTTGCACTGACCAGCATCCAGAAAAATGGGAAAATGGATACAAAGGCGACGATGGATAAGAACACGTATGTGAAAATCCGTTTTGCTTTAGCTTTAGCCATTTTTATTATCACCTGCCACTTTAAACTGGATAATGGACAAAATAATGATCAAAATTACGATGGAATACGAAACTGTTGCTGCATAACCGAAGTCTGGTGAATATTTGAACGAAAGGTTGTAGATATATTGTGAGATCGACATGGTCGCGTTACCCGGACCACCTTTGGTAATATTCATAATCTCATCGAAGATTTGCAGTGTACCAATCGTTGATGTGATCGATGTGAAGAGGATAATCGGTTTGAGCAAAGGTACAGTAATTTTGAAGAATTGAGTGAATGCATTAGCTCCGTCAATTCTTGCTGCTTCATAGATCGATTGATCGATGTTTTGCAAAGATGACAGATAGAAAATCATATTATATCCGGTCCAACGCCAAGTAACGGCGATTATGATCGTAATTTTAGCCCAGAACGGGTCTGTAATCCATTGAATAGGATCGCCAATAATGTGCAAGCCCATTAATGCTTGGTTAACCATACCGTCTGGAGCAAACAAATATTTGAATACAACAGAGTAAGCTACAAGTGAAGTTACACAAGGCAAGAAAATCGCTGTACGGAAGAAGCTCCGGAAGCGCAATGTGCTGTCATTCAGCAATACGGAAATAAACAAACCGAGAATAATCATTACAGGAACTTGAATGATCAAGTAAATGAACGTATTGAATAATGCTGTACGGAACGTTGTATCAATGAACAATCTTTTGTAGTTAGAAAGGCCCGTAAATTCAAGATTGGCTCCTACACCAGACTTGAAAGATAAGAGCAGCGCTTGGACCATCGGATAGAAGTAAAATGCAACAATTCCGACAACAGCCAGCAAAACAAAAGCCCATCCAGTCAAATTATTTTTCTTTTGGAGACTGTCTCCTGTATTCATGGCTTTCACAGTATGGCTCCTCTCTCTCCATGGAACATGGGTAGAACCCACAGAGCCTCTCGCCGTGTCCGGTTCAGTTCAACTTGTGCCGGACATGGGAGATGGCTCCGATGTATCATTGGGTTCTTTAAGTTACCTTGGATATCTTAGTTAAATTGTGCTTCAGCTTGTTTTTGTGCATCAGCCAGAACGTCGTCAATTGCTTTGCCGTTCAGGAAGTTTTGCATTTCAACAACTAGGATATCTTCGATTGCATAAGTGTTGATACCATAGTTTACGCTTGGAATTTCTGTAGTCCATTTAGCGAAATCAGTGAAGATTTTTTGTCCACCGAAGAACTCATCTGCTTTAGCATAAGCATCGCCATCAACTGCTGGTTTGTACGTACCGATTGCACCGATGTTGTTCAACAAATCTTGATACAATTGTTTGTCAGAACCAAATGTTTTTGCCACAAAGTCAGCTGCTTGATCTGCACCAGGAACGTCCATTACATACCATGAGCTACCACCCAAGTTTGTTGCATGTACAGAGTTTGGTTGACCAGCCATTTTCGGCATAGGTGCTACAGCCCATTGGCCAGATTGGGAAGCTTCTTGACGGATAGATGGTGAAATCCAGTTACCAGTAGGAACGGAAGCTACGCTACCATTATTCATGTTTGCAATGAATTGGCTCCAGTCAGAGTGCAATTTAACAATGTTTGCATCCATCATCGCTTTGTAAGTCGTGAAAGCTTCTTTCAGAGCAGCATTGTTTGCCAGGTCAGGTGTTTTACCATCTTCTGCTGAATACCATTTGCCTGCTGTTTGAATCATCATACGAATGATTCCGAGGTCATTTGGATCAAGAGAAAGAAGTTCTTTACCTGTTTTTTCTTTTACAGCTTTACCAATTTCGATGTAGTCATCCCAAGTGATGTCTTGCAAGTCAGCAGCTTTGTAACCTGCTTGCTCAAGCAAGTCTGTTCTGTAGTAAAGACCTGCAACACCAGAGTCAAATGGAACTCCGTATTGTTTGCCATCAAAAGCTGTTGGTCCGAGTTTGTAATCTGCAAAATCGGAAGCTGTGATGTTGGAAGACAAATCTTTGAACGCATCAGGGTATGCATTCAGGAAGCTTTGCGCACGGTAGTCTTCAATCAGAACGATGTTTGGAAGACCGCTGCTTGTTCCGGAGTTAAGTCCAGTGTTCAGCTTTTGAATGATGTCCGCTTGCGCGTACTCAATGATATTTACTTTCAAATCAGGATTTTCTTTTGCATATGCTTCTTTTGCAGTTTCCATTGCTGCAACGTTAAATGCTTTGTCCCAAGCCCAAATTGTGATTTCGTTCGCTTTCTCGTCACCACCACCAGCTGCAGAACCTCCGTCACCGCCGGATGAACATGCGGACAATAACAATACTGTAGCGAGCATCAATACCCACATTTTTTTCAAATCATTCAACTCCCCTTCGACCTCTTTGTGTGTAAATTTGTTTACGTTTTCTGAAAGCGGTTGCTTCCGATGTATTCATCTTATCATTCCCATATCTTCATTCGTTAGTAATAATTTTGTACGGATTTGTCATCTTATTGCCACAATGAAAACCTTTACAGAAACCGCTTGCACTAAATTTAGTTTTTTGTAATTTCTTTTGATTTTGTAATTTCTCAATCTAGATATATTACAAATGTGCATTTTCATTTTAAATAAAGCATATAAAAGCCCCTCGTTCTCTGACACTTCCAGAGAACGAGGGGCTTCAGACAACACTGCGATATAGCAATGTTTCTATTGGTTACACGCCATTTTATTCAGTTCGTAATCAAAGGAAGCGTAACGGTAACTCGTGTTCCTTCTCCCACATTACTCATAATCGTGACACCATAGGGTGCCCCATATAACAGCTCGATCCGGTCGTGTACATTACGAATACCAATACCACTGAATAGTTGACGGTTGTTTTTCGGGTTAGGTAACGTCTCGCCCATATTAAGCCCTTCAATCCCGTCACCATTGTCCATGATTTCGCAGATAAGGGATTCGCCTGCTCTAGAGACCAAGACATGAATTGTACCCGTTTCCTTTTTGATAAATCCATGGAAAAAGGCATTCTCGATAAAAGGCTGAATGACGAGCTTAGGTACATGATAGTGATTACAATCAGGAGCCACATAGAAGGCTGCTTTGATCCGCCCTCCATATCTAACGTGATTGATGAAGACGTAATTCTTCAGATTCTCCACTTCTTGTTCGACTGTGACCGTCTCACTTACATCGCTGATCGTATTCTGTAGCAGTCCAATAAGTGCATTAATCGTTTCTGCTGCGCGATCCTTATTGCCCTGCTGCACTAGGACTTTGACAGAAGCGAGTGTGTTGTACAAAAAGTGTGGGTTAATCTGGCTCTGTAAGGCCGCAAGCTCTGCATTACGCTGATCTCGTTGTGTCTGTACTAACTGATCCACGTAATCATGGAGTTCATCAAGCATGTAGTTATAAGCATGACCTAGTTGCTTGCTCTCGTAACTACCACTTACCGGGATATAGTTGTCGAGATCACTCTTCGTAATGTTGGACATCTGCTTCACCAATCTACGCAGTGACTTGGTAATCTGACTTGTAATCAGGAATACCAGAATTAAGGCACCTACTACAATAGCTGCACAGATAAGAGCTACGGTCTTCATATCGATGAGTTGACCCATAGCGAGCTCTTTATCCACCACATTAACCAGGTAGAATCGATAGAAAGGCAGATACTCGGACAAAATGATGCTATCCTGTCCCATTACACGTGCATTAATGTTTTTGGAGGAACTTCCGTTCATCTCCTGGGCGTAGGACAGCAACTCCTGCTGTGTTGTTCCAATCCAATCCTCCCGATTAGAAGACACGATCTCGCCCTTTTCGTTCATGATGACGACATCATTACCTCGACTTGTAAAGCTGGTATAGAACTGCCGGAATGCATCTTCTCTCATGGTGACATACACTGTTCCGTATATTCGGCTACGCATTCGATCTGTCAGCGCTTTAGTTGCAGAGATCATCTGAAGTTTGCCCGTATCAGTCTCATTATGAAAATCATCAATGATAAGACGACTCGGGGACTCGGCCGCTTGAACAGTAATCGGCTGCTGCTTCAATTCATCCACTGACATCTGAAGATGAGCCCGGTTGGTGGAATAGCTCCGTCCATTGATCCCAACAATCGTAATCCCTACTTCATATGATTCGGTTATGGTCTGAACGCGATTCATCGTTTCCCTCATATTATAGAAGGATTTTGCCATGGAGATGGAATCTGCATCGCCTTCCGACAGGAAACCACGAATGGCTCCACTCTGCGCTACATTGTTGGTAACAGCAGCAACTGCATCATTAAACGATTCAAAATTCGTTTTAATCTGACTAAGCACCTTCGAGTTCGTTATGCTAAACGTATCTGTAAATAAGTTGGTTGACATATGAATGGTCGTCCACAGAATAAGCACAGAGACCAGAACGATGCTGACGACCATTACTAGAAATAATTTAGGGAATAATCCCAGGCTCGATAAACGATTCATCCATTTCTTCATGATCTAATCCTTCTGACTTTAAGCCCAGAATTTGCGCCGGTATCGGCTTGGTGATAGTCCGGTAAATTTTTTGAACACTTTGCAAAAGTAACTATGATCCGAATAACCTACCATGCTGCTGATCTCAGAGATCGTCACATCATCCGATCGTAGGAGCTCCTCTGCCTTTTCAATTCGAATTTTGTTCAGATATTCGTTAAAACCTTCTTTTTTGTGAGAAGAGAAATAACTGGATAAGTAAGATGGATTAAAATGAAAATGCTTCGCTACGTCAGCAAGACCAAGGGGCCTGTCAAAATGCTCATGCATATATTCCAACAACATCTTCATGTTGGGATCACTTCTACGACTACCTTCACCAGAAGTACAAGCTTGCACTTCTCTCATGAATGAATCCAGTACATCAATCGCTTCACGAAGCGTGGTTGACCCGTCTACATTTTTGAAATACGTGTACTTGCTCTCTTCTAACGCGCTCGACTGAACATCCATATCAGAGAGAGTGATCGTCACGTTGAAGATGAGATTACCGAGGAATGACTTAATGCCAAACACATCTGCAATATAGTCTCTGCCAAGAGTCTTCGCATGATCCTGCAAATATTCTCTCGCTGCCTCTGTGCGATTGCGTTTAATATGCTGCAAGAACATATTCACATTAAACTGATAACCAGCTGGATGCAGAGGTGGAAGCTCACTGTACACCAGGAGAGGACGATCCTCAAAATAAAAACGATACTCCATCAGTTTGACCAGATGATTCCGATACACTTCACCCATCGCTTCAAAAGAACTAAAGCTATCGCTCAGCGCCCACGAAGAACCGGGTTCTCCTGCTTCATGGTCAACAGCTAGATGTTTGATCCGGTCAACTATCCAATCATCCTTCACAGGATCAACATTAAACAATACGACAGGTAGCTCACCTTGAGTAGGTACAAGCGCGTACTCTACATCTGGCAGATGTTTCTTCAGCGCCAATGCCATCGATTCTTTGTCTATAAGCGTATGCTGCTTCGTAGTGGAATCCTTGAGTCGGAACACAAGCAGACGGAAGCACGTGTGCGGAAACGTCTCTTGCACGACATCCATCTCTTCATCCTCACCGAGGGTGAAGCCTGAGAGCATTTTCTCCATTAATTGTCCAAGACGCCAACCATCATGCGAAGGTTCAAACTGCAGTTCGGGAATTTTGCCCGCCGTGCGCTGAAGCACCTCTAACAATTCATTCGTATCCAATTTGGGTTTCAAAATATAATCTGCCGCTCCATGCTGAAGGGTCGAGCGAACATATTCAAATTCACTGAAGCTGCTAAGTACGATTACTTCGATCTGTGGATGACGTGCTTTTAATGTACGAACAAACATCTCACCATCCATGACAGGCATCACAATGTCGGTAATAACAATATCCGGATTCAGCATACGAACCTGCTCAAGTCCTTCTTCACCATTGGAGGCTTCGCCTACGATCTGAAAGCCTTCGGCCTCCCAATTCATATGATGCTTAATCCCTTGTCTTACAAGAAATTCATCGTCAACAATCAATACCTTACACAACCGGTTCATGATCGCGACCCCCTTATCTAGTGTTCCCTCTATATCTCTACAAATTATACCTTATTCATATCGTGTATGCCGCAGTTACGTGTTAGCGGTTACACAAAAATCAGTGTATTTACACCTCTTTTTATATCCTATGAAGCTTCCATAATTTTCTTTTGGCTCTGAGGTCAAAAGTAACAGAGATCCCTATAGTATATACCTATATTACACTATTTTTCGACAAAAAAAGAAGCCCCGGCCAAGTTGAAGCATTTTGGCGTCTCAGGACTTCTTATATTACCTTGATTACCTACTAAGGTTCAATCCCCCATTGCAGATTTCCAGCAATATAACCAGTTACTTTAGACCAATCCTCATATGTGGAATGGCTACTAGCGAAGGAATAGTCATCGGTCTGCGTATAATTAGTCCAATTGTTTTTGGAGAAGCGTGTTTGAATTTCTGTACTTTGACCCGGAGCAAGTGTACCTGCTGAACTCGTAAATCCGATTTCAAGAACAGAATCCGCTCCGGTTACCGGTGTTGGAAGGGCACTGAAGGTACCCGTCACATTCGCGCCACCAACGGTTGCCCAATCACAGAAAAAGTTCTGCGGTTCATTACCGTTAATGGTGTAATAATAACGGATCTTTACGTCTGCCAGATTAAGCGCTGTGGTACCTGTATTGGTTAACTTAAATTTAGGATTAATCGAACTGCCTGTTGCGGCTGTTGACGCATTATACATTTCGATTCGCACAGTACCCGTTGGCTCTGGATGAGGTGTAGTTGTTTTTTTAACATTCAGATTGAAATTGGCATCGTTACCTGCACTAAACACAAAACGGAATGCGGTCTTGCCCACAGGTAGTGTGGCTAGATACGTTTTGCTTAAAATCACTTGGCTGCCTGTAAAGGTATAATCTGTACCTTCGGTCAGTGTACTGTTGCCTACACGGATCGAACTTAACGTATTTCCGTTTAGTGTCAAGTTAATCGAAATATCAGCCTGATGTTCTGTAGCCAGATCAAATTCAGCTGTCAACGGATGAATGGAAGAATTCGATACAGGAGGATTTCCACCTCCACCATTGTTCCCACCAACTGGATCAGCGTATAGGATGCCACGTCCATTCGTTCCCAAGTACACCCTTCCGTAAATTCGAGGGTCTCCAGTAATGGTGGTTACACGAGCATACTGGTGCTGGTCATCGTTAATGCGGACCCAGCTTGCACCGCCGTCATCTGAACGGAAGAAGCCACGTGTACCATCAATTTGGGCGATTGTGTAGAGAGCAACCACATCCTGTCCGGGAGCTGCTTTACCGAAACCAATGCTATCAGCTTCCTCCACATTAGACAATTTGCTAAAGCTAGCTCCCGAATCTGTAGAACGCCATAGTCCATAAGGGCCACTTTCCTCATTACCACCCGCAAACCAGATTTCTCCCTCAATGCCTGGAACGGCATCCAGATCTGAATTACCATCCACAGGAAGACCCGTTGCTGCCGAAGTCGTGAACGATGCTCCACCATTGACACTTACGTAGATTTTACCTGCGGCAAATGCATAAAACTTATTTGGATTGACACGGTCGGATATGACTTTAGCCTGTGCAGGTATGCCAGAGCTTGCGATCCATGAGTTACCACTCGTCGCAGAGTAATACACACCTTTATCTGACGTGCTCCAGACCAGACGATTTCCATCTGCTGAGATCGCTACAGTGCCACCCCCTGCTGTGCCGGCAGGCTCAGCATTGGCTTTATACCATGTCGTTCCACCATCGTTGGATAAACCGATTGATTTGGCATTTGGATCTGCACTGTAATCAGCTTTACCTACGCGTACCATCGTTCCTGGACTTAGCTCCGCAAAGTCAAGACTTTCTGTTGAAGCATAATTGGGGTTCGTAAAAATGGTTGCAGGGGCTTGATCCAGATCATTATGACGGAAACCTGCAACATCCCCCACGCCGCTGATTAGATGTGCTCCACTAGGTGGGCTGATTAAATCCAGTACAGCTATTTCCTCCAAACCTTTGGCTTTCACGGAAATATCAATTTTCGTATCTTTATCCCAATTCGTTAGATTATCACTTCCATATATCGTTGCACCCGTTCCATACATCATTCGATCCGAATCAAAGGGGTCGATCTCCAGATCACCGATCATCCATCCAAGCTTCGGAGACACTTCCGGTGGAGCGGGATTGACGCCGAATGTTAACCAAGGGGCTGCTGATATGTCTTGTGTATAACGCATTTTACGGTTGGGATAACCGTCGAATTCCCAGATTCGTGTCCAGGTATCCCCCCCATCCTTACTGCGAAACAGATTGGCATCAGGCCACCATGAGTTCAGGGTAGCAACCATTAACGTGCCAGGGTTTTGCGCATCTACAGTGAGTCCACCATACCCAAAATAATTATCTGAGCTGCTGCTTGGCACCGGACTGATGTTGGTCCATGCACCTGTTGTGGTATTCAACTTCCACAGGTCACCTTTCTCGCCATCATACGGACCTACTCCGTCGCTATATGAGATATAGAGGCTACCATCCGAATCCAGCACACCATGGTGTGGCAAGAAGCCTGTCGGTTGGCCTGGAACCGCCGTCCAGGTCGTACCTGCATCCGTGCTACGATAGATACTTTGGTTT
Source organism: Paenibacillus tundrae (assembly GCF_036884255.1). Lineage (NCBI taxonomy): Bacteria > Bacillati > Bacillota > Bacilli > Caryophanales > Paenibacillaceae > Paenibacillus > Paenibacillus tundrae. Next base: position 2,385,377 of record NZ_CP145605.1, on the reverse strand, counting down.
TGGTCAGCCACCCCCACGTGGATCGTCTGTGTAGCTTGTCCTGATGAACCCGTCGTTTTATCAAAAGTGATCCATGCTAGACCGACAATATCACTGGTGTAATCGTTACTAGGATCTTGTACGTAGGTTCCTGGATTCGGAAAGCTCGTCACTTTGCTCCAGGTTACTCCATAATCTGTGCTTTTCCAGAGCCCGTTGCCGCTTCGCGCACCAAAGTACAAAATACGATTATCATTCGGATCAATGACCAGCCGTTCTCCCATCGAACGTCCTGGCATATTACCGCCAACCTTGAATGGAAGAGTCGTTGTCTGCCAAGTATCACCTCGATCCGTTGATCGGAGGATGGAACCATTATTTTGATCCCATGAATTGGTGTAGGTTCCAACAGCCATATATACCCGATCAGGGTCAATCGGATCTGTTGCAAGAGCATCTACCCCGTTTTTGTTCCAGTCGTCCCAGCCAACGAAATCAGTCAGCGGAATCCAGCTCTCATTGGACGGATTCCATCGATAGGCTCCTCCAATATCCGTACGAGCATAGATTAGGTCTTTCTCAGATTCATTGAAAATAATCCCGGGAACAAAGCCACCACCCGCACCTGTCACTACACTTTTCCACTGATAGGGCTCCGATGGTGCAGCTTCCGTTGCACCTGCTAGTATTCCTAAAGATGCTGTAGCCACAACAAGCGTTAGGCTGACCACCCGCAATTTTCCCAAAAACGTTTTCATTTAACTTCGCCTCCTCTTCAATATGTTCATTACATCCGGTTCAACCCTGCTGTCTCAGGATGACTTAATGCGTAAGCATATCGTATTTCTAGACCTGCGGTGCGACCTCATATCGGAACAAGCCCCACCTCCTCTCCGCCCATTATAGTTAAGCGCTTACAAAACGAACTAAAGACCTATAATTTACAACTTCTCTTGCATGTCATTACCGATTTAAATATTGTAAAATATTATCAATAAATAACATTCGTTGGCAAAAATAAAAATCCTGCTCCAATTCTTGTCATACACTAATTTTTTTGGTGAATTTTTTGTCGTATCAAAATACAACAAAAAGGCTAACCAGTAGTCCTGGCTAACCTAAGAAGGTCTTATTTATATGCGATAAAAATATTCTACGTGATGCTGAGATCGATGGCTGAGTTATCCATCCAAAAACAGGCATAGTCCAATTTACCGTTCAATCAACTCACTACTCGCAAGTTAGATGGTTGGAGCTGCCATATGCATTGGTTTTCTGCCCTTTCACTCCTGGCTTAATGACAAATACAGAGCCTGCATCTGGTGTTTCCAAGAGTCGTTCTTCGGAAATACCAATTCTTGCAGTCGTAATGTAGAGGTCTTCCAAGTTTACACCGCCAAAACAACACGAGGTCACCTGATCAGCAGGCACTACGATCTGTTCAAGCAGTTCAGCTGTATCAGGGTTCCAACGTGTAATACGTCCTCCGCCCCAATGCGCGACCCATAACATGCCTTCTGCATCTACGGACATGCCATCAGGATAGCCCATTTCCTCAGGAATGGAGATGATCGAAGTACGATTGGCGATGGTGCCCTCTTCCAAATCATAATCGAACCGATCTATGGATCTTGTAGGTGTGTCGATATAATACATTGAACGATGATCCACACTCCAGCCCAGACCATTAGAGGTGGAGATATGATCGACCATTTTTCTAACTGGTTTCCCCTCTTCTAAACAATACAAAGCTCCCGTTTCTCGATCACCATTGCCCATCCCCATCGTGCCAGCCCAGAATCTTCCACGGGCATCACACTTGCCATCATTGAAACGGTTCGTTTCGATGCCGCGTTCCGGATCTTCTTCGATACGTTGAAGTTGTCCTGTCCCCAGATGAAAAGCATGGAATCCACTTCGCAAAGCCACGATGACTTCATCTCTACGATAAGGGACAACGGCTCCTACATGTTCGCCCACATCATAAGCCTGATCACTACCTGTAGACGGATCAAAGACATGTACCTTGAAGCCTTCGATATCGACCCACAACAAGCGACCTTGTTCAGCGTCCCAGCTTGGACCTTCCCCCAACAACGCATGACTATGTACCGCAATGTTCAAGCTACTCATTTCATCGCATCCTTTCTATAAGTGCATGTTTAAGTTCAGGTTCTCCGTGCCGAGAAGATAGAAATATAGCAGACGTTTGAACAAATAATTCTGACCGTTACTTGCTTCCACCTGACCATTCGAATCCAACCGCATCTAGAAACGCCTTCGTCAACACCATGTGACCTGTTGCATCCGGATGCACCCGGTCATACGTCAGAACCGAAGTATAATAATGATCCCAGAATGGAGCAAAAGCAGCCTGTGTGTCCACATAGATTGCATCGAATTCCGCAGCAACTCTGCGCACAGCTTCACCATAAATATCCATCGTAGCACGCATTGGATCTTCTGGATTCGCTTCCAAATAATAAGGCGTCATAAGCACAAGTCCTTTTAGGCTTGGACGAACCGATGCAACCAGCTCTCGCAGTGTGGATTCATATTCCTCAAGGAATACATGTGAGTCTGTAGATAATGGATTGTCAAATTGACGCCATACATCATTAATTCCGATCATGATGGTCAGCCAGTCTGGTTTAAGATCCAGGACGTCCCGATCCCAGCGCTGCTTCAGATCACGAATCGTATTCCCACCATTACCCACATTTTGCACACGTAACATCAATTCAGGATATATGGAACGAAGCAGAGCATACACTTGGGCTACGTAACCGTGTCCTAGACCATTGCTTCCTTCCCCGACAGGATGTTCACGTCCGCAATCTGTAATGGAATCCCCGATAAAAAGGACTTTATCATTTCTTTGAAATTTCATGATCAATTTCTCCTCTGCATTCAGGCATGATGAAGCATGTTGAAGGATGGTGATGATATTCAGCTCTCACCCTTACCAGCCTTGATTTTTCAACCAGGTAAGACATAGTCCAGACCAGGCACTTACCGCTGCATTGTCCTCAGCGAGTCCTAATCCATGGGAGCCCTTCTCAAACACGTGCAAGTCATACGGAATACCATGTGTGCCTAGTGCAAGAGCGTAACGCAAACTATTTTGGACAGGAACCGCTCCATCATCGCTTGTATGCCAGATGAATGCTTCAGGTGCATCGGCCTTCACTTGCTTTTCCGCACTATACGCTATAACTAGTTCGTCTGAAGCCTCAGGACCTAATAGATTTTCCCGAGAACCAGCATGTCCATAAGATTCCATCGTGATGACCGGATAACACAGAATAATTCGATCCGGGCGTGAGCTCACACGTTCAATTGGATCAGCATGCTCGGTTTGCCCTTCATCGTATACCGTTCCCAGCATAGCTGTCAGATGACCGCCAGCTGAGAAACCAAGCACAGCAATTTTGGAAGGATGAATCCCGAAATCTTCTGCGTGGGCACGCACATATCGGATAGCCCGTTGACCGTCTGTTAGGGGTGCAGGTTGCTGATGTGGTGCCACGCGATATTTAAGCACGAATGCGCTAATGCCTGCACGATTCAACAATTCAGCGATCGGTGCGCCTTCATGGTCGGCAAGAAATCCATAACCGCCTCCTGGGCATATAATGACAGCGCTCTCGGAACCCGGGTGAATAAAAGGAATCAGATGAGGCATTTCATCCTCATGCCCAATCGCTGCATAAGGTGCGGCGTGATCCCATAATGGAATAATTGATGTCAATTCGACTCATCCTTTCTCTCCGTACAACGGTTTCATTCCTTTGCACAGGCTCACTACTTTTGGAATTGATACCATCATAACGGCAACCAGCTTCGGTCATCAATATCTGAACAGCATCATTATTTAGGGCTTATCTCAAGCTCCCTAGTCATTTGGTTATAGGTTACATGAATTATGTCCACATGCATAGTGAGATTTGGCACAATTGTAGATATAAAGATTAGTATAATGTCCGAAATTGTTCAGGCGTTACATGCTCAATACGGCGAAATGTAGCGACAAAATGGCTCGCATCACGGAAACCCACCCTGGTAGCCGTTTCCTTAATCGTTAGCATACGATCTCCAGTCATGAGCTCTTTCGATTTGCGAATGCGCAAAAGAATAAAATAGCTGTACGCCGTCATACCGAAGGATTGCTTAAATAGAGTATTCAAATGTCTAGGTGTGATTCCAAGGATTGCTGCCATCTCTTCCAGTCCAATATCTGGATCAGCATAATGCCGCTCCATATAGGCTATTAACGGCGCCAGTCTCTCAACTGCATGTGAGATCGATGAGCGACTGCCTTTCATCCCATGCTTTTTCAATAGAATCAAAAATCGATACATATCCGCAGAAGCCTCTAGTCCAGATAAATCCTGATCACTTCCCATTGAACCAAGCACTTGTCTACCATAATGCTCTGGCGGACTGTCTACTTCCCATTGATAGATAGCCGCCTCTCCCAAACCGAGCCCCTCCGTAATCGCAGAACATTGTGAACCAGCAAATGTAATATACAAAGTCTCCCAATCGCCTTGGGAGCGCAAGTATTCATGAGGTACGTTTGGTGGCATTAATATGCCGGATGACTCCCCCAGGATCAAGGTTGAACCGGCAAATCTGAACTCTCCAGCTCCCTTAACCGTCTGCAACCAGTGATAACAGGGGTATCCTGCGGGTCTCTTCACGCTCTCTTGGCTCCCATTATAACCAATGCTCTCGATGTAAAGCGGAAGGGTCTGATCCCTTGAAGTCATAAAGTAACGTTCATGCTGAGCTGATATGATCACATGCTTCCCTCCTCATCATTGCAAATATATCATTTCCATATTCTTATATGCGTCATTACTTTTCTTATATTTTAAATGTTATATGAATCATATATTATACAATTATTCTTATACAAGAGGTGAACACATTGATTAGTCACAAATTGCCCAAAATGTTCTATGGTGGAGACTACAACCCTGAGCAGTGGGATCACGAAACCCATCTTGAAGACCTGAGAATGTTCAAATTAGCAGGCATTGATATGGCAACCATCAACGTATTCTCTTGGGCATTAATTCAGCCTGATGAGGTTACTTATAATTTTGAAGGGCTCGACCAATTAATTAATAGTTTGTATGAAAGCGGTGTCTACGTATGCCTGGCTACAAGTACAGCAGCTCATCCAGCTTGGATGGCCAAAAAATATCCGGATGTGCTCCGTGTAGATGCTGACGGACGTAAACGCAAGTTCGGTGGTCGTCATAACTCTTGTCCAAACAGCCCGACTTATCGCAAATATTCCGAGAAGATTGCTGATAAGCTCGCCGAACGTTACAAGGATCATCCTGCTGTTCTGGTATGGCACATCTCCAACGAATATGGCGGAGACTGTTACTGTGACAATTGTGAGAAAGCGTTCCGCGTGTATCTGAAAGAACGTTATCAGACACTAGATCAAGTGAACAAAGCTTGGAACACCAACTTCTGGGGACATACCTTCTATGATTGGGATGAGATTGTGCTTCCAAGCAACCTGAGTGAGCACTGGGGGAACAACAACTCTACCTTCCAAGGAATCTCTCTGGACTACTCCCGATTCAACTCGGACAGCATGCTGGATTGTTATCGCTTAGAGTACGATGCAATCAAAAAACACATCCCGGATTCTGTTGTAACTACGAATCTAATGGGCTTCTTCAAGCAGTTGGACTATTTCAAATGGGCGAAGTATATGGATATCGTATCTTGGGATAGTTATCCTGGTCTTGCGACGCCTTTCAGTTTCACCGCGATGGCACATGACCTTATGCGAGGACTGAAGGACGGTCAACCGTTTATGCTGATGGAACAAACACCTAGCCAACAGAACTGGCAACCCTACAACTCACTGAAACGCCCAGGCGTAATGCGTCTGTGGAGTTATCAGTCCGTTGCACACGGTGCTGACACCATCATGTTCTTCCAGCTCCGCCGCTCGATTGGCGCCTGTGAAAAGTATCATGGTGCGGTCATTGAGCATGTAGGACATGAGCATACACGTGTATTCCGTGAAGTTGCTGAGCTCGGCAAAGAATTACAATTACTTGGTGACCAAACGCTGGACGCTACCGTTGAATCTAAAGTAGCCATTGTGTTCGACTGGGACAACTGGTGGGCGATTGAAAAATCAAGCGGCCCTACAGTCGCGCTCAATTATGTAGATCAAATTCACAAATACTATGCTGCGTTCTTCCGCCGCAATATTCAGGTAGATATCGTTAGCGTGGATACCGATCTAAGCAAATATGACATCGTTCTTGCTCCAGTCCTATACATGGTGAAGCCTGGCTTCGCTGATAAACTGGAGAAATTCGTTGAAGCAGGCGGCACATTCCTGACAACCTTCTTCAGCGGTATTGTTAACGAGAGCGATCTGGTGACTACAGGTGGCTATCCTGGAGAGCTTCGCAAGTTGCTAGGCATTTGGGTCGAAGAGATCGATGCTTTATTACCTGAACAAAAAAATCGTATCGTGCTCAAAGAAACCTACGGTGATCTGCAAGGGGATTATAAGTGCGGAATGTTATGCGATCTCTTGCACAGTGAGGGTGCTGAGGTCATCGCTGAGTATGGAGATGATTTCTATCAAGGTATGCCTGTCGTTACTCGTAATACATTCGGTCAAGGGGAAGCATGGTATGTTGCCTCTGATCCGGAAGAACGTTTCCTAGACGGTCTGCTTGGACAACTCGCTGCTGACAAAAACATTCATGCTTTACTAGAGACACCCGAAGGTGTTGAGGTTAGCGCACGTACCAAAGACGGTAAGCAATACCTATTTGTTATGAACCACAATGCGTCCACTCAATCCTATGATTTGGGTGCAACCAAGGTTCGTGAGCTGCTGACAGATCGCGAGCTAACTGGACATGTAGAAATTGAGGGTCGTGGTGTACAACTGCTCAAAAAGTAATTCATAAGAGCTTATCGAAGAAAAATCATATCGAACAAGCTCTTCCCAAAAGAATTTATTCGATACAAACTGTCACCTCATGATCTATAGTTCTACTATTTTATCGTAAAATAACGAGGCTATCTGTAATATTCATCTGTTCTCTGCGGAGTTCAGGAACTGCTACTTCCCGTATCCGGCTATGCCGGGTACGGTTTTTTCGTATCATTGTATAGAAGGAAATAGTGTATTATAGCTCGAATTGGACGATACACACATTCTATGAAGCTCTACCTTTGAAACGGAGTGACTGACATGAATAAAATAAACCGGCTAGCCGCCATTGTTATGGCTTTGCAGCACGGTCACGAAACGGCACGCTCGTTGGCTGACAAATTCGAAGTGTCACGGCGTACCATTTTACGGGACATCCAGTCCCTGTCAGAGATGAATGTTCCGATCATCGCCATATCCGGCCCGGGTGGTGGCTTTCAGCTCATGGAGGGGTATGTGTTACCTCCGCTGCAATTAGATCCTGTCGAAGCTGCAACGATTATTTTCGCACTTGAGGGGATAAGTCACCATGTGCATACACCATTTCAGGATTCACGTTGGACGGTCATGGACAAGATCAGAGGTATTATTCCAGAGGATGTTATGGCTAGAATCGACCTTATGCTGAACCAGCTAAATCATCGAATTCATGAACATAATGAACATATCATGCACTTTGAGCCTTCTAAGTCCTCAGTACCTTATGAAGGCTGGGCTGAGTCTTCTTTAATTCGAGTGAAAGCGCTATTGAACCATTCGGCAATGGTTGAAGCACAGCAAGACGAGCATATTGGAGAAGGGATGACCGAGGTCAGCCCTGGTCTATGGGAACTGTCTTTTCTCTGTCCATCCGAAGATTGGTCATGGGTCGTACGTTTCTTTTATCGATTAGGTAAGGGAGCAGAGGTCTTAGAACCTGAAGAGCTTCGGAACGAAATACGCCAGCATGCCGCAGACGTATTTCAATTATATGCATCTTCTTTCAACCGCTGTTGAACTATACTAAACCAAACGATACAAGGAGGACTTCATTTCATGATTAACGACCCTATCACGACTTATGAAGAGGCGGTTCAGCGCATCCAAACCATAGGCATACTCCCACTAGCACCTTTATTCCCCGAGTATCCTTCACTCTCTTCACTAACCCCACAAGAGAATTGGCATAAGGATAACGCACTTGACCCGTGGCTCTGGCGCACACGCTTCGCCGAAGAGGGAATCGCCGCATACGGAAAATGTATTAAAAAGAAAGCTGTATTGATCGCACGTGATTATTTCCCTTTGATCCACCGATTGCTGGCAGACCAGACGAGCATACAGGAACAGTATGATGCAGGTCTACGATCCCGAGAGGCACTTAAACTATATGAGCGAATTAGTGAGCAAGAAGGGATCGATGGACGTACCTTGCGTGCACAGGCAGGTTTTGCAGCCAAAGAACACAAAAAGTCGTTTGATCAGGGGCTGCTGGAACTTCAGTCCAAAACAATGATTGTTATTAGTGGTACCAAGGAAAAGGAAGGACTCGAAGAAGGCAAAGTGGCTTGGAACAGCTCAGCCTATGAAACGACAGGACACTGGATGAATTCTCATGGCGTACAGCCATTCGGTGGTAGCATTGCCGAAGCTCAGGCATTACTCGTAAGCAAGCTTGAACCGCACACTCCCCCAATTGCTCTATCCAAGATTAAAAAAGCATTAGGTATTCAATAAAATGAAGACAAATAAATCCCAGTTACCGCACAAGAAGGGTAACTGGGATTGCGCAAGACATATCGAAAGTATAAGCCAATGGGAACGATCCTACTTTAATGAATGTTACTCATTCAACTATAAGATTACCCCATCCTTGAATATGGCAATCTCTCGAAAACCATGTTGCTCACTCAGCGTCTGACTCCGTCCAGAAGCGATGTCGATTAATTGACTGAACAGTTGAACCTTCACATCATCCATCGTCTGGCCTTCGAGCAGTTGGCCTGCGTTAAAGTCAATCCAATGCTTTTTACGGTTCGCTAGGTCAGATTGAGTCGCAATTTTGACAGTAGGTACAGGCCCACCAAACGGTGTTCCTCGTCCTGTCGTGAACAGCACGATATGAGCACCCGCAGCAGAAAGCGCCGTTACCGATACGAGATCATTGCCTGGTGCCTCTACTATATTTAATCCGGTTTTGGTTACACGTTTACCATAACGCAACACATCAACAACCTCAGAGCGGCCGCCCTTCTGTGTACATCCAAGTGACTTTTCCTCTAATGTCGTGATGCCACCAGCCTTATTACCCGGTGAAGGATTCTCATATATGTTCTGTCCATGATTAACAAAGTATTGCTTAAAACCATTAACTAGATCGACCAAGTCCTCAAATACTTGCTCATTAGCAGCACGATTCATTAATATCGTCTCTGCACCAAACATTTCTGGCACCTCTGTCAGGATCGCTGTCCCCCCTGCCGCGACAAGCATATCAGCTACTGAGCCGACAAGTGGGTTGGCCGTGATGCCCGATAATCCATCAGATCCCCCACACTTCAAACCAATTTTGAGCTTGCTAAGTGGGAGAGGCTGGCGCTTTTCCTGTTCAGCAACTTCTACCAGTTCCTCCATCAGGCGTAGTCCTTCCTCCAACTCGTCGTCTGTTTCTTGAGCTTTGAGAAAACGAACCTTGCCCTGATATTCAGGCGCAATGCATTCACGGAACTGGTCTACCTGATTGTTCTCACAGCCAAGACCAATGACCAGCACTCCGCCTGCATTCGGATGTTCTACCAACGAAGCGAGCAATTGTTGTGTATATTTCAAGTCATCGCCGAGCTGAGAGCATCCAAACGGATGAGGAAAATGGAATACACCATCTACACGATTGCCGAACTGGGACTGACCCATTCGCGCTAATGCTTCACACACTTTATTGATGCAGCCGACAGTATTTACGATCCAAATTTCATTACGTATGCCTGCTTCACCATTAGGACGAAGGTAACCATCGAACGAACGCAGATGTTCGGGAGGCATCTCTGTCTTAGAAGCGAGTCCTGGATTATACTCATAATCAAGCAATCCATGCAGACCCGTTTTTAGATTATGGCTGTGAATCCAGCTTCCCTGCGCAATTTGTTCCTTCGCTACACCAATGGAGAAGCCATATTTCATCACATCTTCTCCAGCTTCGATATGATGCACCGCAATTTTATGACCTTTAGGCACATCATCTAGCAGAGCAAAAGAAACATCATCAGGCAATACAATCGTTTCGCCTTTTGTGTATTCGCGTAGCGTTATAATAACATCATCCTGAGGATGGATTGCAATCCAGTCCTGAACTGTACTTGTTGTATTCATAGACTCTCACCTTTCAGCAGCGAAATTTCGTGTACGAGCGCTTCTCGCAGCCCTTCACGTTCATCCAAGTTTTCGCCCCAGATGGATACATCGGATAATACGGAACCAATAATACGATCTAATTGTTGCTCATTGCTATTCAACGTATCGTAGTCTTCCCAGTACCCAGCTAAGAGGGATAGAACCTGAGGGTCATCTCGTAAGATAAATGACTCTCCGTTCAAGCGTTGTGTCTGATACCCTTCCGGCGTACTCACTGGGCGGTACAAATATAACAGCCCTGCAAATCCACGCAACAAGCGGGACGGCCAGTTGCCTTCATTTTGTTCGTAAGAGAGGAGTGTTGGCAGAACACGAACCTTGAACTTACCAATGGTGTTTAACGCAATATCCTGCAATTTATGATCAATGTATGGATTGAGGAATCGTTCAAAAATTTCTTCTGCATATAATCCTAAATTGAGATCTGGCATGTTCAATGCAGGGATAATCTCTTCATGCACAGCTTCTCTTATAAATGATCCGAACTGAGGATCTTCCATCGTCTCCCGCACATGCTGCTTGCCCTGCAGAATACCTAAAGAGGACATAAGTGTGTGTGCACCGTTTAGAATACGTACTTTACGAAGCTGAAACGGCTTTAGATCCTTCACCCAATGTACATTTAATCCTGCCTGCTTCAGGGGTAGCTTCTTGTCCAACGCTTCATCCCCTTGGATCGCCCAAAAATGATAAGGCTCTGCTGTATTAATTAGCTGATCCTCATATCCCCAGCGATTCGTCAACGCATCTGCTTCGTCCTGTGTTGGAGCTCCTGTAACAATTCGATCTACCAGGTTGTTTAAGAATAAATTATGCTCCGTAATCCAGGTGCGGAAAGCATCTGAATAACCAAAATCCTCACTGTGGCGAAGGACGCAGCTGCGTAACACATCTCCATTACCTTCGAGAAGTTCACAAGGAAGATGAATTAATCCTCTAGTTGGGTCTCCTGCAAAACGTTCAAACCGTCTGTGGAGAAACACCGTCAGTTTGCCTGGGAAGGATTGAACCGGCTCCCCTTCTACATATTCCGAAGATATATATTTCAGACCTGACTCGGTCGTGTTGGAAATAACAAACTCAAGCGATGGCAGCTCCGCTAGCTCTAAGAAATCCTGCCATTCTTCGTATGGATTCATGCAGCGGGAAAATATGGAGATCAGCTCTGTACGCTCCACAGGTTTACCATCGGACAATCCGCGAGTAATCATCGTGTACAATCCATCTTGTTCTCTGATCTGCTCTAACTTCGCTTTTCCTCCCGGACGAGGCTGCGTCACCACGATGCTGCCATGAAATTTTCCTTGTCTAGCACTCTCGTGAAGCATCCAGTCAGCGAATCCTCTGAGGAAGTTGCCTTCACCAATCTGTAGTACTTTAACAGGGCGTTCAATGATTTCCTTGCACTTCCGTTGTCCATCATTGCCTAGCAAATTTAACTTTAATCTTGGACGTTTGGTGCTAGCCGACATGAGCACTCACCTCATTATTTATTTATCTTCAGCGGATGGTGATCACGATCTTATAACATCCGTTGAAAACGCTTTAAATTCATTGTATCATCAATAAAAGGAAATTAAATTGCTTATAATGCGGTAAATATACTCTTTCATGATCATATTCTTCCTCTGGATCGCTGAGTAATGATTGGAAAGGAGACAGCATGAATCGTTCACCTGTTCGTACAACCATTCAGGCAGAATCAGGCATCCCATTTCGATTGGTGTATGCAGATACCAAATCACCTCAGAATGAATTGCCCGATCATCTTCACGATTGGCATGAGCTTATCTATGTATACCGTGGTCAAGGAACTATTTTTATCGACATGGGGCTTGAGGATATGACTGAGGGGGATCTCTTCATTATTCCAGGAAACACGGTGCACCGAGCCTTACCTGATGAAAAGAACCCCGTTACCTCTTCTGCGCTGTTCTTCAGCCCAGGTTTATTAGCGTCTGCGGCTGGTGTCAGTTCATCCGCTTTACTAGCCTTATTTGAACGTTGTCGTAAACGTCGCGTGTATAAACGCCAGCTATCCTCAGCCGAACGTTCCACAGTCGCTGCATTAATTGAAGATATTCAGCATGAGTTTGAACTGAACAGTCATCTTAGCGCACATGCCGCGTTGCTCAGACTACAACTATTGTTGATCACACTAGAAAGGCTTGATGCCACAGATCCCGAGAATCCCCCTCGCCCGGTACCTGGGCCAAGCTGGTTATCTGCGACGCTAAGCAGCATCGACGACAAACTTCGTAACGGCTTATCTCTGCCAGAGCTCGCGCAGCAAGCTGCCGTCTCACCTGCCCATTTCAGCCGTGCCTTCAAGAGATATACAGGCATGACACTAACCGACTATGCACTTGCACGTCGGGTTATTATGGCTAAGGAGCATCTGCTCAAAAGTGATGAAACAATGGCCTCTATTGCGGATGCCTGTGGATTCGAAAGCCTGCCTCATTTTTATCGTCAGTTTAAGAAGCTTACGGGAACCACTCCAGCAGCCTATCGGAGAACTATGAGCCGTTAGCAGATGACTCTAAGACCTATGTTTTTTCATCCTTTTAGGGTGACTCATTTTTTTGAAGTGTAACATATTCTTCCATACACTTCGTATGGTATGATAAGGGGCAGACATCATCTTTGGATCAAGCCAAAGATGGTTTGAAGAGGTACCCCTATGCGTCCTCGGACGTTGTGGAACTCCCTTCCTAAGCGTATATACGCGATTACATTACAAACGGAGTTGACCTTATCGTGCTGATCAAATTTTTGATTTTTGGCTTACTCTGGCAGATTGTAGGTAATCCCATCGTAGCTATTCTCATCCTTCTTCTTATTTTGTATTTCTTGGATCGTCGTTACGTCGGAGTATTCCCTAGCTTCATGAAGCCACTCAAGCGGTTACGTAGTATTTCACGATTACGCCAGCAGATCGCCATGAATCCCAACGAGGTTTCCTCCAAGCTGGATCTGGCTCGCCTATTAATGGGACGCAAACGTTATGAGGAAGCACATGTCATACTACTGGAGATTGAGCGACCTTATGAACATTCGGCTGAATACTGGGAAGCACTAGGTACAACCGAGCTGCATCTTGGGAAAATCCAAGAAGGAGAACAACATATCTTGCAGGCATTGGATATTAACCCAAGGGTGAAGTATGGTCGTCCTTATCTTACGCTGGCTAACAGCTTCAAGGATCAAGATCAGACGAAATCTTTGCATTACGTGAACCAGTTCCAAGAGATCCATTCATCATCAAGCGAAGCTTATTACTTACTCGGCTCGGTATATCGCTCCCTTGGAAGAAACGCGGATGCAAAGCAAGCTTATGAACAATCCTTGCATGTGTACCGTTCGCTTCCTAAGTACAAGAAACGTCAGGAACGCCGCTGGGCTGTGCGAAGCTGGTTCCGCAAACGAGGACTGTAGCCTGTCTATCTAAGCCTGCTTCAGTGTTTACGGCAAATATATGTCTATAAATTGCAAGTGCACGGAGCTTTGCCAGTGGCCTCGTACCGTGCACTTCTTTTTGATTCTAGGCGTAAACAACGAAAAGAACTATCCCCTCACTAGCAAACCACCATTATATCGCCTGTACTAGTAGTTCACGCAAACGCCCCTCATGGAGAGCCATCCAATCTGCACGTTCCTTCAGCTTCTGGATCTGCTGCACGGCTACGACAGGTTCATCGGTACCTTCAAACATGCGACTTAGAAAATGCATCACAACATCTAGACTTCGTAGCAATATAAGCTGCGGTATGGCTTCTCGTTCAGTAGGCTGCAAGGTAACATTCTCACAGAATCCCTGAATCATCGCCTCCAGTGCAAGCCACATCCATTCTTCATTCTGATCTTGTGTCAACAGGTCTGACATTGGAACAGCCAGCTCCATCACCCGCAAATCCCATGTAGCAAATTCAAAATCAAGTATGGCACAGATCTGTCCCTGTTCATTGGTAAGTACATTCGATGCATTCAGATCACCATGAACCAGTTGGTGTGGCAATTGCTCCATTCCATTCAACGCTTCAAATAGAGCCGGTAATACCCGAGCTAAATCTCGCATATCATCCGCACAAGCATGAAGTTCAGGAGGTGGTGTCTGACATAGATGCAATAATTTATGCGGAGTGCACAGTGGGTAGGCATCTTGAATCTGATAATATGGCGGATAAGCAGGCTGAAGTATGATATCCAGTTTCGACATTGCCGAAGATAATGCTCCAGCAGCACAGCCCAGTTCGAATAGTTGCTCTGGGGTATTCCACACCGGGTTACTTCCGGCACAATATCGAAACAAAGCTACGATCTTATGCTTGCCAGTCGAGTCCTGAATCGGCAAAAAGGTTCTTGTATGCTCATCAATCGTTATTTCGACAGGGGATGGCACCTTGATCGCAAAATTGGAACGTCCCAAGGTTAGCAGCACCTCATGCTCAAACCTAATCTTGGCTTGATCATTATGCGTTTCATATTGCCGAAGCACATAACGCTCGTCGTTCATTTTTACGATATAAGTAGAATTGTTCATTCCCCCACTTCCACGCTCTGCTTCCCAACTTGGTTCCATTGTATATGTGGACAGCACACGCTGGATTAGCTGTTGTTCTGGATCATCTGAAGGACGTAAATGAATGTTGTGCACCAAAAAAACTCCTTTACCTTTCATTATCAACTGACCTGTTCAAGCTTAAGATACTTCTCCTAAGGGAGAGAACACTTACATATTCTCATCTTAACGGAAGCAGGTAAGCGGGTCTAGTGATTGAAAGACTTCACCATCATCCCCAATGGTGTACCATCCTTAGGAAAAAGGAATATAGCCTGTTCGGTTTAACTGATCAGCAATGACACGATATCCTCTAGCATTGGGGTGTACCCGATCCCAGAATAATAATTCACGTTCATGTCCCAGAAACCGGTCATACACCTGCGCGCATGCATAATACCTTGATCCCGCACCATTCAAGAAGGAATTATATTGCTGTACCCAGTATGCCGCCTCTGCCGCTTGGGGGAACGGGTTGTACAATCCAATCGTTCGGACCATGTAGACACTATTGCCCTTCAACTGGCGGATCTGCTTCATAATCTGTGAAACGTGATTGCGTGTATCTCCCAGCACCTGAGTCATCTTGCTTGTACCCGGAACGCCATTACTTCCTTTGAATGTTCGAATGAGATCATTGCCCCCAATGGATATCGTGATAATATCTGCTTCTCGAAGCGATTGACGCACCCTATTATGCGAGGACACCATCTGTAATAGTTCTCCCGAGGTTAGCCCGTTCACACCCATGTTATCCATCGATACAAATGTCCGAACGTTGATCTCTGCCATTCTGCGATACAAAGGAACAAATCCCGTGCCTAACAGTGCTCCTGTACCTACGGTTAACGAGTCCCCGATCGCCGCATATCGATATACCATCACCATCGCTCCTCTCTACATGCTCATACTCACTCATTGCTATAGTGTATGAGGAATCGAAACATATAGCGCGGGACAGTGTCCTTGGGCATTCACCTTTATTTTGTTCGATCACGGTTATCCCCCATTTTTTCAGTTCCATTATTATAGAAGAAAATAATGTCCTAAGACGCAAAAACGCCGTCAGAATCTCTGACAGCGTTAATGCAATAGCCTATTCGTTGCTTACTCGTTACTTATTCATGACTTACTCGGCATTTTACTCTCTTACATGCCTAGGGTGCGATCAGAATCAACAGATTCCTCCTGCTCTTTGTTCGGGAATGGCCACCAATTGGCACGACCAAACATCTTCACCATGACTGGTACGAAGAACGGTAAGAATAACAAGGAGTACAACACTAATCCACTGAGAACTACCGTAGCAATCTGCATCATGGATAGCACTCCTGATGGATACATTGCAGCAAAGGTTCCGCTTAGAATGACCGCGGCAGACAGAATAACAGTCCCCATGTTTTTCATAGCATAGAGCATTGCATCCTGTACCTTCATGCCCTTGTTCTCGTTGAAACGATCCATCAAGAATATGCTGTAATCCACGCCGAGAGCTATGAGCATAACAAAGCCAAAGAACGGCGTTACCCAGCTAATGCCTGAGAATCCAAGCATGTTAACAAATACGGTTTCTGTGATCGCCATCGATGTGAAGTACGCCAGAAGCAATGATACGATCAAATATAATGGCATAATGACAGAACGTAATAACAACACAAGAATAATAAATGTACCTACAAGCATCAGCGTAACGGTGCGTTTATAATCGTTATTGGATATTTCCTGTAAGTCGGCAAAAGTACTCGTAACCCCACCTACAGCAATATCTGCTTTTTCAAGCGCACTTCCTTGCACGGCACGATGCACCGCTGCTTCAATATCCGGTACACGATCAATCGCTTCTGTGCCGTATGGATTTTCGGCGAAAATGACATCGATCGTCATCGTTTTCCGATCTGTGGACAGATACGTATCAAACACCTGCTTGAATTCCTTACTGTTTAATGCTTCATCAGGTACATACCAACCGGCCAGATCCGAATCAGGTGAGTTTTGCAACTGCGTTAGATAGTCTTGTGCTGATTCCAGACCACCGGATACCTGTTTAATACCATCTACGCTCTGATTGAGACCATCTGTTAATTGCGTCAATTGACCGCTCAGATCGGTAAATCCTTGTTGGATTTTCTCCTGTCCACCCTGGAGCTGCCCTAGCCCGTTTTGAATAGCAGGAATTTCATTAATGACTTTGCCTTGCCCATTAGCCGCCTGCGTCAAACCTGTCTCCAGTTGACCGATGCCTGTTACAATCTGGCTCAATCCGTCTGCAAGCGCCTTTTGCCCAGATGCCGCCGCTGCAAAGCCTTCATTCGCCTGGTTAATACCTGCGGCTGCTTCACCCAGGTTCGTCTGAATTTGTCCCAGACCTTGCGCTAATTGTGCAGTACCTGTTCCGGTTTCCCCAAGGGTTCCCTTCACCCGCTGATAGTCCGCATCGGTCTGCAGTTCAGGATAGCGCTCTTCCAATGCTGCGAAGGATTCATTTAGTTGAGTCAGCGCAGTTGAAACGCCGGTGAGTTGCTGTACAATTTCACCAACACCTTCACCAAGAGCCGAAACCCCTGCTCCTGCTTGACGGTATGCCTGTAATAACTGGCTGTTCGCCTGTGCGAGTTGATCAGCGCTTGACTTCGCTTGTTGAAGCCCTGCTTTCAGATCTCCTGCTCCTGCCGAGCCATCTCGAATTCCTTTTTCAATTTGACGAAGCCCTTCGGTTAATTGGGTAATTCCCGACTGCAGCTGTGTAGTGCCTTTGGTCAGTTCTCCCGCACCATCAGCTGCTTCTTTTAACTGTGGTTCATTTTGGCTTAACTGGCTGCTGGCTTCACTCAAGCCATCCCGAATTTTGTCCAAACCTGTCTTGCCCTCACCCAATCCATCGGAGAGAGTACCCACTTGCTCGGTCACTTCAAAATCTTTGATCTCTTCACCTGTTGGTCGTGTCATACTACGGACGCCAGAGATGCCCGGAACCTTCTCTACCTCACGGCTAATCTTCTCGGCAACAGCCATATATTTAGCATTGTCCATAGTCTCATCGTTCTGAATAACGACCTGACCTGGTAGAGATTCTCCTGGACCAAAGCTGTCGGATATAATATTGAACGCTTTGACTGAATCGTATTTGTCGCCAATCTCATCCAAACTATTAAACGATAATTTACCATCGTATGTGCTTAGTAATGGTACACAAACAGCTGCTACAATTAACAAGGCTGCCCACGGCCGTTTCAGAGAGAAACGACCTGCCACTCCATAGATCCGGCTCTCAGCATGCTCTAATGAACCTTTAGAAGGCCAGAATAGCTTTTTGCCGAGTACAGCCATAAAAAATGGAACAATCGTTACCAAGGCGAGCATCATCACTGCTATACCCACAGCAACTGCTACAGCGGAGCGATACAGCATAAACTGCGCAAAACCAATGGCAATAAAACCAACCAATACGGCTAAGGCGGAGAAAAACACCGTTTTGCCTGCTGTGCGATACGTTGCAATGATTGCATCCCATGTATTCTCATGATGTGCTAGCTCTTCCTTGAAGCGGCTAATCAGCAGGATACAATAATCTGTACCAATACCAAACATCACTGCCACCATAAAGATCTGTGTAAACGTAGAGATTGGGAAGTTCACTGCGTCCACGAGGAATGCCACAATCTGCTGCGATACAATGTAACTAACACCTACGGTAAGCAGTGGAACGAATGGCGCTACAAATGAACGGAAGACAAGGAACAAAATTAGCAATATAAATACAACCGTAATGTATTCCGACTTCTTAAGTCCCTCTTGAGAGCTTTCGATCGTATCTTCATCAATTAGACCCTTACCGGTTATGTAATGCTCTACGTTGACCGAATCTAAGGCTTCATTCAGGTCATCACGCATCTCTTTCGTAGTACGTTCACCCTGATTGATGGAAAGAGACGTCAAGATTGTCTTACCATCTTCAGAGATCATCTGTTCTGCTAATTCAGGTTCTGAAAAAGGTTCCAGAATAGACAGAATGCCCAACTGCTCCTGCTTAGCCTTCAATTGCTGAATAGCCTTCTCTGCTTCTTGTTTTCCCGACTCACCTAGGCCGTCTGGGTTATAAAATACAAGAGCGATCTGACTACCCTGCTGCTCGCCTTTTTGCGCGGCAGCTTCATTGAGAATGGCGGCTGCATTCGTTGAAGAGTAACCTTCGGGAACGGAAAATTGACCCTTTTCTCGAATTAACTCTCCCATATTGGGAGCAGTAAGCATCAATACTGCGGCAATGACGATCCACAGCCCCATCAACCACCATCTTGCTTTCAAAATCGTTCTCATTTCTGATCTGGTCCTCCCTCATGCGTTAGCAAAGCTGCAAGCTTCTCAAACGATTCAATAAAATTGTATACATCCTCCGGCTTGAAATGGACCAAATAAGGCTCAAGAAGCTGCTGTATCTCTTGCTCCGTCTCTCGGTATGCCTTGCGCCCGTGATCCGTTAACGTCAGGTAGACAACTCTACGATCACGTTCATCCCCCGCACGATGTACCAGATCACGATCTACCAGTTTGTTGACCAGAGCGGTAATACTGCTCTTGCCCACGCAGAGTAACTCTGCTAGATCGGAAGGAGTGCATTGTTCCTTCTCATTAATCAGTCGTAATGCAATAAATTGATCCGTCGTCATCGTCTGACCCACGCGTTCACGAATTCGAGTATCGAAACGTTTGGTCACCAAAAACGAGGCATCCAAGTAGCGGTTAACCAAACTTTGAGCGTCTGGTGTTTTCATATCTTATTCTCCTCTCTCGAAAAGTAGTTCACTTGTGAAACTATTTATCAATGAAACTATTCTATACTGAAACTATATGGCGAAGCAATACTTTTTTCCTATCCTCTAAGAACAAAACAAAAAAAGCAGGACGTCTGACTTAGTTCTCACTAATTTCAAACGTTCTGCTTTATATTTTATTTATTTATTTGTATTCAGATTCATACTCCATATTCTCAACGGATTACTCTTCCGTGTCTTCATCCTTCTCCAACACGCAGCGGAACCGCTCAACGCCTGGATATAGTTCGCCAAGGCTGTACACGACAAATCCACAATTTCGATAGAACTCGACAGCCTCCTGATCCGTTTCGGCAATCAAACGATCCGGATTATGTTTCTCCAGAAGCTGTGCGATCATTCCACGTCCATAATTTTTGAAGCGATTCTCAGGCAATACCGCAATATGCTTAATCGTCACTTCATCTGCTCCTGTATGAATATAACCAAGTAAGCCAATGAGCTGCCCCTCGCCTTCATACCCTTCAAGATGCAATTCATCGCTCTCTGTATATTGTTGAATGGCTTGATTCAAATGTTCAGGTTCAGGAAAAACCGAATAGGCCAACAGTTCTTGCACCTCAGGCTCCTGAATTCGTGATTTCAGATTAATTAACAACGTTCATTCCTCCTGTATCTTGCTTGTATCCGTTATCGTATTGTAGTCGTTAGCCATGCAAAGTTCAAGTTATAAGCTGATAGTCAATGTTCCAGTTCCAATAAAAATAAATATAAAGACGATCATTAGAACAATAGCACTCGTAACAAGCAGTTTACCTGTGTCCCTCTTATACGGATGATCATTAAACAACATAACCCCACCTATGGTCATGGCGATTGGAGGAAAGAAAATCGTTATGACGACGAGTAGCACGATAGCAAATCGATCCAGTATGGGGTTATAATCCTCCGTCATATGTGTTCGCTCAGGCTGCGCTGTTTTGGTGGCAACCAGATTGCCGCAGGATTTACACTTGAATTCATCTGCTCCCATCGGTTTCTCGCAATAGGAACAAACTCTACTGATGCGCGACATATCGCACACCTCCTTTCAATGTGTTTACTTGCCTTCAGGAACGGAGCGTTCAATCGTTTGATCTAAGAACGTATGAAGAGCAGCTACATAGCTGGAACGATCCACCTGGAAGGCTGTTCCGTGTCCTGCACCCGGAATTGTGAGTAGCTGCTTCTCCGTTGGACATGCGTCATGAAGTCGGTATACCATCTCCGTGGGCACAAACGTATCTGCTTCTCCGTGTATAAATAACACCGGCACCTTTACTTGGGCAAGCTGTTTTAGCGCAGACGCTTCAGTGAAGGAATAACCGGCCTTCCATTTGGATATGAGACTGGTCACGGGAATAAAGGGGAATGGCGGCAATTTGTAGAGTTGCTTAAGCTGAAAGGTAAGCTCTTCTTGCACCGAAGTATAAGCACAGTCTGATATAATGGATTTCACTTGTGCTGGGAGCTTCTCTCCCCCCGTCATGAGCACAGTGGCTCCACCCATCGATATACCATGTAATACGATCTCTGCTTTGGTTCCAATCTTCGTAATAACCCAATCAATCCATTGTATGTAGTCCATACGATCCAACCAGCCAAAACCGATCATATTCCCTTCACTTTCCCCATGTGCTCGATCATCAGGCATAAGTACGTTATACCCTCGCTGCTCAGCATAAAAACGTGCAAAGCCAGCCATCTCTCTCCCTCTTCCTGAATATCCATGAGCCAATATTACCGTTTGGCATGATCCGGTGGCTGAAGGAAGCCAGGTTCCGTGTAACTGGAGTCCATCATGAGAGTGTATGCGTACCTGTATTCCATGCTGTTGATCCAACCACTTTAGATCAGCCGCACTACTAATCAATTCATTGTCAGGTTCAGGCATTAAATTCGGGTTATCCACCAGAAACGATTTGGGCGTGCGCCGAATTGCTGTTTTGAAAAAATATAGCCCCCCTACCCAGGTTGCAATGAGCACGAGTAGAATTAAAATTAAAATAGCTATTCCAAAATATAGAGTCAACATGGCCTCTCCTTCTCTCCATCGTAGCAACCTACATCGTACCTATACACGAAGCTAGGCGCAAAAACAGGTTTGCAGTCCCGACTTCCGCCAAGACTACAAACCCTTTAGATGACTTTTTCTAGTGCAGAGCACGCTTCTTTATATGCTGGCATTAATTGATCGAGTAGCGGTTCTGCCTTAATCGTCTCACCTTGCTTCGCTAATTGCTCAATGCGTGCAAAGAGGGTGGAACAGTACTCAATCCCTAAGCTGAGACTTCCAGATTTCAGATCATGAGCCACCTCTGCGGCAGCCAGATGATCACCCGAAACGATATGTCTGCGCAGCACCTCAATTTTGCCCGGTGTCTCCGACCGATACATGTCTAGCAACATCTCCAGCAGTGTCTCGTCACCTTCACTATTTAATTCCGCGATCTCATTCACAATACTCATATTTAGTATTTCACGATGCTCCGATGTGTTCTGCCATTTCTGAATAACATTGCCCAATGCTTCAAGGGTGAATGGTTTACCAATAAAGTCGTTCATTCCGGCAGCAAGACACTTGTCCTTTTCACCGTCCAGCACATTACCTGTCATTGCAATGATCGGAATTGCATGCCGCATTTCGTCCTGTTCCATCGCACGGATTTTGCGCGTTGCTTCAAGGCCATCCATGATTGGCATCATATTATCCATCAGTATTAAACTATATTTCTTGCTAAGATAGGCAGCCACAGCTTCTTCACCATTGGTGACAGAATCGACCTCAGTGATCCCCAGTTTTTTGAGTTGCATCAGCACGACTTGACGGTTAATGACGTTATCATCTGCTAAGAGAATAGGTAGCGAAGTCTCAGGCACAGTTTCTAAGGATTGACTATCGGAGGAAGCAGTATCTGGAGAGATGTCTGCTTGATTGGCAGCTGTTTTCTCCAGCAATAGCTCAAACCAAAAGGTAGACCCTTTCCCTTCAATGCTATGCACACCGATATCGCCATCCATTAGCAAAACTAGAGACTTACAGATGGACAGCCCCAGCCCTGTGCCTTCGTATTCTTTCGCCTTTCCTCGTTCTGTCTGAGCGTAGGGTCTAAACAGTTTTTGCAGATCTTCTTCGGCGATGCCGATCCCCGTATCCTCCACCTCAAATCGAATCCGCTGAGCAAGCTCATTATCATTCATCAGTTTCACTCGAATACACACTGAACCCTGTTGTGTGAACTTGTTCGCATTCTGAATTAGATTAATGAGAACCTGCGTAATTCGCGTCGAATCTCCTTGCAAAATGGAAGAAATCCTTGGATCACAATCAATGATTAACTCATTTCCATTTTTTTGAATCTTCGGCTCGAGTAAACGCATGATATATTTAAGAATAGATTGCAAGTCGACGTCTCCAATTTCAAGTTTCAACTGTTTTGCTTCTAACTTGGACATGTCCAGTAGATCCTGAATTAGCTTAAGCAGAAGTTTGGCAGCTTCCTGAATGACATCTACCGAATTGCGCTGTTCCTCGGACAAAGGAGATAATTGCAATAGTTCAGCCATACCAAGTATTCCATTTAACGGAGTTCGAAAATCGTGACTAATTACGGCAATAAACGAACTCTTAGATTCCCCTGCTGCAACAGCCTCTTCGCGTGCCGCTTCCAAGCTGACGTTATTCTTTGCAAGCTTGCGCTGCAAGGTAACCAATTCATTGTTCATTTGTGAGAATTCGCCAAGTACACGCTCCTCATCTTCCTTACTACGAATAATCTGATCCGATAGCTGCTCAATCGTTCTCCGTAGCTTTTCATTCGTCTCATTCTCATGGGACATCACATCACCCCTCTCCTAATCAGTCATCATTTCTATGTGATCCGTAATCGTCCCGTTCTTTAGCAGAGTCTCCGCCACCGCAACGGCTTCATCTGCTCCTTGAGCATATCCGTCGGCTCCAATCGTTTTCCATAGATCTTGATCAATATTAAAAGGATATCCCCCGACCATAATCTTCACATGTGCAGTAGCAGGGTTACTACGAATCATCTGAATTAACTCTTTAGCAAGATGGAGATGATACGTCATTGTAACTGAAATAGCAACTACGTCACCTTTGTGCCGCTGAATCGCTTCTACTAAACTACCATTCGGAACGTTTGCTCCGAGATAATACGTATCCCAGCCTTCCATTTCAAAAACATCGGTAAGCATGCGTAAGCCAATCTCGTGTTGCTCA
This sequence comes from Paenibacillus tundrae, assembly GCF_036884255.1. Lineage (NCBI taxonomy): Bacteria > Bacillati > Bacillota > Bacilli > Caryophanales > Paenibacillaceae > Paenibacillus > Paenibacillus tundrae. The sequence goes on along the minus strand of NZ_CP145605.1, from coordinate 2,361,405 downwards.
CTACCTACACATGCTGCTACTAACTTCTTCCCGTGACCTGCTTCAACTAGCCAGCGTGGGTAGAGTAAGGATATACACGCTTGAGTTGCAGCAGTACAGAAGTGTTCTTGAGCCACGCTGATCTGGCTTATTTGCCATAATCGTCCGATCTCATACTGAACAGGTTGAAAAATGTATTGATATATATCACGTATGCTTGCTCCGCCCTCAAGCTCCGTTTCAACGATGTGATAAGCTTCTCTGCGCTTGCCATCAAGCAAAGCACTTAAATACGCCTGCGCAGCCTTACCGTACGGGAGAGAATCATAAATAAACCCTTGTGCAGATTCCCGCTGATGAATCTGATGTACTCCCATCTCCAAATAGTCAAGGACAAGATCCTTGGACGAGTTATCGAACTCTTCCTCCAGCGTTTCTCTAATCAATCTCAAATTAACAGCCAAATCTTCGGAGGAAACATTGTATCCAGCTAACAACGTTTTTAACCACGAGATGTAATGGGTAAATAGATTGGGGCTCTTAACGAGCACACTCTCCGCTAGATAATTCAGGCTATACTGTGAATCTTGTTTCGTACGCATACGCCCATTTTCGCCAAAGCGTTGCATCAGGTCCGGCTGTAGCAAATATTGCTTGTCTGTAACTTTATCAGCTAGTTCACCCGCTGACTGTAACAGTTGCTCACCAGCCTCTTGATGTGTCATATTGCTTATCCCCCTTCTTGCAGCGATTTCATCTCAATCCAAATGCTAAAATACCGCCTAAGAGATTGTGTTGAACATCGGGTTATCCGTACTGGAAATATATGAATGGGAACACGACTCTATAATTGGTTTGATATCGATCAGCGCTTGATTGGGAACGTTCTCTATTGTACATGAATTCAATAGATAATAATTAGTGTTAGATCGTCACTTGGTGACAATTTTCCTATATTATGAAGAATACTGCAAGTCATTTAGCTAGTGTGTGCCTCATGTATCGCTCACGAAAAAACCGACTTGCGTTTATGAACGCAAGTCGGTTTTACCTTCTGCAGCAAGTCCCAGCTTCTTCAGCAGTCGAATTGCAGCCGCTTTCTCTGAAGGCTCCAATCCGTCTACTGCATCAATAATAACTTGGTGATGCTGAGGAAAAATTTGTGTGAAAAGTTCTTGTCCCTCTTCTGTAAGTTCTGCATAAATTACACGCCGATCCTCTTTGGAAGCTCTGCGAACCAGAAGATTTTTATTCTGCAATTTATCGACAACGTATGTGATATTACCGCTAGACATTAGAACCTTCTCCCCAATTTTCTGCAGAGCCTGGGGGCCTTTGTGATATAACAGGTCAAGTACGCCAAATTCGGTTGTATTAAGCCCATGACTCTGAATGTCACGATTGGATTTGGATGTAACGGAATTGTATGCTCGGACGAGAACTACAAATAGTTGTAAAGAAAGTTCCCGATTGTCCTCTATGTTCAGCATTTCTATAATCCTCCATCAATTGTTTACATTTCATTTCGTCCTAAACACGGGGAGAAGACAGCTGTTCCCATTCCTCACGCAGCATTCCCATACGAATAGAATCGTAGTGCTTCCCCTCCACAATACGGCATTTACGCATTCTTCCTTCGACCTGCAATCCTGCCTTGGTCGCTGCTCGCATCATTCGTTCATTACCTGACCAAGTCGTTAACCCGACTCTTGCAATCGGCAAATGGTTAAACAAATGGCTTGACCAGAGCTGAAGCGCACGGGTGCCAACACCCTTACTCCACGTCGTAGAACGATAAAGAACAATTCCCATCTCAAGCCATAACGATGGTTGATGCTCCCAATAGTATGAGATTGTACCAATAATTTGACCATTTACTTCAACGATTCGCATGGAGATTGGATCAGAACTGGACTCTGATGCTTCGATCCACTTCATTATACCTTGACTATACTGAGTATAGCTCTCATGCTCAAGCGGATAATAGGGTGCATCCCATTGCTTCCATTCCGGAACTTCTTCACTATATATAAGTTGATAAAGCTCCGGTAGATCTGCTTCTTCTATGCACCGAAGTACAAGGTCACCTTCAACGATCGGATTCTCCTTCAATTGAACTCCCCCTCATTCCTTAATTGGAACGATGGAGTTCATCAATACTACCATCTTCCTTCGCTAAAATGACGATATTCGCCATGTTAATGAATAAGCCATTATCCACTACTCCTGGAAGCATATTTAACTGAATGTTCAATTCGGGAGCCTGCTCAATCGCTTCCATCCGACAGTCAGCAATCAGATTTCCATTGTCTGTCAGATAACGCTCGTCACCATTCATGCGCCATTCTGGAGAACAGCCCATACTTTCTAAAGCCTTGAACGTCCATTCAGAAGCAAAAGGAACAACCTCTACCGGCAATGGGAATCGGCCTAGCTTGTCTACGGCTTTGCTACCATCGGCTACAATAATAAGTTGATCGCTGTTCGCTGCAACAATCTTCTCACGCAAGAGAGCACCGCCGCCCCCTTTAATGAGATTAAAATCCGGATCAACCTCGTCGGCGCCATCAATGGTAATATCCAGTCGTCCAATCTGATCGAAGGGAATGATTGGAATGCCCCATTCTCTAGCAAGCTTGTCCGATGCCTCAGACGTGGCTACAGCTTGAATTTGCAAGCCATCACGCACACGCTCTCCTAACTTGCAAATCGCATAGTAAGCTGTAGAGCCTGTACCTAGCCCCACCTTCATTCCATCTTGAATGTATTCTGCCGCCCGCTCTGCTGCAATTTGTTTCAGATTCATCTAGAATAAACCCCCGCCTGTTTATGAATTTGAGAAATGCATACTGTATTTATTATAGATAAAACCGCTTCCGATGTATATCCATCCTTGTAAGCAAACCAAAAACGGATCGTGCACAATCCATTCCACCTGATAAATGCAAGGTAGACTTCCCAAATAAGTATTTAGCATGTTTTTTCATACTTACATGATGTTTTTTATCTCTTATTGTTATAGAATACATAATGAAACTAAAAAATGGGAATTATCCCAAGGTTATAGTTCTTTATACCTATGTATTTATTGCCATGTCCATAAATATGTAGAATATTAAAAAAGTTTTAACAAAACTATTCAATTTAACGACATTTTATACGACATATTATAGGTAGATGTGTTTTAATAATTAGACACCTATGGATCATGGGTACTAAAAATTCGCATTTATGACCAAAAAACCCAAGACCATGGTCGCATACATAACTTTGGAGGGGATCTACCAATGGCCTAGTTGGCTGAAATCATGCAAGAAACAAAGGGTTGTTAATCAAACAAAGATCAGGAGTGGAGTTTTGTGAAATCATTTAGTTGGAAAAGTATGTCTTTTTTCTCGAAAAATCTATTACTTTCATTCACCAACATCGTCATTATTGGAGTGGCACTAATTGCCAGCAGCTATTACTTCCAAAAGACAGTGCTTGTGGATCAATTGCATGGGCAAGTTGCAGTCATTACACAGAAATGGGCTGAGGGAATTAATCCATCAGAGGTCGAGGCAGCCATTGCGGAAGGCAGCTATGACGGAACCGTACAAGCTAAACTACGAGCTTACTTTGATGAAATGCAAGAGTACTATCCTAATATTGCCCAAGCCTATATTTTCGGCGTTGAACTTGATGGGGAAAATCAGCGTAATACATCCCTAGTCGCGATGCCAACTAATCTCAGAGAAGCTTTTCAAAGCGATAACGTAAACATTGGCGATATGTATGAGCAACCGGTTGTTGTAGCAAATGCATTGAAAGAAATGTTAAATACAGATCGCCCAACCTTTACTACATTTTATAAAGATGACTTTGGAACATGGACTACCATCGCTTATCCAATCAAGGATAGCAACGGCAAAATCTTCTCCTATTTCGCGATTGATGCGGATGCATCTGCTGTACCTGCCGGACTGAGCTCACTGCTCAAAAACGGTATCATCATTTTGGTAGCCTTTTTACTTTTATTCCTAATCATTCAATATCTCGTTGTCAAAAACACACTATCCCCTATTCGTCACTTAATCAAAGGAATTGATGACGTTAGCCGGGGTAATTTGAATGTCAACATTCCGACAGGTAAAGACGATCTCGGACTTGTTAACGAGAAGTTCAATACTATGGTTCGCAAAATTAATGACACGATCGTCAAAGTACAGATGACTTCTCACGAGGTAAACCAGTCTGCCAAAGAACTCTACGAAGTCTCGGAGAAAAACAGTGATCATGCCGATACGATCAACATCAATGTATCTCAGATCGCATCTAATATTCGTGCACAAGAACAAGCAACGATTGACAGTGCACGTGCAATGGCAGAGATGGCTACAGTGATTCAAACGATTGCTAGCAGTTCAGCAAATGTAGCTGATGAAGCCTATGAGATGGAGCGTCGTTCCCAGCAAGGTAACACAGTCGTTCGTCAGGTCTCTGAACAAATGACTCTGATTACCGAATCCGTTAAAAATACAGCATCAGCTATTAATGTACTTGAAAGTCGTTCGCAAGAAATCGGAGATATCCTCAATATCATCTCTGGTATTTCCAGTCAGACCAACCTGCTCGCACTGAATGCGTCCATTGAGGCAGCGCGTGTCGGTGAAGAAGGTCGTGGTTTCGCCGTTGTAGCCGGTGAAGTTCGTAAACTTGCTGAGCAGTCCGAAGAATCAACTAGACAGATCTCTGTGTTAATTGAAGAAATTCAAACCGAAATCAAACAAGCCGTTCGTGCGATGGAACAAGGTACAGCCGAGGTTGACACAGGCCTTGATGTTGCTGATCAAACAGGGCAATTGTTCGAAGAAATCCTGGAAGCAGCTAAGAAAGTTTCCAACCAGATTCAAGAAGTGTCCAGCGCTACGCAAGAGATATCTGCGGGTACTGAAGAGATGACTGCAACGGCTGATGATCTCTCATCCAGCGTAAGTAAGACTGCTGATAGCAGTGAACGGATCTCTTCTTCGGTTGACGAGCAAAAAGGTTCACTGATTACGCTTGTAGATTCTTCCAACCGACTGAGCAGCATGTCTGAGGAACTGCAAGAATTAATTTCTCACTTTAATGTAAGCAAAGGCTAAGAATACAGGGATATTATAATTTTTTGAATTGGACAAAGGAGGAAAAACTGAAGTGATTGATAATCATTCTTCATCAGCTCATATTATGGAAACTGAATTGCCGGTACTTCAGATTCCGCTGGATTTCGGACGTCGTCAGCAATCATTCGTTTATGAATCAACGCATATTCCTTTACAGCCTGCCTTGAGTCATGAACTTACACAAAAATTCGGCTCAGCATTGACTTACCCTGCTCTCTTATCCACGTACGCCGCCTTGTTATTCCGACTTTCAGGCGAACAGGAGCTAGCCATAGGCACACTGGCTCCTGAGCACGCGGTTGCTAACGTGATACTGCAGATTCATGGGAAAATGACCTTCCGGGAATTGATTGAACAAATTTCAGAGCAACTTCTGAACAACAATACCACTCATCCTGGGGCATACCCTGAAACGATTTTCATGCACAACAGTGTGCAATTGCCTCAAGCTCCGCAAATATTAAACTGGAACATCCGCGATGATCGCGGCCAGTTTATCCTTGATTCGTTCTATGATGCTTCCCTGCTAAATGAGGCAACCATCATGAGATATGCGGAGTATTTTGAGACACTGCTACTCGCTATGATCCGCAATACGGACAAGTCAATTGGCTCCGTTGATATTTTATCCGCCTCTGATCGACTGTTGTACCGTGAGATGAACGATACGGCTGTTCTAGAGCCTGAACATCAAACGATCCATGGTTGGTTCGAAGCTGTTGCGGCCGAGTATCCTAATTCACCTGCAATCACGTCACTTTCAGGGAAATATACGTATCGAGAATTGAATGAGCGTTCTAATCAAGTGGCTCGAGTTCTTCTATCCAACGGTTTACAAAAAGGGGAATTTGTCAGCATCTTCATGGAAAGAAGCTTAGAGACAATCATCTCCATTCTGGGTATTCTCAAAGCCGGGGGTGTGTATGTTCCTGTTGACCCTGAACACCCACAAGAACGCAATAGCTACATCGTAGAAGATACAGCTTCATCCTTTGTCCTAACGAAAGATTCTTCCTTCACTGAAGCTTCACGTCTATTCTCGGGCATCACAACCGTGCGTCAAATTTTATCGGTAGATGGTCGTCTGGCAGGATTTGCAGCAAGCAACCCTAATGTCGATGTTCAGCCGGATGACTTAGCTTACATCATCTATACTTCGGGCTCTACAGGTAAACCAAAAGGTGCGCTCGTGGCTCATCGCGGTGTAACGAACCTTGGTAGTGTCGTTCAGCGAGATTGTGATATTATGCCTAGCGATGTGCTGACCCAGTTTGCTACATACAGCTTCGATGCCTCCGTATGGGATACGATTGGTGCCCTGTTCTACGGTGCTGAGCTTTATCTTCTATCTGCGGAAGAACGTGTATCCGTTGAGGATTTTGCTGCTGCAATCGAACGTACAGGCACAACGATCATTACGATTCTGCCTACGATCTTCTTCAACCAGCTTGCCTCCTATCTGTCCGATGAAGGTTTCCATAAGCTGGCTAAGGTCAAAATAATTACCGTTGCGGGCGAAGCACTATATGGCGAACAAGTCCGTGCATTCCAGCGTAAATTTGGCAACCAGATTGACATCGTCAATGTATACGGTCCTACTGAATGTACAGTAGCAACGACGACACATCGAATCAGCGAGCAAGTTCCTGACCATGTCGTTAATATGCCAATTGGTAGGCCAATTCATAACTACAAAGTTTACATCGTAAATGAGGAGCAGCAGCTCTGCCCGGTTGGCGTGCCTGGTGAAGTATACATCTCCACCCCCGCTCTGGCTAAGGGATATCTGAATCAACCCGAACGTACTGCTCAAGCCTTTATCGAGAATCCATTTGCGATGGGTGAAAAAATCTATAAATCTGGTGATATTGCTAAATTGCTAGACAATGGATTAATAGAATATGTGGGACGTAGTGATTCACAGTTGAAAATCCGCGGTCATCGGATTGAGATTGGCGAAATCGAGGATCATTTTGCACGTTTAGAACAGATACAAGATGTCGCTGTAATCCCTAAAAAAGAATCAGACGGACAAAATATGCTCGTCGGTTACTTTACCTCCGTGGATGGCAGCACATTGTCCGTTGAAGAGATCAAAGCACAGCTTGCTGTGAAGCTCCCTTCGTATTTTGTGCCAAAATGGATCTGCCAATTGGATGAAATGCCAATTGCGCCAACAGGTAAAATCAATCGCAAAGCGATGGTTGCTCTCCCTCATGAAGAACGTCATGAGAATCGTGCGGAACGTGTACTGCCTGCAACTGAAACTGAGACAATTATTCTGAACGCCTGGAAAGAAATCCTTCAACACGACGACTTCGGTGTCGAAGATAGTTTCTTCACCATCGGTGGAGACTCTCTACGGGTCATTCACGTGCTTGTTCTACTGAAGCCTCACTATCCACTATTGAAGATTGCAGACTTTTTTGCAGAGAAGACGATTCGCGCATTGGCACGTCGAGTGGAGAAATTAGCGTTAGCGACAGAACAGTCAGGCTCGGCTTCATCCGGGACAAGTGGTCTGATCACTCAACTATCCGAGCATCCTGTTGAGCTTGCTACACAGATCGGGTACCCTGAAATTCTCAAGCCAGAACATGTTCTCCTAACAGGTGCTACAGGTTACTTAGGCTCTCATGTACTTCAGCAATTAATCCTGCATTCTGATACGAAAATTTACACATTGGTTCGTCGTCCATCGGATGGAACTACAGCTATGCAACGATTGAGCAATGTGATGCAGGGGTATTTCGGAAATGAAGTGGCGCTTCAATTGCAATCTCGCGTTGAGATTATTGAAGGAGATCTAGAGCAGCCGAACCTTGGGTTGACTAGTGAACAAAAGACTTATGTACAAGTCACAATTGATCGCGTGATTCACTGTGCGGCAGATGTGCGGCACTTCGGGGATGCAGCTCAATTCGCGAAAACGAATGTAGAAGGAACTGTAGCACTGTTGGATCTGATTCGTAGCAAACCAGGTGCCTCCTTCCATCATGTGTCCACGATGGGGATCCCAGAAGATCTAGCGCTTAGCGGTCAATGGGAATCTTCATTGCAATATGATCATTTCCCAGCCGATTTGCATGTGGAGAACGTGTACTCTGACAGTAAACTTGAAGCTGAAAAAGTGCTTATGATTGCAGCAGAGGAAGGCGTACCGGTAAGTATCTATCGAGCCGGAAACTTAACATGCCATTCGAAAACAGGACGTTTCCAGTCCAATATTGACAGCAATGCCTTCTACCGCATGATTAAAGCGATGTTGTTGCTTGGCAAAGCTCCTGCTGCGGATTGGATGGTGGACTTCACTCCAATTGATTACGCAAGCGAAGCGATTGTACATCTGGCATTACGCGAAGACACTGCTGGCCGTGTATTCCACATCTGTAATCCAGAGTCAATTCGTTATGATGAATTGATCCATTCAATTAATCGTGCTGGTTATGAAGTTGAGACGGTTCCTTTCGCCGAATATACGCAGTGGTTGTTTGATGCTAGCATCAGTAAAGATGCTGAGGCGCTTCAACTGGCTATTGCTCAGCTTGAAGGGGACGGTGCGAAGGATTCAGCGTACGTATACGCCTCTCCCGTTACAACGGCTTATGTACAACCTGCAGGCATTTCTTGCCCTAAAGCCGATGATCGTTTTATTTTGAACATGCTTGAGCATGCGGTTGCGATTGGATACTTCCCTGCAGCAATCAAGCCGACATTCGGCACTTCTCCAACACTGGAGTAGATCGGTTCAGCATTTTATCTTTCATAAGAGGCCCCTGTTCCACTAACGGAACAGGGGCCTCTTATATTACTCCAACATGTTATATCCAGCGAATAAGGGCAATGATGGCTAGATGAGCCGGATAGAAATAACGCCATATCCAGCGCGGCCCCTGCAAGCGAAAGCCTGCACCATAATATTGCGCAATGGCGATTCCTACGGTAGCAATAACACTATACATCTGCACAGAACTGCTATACAGCATAATATAGGCTGCCGTTAATAGGAAATGCCCGACAACCAGGATCGCACCTTGGAAGTACCGGAATAACAGCACGAGAAGTAACCCGTACATCCCATAATCCATATGTGTGATTTCCATAATCCATCCTGCACCTATTACAATCGGAATGCCTAACCAGCGAACGGGTAAACGATCCAGCGCCAGTACTACCAGCAGTCCGGACAATAACGTCCATACAACATTCAGTGAGAAGTGGTTAAATGCCGCCATAAAAGGAATCTGTGAGATGACCGCAATCCAGAATAAGCGCATAATATATTTCTTCATGTTACGTGTGTGCTTATAGCCAACGTAAACGGCAAAAGCATAGATTGGAAACGCGATACGTCCAATGATTCGCAGTTCCTCCACTTGTGGATAAAAAACAGCACCTATATGATCAATCAGCATCGTTATCATGGCAATCCACTGCATCATGGTTATGAAGACCTCCCCTGTTCCTCGTGGTGCACTGACACAAGCACATTCCTAATTTTTTTATACATCAAGATCATAATACAGGAATTGGGTGTCCAGTACATAACCTTCTGACTCATACAACGCCTGAGCCTGCTTATTACCGACCGCGGTGGATAGAGACAATGCACCCACACCTCTTTCCTCAGCAAGCGCTCTGGACGCCTGCAATAGTTTGCGGGCAATCCCTTGCTGACGATATTCTGGGTGAACGTACAGATCATTCAGTATCCAATTGGAGCGCATAGATAGTGAACTGAACGTTGGATACAACTGTACAAATCCCGTCATGGCTTGGTCAATTCTATGTTCCTTACCGTTCATTGATTCAAGCACTTCCGATCCCGTATTTCTTTCAGCTACTAAAATTATTGATTCATTACGCTGCATTCGATTCGTTATGTATTGTACGGCTCCTTCTAGATCTGAAGGTTCATTGTAGAAGATACGATATTGATTAAATAACTCACTCACATGTTCAACATCAGCAAGCTCAGCGATTCTAATCTGGTCTGTCATCTCGTTTCTCTCCTTATCTCTTCCTCTTAATCAATGTCCTCTTATTATATAGGTTATCTCAAAATTCCACATTCATCATTTGCACTAAAGTTTGCAATCTTTTTGACTTTTCCACAAATGCAAGAATATTTAAGGTCAGGCGTCACAAACTACAGGAAGATGACAAGTCATCATATAGACTGGCGAATCAAGGAGGAAACATGGAATGGAAACAGGCAGCACGCTTGAACAGGTGAAGACCCGTCTCTTGGGCGCTACGGATATTGTCTATCAGCCCTTTCAGATTGGTACGATTCATTGTGAGCTCATCTACATCCAATCCATTGTAGATACCGCCACGATGAGAGAAGCCATCGTTAAACCCTTGCTAGAAGAAGCATCACGCGACGAAATAGACCCTATGCTTACAGCGCGAATTGTTAGTGGCTCTTTTTTCACACTGGACTCACAGCTCACAGAATCATCTGAACAACTGGTGAGTGACATCGTCTCTGGTAATGCCGTTCTTCATTTTGAAGGATTGGCCAATTGGATTGTGTTCTCGATTCAAGATTATCAGAAACGTTCTATACCCGAATCCACGAACGAGGTAGTTGTGGTTGGCCCTCAAGAGGCATTCATTGAAGATATTCATGCGAATATGTCTCTACTTCGGCACAAAATTAAACACCCTGACTTCAAAATGATCCAATTCACAATCGGCAAATATACCAAAACCGTTGTATATGTCGTGTACATTGAAGGGTTATGCAAACCGGATATTCTAGAAAACGTGTTGAACAGTTTGAATGAAATTGATATGGATAGCAGCTTAGGCGTCAGCTATTTATCGGAGTTTCTGGAGGATCATCCGCTGTCACCATTTCCCCAGTACCAATATACCGAGCGGCCAGATTCCGTCGCAGCTGCACTCGTTGAGGGGCGTATTGGCGTCATGCAGGATGGCACGCCATTCTCAATACTTATTCCCGTCACCTTCTTCTCGTTAATGCAATCTTCTGAAGACTACTATCAACGGTTTCATTCTGCTTCTTTCATTCGGATCATTCGTCTGCTATTTGCCTTTTTTGCGTTTTTGTTACCTTCGGTCTATGTGGCAGTCACCACCTTTCATCCAGAAATCATCCCAACGAATCTGCTAATTACGATCGCCTCCGCCAGGGAGAACATTCCTTTTCCTGCATTGGTTGAAGCCTTCATTATGGAAATCACCTTTGAGGGGCTGCGTGAAGCAGGGATACGTATTCCGAAGCCGTTAGGGCAAACCGTGTCCATTATTGGCGGTATTGTCATCGGTCAGGCGGCTGTGCAGGCAGGTATTGTCTCTGCCCCGCTTGTGATTGTCGTTTCCATTACTGGTATTGCCGCCTTTATCATTCCACATTTTGAATTAGGATTGGCATTCCGGCTTCTTCGATTTCCTGTGTTACTCGTCGGTGGAACACTTGGTCTGTTTGGCGTAGTCATTTCGATCTATCTAATTTACTGGTATATGGTAAGTCTGCGCTCCTTCGGAGTTCCATATATGCAACCTTTTGCGCCGCTTGTCCTTCGTGATATCAAGGATACGTTCATTCGGGTGCCCTGGTTCCTTATGAAAAAACGAACCAAAGCATATGCAGCGGATAATGAAACGAGGCAAGATACGCCATGAGCCTTCGCTATATTTTGCCTAAACTAGCTCTATTCGTGACATGCTGCCTCTTCTGTGGTGGCTGCTGGTCTAAAGTCGAAATTAACGAGCGCACATTTATCACTGCCATGTATGTTGACAAGACCGATACGCCTGGAGAAGTTGAGGTTTCATTAACAATGCCGCTTCCAAACCGGCTATCACCAGATCGAGGAGGATCGAGCAAGGAGCCGTATGCCGTAGTATCTGCGGTAGCCCCTACAATTGCCGATGCGTTAGAACGAATCCAGACAGATCTCACGAGAAGAATCTCCTGGGGACATACACGTGTTGTTGTCTTCGGACAAGCATATGCCCGAGCAGGGATCGACGATACGATGGAATGGATTGCAAGAGAGCCACTATTTCACCTGAGCAGCTACGTCATGGTCGCTGAGGGTAAAGCGAAGGATGTATCCGACTTAACTCCGGTCTTTGAGGAAACCCCGAGTGATGTACTACGCGAATTCTCCACCGAGGAAAATTTGTTAAAGACCCAGACGCTAAACGTTTATGCTTCTGACAAAATGAATCAAGGCTTCGCTGCATCACTTCTGCAAGCCAAACAATTACCTATGGTAAGCGAAGAAGGGGCGAAGAAAAAGTGGGTTAGTCAGATTGGCGGAGCTATTTTCAAACAAATGCGTATGGTGGGGACTCTTTCAGATGATGAGGCGCGCGCTGTGGCTTGGGCTGGTCGCAAACTAGATTCAATGTCGATCTCCATCCAGACGGACAGAGTAAAGGCCAGCATGACTCTCTTCGATATGGACTCAGACATTCGTGTCAGACTAGTCGATGGTGAGCCCTTCTTCGACATTAATCTAACGGGTAAGGGTGAGCTTAATTCCGTCATCCCAATATTGAAAGCCAAAGACGTCGGAAGTGTGCAGGAAATGCAAGTGGAGGCGAGTAAAAAAATCGACGAACACCTAAAACAAGCCATTGTTACCGCACAGCAGAAAGAAGCGGATATTTTGAATCTAGGATACCGCTTGGAATGGAAGTATCCCAAGATCTGGTCTAAGCTTCGTCCTCAATGGACTACGTATGTGAAGAAAAATTTGCAATTTCGCGTTAATACACAGATTAACATTCAGTTTGTTGGATCAGAGTCCAGCTATTGATCTAAACGAAGCGTAATGACATGTGCTGAAGGAGGAACATCATGATCGCTGTTTTGTTGTTCGCTGGGCTCTATCTATCTGACTACGCATCCGTGAAAACGAGTAAAAAGACAATTAGGCGCAGTTACTTCATCTTACTCGGGCTGTTTATCGTGTGGAATACACTCGCGGTGAGCTGGTCAGCCTGGCCCAATCCCAATGATATCATTCAACTGATCTTTGGCTGGATTGATCCTTTGATTCATTAAGAACAGGAGGTACCAATTATCTATGAATCATCTAACAGCTGGGCAAGCTTATCGCTTCATGTTTGTATATCTATACTCTGAACCCATTGCTTTCCTCCTACAACGATTATTCAAGATGAGCGGTTATCAGGGCTGGTTATCCACGATTGGTGGCTTTTTGATCAGCCTCATTTTCTTATTTTTTACATATAGACTCGGAGCCCTTAATCCGGATCGACCTTGGCTGAGCTTTGGAGAAGACATTGTTGGCAAATGGGTACATCTCTTTTTCGTTGGGATGATCGCCTTGTTGTGTTTGTATTTAGTGACGATTGATGTAGAGAATTTCATTATTTTTCTGCAATCGATGTACTTACCTGAGACTCCCATTTGGGTTACCGCAACACTTACTTTGTTATGTGTCAGCTTATCAGCGCGCTCAGGCATAGTGACTATTATTTTCATGGCAGAAGGTATCTTTTTGGTGCAAGTTCTCACATCCACTCTGCTGATCCCAACCGTAGGCAGTGGTGGCAATCCAGATGTACTTCTGGCTCTGACAACACATCATGATCTAGGCGAGATTGTCATGGGTTCTTTTTCTACCCTGCCCTGGTTTTCCGAGTGGATGATGTTTCTGTTTCTCGCTCCGACTGTTGCGTTTAGACGCCCCTTACTGAGGAGTATGATATTCGCGGGAATTACCGTTATTCTGTTTGTTGTTTTTTTCTGGATCTACACACTCATGAACTTTGGTCCTTATGTAGCAGCGAGCCTCCGTTATCCTTTACTTGAGATGATTAGGTTTGCTCGATACGGCGACTTTCTTGATAATCTAGATCCCGTACTGATTGCGATCTGGTCAACCACAATGTTTACACGAAGTTCTTTTTTGTTATATGTCGCCTCTGTGTGTCTGTCCAAAATTAGTGGTGTTAGACAACAAAAGTCGGTTGTGTACTTAATTGGTGGAACAGCCGCTGCCATTGTGATGCAATACGCCAAAGATGTAACTGCATACGAGCTAGCTACACGCTCTTACGCTGTGCCGATGTATACCTTGCTCATCGAATCTATGCCTATACTGTACGTTATTGTTCACTGGCTCCGATATGGTAAACATCGAAAACTTCAACCCTCTTCCACATCATCATCATGACTTTTCTGCCGCTGAAGCTCATTGTGAATAACGGAACAACTGCTGTCCATCTCTTTACAAAATTACTTGTTTGGCATATAGTTGTTGTAACAACTATTTATGTACAGTGTGTTTTCATCCTTGTTGAAAGTGAGGTTCTCATTAAATATGGATTATTCATTGGAGCAATCCGTAGGTTTCATGTTAGGTTTGACGCATCGCAAAGCAGTTGCACTGCTCGCGACCAAATTCAAACCGTACGACATCACAACAGAGCAGTTCTCTGTTCTGTTCAATATTGGTAAAGGCGAAGGTGTGAATCAGAAGGAAGTCGCCTTGCGTGTGTTTAAGGACCAGCCAACGACTGCCCGTATCATTGATCTTCTGGAGAAGAAGGGATGGGTAGAACGTCAGACAAGTGAACAAGATCGCAGAGCTTACCTACTGTATCTGACAACTGAGGGTCGAACTATGCTGGACAACCTCGTCCCCATCGAAAGAGAAATGAATAAAGAACTTGCTGAAGGTATACCTGAAGACCAGATGGAAGCATTTAAGCATACTCTTTCCCTCATTAATCACAACCTTTAGAGAAAAGAACATCAGGGGGAATTTTGTTATATGAATACACAATCTACACAAGTGAAATTATGGACAACCGATTTTATATTATTAATGCTATGTAATTTTTTGCTGTTTCTGCAGCTGCATATGATCGTCTCTCCACTGCCCGCTTATGTGCAGGATCGTTTTCATGCCAATGCATTCGAGGTCAGTTTGTTCACCTGTCTCTTTGCACTTAGTGCCATTGCTGCAAGACTGTACTCTGCCAAGGCTTTAGAGAAAGGTCTACGGAACACGATGATCTATGTGGGTCTGTCCATCGCTCTATTAGCTACACTGGGCTACTACTTTGCTGCAGGCATTGTAGTTCTGCTATTGCTACGTATGCTATTTGGTGTGGGATTTGGTATGAGCAGTACTGCTTTCCCAACAATGGCATCTGATATTGTTCCGGTTAAACGGATGGGTGAAGGAATGGGCTATTTCGGCTTATCCACAAGTCTTGCCATGTCCATGGGTCCCATTATCGGGGTCACATTGCTGCAAGGCCAAGGATTCGTTACGTTAATGTTATGTACAGCAGGTGTAATTGCTGTCATTTACCCGCTGAGTTATTCGTTAACACGGAAAAAGGCATCTCAGCACGACCAAGTGACACACATAGGAGCAGGAGCAGTTCCTACGTCAGCTGCAAAAGGTGAAAAGATCCCTTTCAATCGTAAATTGATTTTGCCAAGTGTGCTGAATGGCTTATTATCCATCACATATGGGGGACTTGTTGGTTTTATTGTGTTATACGGTAAGGAAGCTAACCTCTCTAATCCCGCACTGTTCTTCCTATTTAATGCAATTGCAGTTCTGCTGGTCAGACCCTTTGCTGGGCGTCTTTATGATCAAAAAGGACCCAAAGCGCTGCTGATTCCTGGAGCGATATTCATCGCGATTGGGTTAATTATTCTTTCGTATGCAACCTCTATGCTGGTGTTATTTATAGCAGCATTTATTTACGGTGTTGGCTATGGCTCCATGCAGTCTTCTCTGCAAACCTGGATGATTCAGATTGTAGCGCCTTCTCAGCGCGGAATGGCCAATGGCATGTTTTTGAATAGTCTTGATTTAGGTATCGCAACTGGTGCTCTATTGCTTGGTGGTATTGCATCCCTCACAAGTTACACGGATATGTATCGCTATTCGGTCATGTTCATGATTGTGTTCCTGCTCATCTATTTAGTTCAAGGCAAGAGAAGTGGCGGCTTCACGATAACCCCTCATCCTCTGCTAGAGCACACCCATATTAGTCCAGACAAGGAGCAATCCTCTAACCAAACTAAACCTTCTAATGATAGCAATCAACATTAATTTTACATCCTAGAAATCAACAAAAAATGCGTTGTCACATGAGTACATCGGTCGTATCTCATGCGCAACGCATTTTTGCTTTGTGTCTGTGCGTAAGCAACATTCTCTTTAGAATGGGCTTCTTCTTTTTCCTAATTTCGGCAGCACTCGTCCCGTCTCTTTCACGTTCTCTTCTTCTTCATCTTCTTGCTTACCGTCTTCTGTTCCGGTATTACTTTTCTCAGGTTTCACCGCAAAGAGTGTAAGCAAACCACCAATTGCCCCTGTCGCAGCAAGTACGCCGAAGATTAAGAGATGAGCACGTCCAATTAACAAGGATATGACAGGTGGCCCCAAGGACACTCCGATAAAGCGCATACTACTGAATAAAGCAGTGATCGTGCCTCGTTGCTTCTTATCCACACCTTCGGTTATTAATGCATCAAGACATGGCAACGTTGCACCGATTCCTGCACTGCCTAAGGTAAATAAACCTACGACAGCATATATATTGTCCCATAGCCCCATAACAACCAGTGAGGCAGTCAAAATCACTAAACCCGAGAATCCAATCCATTTCATACGGGTTTTGCTCTTGCCAATCCACTTTCCTGCCAGGAACGAAGCCAGGCATAGCGCTGCTAATGGAATAGCTAACACAAGCCCTTTTAGCACACCCTTTAGCTTGAACTCCGTTTCCAAGGTCTCAGACAAATAAAAAAGCACACCAAAAATAACAAACATGCAGATTCCACCGATGGCAAACAGCGCATAGAGCCAACGACCTTTTTGCTTGAGCACGTTCCGTATAGAAGCGATGAATTCCGAGAACGTAGGAGGTTTTTCTTTTTTCTTAGGTGTTTTCACCAAGAAGATAACCAGCAACAGTGAAATGAGACATAATACAGGGATTGCCATAAACGGTAAATACCATAACCAGACAGCCAGAGCTGCACCAAGGATAGGACTTAATACTTTACCGAAGGTATTGGATGTTTCAATGATGCCTAAGCTCTTGCTGACTTCATTTTCATCGCTAAACATATCACCCACAAGCGGAATGACGATGGGGAATGCACCTGCAGCACCTATACCTTGCAATAGCCTGCCTCCGAGTATCACCCAGTAAGCGGCATCTCCGTTCATTAACCATGCGGCACCACCCGCCACCGCACCTCCAGCAGCCGCGATGATCAAGCTGGGAATAATAACAACCTTACGCCCAAACCGATCAGATAAATATCCGGCAATCGGGATCAGGAGGATAGCAACAATGGCGTACACGGTAATCAACATACTGACTTTGAAGGACGACACCTTTAATTCACGCTCTATCTGAGGAAGAATCGGAATTAACATGGAGTTTCCCAAGGTCATAATTACCGGAATAGAAGCAAGTGCGACAAGATCCCACTTTTTATCACTCATACCTCAACCACCTTTAAAGGGATCAGGAATATCAATGTTATTGTGGGTCATTGTGCAGATGTTTATTCGGGATATGTAAAAAGTTCGTTGAATTACATAGAGCAACACTTCATGAACCTTTACACGATGCGACTAATTCCGTTCTCTCCATTCCTTGAGCAGACTCAACGTCCTGTGTTGATACTTCTGTGCATCTTCATGCTGATTGACCTGATGCTCATGAACATAGGCATTAAAATAAGCTGACACTAGGCGGTAAATAAACCGCCGTAACTGTCCTTCTTCAGACATATCAAGCGAGCGTCCATAACCTTCATGAAAGTCGATTGATTCAGTCGATAAGATCGCCTCGAACTCACGATCAGCAAACATGGAGCGATCTCCGTCAATAATGGCCGCAATACTTAGCTGTCCCTGTTGCTCATGGATTAACACATTAGCTTCCCATAAGTCATTATGAACTAAAACTGGCTCCGTCACCTGGTCTAAGACAAGTTGATTAACTTCTAGAATCGCTAAGATTTCTTCGCCTACTCCAGCCATATACTGTGCCTGTGCTGCCTTAGCTGCTGTCTCCGCTGCATAGGCTGTTAACACCTCCGACCAACGTGTAGACCCCTTTATCGTTCCATCTGCTTGTGGCCATCCAAATGTATCTGCCTGAATGGTATGCATTGTAGCGGTATATGCGCCTAATTGGCGATAAAGTTCTTTTTTGTCTTTTGCTAACAACGAAGAATCATTTAACTGCTGACTAGGGATAAATCCCATGAACATATACGTTCTTGGTATTTTCATCCCGCTAGAGTCACAGGCAATAACCGATGCACATGGAATGCCTTGCTCGCGATAATACTCATAGATGATCGGTTCAGATGCCATCATGGTACGTTCAAATGAAAATAAAGGATCAAGGAGTGAATGTTCACTGCCATCTCCTTGTACTCGCTCAGGTGCTAATCTTAAAATGACATCCGGGTACTTAGGATGATCGAGCTCTATACGATAAGTGGTGTTAAACAAACCACCTTGTAACAGACCGTATTGCTTTACATGAGTATTTGCACCAAATGTATGTTCTACTAAGGTGTACAGCATTTCTGGCGTAATAGGTTGATGTAATTTGGAGTGAATGGAGTCCATATAGCTTAATCCCCTAACTGTAATGATATGTTGAAGCTATTTAGAGAAAACGGATAACAACAGCAAGAGAAAAACGGCACCTTTCGGCACCGTCCTTCTTCTCTATTCTATCTTCATTTAGACGATTAGAACATTACAATTGAATGGAGATTTGTTTTGCATCAGATGCTGGCGTAACAACTACACCATGCTCACCAGAAACGTAGGAGCCACCTTCAACACTGGATACACTACCAAGACCACGAAGTACAAGACTCCAAGGTTTGCCCGCACCTTCTGCGGTAACTTCTAGAACCGAACCATTACGTGATACTTGAACAGCAAGCTCCTGCTCAGCGCCTTGATTCACGACTACCGCTTGAGCTTGCTGACCATCAGCTAATTCGAACAAGTGCAAGGAAACATCTTGAGCGAAGTCATAGTCTGGTTTGCCATCAACTGCACCTACAGCGATAAGACTGTTCGGCTTAATCATCATAGGCAGTGTTTTGAAGTCATGGTTCTCGCTAACCCAACGTCCACCCTCTACCTTGGTTCCTGTCAGATAGTTCGTCCATGTGCCTTCTGGTAGGTAATATGTTACATCGCCTTCTTTATTGAAGATTGGTGCGACCAGAATAGAATCACCAAACATGTATTGCGTATCAATTGTTGCACATGTTGGATCTTCAGGGAACTCCAGCACCATTGCACGCATCATTGGCAATCCCCGAACAGTCGATTCCACTGCAGAATTGAACAGATATGGCATCAAGCTAAGTTTAAGCTTCGTGAAGTCACGCACCACATCAACAGCTTCTTCATCGAACAACCAAGGTACACGATAGGATTCATTACCATGGAGACGGCTGTGGGATGAGAGTAGACCGAATTGTACCCAGCGTTTGTATACGTCTGGTTCTGCTGTTTTCTCGAATCCACTAATATCGTGGCTCCAGAAGCCGAAGCCTGACAGACCAAGGGATAATCCACCGCGCAGTGATTCTGCCATCGATGAGTAGTTGGAAGAACAATCGCCGCCCCAGTGTACAGGGAACTGTTGGCCACCAACGGTTGCAGAGCGTGCAAACAATGCCGCTTCGTTCTTGCCCAGGTTCTCTTCCAATACTTCAAACACAGCTTTGTTGTATAGGAACGTATAATAGTTGTGCATTTTCACCGGATCGGAACCATCGTAATAGACCACATCCGTTGGAATTCTTTCGCCAAAGTCCGTTTTGAAGCAATCTACACCTTGCTCAATCAATGTTTTCAATTTACCTTTATACCAATCGGTAGCTTCTGGATTCGTGAAATCTACGAGACCCATACCCGCTTGCCATTTATCCCATTGCCATACGCTTCCGTCTGCTGTTTTGACTAGATAACCCTTCTCCATACCTTCATCAAACAAAATGGATTTCTCAGCAATGTAAGGGTTAATCCATGCACAGATTTTGAGACCTTTGTCTTTCAAACGACTAAGCATACCTACTGGGTCTGGGAACATATCCTCATCCCATTCAAAATCACACCATTGGTATTCTTTCATCCAGAAGCAGTCAAAGTGGAATACGGAAAGTGGCAGATCACGTTCAGCCATGCCATCTACAAAATGATTAACCGTTGCTTCATCATAGTCTGTTGTGAATGAAGTTGTCAGCCACAAACCGAACGTCCATGCCGGTGGCAATGCCGGTTTGCCAGTGAGCTTCGTATAGTTGTCCAGAACTTCCTTCGGATTGTTACCACCGATAATGAAGTATTCCAGGGACTCGCCCTCTACGCTAAACTGTACTTTAGATACATTCTCGGAAGCAATCTCATAAGATACCTTCTCTGGGTGGTTTACGAACACACCGTATCCTTTGTTGGACAGGTAGAATGGAATATTTTTGTACGCTTGTTCACTACTTGTACCACCATCTTCATTCCAGATATCCACGACTTGACCATTTTTCACAAACGGCGTAAAGCGCTCACCCAAGCCATATACATATTCCCCAACTCCAAGCTCAAGCTGCTCGCGGAAGAATGCGCCTTCAGTCGCAGACTCAATGTATGCTGGGCCTCTCCAGCCACTGCCTGTCAAACGTTTCTCATTATAGTGGAAACCGATGTCCCAACCACTTGCTTTGTTAACGGTTACACGTAAGTTGCCACTTTGCAACTCTGCACCGTTCTCATCACGAGTGATCTTTACATCCGTATTTAATGTGTTCAGAGCAAATTCGGGACCAGGATTCACTTTGCCTTTGTGATGGTTCAGTTGTACCCGGATCACATCTGGCATCGGTGAGCTGTACGTTGCTTTGAGCAATGTGCCGTTCAACGTATCTCCCTTGCGTTCAATGCGTTTCGTTGCTGCATATACTGTAAAGGAATCACCTTTTTGTACGATATCTCGAATATCCGCAGGATTTTGTACATGATATCCTTCGCGGGTTTGCCAATAGCCGTCCGTAAATTTCATCTTTGATTACCCCCTTCGGTTATACTATAATAATATTGATATTAATCATGAATTTCTTCTCTTATTTTGACCAAATATATCACGATTTTGATATTTCTGAACGTTTTCTCGATAAATAACACCAATCAATGGAAACGATTACATTAGCATCAATTTCATTTACATTTAATTGCCTCATTAATAATGATCATTGAAGGAGTCACATCATGGAACGCGAACGTTTACGAGAGGATCGGGTACACGGAGATGCCATGTATCCTGTTAGTGTATATCCGGATATTCAACAGTTGGACGGTGATATCATTCTTGATTGCCACTGGCATGACGAGATGGAGTTTACTATGGTTACACAGGGAAGTGCGGTCTTTCAGATTGATATGAACACCGTTGAGGTACAGGCTGGGGAAGCCATTTTTGTTAACCGCGGAGAAATTCACGTTGGTTATTTGAAGGGTACTACTCCTTGCGTCTTTTCTTCCATTGTGTTTAGCGCTGAACTGCTAGGGAGTCGCACTTTTGATACGATTCAAGAAAAGTTTATTCATCCGCTCGTTCACAAGACACTCGTGCCTCCCAACCACATCAAGCCTAGCGATGCTTGGGGACAAGAAATCCTGCTGTATTTACAACGCATATTTGCCGAACACGCAACGAGCTCAGAGACATGTGAAATGACCACCAAAGCATATTTGTATCTTATATTTGCACAGATGTTCGAGCACATGCTTCCAGCTACTACTAATGGTACTCTTCCTACAGGCAGCCATGATAAAATGGAACGCTTGAAGTCGGTGCTATCGTACATTCATCAACATTATCCAGAAGCATTAAGGCTGAAGGAATTAGCAGATGAGGCAAACATGAGTGAAGGCCACTTTTGCCGATTCTTCAAACAGATGGTGCAAAAAAGTCCTGTCGATTACATTAATTATTACAGAGTGCAACAGGCCTGCTACCTGCTGGAGAATACCGATCATAAAATCGTAGACATTGCGATGGACGTTGGCTTTGAGCACCTAAGCTACTTTATTACCACGTTCAAGAAACATAAGAGCACCACCCCATCACAGTATCGAAAAATGTTCTATGAGAAAGTTGACGTAGAGCCCATGCTAATCTGATCGTCATTACTTAGCCTGCGGGTACATGGTAACATATTAGCTCATACACATGGATCCCGGCATGTTCGCTAAAATTCATTCAAAAGCTCTTGATTCAAGCATCTCACAGCCTTCCCTAAGTCAAAAAAGATGTCAGCAACAGGAATCGTCGCGACATCTTTGGGAAGGGTGTTTTCTTTTTTCTACATTAAAATTAGAAGCTTATACTCACTAGTTCTTTAGAGTTTTCCAAGACGTGTACTCATGAATTGAGAATCCGTTAAAGGATGAATGTACTTTTGCCATATTCTCCACCAGCTTAAGCTGAGACTCCATGTACTCCGAACCCTCTTCATAGAAGGTAATAAAGTCGCCCTCTTTACTTTGCTTCGTCTCTATAGCGATGGATATCTTCTTGCCTTGTTGTGCTGCATCGATAAGTTCATCCTTCGCCACATTATAAATTGCGGTTGCTGTATCCCGGTAGGCCATGATTGTGATTGAATCATATTTCTGAATCATCCAATTGCTAACCGCCTGCGTCGAACCAGGAACTTTGTAATTATCCAGCCAGAACGGCAGATCTGCCCCAACCGGCATCTTCATCTGTTTAGCACGATCCATAATGTACTGCACATTTCCCATCCATTGCGCAATAACACTCGCTTGATTCGTTTTCCACTGTGGATGCACATGGGGTTCAATGTCCAAATGAATGCCAGCAAACTTCTCATTTGGTTGTACCTGATTTTGATACGCCTCAATCCAGTTCAGAAAATCAGCGATTTGTCCTCTACTTTCGGTCAATCCCCATGCAGATCTGCCATCCATCACATCCACTGCAATATGATTCGCTCTAGCCTCGCGAATAAAGCTTGTATAATAAGGAATTTTCACATCCCGATTCAATTGCAGGTAAATTGTATTCACCTTTTTTTCTTTGGCAAATTTCAGCACTTCTTGTGGACGACTTTGAATCTGCGTAGTATCCCAAACCCATGTAGCTCGGATAGGCTGTTCAATCGCACCGTGAATGCTCTCATAACTTTCAACTGAACCCTCTGCAATTGTTCTCGAAGAAAACGTAACACCAGCGACGAGGATTAGACAACTAACAAGTTTGATAAAATGGTATTTGGACTTCTGTTGCATATTCGTACACTCCCTCAAATGTTATATCTCTCTGACCTTTAGCACCCGGCAAAAAACTGTCGTAATTTAAGCATTTTGACGTATTTACCAAATGCTTTCTCTAGTGAATTGCTTCTATATGCAACGTCATCTATAAGACTTACGACGAAAGAATCATATAACATTATTTCGGGTATTCACACTTCTGTATTTATAGTTCTAAAGTCTCAATTAACGATAATTTTTCTTATTTAGCGAATTAACACACAAGACTTCAGTCATTATGAACATATAAAACCTACAGACAGAAGACCTAGGAAGCGTTTTCTTGCTAGTTTGTTCAAATTGCATCGCTCACTATATCCCTCTGTGTGGTTCTGCAACAAGCTTCTGCTAGGCTACGTCCGACGGATTATTTCGCTGCTTCCGGTGGTTCACTCTGCTTTTTAGACAATTTTCAGACAATCGCTCCGTTTCATCTTCGCCTTTAAGCACAAAATTCAATATGTTTTGCTCAGTTAAAAGCACAAAAAAAGCCATCTAGATCCGCTCTAGATGGCTTGCTCATTTATCGTCAATTGCATTTCAATTCCAATGTGACGTTGTAATGATACATTAAACTACTTACGAACCAGCCGGGGCAGCATTCACGTTCTCTGTTGTCTCATCAAACAAAGAAACCAGCTCGATCCCTTCTGCGGAGATCCGTACCAACCCCTTATCAGATAACCGCAGTTCTGGAATGACAACCAATGCCAGCAATGATAAGGTCATAAATGCATTATTCAGTGTACAGCCAACCGATTGCAACGCTTCGCTAACGGCGGCGGATTGAACAGCCACCTCTTCAAAGGACTCCGTTGACATCAATCCGGCAATCCGTAACGGGAACTCCGTCACTCCTGAACCTGTTACTACTGCAACGCCACCTTGCATGCGAATGACCCGGTTACCTGCTTCAGCCATCAAAGCATCATCATTACCGATGATCAATAGATTATGGCTATCATGAGCTACCGTCATTGCGATGGCCGCTGGTGCCGTGAAGCCAATACCTCCAACTAAAGCTACAGCCCGGTTCCCGGTTTGTTTGTGGCGCTCCAGCACTGCAATTTTACATACATCACCTGTTGTAGATACGACAACCCGACCATCCTGTACAGCAACAGGATGGTGTTTTTCCTTCGTATCCACATGATTCTCCGTTACATGGATAATCTTAGCCCCAATCGTGCCTTCTTCAATCGGCGCAGCAAGTTCCATCTGCTCAGGCGTAATGGTAGGTTCCAATTTTACCGTATTCAATGCCTCTTCAGGATAGATGAAATTGTCCCATACGGCAGTCATCTGACCATTCTCTGCCACGACTTGCCCAGCCGCAATCGTCATACCAACACGCACATCCGCGAGTCGCCCATCCAGCAAAATAATATCAGCCATATTACCCGGGATGATTGCGCCAATATCCCGAGCCACACCAAACCGCTCAGCCGTATTAATGGTTGCCATCTGAAACGCTGTTACCGGCTTCACGCCCTGTGAAATCGCGAGACGCACGACAAAATCCATATGTCCTTCCTTCAACAACGACTCTGAACTGCGGTCATCCGTAACCAGCATCATCCGGCGTGTATCCAAGCCGAGCTCCGTGCAAGCCTTGATCGTCTCAGCTACGTCATGCCAAGCTGATCCTTGACGCATTTTGGCATACATGCCTAGTCGCAGACGTTCAACCACATCTTCCTTCGTCACACATTCATGATCTCCAGTTACTCCACTAGCCGCATAGGCTGGCAACCGCCAGTCATCTGCTGCCCAGGTAAAGTGTCCATCAGCTACTTTGCCTGCTCGAAGCGTAGCCTGAATCTCTCCAATCATCGTTTCATCACCATACACAACACCTGGAAAATTCATCACCTCTCCCAAGCCAATCATATCTGGCCCCCAAGAGAGAGCTTCAGCGACTTCCTCTGGACCAATGTGAGCGCCAGTCGTCTCTAGTCCTGGATGCGTGGAAGGAACACATGATGCAACCTGCATATAGGCAGCCATTGGTGTCGTCCGAGCTTCATCAAGCATCATTCTCAGACCTTGAAGTCCAAGGACATTGGAGATTTCATGAGGGTCAAAGAATCCACCCGTTGTACCAGACGGAAGCACGGCTCGTGCAAACTCTGTCACCTTCATCTGCGTACTTTCAATATGGCAGTGACCGTCCAGTAGTCCCGGAGCTATATACTTGCCTTTCGCCTCGATGATTCGAGTGTGTTCTCCGATCGTATGACTTACATCTTTGCCGACATATGCAATCCGTGCGCCCTGTACAGCTACAGACATACCTTCTAAAATTTCACCGGATATTACGTTGACTAGTGTCCCGCCACGTATGACCAATGTTGCTGGCAGATCCCCGCGTGCTGTCGCCACTAGATCAGGTACACAATCCGCCATTAGCGGTCGGTCAAAAGATGAGTTGTTCAATGTTGTTGCCTCCTCCTGAATTAAACGCTCCAAAAAAGTATATTGTTTCGATTATATGAGCCCGAACTCTAAGTGTAAAGAACATTTACACCAATTGTGTTTAAATCCAAATTCAGATGCTAAATTTATCCAAAGCATCCAAACCACCTAACTTTGCTCATCGATAATGTCAGAAAATATATACATCTTAATTCAGGTAATTTTCCCGTTATAGACGTCTTCCATACCGTTACGCAATAGCTTAAAGAGACTAGTAAAGATGAATGAACTCATGGTATCACGGCTCTGTTCAAGTCTTATGAGTTCCTGTTTGCATCTCGTATTATTACAATGTTCTCTCGTTAGATATTATATTAAATGGTAATAATGAGTTAGTTTTAAATAAAAAAACAATATTAATATAAGTATAAACATTAGGGAAATTAAAACCGATAAATCATCAGTACATCGTTAGACGAATTACATAATCACATTAGGAAAGGATGGATTTTGATTGAGATTTAAAAAATGCCTTAGTATGCTAACCGGGTTTACAATCGCATTAACCTTACTGGGAGGTGTATCTCACGCCGCCTCTCCTGATTTTGAGCAAGGATCTGGATACTCTATTGGCGGTTATGATCTTGAAGCAGTACAACCTACCAAATTCAACTGGACAGGGAAATCAAGATTCGATGCGGTTGATGGTAACTTTTTAGAGAAGTGGAGCATTCCTGGTTCGACCGCTGGATATCCTGCTGTTATCGGTAAAGATGGAACCATTTATACCATAACATCTTCTGGTCTTCGTGCGGTTTCGGCCAATGGCTCACCGTTATGGACATTCAAAGATGCTACCAATCAACCCATTATAGGTAAAGATGGGCTAATTTTTACTATCGGTGGAACGAACTTATACGCCATTAATCCAGATGGAACACTTAATTCAAAAATAGCCTACCCAGGTAGTGGATCAATAAGAGAGTATGCAATCAGCGGAAACAATGTCGCTTATTTAGGAACTGGAAATGGAACTTTACATGCATTCGATCTTACAAACAAAACATTGTTATGGTCCTATAAGGGTGTGATAGGTAACTATAATAGTCATCCAGCTATTGCACCTGACGGAACAGTATACATTGCGCATATGAACGGCGGACTATCATTAACTGCAATCAATCCTGATGGCACTCTCAAATGGAACAAAAAGCTGAATGGATCTGCCGCTAACCAAATATCGATGAAACGTGGCGCTCCCATACTTGATAAAGATGGAAATATATATGTTATGAGTACTGGTAACAATGCTACAATCTATTCAATAAGCCCTAGTGTGGATCTGAACTGGACTTTACAATTAGATAATGTAAATACCAACTCGGGTCTATTATTAGATGAAGCAAGAGAGACACTTTATGTTACTTCCAATAAACTAACCGCGGTTAATCTCGATGGATCAATTAAATGGACATCAGAGACAGTTGGAAATAATACTAGTAATGCTGTGATTGATAAAACTGGGATGATCTTTGTCCAACATAGTACTCTCGGCATTAGTGCTGTTACTCCTAACGGTCAGGTACATAGCTCATTTAGTAATAATTTTGGTTTAAGTGGTTTTATCTCCATTGCCGAAAATGGAGATTTGTTAGTGAACTCACTAAACACCCTTATGCTCATAACAGGAACTAATGATCTCCATGAGTCAGACTTCCCAATTGATAACGAGCAGCCTACAGACCCAGAGAGCCCAACGGATCCAGAAACACCAAACCCGGAGACACCTGACCCAGAAGAACCAAACCAACCAAACCCTGTAGGTGAGCGTGCTATTTTTGTCCTGACCTTAATTAACGGGACAGTTAAAGAATATGATCTCTCAATGGCCGAAGTACAAGAATTTATTAGATGGTACGAAAACAGAGCAATAGGTGCACCAATTACATTTGCCATTAATAAACACAACAATAATATTGGTCCGTTTAAGCAAAGACAAGATTACATTATTTACGACAAAATCATTACTTTCGAGGTAAATGAATACTAATATTTATGAGGGCTATCCCATAAGTCATTAAATGGCTTGGGACAGCCTATTTTTTTTTAATAAAGTAATCCAAACAAGAAGATGCAATTCATGTAGAACCCGACTTCTCTGAAATCGCCAATGGAATCTTATAAAACTAGGAAATCCCTAAACATGTGCGAAGACGCATTACGTTTTTGGGTTATAAACTATAGGCTGTTGGTTAGTGTCTGAACAATTCGTATCTACCTTATCAAAGTGCTTATTTGCATCAAAAAGCAAATGGGACAAAGCAGAGTAAACTTCTGCTTTGTCCCATTTTGGGCTTACGTTGTTATATTCTTAATTCTTATGCTTTTTCTGACTTTCGAAACAGCCGCTATTTCATTTCATTAAATCTATATCACCTTGCTTAATCCGCCTGAGCGGCAGATACCTTCCCCGTATCATATAACGTTTCTGATTGCGAAGTGATAAATGGACTCGGTTGACCTAAACAATAGATATGAAGCAAATGCATAGCCCGTGTACACGCCGTGTAGAACAACTTGCGCTCATGCTCTTGGGCATAATGCTCCTCAGAACCATCGTAGATGAGTACGGCGTCAAACTCTACACCTTTTGCTAAGTAGGCAGGTATGACATGAACACCTCGTTCAAACGCTAAAGTCGTTTTTTTGATCAGCTTCGGCGCGGTAGTTAATACCTTACTGAGTGATTCATGCACTTCTCTACTTTCTTCTGCGGTCTTACAGATCACTGCTACGGACTCATATCCTTCCTCAATTAAGGCGTTAAGGTCCGCAGTGATCAGATCAAGATGCTTCTGCTCAGACGTTGTAACGATAACTTGAGGTTTCTCCCCACTGCGGTTAAACGGAATTATCTCTTCTCCACCCGGAACCATTCCCTTCGTGAACTCCACAATCTCTTGGGTTGAGCGATAACTACGGGTTAACTCAATAAGTTCGGTATTTTCAGGGCCGTATAGGTTCGTCAATGGTCCTGTCCCACTCAGCACAGAGGAATGGGCATAAATCGCCTGATTGAAATCACCTAGCGCTGTAATCTTGGCTCGCGGAAACAGTCTTTTCATAAAAGCCAGCTGGAACGCAGAGTAATCCTGAGCTTCATCAATAATTACATGCCGGATGTTAGAGTTAATATGGAACCCAAGCAATAGTTCACGTAAGTACAGATACGGTGTGATATCTTCATAGGCAAGCTCTTGTTCTTTCATTCTCCGAAGAGTCATATCGCTGATTTCTTCCCAGTATGCAGGCAATGGTTCGTTATCCAGCAGTCGAACAATCTGTCCTTGATCCTTGAACAATTGTGAATAAAGCTTGCGAACATCAACAAAGCGCAAAGATTTGATCCATTTTCGTAAAGGCTTAAGGCGACTACTTACAACCATTCTGGCAAGAATCTCACGTTCCTGCACAAAATCATCAAATGTATCCACCTTCCCTTTTTGCTTACGCTTCAGACGCTGGAACGCTCGTTGTAGTTCTTCTGGCTCCATCAGATCAAGCTGCTGATCTACCCAAGGTGCCTCTAGCTCACTTTTCCCGAATGCGGAGAGCTCTTTCAACATCCAGTCTCTTAACATTTCGAGCCGATTCACCAGTTTTACCGATGGTTCATAACTGTAGAATTTCTCCTCCATCGCTTCAGCCGTAACAACAGCACGTCCTTGGAAACGAACCGGCTTGAACTTCATACCAGCGAGCATTAAGTTGTCTTTATATTTCGTAATCACCTTCAGGAACGATTCGGACGATTTGAATCGAATCCCAGACATGCGCGCAGGGTAAGCTGCGTCTTCTGTAGCCGAGAGCACATATTCAAGTTGAATAAACGGATCCTCAAGCTGGTATTCCCGTCCAAGACGGCGCTCCAAATACTCTTGGAACGTCGTTTGCAACATATTTTC
Organism: Paenibacillus tundrae; assembly: GCF_036884255.1. Lineage (NCBI taxonomy): Bacteria > Bacillati > Bacillota > Bacilli > Caryophanales > Paenibacillaceae > Paenibacillus > Paenibacillus tundrae. The sequence goes on along the minus strand of NZ_CP145605.1, from coordinate 2,331,534 downwards.
TTCCCCTAGCTCAGGTAATACCGTTGATACATAACTATTGAACATTGGGTTTGGCGAGAAAAGTACCATCTGATCCGCTGACAAATGTTCACGGTATTTATATAGAAGATAGGCCACTCGCTGAAGGGCAGCCGACGTTTTGCCGCTTCCAGCAGCCCCCTGTACAATCAGCATACGTGTTCGATCATTACGGATAATACGGTTCTGCTCTCTCTGGATCGTCGCCACAATACTTTTCATCTGCGCATCTGACGTCCGGCTCAGAACGGCCTGCAACAATTGATCACCGATGGTTACGCCTGTGTCAAACATGAACCGGATACGACCTTCACGGATGACAAATTGCCGCTTCATCTCAATGTCGCCGCTAATCTCACCGCTAGGTGTCTCATATGTGATCGGTCCTGGCGCACCGTCATAATACAGATTGGATATTGGGGCACGCCAATCGTACACCAAGAAGGATTCCTCCTTCTCATCCAATAAGGAAGCAATGCCAAGATAAATGCGCTCTGCCTGCGGATATCCGTCCTCTTTGAAATCGATGCGTCCAAAATAAGGCGAGTGATGTAGTCTTTTCATTTTGTCGAGTGCCGCTGCCGTATTCAAATGGCTACGCTCCCGATCCGATAGAACCTGTGACTGCTGCCGCATACTTGTAGAGGTTTCCCCTACATCATCGGCTTCACTAAAGTTCATCGTAACCTCGTCCCAGAAGTCCTTTCTCATCTCTACAACTTCGTCTCGAAAGGAACCAACCTCTTGTTCAAGAGTTGTAATTTTACGTTCAATCTGATTGGTTACACTGTCGACCCGATGCTGTTCTTCGCTCCATTGCTGATCTGTACTCATATAATCCTATGCCCCTCTTTCCCCGGAATGTGTCCTCAAAAGCTCATTTGACATGCCCGACTAGGCCATGGTATAATTATTAGAAAGTAAACATTTTAAATTTATGTTAATTAGTTCTAATTTTTTGAAAACCATTTTTTATTGTACCAGTGACAACGTCCCGATGCAAGTGGAGGCGTTTTTTGTTGTTTTCTAATGTTATTTTCTAACTCCTACTTCTTCAATGTATCGTCGTATGCTCTTGGGTTCATTACGTTTAATGACGCACTACCCTGCTGTTAGCTCTTCTCCAACACCCATATATCCTATGCAACATCATCTCTTCTTAGCTTATTATTACCCACCATATGGATCGATATAGATAATTTCACATGGTAATTATGATTGTTTACGTACTGATAAGAGATCTTTAAGCAATCTTCTGGACCTATGTCAAGAAAGTAGACACTTACGCGACGGATTTGTCCGTAAATTTCTTCGCAAAACGAGCAGGGGAAAGATAACCTAGCGCACCATGCATTCGCTTGCGGTTGTAATAGAACTCAATGTACTGGTAAATGGTGTTATAAGCCTCTTCTGGATTCTTAAAACGAGGGTTACAGTGAATGAGTTCTTTCTTCAAAATACTGTGCCAAGACTCGATACATGCGTTATCGTAACAGTTTCCTCGGCGGCTCATACTGAGCTCCATACCATACGATTTCAGTTGCTCCACGTATTCTTTTGACGTGTACTGCGAGCCACGATCCGAGTGATGTAGCAGTCCTGGAGCGGGGCGTTTGGCCCGGTAAGCATCATTCAATGCACCTAGCACCAGACTCGTTTCCATATGGTTGTACAGACGCCAGCCTACAATTTCACGCGTACATAAATCCAGAACACTGGCGAGATATAACCGGCCTCCTCGGCAGGGAATGTAGGTGATATCGGTGACCCATACGGTGTTCGGTTTGGACGTTTGAAATTGCTGGTTCAGCGTATTTGGTGCAATGGGATGATGATGGTTAGAATCCGTCGTTTGGACACGATACCGAGGAGTGTGCACGGAACGAAGATTCATTTGACGCATGTATATACTGACGGTACGGGAAGAGATTCTGTATCCTTCCAGATGGAGCGCATACGTAATTTTCGGACTTCCACACCGCTTCTGGTGGTCGTAGAAATGAAATCGAATACGCTTCATGATCTCAGTTCTCCGGTGCTGCTGTTTACTTGTTCGATCCATCCGCCACTTGTAATATCCGCTCCGTGACACGTGTAACAGAGTGCACATCTTCTCCAAAGAAAACAGGGAGCGATGGTTTTCCAGAAACTGAAACCTTAGCTCTTTGGTTTGCTGAAGATGTGCACTGCTTTTTTTACAATAGCCAGTTCCTCTTGCGTGTCCGCAAGCGTATGCTCTTTCTCTTGAAGTAACCGGCGCATTTCTTTAAGCTCTGCTTCCAGTTCTTTCACTCGATCTACGCTAGCTACGGGCTCATGTTTAAGTTCGCGATACTTGCCCATCCACTGGTGTAATGTACTTTTTGGAATGTTGAGTTCTTCTGCCAAGTCTCCGAGTGTCTTGGTCTGTTCTTGGATAAATTTTACCGTTTGTTTCTTAAATTCTTCATTGTATCGTTGCCGCTGTTCTCCCATGTGGACACACCTCCGTTAGCCTTATTATCCTTCTGTCCGTTATTGGGTGTCCACTTTTTATTCTAGCTCCATTCATAGTCGCAACTCTGCAATTGTCTCTTCCCACCGCTTTAATGTGCCAGGCTCATCCTTCAATTGAAAGGTAATCCCGGAAGTGATATCCGCGTAAGGTGCATGATCTACACGAATATTCCTTATCTCACCTTCATAGCGATCCCTTGGATGAACAGACTCAGGTAAGGGAGGAAGCGCACGTAACGTCAGTCGAATGGTTAACAACTGATGATCTATAATGGCCATCAAAGTAGCCTTGCCTGTCCGCTCCATATTTTGGCTTGTCTGCGTGCCAGACCACAATGCAACTCTCAGCACGGTTGGACTTATCGCAACCAGTTCCCCCACACTAATCATAGCTTGATGTGGCCATGCATCTTCTGAAACGGTTAGTAGCTGCATGGCTTCATGTTTTTTATGTTGTAAATGCTGCCCATCGAACCACTGCATTAATTCAGGGTTAAGTTCTGTTATTATTGAAGTCATAATATCTCCTTCAGTTCATTATAGAGGCAGTTCCGAAAGTCCACTTTTGATTACGAAGGTGCTTGGTGGCATCTCAGCATCGAATAAGGGGTTAGAATTTTGAACGCACTTATAATAAAAAAATGTTTGAATACCTGCAACAAAATAACCCGGACAAGACTGCCCGGGCTAAGTTGTGGTTCTATTGTATATGAGTATGCCGCCAACTGCAATTCACTGTTATGGCCACTTAATCCAATTCAGGATATGATCCTGTGAATCCTTATCATCACTGCCACTGTGTACATGATCAGCAAGGCGGTTGAGGCGCTCCAGCTGATAGCCATAATCATAGATTGCCGCAGCAACAATGGACAGTCGAAGCATGCCGTTCTGGTCAACATCAAACTCCGTGATCGCTTGCTCCATAAAATGATCATTGTCCAAAATAAATTGCTCCGCCTCTTCACCATTAGGCTTCAGCTTATCTTCGAATTTGAGAAGTGCGTGCTCGTGAAATTTAATCAATCTCTCCAAGTGCGTATCGAAGAAACGATCCAACTCAGGGCTTCGCTGTGCTTGGAAATAGTGACGTTCAACCGAGTCCAATACTTCATAACCCTTTTGCAGACTCAGTAACATCTGCTTATACACAACCATTTGGCGGGTCTGACTGAACTTCGAGCGTTTCATCTTCTTCTGTTCTTCTTCAAACAAATTGTACTTATCTGACAGGGATTTAATGGAGCCTCCCAAATTGCTCTTCTCGTCTCGGAATACAGCTTCCTTAATCTCATCTGAGATCGACGTTCGTAGCAAGAGCGACATGCTGTTAAATACATTCTGAATCTGTTTCACAAACTGCACCTTCGGTTTGGGAGGAAAGACTGTAATGTTGATGAGGAAGGCTGACACGATACCAATAAGCGTTAAGAGAAACCGATTCAGTGCAAAATGCCAATCTCCCGAAGCTTCCATAATGGAAACAACGGTAACCAATGTCAGACCAACGGTTTCGCCCATGTTCAGCTTAAGACAGATCATGATGACGAGCACAATAATCAACCCAACCGCTATGGGTTCATTGGACAGAACCATACCACCAAGTAGGGCAACAATGGCACCAAGTGTTGTTGTCTGCAACTGATCCAAGAAGTATTTCCATGATCGATAAATGGATGGCTGCATGGCAAAAATTGCCGCGATCGCAGCCGGCACAGGCGACTGCGGGTTAAGAAACATACTGAGGTACAGAGCAAGCGTTACCGCAATCCCTGTCTTAAGCACTCGTGCTCCGAACGACACGGCAACCCCTCCTTACCTAACCTATCTTTTCTGTAAACTGCATTATTAATCATTATTACCCCGTATTTCATTGTATTGATCTTTAGTTTCATGTCATATTCTCACAAGAACGATTCATTGTACCACGGAATATGTAGTCTGTGCTATTCGAAAGTGCATTCATACACACTAATCCGAAGGAGAGAAGCGATTTTGACTCCTCCTCAATCCATTGCAACAAGAATAGACCGCACTCTGCGGGAGAGGTAACGGTCTATTCATGCTATTTTCATGTTATCCCCCAAATTGATGTAGGATACGCTGCTTATACGTTGTCTTTATCGGTTCCTTCCCATTCACGTTTGAACTGTTCTACGAATTGCACCATATAAGCATGTCGTTCCTCCGCCAGCTCTTTACCATATGATGTATTCATAAGATCCTTCAGCTTAAACAGTTTCTCGTAAAAGTGGTTAATCGTTGTGCTGCGCCCATTGCGATATTCCTCCCGTGTCATCTGTTCCCGTGGGGGAAGGGTAGGATCATACATCAGCCGTCCTCTGGAACCGCCAAATGAAAAAGCACGGGCAATCCCGATTGCTCCTAGCGCATCGAGACGATCTGCATCTTGTACAACCTGAGCCTCTAAGCTGGAGACTTCAGGGCGTTGTCCACCTGCGTAAGAGATCGTACTGATAATGTTCACGACCGTATCGCGTGTACTTGCCTCAAGCGGCTGTGTATCCAGCCATGCGTGCAGCTTCGCCATGCCAGCCTCCAAGCTTGCATTCAGCTTCTCATCAGGCACATCATGCAGTAACGCTGCGAGTTCCACGATAAATGGATCTGCTCCCATCCGATGAGCAATCTCTACCCCCAGAGCAGTGACCCGCTCAATATGAGACCAGTCATGGCCATCCGCATGTTCTGCTAAATCTGCCTGAACAAAGGTACGCGCGGCTTGAAGAATTCCCTCGCCAACCCGCATGCCATCGTTCTGATGGTTCATACCTGAATCCTGCAGATTTGCTGTAGAGCGCTCAGAAGCATGCTCACCCATCTTACAATTCCTCGCTTTCACGCGTTTGTTCCCGTGGTACACGACGAGCCACACTTGTTTTTACCGCCGCCTCGACCACACGATTACGCATCGCCTTGACAACTTTGTCGTTAAACACACTTGGGATAATATAATAGCGAGAACGCTCTTCATCGGAGATCGCAGCAGCAATGGCCTTCGCCGCAGCTAACTTCATCTCCTCATTGATCTCTGTCGCACGGCAATCCAGCACAGCTCTGAACATTCCCGGGAAGCACAGCACGTTATTGATCTGATTCGGGTAATCCGAACGTCCTGTCGCCATCACGGCTACGATATCCTCCACCTCAGCAGGCATAATCTCTGGTACAGGATTCGCCATGGCAAAAACGATTGGATCTGCTGCCATCGATTGTACATCTTCCCTAGATAGCAGATTGCCTCGTGAGAGACCAATAAATACATCTGCATCACGGATAACGTCACGCAGAGAGCCTGTCTCAAGCTCCGGATTCGTTCGAGCAGCGTAGTCGCTCCAGACCTCACTCTCATATGTCTGGGTGCGTACAAGAGCACCTTCACGATCTACGCCAATTAGTCGATTAGCCCCTGCGGACAACAAAATATTGCTACAAGCCACGCCTGCCGCACCAATACCACATACAACGATCTTCACATCCGTAATCGACTTTCCGACCAATTTCAGTGCATTGATCAATCCAGCGTATAGCACAACTGCTGTGCCATGCTGGTCATCATGAAAAACAGGAATATCCAACTCCTCGTTCAAGCGGCGTTCAATTTCGAAGCACCGCGGTGAGGAAATGTCCTCCAGATTAATACCACCGAATGCTGGTGATATCGCTTTCACAGTTCGAATGATCTCCTCGGTATCCTGCGTATCTAGGCATATTGGAAAAGCATCCACACCAGCGAATTGTTTGAATAACATCGCCTTACCTTCCATTACAGGCATTGCGGCACGCGGGCCAATATTGCCAAGACCAAGAACAGCACTTCCATCCGATACAACTGCTACAGTGTTACGCTTAATTGTTAGTGAAAAGGCCTTGCCTGGCTCATCCGCAATGGCTGAGCACACACGAGCCACATCAGGTGTATACACACGGGACAGATCCTCCCGGTTATGAATCGGTGTTTTCGGAGTTACCTCAATCTTACCTCCCAGATGTAAGAGGAATGTTCGATCTGATACGTTAACGATGGATACGCCTTTTAGCTCGCGTACCGCGTCTATAATTTTGCTGTTATCCTGTGAATCAGTTACGGCCACAGTTAAGTCACGGACACTAACATCCTGGTTCGTTGAAATCACGTCAATGGCAATGATGTCTCCGCCAGCTTCCGAGATGGCCGATGCCACTTCGCCAAACTTGATATCTTTCGTTGTCATTTCCAGCCGAATAATAATGCTGTTGCCATCTAGATTTCTTTGATTCATTCCAATTCCTCCCAGACTGTAAGTCTTGAGTTGCATGTTACCTTTTTCTCTTCGCTGCACATGCACTCTTTTCCTTTATCTTACCCAGAAAAAGTCTAAAAGGGTTCATTGGCCTTATGAATATACCCTTGTGATCACCGACTAACCTAACCCATGCAAAAAAACCACCCTGCACGTCTAAGCGACGTTCAAGGCGGCCTTGATAAGATGGATATTTTTATTTACGCTCTACAGCTCTGCGCAATACACGGATATCATACGGTTGCAGTGTGATTTGCGCCGGAACCGCTTCTCCACGAAGCAGATCGGTATAGGACTGATCGTCCAGTTCCACTTGTTTCGTTTCCGATGTATAGTTTTGCACAAACACATAATCTGCTGTTCCATCGGTTCGAGTATGAGCAGTGGTTCCTGCTGGAAGCTCTGTTTGCAATCCACGTTCAATGTTCAGATCATGAATCAAGCTACCGTAGAAATCATCATAAAATGGTGCTTTCAGACGTGCCGCCATATAATATGCCTTACCTGATCCGAGACGATTAACTGTCAATGCAGGACGTCCTGCGTAGAAGTCAGAACGATACGTGGCGAGGGACTCTGCACCTTCCAGATGAATAAGGTCACACAGCTCAATTGCATCATACTCTGTGTTCAGCTTAAGCTCATTCCCCTTCTCTGGAATAATTCCGTTAAGTTCACGATCATGTAATCCATCAATTTCCTCTGACCAGATGCCCAGCGTTTTGCGAAGCGGACCTGGGAATCCACCCAAGAAGCATAGATCATTCTCGTTTACAATGCCGGACCAGTACGTTGCCACAAAGGTTCCGCCATTTTCAACAAACTTCTCGATGCGCTCTCCAACGCCTTCTCTCATCAAGTAAAGCATTGGTGCAACAAGCAATTTGTATTTGGAGAGGTCTGCATCCATATCGATAACGTCTACAGCGACTCCCTTTTTCCAGAACGCTTCGTAATGCGCTTCCACCGTCTGCTCGTACTTCACACCGATATTGCGCGGTCCCTGTGAATCGTTAACCGCCCAGCGATTTTCCCAATCGAAGATAATGGCTACTTCTGCCGGAACCGCTGTTCCAACAATCGCCTCCATGCCTTCTAGTGCTGTACCTACGTCAGTCACATCTTGGAATACGCGTGTATGCTCCGTTCCAACATGATCTACCACTGCACCATGTAGCTTCTCACTAGAACCCCGGCTCTTTCTCCATTGGAAGTACTGCACGCTGTCTGATCCGTGCGCTACAGCCTGTAATGAAGATAACAGGTGCATACCTGGACGTTTCAGCTTACTCACTTCTTGCCAGTTCGTTGAGCTAGGTGTGCTTTCCATTAACAAGAATGGTTGTCCACCTTTAATGGAACGAACGATATCATGCATCATCGCGATTCTGGATGCTTGTTTGCCATCTTCATCCGCGTCATGCCATGTCGGGTAACTATCCCAGGAGAGGAAGTCCAGAATATCGGCAAATTTCCAGTAGTTCAATCCACCGTAAAACTCCATCAGGTTGGTTGTAACCGGTAAATCCGGATTTTTAGCTTTCAAAGGTTTAGTTTCGTGAACGATAAAGTTTGCTGTCTGGTCTGTCACAAAGCGGCGCCAGTCCAGATTCATGGCATGTACCTGTGTCTCCCCATGTGGAGCAGGAGACTCAACTTGACTCCAATCTGTGATGGTATGACTCCAAAATGTAGTCCACCATGCATGATTAAGCTCATCGAGCGTTGTATATTTGTTCTGAACCCATTCGCGGAATGCTGCTTGACAGTAATCACAATGGCAATCCCCACCGAATTCATTGGAAATATGCCAACCAATCACTGCCGGATGATCCGAATAACGCTCAGCAAGCTTGGAGTTGATTGCAGTCACCTTTTCCCGATAAACCGGTGAAGTATAACAATGATTGTGACGGAAACCATGAAGATTACGAACACGGTTCTCGGACACACGCAGCACCTCTGGATACTTAGCAGACATCCAAGCCGGTCTCGCTCCGCTTGGTGTTGCTAGAAAAGCATAGATGCCGTTTGCCGCAAAACGATCCAATACTTGATCAAGCCATTCGAACGTGTATACGCCCTCTTCCGGTTCAAGGGATACCCAAGAGAAAATGCCGATGGACATCACATTACATTTGGCAAGCTTCATCAAGCGAATATCCTCTTCAAGGATCTCAGGGTAACGAAGCCACTGCTCCGGATTGTAGTCTGCTCCGTGAAGCATGTGTGGTGCTTTCGAGCTTACAGGTGGAAATTTGTATGTCATAGGGAAAAACTCCTTTAATGATGTAATCTATTGTTGTGATAACTCTGTTCAAACTGTAGCTATACACTATTTAGTTATTAATGTATCTTGACCATCCGTTAATGCTGCAAACGATTCCAACTTACGTCCTTTGTAGTCAAACATCGCTAAGTTCGCCCAGTTATTCGCATGTCCAACCGACCATTCGGGTTTACTAGGAATCCATGCCGGCTCCCAATAGTAGAATCCGACACCTAAGCCACCGGGTACTTCGCGAATAATCTGCAACATATCTCTCAGATAACGACGTTGACCTTCAACGGTCGCTGGGTACTCAGGCAACAGCATATCTTCCTGTCTCATAATCCACTCATGACCTTCAAGCTCTTCTAACGTCCATGGGTAAGCGGTTTCTACAACGACAATTTCTTTACCATAACGTTTCGCCAGATCATGCATATTCTCCTTCAATGCGTCGAGTGTGCCATGCCACCAAGGATAGTAAGAGAGACCAATGGTATCAAACTCTACACCGAGCGCTTCAAAGCGATCATAGAACTTGACGCTCTCAGCATTATCACCGCCACGATCAATGTGGATCATTATATTAATATCTGAATCGATCGATTTCACGGCAGCGATACCATACTTCACAAGCCCTGCAAAGCGTTCCCATTGTTCATCGGTATCATGTTCCTCTCCACCTACTCGACCCTCATCCCACAGCATACCAGGCGTGATCTCGTTACCTACCTGCACCATATCCGGCAATGCATCGTGCTCCTTCAGCGTTCGTAATACCTCTGCCGTATAGTTACACACCGCACGTTGAAGCTCTTCATAAGACAGCTCCTCCCATGCCTTCGGCTTCCACTGGTTAGCCGGATCAGCCCAACGGTCTGAATAATGGAAATCAAGCAAAAATTGAAGCCCATGAGCCTTAATACGTTTGGCTACAGCGACTGTTCGCTCTAGGTTACAGAAGCCACCAGCCGGATCATTCCAGATCCGCAGTCGAATGGCATTGGTATCGTTATGTTTCAAAATAGACAACAGATCTTGTTCCTTACCATCTACATCACTAAAACTGCCTCCATGCTGTTCGATCTCATCCATAAATGACACATCCATTCCAAGAATGAATGGTCCGTTATACCGGTTATTCACACGATCAACCTCCATTGAACGAAGTAATTACGTTCTGAGCTCAGCCTTTAACTGAGCCCAGTGTCATACCTTTAACAAAGAAGCGCTGCAAGAAAGGATACACGATCAGAATCGGCGCACTACCAATGAAAATCTGTGCAGCTCTTACCGTTGTCTGAGAGATCGTTTCCAGTTCTTTCGGATTCATCGCCATCGTACTCATATCACGCTTGATAATAACGGTCTGCATGAATGTAGCCAGCGGGTAATCCTTGGCATTGTTCATATACAACAAACCGTCAAACCAGGAATTCCAGTGAAATACCATACTGAACAATGCAATAGTTGCGATCGACGGCATGGAGATCGGCAGGAAGATACTGAACAATGTTCTAAAATGGTTCGCTCCGTCCATCAGTGCTGCTTCCTCCAGCTCTTTTGGAATACCACGGAAAAAGTTCAGCATCAAGATGACAAGGAATGTGTTTACTGCACCTGGGAGTACCAGCACCCAGAAGGAATCCATCAATCCGATCTTTTGGATAACCATGTAGAATGGAACCAGTCCACCGTTGAAAATCATACTGAATACAAAAATCCAGGAATAGATCGTTCTGCCTTTGAATTCACTGTTTTCTTTAGACAACGGATAGGCTGCCAAGAACGTAATCAGCAAGGTAATCGCTGTACCAATCACGGTACGAAGCAGTGAAATCCAGAGAGAGTTCAAGAATATGGGATTATTCATGGTCTTTTTGTAAGCTTCAAGCGAGAAGCCTACTGGCCAGAGACTGACCAGGTTAGCATCCGCAGCAGCTTTATTACTAAAGGAGACTGCCAGTACGTGAATCATCGGGACGATACACATGATGGCAACTAACAGTAGAAAGCAAATATTGATAACGTTAAACACGCGATATGATCTCGTTTTATGATACATCGTAGTCCCTTCCTTCTCTGTTCATTCGATTAGAATATGCGGTATCCGGCATACTTCTTGGCTAAGCTGTACGATACGAGGATCAGCACCATACTGATGACGGATTTAAACAATCCAATCGCAGTAGCGAAGCCCATCTCTCCATTTTCCAGTGCCGAGCGATATACGAATGTATCGATGATGTCTCCTGTTTGATACACGAGCGGGTTGTACAAGTTGAAAATCTGGTCGAAACCGGCATTCAATACATTTCCCAGTGCCAGTGTTCCAACAACCATCAGCATCGGTACGAGAGACGGAACGGTGATATGAAGGGTTTGCTTCCAACGATTCGCTCCATCGATCTCAGCTGCTTCATATAGCGCCGGGTTGATACCAGCAAGTGCAGCCAGAAAGACAATCATGTTATAACCGAATTCCTTCCACACATCCGTTAGAATGATCGTTGGTCGGAACAAGCTGTTATCTCCTAGGAAGAAGTATGGTCCGAGTCCGAAGCTTCCCAATACTCGGTTAACCAATCCTCCAGTTGACAACAAGTCTAGCAAAATCCCGCCCAGGATAACCCAAGACAAGAAGTGAGGCAGATATACCAACGTTTGAATGGTCCGCTGAATAGCCATCTTACGAACCTCGTTCAACAGGATCGCAAACACAAACGGTACACATAAGTTAAAGATCAGTTTGAGCACAGCAATGATTAATGTATTCCAGATAACCTGCAAGCTGTCCTCACGTTCAAACAAGTATCTAAAGTTGTCCAATCCGACCCAATCGGAGCCACTAATTCCAAGCCATGGCTTATAGTTCTGAAATGCCATAACGATCCCGCCCATAGGCACATAACTGAAGATGATCAGAAAGATGATGGCTGGCAGCAGCATTACGTGGAATGGCCAAGTACGTTTCAAAGTTCTCATGATTGCTCCCCCTGTAGTTCTTCCTACTCAAGTACTCCCTGAGTGGCTTATAATGCGATTATATCAAGCTTTTGAGGCACTCAAACAGCGCATAAAAGCAATATAAATGGCACAAAAGCAACTACTTTAGAACCATACAAAGCTTCATGTGTCTTGGAACCAATTTCCATGAATGACGTCTTCCTATCCTCTCAAAAAAACAAAAAAACGCGCAGACTACAAGTAGCCTGCGCGCTGGTTAAAACCTTATTTTCTTACACCGTCATACCACTCGTTAACCTCTTGAGTGATCTGATCTCCACCGCCGGCTTTCCACGTTTGAACAAACGTATCAAACGAATCTACCGGATTTTTGCCATAGATAATTTCATTGAAGGTTTGATTCTCAATTTTGTTGAGGTAATCCAATTTGGATTTCATTGTCGCTGTCGTAGGGCCAGTAAACATATTTTTGAATGAGATATCTTCCTGCGCAAGCAACACTTTAGCTGCGGCAGGTGTTTCTGTACCATAGTTTGCGGCAACATCTTTTTCAAGCTTCGTCTCTGGCTCTTTGCCATCAGCCAGATTCATCAAGGCTTTCATTTGTGCATCTGGAATACGAGCGCCATCACGCACGAGCAAGTAACGTACTACGTTAACATACCCGCCTTCAATATCTTCATATCGTTTTTGTTTTCCGTTTGCATCTAATTCAAAGTCATAGCCTTCAAAGAGACCGTTATCATACTCACTGCCTGGTGCTGGATTAGCATAATTGTCAAACAGATAGTTTTGATATGTGAAGAATGCTTCTGGATTCTGCATATCTTTCTTAATCAGCGTAACACCGTTAACGAATTGCGTACCGTGACGCATTGCTTTTCCTTCAGGGCCTACCGGAATTTCAATTGGCTTCCACACAGCGCTAGATACGTTCTTCACTGTATCAGCCAATGGCCAGCCACTCATCCAATAAGGACCAGGGATAATACCCGCTGTACCTGCAACTGCTGGTTCTGCAGTTTTGTTCTCATCCCAAAGTGCTGCTTCTTGAGGGATGTAACCTTTGGTCAACCATTCATTCAATTTAACAAGACCTTGTTTCATGCCTGGGTTAATTGAACCATATTCCAGCTTGCCATCTGCTCCCACATTCCATTGGGTAGGAAGCGTGCCGTATGCACCGAAGATCCAAGATGGATCTCCCATCCATGTGTTCATGGATGTTTTGAAACCGATGCTAAGTGGTGTTACTTTATCCGGAGCCAAACCGTCCGGGTTTTTGTTTTTGAACGCTTCCATAACAACTTCCAGCTCGTCAATTGTTTTTGGTGCTTCAAGGTTCAGCTTATCCAACCAATCTTGACGAATCCAGAGCAGGTAATCATTGTTGTATGCATAGTCGAGTACGGGAATTCCCATTCTCTTGCCGTCACGACTGTACTGATTCCATACGTTTGAATCCTGAGCCATAGCCTCTTTCCATGTGTCCGAAGCATATTTATCGAACAATGGCCCTACTTCCTGATACATGCCGGAGTCGATCAAATCTTGAGCAACCAGGTTATCTGGCTGGCCGATCGTTACAATGTCAGGCATTTCTTGCCCTGAAGACATCGCAAGACGCAGTTTAGTTGCAAACGCACTGTTTGTATCCGTTACCGACCAAAGTGATTTAATGTTAATGCCGAATTTGTCCTTCGCCCACTTGGTCGCTACGTTATTTTCCATGGATTCACCATTTTTGAATTTCAGTTCAGGGTCAATCCCCCATGCAGTCGTGATGGTTACCTCTGGGTCATACTTTTCTTTGTATTCATTCTGAACACCAGATGTACTTGGTGCTGCACTCTCCTCCGCACTGCCTCCTGAACATCCTGCAAGAACGACAGTCAGACTCAGCGTTGTAGCGAGAAGCGACAAAAATTTCTTTTTCGTTGATTGCGCTCTCATGTTGTTCCCCCTTCAATCGTTTTGGTTACCCTTTCATTATAGGCTGGCCAGGCCTTTGTTCCTATGATACGAAATCAAGATTTCTGCACCTTTGCCAACCTATATTCTGGAATCATGTTGTAATTACGACTGATCTCGATACTCGTTTGGGGTCATCCCGTAATGTTTTTTAAACATTTTGCTGAAATATTGCGGATTTTGATACCCAAGCTCACTCGTAATCTCGTATATCTTTTTATTCGTATTTTTCAATAGATACAGTGCACGCTCCATGCGCATGCGAATCATATAGTCCCCTAGACCCTCTCCTGTTTCTGCCTTATAGATTTTGGAAAGGTATACTGGATGCAAGTACACTTTGTCCGCAATCATCTTCACAGATAACTCTTGCCCTGTTTCACGGGTGACTAGCTCTTGGACTTGTTTAATAACATGTCTTCGGCTCTGTGTTCCTTCTTGATCCGATAGTTCTTCTTGGAGCTTGGTTAACATTTCTGTTGCCCAGCGGCGCAGCTTCTCGGGTGATTGAATCAGCTGATGTGCCAATAGTAAGTCAAAGCCGGCATGATCAATCTCATGTACGAGATGCCCCTGCTTATGCGCAATATACATAAATGCATTCGTTACAGATAAATACATCTCATAGACATGCTCTCGTGACAATCGCACACGCTCTGCCTCATCAAATACAGCATCAAGCTTACGTGCGGCTGCATCCCACTGTTTGGTTTCCAGCAACTGAGGCAGAACTGGCGGTTTGTATAGCTCATCCAATGCCTGCGCATCATTATCAGAGCGCTTGGTCGTGTTCGTATCGAGATACTGAATCATATTCTCCTCGGGTCCGGTAAGCACAAGTGAGCCTAATCCTCGGCGATAAGCCGTCGTTAGTTCTTCAAAAGCAAAGGGCTGCGTTACGACCATAGAGATATCTCCCTGCAAATATCGAATGACATGCTCCCTGAAGGTAGCGGTAGGTTCCTTAATCTCGTCCTGAGTCATCACTTCGACTCCGTTTAAGTTCTGATGCTGTATCAACATGACTAGGCATTCATGAGGGCCATGACCAAACCAAACATTAAATTGTGGACCAAACACCTCTTCCGCGATATTTCCCACTGCAAAATCCATCAGATCTAATGATTGTTGATCCATACTTGAGAATCGACCGGCAAGGCGAATTAACATCATAACAGCTGGTTGTTCTGGTTCCATTTGAATTTCGTACTGTTGCAACTGTTCACCGAGTGCCCGAGCTGTAATCTCACGGCCTAACAATAGATCATGCATCAAATTTTCGCGCAAAATTTTGTAATCGGACTTGCGGCTATATAACAAGCGGTGATATTTATCGAATTCATCCCATTCATCTCGAAGTGACGTGATCGCTGCGGATACGGATGCCATGAATTCATCATCATTAACTGGTTTGAGTATATAATCGGCAGCCTGCAACTGAATTGCCTTTTTCGCATATTCAAAATCACTATGACCTGTTAACAAAATACAACGGATATGCGACCATCGGGTACTGACTTCTGCAACAAGATCCAGTCCCGACATGCCTGGCATACGAATATCTGTCACTACAATGTCCACTGCATTTTCTTCCATAATGTCTAATGCTTCTTTTGCAGAAGCAGCACGAAACACTGTCGTTACCCCAAGCTCACCCCAAGGGATCGTCAGTTCCAGACTTTCTGTTACATACGTCTCATCATCCACCAATAAAATATCAATCAATTTGCACACTCCTCATCTTCAACGCTGCAATTCTTAGCTCTCATAGCACATCGTCATAGTCCTACATCACATCTACTCTTAATCCATCGGCGCCTGTAATGCTGGTATTTTCTCTGCACCCACAGACCATCTTAACGTCACTTGCAATCCGCCAAGCTGAGATTCTTCAATATGAAGACCTGCCTTCTCACCATATCTCAGCTGCAAACGCTGGTTCACATTCCACAGGCCACAGCCCATTTCCTGATCCATCGTTCCTCTGAGTTTTAACAGCAGAGCTTCTCGCCCTTCTGCATTCATCCCCTGACCATCATCCTCGACCTGAAGGATCATCATGCCATCTCGGCATTCCCCCGTGATCTTGATCTCTCCCGCTTCAGCACTTGCTTCAATCCCATGAATCACCGCGTTCTCTACCAATGGCTGAACAATCAGTGGCGGAACTTCCTGCAGCAGTATATCTTCGGATAAGTCAATGGTGTAGTGAATGCGATCCATACGCATCTTCTGAATTTCTAAGTAACAATTTACGAATTCGATCTCCTCTGTAAGTGGTACGACATCCCGTTCCTGTCTCGTTGTATAACGATAATATCTAGACAGATTATGGGACATCGCCACGACGGCATCCACCCGTTTGAGCTTAGCCATACTAGTAATAAAGGAGAAGCAGTTATAGAAGAAATGCGGATTAATCTGTGACTGTAGCTGCTTCAGCCTAGCTTCACGCACATGAATTCGTTCCAAATACACATGTTCAAACAACTGCTGAATCTGATCTACCATTGAATTGAACCGTTCGGACAGGAAGCTAAATTCATTACGTCCTTTAGGCTGAATACGAACAGAATAATCCTCCTGCTTCAAGCGTTGGAAACCACGAATCAGCTGCTTCACCGGAACCTGTACCTGAACATATAACATATACGCTGCCAGAAAACTCATTAGAAATAGGCAGAGCATCGAGGAATAAAATAATAGATTCGATTGATGGATCGGCTTCAAAATCGCTGACAGCGGCATATAATCTACCAGATACCAGCCTGTTGTGCTTGATTTCACCGTGTTGACCATGTAAGGCTCCCCATCAATAACAACAGTTCGATTGTCCACATCCTTCAGCTGATGAATGGACAACTGATTAATAAGTTGGCCGGTTAGCGTTCGATCCGAGGTACGATTATAGATCACCCCTGCATCTTCGCGATAATAGAAGGGATCATGCCTTCCGTCATCCTTAAACTTGTCTAACATGTCACGGATGTTGCTGCTATCAAACTCCAGTTTAATGATCGTTTCGGCATTCACTGCCGGGTCACTAATCCCATAGGGCGATACCGTAATCCAGCTGAACATGAAGCGATCGTCCTCTCCTGCTACACCAGCAATTCGGCGTACGTCCCAGCCTGAAGAGATTGAATTCTGTAAGGACAGCTTGTCATATGAGCGGGCGTCACGTTCAGATACAACCCTGCCCAAGGAAGGTGAGTATAAGTACAATTTTGTCTCCCAGTTAGAGGAGCTCTCCTGAATGCTTAACTTATTCTGGATTCGTTTTACCAGATTGATGGTATCCAGATCAAAATACGAGCTATCTGCAAAGATCCGTCGAAAGCTAGCTATATCGGGATCATGAATGAGCAGATTCGGCCAAGATGATAACAATTCAATATGTGTGTTCACCTGATTCTGAAAGAACTCAAGCTGATTGCTGTTTGAGCGATTGAGCTCATCCCGAAGCACAGCTGTTGTTTTGTGATTGGAATACCAATAGAGCAATACGACAGGAATTAACATAATTAAAATCAAAATAACCATCTTGGAAAATAGGTTTGTCCGATATGACATTTTCTCATCTCACCTTGTCTCAAATTGTCAGTGACATCTATTTTAGCTATACATGCTATAAACATAAATGATTATTTTCGTACTCTCACCTGATCCGTTTTCACATCATCACTTTCTTACACCCTTCTTACTATACAAGCAGAGTAACTCACTCTCCATCGTAAGCGTTTCCAAGCCTAAGGTACAGGTCACAAATTCAATATTTCTGCACTAATTCTAGCTATATAATCCAAAAAAGCCGGCTTTCGCCGACCCTTCTTAATCCATTGTAATGGAAATTATGTATGTATGTATTCTATGCTGCTAAGGCATCTCATAATCAAATACGATATTCTGCCCTTCAATCCCGATATCAAGCACAATATCATGTAATTTGCCTTGAAAAGGGAGTGGTGATCCTGCTAGACCGCTAAATGCAAGCTGACCCGCAAAGGTACTACGGGGTTCAATCTCAATGCGCACAGGCTTCAGCTCAACAGAGCTTAACGATTCGTAGAGAGGATCATCTTGATTTCTGTAACTACGTGCAAGATCAGGTTTGACCATAGCAACCACGAGTTGTCCACTGTAGTTTTTGATGATTAGATAACAGCTCGCTAAGGTATCGCCATCATCAACTACATCGTACATGCACGAACTTTGGTTTTGTACATAAGAAACGGCATTGGTTCCCGTTGCATTCCATTTGACGACGTACATAACTTTATCCGTGATGAAGGAATAGCTAAGAACAATGACCAAGACCATCAACCATAACTTGCTGGCAAGTCGTGGGAACGATGACCCCAACAATTTACGTGTAATGAAATAACTACAGACCAGCATGCCCAGACCTATAAAAAGCGTGATATGAACACCTCTAACATATGTCGTTGTATAAGGTAACAATCCCACTTTACTCAATATCGTATCGCCTACCGAGAAGCCTAGATGATGGTTGAAGGTAAAAATGATCGAAAATAGCAAAAAAATGATTGAGAACGTGAGTTTCGCCCTCGACACATAAACACCCCCTAATCAACCACCTGATTATATCATATTTTTCCTAATTATCATTAACAATCCAAATGCATGTATCAAACGACAAAAAGACATCCTCGGTTTTGTACCGAAGATGTCTGCATGGGTAAACTCTGTAAGCATTCTGCAGATCATCAAAATCTGCTTATGGCTTGGTTCGTTTACCTACTAAATTATTTTTTGGAGAGGAATGCATCCAGTTGTTCCTGTTTCGCTGCAATGATCTTATCAATTCCTGCGGCTTTCAGTTTTTCCAAGTATTTAGGGATCATCTCGTTTGGATCTACTGCTCCAGATGTCATACCTGGTTTAAACTGTTTGTTCACATTGTTCACCGCAGCAATTTCATTTTTGACCGATTGGCTGTTGAACGTAAATCCTAAGGCAGGAGACTTCACACCCTTGGCATTAAATTCTTTGAATTTCTCCCATTTCTGAGGGTCTTCATTATCCCAGAGGAAGTTCAGGAATTGATTACCGAGTTGCCATTGTGCACCTGGGTTGTAAGTGCGGCTGTTCGCATCTACGCCGTCAGGCAGTGTGATGATGTTTTCTGCTCCGTCTTTTTTGACATAATGCTGACCTTCAATACCGAAATTAAGCAAGTTATTAATTTCTTTATCAGAGTGCAACAGGTTGATCACTTGCATCGCTTTCTCTGGTTGCTCAGAAGAGCGAGAGATTGCAAGCATCGCACCGGAAGCATCACCCGTTGTAATTGTTGGTTGAGTCATTTCGATCTGTGTGAGCGGGAAGCCAACATAGCCTTCCTCTTCCTTATCTTTACCTGGCTTCATACCGTCTGTCCACATGAATGCTTTGCCTGCTTTGGCTTGGTCTTTCGGGAACACATTGGATGTCGCTGCATCACTATTGATATATCCTGCTTGGTACCACTTACGGGCAAGTTCAGCAGCTTCCTTGAATTCTGCCGTCTCCACTTCGTTTAATACCGTTGTGGAGCCTGCTGTCTTCGAGATAACACCTGGTACAGATGCATCTCCAAGGTAATCCCAATCCAGATTTTCTAACAATCCATTACCGTTGGTATTGGACATGTAGAACGGTGTGATGCCTGGTTCATTTTCCTTAATGGTTTTGAGCAAAGGCTCTAGGTCTGCCCAAGTTTTCACAGCCGCTAAGTCCAACTTGTATTTGTCAGCTAGATCCTGACGCACAAGCACACCACGCGTTGCCGCAAGTTCCTTATTCGTTGGCACACCATAGTTGACCCCATCTACTTGTGAACCCTCAAGGAAGGCTGGGTCTAGATTTTTCTTAATGTCCTGACCATGCTCTTCAAGCAGATCGTTCAGCGGCAGGAAAGCTCCTTTGGCAACATTAACTGTGTAGTTCTGCCACGCTGCTGTGAAGATAATGTCTGACTTCTCACCGGAGGATATCATCAGATTCAACTTGTTGTCCCATTGTCCCCAGTCGATCGCATTAATCTTAAGCGTTGCTCCGATTTTCGGTTCCATCTTTTTATTGATCTCAGCTTCCACCAAGGCAACATCCTTCTGTGGTGTTCCTGGATAATACAGCGTGACTTCATAAGGCTTCCCTCCACCTTCTGCTGCACCTCCGCCTTCTGCCCCAGGCGTTGTTGTTCCGCTCTTGTCCGTTGAACAGCCTGCAAGCACGAGACTCAGTGCCATGACTGCCGCCGCAAGTCGCGGCCATACTTTTAATGTTTTAACCAAATGAACCCCTCCCGTCGTGTGTTAAACCTTACAACCTGACCGCCAATTACCCCAATTCACGATTTTGTATATGCCCCTTCAGCTATCTTCGTGTTCCTACTCTTCCTCCGCTAACCGGCCGGAGTTAGCCCTTCACTGCACCTACAGTAAGCCCTTTGATGAAATACCGTTGGAAGAACGGATAGGCTAGCACAATAGGTCCAATTCCGACTACAGCCATTGCCATCTGCAATGTTTTGTTCGGTAGATTCAGCAATCCACCCTGTGATGAAATCTGTGAGGACACATTCGAGTTAGAAGTCAAATATTGAATATCGAGCAGCGTTCGGTACATCAGGTACTGAAGGCTGATCGTCCGGTTATCCGATATAAAGATCATACTTAAATACCAGTCATTCCAATAATTAAGCGTACTAAAGAGTGCAACCGTTGCCATAACTGGAAGTGAGAGCGGAAGTACAATGCGCGTAAACGTTCTCAGCTCACCCGCCCCATCGATTCGTGCCGATTCCAGTATGGAGACTGGAATCGAATTCGCGAAGAACGTACGCATAACGAGTACGAAGAACGGTGATAGAAGCAGCGGCAAAATAAGTGCCAGAATCGAATTTTTCAAATCAAGCACATTCACATAGACGAGATACCACGGTACCAAGCCACCATTGAATAACATAGTGAAGAAGATGAAGAAAGCAAACCATCCTCGGTATGGTAAATCCCTACGTGATAGCGGATAAGCATATAATGCAGTCAGAGCCACACTCGTAATCGTTCCCACCACAGTTACAATGATGGAAATGCCGTAGGAGTGAATGATCTGATCCATATCCTTGAACAAAAACTCATAAGCTGTCAGACTGAACTTCTCAGGAATTAACTTATAGCCGTTTGCGATTACTGTTGTTTCGTCCGAGAAAGAGATGGCGAAGACAAGCAGGATCGGCACGATACAGGCTATGGCGTAAAAGAGAAACATGCCGTGAATAATTGAAGCGGAACGCCGCGAAACGGCCAATGGATCACGTGTTTTCACAGTTGACTTGCCCCCTCTCAAAATAATGCATTATCTTTGTCAATTCGCCTTACGATGGTATTGGATACCAAGACAAGCACGAAGCCGACGATAGCCTGATAGAGACCTGCAGCAGAGGACATCCCTATATCGCCGCCGATCAAGAATGTACGGTACACATAAGTATCAAGTACGTTCGTTACAGGGAACAGCGCACCCGATTCCAAAGGAACCTGATAGAACAAACTGAAATCTGCATAGAAGATACGGCCAATCTGTAACAGCGTCATAATGACAATCAGCGGAATGAGAAACGGAACCGTAATGAAACGAATTTGATGCCATTTCGTTGCTCCATCCAAGACAGCCGCTTCATAATACTCTTCATCAATGCCTACGACGGCTGCCAGATAAATGACAGCATAATATCCTATATTCTTCCACGTATTCACCAGTGGCAATATATAAGGCCAATACTTCGGCTCAGAGTACCAGTCAATTGGCTGTCCACCAAAGATCTGTAATATGGTAGAGTTCATGAACCCCGAATCCTTACCCAGGAACGCAAGTACCAGGTAACTGACTACAATCATGGATAAGAAATAAGGCAGCAGCATAAGTGATTGGTATAATTTCGACATAGCCTTGTTCTTAACTTCATTGAGCAAGATCGCGAGGCCTACGCCGACAAATAGATTTAGTGCGATGAACACGGTATTGTACGCAAGTGTATTCCGCGTGATCTCCCACGCGTCACTCGTGGAGAACAAATACTTGAAGTTATCCCATCCGCTCCAAGGACTACCTAGGATACCGTCGGCATAGTTTACATTTTTGAATGCAATGAGTACGCCGAACATGGGCATATAGTTGTTTACCAGAAGAAACAGAATCCCTGGCAGAAACATGAGATACAGCACCTTAAACTTTCCAAGATTGTACAAGACCGATTTACGTTTGCGAACTGACCCCACTCCTACATCTGATATCCGTGCGCGATTACCCGTCTCGGGTTGTGTCTTCATAGCCTCTTCTCCCTCACTCCTCTTGAATTCTTCCTCAGGACTTAGCACCGATTGTGTCTCCTGTGGTTCAAGTATACGGCTGTGAGATCTGATCCAATATCTACTGTGGTGACCTGTTCAATGATCAAATTATGACTTTCTCGTATTTCGGCTGAATCCCATATTCGATGCTGAGATGCCACTCGCGCATCCTTCGTAATCAAAATCGGACTTTTTGAACAACCTCTTACCATTAAAGTTCAAAACGTTCGATTTTCAGTGCCGAGAAGATGGGATGAAGCTAGAAATGGAGTAGCGGAGCGTAGGCATACCTACGTGAGCAACGGACATTTCGGCTGAATCCCATATTCGACGCTGAGATGCCGCCTGGCATCCTTCGTAATCAAAATCGGACTTTTTGAACAACCTCTTACCATTAAAGTTCAAAACGTTCGATTTTCAGTGCCAAGAAGATGGGATGAAGCTAGAAATGGAGTAGCGGAGCGTAGGCAAACCTACGTGAGCAACGGACATTTCGGCTGAATCCCATATTCGACGCTGAGATGCCGCCTGGCATCCTTCGTAATCAAAAGCGGACTTTTTGAACAACTTCTAAAAATACAAAAGACGCAGCATGCTGCGTCATAGCTGTACGGTACGCGATTGTTTGCGAAATTCCTGGGGGGTAATGCCGGTGCACTTCTTGAACATTTTTGTAAAATGAGAATAGTTATAATATCCCACCTTGCCGGCAATATCCGTTACCTTCACGGTAGACTGGGATAATAACGTTTTCGCTTTCGCTACTCTGCGCTGTAAAATAAACTCCGAAAGAGACATGCCCTTCTCCTTCCGAAAGAGACGAGACAGATAAGCGGGGTTAAATCCTGCAAAGGAAGCTAGCTCTTCTCGCATTAGCTCTTCACCGATATGATTCTCAATGTAGATGCACAATTGATCCACGATTGTCATTGGACTATGATCGTCTGGATACAGCACAGGTACCACACGGCTAATTAGATCTAGGGTCCACTGCTTCAACTGTGGCAAAGAACGTGTTACGACACTCTCTTCCGGCTCGCGTTCCCCTGGATAAAGACTGCGTACAGATACATTTTTCTGATGAAGCAAAGGGTATACCACATGTAGCATCGCATGATAGTACAGTCGCAGAATCTCCGGTGATAACCTCTCCTGACCAGCCAACAACTCGAAAATCTCATCGACACGTTCATGTAAATCTCCTACTTTGCCTGTCTCGAACAGAATGGACAATTCGGAGAACCACGGAATCGGTAAAAAGCGATCTTCAGTATCTCGGCCTTGCTCATCGTATACAAATACACCTTCGAGTTCCTTAATATTGCGACGCTCCATATCCATCAGCTCATTGAGCATCCCCTGTAACTCAGTAACCGCTACAGGGACACCCACATAACAGGATAATCGGCAATAGAAGTACGTACCGCATTCTCGAATATAGATCTGGCAATCCTTTTCCATCTCTTTCGCCGAGGCCACGATGCCATCCTGTTCATACGCAAGCACAATATTTAGACCTCCATGGTCTTGAAACACCTCACCAGGTCTGTCCCCGAGCAGCATCTCCTTGGCTGCATTTCGCAGCGCATATTCCAATACCTCTTCATCCCGAAGGTCAAATTCACGAACCCATTCCTCCACCGAAATGACGATTGGTACAATTCGTGCATTCGGATCAATCTCGGCTCCATACACTTCGGCTAATTCCTGCAAGCGCTGTTTAGTTAACGTCATTCGTTGAGATATCGCATCTTTCCAGAACCGCTCTGTCAACAATGGCTTATGTGTCTGCCACCGTTTATAGACGGTCTCGTAGAGTTTATTTGTATGTGTGCGCTGCTCACCTGCTTTGATTTTATCTACGGCCTGACTTACTATCTTGAGCAATTGATCCGCAGGAGCTGGCTTAAGCACATAATCAAAGCTGTTCAGCTTAATTGCCGACTGCGCATATGCAAACAAAGCATGACCTGTAAGGAAAATAGTTAACATACCTGGATCATGCTTAAGAACCCAGCTCTGTAGATCGAGCCCTGTCTCACCAGGCATTTCAATATCACAGATCATGATATCGATAGCGTGTCGCTTCAGTATTGTTCTCGCCTCTTCAGCATCTCCTGCACTAAATACCTGATCAATGCCCGCCGAGTGCCAGTCCACCCCTTCAACCATGGCCTGTAGGGCATATACTTCATCATCCACAATTAATAGATTCCGCATTAGGCTCCCCCTTCTTCCTCTTCCGTCTGAGCGGGTATATGAATTACGACTGTGGCACCACCATCTGCTTGATTGTTGAAGGCAAGCCCAGCTACATCTCCATATTTCACCATCAATCGGTGTGCTACATTCCAGATCCCAATATGCTGTCCCCCTGGATCTTCTGCATATTGCCCTTGCTGCAAACGATCCAGCAACTCCTGGTTAAAGCCTACGCCATTGTCCTCTATCGTAATCAATAACATCGGAAGCTGTTCTGTCTCCTCATCGTTTGCAGTAGAACCAGGTACGATTGCTGTACCCTGACCTTTGATGTGAATGACAAAAGGCTCTGTACGCCGCTGGAATCCATGTATAATTGCATTTTCTACGAAGGGTTGTAGCGTTAACGGTGGCAGCACATAATGCCCCAGGCCAGCTTCAACTTCCAGCGAAAAACTAAGCTTGTTGGGAAAACGAAGTTTCTGAATCTCCAAATAATGGCGTATATGCTCCAGTTCTTCATCAAGTCTAATGACACGTTTGCCTGCTCGTAGACTGAAACGGAAATAGTCAGCTAGATGACCCGCCATCTGTTGCACCAGCTCATGCTTCTGTAGAGAGGCCAGGCTATGAATGATATTGAGGGAGTTCAGATAAAAGTGAGGGTTAATCTGCATCTGGAGCTGCTTGAACTCTGCTTCCCTCGTTCTTAGCTGCTCCTCATAAACATCGATCTTAAGATGCTGGATCTGACTCGTCATCTGATTGAAGCTTCGAGTAACAAACTCCAGCTCCGAAGAGGCGGGAGGCTCTAACCTAACATCCAGTTCTCCCCGACTCACCCTTCTCATACCACGGATGAGCATATTCATCGGCCGGAACAGTAATTGACGGACAAAGACAAGAGCAGTAATAAGAATGACAGCTGCACCAATAGGCAGCAAACGAATAATCCGCTGGAAGAACGGTAAGTTTCGCATCATGTCTTCTTCGGGCAAGAGCACAACGTAGTTCATCTTCGACATCGCCGAAGGCAAGCCGAGCATCAAATATTGACGTGCCTTACCTTTGGGTACTTCTTCCGAGATAACCTGATAGGGGTTCTTCAATCCGGGAAGATGGGCAGCCGCCAGCTTAATCTGATCTGCACTCAAGGATGAATTGGACAAAGCGACACCATCTATCCCTACAATAACTGCTCCACCACGATCTCCCGATTCCGTGAATTGCTCTGGATAATTCAGTGCGTTCATATCCACAAGAGCACCCGCGTAGAATTGCTGGTTAATGCGAACCGTCTTCACAAGTGCATTTCTCGATTCGCCGCGGACGATCCCCCATTCAGGCTGCTGAATATCCCCTTCGAATTGCTGCATCTGCACGGGCATACTCTGCTGCACGAGTGACATTTTGATGTCGTAATCACCGGAGGTGGCGAGCAGTAGATCATCATTGATAGCGTCGTATAAAAAGAAGGAATCGATCAGATTGTAGAAGCCAATATCTGTCATAAATTTATTCATAATCCGTTGTTTAGCAATAATATAATCCCCGCTGCCGTATTTTAGAAAAAACAAGGAAATGATATCGGGGTCGCGTTCACCCAAGCTATATAGATAACGATTCGTTTCTTGAAGGACTCGTTCATTTTGTTCAACGCTCTTGACTAGATGATTCATACTCGTAAGCGATACTTGGTCACGTACAACATTCATAGCGTACACATTGTTATAGTACATCAAAAGAAACAGGGGCAGCATGATGAGTGTCAGACCGACAATAAATTTGAAACGTAATGAACGGATGAAGTTCATAGATGACCGCCCTTTTTTGTTCAGCATTAAAATCCTCTTGCCATAACCCTTAATTGTAAACGTTATCAACAATACATGTTCTTTCGTATTCATGTAGAGGATAGATCGACTTTTTTTCCATTTTTCTTCCTTATGATGGCATGTTCATTGTAATCATGCTCGCTTTGCATTGTCTATGCACTTTGGTGACCTCTAATTACTACTCTGGTGACCTACAGTAGTATGAACGATACACATTGTATAGTTAATTAAGTTCTCTATCTGTAAAAAAAATCCTCCTACACCATGCATTTCTCTATGAACGCCTGATGCTGACATGCATACGATATAGCACGCCTTGGGCTCTTAAGATGGAGGGAGACTTACAATGTGAATATTCAACTTGTTCCGTTGCATTATGTATATCTGGCGTTTATCGTACTTATCATCGCTGTAATGATTCGGCGAAGAGATACAACCATTATCTGTGTCGCTGGTATTATGACCATTGGTCTGCTGGCTACCGAATCATTAACCGGTTCTGTGTCAGGCATATTTAACAGTTTTATCTATGCGGTGAAAGAGCTGATCAGCACTATATTCATCATCTCGATCATTGTAGCTATGAGCCGGGTGCTCATTCGAACAGGTATTAATGAAGTGATGGTAGCGCCACTGACACGGTTTATCCGTTCCCCGCAGGTCGCTTTTTGGGGCATCGGCCTCATTATGATGGTGGTCTCCTTCTTTTTCTGGCCATCGCCTGCAGTTGCTCTAGTAGGAGCCGTTTTGCTGCCTGTTGCGGTTCGTGTAGGGCTTCCGCCCATCGGAGCGGCCATCGCCATGAATCTGTTTGGGCACGGGATTGCCTTATCAGGAGATTTCATCATCCAAGGTGCGCCCAAACTCACAGCAGATGCTGCCGGACTTCCAGTCAGCTCTGTCATTACGGCGAGTATTCCTCTCGTCATTGTTATGGGTGTCGTATCCACCATTACGGCATTCTGGATGCTTCGCAAAGAGATGCAGGCGAATCACACCAATACCCTTCGCAACCCAGTCACAGGGGAATTGCACGTGAATCCTACCGCATCCACTTCTGCACCGGAAGCTACGCCCCCTTCCATTGAACAACAACCTCTGCCTTCCATTTGGAAAAGGGCATTCGCCATTCTAATTCCGTTGTTATTTGCAGTTGATGTTATTCTTATGTTTGTGTTAAATCTTCAAGGCGGAGATGCTACAGCCCTGATTGGCGGTACCGCTGTGCTGATTCTGATCGCAGTAACCCTTGTAGCCCATCGCCTCACAGGCCCCGAAGAAACAACGAGTTACCTCATTGAAGGGTTTCAATTTGGATTCAAAGTATTTGGCCCCGTTATCCCAATCGCAGCGTTCTTTTATCTCGGAGATTCAGCCATCACTGAGCTGTTCAACAATCCATTACCTGATGGATCTCACGGTATTGTGAATGATCTAGGCGTTGCCTTAGCGGGACTCGTACCTTTGAATGATTCGATCGGTGCAATTACACTCACACTGACCGGTGCGGTCACAGGTATGGATGGTTCAGGGTTTTCGGGGATCTCTCTCGTTGGTTCGATTGCAACAATGTTTGCGGATACAGCTTCATCTGCAGCTACACTTACCGCTCTCGGGCAGGTTGCCGCGATTTGGGTCGGCGGTGGAACCTTAATTCCTTGGGCGTTGATTCCAGCCGCCGCCATATGCGGGGTTAGTCCGTTTGAACTTGCTCGTCGAAACCTGAAGCCTGTATTACTGGGCTTAACAGTCACGACGATTGTAGCCATTTTCTTATTATGATGATTCAGTAATCATTGAAGAAAACTGTAAGAATGACGGCTGCTTACGCGCCCAGTCTCTAAGCTCGATCTGACTCCACGTTGCCAGATGCAGCATCTCCACATAGGGATCACCCTGTAACCCAAGTACTTGAGCAAAGGCTGGCTCAGTTTTGAGTCCAGAACGTTTTAATCTTCGAATTTCACGTTGTCCCTCGGATCCCCATAGTTGTAACAGCTCCCACTCTACCTTCATATGAAGATATGCGTTCTGCTGTTGAATGGGGACAGCTTGAGCAAAAATCTCTATAGGCCAATGGTCAATCTGAAAATTACATGTCACGTAAGATGTTCCATCCATACTTCGGGTACCACGATTACAATGGAAATGCCGCAAGTTACCCAAGTCTCGTTCAATATGAATTGCAAAAGCATCCAGATCATATGCCTCACAAAGGATATCTAGATCACTACCTGGAATGTCGATATCAATAGGTACAGTTCCCGCAGGATAAGCCTGAAATGCTGCCAAGATAAGTAACACTCTACTTTCTTGGAGAACTCGATAAGCATCCTGCTGTCGTTCATTTCCTCCTGCGAGATGTGCCATTACATCTGCTGTGCTCTTCATCTATTGTCTCACGCATTCAATCACTGCGTTGCTCCACCGATAATCTGCTTAACTCGTCCTACCTGTCCATTGGTGAGACGAACCTTAATTCCATGAGGATGTGTGGGTGACTTGGTCAGTAAATCCTTTACGATCCCCCGTGTCAGCTTGCCAGTAGCTTGATCCTGCTTCAGCACGATATCCACTTCTAAGCCTGCTCTAATGTTAACCCGTTGTTGTCCGTTCATCCGTTCTCCTCCTTATATAAGTCAGTCCTAATTCATAACGCCACCTGTACCAAAGCTTCATCTATTGTAGACGTTTTGAGATCAAAACAAAAGCTGTGCCTGCCAAATGCAAAAACCCGCTTCGCTCTGAATTCCAGAGACGGCGGGTTTGAATTTCAATTACGGGTGAACTTTCGAAGATGATACGCCGTTCTTCGCTGCCTCCTTAGCTTTAACAGCTAGCAACTCGGAAACGGTCACGAAGCGATAGCCTTCTTGTTGAAGTTGAGGCAAGATTCGTGCTAACGCCTGCACCGTCTGAGACTTACCTTCCACTTTGTCATGGAATAGAACAATGTCCCCGTTACGAACGTTTTTCAACACTTTGTTGGCAATGGTAGTGACTCCTGGGGAAGCCCAATCGCGAGTGTCCTGATGCCAAGACCATAACACGATGGTATACCCTTTTTGCTTGGCAGCTTGAATCACCATATCGTTATAGTAGCCACCGGGAGGTCTAAACAACATAGGACGAGCAACCCCCGCACCAAGGATAGATTTCTCGGCATCATCCATGTCTCGGATATAGGTGTCAGCACCCGTAGATCGCACGGCATACGTATGTGCATACGTGTGATTAGCTACCTCATGTCCTTCCTGCTGCTCTTGCATGACAAGCTGCGGAAATTTCTCAGCCCATTTACCTAACACAAAAAACGTAGCTTTGGCTTCATACTGGCGGAGCAGAGCCAAAATTTCGGGTGTCTGCACAGGATCAGGGCCATCATCAAACGTTAATGCGATAAGCTTATCCTGTGTAGGCACTTCCCACACAATCTCTCCACGTTCCTCGTAATACTGCCGGTTCTTCTGCGCCGGCTTCGCATATACCGTATTACAGCTCAATAAGAGAATCACAATGAATATTCCGAGCATTCGGGCTTTTTTTGGGATCAGGGTCATGTTCATGTCCTTTCTATGTTGTTGAACCTACACTCTCCCTGTTAGCATTACCCGATTCCCCGGAACTATTTAGAACGTGTCTAAAAACTCGCCCTAGCGAAAAATCTGATCTATCACTGCAATTTCTTCAGCAGACAATTCTACCTGCAACGTCTTCAAATTATTAATCACCTGTTCAGGTTTCTTCGCTCCTGGTATCAGGGCATCAATGGAAGGTTGGGATAGGTACCATGCCAAGACAAGATGAGCAACCTCAGCATTTTTGGATTCTGCGATACTGCGAAGCTGATCTACCTTGTCCAAATTGCGAATAAAGTTCTCGCCAGTGAAGAGTGGATTCGTCGCACGTCCGTCTTGGAATGTTGTATCACGATTATACTTACCGCCTAGTAGCCCTGCCGCCAGTGGGAAGTAAGGAACAAATGAAATCTGATGTTCTGTTGTATAGGGCAGCAATTCTTGTTCTGCTTCTCGTTTGAATAGATTGTATTCGGATTGCAGGACGTCCACGTGCCCATCCCGGTTGGCTTCCCGAAGCTGATCAACGGAGAAGTTGGATACACCTATTGCCCGAATTTTGCCTGCATCCTTTAATCGCTTTAACGCACCTACTGCCTCGTCCTTCGGTGTCTGTTTGTCTGGGAAATGAATATAGAATAAATCGATGTAATCCGTCTGTAAACGTCTTAGTGCTTGGTCAACAGCTTCGGTTAGAAAGGCTGGAGAGTTATCAATCTCAACCTTTCCATCGACCAATTTATGTGCAGCCTTGGTTGCTATGATTGTATTTTGACGCTGACCTGTTTCTTTGAGAACTTCGCCAATTAATCGCTCAGAATGCTCCGGACCATAGATGAAGGCTGTATCCACAAAGTTAATCCCTTGCTTCAATGCCGTGCGAACGACTTCTTTACCCGTTTCATCATTCAACATATCTGGATAGATATTGTGTCCACCTACTGCGTTTGCACCTAACCCGATGGGGTTAACGACTAGATCTGTTTTGCCTAAACGAGTGTGTTGTTCTGCCATATCTCATCTATCTCCTTTTTCTGAAGGTATGTTCACGTGCTTCCTGTATTATATCAAACGAATAACCACATTTAAAATATCGGATTTGTCAGATTAACTATTTTTGAGCACGGTTGCCTCCACATCATTGATAAAACGCCGTAATTTAGCAGCCACATCCCGGTTAATTTCACCATTCTCATACAGTTGCTGTACTGTATTCCGCTGCTCTTGAATCGCTACCATCTGCAGCTCCATCTTGTTCTGATCGAATGGATCTTCCTTCTGTCCTTGATTCCAGCTACGCAATTTGGAAATGACGCGCTCATACTTGGCAATGACCGCTATCGCCACCGTACGATTAGCATCGTTCATCTGGGCACGGATCGCCTTAATTGCTGCTTCAGAGGTACGAAGTTTAACCTGTTGATACAGTTCTGCATTTTCGATCATAAACTGCGGTGTCGGTGCTTCTTGGCGCTCGGTGAACAGATGTCCGATCACACGTCCAATTTCACTGATGGAAAACATCATTTGCGTGTTGGTGCGGTTAGCCAGCATCATTTCTTTGCGATCCAGCCAGCTATTACACCGGAATGCTGCGTCAGATGCAATTACATTTTCATCCAGCATCTTCTGCACTTCCTTACGCTCAGCACGTGTACCGATCAGGTTAAGGGCCGCTTCCTGTTTAAGGATATCTTTGCGTTTACCCGCAGTGAGCTGACCAGCTGCCTGTCTGATATACTTCGATAGGTCTGAAACTACAGCAAGCGCTGCTGCCTTGTTCTCCTCGTTCATCTCTGACTTTACCGCGCGAATGGCTGCATTAAGCATAATATCCTGAGCTTTACGCTCGGTTCTAAGTGGCTCGCCATCCGTGTTTTTCTCATCATTTTTGGCTAATACCGGGAGCAAGGCACTCGCTGCAATTAATGTTAACAGAATGACACCTGCCGCCAAAAATATAATGAGATCCCGTTCTGGGAAAGGCGACCCATCTTCGAGTACATATGGGATGGAGAATGCACCTGCTAGTGTCACTGCCCCTCTCACACCTGAGAGAGAAATCAAACTCATTGCTTTGAATTTTGGCTTCCCAATCGAAGATTGAGGACGAAACCATTTGTTCCCACGCCAGAATACATAAATCCACGCAAAACGTAATACTAACAACAACAACGTAATCAGACCTACGTAGCCGAGAACCTGTCCATTATTAAACGAAGCATTGGCAAAAATAGTATTTAACACATCTGGAATCTGCACGCCTAGAATGACAAACACCAGACCATTCAGAATATACAAAATTACAGACCACGTGCTCATCGATACAACCTGCATCTTCAGTTGCACGGATTCCGTCCGATCACGCTCAATCGCATGAATGATGCCACCAGCCACGACTGCCAAAATCCCCGAGACACCGATCTCTTCACTCACGAGATAAATAACGAATGGCGTCAGAATCTGCAGAAGCATATGAATGGTGACATCCTCCATTCCAAGACGACGAATCCATACACCAAGCCGGATCAGCAGAAACGACAATAATGCACCGGCAAGTAGCCCGCCGATGGCAATAATTAAGAAGCTAACCGAGGCCTCCGCAAGTGAAAAAACACCTGTAACCGTTGCAGCAATTGCAAATTTGAAAGCAACCAATCCAGAGGCATCGTTCATTAACGCCTCTCCTTCAAGTAACCTATGTATGCTTTTGGGAAGATGTACACGTCCTGCCATCGCTCCAACAGCTACAGCGTCTGTCGGGGACAAAATTGCAGCTAGCGCAAAGGCAGCAGGAAGTGGAATGGTAGGAATAAGCCAGTGAATCGCATATCCGCCCACCAGTACGGTGACAAATACAAGCCCTAGAGCAAGAAGCAGAATGGGCGCTCTAAGATTCCACAATTCATTGCGAGGTGTTCGTTTGCCATCGTTGTATAACAATGGAGCAATAAACAGCACAAAGAACAATTCCGGATTCAGTGGCAGATGAACGCCTGCTGGTAGCAACGCTACAGCAAAACCAAGCGCAATCTGAATGAGCGGAACGGGGATAAAAGGTACAAATCGGTTCAGGATATTGGATAAACCGATCAGAACCAGTAAAACGAGCACTGCGATAAATAGTTCCATGATGTCATTCCCTTTCCGCATGAGGACATTGATGCCTTATTTTAGCATATAACGAATACTTCTTATAAAAATGTTGTCATATACATTTACCCAACCACGACATTTTATAATAGCTTCGTTTGAACAATTGTGATTGAATCTGTTCCTTCGTAATCAAAAGCGGACTTTTTGAACTACCACTATAAGATGTTACAATACGTTCAGGACAATACCCGTTTGGAAAGGATTTTGGTAATTATGGCATTTGGAATTAAGCGGAATGAACTGACAGCCTGGAAAGAGCGTGTCTCCCGTGGCGAAATTGCCTATCTCACTCATTTTTGGATTGACCCCCGTTTCCCTGGCGTGAAGAGTGTGACCAAAGTGGGATGTGCAGATTTGGAAAGACTCGAAGAATGGTGCCGTGCACATGGACTTAATCCTCGTTATATTCATCGACGTGAGCCTTTTCCTCATTTTGATCTTCTGGGTGAGAAGCAAAAGCAAATCTTGCAGCTTGAAGGCCTTACAGAGCATATTCGCCGATTCCACCTATAAGAGGTTGTTCAAAAAGTCCGCTTTTGATTACGAAGGATGCGCGATATGAAATGCATATTCCTCCAAATTCAAAGACCACTTATGAACCTGTAGTGAATGAATTAAATTAAGATCTACAATAAAAAAACGCCAGTCTTCAAGAGTTAGACCTAACGAAGGTCTGAAATTCTTGAAGGCTGACGCCTTAGCTTGAGACGTATTACCTTATCGATTCGCTTGCTCAAGTGCTTTCATATTCTCCAGCAGCTTCAGCTCAATTTTTTTGAGCATGCCGATCATCTGTTGTTGTTCCTCTTCTGTAAGTGCCTGCAACAATTCCCAAGTCATACGGCCACGATTCGCGATCAATGTACGGGCTAGCTGCTCTCCTTCACTAGTAAGGGATAACCAGACAATCCGCCGATCCTCTTCACTGCGCACTCGTTGAATAAGCCCCTCACTCTCTAACTGATTCAGGACAATTGTCGTTGCACCCGAAGATAGGCTGAGCTGTCTTGCCACATCAACAGCCATGCAACGTTCTTCACGTAATATCATGGCCAATATATGATTTTTGGTTGGATTCAGTTTGCAGTTTGTTTCATTCTTCTGTTGCTGATCCAACACTTTATTTTTATATCTGAAGAAGGCCTCCAACAATTGATCGATATTTGCCAATTGAGAGTTTCGCTCCGTATCCGGACTCATAACTGTCCCTCCTACCTATGATCATAACCTACCTTATATTGTAACATATTTGTACTATTTTGTTTGTGAAATATGCGTTGGCATTCAACCGGCTCAAATGGGATGAATGTCAAACGTTTAGGCAAGTTTAGAGACAGGTACTCAAACAACCTATTGCAATATCTTAAGGAGTTTGTTTATAATTACTTATGCTCAAAGTTACTTTTAGTTACTTAATTATTTTTATAAATTTATTGTTATAAAGTATATGAATTGTCACCTATAATACAGCGAAGGAATTCTAACATATGAATAAAACAAATGAAACAAATCAAACGCTGACCGTCGATGTCTGTATCGTTGGGGCTGGGCCTGGTGGAGCGCTTTTATCGAATCTGTTGAATCGACAAGGCATATCCACAGCTTTAATTGAACGACAGCCTCATCTTCACAAGTCGTTCCGCGGAGAGCTGCTGAATACCGATGGAGAAGCTATATTAAACAAACATGGACTGTACTCCATTATTGCTGAGCGCGGTGCACTTCCGCTGGAGGAGATTCAATATTGGGAAGACGGCAAAATTATTAAAACCATTTTCCCAAGTGATGAAGTCTCGCACGTTGGCATCCATGTACCACAGGATATTTGTTAGAGATTATCGTCTCCCAGTCACAACAGCAAGAGCACACCCAGGAGCATATTCTCTTCAATACAATCATGACCGGGATATTGCGAGATAAGGCCGGCAAGCCTGTTGGCGTCAATATCCGTCAAAATGGTGTTCCGTCATCCATTGAAGCTTCCATTATTGTCGGCGCTGACGGTCGATACTCCGCTGTACGGAAACATTCGGGAATGATCCCCGATATTCGTAAGCATGGATATGACCTGTTATGGGCTCGCATCCCAGCACCTGTAGGCTGGGAACCTGCGGTACGCATGGCAAGCATGGATGGGCAACAGCTGGCTCTCTTCTCTCAATTCGGCGGCTATGTTCAGATCGGCTGGAACATCCCGCAAGGATCTTATTCCAAGTTACGCGAGCTACCCTTTACACCATTTGTTCAGAAACTAGTCACGGCGTTCCCTTGTTTGGC
Source organism: Paenibacillus tundrae (assembly GCF_036884255.1). NCBI lineage: Bacteria > Bacillati > Bacillota > Bacilli > Caryophanales > Paenibacillaceae > Paenibacillus > Paenibacillus tundrae. Next base: position 2,296,107 of record NZ_CP145605.1, on the reverse strand, counting down.
TGACTCGGTTAAAGCGCACATCCAAACATGGAGTGACTTTGTATTGTTATCTGTAGAAAGCAGTTATTCCGAGACTTGGACGCAAGATAATATCGTTCTTATCGGTGACGCTGCCCATACGATGACTCCAACAGGTGCATTCGGACTCAATGCTGCTCTAGAGGATGCGGATACACTTGCAGAACTATTGACCCGTATGGCACAGGATCAGTTCGCTTCGATGAAGCCCCTGCAACAGTTGCAGTCATTACGCGGAGATAAAGTGAAACAGCAGCTTGCACGGCAGATCGAGATGGAGGTATCTTTCCAGCAACGCTATGCATCCTTCCTTAATTAAGGAAGCACGATGGTCTAATTGCTCATATGACTGAGCTGACTAGGGCTCGCCCCATACAATCATCATAACGTTATACGACAATAAGCCATGACCCTCCAGCTCGGAGTTCATGGCTTATTATGGTGGTATTCATTCTAATCAAGAGATCAACCATCTAATAAGGTTTAACCAATTGTTGTTGTTTTTCCTGCTACGGAGTTTTAAGTTCAGCACAGCTTCCTCTGATGATAAGTTTCGTAGGAAGAACTACTTTTTTGGCTATATCACGCTTGGAGAGAAGCCGCTCGGCGATCAGTTCTACGGCGGTCTCGCCTATGTACTCCATATGTACCTTTACGGTCGTTAACGGTGGCTGCATAAATGCCGACATCGCAATGTCATTGAAGCCAATAATGGACATCTCTTCAGGCACCTTGACGCCTGCTTCATGAAGGGCACGAAGAGCCCCTACAGCCATCGAATCATTTTGAACTAAAAAAGCCGTTGGGCATAGCTGCGATTCCAGGGCACTTTTCATTAGCTGATATCCGTCCTCTGGGTACCAATTAGTTCCCATATATACGAAGGCAGAGTCATGCAAATTGTGTTCTTGAAGCCATTCACCAAAAGCAAGCTCCCTCTCATCACGCGTCGTTCTAGCATAGGACTCATTATGTCCTCCAATATAACCAATTCTGCTATGACCAAGGTTACTTAAATAATCCAGCGCTCCTCGAACCGCATGACGCATATCAAAAACAACCGAATCAAAATGCTCTTCATCCGGTGATGAATCGACAAACACAACTGCATCTAGATTAGCCGGAAAGCAATCGATATCCTTCTGCTCAAACCTTCCAACGGCAATGATTCCATCAGGGGCTTCCCCATTCCAGTCAATGCCCTCTCCAGTGCTGTGCTTATACATCTTCATAAGTTCGAACTGATGCTTGAAGCATTCTCTTTCAATGCCAAGTCGAATAGCCAGGTAATACGGATCCAACATCTCCTCCTGATCTGTATACCAGTTCATGAGTCCAATACGCCGAGTTTCTTTGGGTACCCCATGTGCAGCCCCACTACCGTTACGCTCCCTTGGCGTCCGATAATTTAATTGTTGAGCAATTTCGAGTATACGCTTACGCGTCTCGTCTGATACGGAGAGGGTTGGGTCATAATTCAGTACTCTAGAGACGGTAGCAATAGATACACCTGCCTGACCTGCGATATCCTTAATCGTTGCCATAATACATAACGTTCCTTTCTTCCAGCTATGACCCCATCATGAACAATTCTGCAATTCCGAATACGTTAGCCTGTTGCGAATTCAGTGAGATCATCACAATTAATTCACCTGATAAATAGTGTATCAGATGTCTGGTTGAATGCCCAACAATAACATCCTAGAACCTTGAAGAATCCCCTGCACAGAGTAACACCCTATTATGAAAAAAAGACCTCCAGCCCGCGTGGCCGCGAGCAGAAGGTTTAAAACTTGTCTGTCCTTTTAAGATTATTACGTATCTATCAATTAGCTGTTCCGTAGGGTATTACTGACCCTTATGTTCCATTAGGTTCAATAACACCTGCACAGCTTCACCTCGGGTTGCAGTACCCTGAGGCTTCATAGACTTACCATTACCCTGGATTAATCCAAGCTGTACAAGTGTAGACAGTTGCTGCTGAGCCCAAGGATGAATATCTCCTCCATCGGTGAATTCAGCCAACGCATCATGACTGGTTCCACCCTCGCCTGGGTATAGCGTTTGCAATGCATTATAAGTCATAACAGCCATCTGCTCTCGTGTAATCTGTCTGTTTGGTTCAAAAGCCGCATCAGACACACCGTTGATAATACCTGCTTGATATGCAGCCGCAACGGAGGAAGCGTACCATTTGTCCTGAGCCACATCAGCAAACGGTGCATTTGCTGTTTCTTCAAGCCCCAGCATACGGGTAAGTAGAGCGGCAAACTCTGCTCTCGTCACAGGACTTTGAGGTGCAAAATCCGCATCGTTAACTCCTTTAACGATGTGCTGAGCAACCATCACTTCGACAGCACGGTTATACCATGAACCGGACTGAACGTCATTGAATGGCTTCGTAAAAGTCATCAGACTATAGGTTCCCAATTCATTGATCTGGGCTTCCATTGTGTCTGTCTCGCTATTCCATGTACTGCGCTTAAATGCTACTTCACCCTTCTCGTTCCAGTGATACACACCGACAAGGTGGTGATCGGTTCCAGCATCTGCTGCAAGTTCAATTTGAACCGGCCGCCCAAACGTAGGATTCAACTGGCGAACTGTGCCATCTTCAAGCGTAGCAGACAGTTCCAAGCTGATGAACGATCCGGCTGACTTGAGCTGACCGCCCAAACGCTGTCCAGCCGACGCAATCTTCGAATTTTGTTCAGTGGCTGCAACAGGTATTGATTTCAGATTCAATAACTTGAATTCAGAACCCAGCTCTGACACGATTTGTTTCAAAGCATCAAATGGAAGCACAAGTGAGATTCCCTCTGCGAGTTTGATCGATAATTCTGTTTGCTTCTCCAGCGCAGCAGCAACATCTTCACGGCTTACCGTGGTTGCACCGTTAACACCGTCCGTATTCGTATTTGCTCCTGGTGTAGCAACCGGTGGAGCCGGAGTGACAGCTGGTGTACCAGATGAAGAACCTCCTGTGGAGCTCCCCCCAGTATTACCGGAAGATCCTCCCGTTGAACCACCTACCGTGTAATTCGCAGTAGCAAGTGTAAACGTGCGATCTAGTACCGAAGCTTTCAGTCTTAAGCTGTAATTGCCATCTTGAAGAGCAGGAACAGTTAGTGTACCCTCCTTCGATACACCGCCAGTACGAGCTTTAAGTGCATCCTGTTGTACTGCAACTCGCTCTCCTGTAGCCTGATTAACGAGTTCAAGAATGACAGGAATGTGTAGATCTGGCGTCTGATTTTTCACATAAGGTGAAGTCGGAATGTGATCTACATAAGCGTTTAACTGTTCTTTTGCAGTTACCTGATATGCCACTGTTTTGTTGCCAGCTCCACTCTGGATATTGAGACTTCCAGCCAAAACTCCGTCTGCAACATGTGCATCAGCAAAATGTCTGCTGTGCTGAGCGAACGACAAGTCTATCGACTTGGTATAGAAGGCACTGTCATGTAGTCCGTCACGAATCTCGGCATAATGTTCTACATGATTATCCTTCAAATACTTGTGAAGCGTCGTTACCGGCACATCAAATTTGTACACATCCTCATTACCTGAATCTAAGTAAATGGAATACCGTTTCAACGCTTCAACAGGATAAGATTTAATAATCTCAACTGGATTCTGGCCTGCTTGAGTAAAGTTAATTGCCCCCATATGACTTGCTGCTGAAGAGAATAGATCCGGGTATTGGAAACCAATCGCGAAGGAACCGAATCCGCCCATAGACACACCGGAGGTTCCTCTGTAACGTGCATCATCAATCGTTCTGAATTCCTGATCTACATGCGGTACCAGATCCTTAACTACCATGTCCTGCCATTTCACACCATCAGGCTCTGCACCATTTACCCACCAGCTCATTCCGGAAGAGTCAGGCATAACAACAATCATATCTTTGGATCGTCCTGCAGCGATCTCTTTGTTCAAAATCTGATCGATTTTGTCAATCTCGTAGGACTCACTATCACTGTTAAACTGGTGAAGTAAATACACACTAGAATAACGCTTGTCTGGATTCGTCAAATAACTCTGTGGCAGATAAACTCTGTATTTGACCGTCCGCTTCGCACTTTCGGAATAAAACTCCGTCACAAAGAACAGTTTTTGGTCACCTGTTTCTCGAAGTTTACCGTTCTCCTGCTGATAATATTGGGATACCGTTCCCTGCTGGAGTACCGTCTCCGTTCCATCTGCTTTGGTTCCTGTTACGACAACTTCAGCCGTATACAAGTAACGGTTATCCAGTGTGAACACATACGGATTGTTGATCTTGGTTTTGATTGTTGCATAATCTTTAGTCCACTGTTGACGTTGTTCCAGCAACTTCAGTTTATCAATGCCTTTCTCAAAATATTTAGCCGACAATGTATCTGCGTAAGCAGTCAGATTTTTCTGATCTATGGCCTGGTACTGCTTAGCCGCAAACTCCTTCACTGACGTTACTTCATTCTCACTAGGCACCTCAGAAGGTAGGTCTTTAATTTTTTGCATCGCCGCCTTCGTGTAAATGCCTATAGGCCCCGAATACCAGCCACCGCCGCCGTTATCGTTAAGCATGTACACGGCTATCGTATTGACCTGACCCCGTTTCAGCAGATTACTCGGGATTTTATACTCACGTGATGCTGCCCAGTAAGAGGACTTATACACGCCGTTCTCGAAACCTGTCTCGCCAACTTTAGTCCCATTAATATAGGTGATGTCAGCATCATCTATTTTGCCAGCCATTAAGGTCAGATCCTGATCTGGGAAATCTTCAGGAACAAAAAATGTCTTCTGATACCAAGCAGCTCCGTAATAATTATTCAGCCCCTCATAACCGCCGAACCCGTCTGTCCACCAGTCCAGACCCGGCTGCACAGTTGCCCAATCCGTCGTGTCCACATTGTCGGCTTCTCCATGTAGCGATGGCCCTGGATATGAATCTTTCTTAAATTTCCAATCACCAAGCAGATCAATCTGAATATCTTCAGGCAACGTACCTGTTGGCGTAACGCGGATTAAGGGTTTGGAACCCAGCGATATCGTTGAGCCAAGTAACGAGGCTTCGAGAGAAACAGTTGTACTTTTACTGCTGCCCAGCTGATCCACTGGAATATTAAAACTGTCCTCAAAAGTAGATTCAGCCGAACCCGTAATCATGTCCCCTGCGTTATTCGTATCACTGTACAAGAGCTCACCCGCTGGATTAGTTACCTTCAGCGATACAGACAACTCAAAATCCTGATCTGTACCGTTATTCTGGAACAGCTGTGCCGCAGTCCGATCCAATTGAGTTGTGTAGGCTACACGAACCTCATTCGTATCGGTACCCAATGCTTGAGGCGTAGCCGTAAAGCTGCCTGTTAGAATGCCTTTGGCAAACTTAGCATTAAAAGCACCCAAAGAACGGTTCAGATCCACGAGTGGATCGGTGGTATGATCTCCCGGACGCATCTGGTAGCCATGTGAGATGGATTTGGAACGCAGATGAGCGTGAATAGCATTCGTGGAGTTATCTGCATATGTATTAGGGTCATCCGCACCGCCATCCAGATAAATGGAATACGCTTTCAACTCATTCTCTGATTTGCTCTTTATCATCTCCATCGGATTCTTTCCAGCAATGGTCATGCCCAGCGGAGCTCGATGGCTTCCAATCGAACCAAATACCTCTGGATGATCAAGCCCGACGACAAAAGCACCAAAACCACCCATGGAAATACCCGTAATTGCTCTGTACTGTGGTTTATCAATTGTTCTGAATTTACCATCAACTACGGGAACCAGATCATTTACAATCATATTCTCCCAGTTTCCTTGATCATCACCTTCCGTCTGATTGACGAAATAGCTCCCTTTGCTTGAGTCTGGCATAATGACAATCATTTTCTGAAGTGTTCCATCCTTCATCCACTGATCTAGCTTGTTTGCAATGCCACTGGACTCAAACTGCTCACTGGTATTATTCTCTCCATGAAGCAAATAGACAACAGGATACGTTCTTGTGCTATCGTAATATCCTTCTGGAAGGTATACCCGATAACTCATTTCCTTCTGATTCAAGCTATCGGACACATACGTTGCTGTGTAAAATCTAGATTTCTGTGCTTCAGGTGATCCCTCCGGAGTGCTGGAGATTAACTGAGTGCTCAGCTGGGTGTTCTGCTGAGTGACAGGTATAGCAGACTCTTGTTCTATTGGTGCAGTTACAGATGGATCATCGACCACAGCTTCCTGTCCACCCTGTATCGACTCTTCTTTTACAGACTCTTCTTGTATAGATTCTCCCTGCACAGTTTCCTCCTGCACAGCCGTTGTTGTTTCCGCATATATGAGACTTGGCGATGAGGTTAACATCAGAGCTGCCGACAATGCGGCGATGGGGATTGTCTTTCTTTTCGTTTTCTTGGATCTGGATCTAGAATCTTTCATGAACTAACCTCCCTAGTTACTTTATGAGAACGTTTACAATTGAACATCACTAATTTATCATTATTTTTAGTAAAAAATCAATAAAATTTTACTAGTATTAAGTAAAATTATTTTCAAAGTACATTTTTCCTTTTCTCTAAGCGTAGCGTAATCCGATGTTTAGCGTTAAGAATAGCTGAAATGTAACTTATAACCCCATCTGATTGGTAAAAAAAACAGCCCTCACTAGGAGGGCTGTTTCATGAACATTTTCGTTGAAACGTTGGAAAATGGTGATTAATACAAAATAAATTGAATAAGTGCTTAATGAAGTAGAAGCAGAATCGGCTCATTCCAGCCATTTATTTGATACTATTTTTCACGAGCGCAGCAAAAGCTTCTGAGCCTTCAGCCGTGAGATGTACGCCATCTTTTTCAAAATAAGCATCCTGGCCTTCGCTCGCAGCATTCCAATCAATAAGTGAGACATTGCTATACTCCGTAGCCGCCTCGTTCAATGCTTTGTTAACTGTCCGTTCCCAAGGTCTAGGCACTCGTACCGTAACCAGATACACATGTTCCTCGTCCTTCAAGAATTCGAGAACCGATTTTAGATTTTTGGAATTAAATGACCCGTTGGTGCCTAGTTCCAATATAACCTTACTGCCCATCTGATTGTTCTTTTTCAATTCACTTAATACATCCGCAGCCTGCCACATCTGACGACCAACATGCCCATCGACATGCACGCCTGCCATTGTCTGTTCCAGATAAGGCTTGGCATCGAGAATGACTGAATCACCGATGATTGTATAGCGGATTTTCTCGTCTGAAGCTGCTGAATTGGTATCGCCTTTAGGCTCATCCGATGTGTGATCAGATTCCTCAGGTGACTGGGTAGCCTGATCGGTAGAATTTTCCGCACCCTCTCCCGATTCTCCACTGTTATCTTGCTGTTCCGTAGGTGTTTCTTTACCTCCATCCGTTGCTTGCTCCTCGGGCTTAGAGGAGGAATCTGGCGGATTGGCAGGTGGGTCATTCTTACCTGAATGATCATCTGACCCGGCAACCGGCTTATCGGTCTTCTCATCTTGCTTATTACCTGGGTCAGATGGAGCGACCGTTGCAGGTACAACATCTTGTCCCTTCTCTTCCGTGACCGAATGATCGCTGTTAAGCGTGGTTGACATGGACTCCGAATGGGAATCTGAATTCGATTCAGAGGCAATCACCATCTGTGACACCGTTACAACCATCAGGAGCATGGAGAGAACGAGAGCTGAACGTTTCCACCACATGTGGGAAACTCCATGCCGATGACCTCGCCCCCACATCCTCGATAACGTGTTACGGAATCCATTATAACGGATGGGGTTCTCAATATATTTAAGTGATAGTGATGCCAGAACAACCGTTGCCAGCACCTGTAGAATGATTCGTACCGGGTGTGCACCACCCGTATCTACAGTTGGGCTCGTCAGCACGATCACCGGATAATGCCACAGATACAACCCATATGAACGTTCACCTATCCAACGTAGTGGTTTAGCACCAATGATCCGTGCCAGGAACGACGAAGGATGCGCAAGTACAGCAACTAATATCGTCGTTGCAATAGCTTGGATTACCATGCCCCCCTGATATAACGAAGAATCGTATTCACTGGAGTTCAGCATCATATAGATTAACAGTAATAGAGCAGCTATACCTGCTGCATCCATGCCCAATCGATTACCATTTGCGAGTGACGAAGACAACTTCCGGCTAGGCCAGACTACAGCTAGCGCAGCACCCGCTAGTAACGCAAATGCACGGGTATCTGTTCCGTAATAGACCCTGCTTGGATCCAGATCTGGGTTGTACATAATTGCCATTGCACCTGCTGATAATTCAGCCATGATCACAATAAAGACAACTAGCCATCCCTTACGTTTGAATAAAACAATTGCCGCGACCATCAATAAAGGCCACACGATGTAGAACTGCTCTTCTACAGCTAGCGACCAAAAATGACCAAATGGGGACGGTGGACCAAAGCTTTCGAAATAGGATACATGATGAAAGATATACCACCAATTGCTTATGTATAATACCCCTGCGACAATGTCACCACGAAGAGCGGCCAAGCGGGAAGGATCGGTGCAGAGCAACCAGATCATAACAACTGCTGTCATCGTTAACATGCCGGGTAACAGTCTTCTCACCCGTCTTACCCAAAAGTCACCGAGTAATATTCGGCCATGTTCCTTCCATTGTGTCAGGAGAATGTCTGTGATTAAGTAACCCGATAGTACGAAGAATATGCCCACACCGAGCAATCCACCAGGGATAAAATCCAAATTTAGATGATACGCAATTACGCCAAGCACCGCGATGGCTCGTAAACCATCCAATCCGTTCATGTGGCGTTTGCTACTCAAAGATTGTGACATATGCTGTGCCCCTCCTTACTCATGCAAGTTGACATCTTCGCTGTCTGGGGCAATTTGAAGCTCGCAGTGGTACTGGTTCTCGTTGTCTTTAACATACGTATTGCACCTTTCATCTTTCATTTCCACATTAAAGAAGACGTATAACATATCTTCTGCGTTGCATCTATAACATCAATATTATTAATCCACGACGTGGATAACATAGTCAGATTCATCTGATCGCACCATGCGTTTATATCACAGTATACGCTCGATCAATTCGGTAGAATTTACAAGAACAGTTACAACAGTTTAAAACGATGTAACTTTATCTTCCAAGCTTCTATAGCTGTAAAATCATACTCTATATTCATAGCTTAATACAGTGCTTTTCATCGAATGGAGAATATTACCTTGCATTGTCAAATGAGAGATTCCTCATATATTACGATTAAGAAACATGTAATCCATGGAAAAAGGCTGCCGACTTACTCAGCAGCCACTAACCATTATAAACCTATCCTTTGCTGGATTGAAAGTTTTGCTCATAAATGCATCTCGAAGCCTAGGACTCAAGAGCCGAAAAGGGTAAATTTTACAAACATTCACTAGATAAGAGCTTTAATCAGCTAAGCTCCTTGACAATTTCGAACTGACATCTCCACAATCCCATTACGCTAGTAACTCATTGATTCTAATCTATGCGAGATCTCGGTTCTTAATTCTATTAAGCTATTAATCACACGATCGGCCTGTGCTAACTCATCTGGTTGAGCAAAATCGAAATTGCAACCAATAGACCTCAACCCATTTTCCTTGGCTGCTCGGATATCGGACAACCGATCTCCAACGACAATCCCTTGAGTGATCTTATACTTCTGCATGTTTTAAACTCTTTATTTTGTTACTTTAGTTGATAGCTCTTTCATACCTGAAATATCACGAAGCTCTTCTTATTTTTGTTTCATTATTTTTTTTCATACCTTCTCCTTTTCAGTTTATAGTACTTATTCCCATACGAAGTCGTTTTTAAAAACTTTCAAAAAAGCACAAACAGGATGAAGCAACTATCTTCTGCCTTATCCCGTCTGTCTCAAATGTATTTAAAGTTTACACAAAACAATTTCTTGCAAATTAATCAAGTTTTACAGTGCCATATGAACTTAACTCAATGAATTTTGAATTGTAATATTCCGGATCAATTTTCCGTTTTATTAAATGATAAAAGTTTTCGTCGTGGGTTGATATTACTACTTGTCTTCCCATATCTGATGTAATTGTCCTTAGCAAATCAATAAATGACAGTATATTTATACTATCGAGATGTTGGATAGGATCATCCATAAAGATAGTCTCTAACCTTTTAGTCCCTGAACGCAAAGCTCTTGCAAAAAAAATACTTAGCGAAAGAATATTTAATTGAGCCGAACTAAGATATAGTGTTGGAGAAACTTCCGCAGAGTCTCTTCCTGTCAATATGTTTAATTCTGGTTCTGAATTTTTATCAAAAATCGGTTCAAAATATATAGATGTTAAGTCAGGATGTGGATCAATTTTTTCATAAATTTCATTGATAATTTCAAAGTTAAACGCCTGTGAAATTCTTTCCTCAATGTGTTCTTTACTAATTTTCAAAAGCAAGTCGATTTCATTGTTCGCTTTTGTTACTCTATTAATTTGTTCTTCTATTTCTTTTAGATCACTCTCCTGTTTGTATAACTCAAGTCGTCTTTCAACATACCGAATATTTTCTGTTATATAAGATAAAACTTCTAGAGCAGAGATATTTAATTTAGCAGAGAAATTCGCTTGGAAAGATTCCTTTTCTATTATTTTTAGATCAACCTCCTTTGATTCGAATATTTCCACTAGCAGTTGGTCGTACCTGATAACTTGTTCTTCCAGCCCAGAAATTTGTTCTCTTAAATTTTTTTGTTCATCTAATAACTCTTTTTGTTCCTTTCCAGTTAGTTCAGTACCTATATCGTTCATTAATTGTTTATACTCTTCTAAACTCTTTAAATCGTTGGATATCGTTATTACAAGTTCATCTCTTTTCGTTGTTAAATTCCTTTCAATATCATCTACTATTCGAGCAGAGTAAAGGAAACCCTTGACATTTTGCACTATTTTATTTGATTTCAGTTCTTCTAATGATGCATTCTCGATATTTATATTATTTTCAATAACATTTAATGCAAGTAAAACATCATTAACTTGAGAAGTTGCTTCGCTCAGATTCAATTCAAGGTTTAAGATTTCTTTTGATATTGATTCTTGGCGAAATTGTAATTCTTTAGATATTAATACAAGATTATCAGTTGTAATTAATACATTGCCCATCTGTCTTTCTAAGCTGCTAAAAAAGTCTCTTAGAAGTTTGACTTCTGACTGGATTAAAAAGAGTTTCTCATTTAATCTTTTCTGCAATTCATAATTCCACATAATTTTTGTACTTTCGTTAGAAACTTGTTTTAAATTTATATTTATTTTCTCAGATATCTTATCTTTTAAATTTTGCTTCAAATGATAAAAAATCAATTCTTTTTCTTTAATATTCAACTGAATCTCATCCATTTGCTGCTTTAAAGAGTTTAAATTATTCGAAGCTTTTTCATGAAGATTAATATTGTTTAGCATATCTTCAATATTATTATATCTTGCATTACATAGCGGACAAGACGGATCATTGGATAATTCAATGATGTTCATACCTAAAGCAATCAAGTTTTCAACTTGAGTACTAGTTTCTAATTCTTTCTGATAAAGATCAACTAATGAGTGTTGCTTTAACTTTAATGACTCTAAACTATGAAATTCTTCTGTAGTTTGAATAAATAATTTAATATCAAACGATGCCAACTCTACATTATTAACAAAATCATAATCTAATATGTTAAGTAAGTTCTGATATTTTGTTACTTCACTTTGAAGAGATGCACGTTTTTCTTCTCTTTTGGTGATAATTTGTGATAATACTTTTATTCTTGTTTCGTAACGTCCCCTTCTAATCTCCATATCTTTTAATTTAAATGAATTGCTTTCTAATTGAAGAAGTGATTTGGTCACATTCTCTAATTCTTCTCTCTTAAGGGATATATCTCTAGTTAATATACTTTGATCTTTTTGTTTCTCGGCTAACAATTTCATTGTAATTGTTGTATTAGATTTCATTTGTCTAAGTTCTTCTTCTACTCTACTGATCTTATTAATTGCTTCTAAGTATTTGGGCAAACATTTAATGGTGTCGTCGTAACCTTTCTTTTCGAGCAATTTGCCAGATAAATTAGATTCAATAATACTAAGCTTTTTTTGAACTTCGTCTCTATGCAAAAAACGATTACTTAAAGATTTATTATTTTCTAAGTCCACTAAAAGCAATTGTATATTTCTTTTAATTCTAAGAATTTGCTCATAATTTTCAATCAAGAATATTAACTTTGTGTTTCTATTAATTAGATTATCTTTTTCAGCACTCAATGCTCTCTTAAATTCGACACACTCTTCTACTAATTTTTTCACTGTATTAAAATCAACTTTCTGTTCATCAAAATCAATTTTATACTGAATACCTAGATCATTAAAAATTTTAATCCTTTCTACTACTACTGAAATTTGAGAATCCACACTAGATAGATTAGAGAGTTCACACAAAAGCTTATCTTTTTTTGAGTTTAACTCAGTATATTTTTTCTCGCCTTCTGTTTTAATGTTTATAATTTCTTTATGTAATTCACTATCATTACTATTATCCCAAAAAGGTTTTAGAGAATCATATCGCCCTTTTGGATTAGTCATTCTCAAGAAGGAATCTATTTTATCATGTGGCAATAAATGCGTACTGGGATATTCGCTTTTTGCGATATCTCTATAGATTAAAGGTAGTTTATCATACTGACCTTCGTGATAATCATTGAACATTCTACCTCGTTTTATCTTGGTATGTCGTTCAAAAATTCCCCCTTGCTTATCTCTGAAAATAACTTTACCAAAATCATCAGATGAATCTCCATTTTTCAAAATAAAACCTTTATGACTTTTCGCATCCGCTTTGAGAATAGAATTATTAGAAATTCGACTGATTTCACCAGTTATTGCCCATTCAACTGCATCAAAAAATGAAGTTTTCCCAAATCCATTTGGAGCGTATAAAACTATAAGATTAGCGAGCTCACCGTTCTGTGTTTCAAAATCAAATAATTGGCAATTATTGTATGCCCGAAAAGAAGTTATTTCAATTGACCTAAGCTTCATGTGAGCTCTCCTTCCTTCAAATATAAATTATATATTAATGATGGTTCAATTCCCTTGTTTATCAGCGCAGATAATCGTGAGTTGATAGGATCTAACTTTTCCATTAAACTTTTCTCATTACTTTTGACACTATCGATGTTTTCTTCATCTTCGCTTCTAGTATTTATACTTAGTTGAAATAGCTTTCTCATAATTTTGTTAATAATGTTTTCTTGTGTAATGTTTGAGTTGACATTATCAATCACTACTTTTCGACAAGAATATTTATCCTGTTCTATTTTATATTTGACTTCCTTTAACACCACATCCCTAACAATAAAAACAAGGTATATATTCCATATCTCTATGGGTTTCTGCAGCTTACTTTGAAACCTCACAGCTATATCATTACTAAAATATTGCCAAGAAGCCTCTAGATCCTCAACATTGTTACAATGATAGACAAAAACATAACAATCATAGTTTTTTTCTGATTTCGACCAGACATCAACTTGTAAATAATTAATTGGAGAATCATCGATTGAAATCCGTTTCAATATATCATCTCTTTTATTCAACATTTTCAAACACCCCTGCAACAACATTTTTTAGCAATTCCTCTAATTCATAAATACTATCTACTAATCCTATTTCGGAGATTTTTCGGTTAAATTGATCTAAATGAAGACAAGAAATATCTTTAGTAATATTAGGTTGATCAATTTTAATTCTTTTTTCATACAGTAGAGCTTGATCAATTCTACTAGCAATTCTCTTGACACTCTCTTTAGATAAAGTGGCTACTCCGACTTTACCTTTACTATTAATAAGAATAGTATCATTTTGTTCAAAATCGAAAATCAGTCCTTTAGTGAAAATCACTTTTACAACATCTTCTAATCTATCCTTTGTGAAATAAAAGCGTAGATTGTTTTCGTTTCTTTTAATTTGATTAAGGTTAAGCTTATTTATATCCATTTCTAAGGAAAGGTATGTCAGTAATGCCAACCAACCTTTCCATAATTCCTGGTCATGATTATATGTATCATCATGTGGAAGATATAACTTTTCCTGAAAAGTTTCGATAATATGTGAGGGCGTTATTTGCTTTAGTTGTGTTGCTTTCACCTTTAATAATGTTTGTGCATATTCATCTAAGTGAGTAAATGTTTCTTCAATATATTGCTTAAAATCCTTATGAGACTGCCGTATAATTAATGGCCAGCCTACAGAATTCAAATGAATATTTATCATTTTTGAATCTGTAGCCACTAAGCAATCCCATGCTCCATCTGGTGTTTTAAAACCAGTAAACATACCAATCACGCTAATATTGTCTTCCGCTAACCAATAAACTCCTGAACCAGAGAGAGATTCAAAATTTGCAGCTGCACTACTACCAAATGTAAACATTGCTGGTTCAGATGTTAATTCTATTTTTGGTTCTTGACGAAAAGAAACTTTTGCCTTTACAGCATGTCTCTTATCTTTAACTTCCCCAACTTTTAATTTATTTGGAAATCCATAAACGAATGCTTCCATATTTAATTCAGCTTCACCAAAGGTTAAAGTAGGAAGTCCTTCAATATAGTTTACCTTTATTATTGTAACGTCAATTTCATCGTTTGTTGATGTGACATCTAAGACAGTTATATTTTGTTGATACCCTGTAGACAAATTAAAAGTACGAATTACAGGAAAGCTATCGCTTTTTCCTAAACAATGTTTTGCAGTTATGACATAAGAGAACTCCACCGTGTTTGGCTGAATTAAGAATCCACTTCCGGAATTCCCGACACCATCAACAATAACTGCAACTCTTTGTAATACTTCTTCAGCTCTCAAACCTCATCTTCTCCTATAACAAATGTGTATTGCTTATCTTCTAAATATTCGTATGTGAAATTAAAAGATTTTAAGTCATCATCCAAAAAGATACCGGGGATTCTATAGTTGAAAATGATGTTACAATCCGGTTGGCTCGAAATTATTCTTGCAATTGTCTCCTTATTCGGCAAACAATGACTACTACCATCTGTACTAATAACAAAATTCTTACAATCAATAAGACTAAGCAGATCGTCGCTCGTGTTTCTTTTACTACCATGGTGGGATACCTTTGTTAAAGCAACTTGAAGCTTATCTTGAGTTGTATAGCCCAATACTGTAAGCGACTCTACAATAGTCTCCGCATGAGAATCACCTAGTAAAAGAACATTATCTTCTTGAAACTTTATAAGTAACGAAATACTACTTAAATTTGGAATGGAGCGATCTTTACTATATTTCTTCTTAATTAGTTCGCTGAGTGGTAAATGATAATCTGTTGAACATGGACGTGACATTTTCACATTACTATTTTTCTCATAGGTCCATTCTTTATGTAATTTTTCCAAACCCAACTTACTAGGCGACAGTATCTTAATTTCAGCACCAAATCTTTCAATAATGGCATCCTTTTGAAAGTACCATAAATCATTCTTCCACATTTCTAAATTTTCAATTAAAGATTCGAAAATCACACCATCTGTTATACTTTTCTCAATTTTTCTTGTATCTGCAATGGGATAACCGCGACTTTCATCCCACACTTCTCCAAATAACTCAGCAACATTTTGACCAGTATTAAACCATATTTCTTTAAATATTTGTTTATTAATATCACTGTCTTCAAACAACTCTATAATCCCTGATATATGATCCTCGTCGATATGGGTCACTACTAATAAATCTATTTCTTCCCCCCGTCCACAAATTAACTCTATTTCATTTTTTAATGATTTATAGCTTGACCACCCTACTCCGCCATCAATTAAAATATTTCGCTTTTCTTTTAAATCATTAACTAAAGTTACTATAATTGAGTCACCGTAAGTCGCAGGCAATACTTTGACATGAATAGACAAAGTAGCAACACTCTCCTTTCAAAGATATAATATACATATTAGAGATCTCTTTTATCCAAATTATAACATAAAATTTCAATTATTTTATACATTAGCCCTACCTTTTATATAATTCTTTTGAACTACACGCCTTATTTTTGACAAAAATTAGTCTTTCAAAAACGGAACTTCGATTTTCAAGAAATTTTGATGATTAAAAGACCCTGCTATTAATTCGTATTTTAATCCAGACCTGTAATTTAAAAGCGCTGGAGTTTACCCTCGTTTCCCTACAATTTACAGTCCCGGAGACCAGCACCACAGAACTCTATCCAAGACATGAACTCTGTTTCATAAAAATAAAAGTGATTTGAACATAATATGGCTACTGGTGACAAAATTAAAAAAGATCAGCTATTAATCGATTTTAAAATTTAGCAAGAATGCATTTGAACTCTTAATAACTCGGAACTCATGAGGAACACTAAAAATAAAAATATTTCAAAAAGCCTGTAACTTAATAGCTACAAGCTTTTTGAAACATAGATGAATATTAATACATTCTATTGCAAAATTAATTTTATCACTTTTCTGGCGAAATTTCTTCGCTATTATTGCAATATTTATCTCTTATTTTACACAATCACAGTTTCGTCTTGATTAATTCAATCTTTTCATTCAACTACATTTACTGTACCCGCAATTGCTACACGTTTTGCATCCTTCCAGATTGATTAGGGTTGCTGAACCACATGAAGGACATAAGTCTCTCGATTCAGTAATAGAAACACGCCCCGTTCCTCCTGTTGATTCAAGCGTAGCAGCATGGTTCGTGTCCTTGATTAAATCTTCTCTCCATGTCTCTACGTTACCCGTATCCGTTTGGAGGGAATCCGAATGACTGTGATTTATGCTTAAATTTGGCTCGTTCTCTATACCTTGATTCTGTACATGACTTTCCAAAGCTTTGGCAACTGCATCTGCAATAGATTCAACCCGATTCACGCCAAATCCAATTGCTCCTGAACCTCCGATGCCCTTCAAGTGCTTAATGAGCAGTTCCACTTTATGTCCATGGTCACCGTACCGCAGAAACAGAGAGCAGACCCGTCCAAGAGCCTCTGCCATGGCAAATACATCTGAACCTGCTTTACCTACATTTAGGAAAATCTCGGCTGGAATACCTTCTAGGTCATTGATCGTAATATAAGCCATTCCAAATGGGGTATTAATTTTGTAAGTGGCTCCACGCAGCACCTGAGGGCGGCTTCTGTACTGTTTATCCAGCACTTTGGCAGAGGTGGCTGCTACATCCGATCCAACTACTGTCTCTAATCCTGCTTTTGCTTCTGACGTAGATTCTTGTGTATTCAATGCCTTTTCTTGCATTTCGTGTGCTTCCTGTGCTTTTGCCGCTACTTGTCGTTCTTCCTTTACCTCTTCCTTCTTCGAAGTGGATAACACCTGCACATCCCTACTACCATCTCGATAGATCGTAACCCCTTTGCAACCCAGATCATAGGCAAGCTCGTAGAGCTGCGCAGTATCTTCGACCGTAAAATCGGCTGGACAGTTAGCTGTTTTGGATATAGAGCTATCCACCCACTGCTGAATGGCTGCTTGCACGCGAATATGATTCTCAGCGGATAGATCCATCGCGGTTACAAAGTACGCTGGAAGTGACTCATCTGGATGGGCATCCAGCCACTCCTGTGCAATCGGTACAAACTGTTCATCATAACCAAGCCGGCTCTGACGGAAATACTTAAAAGCAAAGTATGGTTCAATACCTGTTGATGTACCCACCATCGTTCCTGTACTTCCAGTCGGAGCCTGAGTGATTAGGGTGACATTACGAATGCCCTGTTTCCGTATAGCCTCCCCCACTTCCGGATACGTCGCAACCATATTTTTCATAAAACCGCTCTGCAGATATGGTTCTACTTCAAAAGCAGGGAACGAGCCCTTCTCAGCCGCGATCTCTGCCGATGCCAGATAGGCTTCCTTCGCAATGAATCCATACAGCTTATCTAGAAACTCCAGTGACTCTGGGCTGCCATATCGAATACGAAGTTTGATCATTAGCTCTGCGAGTCCCATCGTGCCCAGCCCCACCCGACGTTCATGCTGCTGGTTCTGTCTATTCTCTTCAAAATGATACGGCGTCGCATCAATTACATTATCCAAAAATCTCGCCGAAACACGTGTAGTCTCCGCCAGTTCTCCCCAAGCTACATCATCTGCATCTGCGTCATAGAATTTGGATAGATTGATTGCTGACAGATTACATACCCCCCACCCTGGCAAGCCCTGTTCTCCACAGGGATTCGTACAGATAATCGGGTTGAAATACCAACTGTTCGACATTTGATTGTAGTACTCCATAAATACAACGCCTGGCTCTGCGGATTTCCAAGCAGATTCAATGATAGTACGCCAGATGTCCCGGGCTTTAACTGTACGATATGGAATGACAGAGCGACCAGCATCTCTCCATTTCTGAAGGTCTCCGTTCCACTCGTTATCATAATTGGGGTCAGTTGTATCTGGAAAAACAAGCTCCCAGTCACCGTCCTGTTTAACGGCTTCCATAAATCCATTACTTACACATACGGATAGGTTCGCATTCGTGACCTGACCCATCGTTTGTTTCACCGTAATAAAATCAAGCACGTCAGGGTGCCAATCGTTCATCATCAGCATTAAGGCGCCTCGCCGACTTCCTCCTTGTTCAATCAGTCCGGTAGTATAACTGAACAAGCCACCCCAAGACACGGATCCGCTCGATGATCCATTAACCCCTTTAACAACAGCTCGGCGAGGTCGTAAGGAAGACAAATTAATCCCCACGCCACCTCCGCGTGCCATAATCTCAGTCATTTCAGTCAACGTTTTCATAATACCACCGCGGCTATCCTGCGGCGAAGGGATAACATAACAATTAAACAGCGTGAGTTCATCACTTGCACCAGCACCCGCAGCAATCCGACCTCCTGGTACGAGCTTCCAATCATCTAATACCGAGCGGAATCGAGATTCCCATGTCGTTCGTTGTTCAGGGGTGAATTCAACGGAGGCCATCGCTTTAGCCAGGCGATCCCACATCTCTTCAGGTGTCTTTTCTATATTAAGCGTCAGCTTCTCTACATCCGTCTTGACGATCTCTCCGCTTCGGGTTCTCACTTGAACCAGCTGACCCTCACGTTCTATGATCTCCCCAACTTCCTTCGTTGGAAATTTAGGGTCATCCTTTGTTAATACCAATACAACATCCCCGACCTTTGCATGATTCGAATCTGCGTTCTTCCAGGCATATCGGTCTAGAAATATTTTCTCGCTTAGTCCCTCTAACTTGTGTGATCGTTTGTTCGTTTTCATCGCCACGCTCAGCCTCCCCGGAATAACAGTAACGGTTCAATTTTGCTCTACGATTAAATTATGACTAAACACCACATATAGTGATTATATTCAAGTATATTACACCATATATTGATTTTCCATGTGATTTATATCATAGCCGTTCCTCGCATTCATGAATACTCGGACAAGCTTCCTCAATCACCCTCAGACGTATGAATACGAACTCTGTGAACTTTTTGGGAAAATACAGCCGTGCATATAGAATTCTGAATCTGGTTATGAACTGTCTCTCATTCGTCCATACTATTACCTACGAATAAACGTCATCTCGAATGGCATGGGAGGTAGCAGCATGAACCGGAAAAATCCGCTCCACAGCAAACAGACTATATCCGAAATGCCGGTACCACTGGAGTTTGATCGAAGCTGGCTTACCCAGCTTGAATCCCGTTTGGATAAAGGGGGGCCTTGGGGAGATTATCGACTCTTTCAATTAGGTATTCAGGCCGAAGAGACGAATCTAATTCCGAATTTTGACGAAATCCAATGTTTGAAGCATTTGCAAGGTCTGACCCCACTCCCTCACCAGATGGACACGGCGCGCAAAGTGTTATTTGAAATGTCTGGCCGAGCCATTCTCGCCGACGAAGTGGGACTGGGTAAAACGATTGAAGCCGGCCTTATCCTCAAAGAATATATGGTTCGTGGTCTTGTATCCAAAGTGCTTATCCTTGTCCCTGCCTCACTTGTACTGCAGTGGGTACGAGAGCTGAATTCGAAATTCGGCATTCCTGCCGTTGCTCAGAAAAAAGCATACTCCTGGCAAAATGAAGTTGTTGTTGCTTCCATGGACACTGCCAAGCGTGATCCGCACAAAGACATGTTACTGAATATCGATTATGACATGATTATTATCGATGAAGCTCATAAGCTCAAAAATAAGAAAACAACAAACTATCAATTCATGCTCAAATTGCGCAAAAAATACTGTCTCTTGCTTACAGCGACACCGGTGCAGAATGACATGAGTGAACTGTTTAATCTGATTAATCTGCTCAAGCCGGGTCAGCTTGGCCGTCAGGGTGATTTTGCCGCCAACTTCGTCGTGGATAAGCGCGTTCCGAAAAACCAAGAACAGCTTAAGGATGAATTGTCCAAAGTCATGATCCGTAACAGACGCGGCGAAGGGCCTGTTCAGTTCACCAAGCGGAACGTCTCCAACGTCAATCTGCAACTATCACCCGAAGAACAGGCACTATATGACGGTGTGACCTCGTTTGTGAAGGACCAGTATCAGGAAGCTGGTGGCAATCTGAGCAGCATGCTCTCACTCGTTACATTACAACGAGAAGTATGTAGCAGTAGGGATGCTGTATTCGTAACACTCGTCAACCTGTCGAAGAAGCTTCCACTCGACTCCCCTCTTCGCGACAAAATCTGGGAACTCGTTGCTCATATCAAAGCGATTAAGGAAAATACCAAAGCTGAGAAAACGATGGAACTGATTCGCAATATGAATGAGAAGGTAATCATTTTCACTGAATACCGGGCAACGCAGGAGTATCTCCTTAATTATTTTCGCAATAACGGACTTACTGCTGTACCCTACCGAGGCGGCATGAACCGGGGGAAAAAGGATTGGATGATGGATCTGTTCCGTGGACGGGTTCAGGCCATGATTGCAACCGAAGCCGGCGGTGAAGGCATTAACCTACAATTCTGCCACCATATGATTAACTTTGACCTGCCTTGGAATCCCATGCGGGTGGAGCAACGAATCGGACGGGTACACCGGTTGGGACAGCAGAATGACGTTAATATCTTCAATCTATCCACGACAGGCACCATTGAAGAGCATATTTTGCATCTACTACATGAGAAAATCAACATGTTTGAGATGGTGATCGGTGGACTAGATGTTATTCTGGAGCGGCTTGAGAAGAAGGAATCCATCGAGAAAAGCTTAACCAAAATTTTGCTGGAATCGCAAAATGAAGAGGATCTACGTCTCAAGATGGATTCACTAGGACAATCACTGAACTCCATCCAGCGCGAGGTCGCAGATGAAGTGCCTTTGATTACCAAGCTCGATCTTCGTAAAGGAGGAGGCTAACCTATGACCATGTCACCCCACGAGATTCAGGCTTATGTACTTACCTATCTCGAAGCCTTGGATTGTCAGATCATAGAACGCTCTCCCGCCCATGTGACGGTTAAACTCTCACCCGAGGCTGATAAAGCGCTGACGAATCGACCGTACTATTGGGGATTTGTGGAGCGCACTGGCGCACCAGCAGAAACCATGTCATTTACGTTTGTATTTGATCCGGAAGCTTATAAGCAAGCCATTGAGGCAGCGGAAGCCACAGCAGCACAGGCGAGCTCTTCGAATGGATCTGGTGCAGCCAGTGGCGGAACCAGTACCAGCATCCCTGGTGCTGAACCTGCAAAAGAAACCATTCTAGGACGTTACTTTGGCATAACGCCGTCTTTACCGCAATTGGGACCAGGACGGATTTTGCGTGAAGACGTCGTTTATGGCAGCCGCCGACTTCAGCAAATTTTTGATGCGGCACGTGAGGGCGGGGCTTTTGTTAATCTGTTCGAACAAGCGGCCAAACGACAATTGCGAGCGACAGCGCCGGCCGTTTATGAGCCTTGGCTAGGCGTTTGCTTCAAGGTGGAATTCGCCTGTGATCTGAAACGGGAGGAACTTCATTTTCTCGGCATCTCTCTTCGCTCCGGTGAGATCATTGAACAATTCGGGGCAAAGCTTAACCGGCGCGATCTTAGCCCGCGATTGGCAGAGAATATGCATGCGCAGGCGGCCAAAATTTCATTATCTACTGCCGGAGCAGCGTTAGAGTCCCATCTCACGAACCGTTTGCTTGAGCTTGATTACGGCTGGGCAGAAAAAGCCAAAGAACGGCTTGCACTGGAGCTTGACGTTGTAGATACGTATTATGAAGCTGTGTTGCGCGAGGAGATGCCTGAGATAGAAACTACGAGCACAACTGACTCTGACAATCAACGTGCCGTTTCAACGCCCGAACCTTTCCCTTTACGAACAAATGTAACAACCGATTATGCGGGGGCGAACCATCGTATTCGTGAGGATGTAGAGCAGGCAGCAGAGCCAGCTGCTCCGTTAGAAACTGAGGCAGATCCGGAGCAAGAAAAAGCCAAACAGGCGGTCATTGACCGTGAGGCGATGAAACTGCAATATGAGACACGCCGAACTGAAATGATCTGGCAATATGAACCCAAAGTGAAGGTGACCGCTATTAGCAGCGGCATGTTTCACTTAAGATAGACGAAGACACTACTTTTCCTGCAAATGCTGGCAAAAGTAGTGTTTATTCATAAGCAGTTGCCCGACAGGTTACAGCAACCTTTGCATAACTCGTCCCCTAGAATGAATATTAGCGTCGCATGCGCAACCAATACTCGTAGATACTTTTCATTCAGCGTATCTCGAAGAAGAAGGTGTTTATTTGGAACGAACCGTTACGCAACGGATCTTACTACAACGTATAACCTTGATCACTCTAGCTGTACTCAGTTGTGCAGCCTTATCTACTTTCTGGTCGACTGCAAGTGCCGAAGGTCGAAGCACTCCTTCGCTTGCTCCCATGTCATTAACTGATCTCGAAGACGACATCACTGCTCTCCAGCATGACAAGCTAGCTCCTATTGCTGTACAACAGTTTGCTCATGAGCACGCTCTTGCGCTTGGTTCAGTAGATGGGGAGTTCAACTGGAAGAAGGCTGAACTCAACTTTACGCCACTTGGGCCAGGTACACATAGCTGGCTCGTGCAAGCTACTTTTGAAGAGAAATTAATGGGGTATATGATTATTTCTGCCACAGATCAGGGACAATTGAAGCTTAGCGAATACGGATCAGGAGAACAGTCACCCTATGATCGCGAGCTGCTAAGCCATGCGTTAGAACGACAACACCTCAGCCTTACGATGATACATGCTGATGGAGGAGAGCTCGGGCTTCGTTATGCTCTTCCTCTACTTGCTTACTGGAAGGTAGAACGACCGAACCAAGAAGCTCTTTATATCGATGCCACTAATGGTGACCTTTTACCCTCAGAGACTTTGAGACAGATCGAGACGACTTCCAAACCAATGGTCATCATAGATACCGTAGCTTCCGCGACCTCATCCTGGCTTGTCGATTCTATTCATATGCGACCTACCTTTAACCCAATGGACAACCTGTTATGGATCACCTCCAAACCAGTGAAGCTCACCCGTGTGCAAGACTGGATTCAGCTTCATAAGGAGCTTGGAATTGTTTATTCAGCGAATGATCGAAATATTTTTTACGGTGGCCCTTTACCCATTAGTGGTTATCAGTTGTGGCATAACAAAGCTGAATCACAATCAGTTCTCTATGTAGCGATTGGTGGACATACTTCCACGCAACGATTCGTACCATTGGATACTCTATTGGAAGACGGACAATTCTATGTCGCTAACCCCTGAAATGATAGATTACGAGTTTCATGCAAAAATAGACGCCTTTTCCTGACCATACAGGAAGTGCGTCTATTTTGTATACAGACATCGTTTATTCAATGATCGATCTTCAGTAAGGTAACCGCTCCCGTCCATCTATTCCTTGTCTGAAGAGCTTCGTGTCCTCGAGTTCGATTCCACAGATTTTCCCTTCTTGCCAACCCACAGCGACACGGCAAACGGAATCATGCCAAACCATTTCATGGCCCATGGTTCCTTCTGTTTGGTACGCCCCTTCCGCTCATCCTTCGGAGTATCAATATAATGCACCACACGTTGCGTTATATATTTTACCAATTCATCACTTTTGGCCATACCCTCTGCCTCCCTGGCTCCATCATTTGACGAAGCTTACGATAGTTCTATTGTGTGCAGGAAGTGTTCTCGTTAAACATTTTTTTGTGAGCCACGTGTATGAAAATCGGCAGAATGCACAGTCTAATGCCAAAGCTATCCATCGAATCCCTAATATACACCAAACACCAAGATCATGAAGGAGTGTATGTCCCATGTATAAGCTGCTGGTTGCTTCGACCGCTTTGCTAGTTAGCTTGTTATGTCTTCCGGTTCTTCCACTTGTTCAGGGACAGGCAATCCAACCAGTTGGATCTGTTGCCCCCATCCAAGCTAAACCATCAACGAACAGTCCATCCATGTTACCAATAACCGACGGTGAAGCTTATCGCTCCAGCCATCATGCCTTCGCAGCTCCCGTAATCCTAATTGATGTAGGACATGGAGGAGTCGATGGAGGAACGTCAGCACAAGGTGTGCTGGAGAAGGACATTAACCTAGCTATAAGTCAAAAGGTTTATCTTCTCTTGCGCAGCAAAGGATATGCCGTCATCATTAACCGACTTGGTGATTATGCGCTCAGCGATGATAACCGCTGGCTTAACAGTCGCTCCCGGCATCGCAGAGATTTAGCACAACGCAAAAGTCTCAGCGAAGAAGTCAGCACGGATATCGTTGTCAGTATCCATGCCAATTGGAGTTCAAGAGCTGCAACACACGGTCCGGTGGTACTGCACCAAAAAGAAGGTAGAAGCTACCTCTTAGCACAATCAATTCAAGATGCCATGAATGACTTATATGGAACTAAACGGCAAGTTGTGTGGGGTAAACCCTTTTACCTGTTGAATTATGTGAAGCACCCTGCCGTCATTGTAGAAACTGGATTTCTGAGTAATGCAGCAGACCGAGCCAAAATAAGTGATCCTGCCGAGCAAAAGCGCATTGCTGAATCCATCGCAAACGGCATTATTTATTACCTGTCGGTAGTGTAGGCGCAATATGCCAATCCCACACCTCTCGCACCAGATCACCAATACCTACAAATTCAATCTGTCCCTGTAGTTGGGTGACGGTTTCACGAAGAACAGCAGATGTGTTAAGTCCCGTGTGACCCACATGACCGATGACTACACAGCTTTTCTTATCCACGGCACGCTTAGCGGCCAGTTCCATTTGCTTGCGAATGTGCGGCTTAGAGTTCTGGTCGTCTAAGAAGATGTCATTACCGACAGGTGGCATATTTTTGGACGCTGCCAGTTCACCTACTACCGAGCGAAAATTGGTTCGACTGTCTACAAAAAAGAGACCTCGCTCTCGGCATACGTCCAACACAATCGACATGATCCGTTTGTCCGAAGTAATCTTAGAACCCATATGATTGTTCATGCCAATGGCATACGGGACATCATCAATTGCTTTTTCCACCCGTTCACGAACTTCCTCATCTGTTAGATTGGACGTAATTGCTCCAGGGCCCAGCCACTCCGGTTTTCCTTTCTTCGGCTCCATAGGCATGTGTACAATCACATCCATTCCCTTTTCATGTGCCGCAGCGGCATCTTTTTGAGTTGTTGGCAGAAAGGGCATGACCGCAACGGTCAGCTTGACTGGCATCGCCAAGATTTCTGCTGTACCCTTCATGTCATTACCTACATCATCAATGATAATTGCCATACGGTTATGAGGGGTTACGGATTGTTTAGGTTGAGCTGCCACATGCATCCGATCACGATTCGACAGTGCGTAAGCATTGACTGTATCCGCTTCTTTTGGCACCTGAGATGCCACCGTTATCTCTCCACCTGCCATACATCCCACGTTAACAAGTAGTAAAAGAACGAAGCCCCCCACTAACCGTGTATACCACTTGCTACTCACTTTCTTTTCCATGTTGATTCCCTCCCTTAGATCTTTGTTCTCATTGTTTGATATTGTAGGGAGTTCTATGTAAAAAACGGTTTGACGTAACTAAAGGAAAATTTGTAACTTCTGAATAGGGATAAAAAATGTCATCGATTCCCGATAATTTGAGATAAATTAGTAAAAGACCTGAAATTTGTCAGGTATTCAGTTCAACAATATTTTATTAAAATAAACAAAAGAAAGAATAAATTGATTTTCTTTCCTTTTATTTTCGAAAGGAGGTTATGTAAGGGCTTACAACTGAATCTAAGCAAAATTAAGATTTCATTGGTTTAGCAGTTCTCAGGATAACCATTTCGAGGAGGATGATCGCAGTGAAATTTAAATTCAAAAAAACCTTTAACGTTTTACTCGCCTGCTTAACGGCTCTGCCACTGATGTTAACACCCACACAAGCTTCGGCAGCAAGTGATGCTACCATTAATTTATCCTCGGAGAAGCAGCTCATCAAGGGCTTCGGAGGAATTAATCACCCGGTTTGGATCGGTGACTTGACGCCAGCTCAACGTGATACAGCCTTTGGCAACGGGCAAAACCAGTTAGGCTTCTCCATCTTAAGAATCAGTGTCGATCCTAATCGAAGTAACTGGTCTAAGGAAGTAGATACAGCCAAAAGAGCGATTGAACAAGGAGCTCTAGTGTTCGCCTCCCCATGGAATCCTCCAAGTGACATGGTCGAGACGTTCAACCGGAATGGCGATACGAATGCTAAACGTCTGAGATATGACAAATATGCTGCTTACGCTCAGCACCTGAATGACTTCGTTACGTACATGAAAGATAACGGCGTAAACTTGTATGCCATTTCCGTTCAAAATGAACCAGATTACGCTCACGATTGGACCTGGTGGACACCACAGGAGATCCTTCGCTTCATGAAAGAAAATGCAGGATCGATCCAGAACACCAAAGTGATGGCGCCTGAATCCTTCCAATACCTAAAAAACATATCTGACCCGATTCTCAATGATCCACAAGCGCTCGCGAATATGGACATTCTAGGAGCACATTTGTACGGTACTCAAGTCAATAACTTTGCATACCCACTCTTCAAGCAAAAAGGTGCAGGCAAAGAACTGTGGATGACCGAAGTTTATTATCCAAACAGTGATAACAATTCTGCAGACCGCTGGCCAGAAGCATTGGAAGTCTCCCATCACATGCACAATGCAATGGTAGAAGCAGATTTTCAAGCCTATGTATGGTGGTACATCCGTAGACAGTACGGACCGATGAAAGAGGATGGCACGATTAGCAAACGCGGTTATAATATGGCTCATTTCTCCAAATT
The DNA here is from genome assembly GCF_036884255.1 of Paenibacillus tundrae. Classification (NCBI taxonomy): domain Bacteria; kingdom Bacillati; phylum Bacillota; class Bacilli; order Caryophanales; family Paenibacillaceae; genus Paenibacillus; species Paenibacillus tundrae. The sequence continues at coordinate 2,268,752 of NZ_CP145605.1, read as the reverse complement.
CGTACGTCCAGGCTATCTGCGAGTGGATGCAACGAAAAACCCAGATACCAATACGTTTGTGTCTGCCTACAAAGGAGATAACAAGGTTGTCGTCGTCGCAATTAACAAAGGAACTTCTGCAACCAGTCAGCGATTTGTCCTGCAAAATGGTAACGCCTCTACTGTATCCTCATGGGTAACGGATAGCAGCCGTAACCTAGCAAGTGGAGCACCGATCAATGTGTCTAACGGCGCATTTACTGCACAGCTTCCTGCTCAAAGTGTAACCACATTTGTAGCGAATATCACTGGGCCAGGAAGTGGTAACACAAGTGGTACAACGTATGAAGCTGAAACAGGAACTACCCTAACTGATGCTGTAGTTGAGACAATCTACCCAGGTTACACCGGCTCGGGGTATGTTAATTTCAATGCACTAACGAACTCTGCCATTCAATGGAATAATATTAACAATGCGACAAGTGGTACCAAAAACGTAAAGTTTCGTTATGCATTAGAGAGTGGCACGCGTAACCTCGATGTGTACGTTAACGGAAACAAAGTGATCAGCAATACCTCTTTTTCAGCAACAGGAAGCTGGTCGACATGGGGCGAGAAAACCATTCAGGTACCCATGAATTCTGGAACGAATACCATCAGAGTTGTAACAACAGGTACAGAAGGGCCTAATATCGATAACATTACAGTTACAGCATCATAATACGTGTAGTAATATAATTGGCAAAAAATTGCCCAAGCCTGTGATTAGTCGTAGGTCGTTGTAACCGACAATGGATGGACAAGCTGTGAGATCCCCCATATGAGTTCAAAAAAAGGTTCCCCGATAGACTAATGTCTAACAGGGAACCTTTTCATTCGATGCGGTCGAGAGGACTCGAACCTCCACGGGGGGTTAGCCCACACGGACCTGAACCGTGCGCGTCTGCCAATTCCGCCACGACCGCATATGTATATCTCCGTGATATATATGTATCTCGGCGACAAAAAATAATATATCACGCAAGCATCTACATGTCAATATACAAATGCTCAGGAAGAAACCCGATCCAGATAGTCACTTCCGGATCGGGCTTCATGTTTAGGAGCTGGCATATGATCTGGCACGATTGGTACCAGTTTAGAATCTAAATTAAGTTACAGCTTGGATGGCCAGTTACCATACCATGCATAACCGCCTCTTCTTTCTTTGTCAATATCGCTCAATTTGTATTTCACGATGCCGTCACGACCGATAAAGATGGGTTTATCCGTTCCAACTTCATAGAAACGAGCCCAGATTGGTGCAGCTTTGGAATCAGCAATAATTTTGCTATCGCCGTTCGCTCTTTCATATCGGTAACCGGTGATCTTCACTTTGTTAAACCAAGCTTCGGCTCCCTTGATGGATGCTGTAATTTTGGCGTTGGAAGGTCTTGTTTTCAGGAATTTAACAATCGTTACACTCTCTCCAGCTGTTAATGATGGTACTTCATAGATTCTTGCACCTGCAGGCTTAAGTGTGCTTGAATCATGCTGTTGCCCCCATGCTGTGAGCTTGCCACCTGAAACTACCTGTGTATTCAAAATCGCATCCACACCTTTAGCAACCGCATTTTTACTACGATTGGCAAGGTTGCTGTCAATAAAGGAGAAGTCACCTTTTCGTGTCGCAACTTCATCCAACATGTACATTACATTAATCATCGCATCATCATTGTAGGTAATATGTTTGTGATAACCAGAACTTTGATAAACTTGAGGCCACCCACCATTGGAATACTGCATATTCAGCAAAAAGTTAATTCCCTTAATCGCGGCAGCAGAATAACGTGGGTCGTTTGTCTTTTTGAATTCTTTAGCTAGTCTTCTAATTTCTGAGTATGTAGCTTTATTGTCGATCGTAGATTTCGCCCACTCACCAGTGGATTGCTTATATTCTTTTCTCCAGCCTCCATCGGCTCTTTGATTCTTCAAGATATCGGATATGCTTGCTGTTGTTCCCGAAGCATCCGCAGCAGATACAATCCTAACCGGTTGAATGACCATACCTACCGCAGAAAATACCATTGAAAATGCTAGAACTAATGTAACTAACTTTGTTTTTGTATTCAAAATGATCACACACTCCCCGTTATTATTGAAATCATCCAATTCTTCATTCCACTTACTTTCACCCTCTAATTACACGTCTCTCCACCAACTCCTTTATTTGAATTAAATTATAACGACTATATTTTTATCCAATATGTGGATTGGATAGAACGATCTTATGCAAAAAAAATAACTTTGTCAATTAATGCAACATCTTGTAACATTCCGCGATTATTGTATCTATCAGAATAGTTCAAACTGCACATGACAAACCTCGAGTGGTATACACTCTAGTTTGGATTTGAATCACATATTACTATTTTGTAATTAGTTACGCTGTCATTTCGTGTTTATTCTTCATAAAAATCAATAGTTCCGTTAACATTGGGCGATAAAGAAGGTATTAAGATGGGTTTGACATTTACGCATATATGCAATATAGTTTCAAAAGGTTACAAAAACTTAATTATTCATTTGCCGAGTTTCATGTTTGAAAACGGGGGAACCATTTTGGGTGAATTATTCTTATACATAGGAAATATAGGGAACCTTCTACCGAACCCTTAGCTAACTCCGTAGGCAACGAAGGGAGAACATTGATTTTGAAAAAACTTATCATCTCCATTTTTGGAGCAGCAGTACTATTTACTTCAGGTGCAACAAGTACAGAGGCAAGCACAATCAACACCGTCGTTAATAACATGGCAGGTATTCCTTACAAATGGGGCGGTACAACAATGGCCGGCTTCGATTGTTCTGGATTTATGAGATATCTTTTTGATAAATATAGCATCGATCTACCCCGCACTTCCCAGCAGCAAGCGAAAGCAGGAACTCCTGTATCCAAAGCGAACCTTCGCACAGGCGATCTCGTATTCTTCAATACAATGGGTAAAGGTGTTTCACACGCAGGTGTTTACATCGGTGACGGCCAATTCGCACACGCATCAAGCAGCAAAGGTGTCAGCATCACTAAATTGTCTAACCCTTACTTCAAAGACCGTTATGTTACGGCTCGCCGAGTTACTGGCCAGTTTATGTATAATAAAATGATTGGAAAAATATAATATAACTTCGATGTACATAAATAAGGACCTATTCCCGTAGCATTTGCCAAGGAATACGTCCTTATTTTCATTGATATAGCCCCATCCTGCTTAGTGCAGCGCCTTCTGTACGCGCATTGCGCCCTGAGATAGTGCATGACCGCCGCCTACGGCACCCGCCACTGCAACGGTCTCCATGATCTCCTGATCGGTAGCACCCTTCGCACGAGCTTCCTCCACGTGATAGAAGGTACACACTTCGTTATTCGCAAATAAGCCAATGCCCAAGGCGATTAATTGTTTCGTTTTGGCATCAATGGCTCCTGGCTGAAAGCATTCTCCCGTAAACTCATGGTAAGACTTCACCACTCCCGGTAGCACATCGCTCAACTCACCAATCTGATCCTTATACGCGTGAACCTTTTCATTCATCAATGTCATATCATTGCACGCCCTCTCGGAGATAGTTCCACATCCTTCACTGTAACTATCCTTTCTCCTGAGCGAATCGATTATGCCTATAGGAGGATGGTAAATCCCGTTAGCTCATTTCCTACTCGCTAAGTGGACTCTGGCGCGGCTCGCTGAACAGCTGATAGCGATAACTACGATCGAGCTTAACCACACGTCGATTCTGCCGCCGAATGAGTACCTGCTCTCCATCCCAAGCAACAACAATTCCTGTTACATCATTGGACTCAAGCTCGTCCCTTACCACTCTAACCTTTTCACCTGACAAACGCAGGGCATCCAGCTCTGTATCACTAATCATGTCTATGGCTCCTATGTTCCAAATTAATTTACAAAAAGAGACCTAAATGACAACTCATTTAGGTCTCACGTGACTGTATTGGACTGTCATGTCATACGAAACGTATGTCCCGACTGAAATTTACCGCTGCGCGTGCTCTTTGCTGTCATTCTTCTCAAACCAAAAATCAAGCACTTTGGCGGACATCACACGTTCTTCAAGGTACTCCACTTGATGCGGTGTAAATTGCTCTTTCCAAGAGAAGGACAACTCTTCACACAAGCCTACAATCGTCAGAAGTTCTGACCAGGCAACATAGCGTTTGTACCAGAAAAATTGAGGATGTTCAATCATATAGGGATAAAGGTCATCGAATTCCGTATGTTTACAATCCAGGGCACGTTCAAAATGAACTTTCGATTCCGCCAGCTTATCAATGAAAAATTGTTCTGTTGCCGGTTGGTTCCCCATGGTGTTGCCTCCTCTCCCTAACATAACCCCATTATAAATGAATTCTGCGGTCATGCAAAGGCATTGTTCAAAAAATAGGCCCTTTTCCTTTAAAATGTCACATTTCGTTATCGTCAAACTGAATGCTTCCATCGTTCAGGGAACGAATACGTACCAAGGCTTCAACAGGAATTCCCTGTTCACGAATAGTTCGTGCTCCTGCTTGAAAACATTTTTCGACGACTACTCCGAAACCAACTAATTCAGCCCCAGAGCGTTCAATGATCTTGATAACACCGCGAGCTGCATCCCCATTAGCAATAATATCGTCTATGAACAAAATACGATCATTCTCATGAATATATTCACGAGACACCATAATATCGGTCACAATTCCTTTCGTAAACGATGGTACACGTTCACAGTAGGCATCAGGGTCAGCCAGTAGCGTTTTTTTGCGTCTAGCGAATACAAGAGGTACTCCTAGCTCATGTGCAACAGCAAAAGCTACCGGGATGCCAGAAGACTCTACCGTAATAACACGTGTTACACCACTCTCACGAAAACGTGAGGCAAACTCACGTCCCATTTCCATTGTCAAACCAGGGTCAATCTGATGATTCAGCAGTCCATCCAATTTAAGCACCTGATCAGAGATGACTACTCCTTCTTCTAAAATACGTTGTTTCAACACTTCCATGATTTGACCTCCCAAGCCTATCCTATGACGTAAAAGTATCATAGATATGACTGTCAATTCAAGCGAATCAGCTTTATTGTTACTTAGCCTTACAATCGTGCTTAAAGAATGAGCTCATTGTCATGAGTTTCCAGGGTCAAGCATACCTTGTACCATGGCACCCGCATGTCCAAACTATTCAGGGGCCTGAGAGGGGAAACGCATGAAACAGGCATTTCGGGTGCTGCAGATCGCATTTACATACATTGGAACGGTGGTAGGTGCCGGCTTTGCAACAGGTCAGGAAATCCTGCAGTTTTTTACCCAGTATGGCAAATGGGCAACACTCACCATCGGCCTATCCACCATACTTTTTGTCTGGCTAGGCACCAAAATGATGCTCATTGCACACGATACAGGCTCCCGCTCCTATGAAGATCTTAATAAGCATTTATTCGGTTACAAAGCAGGCAGATGGATCACTTGGATTACCCTTCTCATTCTCATTGGAGTGAACAGCGTCATGTTGGCTGGAGCAGGCTCCGTCTTTGTTGAACATCTCGGCTTGCATTACCAGACCGGCTTGCTCGTTACACTTGTCGGTACTTACCTTCTTCTGGGACGAGGTATCCGAGCCATCATGCAGATGAATAGTATCGTTGTGCCGATGATGCTGCTGCTCTCGCTACTTATGATTACCAGCACACTCCATCATCCTGGGGCTTCTAGATTTATCACGTTAACAACCGATAAAAGTCTGATACAGGTATGGCTGTCCCCACTCTTGTACACTTCATTTAATCTGGTATTGGCTCAAGCTGTACTCGTACCTTTAGGTAACCAGATTCATAGTCGAAACATGCTGAAGTGGGGCGGCGTACTAGGCGGAATTGGAGTAGGCTTTATGCTGCTCGCTGCTCATTTTGCAATGTCTGCACAGATGCCGGGAATAACACAATTTGAAATTCCGATGGGCAGCATTGCCTTTCAGCTTGGTTGGATCGTTCAGTCCGTTTATGTATCCCTGATTTTCATGGAAATATTCAGCACCTTTGTGGCAGATATTTATGGTATGACGCTACAGGTCAGACAAAACATTCGTGTACACCCGCGGGTCATTATGCTGGTTATTATGTTGCTATGTTACTCCTTTAGTCAATTTGGCTTCAGCTCTCTATTATCTATTCTTTACCCCATTTTCGGATGTTTGGCACTCATCTGGGCTTTTAAATTAATTATGGATCGTTGGGGCAGTTTCCGAGGGACAAAAGAAAAATACTAGTTCACTTTGTGGCAACTTGAGCTGAATAGACCGACTCTAGGATAATTCATTTATTTTAAGAGTCGGTTTTTATTTGTATTTTTTTATCTATTGTTTAGTTTTAAAAGTCAAATCAGCGTCATCGCAGTATTATGAAGAACATTCACAAGCTCATCCGAGGGCTCTGCGTTTAACTTGAAATAATGAACATACTCTTCTCGATCTACTTGATAGCTTACCTTCACGTACAGATCTGTATAAATCTCCAATGTCTCACGATCTACCTTCGATGGATCTAACAAGAACGCCCTAAATAGGGATGCCCCTGTACTTGTGCCATGTGGTGCAATTGTTGGCAGGTTATCAAAGAGGACATTTGATTCGAAAATGTTGGTTGTACCTATTTTACTCAGCATTTGTGGATGAAGATGAAAGCTCATTTGCAGCTGTTCCATCTCCACTTTGGGTTCTTCAATGAACATTTCGTAAATGATATGCTCCACATTTTCCTTATTACGATAGTTAATCGTAGCTGTAATGTTGAAATGATCGTTCACCACATCAGTTAAAAATACTTCAGGCTGATACGCAATCTTACTTTCCATATCACTTAATTCCTTGGATTGTCCACGATGATTCGGATCAGTACAACCAGCAATAAGAAGCATTATTATGGTCGTACAGGCTATAAGAGGTTTAGCCAACATCTTCAAACTTCCTTCCTCCCTTTCCTTCGAATTGAACATTTCAATTCAGTAAGTATCTAATTTGTAGTACACGTTCGCATCTATCTGTTTAATACACGCTATTAATGACTACTATTTAGAACTTAACCATAAAGTCAGAAAATAAAAAACACAGCATAACTGCTTATGTATCAGCAATTATGTTGTGTTCTTCTAAGATATCGTTATTTTATTAGGTTAAAGAGGGTTTAGCGAATTGCAAATACATTTTTTTTAGTTCATTGACTGATCTACCTAGAGAATAATGCGTCTTCGCCTTCTCACATGCTGAGCGTGCAAGCTCATAACGATAAGCTGGGTCGACCATCACCTTCTCTAAAGCTTCTGCAAGCGCAGACGGGTCCTCAGAAGGAACCAACAGTCCGTTACTACCATTCTCAATCTGTTCAGGGATTCCTCCAACATCTGTACCAACCAACGCTAGACAGCTCAGTGCAGCCTCTGCAAAGACAGATCCGAAGGCCTCCGCACGTGAAGGAAGTACAAAAATATCAAAGAACGGCATAAATTCCTCAGGATGCAGCGTGTAACCATAAAATATCGTTTCGTTATATATCCCAAGGCGCTGTGCCAACTCCTCCAGATCAGGGCGAATCGGTCCATCTCCGATAATATGAAGAACGTAATCTAGTCCTCGATCCTTAAGTTCCGCGCATGCCTTGAACAGAATATCCAGACCTTTGGCCGGCACAAGGCGACATACGGTAACTAACTGTGGGATGGCATTGTCATGCGCAATCGGTTTAAACCTTTTTTCATCGAATCCATTCGGTATTATGCCGATGGTATCCGGTTGTTGAACATAAGCACCCAAATAACGACGGAACGAGTCAGACACGGTTAACAACCGTTCTGCTTGATGCTCCAGCTCACGGTAAATCGCCACCAGGAATTGATGTTCCAATCCATCGGGCTCGATCCGACCATTCAGAATCAACTCTCGTTCATAACTAGAGTGAATCGTTTGAATGAGAGGTGTGTCTGGGAAAACCTTTTTCATCGCAAGACCGGCAATTGGATGATGTGCGTGGATGAGATCATACGGCTTCTGAATTCGTAATTTAGTCCACCATAAGTAATCACGATACGTTTGCATATATTTCTGAACAATCGGACTGTCCTGATACAAGGTCCAATCGAACGTCTCAAAAGCAATATCTTCTCTACCTTTGTTGCGAATACGTTTGGGTAGCGAGAACAGATCCATTTCCCATCGGGGAGTTGTGAACCTCTCTTGCATATACGGTATCATAGAGGATACACCTCCGGGCTGCTCCGGAGGAAAGAATAGCGCCTGCAGCAATTTCACCGTTAGTTTCCCCCTTTCTTGCTTCGATCTTATAAGTACATCTTCAATTATGATATATTAGAACGTATGTTTCAGTAAAGCAATAACTGAACATTTCCTCTCCATTCTTCTTACACTGGGATAACATGTTACATGATGAGTCATTTCTCCCTTTATCATTATACGTTGCATAATAAGAGCCGGTGAGCTGTAATCTACGCTCCCGGCTCAGTATATTTATTTTATTCAATACGCAACCAACTTAACATTCATTTAACCCTAAAGACTTCTCATACGTGCTGTATCCCTCAGTATCACCTACAAACGTGTAACCATGACGAGCATAAAACGCATTGAGAGTAGCATTGTCCGCACCACAATCCAATCGCATCGTGTGTTTACCCTCAAACTGAATGCCTTCGGTTGCCCAATCCAATATACTACGTCCGAGACCTGTTTTAGCATACTCTCTACTAATGGCTAGGCGGTGCAAATAAACTGCTCCATCTTCCGCATGTGCTCTCGTTCCCCATAGTTGACTGTCCCAAGCACTCGGCTTACGCATCAGAATGACCATTCCAGCGATATCAGCGCCTTTTTTGAACACAAAAACATCACCACGCCGAATAGCGCCTTCCGTATCATGCGAATCCTCTCCCTCTAGTAGGGCACTCCACTGGGATGAACCCTGACTACGCAGCCATTCCGCTGTCTCTGTCAGAAGAGCCATGACCGCCTCCGTATCTTTTGGCTCTGCCAACTTAGCTCGAAAGTCTTCGTTAATGATGTCTTGGATGATTGTAAATGATTGCTCCATCTTTCTCCGCACTCCTTTGTCTCTAATGAATAATGGAACTATACCCGGAAATGTATATTTCGTCAAAAAAGCAAATAAAAAAGTAAAGAGCCGCAGCCCTTTACCTGTCAATCCTTGCTTCATCAATAATCTGATTGCGATATAACATCGTCAGATGCAACGTATCGAACTCAAGCTCTTTGTCCAGTTCCTTCAGAAGCACCTCAACTAAGCTCTGTCGCTGCACATTGGTACCCGGAATCTGATAATCTATATATCCGGTTAGATCCGGATGTGAAGTATCAATTGTAGCTGTTCCCACTGGCAGTCCACCACGTTCCTGAAGGTACAGTGCGTACTCACGGAACTCTCGGTCTTTACGTACAAGCATGACGTAAGAGATATCCTCTGCATCTCTGTCTTGCATCTCATCTACAGTTCGACCTGTTGTATCGTAATGAGAAGCATTACTTAGCGCACCAACTGCTCGGTATTCGTCATCCGAAGTTACATCATCTTCATCTTCGTGGTCATCTTCCCCAGCAAAGTCACGGTGCACCCACTCTACCGAATCGAATTGGTTCCCCTGATGCCAGAAGTGAATCGTGATCGTATCGATCAATTCTTCATCCAACTCTCGCACAAGCAACTCTGCAGCAATCTCTTGCTGTTGTTCATCCGGCTCGTCATACCAGTGAATTTCACCTTGGACATCTGCTCCATACTGTTTCAGCGTCGCTTCGGCAAGTTCCTGACCTTGTACATCATTAAATACATACGTCGATATGTTGCGTCCCGCTGATACTAGTTCCATCTCCAGCAGATGCTCCTGATCCTGATATGTAAAAGATTCATCTTGCGAGCCTGGAATGATCTGAATCTCACTCACATCCGTATCATCGTAATCCCTATCATATAGGCTCTCTTCTTCGTACCATTCCACCTCAACCTCGGTATCGGGTTTCAGCAACACCGAACGCAGTGTTCCGCAGTTGACTAACACTTCGTAATAATCAGCTTCCACCGCATCAACAAGCGCACGAACATATTCATGTACCTTGTCCATAACGATTTCTTCAGATGCTTCTGTTAGCGATCCACGTTCCAATTGAAGGCTTCCCGATAACCGATCATTCTCTCTATACACGACTAAAAGCGAACCTACGTATTGACCATGTACCATTACATCCAGTACTTCGCCGCCTAATGTTCGCAGATTCGGAATGAGCTCCACATGTAGTTCCATGAATCCGTCCTCCTTGGTCTTCTAAGATTATTCTCTTAGGTTGCCCAGGAAGACAGTAGATTATGAGATCAACCCTTAGCGTTTTCTAGTTCGTCCGTTTAATTTGATCCTATTCACCTAATACATGTTTTCGAATCGAATGTGCCACGCCCTGATCATTGTTCGAAAGTGTCACTTCATCTGCAGCTGCTTTCACTTCATCAGGAGAATTGTCCATCGCAATTCCTTTGTCTGCATAGGTCAGCATCGTTATATCATTATAATAATTACCAATAGCCATTACCTCAGAGGGCTGAATGCCTTTGGATTCAGCTAATCTTTTCAATGCTGTACCTTTGGTTGCTTCGGGGTGCATCAGATCAATGAAAAAGTCTCCACTACGTGTCATGTAGTAGGGAAGATTCCAGTTCCCCCACTCTTGCTGTACTGTGTTCATTTGCTCTAACGGTCCAAAGGCCGTAAATTTGACCAGTGGTTCAGTTAGATCTGCCCATTGTGGCAACTGTTGTGGCTTCATCATAAAGTTGCGATACATCTCTTGTACTTGCAATTCCAGCCCTTCCGGCTGATCCACATACAATCCAAATGCCGTGTTAATGTCAAAATGAACCCCGTTCTCCCGACAATACGTGATAAACGGCTCTAGCCCCTGACCCTCCATAGCAAAACGATGAACAATTTCACGTGTGCTTACTTCAGCAGTTACCGCTCCGTTATGTGTTATCACGTAGCCTGCCAAACCCATCTGCTCCATAAAAGGAATCGTGTTGGCTGGTCCTCTTCCTGAGCACAGCACAATCTCTATCCCTTGACGGGATGCACGAATCAAGGTTTCTTGTGTCATCTCAGTTAGTTCATGGTGATCGTTCAGCAATGTTCCATCGACATCAAGTGCAATTAATTTATATGTCATTTTGTATTCACTCCTTAATTAGGGGGGATCGCACCCTCCCAAACCCTCCCTTCCGAGGGAGGGCCCCAGAGGGCTCTGCCCTCTGGACTCCCGTTTGCGGAAACGGCGGTGGGTCGGGTCTTGCTATGTCACGGTTGGTGTGGGAGCGCTTGTCTGCCAGGATCACCGCTAAATATAGCGGTGATCCTGCCCAAGCTTACTGGGACCATTTCGGGCAAGGCTTCGCTCCTTGCCCGAGCTCCCTGCTCCGCTTCGCGAAGGGCGGGAGCTTGCGCCTTTGGCGCTGGGGGCAAGGCTTCGCCACTTGCCCGGAGCTCCCTGCTCCGCTCCGCGAAGGGCGGGAGCTTTGCGCCTTTGGCGCTGGGGGCAAGGCTTCGCCACTTGCCCGGGGCTCCCTGCTCCGCTTCGCGAAGGGCGGGAGCTTTGCGCCTTTGGCGCTGGGGCAAGGCTTCGCTCCTTGCCCGAGCTCCCTGCTCCGCTTCGCGAAGGGCGGGAGCTTGCGCCTTTGGCGCGGTGGGCAAGGCTTCGCCCCTTGCCCGGGCTCCCTGCTCCGCTTCGCGAAGGGCGGGAGCTTGCGCCTTTGGCGCGGTGGGCAAGGCTTCGCCCCTTGCCCGGGCTCCCTGCTCCGCTTCGCGAAGGGCGGGAGCTTGCGCCTTTGGCGCGGGGGCAAGGCTTCGCCCCTTGCCCGGGCTCCCTGCTCCGCTCCGCGAAGGGCGGGAGCTTATTTGCGCAGAATATTTAATTCTTCTGCGGTAAGTTCGCGATAGCTGCCAATCGGTAGATCGGCTGCTAGCTGCAGGTCACCCATGGCTACTCGTTTAAGGTAAACCACTCGTTTGCCAACAGCCTGAAACATACGTTTTACTTGGTGAAACTTGCCTTCGTGAATAATCAACGATATGGATGAATACACACCCTCATCCGTCTCTTCGTGATGAAGAATCGTTAAATCCGCCGGTAAAGTTTTATAGCCATCATCCAACTGTATACCTGCCTTGAATTGCCGGATATCCTCTTCATCCACCCGTCCTAATACACGAGCTTCATACGTCTTAGGAACGTGTTTACGTGGGGATAGAAGATCATGCGCAAGCGGCCCATCATTGGTTAGGATCAGCAGACCTTCTGTGTCTTTATCCAGACGTCCAACCGGGAACGGGTTGAAGACACGATCCTCTTTGCGGAGTAAATCTAATACCGTTCGATCTCTATTATCTTCGGTAGCCGACACAACACCCGGGGGTTTATGCAACATCAGATAGATCATTTCCCGGTAGACGATCCGTTCGCCATCTACCTCGATGACATTCAGGTCTGGATTCACCTGTAATCCGCTATCTTTCACAGCCTTGCCATCCACTTGTATGCGGCCTTGCTTCACTAACTTTTTGAGTTCACTTCGTGTACCCACACCCATATGACTCAGGATCTTGTCCAGACGTAAGGTCTGTTTTCCCTTTCCACTCATACCGATGTCCACCTCCAGCCTGCCGGATATTCATTTTTCAGCACGCCATCCAGCCATTTTCCCCAGCCAGCGGCATAACCATCAATACACACTAAAGCATAACCCTTGGCAACTACTCCCGCCTTGAGCTGAACCCGAGACTCCTCAACATTTAAAGTCTCTCCTTTTAGATACCTTACTGCCTCACCATTTACAGAATCCAGGTTGATCACTCGCACTGCCTCTGCAATATGCAACGCACACGCCAACGGATGGGATGGCACAAATCGTCCATTTTTCACCGTTCCCATGAACCATCCAGGACGAATGACTTTAAGTCCCTTTAGACGCTCAGCACCTACCGCAGATTGATATACACGGTCACCGTAATACACCGTTTCTCCTGGAAGCTCTATCCCCAGATGGTCTTGTACAAACTGCTTGTAGATGATCTCCGGTTCCAGCTGCTCTGTTCCACGCCCCTGTCCACGTCGCTCTGATTTGCGTCCGCCACGTTCGCTTCCTTTCACCTGTTTCCCCTTCGATTTCCCATCATAGTCCTGTCTAGGTTTGTTCTCTCTCGCCTCTGTTCTCAGAAGACGCTCTCGTTTACGATCCGCTTTACTAAGGGGGGCAGACGCTGCAATGAAACGCTCTTGCTCTGAATCATGCTCAGTATCGACATGGGCTATATCATCTGCTACTCCGTCCGCAATGTCATCCACTTCTGAATCCACCAGATCTTGTCCAGCGAAAGATTGACTCCGATGCTGTAGCACTGCCACATAATGACCTTCCCCTTCTAACAAATGAGGCCATAATCTCGCTGTTCCAGCCACTTGATCCAATACCAATGCTGTCTCCTGAGCCGTTTCTGGCATAGTTTGACGCACCCAATCAGGTCTACCCGGCTCAAATCCTGCTTTCTTAGGGATGTCTTTCACAACAAAATCAGGATTCAACTGCAGAAACTCCGCAATCATTGCTTCATTTTCTTCAGGTGCGAATGTGCATGTCGAATAAAGGATCGTACCTCCTGGAGCCAGCAATCTTGCAGCCGTCTCTAGAATGTCTCGTTGCATCAGAACACACTTATCAATGGAATGATCCTCCCATGATTTCACCATGTCCTCATCCTTGCGGAACATACCTTCCCCTGAACAAGGAGCATCTATTAAGACCTTATCAAAATAATGCTCAAATGCACCTGCTATGCGCTCTGGAGATTCGTTCAACACAACTGCATTTCGAACTCCGTACAATTCCACGTTTTTGGCGAGTGCCTTCGTTCGTTCAGCATGAATGTCATTGGTTACAAGCACACCTTTACCTTGCAGTTTGCCTGCTATCTGGGTAGACTTCCCTCCTGGCGCAGCACACAGATCAAGCACTCGGTCTCCTGGCTGTACGCCTAATAATTCAACAGGGGCCATCGCACTTGGTTCTTGAATGTAATATAGACCCGCATGATAATAAGGATGCAAGCCCGGCTTCACCCCGTGAGGCACATAAAAACCTGTCCCACACCAAGGAATAGGACGCAGATCGAATGGAGCAAGTTGCTCGAACGACTCCATGGATATTTTTAACGTATTCACTCTAAGCCCCGCGTGTGGGGACTGATCATATGATGACATAAATTGTTCAAATTCATTACCGAGCAATGTTTTCATGCGCTCAGCAAATTTCAAAGGTAGCTGTACAGCCATAATTGCACTCATCCTGTCCTGTTAAAATACCAGCATCTCTTAGAATGCCTACATCTTGCTCTATGTTATCATATCCGAGTTTTGCTGTCTTATCGGTTCAGTAGATATTCCACTACAGCCTGTAATGTTGTATAATGACAAGTAGGTTAATTCTTGAGCAAAAATTCGGTTTATTATGCATATTATCCCAGACTCTATTTTTGCCAAAGCCATATCATGATATCAATAATGGGGGATGTTCAATGAAATCTAAGAAAAAGAAAAGTGCCACGATCCTTATTTTCCTAGGCATTTTTGTCATTTTGCTAGCTGCACTTGTACTGGTGAATCAACAATCCAAGAAGCAGATGGATGCTGTAGAGAATGCGTATGGTATTCCGGCTTCCAAGCTCACTTCAGCTACTCGCGAATTACTCGATGATCCGAATTACCAACAAATTATTTTGCCTGATGACATGAAAGCTAAGATTGATAACAAAGAAAGCTTTTTTGTTTATTTCTTCGCATCGGATTGCTCACACTGCCGTGCTACAACGCCTCAATTGATGCCGCTCGTAGATCAAGAAGGTATCCAATTGCCGCAGTTCAACCTACGTGAGTTTGACTCTGGATGGACAGATTACAATATCGAGTTCACACCAACGCTTGTTTATTACCAAGACGGTGTTGAGAAGGATCGCATGGTGGGCGGACTTCAGGAGAATGGCAGTGATAACGGCTATACCCTGGATGACTACAAACAATTCTTTGACAAATACAAGGAAAACGCAACGCCTGCAGCAAGCTAAGCACAAGTTCACTGTTATGGACACCGTTACTTGGAGATGTTGTTGATGGAGGGACAAGCATTTAGGTTGCACTGCTCAATGCTTGTCCCTCCTTCTTTATCCATCGCTAGAATACGAAACACCCCGATAGCCTGAATGGCTTGATCGGGGTGTTTTTTATATTTGTCCTGCAAGGCTATCACAGCCCTATCAGTAAGGATAATTATGCTTGAGTAATCATGTATTCCGTCTTATTGCTCTTTCTGCTGCAAAGCCTTCATCTTCTCTTCATAGATCCGTCCACGCGTCGGACTTCGCCGCTGCGGTATGTTAGGCTTGACGTGCTGGCTTCTTTGGCTAACAGCCTGAATCAGCGCTTCATCTTGAATCACAATCGTGAGATCACGATAAGGGAAGCTGCCCGAATCTGAAACTGTCAGCCCCTCTAATAGCTCACGAACTTCTTGGACTAATCGTCCAAGCTCAATTCCCTGTTGAGCAGCAGGATACGCCTCCAGAAGCTCTACTGCACTTTGAAACATCATCCGCGCTCCACGAAGATTGCCGTTTCTAAAATGATACAGTCCAACAGCAATTTGCAGCATCCCTTTATAGAATGAATCACGATCACATTTCAACCACAGCTCTTCCAACACTTCATGGCATTCAAAATAGTCCTGATCACGATTAAAGTAGATTAAGTAGTCGATGTACAGTGGCTCATAGCTGTTCATCTGGGTTCTCGCCCTTCCTCGCATTGTTCAAAAGTGCCTTCACATCATCTAGAAGGTCTTTCAGCCCTTCCATGTCATGACGCTCCCAGTAATCATTGAACCGTTTCTGAGCTTCAATTGCTTCATTCACCAGATGGTAGAAATACAATTGATGTATGATGTTCAGTGTTCTTGATACGATATTAGAGTCATCCTCAAATGCCTTCTGTGCCTCAAGGATTTGCAATCGAATTGCAGACATCTCATTATCAAGTACAAATGCCGCTTCAGCCGTCTTTTTCAGCCTAGCTCGCATATCATCGGGAAGACTCTCCCGAAACTTATAACTGAGGGAGTGTTCGATGGTCGCCCAGAAATTCATCGCTAACGTCCGGATCTGAATCTCGGCCAACACGATCTTTTGTCCAAGTGCCGTCTGAACAGGATATTCAATGATCATATGGAAACTGCGGTATCCACTCTCTTTGAAGTTGGTAATGTAATCTTTTTCAATGAGAACGGTTAGATCTTTACGTGCGCGAATATATTCGGCTACTCGACGAATATCATCCACGAACTGACACATAATCCGTATTCCTGCAATATCCTCTATCCCGGTTTCTACCTGATCCAGCGGCACATTCAAACGCCTGGACTTCTCCAAAATGCTGGATATTTTTTTGACACGACCCGTCACGAATTCGATTGGAGCGTATTCTTCCCTTTTCTTCAGCTCCGCCCGCATCGTCTTGAACTTAACCTTCAATTCCTCTACCGCTTGTTCATAAGGAAGTAAAAATGTACCCCAGTCTCTACCGTCCATGCTTATGCCTCCTGTCTCTATAGCGTCCCCTATATTACCTATTATACATGATGTTTGTCGGGGGGAAGAGTCCCGTACACTTAACCTCTTCCAAGCTTCTATGTTTTGCTGTTGGGGAACTTCCTTCTCTTCTTACTTGTGCTCCGCACCTACCGCTTCGGAAATATGACTATACCCGTCTTGGCGCAACAATTCGCGTAATCCGGCATGGATGCGGCGGTTTATTTCTGGCCCTTCATAGATCAGAGCTGTATAAATTTCCACAAGGCTTGCTCCCGCCTTAATTTTCTCATAAGCGTCCTCGCTTGTAAAAATACCACCTGAGCCGATAATCGGGAGCTTACCTTCGGTCTGGCGATAGATCTGACGAATGATTTCCGTAGAGCGATCACGGAGCGGTTTACCGCTTAGTCCACCTGTTTCCTTCGCGTGTTGGTGAGACAGCCCCTCCCGACTAATCGTCGTATTGGTTGCGATAATACCAGCTACACCGCTATCAGCTATCGTTCTCACCATATATTCAAGCTCCTGATCGTTAACATCTGGTGCAATTTTCACAAGAACGGATTTGGCTGCGCCACCAACACTTGCTCGCTGGGCTTCCATCTCATTCATAACTGCAGCAAGCAATTCTTTTAATTCATTCCCATGTTGCAGATTACGCAAATCCGGTGTATTTGGTGAGCTTATATTCACGACAAACAGATCAGCATATTGGTATAGTGCTCGGATGCACTTCGCATAATCCAGATGTGCCTCTTCATTTGGCGTTGCCTTGTTCTTACCGATATTCACAGCAACTGGAATACGGCGTTCCTTCAGACGAGATAGTTCACCTGCCATTGCTTCCGCACCCAGGTTATTGAACCCCATACGGTTCACTAACGCCTCATCGGGAGGCAAACGGAACAATCGTGGCTGATCGTTTCCTGGCTGTGCTAGAGGCGTCACAGTCCCAACCTCCATGAACCCAAATCCAATTGAAGAGAACCCCGTTACAGCTTGTCCATTTTTGTCCAGGCCTGCTGCTAATCCTACAGGCGTAGGGAAGTGGCATCCAAACATATCCACTGCGAGATCAGCCGTTTCACGCACACCATACATTACACGTAAACCAGAAGGCACCGGGCGTATGCTCCCCATACCACTAAGGCCACCAATAATGAGATGATGAGCCTGCTCAGGATCCATTTTGAACAATAGCGGTTTTGCAAGACTTCTGTATAACAAATCGTTCACTCCGTTCTCGTCCGGTACGCTTTTAAAAAAGGCTCTCCCGTCTTTTCATATGTAAAAAAACACTCTATACACAAGTCTATCCGTTTCTTCTTCAAAAGGAAAGTAATTTACGTATAGACACAATCATTTATTCAGATCATCCAAAGATCGGATACAAGTATACGCTTTCCATAAGAATGCTATGATCAGAACCTTACACGCGATACCTGATTTCTTATTTCAAAAAGGCATGATAAGAAATCTACCTGCATACTGGAAAAGAGAAGGGGAATTCTTTACAATGATACCATAGTCACATGAACAACAGCTCGATGATAAGGAGGAACAGCTTATGGCTCCCAAACGTAAACCACCAACACTTCAGCAGAAAAAAGAAGAAGTGAATCGAAAAGCTATCATCTGGACAGCAGCCAGTGTGGTCGGATTAATCATTATTATCAGCGCACTGATTATTATCGCCAATATGTAAATGAACCAACCCATGCTTTACATTTTACATAATCATTAGCAGGCTGTATAAGGGCAGTTCGATGATAATGAAGGTGCATTAATGTGCCATGTATGTACCTAGTTCAACCAGTGATACGTCTTGTTCGGATTATTTTGCTTAGGCACAAGCGTGTCCTTGTAGCGATCTTTCGCTTCTGGAACAACCACGGTATTCGGAAGCAGATCCGCCCCAATCCGCACGGGAGTTCCCTGAGGAGCAAGTGCGAATAGCTCTTCCACATCTGCCTTGTTCATCCTCACACATCCAAGGGATTTATCTAGTCCGATACTATCTGGCTCGTTGGTCCCATGGATGGCATAATTGGTATCCGAGAGCTGCATTCCCCTTGTCCCAAACTCTCCGTTGGAGCGGCCATTTGGATTAACCACTTTATCGCTGATGACAAAGGTACCTTCTGGCGTTCGATCCCCGCCTAGACCCACCTCATAATTGCGAATAATCGTGTCCCCACTGAGGAGCGCAAGCCTGTGATTCTTCTTATCCACAACAATCTCGAGCGGTTCCTTCAGGAAAGGCACACCACCTAGCGTATCTCCAAACACATCGGCTGAATCTACTGTATTGTCGCCTGCAGCGGTACCCATTTGAGGCTTAGTTGCCTTACCTTGTTGATGCATTGCAAGTAGAACAGGAAACATTTGACTCATGCCGGGCGAGGTCTCACCTAGCACATTATTAGGAAACGGCTGCGCAAGTTGGTTTACATTTTTGGGCCAAGCTCCATTCTTTTTCCGATAAGATCCGATTGCACTAGACAGCGATACTGCCACCTCTTGCTTGGCCGTCCAAGCCGCCGCCAACTGTTTCACTTCCTTTGAAACCTCTGGAGGTTCACAGTCACACTGTTTCGCATCATAGCTTTGGGCTGTCAATCTTCCTTTGTTGTTGGTCTGTATGATGTACTTTACTGGCATAATACGCTTCCACAACGACCATTGACCAGACACCTGCATACCGAGAACGGCTGACGTCTGCACGTTCGATCCCGCACCAGCCCAGGCTGCAGCTAATGCAGTTTCGCCCTGACTTCCACCCCCGAAGCTCCCGGCAGTAAATACACTGGAATCATTCCCCTCTGGATCTGCAACTGATGCTTCCCCAGCTTGTTCTTCCTGATCATCTGTTGCAGCCAGCGCATCTGTGAGTGCTGTGGCTGTATCACGGCTGAAGCCAGGAGCATCGGCAGGCGGTACCAACGCAAGCACTAGCAACATGACCAAGGTTAACCATAACTTGCGAACCCGTTGTTTCTTCTCTTTTTGCTCGCCCATCTCCACGAGTTTATTCTGATAATCCACCCATATATCTGCTGGCGCTTTACTGCGCTCAAAAGCTTCATATACCTCCCCAGCCTGTTGAAAGCAGTAATTGGCTTTGGCTTCTTGGCCTTCATTCAAGTACTCCTTGCCAAGCAAATACCAAGCCATTTTATTGTCTGGGTGCTTCTTCACATATGTACGTAAATGAGTATTTTGCATCCGATCCTCCATCAGTTCGCCATTTTCCGTTTCTTCTTATATATCGGCAGATTAACGATTGAAATCCATAGGACTTGAGTCCTCGGATTATTTTCCACTATCTTCTGACACATACGTGTAAACAACGAAAAAGCACGTCCCACTGTGGAAGACAGCAGAAAGTGCTTAGCATGTTACAATATAGATAATGATTTAACCTTCTTTGTTAAAAGGCTCATCCGCAACTTTAATGGAATCTGTAGGGCAACCGTCGCAAGCGTCCTGCATATCATCGAAGAACTCATCTGGAATAGCTTTGATCCCTTTGTTTGCATCACCGTCGAAGATTACTTCTGCCAAGCCTTCATCGTCGTAATCGTAGATGTCAGGTGCTGTTGCTCCGCAAGCTCCACACGCAATACATGTATCTTTTTCAACCCAAGTATATTTACTCATTACAATCTCTCCTCCTAAAAATTCACAAACGTACAGTATTTTTATCTAGAAACATATTAATACAAAGTAAGAGTAATTACAAACAATTTTATAACCGCAAGTCTCTATTATGCCTTATTTAATCAAGACTTTGCAAATTATCTTTTTGCAAGGAAGTTCCCCTTACTTTATGGTCGCGCAGTAACACGGATGGATCGTCACCGATCATGCCCGCGGTTACAACTGCATTTTCCCCAAATTTGTCACGCAATTGATCCATGATCCGAATCAAGCTCTCCTTCTTCGGCTTCTGCTCATATTCAAACAGATCCATCTGAATGGCAGATTCTTCACGCGGGATCAACGTTTGTAAGGTGATTCCTAACATTCGAACCGGTTTCCCACTTCCCCAGTGTTTAGCGAACAACGCACAAGCTTCCCGATATATGATGGACGAATCCTCTGTAGGCACTTCCATTAACCGAGAGCGGGTAATGGTCTTCATGTCCGGCGTGCGAATGGTGATCTGAATACCCTGACTCAACATTTCATGCTTACGCAGCCTTCTGGCGACCTGGTCACTAATATTTAATAGAACTCGCTGCACATCATTCATATCCGATATGTCCGCTGGCAATGTTGTTGTGTGTCCGATGGACTTGTTCGCTTCCCGCTCAGCCTGCACAGGCGAATGATTAATCCCTTTAGCTGAATTCTTCAACCAGGTACCGTTGACACCAAATAGATCTGTGAGCATTCGCTCATCTGAATGGGCAAGCTGTCCAATCGTCTCAATACCGATTTTCTTTAGCTTCTCCGCTGTCTTCTTACCTATGCCAAACAGTTCATTGCATGGTCTATGCCATAGAATGTTGGGCACGTCTCTCATTCGCAGAATGGAAATCCCATTAGGCTTTTTCAGATCCGATGCCATCTTAGCCAGCAGCTTATTAGGCGCGATTCCAATAGAACAGGGTAATCCTAACTCCTCTCGAATTCGATCCTGTATGCTGGCTGCAATTTCCATAGGTGTGCCGAACTGTTTCGAACCGGTGATGTCAAGATAACACTCATCAATAGAGGTTGCCTCAAGCAGCGGTGTATAGCTGTATGCAATTTGCATGAATGCTCTGGAATACTTCCGATATAAATGAAAGTCAGGTCGAATCACAATTAAATCAGGACATTTCTTCATGGCCTGATGGACAACCATGCCTGTTGATATTCCTCTACCTCTAGCTACGTAGGAGCAGGTCACAATGACCCCTTTTCGCACCTCGCTGCTGCCAGCCACAGCCGTCGCCTTGCCTCGATATAACTCTGGCTCCTCCGCTTCATGCACAGAACAGTAAAAAGCGTTCATATCCACATGCAAAATGACCCGCCCGGCGGCAGGATAATATTGTTCAACATGGGTATAATGCGTTCCGTCTGAAGACATATTTAACCTCCGCCCTTCGCATACCGATTCGTAGACCATTGGAAATGTAACATCACACCCCACACTCTATAGTTTATAATATTCCAGTTTCTTATGTAAAATTATTTATAGAGGTTGTGCAAGAACTCTCATTTATACAAGCATTTTGCATCTTGTTAATCATCATCATGGAATTCAAACTGCTTCAATGGACTTGTATAAATTTTGATTAGATGCAAAATGCTTATCGTTCAATTGAATTCCATCATATTTATACTAGCTTCATCATGAGCTAGATGGCGTTTATTTCTGAAAGGACTTGATGATCAACCGAACAATTGCCCATATGCCGACTCCAAATATGATTGTAGCTATTAATGAAATAATTGTATTTTCCCAAACAAAGCTCAATATATCTCCCTCCTTTATCCAATTCTAACAAGCATAACATAATTTTCTCAGTCATTCACGCTGTGCTAAAACTCAAAAATCCTATTTTTGTTACATGAAACTGCGAATTCTATGTAGCATTTGGCTATAATGGTGCTATAATAATTAATTATACAAATTCACGACTTTAGGACAAATCAACGCAGCCAGTTTAACACAGTGTAGCGTTGCAGAATCGAAGGATTTACACAACTTAAACTTTATTACTTTCCCAACTAACCAATTAACTTTTAAAAAAGCGCTTTATCTCAAAGGAGGATCTTCATGTCAAAGGCCATTTCCATCTTCGATACGACTTTACGTGACGGCACACAAGGGGAGGGTGTCAGCTTATCGGCAGATGACAAGCTCAAAATTGCCAAAAAGCTCGATGACCTGGGTGCTCATTATATTGAAGGCGGAATTCCGGGCAGCAACACCAAGGACATTGAGTTTTTCAAAAGAGTCAAGGAATTGAACTTGAACGCCAAGGTGGTTGCATTTGGCAGCACACGTCGGAAAGGCTCTGTCGCCAGTGGGGACGCTAACTTACAACGAATTCTTGAATCAGGTGCTCATGCAGCGACACTTGTTGGGAAGTCATGGGACTTCCACGTGCACACTGCACTGCAAACCACTTTAGAAGAAAACCTCTCCATGATCTATGACTCTATCGCCTATCTTAAACAAAAGGGAATGGAAGTCATTTTTGATGCAGAGCACTTCTTTGATGGCTTCAAACATAATCCAGAATATGCCCAAGCGGTGCTGACCAAAGCGCATGAAGCTGGAGCAGACTGGCTGGTTATGTGTGATACCAACGGCGGAACAATGCCCCATGAGGTGCATGAGATTGTATCGACACTCTACCAGGGACTGCCCTTGGCTCAGCTTGGCATTCATACGCACAATGACTGTGAACTGGCTGTTGCCAACACATTAAGCGCCGTACAAGCCGGTGCAAGACAGGTACAAGGTACGATGAATGGGTATGGAGAACGTTGTGGTAACGCCAACCTGGCTTCCATTATCCCTAACCTACAATTGAAGCTTGGCTATGAGTGCGTGTCTGAAGATTCGATGAAACAACTGACCAACGTAGCACGCTACGTAAGTGAGATCGCGAATGTTAACATGCCAATTAACCAGCCATACGTTGGTAATGCTGCTTTTGCACACAAAGGTGGAATTCACGTCTCCGCCATCTTGCGTGATTCCCGAACGTATGAGCATATCGTGCCAGAACTTGTTGGGAATAAACAACGTGTACTTGTCTCTGAGCTCGCTGGACAAAGTAACATTGTGTCTAAGGCTCAAGAACTCGGGCTTGAGTTCGACCCTAGCAGCGAAAATTCTCGCCAGATTATTGAGAAAATTAAAGGTCTGGAGCACCAAGGCTACCAGTTTGAAGGTGCGGATGCTTCACTCGAATTATTGATTCGTGAGGCCAATGGAGACATCAAAGAACTATTCACCTTTGAATCTTTCAAAATGTTAGTGGAGAAAACAGCCGGAAAACCCGTTGTTTCCGAAGCTTTTGTTAAACTGAATGTAGGCGGAAACAGTGTGTACACCGCTGCGGAAGGTAACGGTCCTGTCAACGCACTCGATAATGCTGTTCGTAAGGCGCTTGTACAATACTTCCCTTCACTCGGCAACATGCATCTTTCTGACTACAAAGTACGTGTCTTAGATGAGAAAGATGCTACAGCAGCCAAAGTACGTGTTCTGATTGAATCCAAAAATACGGAAAACACGTGGAATACAGTTGGTGTATCTGAGAACGTTATTGAAGCGAGCTGGGAAGCACTCGTGCACAGTTTCCGCTACGCGTTACTTCAGGAAAACATACAGGACGAGCCTAGCATCGTTTCAATCGCTGCACATGGGCTAAATAATCATTAAACGCATATTTCCCGGAAAATAAAAGAAGCGCTCTTCTCCAGCAACGGAGAATGGGCGCTTTATTTTTGGTTGAATCCATCGTTTGTCGCCTTATTGAAGACATCATTAGGATTTCCTTTAAGACAGTTACTTTTTAATCACTGCCTTTATTTTACGTTCCAACTCTTCCTCAGGCAAAATGCCAAGAATAACCTCCTGAATCACGCCGTTGGCATCAATCAGTACATTTGTAGGAAAGGCCACTCCGTTATACTTTGCATAAGTAGCTCCGTCTTCATCCAGCAAGATTGGGAAGGTGAGCTTATACTCATCTACAAAGGCTTTGGCATCCTTAAGTTTATCGTAAGATGTCACATTAACACCATACACGTCTAATTTATCTTTGTACTTTGCTGCCAAGGAATTTAGCTCTGGTGCCTCCTGTTTGCAAGGCTCACACCAAGACGCCCAAAAGTTCACAATTATCGCTTTATCCTTAGCTCCACCTACATTGTAGGTTTTCCCGTCCATGGCTGTTAGAGAAAATTCAGGAGCAAGCAACCCTGCACGAGGCCCAGTCTCCGTAGGAAGAGGTTCCTCCTGCTTGAATACCGCTGCAATCCCATCCCCTGCATTTTGCGCTAACGCAAAACCAATGAGTAATACAGCAACAATCCATATGTATAGGTTTCTTTTCACGGTTATTCACCCTCTTATCGTCAGTATCCCGCATGATTTTAACGTTCATATGGAACAAACCTAGATCTTCTCTCATATTGTACCCTTTTCCTTAAAATTTTTACAATCTGAATCCATAAAAATTGGACTTTTTGAACAGCTTCTATAAAATAAAATGAAAAAGGACTCCTGCCGAAACAGGAGCCAAAGAGAGAGGGGTGAATACAAATGGCAGCACTTCGTGGACAGCAGAACACAATCTACATCCTTTCCTCCGTGGAGCAAGAAATATCAGATTACATGTTCCATTCGCTGCCACAGGAAGCCTGCGGGGTTGTGCTGGGTGAAGCTGCAGCGGGCGGCATACGAATCAGTCGGTTTCAGCCCATTCGTAACGTAGCACCTGACCCGCTGCATCATTTCCAACTGGAGCAGGCGGAATGGATTCGTTGCATCTTTCAGGAACCTACGCTTGTTGGCGTATTCCACTCCCATCCTCGAACAGAGCCGTTACCATCTCTGGAGGACATCGACGCCCTTCCGACTTTTGCCGGTTTGCTAAACGTATATCTCATTGGATCACCTGTTCATCCCAGTGATTCAACAAGTCATAACAAGATGAACTTACGTGCTTATGAGATTGAATCCGCGACACAGACACCTGACGAAGGTATCGAATATAGATTACAGCCATTACAATTACGCATGACTTAACTGAGTGTACAGATCCCCCAACGTTTCTACATTATGCTGAATCATATCTTCCAAGTAACATGACCACAGTTGTGCGGTCATCTTCGCATCTTCCAGAGCATGGTGACGACCCTGAATGGTAATGCCTCTCGATTCCAGCAGCTCATCCAGCCCGTAACCTGGTCTACCAGGCTCCAGCCACCGCGCCAACATCATCGTGTCGATCAGTCGGTGCGTAAGCCTTACCTTGGTTGTGCGCCATAACGCTGCATTCAGAAAAGCACGATCATGCCCACTCGCATGTGCGACGAGCACACTACCTCCGACAAATGACATAAAATCATGTAATCCCTCTAGGAGGGAGGGTGCATCCAATGTCATCTCCTGCGTAATTCCCGTGAGTTCAGTGATATGTTCTGGAACTGCCGTCTTGGACTGTACCAACGTGTAGAACTGCTCACCCTCCACGATGACACCTCCATTAATCCGTACTGCTCCAAACGAAAGAATCTCATCTCCATGTTGAGGTGAAAAGCCCGTCGTTTCCAGATCGAACACAACTGCGTCCAACTCGTTCAACGGGGTGTGAAGCACCTCAGGTCTACGCTGTTCTCTCATCATGGAACGGATAAAAGCCATGTGTTGCGCCGTAGGGGCTCCCATTATGGAAGCGATGGCGGAAGGAACCCCTCCCTGGCGCAGCGAATTCCAAAATCCTGTATTGCCCCGTGCCGGCTCTCTCATGGACGTCTCCTCTCCGCGAAACGCAGCTGTCGTTGCAGTGCGCGGTGCACACGACGTACCAGCCCTAATGTATTCCTCAGTTCATAATGCATTTGCTTTTGCTTCATTTGTTTCTCATCCAAAAAACCACTGCTCTGCTGTAGATCCCGTTTGAGCACAGCCGGTGTATTACGACGAAATTCAAGTGCGGATACGAATGCTCTGCCAGCCGCATCCAACAAGGTAAGTGGAACAGCCTCCAGCGAAACCAATCGCTCTATCCGCTTGAGTGTGGATGTTTCTTTAATCCCATGCTGTAATGCTAGAAATCTTGCGCTATTGACCAACGGAATGTATAAACCATATTTCACATCAAATCCTCCTGCATGTTCACCAAAACGCTCAGTGACCACCTGCCCAAGAATATTTAATGTAGCTTTATGTTTGACTGTATTGCGTAGAACAGCATCGGAAAGCTCAGGCACCTGTCTGAACCCTTCGTAAAATTCGTTAATCCATTCTTCCGCAAGTCGATGATCTCCTGTAATAAAGCGCATATCTGAAGCTATAATGAGATTACGAACTGGCTCCCAGGCTAGATCTGAACGCCATTCCGACAGCTGTTGTTTCCAAGCTTCCAGCGTCTTTCTCCACAGCCGCTCGGAACACATGACCTTACCTTCACATTTGGCATACCCAAGCTCTTCTAACACATCCGTAATGCGCTGACCAAGTTCAGCATAATAGGATTCTTTTTCTTCATGCGGCATATCACTAATGATCATGCCATTGTCCTGATCACTCCATAATGTTGACTCTTCCCTGCCTGAACTACCAAAAACGATAAAGGCATAGGGGACGGGAGGTTGGCCGAAGCCTTCCTCTACCATCCCCTGGATGCATAACTCTACTGCTTTCCGGGCAATCCGGTCATGCAGCTCATTTACCGTTTGGTACCATTCAACCTTCGACAAGGAAGCGGACAACAATTCCTGGAGCTCATTCTGTAATACGATTCGTGCCTGGCGCAATTCTTCAACAGATGCTGCAACATCTATTTCCGTATAGGACCAAGAATGGTTGATAAACGGGATGGGTTCCATCATGTCCGGCCTCCTTGAAGCATGATTCAGCAATCTTCAACTTAGGAGCTGAACGTACCGCCTCCGTTGGATTTGCTTTCCGCATGTTTCATTTGCTCAGGATACCCGTAAGTACCATGCTCACTCATATCCAGACCCATTGTTTCTTCTTCTTCCGTAACACGGATACCCATAATCGCTTTCATACCGCCCAGGATAATGAAGGATACAACAAGTACGAAGGCAAATGCGCCTACAAGACCGAGAAGCTGTACACCCAATTGGTGGAAACCACCGCCATAGAACAGACCCGCTTGACCTACACCCGCATGCTCAGCAAGCTCTGGTGTAGCAAACAATCCTGTAGAGATCGCTCCCCACATACCAGCAACACCGTGAACAGAGAAAGCATAGATTGGATCGTCAATACCTTTACGATCGAAATATTGAGCTGTGAAGAATGTGATAATACCTGCCAAAGCACCGATGACGAGAGCTGCCCAAGGCTCAACGAACGCACAAGCACCAGTGATTGCAACGAGTGCCGCAAGCACACCGTTCAACATACTTGGAATATCGGATTTACCAAGAACTGCCCAAGAGATCAAGAGTGCAGCTACACCACCAGCAGCCGCAGCTACGTTGGTAGTCAAAGCAACATAACCGAAGAATCCATCATCCAAAGCTGTTAATGTACTACCTGGGTTGAAACCAAACCAACCAATCCAGAGAATGATAACCCCGAGTACAGAATACACTTGGTTGTGACCTGGGATAATGTTAGGTTTACCGTCTTTGTTATATTTACCGATACGAGGTTTCAACAAGATTGTAGCAACCAATGCTGCTGTAGCACCCGTTAAGTGAACGACTGTCGAACCTGCAAAGTCTTGCATACCCAGCTCTGCGAGCCAGCCGCCACCCCATACCCAGTGAGCAACAACAGGATACATTATAATAGTATAAAGAGTACCGAAAACGATATATACGCTCATCTTTGCGCGTTCAGCCATACCACCGCAAGCAATGGCTAATGACACCGCAGCAAAAGCTAGATGGAATACAAATTTAACGGTCAGTGGAACATCGGAGAATGCTAATGACTCGAAGGAAGCAGCCATTTTGTCCCCACTCAGGAAGAATCCTGTTGTTCCGAAGAAGGCATTACCGTTACCGAATCCAAGGCCGAAACCTAGTGCCCAGAACGCAATTACTGAGATTCCTAACGTCAGGATCGTTTTACCCGCAATATGTCCTGCGTTTTTCATTCGTGTTGAGCCTGCTTCAAGTAGAGCAAATCCCCCTTGCATCAAGAACACCAACACAACAGCCAAGAACGTAAAGGCTGAGTTCAAACCACTTTGAAGCTCGATATTAGTCGGCCCCTCAGCAGCAGCGAATGCGCTGACCGGAAAAGCCAATAAAGTAAGCATTACTAACACCGAAACCAACCATTTCTTTCTCATGAACCCCACTCCCTCACATGTTAAGTTTCTTCACACATCGTGAAACTCTTAATGTCATTATAAGCAGAAGACAGGAAAGTTGACAAGAGTATTTTCAACAAAATTGAAAATTATTTCTGGGAATAAAGTCATACGTCTTTTTCTTGCACTTAAGTACATAATCATAGGGTGTGAGCACATAGATATAGATGGATACACCTCTCATCTTCAAAGCATAACGTTTGACTGTATGGTTAAAGATCATGTATCATATCTATAGTAAGAAAAACTGGGCGAACTGTATTAAGCCGCAGGTGGAATCTACAATTCCCTACATTTGAACTTGCAAGCGAGGTGAATATCATTGGGGATATGAAACTATTTAGAATTGGCGAACTTGCCAAGACCGCGGGTGTAAGCGAACGGACGATTGACTATTACACAAAACTGGGACTCATTGACCCTGAAGAGCGTACAGAGAAAAATTATCGTCTCTATAGTAGTGAAACCTTAACCAGACTAGAACGTATTGTACAAATGAAACAAGAGAAGTATAGTCTCGACGAGATTAAACAATCTCTTCAGAAGTGGAGTCTGGTGAGCACTGAAGAGCAGGTTGCCCATAAACTGACTACCTTAGAACTTCATGTGCAGCAGCTTGAGCGTGAGGTTAACGAGCTCAAACCTCTCCTTGGCGAGATGAAACCTGTACAAGCACGCAAAATGATGGCAGGACTGCTCACGAAGAGCGCAGGTACGATGGAAGCACTGAAAATTCTGCTCGAAAACACCATGATGTAACTTATTATTAGAAAGTGGAGGAATGAATATGAGTTTCAATAACGGTATGTTCGTTTTGATCATTATCGCGTTTTTGCTCTCCTTATGGGCGCAATTCCGTGTAAAAAGTACGTTTAGGCGTTGGTCTGATGTACCCAACCTAAATGGAATGACTGGTTACGATGCTGCTCGTCACATGCTTGACGCTAACGGTCTGCACGATGTTCCGATTGAACCCGTTCGCGGAACCCTCTCTGACCACTATGATCCGATGAACCGAGTCGTACGATTGTCAGAGCCCGTATACTACGAGAATTCGATCTCAGCCGTTTCTGTAGCCTGTCACGAGGTTGGACATGCGATTCAACATAAAGAAAGCTACCCAATGCTTGCACTGCGTCACCGGATCTTCCCAATCGTGAACTTTGCATCTGGCCTAGCTCCATTCTTGCTGATTGCCGGTTTCCTCTTCAACGCTATGAACCTTGTCGGGATCGGTATCATCTTCTTCTCCGTTACCGTTGCTTTCCAACTAATTACCTTGCCGGTAGAATTCAACGCCAGCAACCGTGCACGTGAGATTATGGTATCCGAAGGATATATCCGCAACGAGGAAGAAAAAGGTGTGGCAAAAGTACTGAACGCCGCAGCTCTAACTTACGTTGCTGCAGCATTAATCTCATTGCTTGAATTGATCCGTTATATCGGGATTTTCAACAGCCGTGACTAATTAAATATCTAACATAAACAACAAAACAATACCCCACCGTTAACCGGATGGGGTATTGTTTTGTTGTAGACCGAAATAATTTAATAGAAATGATCGGAACGACTGTGCCACAAGAGGAAGCTTATCATCCGCCCGATGAATTAATCCAATCGTACGTGTCACTTTGGGATGGGAGATTGCTACATGGGCTGGTTGCAAAGGATTCGTTTGAAATAGAGCCATCTCAGGAAGAAGACTGACCCCCATCCCCGCTGCAACTAATCCTCGAATCGTATCTGTCTCTTCACCCTCAAAGGCGATTTTGGGTGTGAATCCAGCTTCCAGACAAGCATGCCATACAATCGGTCTCAGCGAGTAGCCTTTGCTGAACAACACGAACTTGTCATCTTTCAGTTGTTCTAACGCAATCGTTTCTTCATTGGCAAGTGCATGGTTAGGCGGAAGGATTGCATGCAATTCCTCCGTAAGTACAATATCCCCAGCAACCTGATCGTGCTTCTCCGGAAAAGGAGAAATGAACGCTAGATCCACTTCGGCGGACAGCACGTCACGAATTAGAGTAGGAAACATGCCTTGCTTGAATCGGAATTTAACATTAGGATAACGCTGACGAAATGCGGCCACAACAGATGGAATTAGATGAATACCCAGACTGTGCGGAAAACCAATCCGAATCTCGCCATGTTCAGGATCCAAAAATTCATGGACTTCTCCAACTGCTTTGTCCAAATCCTTCAAAATTCCTTCTATGCGTTTACAGAAGAGCTGCCCCACAGCAGTCAATTGCAGATTCCGCCCCTTCTGCATAAACAGATCCACACCGAGCTCTTCCTCTAGTTGATGAATTTGTCGACTTACCGCAGACTGCGCCACGTGCAATTCTTCTGCAGCCTGGGTAACATGCTCCTTCTGTGCTACTTTCAAAAAGTAATGCAACTGTCTTAATTCCACTTAGCCTGATCGCTCCATTCTGCTATACCCTACTTATCCTTACATGCATACCAAGATCACAGATCATCTTCATTACCATTATTGTTACCTCTTTAACATCCGCGGACGCCACAACCGAATGATAAGTCCATAAATAAAGAATCCACCTAATAATCCACCTAAGTGAGCCATCCAGTTAATCCCCGACATCGCAAACGAGAATATAATCCCGAATACAAGCAGTGTATATAACGTTTTGCGCGAAGATTCATCCATGATGGTTCGCTGGAACAAGGCAACATACAGAAACGCACCATAAATACCGTACACCGCGCCCGAGGCACCAACGGATATAGTTGTTTGCCCCAATGAATTGTACCAAGCAAGTGCGAGCACATTGCCCAAAACACCGCTAGCAAGGTACAACACTCCATACCTGATTGACCCGAGGATTCGCTCCATCGGAGGCGCAAACACAACGAGAGCAAAACTGTTGAATAACAAGTGACTAAAACCAGCGTGTAGGAAAATGGACGTAAAGTGCCGCCACCACTCCTCCGAATAAACCGGAAGGTTCGTCAGTGCCCCCCACTCGACCAAGGTTACAGGATTGGTTGAACCACCATTCAAAGACAAAAGAATGAACATCACTACATTTGCAACTAATAACATTGACGTCAAAGGGAAAAACTTCAAATAACTCTTCCAGTTCTCATACCTAATAAATATCATACGTTTCTACTTTCACTCCACCCTGTCAGATCGGCTTTCATCTGATCCATCGTAATAAACTACGTCCACATTGGACAATGTCTTTCATAAAAGATTATAATGGATTTTGGCACGGATCACCAATTAATAAGGAGGAACATTATTATGGCACAAGAACGTACAGGCGCAGCTACATTCAAAGGTAACCCTATCACATTGATCGGTCCTGAACTGAAAGTAGGCGATCAAGCACCTGATTTTACACTCAGCAAAAACCTGATTGAAGAAGTATCTCTGAAAGACTATGCAGGCAAAATTAAATTGATTAGCGTTGTTCCTTCCCTGGACACCGGCGTATGTGATGCGCAGACTCGTCGCTTCAACGTTGAAGCTGGAGAGCTCGGAGACAACGTAGTTGTCCTGACTGTAAGCGTAGACCTTCCGTTTGCACAGGAACGGTGGTGCGGAGCAGCCGGCGTAGACCGCGTTGTTACTTTGTCTGATTACAAAACACGCTCATTCGGTGAAAATTACGGTGTTCTGATCAAGGAATTCCAACTGGACATGCGTTCCATTTTCGTAGTGGATGCCGAAGATAAGATTACATATGTGGAGTATCTGCCTGAAATGACAGAATCCCCTAACTTCGAGCAAGCCATTGCTGCAGTAAAAGCTCTGCTGTAGAAGTCATACACGTCCCAGAACAAAAGCGAGGAAGGCTCACCTTCTCTCGCTTTTTGTTTTGTCATCATCTATTTAGTACGTGTTTGAAAACCTTGAAGGACGCAGTTTTCAGACACGCCCTAATCATTTGCTTTGTATTTTGCCAGCTTCTTATCAAGCACAGAGAATAGATTCATAATTGTACGATAATTCGATCCCAGATCTCCAAGTGAACCACGTGAAGCAGAATACATATCTACCGCACTACGCACAGGGCTAACGGAGATAATAGAAACGGTGATATCCATCGTCCGGCCAAACGTTGTACGCTTTTCCAAGATAATCTCTCCAACAGATGGCACTTCGTGCAGCACTTTATAACCTGGGATTTTCTTTAGTGTAGAAGAAACCTCTTCCCACGCTCTCTCTTTAGATAGGTTATAATACCGTGTTTTTAATTTGGGATCCTTGGCTCGATCGCTGGTTCCCTCCATGCTTCGGATGATACCTACGAGCGTTCTCTTTAAGGTCAAGACCCTTCCTCCTTTGAGTGTAACCGTTCCATTTATGTATTCTAGTGTAACATTGTTCAAGAAGTAACAAAAGGGTAAGCCGCATTTTTAACAAAAATACGTTTCTCCTCACAAAAAAGCACCCTGATACTCCTGGATTAGAGGAAAGTGTCAGGGTGCTGTACTTGTAACATAGGAACCCGCCTATGCCGTCCGGCTACATTGTCTTATGAACCTGCTTGGCAGGTGGGTGGCCGCAAAAATGAATTTGAAGTCCCCATGTCGTATAGACAGGGCGTTTCAGCAACATTTTGTATAGATCTCCCGAAGACATCATCATTGGTTCAAAACAACGAATAACCGAAACGTACATCGCAGGATGTACAGTTATTATATCCCTAACTGTGTAAAAAGTAAATGCCGACAACGTAAGTTTTATTTTCGCAGTGTTTCGTTTTTGTCTTCCACAGGGTTTGCACCCTCAATTGTTTCGACAGCATCTCCAGCTTGTGCCGCTTCCTCTTCTTCCTTCTGCTTCTGCATTTTCTCCATCTGCTCTTGCATCTTCATGAAGGTAGCATAGAAATTAAAGAACGCGAACCAAGCGATAATGCTTACAATAAAGAAGACAAACAATACTGGATACCTAGAGCCGATGTAAATTAACAACCCACTTCCCAGCAAGGTTGAAAATACACGAAACGGTCTAATTAGCGTTAACAAAACTGCATTTTTGATAATTAATCCAATCGACATATGGTAGTGCACAACCATTGAGAAAAAGTTAAACAGTGAAACGAACAATAGCAGCAGCAACACAAGCATGATGATACCTACGAGCTGCATATTTTTGAACTGTGTCATATAAACCGTGTAATCTAGATACATAATGGCAAAAAGCAGTGTATAGAATATACCACCGATCAAACTTTGCTTGTAATTCTCTTTGTAACCTACAAAGAACGTGCGGAAAATCGGTACATCCGTATCACCCATATTCCATTTACGCACAACCGTAAATAAAGCCGAGGTTGCCGGGAACAGTGTAAGCGGTGCCACAATCGCCATAGCCCAGTTCATTTGCAATGATTCGTTAGCCAAGTTCTGTTGCATTACTAAGACCTTCATAATCATGAAAAACAAGAATGGAGACGAGCAAATAGCCCACAACAAGTTGGTTGCGGCAAGTCGTGTAATCCACTCTGTAAGCCTGTATATCCCGCCCATAGCTCCTTTAAATTCCAAACATTTCTCCTCCTCCGCAGCCTTGCGTGTAACCTGAAGTCTAATATTAATATACCTTATTTTATATAGTAAAAGCCAGTACTTCCGCAAAAGAGATGATTCAACTGATCTCGTCCTCTGATCTTCCACATACAAAAAAAAAGAATGAGGCAGTCACCTGCCCCATTCCTTAAATCACGCTTATATGTTATTGAATTAAATGTTATTCAAAAGATGAATCTTTGGCAGGACGACGTCCTTCATTGTTGCTTGGACGAGGTTTGCGGTCACGGTTGTAACCACCTTCTCTGCTTCCACTTCCACCGCTGTTACGATCGCGGTTGTAGCCACCACGTCCGCCGCCACTGCTGTTGCGATCACGGTTGTAGCCGCCGCCACCGCCACTGCGGTTACCACTGTAACCTGATGGTTTACGTCCACCGGAGCGAACATCTGGTTTACGACGTTTAGCACGGATTGGATCTTCTGGAGTCAGATCAACTTGTGCATCTTTTTTGTCACCTGTCAGGAGCTTCAGAGCAGCCGACAAGAGTTGAACCGAATCATATTGCTCAAGCATCTGAATAGCAATGCCTTTGTATTCATTCAGTTCACCAGATTGTACGATCTCAAGCAAACGCTCAGCTGTCAAGCGTTGTTTACCTTCTACAGCCTCTGCCATTGTTGGTAATGGTTTACGTGGAATACGATGACGCGTTACACGCTCAATAAAGTGCAAGTGATCGATCTCACGTGGTGTAACGAATGACCAAGCAGCACCCTCTTTACCAGCACGGCCAGTACGACCGATACGGTGAACATAGCTCTCAGGATCTTGTGGAAGGTCAAAGTTCACAACGTGAGTTACGCCGGATACGTCGAGACCACGAGCAGCAACGTCAGTTGCAACGAGTACATCAATGCTGCCGTCACGGAACTTACGCATTACTGTATCACGTTGGTTTTGAGATAGGTCACCATGGAGACCATCAGCAGAATAACCACGTTTTTGCAACGCTTCAGCCAATTCGTCAACACGACGTTTCGTACGTCCGAATACAATTGCCAGTTCTGGAGATTCCATATCCAGCAAACGGCTCAATGCCTCGAATTTTTGACGCTCAGGCACTTCGATGTAAGCTTGGTCAATCAGAGGTGCACTAACTTGTTTCGGAATTACGGATACATGCTCAGGGTTGTTAAGGAATTGTTGAGCCAATTTTTGAATGTTAGGAGGCATTGTTGCTGAGAACAGCATTGTTTGACGGTCATCTGGAACTTGTTTCAGGATCGATTGAATATCCTCCATGAAACCCATGTCGAGCATTTCATCTGCTTCATCCAATACAACCGTTTGTACATCATCAAGTTTGATTGTTTTACGGTTGATGTGGTCTAGAAGACGTCCAGGTGTACCAATGATAATTTGTGGTTTTCTTTTCAGTGCACGGATTTGGCGAACAATATCTTGTCCTCCGTAGATTGGCAGGGAGCGCAATCCTTTGAAGCGAGTGAGTTTTTCGATCTCTTCGGCAACTTGGATCGCAAGCTCGCGTGTAGGTGCCATGATGAGGGCGCGGATTTTGTCGTCAGTCTTGGAGATTTTGCTAATCAATGGAATACCGAATGCTGCTGTTTTACCTGTACCTGTTTGAGCTTGACCGATCAAATCTCTGCCTTGAAGTGCGATAGGAATCGATTTGGATTGAATCGGTGTTGCTTCCTCAAACCCGAGCTCAGTGATGGCTTGTAGCACCAGTGGTTCAAGATTGAAATCTGCGAAATTTAAATTTGTCAAAATTATTCATACTCCTTCTATATGGTGGACATGGTGGACAATCCACTTTGTTGTCTGTATTCTTAAGTAGCGTTAATATTTATAGGTTATCCCATCTGGTCAAATTATTATCACAATTCATTATAATTCGTGTATGGGTCCCCAACATAAGACTAAAACTACACACATGCGTTTGAAACATTTCAAATTTTATTGATACATTTGGAAAAAGTTTCCTACTCAAGAATATCCACAAATCATTATATCACAAAACAATTCAAGATTACCAGCAATCTGGTTTTAAATATAAATGAGGTGATTAAATTGCCCAAAATAATTTGGCACTGTTTAGTGATCATTTTGGGTGCTGCAGCTATTGCCTGCGGCTTCAACTGGTTCTTAATTCCGCATCAAATGCTTAGCGGCGGGGTATCCGGTATTTCCATGCTTCTGGGTTATTTCACAACCCTGAATCTTAGTATAATGTATTTTGTTCTTAACATTCCCTTGCTCATCGCAGGTTGGTTTATTCTTGGACGACGTTTCATTATATTGAGTATTGTCTCTGTAGCAGCCACATCCTGGTTTATCGGTTTGCTGCCTGTTTTTGCTGTGTCACCAGATCCTCTGCTTAGCTGTGTGTTTGGTGGTATTCTTGTTGGATTGGGCACAGGCATTTCGTTCCGAGTGGGCGGTTCAACCGGTGGGCTTGATATTGTCGGTTCGATCTTCACACGTAACCGTGACTTCCCTATCGGTACCGTTATGGCCGGTATGAACGGAGCGATTATTATGCTCGCTGGTTACTTGAGTGATAATTGGACTATTGCCTTGGCATCCATGGTATCCATCTATATCACAGGTAAAGTGCTGGATCTGATCCACATCAGCCACATCAAAGTAACACTGTACATCATTACGAATGAGACCGAGGCCATGCTGAAGAAATTACTCGTTCGTCCACGCGGAGTTACAAAGATTAAAACCCAAGGAGCATATACCGATATCGAAAAGGACATGTTAATGACTGTAACGACTCGATATGAGCTGGTTGAGATCAAACGAATCATTAAAGAAACCGACCCAAAAGCATTTGTGAATATTGTGGAAACGGTTGGCGTTATGGGTTCCTTCCGTCGAAGTTAAGACACCTGTACGGTTAACAATTATCATAAATGTGGTATAATAATTGTGCACGGCTCCTAAATATGATGTATAGCAGGATCTGCCCTTCAATTTCACAGGCACTTTGCTTTTCCGATTCGCGCCGAATGACTTACCATTTTGGAATTCGAGTAGGAAAGGGTGATTATTGTGGATATGGAAACGGTAAAACTGTTTGAGATCGTCAACAAATGGTGCCCGGAAATGCTCCCTTTCTTGAAACCGAATGAGCTCGACTCACTGATTGTCCTCCGAGATGGGCTGGGCATCTTGGAGCAGGGAGATGCAATGGAAATCATTCAGTACAGTATTTGTGAGCATCAGAACGATATTTACATTCAATAATCTTTAGATTGATCACGCCGCTTCTTGTGAGGGTTGTCCCCATACAGGAAGCGGTTTTCATTTTTTACACATGTTTCATTACTTGGTTAATAAGGTTAAAAGCCGGGAGGGGTTTACTGTATAACGCAGACATGGAAATACATTAAGGGAGTGGAATACAATGAATATGTTTTGGGCCTTACTTGCCATGGCCTGGGGAAGCTTCAGCGGTTCTTCGGTAACATCAGATCAGGGAGTGCAGGCATTTCCATCGATAACGAATAACTTTAATACAGCTATTATTCAATCTCAACAAGATCAGGTGGTCATCGATGCAGACAATCCCCCTGCTAAAATTGATCCTCAACCCGACGCACCCATTGTCAAAGGTATTTATGTAACTGCCTATAGTGCTGGTGGGGCACGCATGAAAGAATTACTGGAACTAATAGACAATTCAGAGTTGAACTCCATGGTCATCGATATTAAAGACGATCTAGGATATATTACATACCCCACAGAAAATAAAACGTTACTGGAAATGGGTACATCCCAACCTTTTATTCGGGATATTGATGCACTGATGAAAAGACTTCAGAAACATGAGGTGTATCCCATCGCACGAGTCGTCGTTTTCAAAGATACCATTTTGGCTGAAAAGAATCCGGAACTTTCTTTCAAGAACAAAGACGGAAGCGTCTGGGCCAACAGTAAGGGAGACAGCTTTGTGAACCCTTATAGCAAAGAGGTGTGGGATTACAATGTTGCAATTGCCAAAGAAGCAGCAAAACTAGGATTCAAAGAAATTCAATTTGACTATGTTCGGTTCCCGGAAGGCTTTGAGAATCGCGCGGATACGTTAAAATATACGAAAACAGACAAATCACGAGTTGATATTGTGGCTGAGTTCGTACAGTACGCTCGTAAAGAGCTTGCTCCATTGGGCGTTAGAGTATCTGTCGATATATTTGGATATGCGGCATCTGTCCCTGCTGCTGAAGGGATTGGACAGGATTTTGTGAAGATTTCAGAGAATGTAGATGTGATCTCACCCATGGTATACCCTAGTCATTACTCTACAGGCTGGTACGGCGTGAAGGATCCGGACAAAGACCCATATACAACGATCAAAGGATCCATGGAAGATACACATAAGAAGCTTGATCCAACCAAGGAGCTTAAGCCGATTATACGGCCATGGATTCAAGATTTTACGGCTAGCTGGTTAGGTAGTGGGCATTACGTGAAATACGGGAAGAAACAAGTCGAAGACCAGATTAAAGCTATGAAAGATATGAATGTGGATGAATATCTACTATGGAATGCATCCAATCGTTATACGCCAGGTGTTAATTACGAATAAATATTGAAGAAGGCACTTATCTGAATTTCTTATGTATTATGTAACGAGCAATGACAGCCCGCACCGTATTAGACGGAGCGGGTTTTTCATGCTACAACGCTCTTCTCTGTTCAAACAGAATAAAATCATCTACAATAAGTAGCTGTCCAGTAATGACACGATGATGATAACTTTATGAGAATAGCGAGGCGCCTCACGTGAACATGACCACAACAAGCTTTTCACAGAAAGCAAAACAATTTTTGATCATATTTCTACCTATTTTCACCACACAGATTGCCTTATCTGCCATGTCATTCTTCGATACCAACATGTCAGGCAAATTTTCTCCATCTGACCTGGCAGGTGTAGCCATTGGTACAAGTCTGTGGATGCCTGTACAGACAGGTCTTAGTGGTATTCTAATCGGAATAACACCTGTTGTTTCCCATTTACTCGGCGCTAAACGCAAGGATCAGATCGGCTACAATGTTATACAGGCTTTATATCTTGGCTTTGCAGTCAGTTTATTCGTTCTTGCCGCTGGAGCCTTGTTGTTAAAGCCCATTTTGAATGCTATGCCGCTGGAGCCGCGAGTGGCTCAGGTTGCTCTTTACTTTTTGAGCGCCCTTGCCTTCGGCATAACTCCCCTATTCGGGTATACCGTTCTTCGAAGCTTTATGGACGCTCTCGGGCAGACGCGAATTAGTATGTTAATTACGTTGATCTCATTACCTGTGAACATACTGCTGAACTACCTGCTTATTTTCGGACGTTGGGGCTTTCCTCAATTAGGCGGAGTAGGCGCTGGTGTAGCT
This sequence comes from Paenibacillus tundrae, assembly GCF_036884255.1. NCBI lineage: Bacteria > Bacillati > Bacillota > Bacilli > Caryophanales > Paenibacillaceae > Paenibacillus > Paenibacillus tundrae. The sequence continues at coordinate 2,229,076 of NZ_CP145605.1, read as the reverse complement.
TCTGCCGTTACCTATTGGCTCATATTCCTTATCAGTCTTTTCGTTGTACATCGGGTAGAACCATTCGCTCAGTATGGCATTTTCCGTCAAATGTCTAAAGTATCATTTGGAAAGTGGAAAGAACTTCTCAAAATTGGAATCCCCATCGGATTCGCTACCTTTTTTGAAACCTCTATTTTTGCAGCTGTTACGCTGTTGATGAGTCGTTTCGATACGATTACGATTGCTGCTCATCAGGCTGCCCTGAATTTCGCTTCTACGCTCTATATGTTACCTGTAAGCATCTGTATGGCTCTTACGATCCTAGTAGGCTTTGAAGCAGGTGCTGGGCGAGCCAAAGATGCGAAACAATATAGCCTCCTTGGCATTGGCGGGGCGATTGTGTTGTCTTTGTTAACCGCCGTCGTATTGCTTGTATTCGGTGAACAAATTGCCGGTCTCTATTCGAATGATCAGCAAGTTATTGCACTGACGCAGCACTTTTTGATCTATGCGATCTTCTTTCAGATTTCGGATGCCATCGCTACGCCGACGCAGGGAGCGCTTCGAGGGTATAAGGACGTGAACCCCGCTCTTATCATTACGTTTGTAGCCTATTGGATCATCGGGCTGCCGGTTGGATATATTACAGCCACGTATACGTCCCTTGGTGCTTTTGGTTACTGGGTTGGATTGATTACAGGTCTGGCTGTCGGTGCGGTAGCATTGCTGTGGAGACTGTTCCTGGTACAGCGCAAAGCTGCCACTGAAGCATAAATGGCAAACGCAAAAAGAGCACGCCCCTTGATAAGGGCTGTGCTCTTTTGTTGTTACTTATTTATTATTGGGACAAACGTTGTGCCAGTTCATACGTTTCCACATCAAAATCTTTTTTCGTATTCACGACTTTATCAATATCAGTGAGGACAAGCTCACCTTTGATAATACCACAACCTTTATCCGTCTCACCTGCAATCAGACTGCGAACAGCGAAGTCACCTAGTCGACTTGCCAAGTTACGGTCGAATGGAGTTGGTGTACCTCCACGTTGAATGTGACCCAACACCGTTACTCGCGGTTCATACGTAGGACAACGCTCCATTAATTCTTTTGCAACATCCTCACCTTTACCTACACCTTCTGCAACGATGATGATACTGTGACGTTTGCCATGAGCGAAGTTCGCTTTCATTCGATCTGCTACTTCATCCATATCAAACGGTACTTCAGGAACGAGAATCGTTTCCGCACCAGAAGCAAGTCCTGCGTGCAGAGCAATATCGCCGCAATGACGACCCATGACCTCAACGATGGAAGAGCGCTCATGGGAAGACATCGTATCCCGCAATTTGTTCACTGCATCAACAACTACACTTACCGCTGTATCGAATCCGATGGTGTAATCAGTGAATGAGATGTCGTTGTCAATGGTTCCTGGAAGACCCATCGTGTTGATGCCCAGCTTACTTAACTTGTTCGCACCATTGTAAGAGCCGTCTCCACCGATAACAACCAAACCGTCGATGCCACGAGCACGAAGAATATCCGCTCCCTTTTCCTGACCTTCGGCTGTGTAGAACTCTTTACAACGCGCTGATTGTAGAACGGTGCCCCCACGTTGGATGATATCACCAACACTACGGAGATCCATTGGGAAAATATCGTTGTTCAGAAGGCCTTGGTATCCACGCTGCACACCATATACCTCAAGACCGTGAAATAGTCCGCTGCGAACCACCGCACGAACGGCCGCGTTCATCCCTTGTGAATCGCCACCGCTCGTTAAAACTGCGATTTTTTTTACTGCTGTCATGATGTTTCTTCCTCCTCTAGTTTCACTTCAGGCTCCCGCAACAAATCGCCTGACTTACATGTGCTTGCGAATCCAGCGACTAAAGATAAAGAAAAATACTCTTGTCATTGGACTCTTCTTCATCAAACGCTTGGAAATGGCGCGAACTTCATGTTGTTCGCTTACTTTGGGATCAGACAGGTAAATGGCAAGTAATCCTTCAATGATCATTCGGTGAAAGGAGCTTCCCGGAATGTTCTGCACATCACTGCGCGCCATCTCCACAATAAAAGCAATTCGGTCCAGCATCGTCTCTACATTCTCATAGTAATTACAGAAGTTGAGATCTCCCCCGACACGATCCTCATCCTGGTCGATTAAATAATCGAGCATAATGTGTAATGCGCATACATGCGGAAAATAGGCGGTGTGGATCGAGGCAGCCTGCTCTTCAGTTAACTGCTCGTCGCTCGCAGCCAAAAACAGCATGAATACGCCCAGCGTAGAGCCAGTAGCGGCGGCAAATTCGTTCCAACGAAACTGAGGCGTGCGGTGACGATGCTCCGACCACCACTCGAGCAAAGCCGTTTCTCTCAGTTCCGGTTTGATATGCTTATATACCTGCAGGTCCGTGTATAGGCCTGCCAGATCCTGAATTTGAGGCTTGGCGGACGCATATCCAGGCAGCTGACGAGTCAACTCCTGACATGTAGTCACCAGATTCCGCAAGTACCCACCGTCATCCTGCTCCTCACGAAGAGCATAATAATTGACTGGTGTCGCCTCGGGATCTACCGCATCAAGCATGGATTGATGGAGCAGACGGAAGTCGTTCGGATCCATCGATGTGCTGCGGTCACACAAATTGTCTAAATAATCACTGATGGTTTGGTAAGCAACAATTAGCGGAATTAAGATATGCCTCTTCGGCATATCGGGCAAAGCATAGACCGTACCGCCTTCGCAGTGGAATTGCTTGTCCCTGATGCTGGCAAGAGCTTGATTCCGCAATTCTTCATTCGGAATTTTCTCAGCCTGTTCACGCCACTCATCTAATTTTTTCCGCGTCTCCGGAATCGTGTACTTGTACACCTTTCTCATCAAATCCAATGAATTTCGTGGATATTGATGACGACTCTGATTTGATTGGCTCAAAATAAATGTGCCTCCACTTGGTTGATACGTATTAGAGCGATTTTTAACCAATCCTATTATAATATGAACCCCTTAATTGTACAAATGATGTACCGCATAATCAGGGCAAAAAATCGCTTCCACTGTCAAGGGTTTATGATATACTAGCTTTATTTGAATCATCAAAGGAGTCCTTCACATGACGTCAAGTGAACCGCTCTCGTGGAGACGGTTATTTGCTTTTTTTGTGCCTCTCGGCATATCTGCCTCTCTTGTCACCATCTCTCACGTTATCATCAATAGCACGCTTGCCCGCTCTGCTCACCCAGAGACGATCATTGCTAGTTATGCAATTGCCGGCAGCTTGCTTACTCTCACCGAACGCCCCTCTACCTTGTTACGGCAAACTTGTTCTGCACTCGTTCGGGATCGACTTTCTTTTCAAGCACTCACCTTTGTAACCAAAATTTTTCTCGCCTGTGTCCTTTTGATCGGATTCGCCATTGTCTATTCCCCTATCGGTACAGGTGTTTTCAAATATTTATTTGGCGTAAGTCCAGATTTGTTATCCCATGTAATCGATGTGTATGAAATTCTGATGTACGTCAGTATTTTCTCTGTTATCCGTAACGTCTATCAAGGCATTATCATAACGAATAATCGAACAAAGTGGCTGACCATCGGCATGTTATTTCGCTTAGCCGGAATGTATGGTCTGTCCCTATATTTTATCTATACTGATACCATTAATAGCGGACGTGTAGGTGCCATCATTTTTGCGGCAGGCATGATGATTGAGGCATTGGTCAGTTTTATCGAAGGAAATAACATTAAACGTAACATGCCTGCTAAGCTTGAGGATCATCCCGTCGAAACGAGAAATGATGTATTTCGATTCTACAAACCTTTACTGCTGTCCAGCTTTGTCGCGCTCTTCATCGGACCGGTCATTAATATCGTGCTTGGCAAAACAACAGGCATTGCCTTAGCAATCTCTTCTTTTGCTATTGCCAGCAGTTTGATGCAGCTGATGCTAAGCTTTTTTACGTACATTCACCAGATTGTGCTGAATTTTTATGAGATTGACGCTAAACTAGTCAAAAAGTTTGCACTCGTCACTGGATTTATCCCTTTTGCCATGACCGTGTCGATAGCGTATACACCGCTGGGCCCATGGGTGATGGAAAATGTCATGAGTGTTCAGGGAACTCTATTAGAGCAAAGTCTGTGGACGCTGCGTGCCTTTGTCCTCTTTCCTCTGATCTCGCCTTTTCTGGATTACAGCAATGGGCTCATCCTATTACGAGGACAGACCAAAACGATGTTTCGCTCACAAACAGCCAATGCAATCTGCACAATTATCGTCCTTCTTATTCTAGTGAGCATCTTCCCTGCCTGGAATGGAATGATTGGAGCCGTTGCGCAATCTCTGGGGTTACTTGCGGAACTGGTTATCGTGTGGTTGGTCATTCGACGTACGACCAAGGAACCTTCGATGTCTTCTCGATCCTCTAGGAAATCAACTTCCCTTAAGGGTTAATGCTAGAAAGTTATATAGGATTGGAGTTTTCTCAACATGAAATTAAGTCACAACGCCCGCCCAGATCAGACCTGGTTGCGGGCACTGATGTTTACTATTTTTGGGTCAACCGTACTGGTGGTTTCTTACTTCCAACTATTCTTCAGTCACCTTGGATTCTCTCGCGCAGAAATTGGTTACCTGTACGGGATTGGCCCACTTGTATCTGTATTCTCCAACATGTTCTGGAGTATGGCGAGTGATCGTTACAAAACAGTACGTAAAGTCATGATCATCTTGCTAGCAGGACAATTTATTACTGGGATCTTGCTAGCCAATGCGACAACGTTTGGAGAAGTCTTTATACTTGTTTCATTATTTTACTTTTTCTATTATCCGATCTATCCGCTTGCAGACACGATGGCCATTACGACCGCTAATAAATACGGCAGGAATTTTACGACCATACGTGTATTTGGTTCAATTGGATATGCGTTCTTCGCCCTCACCATCGGCTACTTTCTTGGCTCGTTTGGCGTAGGTTGGACGATGTGGTTATGTATAGCTCTAGCTGGAACGACGTTCCTCATTAGCTTACGACTGCAGGATCAACCTTCCGGTGGCAGCACTAAGATGGATCTGTCGGGGTTATGGGCTATTCTAAAACGCCGAGATGTGCTGAGCTTCTTCGCCTGTGTTTTTTTGCTTGCCATGGGTCACCGAATGAATGAAGCCTTTCTCACCATTACGCTCAAAGAATTAGGGGCTGGCGAAGGTTTAATTGGCTGGTCACTACTGATCTCTTCTGTGAGCGAAATTCCAATTTTCATGTTACTGAGTAAATACGGCAGTCGATATAAGGAGTTGCCTTTGATTGCCTTTGCTGCACTGATGTATGCCCTACGTCTATTACTGATGTCGATATCTCATACGCCTGAAGCAGTGGTAGCTATTCAATTCATGCACAGTGTAACATTCGGCATATTCTACGTTACCGCAGTTCGATACATTACCAACCTTGTGCCAGATGAATACCGCGCTACGGGCATGGCTCTCTTTACGATCGTATGGTCTAGCTTAGCCGGTTTGCTTAGTGGCACACTGGGTGGGCTTCTAATTCAGCATGCTGGCCGACAAACCTTTTACCTGACCGCGATGGCCTTCTCTCTAACCGCGTTGCTTGGATTCGGCCTTAAGCTATTATTCAGCGTTACGCGTCGAACAGGTTGATGAAATGGAATTCATTCAAATTCTCGGCTAACTGAATTAAATACGTCAAACTACACATAATGATAAATAATCATCAAAAAAAGCACAGCCTCCTAAATGGGGACTGTGCTTGTGTTCGTATATTCAGCTATAAGTCATTTATAAGAAGTCCGTTGACCGGAAAGATTCTTACAATTTAGTTACGTTAGCTGCTTGAGGACCACGGTTTCCATCAGTGATTTCGAATTCTACCGCTTGACCTTCTTCCAATGTTTTAAAGCCGTCGCCTTGGATTGCGGAGAAATGTACGAATACGTCCTCGCCGCCTTCAACTGAAATAAAGCCATAGCCTTTTTCTGCATTAAACCATTTAACTGTACCTTTCAAATGAACAACCTCCTAAAAATATCGCCATCTATGGCGAATACCCTTATTATACTGTAAGCCCCTCCATTTTGCAATTTTTCTTTTTTATAAATCCCGAAAAAATTTGCTTTGAATCGAAGGGTACGGTATCATTTTACCAAAACCGTTAGTTTGGAGACTACCTATGATAAAAAAACATGAAATATACAAAACAGACAAATGGAATATGATGACTGTGGAAGTACAAGGCAAGTATCTCGTGCTTCGTGAAATCTCGGAAGAATGGGGCGAAGAATGTCATACGTTCTTAAGCCGTCCAGCCTTAATGCATTGGGCTGAGCGCCGTTTCCCAAAAGCTGATTTCGAGAACCGCGAGGATGAATGGCGCCAGCTGATGGCTGCCTTCAAAGAGGTCTAAATTGATGCAGCTTGACTCAAGTAATGTCGTCATATTTATTATTCTTGCCTTTTCTCTAGGGATTGTGCTGATTCTAGGACGTGAGTCCATCCCAGATCGACTGAGACGAGGCATGGCTCTTATCGCCACGCTTATGATTTGCTTTGCTTTTTTCCTGATTGTATATTTCCTCTACAATATGGGAGCTTAGCTTCTCAAATAATTCAACGTACGCCAGGTCATACTATATGAAATATTGGTATGGCTGAGGAGGAAGTACGTTGAAATATCGCAGATCACTTGCTATTTTACTGGTATTTAGCTTGATTCCTTCGTCTCTGCCCATTTCAGCGGTCGAGGCGAAGACTGCTTCATCCATAGATTCATCATTACCATTAAGGAGGATTCCCATGAGTCAATTATTGAAACGTTCCGAGGTACCAACTGAACACACTTGGAAACTGGAAGATTTGTTTGCCGATCAGAAAGCTTGGGATCAGGAGTATGAAGAAGTCTCTTCTTTGACGAAGAAAGCCTCCGAATTTCAAGGCAAACTGGATAAACCCGAAGCATTAAAAGCATGTTTCGAATTGGAAGATGAAATATCTCTCAAGATCGAGCGCCTTTTTGTTTACGCACGCATGCACCAAGATGAAGACACAGCTAATCCTACATATCAAAATCTTTCCCAAAAAGCGCAAAAGCTGAGTGTTCAAGTTGGGGAAGCACTTTCGTTTGTAACACCTGAGATTTTGGCACTTCCAGACAATCAACTGGATGCATTAATTGCTGATCAGCAGCTTAAAGCTTACAAGTTCACTTTAGAAGAAATGAAACGTGAAAAAGCGCATGTCCTGAGCAAAACGGAGGAAGCTTTGCTCGCCCAAGTAGGTAACCTCTCTCAAGCTCCGCAAACGATATTTAGCATGTTGAACAATGCGGATCTCAAGTTCCCAAAAATCAAGGATGAGCATGGAAACGAAGTTGAACTGACACATGGCAGTTACATTCAATTCCTGGAGAATCCGAACCGTGAAGTTCGCGAACGCGCTTTTAAGGCAGTTTATGAAACCTATGGTAAACAAAAAAATACAATTGCTGCTGCCCTTAATGCCAATGTAACGAAAAATATGTTCTATGCAGACGTACGTAAGTACCCTTCTGTACTAGAAATGTCCCTCTACGGTGACAACATTCCGAAGGACGTATACACCAACCTCGTGGATACCATTCACGAAAGCCTTCCTTTGCTGCACCGTTACATGGATCTGCGTAAGAAACTGCTTAATGTGGATCAACTGCATATGTACGATCTTTTTGCCCCACTCGTAGATGAATACAAGATGGATATTTCTTATGATGAAGCAAAACAAATCGTCAAAGATGGCCTGAAACCACTAGGTCAGGATTATGCAGATACTCTTCAGGCAGGTTATGAAAATCGCTGGATCGATGTATATGAGAATGAAAACAAACGCTCAGGCGCTTATGCATGGGGAGCTTACGGCACCCATCCTTATGTCCTGCTCAATCACAAGGATAATCTGAACAGCATGTTTACACTTGCTCATGAGATGGGCCATGCGCTGCATTCTCATTATTCAGATACCACTCTTCCATATCGTGATGCGCAATACACCATCTTCCTTGCTGAAGTTGCATCTACCACGAACGAAGCATTATTGATGGATTATCTATTAAATAAATCAACCGATCCAAAAGAGAAGTTGTATCTATTAACTTATTATGCAGATCAATTCCGCACCACTGTATTCCGCCAAACGATGTTTGCCGAATTCGAGAAGATCATTCATGAACGTGCGGAACAAGGTGAGGCGCTCACTCCACAGCTGCTATCCGAAATTTATTATGATCTGAATGTACAATATCATGGTAAAGATATGGCGGTGGACAAAGAAATCGAAATGGAATGGGCACGTATTCCCCACTTCTATAACAGCTTCTACGTGTACAAATACGCTACAGGCTTCTCAGCCGCAACAAGCTTCTCGAAGCAAATTCTGGAAGAGGGTCAGCCTGCTGTAGATCGCTATCTTGGTTTCCTGAAGAGTGGCGGTAGCGATTACTCCATCAACATCTTGAAAAAAGCTGGCGTAGATATGTCCTCGCCACAGCCGATCCGTGAAGCTATGAGCGTGTTCAAAGAACTGATCGAGCAGATGGAGGAATTAACTAAATAAGGTTGTTGTTCCATCCCTACGACCTGCATCCCTTGCCCATTCGGGCAGGGGATTTTATAATCATTGCAGGATACATCCTCAGGCTAATGGGGTAATGTATCTTAGTCCTGAATTGTTCAACAAGGAGGCAACACCATGAAAATGCAATGGGCGCTTATTGCAGGTCTTGTTTTTGCACTTTTTACCGGAATATTTGCTGTAATTAATGTGAATTCGGTGGAGGTTAACCTGCTCTTTAACACGTTCCAAATCCCGCTAATTCTTCTGATTCTCGGCTGTACGCTGATCGGTGGAATTATTGTAGGGTCATACGGCATCTATCGCCAATATCGACTGCAGCGTGAGAACAAACAGTTGAAGTTACGCGTATCTGAATTAGAGAATGCCAAATCAAGCACTGACACATTCGATTCCTACGCTTCGATGGATACAATCGGAACAACTGAACCGGAAGGTTCTATTTCTAATGAATCTATCGAAAGCCAGCGTAAAGGAAATCCGACGGGTACGTTGTAAAAAAGCAGACAGCCTGCTGGCCTAAGGAATGGGTGAGTTTTAACATTCCTGCCAGACAGGCTGTATTTGTTACCGCGTTTGTTCCACAACAATGATTTTGAAGGGGGAAGTTATACCATGACATTTACCATTAATGAATCTTATGTCTTAACTCTGCTAAAAAAATTGCTCGATACACCAAGTCCAAGTGGATATACTCACCATATCATCGAGATGATTCGTGAGGAAGCCGAGAAATTATCCATTCCTTTTGAACTAAACAATAAAGGCGGCGCCATTCTCACGCTGGCTGGGCAAGATTCATCCAAAACAATTGGACTTAGTGCACACGTTGACACACTAGGCGCGATGGTTCGCTCAATTACTTCATACGGCACCTTGAAGCTAACGTCGGTTGGCGGTTTCTCTATGCAGAGTATTGAAAATGAGTACTGTACAATTCATACTCGGGATGGTAGAAGTTACACAGGTACCATTCTCTCTCTCCACCCCTCAGTACACGTCTATCCGGATGCACGTACCTTCGAGCGAAAAGAAAATCATATGGAAGTCCGAATTGATGAGGTCGTTCATTCCAAAGAGGATGTATTAGGACTCGGCATCTGTGTCGGTGACTTCATTTCCTTCGATGCCAGAGCTGTGATTACACCAAGTGGTTATATCAAATCAAGACATCTTGATGATAAAGCCAGCGTAGCTGCCTTGTTTGGCATACTGGAGTCAGCTCACCGCGAGGGCTGGAAACCTCTACATAACGTGTCCTTGTTAATCTCCAACTACGAAGAAGTTGGACACGGGGCATCCTATATTCCTGCTGAGATCAGTGAGATGATCGCTGTAGATATGGGAGCTATGGGTGATGATCTCAGTTGTAAAGAAACCGATGTATCAATCTGTGCCAAGGATTCTTCCGGCCCTTACGACTATGAGATGACAAGCCGTTTAATTGAGCTAGCCAAAGAAAGCAAAATGGATTATGCCATCGACATTTATCCACAGTATGGATCAGACGGTTCCGCCGCCTTACGTGCTGGCAACAACATTCGAGCTGCACTCATTGGCCCAGGGGTACACGCCTCTCACTCCATGGAGCGTACTCATAAAGATGCTGTGTTAAACACCGCGCGACTGCTTACAGCATATATAACAACCAAATAATCTGATCGTCGTACAATAGGCAATTTCATAATGTAAAAAGAAGCACTTTCCGTCTTCTATCCGTCTTATCAAGTTGAATACTCAGTAACCGGTAATTAACGTAAACAGGGTACGCCTTGCACCATAACTTCATGGATGCAGGGTGTACCCTGTTTTAGATTTTTTTATAGGATATAGAAGCATGAAGCTAATCGGCAAGCTCAATATGTTGATGATAACGACGCTCCAGGCTTTCCTTGGTTGCCTGATGTGCACGTATTTCATTTTTGAGCACATGCATAGTACGACGGATCGTACTTTGTCCCTCCTGCACCTGAGATTCAGCTTTACGAATTTTGTCCTGAACCATCCAATCCACGAAGAGGTTATCGAAGAAATAATCAGCGAACGATAATAAACCTCCGAGTTCTAAATCGGCTTTTACTGCCATTTTGACATCATCCAGCTCCTTCTGGAAACGTTTCAGATGTCGTCCAGCTTCATTTATGGCAGATTGTGCATCATCCATCCGGCTACGCTTGATATGAGTGGATATCATCCCGCCACCCATCATATCATACACTCCCCAGTTCCCAGCTGACTTTAGAGCCTCTGCTGCACGATCCAAAGCGAGCATTAGACGTTTACCTTCTCGCTCCGCCTCTTGTAGCTCCTTCAATTCCCCGATGACATGTTCACGATCCTCTGCCATCTGTTGTAGTTCATGATCTCTGGCTAGCAAATGGTGTTCCTTCTTGCCCCATAGCTGCTTGTAATCACTCTCCCAGAACTGAAGTTCACGTTGTCCATCCAGCTCACGCTGTACCTGTAAACGCTGTTCTTGCACATCCTGTAACATGCGGCATGCCGTGTCATACTCAGCTTTGCTCTCCATAAGCTCCAGCTCTTCCTTCTCTAACCGTTCCTGTTTCTTACCAATTAAGTTATAGAAAAATGCCGACAATGTCATGCTATTTAGACGATCTACATCGCTTTGTTCCTTTTCCAGATGCTCCAAGCGTCGCTCTACTTTGGCTTTCCACTCGTTCTCTTCCTCGTTTAGTTTCGCAAGCCTGCTCTTCCACTTCTCGTAAATTCTCCCCTTTTCCTTCAGAATCGCCAATTGCTCATTCAATTCTTTATAATTCATGTGGTACCGGCTCCCTCCTATGGAATTCTTTACTTATTACAACGTAATAACAGGAGAAACGTTTCATATTTAGTGGTTCATACTTTTAAAGAAATCAAACAAAGGCTGAAATTTTTGAATATAAAAAAGACCCTTTTTCATCAGCACGTGATGTCGCATTTGAAAAAGAGCCTTGCTTTGGGCTAATGAGTTAAATGAATCATTACTTACATTTCGGCATCGCCCTTGCCGAGCAAACCATAAAACAATTTTACGATTTGTTTTGCTCAATTTGCTCTGCCAGTTCATTCAAGTACGTCCAACGCTCCATCAGTTCTTCTAGATGACGCTCGGCCTCTGCCTGTTCCGACATCAACTCCTGCAGACGGGCAGAGTCACTGAAGGCTGCCTCCATATCGGTATTGATCCTTCCCAGATTGGACTCAGCTTTCTCAATATTCTCATCAATTTGATCATACTCACGTTGTTCCTTGAAGCTGAATTTCAGCTTAGGCTTCGCTGTAGAAGTAGCCGACTTACGCTCATCCGTTGATGATTTGGAATCAGTACTTGCCGCCGCACTGTTTGTCTGAGAGGCCGTAGCCGTATTAGATGTCACATTCTTCAACATCCATTCTGCATACTCACTATAATCGCCCACATGAACCCTCACAGCACCTTCACCTTCAAAGGAAAGAACCTTATCTACCGTACGATCCAAGAAGTATCGATCATGGGATACAACGAATACAACGCCAGGGAAATCATCCAAATAATCTTCTAGTACAGCTAATGTCTGAATATCCAAGTCATTCGTAGGCTCATCGAGCAGTAAAACGTTAGGTGCAGCCATTAATACACGAAGCAAATAAAGTCTACGCTTCTCCCCACCCGACAACCGAGAGATTGGCGTCCATTGTGCTGTAGGCGTGAAGAGGAAACGTTCTAACATTTGCGATGCAGTTATTAGCGAACCATCTGCCGTTTTCACGTTCTCAGCAACTTCCTTGATGTACTCAATAACGCGAAGCGATTCATCCATCTCCTGATGTTCCTGTGTGAAGTAACCGAGGTTAACAGTTGGCCCCACAGAAACCTCACCTGCGTCCGGTTCCAGCTTACCGGAAATCATCTGTAACAGCGTCGATTTACCACTACCATTCGGGCCAACGATCCCTACTCGATCTCCTGGTACAGCGATGTAACTCAGATCTTCAATCAGTTTACGTCCACCTGCAGATTTGGATAAATGCTCAATCTCCAGAATCTTCTTCCCTAAACGGGTGGAGCCAACAGAAACGTCCATTGAGCCGGAACGATTCAGCCCTTGTTGATCCTTCAATTGCTCATAGCGATCAATTCTCGCTTTTTGTTTGGTCGTACGAGCTTTTGCACCGCGTCTAATCCAAGCAAGCTCTGTACGCAGCAGATTTTGCCGTTTCTGCTCTGATGCAGACTCACGTTCTTCTCGCTCTGCTTTCAATTCTAGGAAACGCGTATAGTTCGCCTCGTACCGGAATAATCGTCCATGGTCTAGCTCAAGCATGACATTAGCAACACGATCGAGGAAGTACCTGTCATGCGTAATCATCAAGAGAGCTCCACGACGCTTTTGCAAATATTGCTCCAGCCACACAACAGAGTCATTATCAATATGGTTGGTCGGCTCATCCAAAATAAGCAGTTCACACGGGTGAATTAACGCGGAAGCTAGAGCTACCCTTTTACGCTGTCCTCCAGACAATGTGCCCATACGTGCATCGAATTGTCGAATGCCCAGCTTGGATAGAATGCTTTTGGCTTCGCTCTCCATCTGCCAAGTCTGGAGCTGTTCCATCTGTTGATTCAAACGCATCAGTCGCTCTTGCAAGGCTGGGTCAGAAGAATTAAGTTCCAATAATTCCATCGTCTCGGTATATTCACGCACTGTCTTCATCTCAGGGCTGTCGCCTTCAAACACTTGTTGCAGTACGGTATTGTCTGGATTAAATTGAGGATTTTGTGCGAGAAATTGAATGCGTACATCGTTCCCGGTGGCAATCTGTCCACTATCCGCAGGCTCCATGCCTGCTATTACACGTAGGAACGTTGACTTTCCTGTTCCATTCACACCTACGACCCCAATTTTGTCTTGATCCCCCATACCAAATGAGGCATCCTTGAACAATATTTTTTCGCCATAGCTTTTTGAAATTTGCTCTACAGTCATTATGTTCATTGTTTGTACCTACTTCTCTGTAAATTGATATTCTATATAAGTTGTTAATACGTTCTATACTTGAATGAACGAACGGCAGCCATCCAAGAACAGCGCAGCTGCAAAGGAAATACGTTTGTTCAGATCGTCCTCGTTAAACTCCGGGTTAAGCATAATGTCCATTTTCAGCCGATCCAGAATCCCAATATAAGCCTCGGCTAACAGCACAGGCTCAGGTACATTAGCGCTTTTCAGCACCTCGCATACCATACTCATATATTCATTCATGAACCCCTTCATAAACTTCATCAGGTCAGGGTCATTATTAGGTGCCATAAAAAATAGTTTAGTATGATTACGCCGCTCATAATAATAAGTTAAGTGCGTCTTCGCGATAGCACCAAGCTTGTCACCCGTATTTTCATTGGATTTCAGAGCATAATCAAGCCGGCTAATAAAGCTATTGCAATCCCGCTTCGATACGGCAATGAATAATTGTTCCTTGCTTTTGAAATATAAATAAATCGTGCCCTTTGCAATGCCTGCCTCGTCTGCAATATCAGACATCTTGGTCTCATAAAATCCTTTTGAACCAAAGATACCATAAGCCGCATCCAAAATAGCCTCTGATTTGTCTCCTTGAACAGTACTCAACAGTACTCCCTCCCTACAACGCCAAAATAATCCCCAATACAATAGCCAAACATCCACCAATAACCGAGCTTAGCACGTTTACCAGATCGTTACTCATCCATGACCATCCACGTGAATGCACTGTTGCGTGGCCGCAATGTTCTGCAACTTCCACCTCGCGTCCGCACACTGTACATCGATACATATGCTGTAGCGTTGCACCTAGATAAGAATCTGCAAATGCGCCTCCAAGCCCGCCGACTAGTCCAACCATCATCCACCGAAACAAGCCTAGTCCTTCCAGTCCCGCAATCCAGGAAAAGAAAAATGCACCTAATCCGATTAAGGCTCCACCCACAGCAGCAGCCATAGTTCCTAGCCAAGATACCCCTCCCGAAGTACCAGGTGTAAGTACCTTCCATGTCACTACTGAGCGTGGGGGTCTACGACTCAGGCTTCCCCACTCCGTCGCCCATGTATCCGATGTAACAGTAGCCATTACACCGATAAATGCATACATCCAGAATGGATGTGGAGCAATCCAATTTCCTAGACACAGCACCATGCCGATCCCACCGTTAGCCAGCACTTGACCAGCGTCCCGGTTTCCTGTTTTGGCATACGACTTTTCCAGCTCCTGCTTGCGATCCTTATGATATTTGGAGAGTAGCGTTGAAGTAATGAAAAATAATAGCAGCGTTCCAAACCAGAACAGGTTACCTGCCCCATAATAAATCGTACCCATCAGCACAGCCGCTAGGCTGCCAGATCGAGTAAGTGATTTTTTCCGGTAGGCTGCTCCAGCTACGATTAAAGCGCACACCGCGCCAATGATCCAGTTCATACATTCTCCTGCACGTGGTAGCTCACATCGCCCACATGACATCATTTTATTTTTGAAATCTAATTATACCACGGTTTGATCCCAATGCCGAAATACGAACTCACTAGCTAATCACAAGATAAATTCCGCTCATAAGAATGGAATTCATTACCACATGCGTTTTATGTCTATTTAAGTTTGACTTCAGGTTCTTCAATTACACTAAATCTAGAACTAGTACATAGCAAGTGAACTTTAATTCTAAATGGAAATGAGGATGACCTTTATGAATATGAAACGGGTAATTATTGTTGGTACGATGATTGTAACGATGTCTTTTGCCGGAACGGCTTGGAGTAAGTCCGCAATTACACCGATTCCCCTTGCCAAATGGTCTATTATCAGCATGAACGCAACGGAACAGAGGGAACAGAATGAGGATGCTTTGCTTCGTGCGCTTAATCAAACTTCGGACGTCGCACTCGTTCGAGATTTGTATGCCGGTAAATCGCTACGAATGATCGCTGAGGCGAACGACGGTGATATTGATGCGGTCATTGAACTACAAGTCGCTGAGCTAAACAAACAGTTGGATGAGCGACTCGCGAACGGAAGCATTAGCTTGGAACAGCACACTGCACAACAAGCAGAACTCACCTCGTTAGTGACTGAGAGCGTCAACACCTCATATCTATCCATATAAGTTGCAGAAACAGTTAATAGAGGCTTAACAACCATCCATTGGCATATAAAAAAGGAGCGTTTGCACGCCCCTCTTGTTACTCATGTTACTCAAGAGCAAATGCTCCTTGATTAATTGGCTGCCACAATCGTGCATTGGCTTACAGACTCGCCATTCCAAGTGAGTTCAAGTACATCGCCAGCTACAGTTGATCCTACACCCTCAGGTGTACCTGTGAAAATGACATCACCTTCTCCAAGACCGTAGTGTTGTCCCACGTAATCCACAATCGTCTGGAGATCGAAGATCATATTACGAATATTACCACGCTGAACCTCTTCACCATTTTTGTTCAGCGTAAAATCAGCCTTTTGCAATGAATCTACATCTGTGAAGGCTTGAAACTCCGTGATCGGCGCTGAATTTTTGAATCCCTTGGCTGCAGTCCACGGATGTCCCTTTTTCTTAATCACTGACTGCACATCACGCAATGTAAAATCGATACCAAAAGCATACGCATCAACGAGGTTCACAATAGAGATTCCAGGCTGATAGTTCTGTCCGATTCGAATCACTAATTCGGCTTCATAGTGTACTTCGCCTTGGGTAGAAGGCAATGCAATTGTTTCTCCATTAAGCGGTACAACCGCATGAGAAGGTTTCATAAAGATCATCGGTTCATCCGGTACTGCATTACCCAATTCTTCAGCGTGAAGTTTATAATTGCGTCCTACACAGTATACATTACGAATATTTGTCAGCATCGGTTGATAACCACCTTTATCAGATTCATTAGCGCGGATGAAGAATGTATTTTACTTTTTCATATAAGCACATATTATAATTCACTTCGAATGGATTGCAAATTAGGGTCTAAAAAAGTGACGTGCTGTTTCGTGGAATGCCTTCTCCCACACATCAGGACAGTTCGTACATAACATCAGCGTAGGATCAATTGCCGCGAGACGCTTCATAATCGTTTTGTCGTCCACGGTCCAAGCCATCACCTGAATCTCTTCGTGTTGCATCTCGCGCATCAAGGATTTATCCACATTGGTATAACCAATGGACAGGAAGCTGCACTGCAATTGCTTTAAACGATTTACTAGATCACCTGGACGAGCATCAATGATCAATCCCGTTTGAAACTCTGGTGCAATCTCTTTAGCTTTAGCTAATGCTTTTGGTTCAAAGGAAGTCAACACCACATCATGCTGCATATGTCTCTTTCTTACTTCATGAATGACGGCGGCAGGAAGATCTGGATACATGTCCCCTTGCGTTTTCAGTTCAATATTCAGTCGAACCTTTCCACAACAGCGATCTAACACCTCGCCAAGAGAAGGAATCCGTTCTCCTACGTAGCTTTTTCCTTTCCATGATCCTGCATCTAACTTCTCGATGTCCGACCAATTCGTCTCCCGTACAAGACCCTCTCCGTCTGTTGTTCGATTAAAGGTAAAGTCATGAATAACAACGGGAACACCATCACGTGAACATTGTACGTCCAGTTCGATCCATTGTACTTGGGGCTGCTCCATAGCAAGCTCAAAGGCTGCCATCGTATTCTCTGGTGCAATGGAAGAAAAACCACGGTGCGCGACACAGCTATTATTCAATCTGATCCACTCCTCCACAACGTTCTAGCTTCATTCATATACTACTTACCCATTTACATCATCGATATGTTCAAGACTAATTAAATAGGGGAAGCAACACCGCTGGCATCAAAGCGAACACCTGGTGAAAGCTGAGTCATCTGCTGTAACAATAGCTTATTAGCTTCGCCTAGCATAGGAATGGCCTGACCCAGTGCAGCCTCATAAGGAATTACCTTCATACTGCATTTGGCTTCTGCACTGCAGCGAGCTTGAAATACAGCCGTTTTCCATGTTTCCTCTGTAGTTGATTTGGAGAAAATAAAATTACCTGTACTGTATGCGATCCATTTACCCTTATAGTATTCCATGCCCTGTAACACATGCGGATGACCCCCTATAACAAGGTCTGCTCCTGCATCTACAAATTCATGTGCCAAGCGCGTCTGATCATCATTGGGCGTGCTTACTCGCTCTACACCCCAATGCGCCACAACAATAACGAGATCCGCATTCTTACGTGCATCTTGAATTGCTTTTACCGCGGCAGTGGAATTGTAGGCTTCAGCTACTCCAGCTCGATTGCCTTCTGCCTTCCAACTCGCCTCAGGTACGACACGGCTGAAGCCGAGTAATGCAATTTTCATTCCTTTACGCTCCAGATATGTAGGCGCATATGCTTCATCCTGATTCATACCTGCTCCGGTGTGAGCGATTCCATATTCCTTCAGATAACCTAGCGTATCCACTAGACCTTCGACACCCTGATCCAAAATATGATTGTTCGCGAGATTAACCGCATCAAATCCAGCATCTGCCATAGCCGCTAACGCTTTGGGCGAAGATTTGTATACATATGTTTTGTTAGCTGCACCCGTACCACCAGTCGTTACCGGTGTTTCCAGGTTTCCAATTGTCAGGTCATCCTCCTTAAAAAGGTTGCCTAACTTCTGAAAGGGATAATCGTATCCATTCTTCTCCAGCAGCTCAGCTACTTTTCCCGAGAACTGTATGTCCCCGACAAAATGAATCGTTACGTCATTAGCTGAATTAACAGGCTCTTGCTTCACCGGTGCTGTTGCTGAGCTACCGTTCCCTTTAGAGCTGTCTGACTTAGACGGTTTGGCCGGCTGCTTGACGTCCGTTCCAGACGTATCTTTCGAATCCGCGTTGGTAGCATCTTCTGTGTTATTCGTCTGGTCCTTACTAGCTTCTTCAGCATCTTGGTCATTGGACACAGCCGGCTCCTCTTCCGCAGTATCATCCGTCTCAGGGGTTGCCTCAGGTGTCGTTAACGGGTCACCGCCTTGAGGTTCTACCTCACCAGAAGATTCTGGAGTGACCGTTGTCACCTCCACCGCACGATCTGCCTGCTCTCTCATTTCAATGACATAATACAAGCATACAAGTCCGATCATTACTATCAGCAACAAATTAATGACCCAAACAATCCGTTTGCGAGTACGTCTCGTTTTTTTCTTTACTTCACTTCGTTGGGATCTTGGCGGATACATAGGCAACTCCTCTTCTATACAGCAATCTTAATCATTATACCAGCCATGGTATGGAATGGTATAAAAAAAGCTGTCTTTCCTGTAGAAAATCTACGCTCAAGACAGCTCTATATGAGATTGTTCAACAGAGTTTCTTTTGAACTTTCAAACTCTGTTAATTTGCAGCAAGTTGCTGTACTGCTTGCATCGACATTTCTTTTGCCTGTCTAATGCAGTCAGGTAACCCTACACCTTCATAACCCGCACCCGCGATATATACACCAGGCAACTGTTTGCCAAGCTCTTCACGCAATGCGGAGATATGCTCTAAGTGACCTACCGGATATTGAGGCATCGACTTGCGAAGTCGAGTGATCTCAGCAAAAATTGGCGTGGCTTCAATGCCCATTGTCTCACGTAGATCCTTCATCACCAATTCTGTAAGCGCATCATCCGGAAGCTCCACATTCTGCTCATCCCCGGAACGGCCAACATAACAGCGCAGCAGCACTTTATCATCTGGGCTAGTATGTAGCCACTTCGTAGATGTCCAGGTGCAGGCAGTGATGTTGCGGCCTTCCTTACGCGGAACGAGGAAGCCAGAACCATCGAATACATGCTCCACATCTTTTTTCTCAAAGGCAAGCACAACATTGGCTACAGATACATAATTAATCGCATCAAGTGCCGCCGTATCGACATGAGGTTGCAGTAACGATGATGCGACATA
Source organism: Paenibacillus tundrae (assembly GCF_036884255.1). Taxonomy (NCBI): domain Bacteria; kingdom Bacillati; phylum Bacillota; class Bacilli; order Caryophanales; family Paenibacillaceae; genus Paenibacillus; species Paenibacillus tundrae. Next base: position 2,209,541 of record NZ_CP145605.1, on the reverse strand, counting down.
CGTAGGCACTGTAATCACAACCTCATCCGCATCAAGGCTATGCCCATTGTCCAATTGAACCGTATATCTAGCTTCACTTCCAGCCTGAACATTCAGTGATTGTACTGAGGTATTCAGCAGTTGCTCGACATCTTGTAAATCATGCACAAGTGCATGAACAAGACTCTGAAGCCCCTGACGGAAATTAAGAAAAGCACTTTTTTTCGTGCCTGTGTGAGTTTCTGCAGGTTTACGGCCTGTCATCATGCCTCGAATCAGGCTACCATAATCTCTCTCAACCTCTCCGAATTGAGGAAAGGTAGCTTGTAGACTTAGTCGGCGCATATCCCCTGCATAAATGCCTGCTAGTAACGGTTCAGTTAGATTCTCAAGCACTTCCGTACCTAGGCGTCGTTCAATCATATAGCCCAATGACTCATCTTCTGTTGTACGTTTGGGAGGAATGAAGAAATCCATTAACGCACGCATTTTGCCTGCGGGAGATACCAGACCACTCCGCAGAAAAGGTCTAAGCTCCGTGGGAATACCCAGAACGAGTCCTGCTGGCATTGGATGAAGCTTGCCACGCTGCATAATGTATGTCTTCTTAGACTCCGGATTCTGACTCACGAGTTCATGGTCAATCTCAAGTTCCTTAGCCAGATCAATCATCGCTGTTTTGCGAGCTAGGAACGAATCCGGTCCCTTTTCAATAACAAATCCGTCACGGTGAAGGGTCTCAATCATGCCACCCATGGAGGAGCTTCTCTCCACTAGAGTAATTACAGGTTCAAACCCTGCTTCCCGATAATGCTTCCGTATATAGAATGCCGCGCTGAGGCCGGTTAGTCCGCCGCCTACAACGACGACACGCCGTTTCTTATCTTCCATTACACATCCGTTCCTTGCTGCCACTGGCTTAGAATGACGTCACTGAGCGTCTCCATGTAGAGTGGGTCACTGTTCAGAGAATCTGTACGCATAAGGCGCATATCGATCTCTTTAGCAATCGCTTTGGCCTCAATATCCAGATCATACAGGACTTCCAGGTGATCCGATACGAAACCGATTGGAGCGACTAACACATCCTCTACCTGCTCACGGGAAAGCTCCTGAAGTGTATCCAAAATATCAGGACCAAGCCAAGGCTCGGCTGTACGCCCCGCACTCTGCCACGTAAATTGCCAGTTCGTGATACCCAATCGAGAAGCAATAACCTCAGACGTTTCCAGTAGCTGTTGTGGGTATGGGTCACCGATATCTACAATTCGTGCCGGCAAGCTATGTGCGCTGAACAATACACGAACATCCCCACGTTTGGCTCCTGCTTCTTCAAACATATCTAACTTCGCACTTACGCGTGTAGACAGAGCCTGAATCAGCTTCGGATGCAGATGATAGCTCTCGATAAAGGACATCTGAATGCCCATTTCTTCGGCCTTTTCGCGTGCGCGCTTAATATAACTGCCCACACTCATCGTCGAATAATGGGGAGCAAGTACAATCCCAATGGCGGACTGAATTCCGTCTTTTGCCATCTGCTCCACACCATCTTCAATGAACGGATAAGCATGCTTGAGCCCCTGATAACATTTGAATTCTACCTCACTCGCACGCTCATCCTTGTTCAATGTTTCTTGCAACGCTCGAACTTGATTATCGGTGTTTTCCCGAAGGGGGAACACGCCTCCAACAATCGCTTCATAACGATCACTAAGTTCCTTCAATTGCTCCGGCTCAGGTGCACGACCTCTCCGAATATGGGTGTAATATGCCTCGATGCTCTCCATATTTTCAGGTGTGCCATACGACATCACCAGTACGCCTACAGTATTAGTCATTAGTTATAGTCACCTCAGTCTTCAAAGCTTCAGATGAATACTCATGTATATATGCTGTCAGCTCTCTTAATTTATCAAGAGATGCTTCCGGAAATAGTCCATGTCCCAGATTAAATATATAGCCAGGCTCTTGGATACCTTGATCAATGATTACTTTTGCCTGTTGTTTAAGTAACTCCATCGGTGCAGTCAGCACATACGGATCCAGATTACCCTGTACGGCAAATTTACCACCTAGTCTTTTGCGACCTTCGGAAATAGATACTCTCCAGTCCAATCCGATCACATCAGCTTGCAGATCTACCAGGGTTGGCAGCAGTTCGCCTGAAGCTACACCAGGGAAATAAATTTTCGGTACATTCAAATCGGACAATTCGGTAAAGATACGAGTAATCGTAGGCAATACAAATGTTCTAAAATCATTTGGTGAAAGTGCACCTACCCAGCTATCAAACAACTGAAATGCCTTACCGCCGTTGGCAATGTGTGCACGGACATATGTAATCACCATATCGCCTAATTTTTGCATCAATTGATGCCACATTTGCGGCTCACTATACATCATCGTTTTGGTTCGAATGTATCCTTTTGAAGGTCGACCCTCAATCAGGTAACTAGCAATCGTGAACGGTGCACCAGCAAACGTAATAAGTGGCACATCTAATTCTTTATCCAAAATTCGAATGGTTTCTAATATATGTGACAGATCACCTTCAACATCAATGGGACGCAAACGCTCCACATCAGCCGCTGTCCGAATCGGATTATCAATGACCGGTCCAATGTTTTTGACAATATCAAAATCAATGCCCAGCGAAGCAACCGGATTCATAATATCTGAATACAAAATAGCCGCATCTACGCCCAACTTACGGACGGGCATGAGGGTTACTTCAGCCGCGAGCTCGGGCCGCTGGCAAATTTCGAGCAAAGAATACTTTTCTTTAATTTTGCGATATTCAGGGTCGTAACGTCCAGCCTGCCGCATGTACCATACCGGAACACGGTCGACCTGTTGTTTGAAACTCGCCCGAATCAGACGATCATTATAGCTCATGTAAGAAGCCTCCAATAGTTTTTGGACTCATAATTACCATTATGCCCTTTTTGAAGTTCCGTAACAACCTCATACAGATGTGTTCCAATGACAATACTATGACATTCGTTACACCCCTCATCCATATGCCAATTGTGTTATAATAGTAAGATGGTGTTTTTCGAGAATTACAGAAAAAGCTCTGAAAGGAAGTGAAAGCACTTTGAAAACATGGAAAGTTAATCTCATTGTGCTTTGGTTTGGACAATTTCTGGTCAACTCTGGTATGACCATGATTACCCCATTCCTGTCCCTTTACCTCGCAAGGGATCTGGGCGTGGTGGGCGAGCATGAAATTGGCATCTGGGCGGGATTCATTTTTGCAGCCAATTTCCTGACGTCCTTTTTGTTCCAACCCTTATGGGGCAAGTTATCCGATAAATACGGGCGCAAAATTATGCTGCTGCGCTCGGGGTTCGGGATGGCAATCGTTATTGCATTGATGGGTCTTGCACAAAACCCTTGGCAATTGCTCTTATTACGCCTTCTGAATGGTACAATCTCTGGCTTCAACCCTGCCGCAGTCTCACTCATTTCGGGAACTACACCCAAAGATCGTATGGGATTCGCGATGGGAATCAGTCAATCAGGACAAGTTGCCGGCACAATCTTAGGTCCACTCATGGGAGGTTTGTTAGCTGATGCTGTGGGATTCCGACCTATATTCTATATTACAGGTGGATTAATCTTCGCCGCTTCTATGCTTGCTATGTTCCTTGTAAGAGAGAAGTTTGATCGCCAAGAAGCAGCCAAGCTACCTGAGCAATCCGTATTGTCCGGTTTGAAGGAACTGAATAAGTCACCACAATTACCTGTACTCTTCGCCGTAACGTTTCTGCTACAGTTTGCGATGATTAGTCCAATGACTCTATTACCGCTATACGTGCAGGAGCTTCATGGTTCAGCTCTAAATGTTGCGTTCTGGGCAGGACTTGTAGGGGCAGTTACCGGTATGTCCAACATGGTGATGTCACCATTCTTAGGGAAGCTAAGTGACCGAATTGGTGCACACAAGGTGCTTACATTTTCGCTCATTGGGACTGGCCTTATGTTAATACCCCAAGCATTTGTGCAGAGCGTGTGGCAGCTCATCTTAGTTCGATTTGCAATGGGGGTATTTATGGGCGGATTATTACCAAGCGTGAATGCCCTGATACGTTCGTACACGCCAGATGGCATGATCAGCCGTGCTTTCAGTTTCAATACGAGTACGCTTGCGCTTGGGAACATGCTAGGTGCAATTATCGGTGGTTTCATGGCCGGATTTATCGGCATCGAAGGTTTGTTCATCGTTTCTGGTGGACTGTTACTTCTCAATATGGTCTGGGTTCGGTTCAAATTGTACAAAAGACCTGTCCGTATTGAAGAGACCTGAACATAATATACGTTTGGTACAGCAACATAGCATCGCCATTTGCAGTGTTCGCATGTATGCATACATGCAGCAAAAAGCCGCTTCAGCGCCATTTCAGGGCTGGGAGCGGCTTTTCTTTTATAATCATCTATAGTCGTCGTGCGTGAAATTGAATCGGATATTCCTTCACACCAAAGACAAAACCGCTTTGAATCGGCTCTAATGGCGTTTTAGGGACTAACTGTATCTGTTCCATGCGCTGAAGCAGTGTGTGCAATACAACTCTCGCTTCCAAACGAGCCAGCGGTGCACCCAGACAGAAATGAATGCCAAATCCAAATCCCATATGTCGGTTCGGCTTACGATCGGATACGAATTGATCTGCATGTTCAAACTGGGCACCGTCACGATTGGCAGCTCCGACCCAGGATATTACCTGTTCACCTGCCTTAATCGTTACGCCTCTTAGTTCCACCGTCTCCCTCGCAACACGACCAATCGCCACAATCGGCGGATAATAACGCAGAGTCTCTTCTACGGCACTCGCGACCCGATCCGGATGCTCACGCAATTCATCCTGTAATTGGGGTTGTTCAGAGAGGATACGCACTGCGTTTGCGATGAGGTTGGTTGTTGTCTCATTCCCCGCGGCCAGCAAGAGAATACAGAAATTGACCACTTCTTCCTCCGTTAACTTCTGACCCTCAATCTCTGCAGCGAGTAGCAAGGAGATCAGGTCGTCCTTTGGCTCTATACGGCGCTGTTCCATAATGTCTGTAAAGTAGGCATATAACTCCTGCATGTTCTCCTGCTTCTCTCTCGCCAACGCCTGAAAGGCCTCTTCACTGTCATCGCGTGCGCCTTTCACAAGCACATCAGACCAATGCTTGAATTCACGGCGATCTGAAGCCGGAACCCCAATCAGTTCTGCAATGACAATGACGGGCAGCGGTGTTGCAAGGTCATCAATTAGGTTCATCTTTCCTACCGATAGGTGCGGAGCCAGCAGCTCATCTGTGATTTCCTGAATCCGTGGCGCAAGAGCCTCTATAGCCTTCGGGGTAAAAGCCTGATTGACCAGATCACGAAGCTGTTTATGTTTTGGGGGATCTGTCGTTAACATACTGGAACTCGCGCGGTTACGCTCAGAAGAAAACAGCTTTGGATTTTTCAATACATACTGTACATCTTCATATCGAAATACATCCCAGCACTCCCGATGCTCATCATATCGGACTGGAGTGTTCTCACGAAGCTCTGCATACACCTGGAAGGGAGATAATTGCCGCTCCTTGCTGTGCAATTCCCGAATAGGAATATAATTGGCATATTTTCGGGGCGCTTGTTTCATCGTGCTTCCTCCAATCAATTATATATATTTATTTACATATAAACTCGTATTCATTATATACACAACTGGATGGAGATTCCAACTAAATCAACGTAAATAAGCCTCTTGGCCCATCTTCTGCGTCTAACTACCTTAATTTTGTCGAATAGATTTTATGTAATATTTATTAACATAAATATCTCAAAGTTAACGCAAAAACTATTATTCACTATTCATAATCGGTACGAAAATACTTTTTAATTATGCCGTTTACCGCATAAAAATCCAGTATAACTCTCTAATTCTACGAATGTAAACGTTATCTCTACCAATATCTATATTTGTCATATTATCTAACATAAAATAAAATGATCTCAATCTATTTACATATTAAAAAGAAAATACCTCACACAAAAATCACTTAAAGGAGCGTGTCAGCATGAAAAAACCATCTCACCTTCGTCCTTGGGCCGTATGGAGTACAGCCGCACTAACCGCACTAACTCTTTCCCTGTCCCCTATGGGAACTTCTGCTGCTCAAGCTGCTACAGTAGAGGTAAACGGCACAACAGCCACTGTGCAGAGCGCTCCAGCCACGCCGGCACGCAACACCACTATCCCGGCTGTACCTGAATCTTCCAAGCAATCCCCACTTCCTAATGTACTTGTGATTGGTACAGGAGGGACAATTGCCGGACAATCAGAGGACGCAACCAGTTTCCAAAATTACAAGGCTGGCACACTGCTCATCGCAGACATGGTCAAAGATTTGCCGGATAAGCAGAAGATCGCAGATGTGAACACACTGCAGTTCGGCAATTCCGGATCAGGCTCCTATACAATGGCCGATCTGTACGACTTGTCTCAAACGGTAGATAAAGCACTGGCTCAATATGATAGCGTGGTGGTGACTACGGGCACGGATACGATGGAGGAAATAGCCTACTTCCTCGATATGACGGTTCAAAGTGATAAACCTGTTGTCATCACAGGCTCTATGCGACCATGGACGGTAATCGGCTCTGATGCTCAAGCGAACCTTTACAATGCCATCAAACTGGCCGGCAGCGGCCGAACCCAGTCGTTCGGCACTGTGTTAATGCTGAATGATACCATTCAGCTCGCCCGCGGTGTAACGAAGTCCAATGACTACCGGACAGACACCTTTGAAACGCCAATGCTAGGTGCTGTTGGTTATATTGACGAAGAGAACATCCGAATTTACCGTGCTCCTGCTCGCGCGATGAAACCGGAAGGTACTGCAAAACCTGCATTTGATCTTAGTAAAATCAATAAGGCCGATCTCGCCAAAGTGGAGATTGTGATCTCCTATCAGGAAGCAGGGGGCGGAGCTATAGAAGGTTTCGTGAAAAACGGCGTAAAGGGCATTGTCACCTCCGGTACAGGGGCAGGCGGCATCTCTAGAGCGATGGGACAAGCTCGTACAAAAGCGATTGAAGAAGGGGTTATTTTTGTAACGACGACACGTACAGGCTCGGGTAGCGTCTACGGCGGTGGTAATGGTATTATTGCTGGGGATAATCTCAGTCCACAACAAGCACGAATTCTATTGATGCTTGGACTATCCTTCAGTGATGATTTTGAAAAGATCAAAACATGGTTTGAAACATACGGCACACCAGAGGTATAAGTCAGTAACGAACAATTGCCAGATGCACGTGAAAAAGGCCGAAGCTGGGGTTTATCCTGCTTCGACCTTTTTTTCTTGCGCTTATTTCACCCAAGCCAGCGCCAAGCCGTCATAGTCAGGCAGCATGGTTGTGACAAGACGTGGGTCAGTTGCCATCTGCTCGTTGAAACGACGCACAGCAAGCACAGCCGGGCCTTGCTTGTCCGGATTAAGCGTACGACCGCGCAGGAAACAATTATCCCCTACAATGACTGCACCTGGACGCGCCAAACGAATCGCATAATCGAGATAAACCGGATAATTTTCCTTATCTGCGTCAATAAAGAAGAAGTCGAAGGTACGCCCTTCCTGTACCAATTGCTCCAGACTTTCTGCCGCAGGTCCGATCCGGTACTGCACTTGGCTGCCAAATCCACCTTCCTCCAGATGCCCGCGAGCCATGGCTGCATACTCTTCTTTCAGTTCAAGCGAAGTCAAGCTTCCGCCTTCACTTAAACCACGAGCCAGGCAGATGCCGCTGTACCCGCCCAACACACCAATTTCGAGCACAGCTTCCGCTTTCGAGGTTTTCGCCAGAAAGGTCAGCAGGCGTCCATACGCCGCAGCCACTGAAACCTCCGGCATGCCATTCGCACGAATGGCCTCTTTAACTTTTAACAAGAGCTCATCCTCTTGAAATAATTGATTTACATATTCGTCAGGGGTCAGATTCACCACGAAGTTCCTCCTTGCAAACTTGGATTCCTTTCCATATAGATGCCCTTGGACAGCTTTCCGTATAAATGCCCCTGGATAGCTTTCCATATGGATGCCAATGTTTTATAATGAATGTTTGTTATTCAACGCAGTGCAACGCACGCACTACACACGAATGACCTGCATTGAAGTCTATGCGGGTAAGCCGCATTACTCATTGTAAGTTTTTTCACGGAAAGCGGCAAGGCCGCACCGTTACTATATTGCCGCCAAGGGAAAGCTCCTGCGGCTCGAAATGGAGTTGAATGAATTCATATGGCTCGATTGCAATTGATTGCAACCTCTGCAATGGGACTTGAGGCCGTTGTTGCCCGGGAACTGAAACAGCTGGGGTATGAGGATGCCAGGGTCGATAATGGCCGAGTATTTTTCACAGGAGATTATATTGATATTTGTCGCTGTAACCTGTGGCTGAGAAGTTCAGATCGCGTGCTGGTTAACATGGGCGAATTCCCCGCAACCACATTTGATGAATTGTTTGAGGGCACCAAAGCACTGCCTTGGGAAGAATGGATTCCCGCAAATGGTGAATTCCCGGTGGAAGGACGCTCCCAGAAATCCCAGCTGAGTAGCGTACCTGCATCCCAAGGTATCGTCAAAAAGGCGATTGTTGAGAAATTAAAGCTCACTCATCACACGGAATGGTTTCCTGAGAATGGAGCACGCTATGTGATTGAGGTTATTCTGCTGAATGACCGCGCTTTGCTTACGCTCGATACGACAGGGCCAGGACTTCACAAACGTGGATACCGCAAACTTGTTACGGAAGCGCCGCTTAAAGAAACACTGGCAGCTGCTCTGATTCAGCTTAGTCGCTGGAATGTTTCCCGCCCGTTCTACGATCCATGCTGCGGTTCAGGCACCATGCTGATCGAAGCTGCTATGATTGGCTGGAATATCGCACCAGGGCTTCGCCGCACATTTAACTCGGAGAATTGGGATGTAATCCCTGCTGAACTATGGGAACAAGCACGGGAAGAAGCTTTTGACGCTGTTCGTGATGATGTACCATTACAGATTTCGGGTAGTGATATTGATCCTGAGGCAATTGAAGTTGCACAAGCGGCAATCAAAAGCGCAGGCTTTGCCAAGGATATTGAGGTAAGCGTTCTTCCTGCTCACCGCGCAAAACCACAAGGGGAATATGGCGTAATCATTACCAACCCACCTTACGGTGAACGTTTGAGTGAAGAAAAAGAAGTGCAGAAGTTGCTCCGTTCCCTTGGACGTTCTTATCTGGAGATGCCAACATGGTCGTTTTTTGCAATCACCTCCACCAAAGCATTTGAAGAGTACTTCGGACACAAAGCGGACAAGCGCCGCAAACTGTTTAATGGACGGATCGAGACCCAATATTATCAGTATCTGGGACCACTCCCTCCACGAAATAAATCTACTCAAGCTTAAACGTAAACGCGATGATCTGAGTGTTCGCTCCTTTTAGGAGAGGACGCTCTTTTTTTTGTGCGCACTTGTATGGTATCTCTTAGAAATTTCCATACTACACAGCGTAATACTAAGGTTATTCGCCACCTGCTGGTTGAAAAGCAACCAAGCCACGCTATAATGAATGAAGCTCCATTTACATTCCGATAACAAAACTTTTACAAAGGGAGACAACATTCATGGTTTTCACTTCGTCTTCACGTAGCAGCACGCTACGTAGACTTCTACATCATCCTTTATCGTTGTATCTGTTATTCATTGCACTCATGCTACTCAAATTAATGTGGTTACACCACAACTTGCATGCTTACAACATTACGATGGGACTGTTGGACAATATTATCGCGATCGGATCCCTGCTACTCATTTCCTTTTGGACATGGTGGCTGCCTCGGAAAGGCTATAAGATATCGCTAATCGCACTAAACATAATCCTTACAGCACTAATCTACGCAGATATGGTCTATTATCGCTATTTCCAGGATTTCCTTACCATTCCTGTCCTCTTACAAGCTAAACAGGTCGATGCACTTGGAGATAGTATTGCAACCCTTCTTCAACCTAGTGATCTGCTGTTCTTTGCCGACTGGATGGCATTCGTGGTCTATGGTGTTGCACGCATCCTAACGAGACGTTCACGCGCTACCCGCTCAAGTCGGTACGGATACAATGATCTACCTTACGGACACAATCGCAGCAAGACTCGTACACGTCGTTTTACGGCCGGCAGCATCGCTTTAGTGTTAGGGCTATCCCTTGCAGTTGGGCCGATTTATTACTACAGCAAAACCTGGGCAAAAGGGCTGTTCGATAACAATTGGTGGAATGTCTCCATGTATAACGTTACTGGGCTGTTGGCTTTCCACGGTTATGATCTGTACAACTACGCCAAGGATCAGATCGGATCAGGACCTGAAGTTGATCTTGCTGATGTAGAGCTGGTCAAATCCTTTTTTGCCGAAAAACAGAATCAATCCTCACAGGCAGACAGCGCACTGTTTGGTAAATATAAAGACAGTAACGTTATCGTCGTTCAAGGTGAAGCATTTATGAATTTCATGATTGGCCAGAGTATCGGTGGTCAGGAGATTACGCCTCATTTCAACGAATTAATGAAAGAAAGCCAGTATTACAGTCATTTCTATCACCAGACCGGGCAGGGCCGGACATCAGATGCTGATTTTGGAGCTAACATTTCGTTACACCCCTTGCCTATCGGCTCGGCATTTGTACGTTACGCAGACCATACCTATGATTCCTTACCTTCTATCCTGAAGGACAATGGATACAGCACAAATGTCTTTCATGCCTATGAGAGCGGGTTCTGGAATCGCTATACGATGTATCAGAATATGAAATATGATAAGTTTTATAGCAAAAATGATTTTGCACAGGATGATCCACTTGGCTGGTCTTTATCTGACCTCTCTTTTTTTAGACAGTCTGTTGAGAAAATGGATAGCGAGGTATCAGAGCCTTTCTACTCTTTCCTTATAACACTTTCCAGTCATCATCCGTATGCTCTACCGGTTGATAAACAGCAGCTTGATGTGGGGGAATTCCAAGGTACAATGTTCGGTAACTACCTGCAATCCGTTCATTATGTAGATTCAGCACTGGGTAGTCTGGTCGAGGATTTGAAAAATCGCGGATTATGGGATAACACGATATTTATGTTCTATGGCGATCACGATAATTCCATTAAGGAACAGGCGCAATACGAAAAATTTCTGGGTAGATCGTTAAACCAGCTTGATATGGAGCAGATTATGAATGAGGTGCCACTGCTTGTACATCTCCCAGATGGAGGCGAGGCTGGAACCTTTGATGAACCCGCTGGGCAGCTTGATATCACGCCGTCTGTGCTCCATCTATTGGGCGTTTACGATCAATCCTACTACCATATGGGCAATGATGTTTACGATGGCTCTAGTCGGACTGTAGTTTTGCGTAATGGTGCGTTTACGGATGGTTCTGTGTTCTATATTCCGTCCGATGATTACATCTATGAGCACGGTTCCTGCTATGACTTATCTTCCCGTGATGAAACGGATATTAACGCCTGCCGGGCAGGACATGATGAAGCTTCGAAACGACTTCGTGTATCCGACACAATCATTACCTATGATTTAATTACACGCTTGCGTGAGGGGCTATAAGCAAATCGGAAGTGCTGATGTAAGACTATTTATGTCTTCAGCACTTCTTTCTTTTATCCAATGCAAATTGCACCCTTGCGAAAAATATAAAGTCGCTTTATAATTGTAACTACAATAGTTTCATTTAAAGTTGATGTACAGAAAACGGAGGTTATTCGAATGAATATTGAGATATGGTCTGATTTTATGTGCCCTTTCTGCTATATTGGTAAACGTCGTTTAGAGAATGTATTGGAGCAATTTCCACACCGGAATGAAGTGAAATTTGAGTTCAAGAGCTTCGAACTTGACCCTAATGCTGAAGTACACACAGGCAAAACCAACACAGATTACTTAGTTTCTAAGTACAATATTAGTAAAGAACAAGCACAAGGCATGAATGCACAGATGAATGCCAATGCTCGGACAGCAGGTCTGGAGTACAACATTGATGCAATGGTACCTACCAACTCTTTCGCTGCTCATCGCTTGACACATTGGGCGAAGTCTCAAGACAAAGCGCTTGAGCTAAGTGAGCGGTTATTCCAAGCTGTGTTCATTGAGGGCAAGCATGTCGGAGATCATGAGGTATTACTCCAACTGGCCGAAGAAGTGGGATTAGATCGTAGTGCAGCGGCTGTCGTCTTGGAAAGCAATCAATTTGCTGAACAAGTTCGCGCAGATCAAGCTGAAGGCGAACAGCTCGGTATTCGCGGCGTACCGTTCTTCGTACTGGATCGTAAATTCGCTATATCTGGCGCACAGCCTGACGAAGTGTTCCTTGATGCCATCAAGAAAGCATGGGACGAGCGTTCCCCATTCACGATGGTTGAGTCAAGTGCAGCAGACAATGAAGGTAGCGGAGTGTGTACAGAAGAAGGCTGTGAAGTTCCAAAGCGCGATTCAAAATAATAAACAAACACAAAAGCAGCAGGAGCAAGGGAACCCTCCCCGATCCTGCTGCTTTTTTATATATAACATACACACAGCTCATTGTAATAAGTTTTTGTTTAGTAAACAGTTAGAGCAAAGGAAACGGAATCGATTCTGTAGAAGCAAAGCGATCGGAAGAACGATCCGTTCCATATCCTCACTAACTAATGATTAAACACTTGTATTACAACTGAGCCTACTCCTTAATCCCAGAAAAGTTGATCCGGATGTGGACCTGTCCGTTTGTCCGCATCCATAGCATCAATCTGTCTAAGCTCATCCGGAGTTAATTCAAAGTCAAAGATATCTGCATTTTCACGGATACGCTCTGGTGTCACGGACTTCGGAATGGTCACAATCTGATTCTGAATGTCCCAACGCAAAATAACCTGTGCAGGTGTTTTGCCATACTTTTGGGCAATTGCTTTTAACGTGGATTCATTATTTAGCTTGCCTTTCATAATCGGGCTCCACGCCTCAAGCTGAATGCCTTGCTCCCCACAGAAGTCCTGTAATTCCTGCTGGATCAAGCCCGGATGTAATTCCACCTGATTCACAGCAGGTACTGTGCCGCCTTCATCTATAATATCGCGCAAATGATGTACCTGAAAATTACTTACACCAATGGCACGTACACTCCCCTCACTATATAACCGTTCAAACGCTCTCCACGTTTCCTTGTATTGATCTCGTCCAGGCCAATGGATTAAGTATAAGTCAATGACATTAAGTCCTAGAGCCTTCTGACTCGCTTCAAATGCGCGAAGGGTGGAGTCAAAACCTTGATCCTCATTCCAAAGTTTTGTTGTGACAAACAATTCATTCCGAGCAATACCACTGCTGGCAATGGCTTGTCCTACTTCTTCTTCATTTCCGTAGACGGAAGCAGTGTCTATACTCCGGTATCCTACCTCCAATGCCGTTTCAACGGCCTGGTGTACTTCTTTTCCCTTCGCTTTATATGTTCCGAATCCCAGCCATGGCATGGTTACTCCGTTGTTCAGTATCGTGCAGTCTGTAATATGTTTTGTCATCGTCTACCTCCCGCTTGGAATTTGCCTGCTCATGCTTAATTAACCTTCTGACAAAATTTCAAGCGGAATCATCGGAGATCACATGCAAAAAAACTCGCAAAGCGGTTAGCTCTGCGAGTTTCGTTTGGTGACAGGAACGTTTAGAAATCCTTTGGTTGCTTTTGATTCCGGATCGAGTTCAATCTTCTCTTCTCCTCGGCGAACATTTCCTCCGCCAATTCCACGCCTTGACCACCAAGTGAACGCTCCGCTTGCCGCATCGCCTGTTCGGTGTGAGCCAAACGACGACTTGCCTGCTCAATGGTTTGTTCTGTTGGATGAGACATTGCTTGAGAAACAGCATAGTGAAGTTTGTTCACCGCATTCTGCGCCTGAGATACGGTTGTACCCGCCTGCAAACTGGAATCATAACGCTTCGGCATAGTTATTCCTCCTTGGGATCATGTTCCTGTTACCTCTATAGGATGGTTAACCCAAGGCTCCCTTATTCTCTTTTTCTCAGACACATTACAAAAAGGGATACCTTTTCGTTTACCTTAAGACAAACAACCTTTCCGAACGTAAAATGTCGTAACTTTATACTTATCCATTTCGTTAATTAGAGTAAGTTGTTTTAAGAGGAGGAATCATTTTTGCGTAAATGGCTTATGTTGCTCATCTTCGTATGTCTTGTGGGTCTAACCACTGCCTGCAATCGGGCAGGGTATGAGATTACCGGATATACCGCTTCATCGATAAATGCCCAGTTTCCGGTTCCAACCAATGCCAAGCAAATTAACTTAACAACAAATTCGGGGAATCCCAATATTAAGGTAGCTGTCACCTATGAATTGAAAAATATAGGCGGAGAACTGGGTCTCTATCCTCCACCTGATTATTTTCAAAAACTAGCCGAAGAAGGCTGGATAGAAATCGAGAACGAACGCTTAGGTCATGTGCACTTTTTGCAAAAAGAAGACCGCATCATTGCCCTTGACATCCGTGAAGACACCTTCAAAATATACGAAATGAAGCCGGATTTCAAATTCAAACAAAAATAAGAGAGGCCATAGGCCTCTCTCTGCTGGATAACAAGCATATCATGCTCGTATCATCTATAAAGCGTTTATTTGACGAATTTCGCTACTTTTGCCAATACTTCTTCTTCCGAAGGAGCACTGATGTACCGACCGTTAATAAAAACGAAGGCACGTTTCGCACAAGGACCACAATAGGATTTACATCCAATCTTAATCTCTGTGTCTGGAGCCATTTTCTCCAGCTTAGGCACGATTGACTTCAACCGAATGTGATTACATTTTTCGCATACGCGGATATCGTTAGCCATGATTTCCCCTTCTTCAAGCTCCTAGTGATCGCCGTGATTGCCTTTGGAGGGATTCGTAATAACGAAGCCTTCTTGAGGAAGATACAGATAATCAATTTTCACGCCATCCAGCAATGGTTGATCATTCTCAATAATGACATCGATGTCTTTATCCGTAGATACTACCGTGTCATTCTCTTTTGGTGTATCCAAATCAAGTCCGTAGTGAGCATGATCCCCGTGTGCATGTGTAATAACAACACGCAATTTTTTGCCTTCGTTCTCAGGCTTGTCCAATTCAAGTTTCAATACTTTAGCCGCATTGCGAGTGATTTTGCAGTTCATGTGCTTCATCTCCTATATCGTAATTGCTGGTTACAACAATTTCAGCATTCTTAAACTCCAGCATCTATTGTAAAGAAAGTTTTGGCTCTTCGCAATAACAATGATTCTAGACAGACGTTAGAATGATGCATTTTGCATATATTTATGATGTTGTACCGGAAGGAAGGACTGGATATTTACGTTCAGCACGGCTTACAAACCAGTTCATCAATATAAGCGTGACCCCAATATCATCAATTGGCATGAACGGCATCACATCAGGTAAAACCCAGTATAACAATGCCGGGATAATAAATAGCAGTTTTTCGCGTATCGGAATCTCCTTTGCCCGCAATAGACGCGGGAGTCTTCTGAACACTTCCGACCATCGTTTTAATGACAACAATCTTCTCCACTTCATATGATTCCTCCTCATGCTGACTATCTATAATATGTGAGTGACTCACACATGGGCTATTCCTCCGATCCGAAGCAGCTGACCGAAGGAACAACGAATGCCCAAAAGTGGATCTTATTTTAGAAAACCTCTGTTGCGTACAGGCCACGTAACGACACCTGTGTCTGTTATACGAACAATACATTCTTATCGTTTCATTCTCTACCTTTTAATCACTAGATTCATAGGATAATAACTCTGCCAGCAACATGCCAACCTCCACACAGATATCATCGAACTGATCTATGGGTAATGGATTAATTCCGAGACCGACTTCTACGGTAAAACCAGGCTTGCGATACTCCTGGATGAACCAGTCCTTGTACCCTGCATCACTTCCGCCTAATTTTACAGCTTTGTATCCAGATACCTTCGCCAATCTTCGGGATAACGGCGCACTTTCTCTAGGCTCCAAATCCCGGTAGTTCCAGTAGATCTCTTGCCCTTGACTATGCAAGGTTACGACTACATCGAACTCATGCTGCCGCGTCCACTCGGCTAGAGCCAGCGCTTCCGGCTCAGATAACGGAGCTGTTCCTGCATAATCACGAGGGCCCGGTGACGCCATTCCCCTTCTAGCCGCCTCTTCCTCCCAGTGAGCTGGAAATTGATCATTCAGATCCACTCCCCTTATGTTTGCTTTCCAATGAGTAAAGTGAGCCCGCCCTGTATTCCAAGCCAGCAGTTGTTCAGCATGTGGATGCTGATTAACAATACCCTCTTGTACCAACTCGACTCCATCCGGATTAACCATCGGAACCACCCACAGTGTTGTTTCCTTCATCCAGCGCTGAGGATCAAACCGATACCACGGTTCTTGGCAACTAAAGGCTCTAGCATACTCTTCAATAAACCGCATCACAACGGCTGTGGTTAGCCATTCATTAGCATGGACGGAAGCATTGACATGGATATGTCTCGAACCTTCACCAATCCGTAAATAGTGCAAAGGTTTGCCCATCACACTTGTGCCGATTGAACCTGTCTCCACAAAGGGAAAATGACTGCTCAGTAATGCAATATCCCGATGTAATTCACGGAAGCCATACTCTCCATTTAACCTGACTATAGCTTTTCCACCGGATTCAGGAATATGAATGCACCGACCACACCAATCGCTCACGTTGGTGATTTCAGGATTGCCTTTCCGTAATTCATCTTCGCCCAGACCAAAACGAGCAGCTATTGTACCGACATGCTCACCTGGCTGAACAGCATATCTCCGCCCTGTTCCAGGTAAGATCCGCAACATCTGTCCTGCCAGCAAATAAGGTTGGGATGCTGCTTCTGGATTTAGCGCGGCGAGCAGTTCGCTCGTCATGTGATGCGCCGACGCAATACGAGCCAACGTGTCACCTGGCTGTACAATGATCCACTGTAATTCCATGTGCAATCTCCTTTCACTGAGCGAGATTTACTCTTTTGCGATCTGTTCTTACTACCGCCTGTTCTCCTCTATATCCTGATCATGTTATATATGTATGCTCACCCGCTCGTCCGTCATGTGACATATTTCGCAGACTTCTTCCCTCTCTATAGATAACAAAAATCCCAGAGCCTTCGGCCTCTGGGATGAAGAAAAACGAATTGGATCATATGAATACGAATGAAACGAAAGGATTAGGACAATTGCGTGACCTGCCATACAACAGGCGTTTTTGAGATTTGCTCACCGAGCCACTGCCTTGTAATATTTTGGAACATACGAGGATCCCCTGTACAGAAAAATTGATGCACCGGCGTATCGTTTCCACTGGCCAATTTTCGTTTATCATACAAAATCGTACTGATTTCTCTCGCCGTCTCATCTGCCGAACTGATGAGCTTCACTTCCTGTCCCATCACTTCCTGAATGGTTTCCATCAAGAATGGATAATGGGTACAACCTAGGATCAGACAATCAATCGGCTGTTGCTTAATCTGGCTTAAGGACTGCTCTACCGTCACAGTTGTCTGTTCGGATCGGAATTCACCTTGCTCGACTAACGGCACAAGAGCCGGGCAAGCCTGGCTGACTACATCAATATAGGGTGACAATTGTTTGAGTGCGGAGGTGTATGCGCCGCTGCCGATCGTTCCCACGGTGCCGATGACACCGATACGTCCTGTACGTGTAGCTGTAATAGCGGCACGCGCTCCTGGGTGAATCACGCCGATTACTGGAACGTTCACCTTAGCCCGAATATAGTCGAGCGCTGCTGCTGTAGCCGTGTTACAGGCGATAACGATGACCTTCGGATCAAATTGGATCAAGAAATCTACGATTTGTTCCGTGAATTGTTTAACTTGTTCGGACGAACGGGGTCCGTACGGTGTCCGGGCAGTATCTCCAAAATAAATGACCTTTTCCCGCGGGAGCTGGCGCATCACTTCCTTAGCGACCGTCAATCCCCCCACACCCGAGTCTAATATAGCGATTGCTTGCTGCACGAACACACCGCTTCCTTCTTCATTGAATTGGTTCTCATATCTAGTAAAGCTCAAGTGCTTTCTTCCTACCGTATGACATTTCAGGCAAAAAGGTACCACCATCTTACCCGATTTTATCATAGGGTTCAATTAAAAATACCCACAGTGCACCTCTCTCGCGATTGGCGCACACAACAAAGCAGGCTCTCCTCCATCTGCATGAGGAAAGCCTGCTGCTTATGTCAAGCGTGGCTTAGTTATCGTCTTTTGAATCATCGGAAGGCAGTTTAGCTACAACAACACTGTCCGATTCATTTGCCAAGATGTCACTGTCAGACTGAACTGGCGCATTCGAATCTGTAATTACTGCGGAGACCCGCAGTTCTTTACCTTCGGCACAATTGCGCCATGACTGAATGTCCTGGATGACAACGTCAGCTGTTTCTTTCACTTTGGATACGATCTGATTACCCTGTTCGCCAACCTTAACAGCTAACTCTTGACCTTTCTCCGTCACCTGACGCGCACCTTCGGAAATATCCTGACGAAGCTCACGTCCTGACTTTGGTGCCAGCAATAACGCGGTTACCGAACCAACCACTGAGCCGATTAATGCGCCCCACAATAAACTTTTGTTTGATTCCTTCACGCAACATCTCTCCTCTTCTTCGAGTTAAGTACCGGATTACAAGCACTGATGTTGTGACTTACTAACCCGGGCGAATGCCTACTCTGTTGATGCAGTATAGTCAGTAAGGGCTTGACCTGACACTCCAAATATCAAAAAACTTTCATGGTCATACTCTCACCGTTATGTTTAACGGTTATGCTGAGCTGGTTCCAACGAAGAATCTTCATTTGTATTCCCAGGATCAAGATCAATAACATACCGTCCCGGGGCAATCAGTGCGGCTTGGTGTTCACACCGCCAGCGTCGCCCGCCCGAGGAACCCAGTGTTTGTCCATCCTGTAGCACATCACCTTGATCGAATATGTAGTATGCTGCTCCAAGCAAGGTTTGAGCCACTGTATCTGGATCAAGACCAGTGAAGTGACACTGAACATCAGGAACCCCGAGCGCGGACAGTCCAACCGTATCCATCACAAGTTCGCGCTGCTCTTCTGTTCCACCAGCCTGATACATTCTGACGTTCATCGCTGCATAGAGATGCTCTTCTCGTTCCTGTGATTGCTTATACGCTGCTGGTTCAACAAGTTTATCACTGCCGTACCAATACATTGCCTCACACGGCAAGACTTCAAGCACAGCCTGCAACGTCTTCTGGAACAGCCCTAAACGCTGCTTGCGCGGCATCGCTGCAGTAAACATATCGTGAATCCGAATCGAATACGTAGCTCCCTGGACTGCCTGTTCTGCCTCTGTCCAATGCCAAGCTTGCTGAAGTGCACCTGCAAAGCGTGATATATCCTTCATCTCAGTCGCGGCAAGCATACAGGTTTGTGCTGGGATATCCCCTTCCTGGAATGAAACCTTGTGATCCAGATGGTAGAAAACCAGCATCTCTTCCTTCGCCTCTGGAGCAGTACGTGTCTCATCCTGCGAATTCGTTTCCTGCGGTTGCTTGTCGTTGTTCGTAACTGCAGTTTGTTGCTTTACAGTAAGTCGAACTTGTCCCGTATAACGACTTAGTGCTTCCTGCAAACGAACGTGATTAATTTCCGGACACTTGTCAAACAACAGTTCAACCATGTAAACCGGATGAAATCCGGATGGTGCCTCCTGCTTGTCATTTCCTTGTAATTCTTCATTCTGTATATCTGTCATGCTGCTTCCCCTCATTCCTTACTCTGTCCCTCGATCTGCCTGATTCGTAAAAGGATCGAGTTCTCGATCTACATAAGCGCTCACTTGGTCTGCAAAGCGTTCAAGTATTTCGGGTAGGTCTGAACTCAGTGGATGCAGTTCTCCTCGATTCCAACTGAAATAATCTTGTACGAGTGGCTTCCGCAAAGTAACAAGCTGACGAAGCACTTCGTATATTGAAGCGTCAAATACCTTCTCTTCATGATTAATCTCGATAATATCGTCATAGCTGCTTGCATCCCTCATAATAAAACCATCGATGAGATAGCTTCCGACGTCCGTGACGATCTCAATCGCCAAATGCAGACATCGTTCCTGCACCAGTCCCATCATAAGACCGCCATCCCAGGCTTGTGTTGAAAGGCGTAGCCCCTCAGCTACCTCCGGTACCGCAGCAAGCCTATGGGCAATCTGCTCTTTATTTACGTAGTACAATACATTTCACTTCCTGTTCAGTGAATTATCGGTTCCGTTTGCCTCTTCGTTTCAACCAGAATATCATCACAGGACAAGCGATCAGGAACACGATAAAAATATATAAAAATTCCATAACGTCTCTTAAATCGCTCATGCCCGCTCTCCTTTAGTCGCTTCTTAATGAGATACGCAAATTAAAATTCGTAGTCAACAGCGATCGATTGCTCTCTAACTTCGTTCATATACTTAATTACTTCTTGATGAAGCGGATGTACCTGATAAGCTTGCAGATCATCAAGAGATGCAAACTCGGCTGTCAGAGAAATATCAAAGGATCTGTCCGAGCGAAGCACGTCTATACCTACATCCAGCGATACAAGAACATCAATTTTACCTTCCAAGTTACGAAGCACATTGGCAGCTTCTTCAATGCGTTCTGGTGAACGATCTTTCATTTTGAACAGGACAATATGTTTAATCATCGAACAAACACCTCGTTTGTGAATTAATAGTGGAATGAATGTTTTTTCATGTATTCAAAATATATCATAACGTTATCTATTACGAAAGGATACTTGAAAACGTTCTCTAGACGAACAAGCAAAATAAAGAAATACACCATCTAAAAAGGCTACTTTGTGGGTTGTTCTTCTTCAGGCTCATCGGTGCTGTCCACAGGTTTATCCTGCTTCTCTTGCTCGGATTTGGGCTTCTGATGTTCTGTATTCGTCGGCTTTGCCCACTCCTTATCGGACAACTCTTCCTGTTTCTTAAGTACAGCAATGGCCTGTCTAAGCTTGTTCGGCAATGGAAGACCGATCTTGGCATAGTTTTCAGTAATCGATATCAATTCATTCACCAGATAAAAATATATCGCCCCGCCTTTGATAATATCCGTCCCCATTAATAAATCGATCCGATGTGCCAGCAGAATAACGGTTAGCATCAAGCCCTTGCGCGCAAGCCCCCAGAACCCAATATTGCTGTTTAACCCCGTTCCTGTCCTCACGGCAGCTGCAAGCCCCGTTATATAATCGATAGCCATCGCAATGGCAAGCAGACTAAGCAATTGATCCCATCCTCCAAAAGCAAACGTCACGAACGCCCCTGAAATTGCAGCAAGTGTATTTACGGCTGGATACACGTTTCCCACCTCTCTCCCCTTTAGTCATCCTACAAGATATGTAAGAATAAGAGATTTTGACAAGCCAACTACCTAGTTAAACTTGCGGATTTCATATTTCAGATTTGTGCACATTACTGATACACGCCATTCACGAAAATCCAATAATCTTGGTGAAATAAGGTAAATAAACCGCATTGCATCAACAAAATTCAGGAAAAAGTAAAATAGTCCTATAAATAGTTCTTAAGAATCACTTTATTATTCAATACGCTCTATTTGTCCTCGTAAATTTAGTGAATCATTGTAATCTAGGAATATACTAGGATGCAATTTGCACACCCACTAGTCCATAACTCCTCCTTCCTAACCGACTCCACAGCTCATATAATTCGATTCAGTTCAACAGGCACTTGAAAGTACCCCAACTCTTATTGTAGTATTTGGTTAAAAAAATCGGAGGAAATATGCCTAATCAACCAGAACAACATTCCATCCAGGCGTGGTCTCTGATCAACCGTAAATATTTGGGAAAAGGCGTCCGTGTCAAACGGTTCCGTAAACCGACACGCTGTCAAATTCGCAACCGTGTTCTTCTAGCCGTGCTGATGGCCAATGATATTAAGTTGTCCCAGCTCGCTGAAGACTTGTCCATCTCTTCACGCAGTGTAAGCGCGTGGGTGTATGAAGGGCGGATACCCGGCAGTACCAATTTGGACAAGGCTTGTCAATTACTTGGATATCCACGACACATTCTTTTTAATGAAGAGGTTGTGCGTCAAAGTCCGGTCATTTGTCAACCCGAGCCTTCCCGTTTCATGAAGCGTACGGTGACCCGTTCCCCGGTAAGTAACCGTATCTTGACAGGCTTGTGCATGGTCCATGATTTGTCGGTGACAGATGTCAGCCACTGGATCGGGGTTCACCCCGGCACCTTCCGCAAATGGCTGCATCAGGGAACGCTGCCTTCTGCTGCGTTTCAAGAACAAGCGGAGCAATTTTTCCGCATTCCGAAGACCATTTTGTTCGCAGATGTCATCTTGAAAGATCGTCACAATAACTAAAATTAGCGAGCAACCAAAAGGCTCTGTTATTCCTTAAGGAATACAGAGCCTTTTTAATATGACAAAATGATATAACTTCTCTACCGGAATTATAAGCGTTCTTTTCACTCCCTGATCTTGATAGATCTATTGTATATTCTCACTGGAAAATCCACACAATACCACTAAGACAGTACACCGCCAGAACGTACTAACCTGAACAAAAATAATCCAACCTCGGTTCAGGCTAGTTGTGTTGGGTTCACTCCATTCACTACAACACTCGAAGACAGGTGATCATATGAAATTAGGTAAGGATATCGGCATTTCTCTCGGATTTCTAGCAGGAACGACATTTGGCAGTGGGGTCGCATTTCTCTTTCGTCTCCAAAGCTATGGTGTTATGGGTAGTGTCGCAATCTTTGGGATGATCGGAGCCTTTGCTGGATTATTCATCGCCAAGTATGGGCTCCGTATGAATCGTTGAAGCCTGAATGCAGGCGCAATATAAAAAGACCCGTCCTTTGCTTCATCGCAATGAACGGGTCTTTCTATGAACGTAGATGCGGTCGAGAGGACTCGAACCTCCACGGGGGGTTAGCCCACACGGACCTGAACCGTGCGCGTCTGCCAATTCCGCCACGACCGCATAATATGTAACTTTTCACTATGATGAAAAGCATCCAGACAACAAAGAATCGTTGTGCGGTAATGTAGAGTATACATGTTATGGAAGAAGAATGCAATACGTTTTCATTTGTATAACAGATGGGACATATGTCCTTTTTAAATATCATAGAATCTCCTATCGTTAGGACAGAATTAGCTTGTATAACCCAATCCGTTTCGTCAATGATGTGGACGTTTGGTAATCACAACGAAGGAGCGAGTCACATTGAATCCAATAAAGCTTTGTTTTATCGGTGCAGGATTTCATGCATCTACCAATATCTATCCTTCCGCTATTGAAGCTGGAGCCATCATCCAAGGTATTGCTACCCGTAGTCTGGAGCGCTCCCAAGCCGCTCTTCTTCGCTTCGGCAGCATAGGACAGGCTTATGACAATGTACACCTTATGCTTGAGCATGAGGACTGTGACGGGGTCGTTGTCGTGGCACAGCCCCAGGATCAAGTTACTCTGGCGATGGAATGTATCCGCGCAGGCAAAAACGTCTATGTGGACAAACCACTGGGATGGAATGCAGCAGAAGCCAAGATGATATCTGACGCAGCCGAGCAAGCTGGAGTGGTGCTCATGGTTGGGTTTATGAAACGGTATGCTCCCGTGTATCTGAAATTAAAAGAATTAATCGATGGCGGGACACTGGGGAAAGTCCGGTCATTTCAGTTGAGGTTCGCTGTCGATAGCACTCCCTTCTGCAAAGATGAAGAACAGTTCATCAAGCTCGCCGCCATTCATATGGTGGATCTGATGCGCTTCCTCTTCGGCGATATGGTGAAGGTTACGGGTACGACAGTTAGGGATGGCGAGCACATCAATCAGAGTATTTCCTTCGTGTTTGAGCAAGGCATCGTCGGCAGCGCGTATTTTGCAGGTATGAGTGCTTGGTCACGTGAGAGTGAACACATACTAGTGACATTCGACAACGGATTTGCGTCAGCAGATGAGATAACTAAACTTACGATTCATTCCTCTCAGACCTTTGATAATCTACCTTGGAAATCTCTAGCGGAGCAGGATATCGTGTACACACCTTCTGCTTCCCCCATGTCTGGAACTCATCGAGACCTTTATCTAAGAGGGTTCGTCGGGGAAATGGTACACTTTACGGAATGTTGCCACGATCATTCTTTGCCACATTCTAGTGGTCAAGATAATATTAAAACCATGGCATTATGTGACGCGATCCTTTCGGCACTCGTATGACGTTTATACGCTATTCATTAACAACAATCCGTTGAACATACCCACACCTACTCAGAAATTATATATCTTTAAACCTCGATGTTTCGCATTGCGAATTTCGGGGTTTTTCTGTTTTTTTGGAGGTCTTATTGGGATACGTATCCCTCTCATATATCTCATTGCAGGGTTTATAATGTACCTTAACCATGATATGCTGTCATTAGAAGTATACAGTCTATATAAGGTTGTAGTATCAATCTAGGTACTGCATATCCACCCTTATATTGGAGGTGCAATCCATGAAACAGAATTCCGCTAACCTTTGTCCCAAGCCATATGGTTGTTCTGTAGAAGTCACACTTAGTGTCATTGGGGGAAAGTGGAAAGGCGCTATTTTATATCACCTGTTCTCAGGTTCTTTGCGATTCAATGAGTTACGTAAGTTATTCCCTGATATCACACAGCGGATGCTCACTTTGCAGTTAAGAGAGCTTGAAAATAGCGGTATCGTACACCGAGAGGTGTATCCTCAGGTTCCACCTAAAGTGGAATACTCGTTAACTCCCTTTGGTGAAACGTTAAGGCCGATCATTTACAGCATGCGAGACTGGGGAGAACAATATACTAACGAAGTTATCGCCAAATCACAGCAAGCGGAATAAGGAAAGAAGCTGCTCCGTGTATACGAAGCAGCTTCTTTTTTGTTTTATTTCTCTACCGATTGAATGGTGATTGTCCGATTGCGCCCTTCTTCTTTGGCCTGATACAGAGCCGTATCTGCTAAATGAAATAACTCCATCGCTGCCGCTGAATGAATAGGATATTCCGCTATACCTGCCGATATTGTAACCGTTCGATCGATAGGCATTGCACTATTCTCTACACTGGAACGAATATATTCGGCCACTTGGTAGGCAGTACTTGATTTGGTCTGACGCAGCAGTACGACGAACTCTTCTCCTCCAAAGCGGGAACATACATCCTGAGGTCGTACGGCCTGTCGAATCAGTTCAGCAATATGTTTCAACACAATGTCTCCTGTATGATGTCCATACGTATCGTTAATGGACTTGAATCGATCTATATCGATAACGATAAGAGAAAAAGGAATCTCCTCATCGATCCAATGCTGAATAACTTCTTCAAACGTTCTGCGATTCGTCATACCTGTCAGTACATCCGTTCTAGCATCATACGTTAGCTGATCCGTCTGCTTGCGAAAGCTCGCAAGCGCACCGAGCACGGCTTGTGTAAGAAGGTCTGCCTCACGATTCCAGTGTGGCTTCATCACAGGTAAGTCTACCTTGCCTTGATCCACCCGGTTAACCAAATCTGCAAGAATGACGAAAGGACTGGCTAGTTTACGAGCAACACGAATGACAATTAGAGTCAACACCACAAAAGGGACTGATGTATAGATCAGCAACATGCGAATATGATGACTAAGCTGGTCGAATACAATCTTGGTTGGTGAAACTACCACGACTCCCCAGCCGGTAGTTGGAACTTTAGTATACCCTGCAAGTGAATCGAGACCGGATAGATTCTTGTATCTTTCTTTCCCTTGTTGATCATTTAACAATTTATGTACAACCGTATTATTGCTGACATTCTCGCCAATCCGCTCCGTATCGGGGTGAAATAACAGTGTGCCCTTCGCGTCCACGATGAAGAAATAGGAACCGTTACTGGATTTCAACTGACTTCCAAAAGAATGACTTAGAATATTACCCTCTTGCAAATAAATACTCCCACTGACATATCCCTCAAAGGTTTGATTCGAACCAAAAATCGGTTGACTCAGAAATACGATTCTGCGCTGACTAATCGGCGTAACATAAGGCTCCGAAATATAAGGCGTTCTGGAGTGTAGTGCATTCTTAGCTGCCGTAGAGCTGATATGAAGTCCCAGTCTGCCCCCCATTGGCGAGACACCTCGGACAAGTCCCGTTTTATCCACAAGCGTCAAAGAGTTAAAGTAGTTACTGCTACCGCGAATCAGGTCCAACGTTCCTCCAATTCTAGCAGTGTCTGTATAGTCCGCATCCGAGAACGAGTGTGCTGCATAATCCAAGCTACTCTGCATGGATTGAAACAATGAATCAAGCGTCTGACTCATCTGTGTAGCACTCGAATAATTGCTAGCCAGTGTGTTATCGATTAATGACTGCTTCTGAGATGTATAAAAAGATATAAAGATGATGGTCAAAGTCATTAAAACAGCGATGGTAACAAGACCGCCCAATAAGACGGTAAGACTAATTTTCTTCACGTTTCTTATTTTGCTTTTTAATGTTGCTGCTTTGTTCTGTGCGGTCATTATTACTTCCCCCGGTTTTTCTTGAAAAGACATATGTCTACCATTCTATACGAATGATGTTAAGAAGAAATAAAAAGTTTGTGAAGAATTTACAATAACTTACGATTGAGTGACGATTTAATGAACCCCATTCATTCTTTGAATCGATTACGCAGATCAGATCTAATCTTGAATCACATATCCTTCCCCTAGCTCCTGTTCAACAAATCCCGCCATATGTTTGGTCTGAAAGGCAATCGGCTGATCACTAGCTACAAGAATTCTGTTCTGCTGCTCGTCCTCCGTCTCAACAGGCAATGCAAATGAGCGTGTATAGTCAAATAACTCACATAACGTCGTATGAATTGCATTCACGAGCTGATCATTGCCTGCCCGGCCAAATACATTCAGCATGACCATACCATCTGCTCTTAACTTCTCCTTCACAATCTTGAAAAAAGGGATTGAAATGAGCTGTTTGGGAGTTCCCTCAGCTGTAAATGCATCAACAACGATATAATCGTATGCGCTAGAAGGTTCCTGCTGCAATAATTCACGTCCATCACCTACACTTACATCATCTCCCCCATAATTAAAGAATGTCCGACTGATCTCTAACACTTCTTCATCAAGCTCTGCTACCTTTACCTGCTTCTCCGACAAATATGTAGGTAACGTACCAATCCCATGTCCAATAATATATACAGATTCATAGTTAGACACATTCCGTTCCATGAGATGTACCATGGCTCTCGGATATTCCAATACGATTCGTTCAGGGCAGCTCAGATCCATTGCCCCCTGAACAGCTTCATTAGAAAACTCCAATACGCGAAAATGTCCTTGCTCTTCATATAAATGCTTCGTGTCATAGACCTTCAGCTCATGCTGTTCACTTTTATTGCGATACAAAACTCTCACCCATATCCACCCTTCCATCATCTATAAAATACTTATTATAGATCAAATCCTTATAAGGCACTAATCCACTTAACAAAACCAAAAAACACCGCTCGTATAAGCCCCCGAAACGGTGTTTTAACGTATACATAAACCCTAGCCTGTCTATTTATGATCCAATGGCTTCGTGTAATGCTTGTACATATGCAACGCCTAGATTAGATAACGATGTGCTTTTGTGACTAATCCAACCTACATTGATCGTCTCTTCGCATTCTAACGGAACCGGAATAATCTCATTGCCGTTTAAGTCCGCACTAAGCACACCCGTTGAGATCGTATATCCATTCAAGCCAATGAGCAGATTGAACAACGTCGCACGGTCATTGACTTGTATGCTTTTGGGATGAGATAACGTGCTTAGAATTTCTTCAGAAAAATGAAACGAATTGTACTCACCTTGGTCGAATGACAGGTAAGGATAATCCTGAAGCTGTTCAATCGCAACAGAAGCTTGCTTCGCAAGTGGGTTCTGCACACTGATGAAGATATGAGGTTTCGCCGTAAACAGGCTCGTAAATACGAGACCTGCATCTTTCAACAGTTTATTAATGACCTTCGAATTGAACTCATTCAAATAGAGAATGCCAATTTCACTGCGAAGACTTTTGACGTCCTGAATGATCTCATACGTCTTCGTTTCTCGTAGCGCAAGCTCATACTCTTCCTGACCATACTGCTGAACCAGATGAACGAAAGCGTTCACTGCGAATGCATAATGCTGAGTGGATACAGAAAAATGCTGCGGAGAGGGCTTCGCATTGAGGTAACGATTCTCCAGCAATTCCGCCTGCTCCACAACTTGGCGAGCATAACTTAGAAATTCGACGCCTTCTTTAGATAGAGAGATGCCCTTATTAGTTCGTTCAAAGATCGTAATTCGCAGTTCCTGTTCCAAGTCACGGATCGCATTCGACAGACTCGGCTGGGAAATAAACAACCGCTTGGCCGCTTCATTCATGGAGCCACGTGTGGCAACCTCAATCACATATTTTAATTGTTGTAGTGTCAACGTTTCACCCCTCTCTTTCTAAATTAACTGGTAGAGCAACACTCTCCTCTTCCCAACGCACCAAATTCCAAGGACTGTCTGTTCGTTCCAACAAAGGTTCGATTAGCTCGAAATGCGCCAATGCCTCATCTTCATTGAACTCCTCTGACCAATATTGACGGCCAATAATATATGCTAATGCATATTCTGCCCAACTTGAATACGCCCGTTGAATCCGCTGTGCCATTTCATGCATAAACGCCCATGCGGCGTCCTCGGCCATATAACCAATCTGCATCGCCATCCGAGTAATGGATATCGCTCTTCCCCAATCCCACGCACTGACTCCTGCCGTGTTCAGGCGACTATCATAAACTTGGATAATCTTAAACTGAGCCGACCGCTTCTCATCGATGATGCCACGAATATAATTCTCTTGTTCCTGGTAATTCATGACAGACAGCAATGCTCGATCTTGATCAAAGTCAGCGCCGTGCCCTCTGTTCTCGCGGAAACTTTCCACTTGCCTTTGAAATGATTCTTCATCCCGAATACTCCATGCCCGATCAAGCATCTCCGTGATCCCTTCCCTTTTCCCCTCCAACATATCAATATCGTATCCTGTAGCAAATTCCAAACGATTTGCCTCAAGTAAGATGGCTCCTGCTGCCAATGTCCACTGTTGTCTTGCATCAAGCAAAGAATGCATCGTTGAATACCTCCACGTTATAATACGGTCTAAGCTCTTCATCATTCAAAAGATCCGGGAATTGCAGAGGTTCCGTTTGTTTCAATCCCCCCTGGAATAGATTAAACTTCAACTTGTTGAACCAGGCTCCACGCTGACTCAGACGTTCTTCGATATCCTGAAGACGTGCAATATAATCAGCATGATGCGGTCGATCTGCCACCGCCTCTCTTGCATAAGCCAGTGCTTGCTCTCCTTGTCCAAGATGCATATAGGTCAGGCTCAGCAAACTACAGGTATCCCCTCGTAAACCAAATTCATATGCACGAGTGAGCATTTTGCGAGCGACATCGTATTTACGTGCTTCATATAAGTGTAATCCACCATAAAAGTAGCTGTAACCGTCAATCTTAGTAGGTTCTACCGTTTTATAATAATGCACGATTGCAGTGTCTAGCTCTTCCCACCGTTTCTGTTCTGCCAAGATCCGAACCATCTGCAGAAGTGCCCACGGATTCTGAGGCTCTTTATTTAGAATCTTTCGAATCCACACTGCTGCTTCCTCAAATTTGCGTTCTGCAAGCAGACAGATGGCAATCATTTTAGGTAACATGGAGGCATCCAATAATTCATGATGAAGCGCCAAATAGAAATCATGGGCAATACTCCAGTTTTTTCGAGCGAAATATAAATCTGCCGCCAAACCAAGAGCCTCTTCTTTGTACGATGTCTCACCCGAGTTCAAATAGAGTTCAATTGTAGACAACGTAAGGTCAATTTTGCTCTGTCTTTGATAGGTTTTGAACAGGTAATACAACGCAGATGGCATATCCTCCATCTTCAAACATGCTTGGAAACACGCAATAGCTTCTTCTAATCTGTCAATATTCATATACGAGATGCCTAAATAGTAATAGAGACTAGCACTTTTATTACCTTCTTGCATATACGTCTCAAAGCATGTTACAGCCTCTTCATATTGTTCTAAGCTATAGTAACTGAACGCCAATCCATAGTTGTATCCTGTATGACCGTTTAATGATCTTGCCTGCAAATAATGATCTACAGACAGTTCGTTCTGGTCTAACATTCGATAGGCTTCACCAAGATAATAATAGACTTCCGGCACTTCTGGCATATATTCTTTCAGAATTAAACCATCTGGTATCATATCCTCATAGTAGTCGAGATCATAATTGACTTTTGTGCGTAAATACAAAGCTTCTGTATGGACAACAGCTTGCGCGTTGGCAATTTCTATAGCCTGATTGAGGTACGTTAGAGCAAGATTGAGATCCACTTCATATGCGATCTGGGCAACCGAAAACCAAGCGTTACCGCTTAACTGCACCTTGGAATCAAATCCTGCAAACATGGATAACACCTTGTCTGATCGTTTCCTTAAAAGATAAAGCTCAATTAACTCCTCTATGTGCTCTGTTACAGGGAGGGGACTATCTTGAAGCTCAGCTTCCAAACTTGCAATGCGTACTAGCTCATATTCATTTCGAACCTGCCATAGTCGAGTACGTAGTTCAAGATCCGCTGGGAAGCGCTCTAACGCTGTTTGATATAAATCAATAACCTCACGATTGCGTCCTAATAGAGCCAGACATTGTGCTGCAGAAGATAGCGCTGGACTGTAGATCACCGGCTCCGCAGCTTCCGATAATTGCATGTTTACAGATAACGCTTCTTCCGCGTGCCCAGTCTTCAGTAACATGTCTGCCAAGTGGCGTAGAATTTGAGGATCATCGGGAGATATAACGGCCAGTCTTGAATACATATGGAGTGCGGTCTCCCAGTCCTCCACATTGATCGAATATCTTCCAATTAAACGTAACAATACGGGATCTTGTTCGCACAGCTCGTATGCTCTACCCAGCATCTCATGCGCAATATTCAAGTCTTGGTGGATAATTGCCCGCCTTGCATATTCACGGAGATATACATATTCATCTATCGGCAGCCCCTCTGCAACAGCCTGTTGCAAGTGTTCAAGCTGCAGATCGTACGGGCTATGACACTGGTAATGAACATGGCTAAGGAACGATGAAGAGAATTGCTCGGTTAACTGAAATTCATTGTCTGTCCATTCAAATGTCTCATCCAGCAACCTCCATACCGAGATTGGCAGCCAGTTACGTTCACTCAGAACCATTAACAATTCCGTATGCAAAATCTCCCGAACCTGTATACTCCAGAATTGTTCGTCTTCCACAAGCTGCATCCATAGGTCATATCGAATACGAGAATCAAAATCATCGTAAAGCTTAATCGTACTATCTATAAAATGCTTCACAGCTTCTACGACTGGATCTTCCTGCTTCAGAGTGCCTATTGGCAGGTCTCCAATATGTATATTTTGTGATGGATCTGCTCCAACTTCTGTGATGTGATCTGCATAATCTGTAGGGTCATCCTCTAATGGAGTATCTGTGGTTGAAGCAATCATGCCCGTTGATGCCATCTTTCTAGTTTGCTCATAGGCTGCTCGAAGCTTCTTAAAGCCTTCTGGATTGTCTTCGGGATGATTATGTTTTAATTGTGACGTGTATGCCTTCCTAATTGCGCTCAAATCCTCGGTAGGTTCAATACCGAGTATGCCCCAGTAGTCCATGATGTTGTTCCCTTCTATTCTAGAATTCTTATCAATCTATAGTTTGCTTTCTACATACTAGCGCTACACTCGCTATAATCCTTCCTTAATATATCATATTCGGAATGAACATAATCGACGAGCTCTTCTTCATAGGTGTAAGAAAGACATCGCGAGTAGATGAATATGAGCTTCATAGGGTTCGTCTCCATGCGCACACTCCAAGGAGGGATTGTAGATTATGAGCAAAGGAACACAAAAGCATGGTAAACCATTCATTGTACCCCAGCCGATACGCAAAGATGGTGCAGGCGGGCCAGATCGTGGGCCGCGTGATGTGATGAGAGATCTGCAAAATCCGGATATGCTCGTACCTCCATCCACAGATAACGGATTGTTGCCCAATCTGAGAATGTCCTTCTCTGATACACATATGCAATTGAATCATGGCGGATGGTCACGCGAGATCACGGTTCGGGATCTTCCTATTGCAACGACGCTTGCAGGCGTTAATATGAGCCTCACCCCTGGAGGTGTAAGGGAGCTCCACTGGCATCAACAATCGGAGTGGGCTTATATGATTCTAGGTACCGCACGAATTACCTCCGTTGATCAGAACGGTCGCAACTTTATCGCTGATGTTGGTCCAGGGGATCTATGGTTTTTCCCCAAGGGTGTGCCTCATTCCATTCAAGGACTAGACGAAGGCTGTGAATTTTTACTCGTCTTCGATGATGGAGCCTTCTCAGATCTCAACACACTATCCATTTCCGATTGGTTTGCACACACACCGAAGGACGTATTGTCTCTGAATTTCGGTGTATCTGAAGCCGCATTTGAAGGCATGCCGGCAGAGCAGGTGTATATTTTTCAAGATCAGGTTCCTGGTTCCCTCGCAAGTCAGGAAGTACAGTCACCCTACGGAACCGTTCCTCTGTCCTTCAAGCATCGTTTGTTAGCTCAGACACCGATCATCACTCCTGGAGGAAGTGTGCGAATTGTAGATTCGAGTAACTTCCCCATCTCCACAACGGTAGCAGCCGCACTGGTTGAGATTAAGCCTGGAGGCATGCGTGAACTTCATTGGCACCCCAATGCAGATGAATGGCAATATTATTTGACTGGGCAAGGGCGAATGACTGTTTTTGGAGGCAATGGTATTGCGCGTACATTTGACTATCGGGCTGGGGATGTAGGGTATGTTCCTGTAGCCATGGGGCATTATATCCAGAACACGGGTAAGGACACACTATGGTTTTTGGAGATTTTCAGAAGCGATCGTTTCGAAGATATTTCACTTAATCAATGGATGGCATTAACCCCACGGGAGCTGGTTCGGGATAATCTGAACGCTTCTGCTGAATTGCTCAATGCTTTACGTAAACAGAAATGGCCTGTGGTCTAAACGATCGATATTATTTTTAGATTAGAAATTATTGGGTAAAGAAGAGAGAAATCAACTTTAAGGAGGAATTTTGCAATGAGAGCTGTTACGTTTCAAGGTATTAAGGATATTCAGGTAAAGCAGGTTGAAGATCCACGTTTGGAACAAAAGGATGACATTATCGTTCGCATTACCTCCACCGCCATATGTGGGTCTGATCTTCATATCTATCAGGGAGCCCTTCCTGCTCAGAAAGATTACGTTATTGGTCATGAACCGATGGGGATCGTGGAAGAGGTTGGTCCCGAAGTAACGAAGGTAAAAAAAGGAGATCGCGTCGTTTTGCCTTTTAACGTCTCCTGCGGAGAGTGCTTCTACTGTAACCACGACATGGAGAGTCAATGCGATAATTCCAATGGAAATCCTGAAATTCATACCGGTGGTTATCTCGGTTTTACCGATCGTTATGGTAACTATCCCGGAGGGCAGGCAGAACTCCTGCGTGTACCTTATGGGAATTTCATGCCATTCGTCATTCCTGAATCATGTGAACTGGAGGATGAGGCACTACTGTTCTTATCTGATGTGCTCCCTACGGCATACTGGAGTGTAGAGAACGCTGGCGTCAAACCCGGGGATACCGTTACAGTGCTAGGAAGTGGCCCCATCGGACTCATGACACAGAAATTTGCTTGGATGAAGGGTGCTAAGCGAGTGATCGCTGTGGATCGTCTTCCCTACCGACTGGACAAGGCCAAACGCATGAATGATGCAGAAGTGTACAATTTCGAGGAGTACGATGATATGGGCGAGTACATCCGTGAAATCACGCAGGGAGGTACTGACGTTGTTATTGACTGTGTGGGTATGGACGGCAAAAAATCGACACTTGAGGAAATTGGGCAGAAGCTCAAACTTCATGGCGGTTCCCTCGGAGCCATTGAGATTGGCATGAAGGCCGTGCGGAAATTCGGTACACTTCATCTTACCGGCGTCTACGGTTCCTCCTACAACATGTTCCCTCTCGGGAATCTGTTCGAACGAAACATTAATATTAAAATGGGACAAGCTCCTGTTATTCACTATATGCCAGAATTGTTCCGCAAAATTACGGCTGGGGAATTCGATCCAACGGAAATCATCTCCCACCGCATTGCACTAGAAAATGCCAGCGAAGCCTATAGAATCTTCAACGATCATGAAGACGAGTGTACCAAAGTCATCTTAAAACCGTAACTCAGATGTATCTTATGATAGATCATTAGATATGAAATCCATCCCCAAATAGGTAGACATCCCATACAGTTTGATGGGCACGTCTACCTATTTTTTTCGGAGAAATCAAATGAATAAGTTAAGTACTTAAGATGACATTCAACGATGATGACCCTGTGTCCCCGTTGATTAGACTCCTCTACAACTACAGAGGTTTACGAGCCTGAATGTACACACTTTCTCCCTCGAAGCTTAACAGGTTCCCATCCTCTGATGTTTCAAGCTTAAAGTACTTATGAATCTGATCTTCAGCATGTAACATGCTCACTTCCAACTCTCTCATCGCCTCTGCTGGCAATGCAGCACGCTCACACCAATCCGTAAACTGGAAAGGCTTCTCAAAAGTCACCATAGCGTCGATCCGGAAGCCTGCCTTTTCGAGTATTGAGATCCATTCAGATTTACGCCATGCACGACCGTGACTTGGATCACGCCATTTCTCAATATCATTATAAAAACGGTCATACACATCGCTTTCAGGTGCAACGTTATCAATGAGAAGCAACTTGCCGCCTGGCTTCAAGACCCGTAGTGATTCTTTAACGAAAGCTGTAACGTCTGGAAAATGATGTGCAGCAATCCGAGAGGTCACGCGATCAAAGGTATTGTCCGGGAAGGGAAGCTGCTCTGCATCGCCTGCTACAAAATCAACATTGGTGTGTCCGTTCCCGCGGATAAATTGCTGTGCTACCTGCAACATTTCCTCAGTTAGATCTAATGCAGTTACTCGGCTCACAAGCGGTGCCAACGCGTTCGCAACATGCCCTCCACCTGTAGCAATATCAAGTACGTTCATCGAAGCGTTCACTTCGGAGGATGCAACCAGCCATGCTAGATCCTCACCTTTGGCATGCCGAGCACTCGTGACATATTTGTACGCATTACTAGCAAATTGCTTTTGAACCTGTCCTTTAATCTCATTAGACATAAAATCTTCTCCTCCGTTCCACTTGATCTAACTTCATCTGATTTTAAACTTCAATGCATTCTCTTCTTTTTTTTTCATTATCCCGATCGTTTCACTATATGAAACTAAGTTTCATTAATTACCATTAAATCATAACATACCTCTGAATGAAGTAACAATCAAAAAAAGAGCATCTTCCGAGTAACGTTACTCAGAAGATGCTCTTATCATGATTCATAACTTATGATTGAATTTTATTTATTTTACAACCTTAGGCAATTTCGACTTCCACAATCCCAGAATAAGACCCGAGATCACTGCACCAATCGCTACTGCAAGCAGGAACAACAGGGCGTGGTTTGCCAGAAATGCAACGAAGATTCCTCCGTGTGGAGCCGGTACGTTAATATTCCATAATTGCGTCAGTCCACCTGCAACAGCTGAACCAAGGATACAGGATGTGAGTACACGAAGCGGATCTGCAGCTGCGAATGGAATCGCACCTTCTGTAATGAACGAGAAGCCCAGTACATAGTTCGTCAAACCAGATTTACGCTCTTGATCGGTAAACTTAGATTTGAAGAATGTTGTTGCTAGAGCAATCGCCAGTGGCGGTACCATCCCGCCTGCCATAACAGCAGCCATCCAAGCACCGTCTGTGTTACCACTGGATGTGAAGACACCAAT
This sequence comes from Paenibacillus tundrae, assembly GCF_036884255.1. NCBI lineage: Bacteria > Bacillati > Bacillota > Bacilli > Caryophanales > Paenibacillaceae > Paenibacillus > Paenibacillus tundrae. The sequence goes on along the minus strand of NZ_CP145605.1, from coordinate 2,173,422 downwards.
CGCAAAAGTATATGCTGCTTTGTTGAACGGCCCACCCATATCAATGGACATCATGCCACCGAGCAACAAGCCTAGCAATACCGCATTACCTGTACCAATATTGCCAAGTACATCGACAAGCCATGTGTTCAAAGATCCGAAGATCGGATCAAAGATATAGTAACTGATTGTACCAACGATCAATAGACCAAGCACAGGGTACAACAGAATAGGTTTCAAACCATCGATTGCTTTTGGCAATCCTTTAAGTGCCTTGCGCAGCCCGATGATAACATAACCTGCAAGGAAACCGGCAGCAAGTCCGCCAAGGAAACCAGCATTAGAGTTCACAGCCATTAAACCACCGACCATACCTGGCATTAACGCTGGACGATCACCAATACTCATCGCGATAAAACCAGCTAGAACAGGGATTAGGAAGTGGAATGCACCTGTGCCACCACCGATCGTTTGCAGCAATTGTACAAGCGGGTTTTCCGGGCTTGCAATTTGCTCAATCAGGAAGGAAATTGCCAGCAGGATACCGCCACCCACGACGAATGGAAGCATGTGAGAGATCCCGTTCATCAGGTCTTTGTAGATTTTGCTACCTACACTCATTTTACCCGCTGCAGCTTCGTCATTCTTACCCGATGCACCCTGGCTACGATAGATCGGTGCATCGCCGTTAACGGCCTTACGAATCAGTTCTTCGGATTTGCGGATACCGTCACTTACAGGTCTTTGCAGAACTGGCTTCCCATCAAAACGAGCCATCTCTACATTTTTGTCTGCTGCAACGATAACGCCTTTGGCACGCGCAATTTCATCAGCGGTCAGAACATTCTGAGCACCTTCGGAACCATTCGTCTCTACCCGGATGTTAATGCCCATCTCTTGCGCTTTTTTCTTAAGTGCATCTTCTGCCATAAAGGTGTGGGCAATCCCCGTTGGACACGCCGTAACCGCAACGACAAAGTCTTCGGAGTTAGCATTTCCAACGATCACACCAGAGGTTTGCTCTTTGTTAGCTGATGCAGTAGCTGCCGCTGCGGCCGCCTTCTCTGCTTTTGCTTTCTCTTTAGCTTCCTCTTTCTTCGCCTCTTCAGCTTGCTTAGCATCGAACAATGCGCTAACTTCTGCCGGTGTATCCGTGCTCATCAACTGCGAGATGAAATCGCTATCAATCAACAACCTGGAAAGTGCAGCAAGTGTACGCAGATGGGTGTTGCCCGCACCTTCTGGTGCTGCAATCATGAAAAATACATGAGCTGGCTCATCATCAAGAGCAGCAAAGTCAAGGCCTTTACGGCTTTTTGCAAATACAACCGTAGGTTCATTGACTGCGGATGTTTTGGCATGTGGCATAGCGATACCGCCGCCAATTCCGGTGCTGGATTCAGCTTCACGTTTATAGATCATCTCTTTGAACAAAACAGGATCGTTGATTCGTCCACTTTTATTCAGACTGGCAATCAATTCATCAATTGCTTCATCCTTTGTTGTCGCTTGTAAATCCATGATCATCGTTTCTTGGATCATCAGATCTGTTATTCTCATTTTGGTACACTCCCTTAGGTTCAGTCGACCTGCATTCGCAGGCCGATCATGTATACAATGTAAACCTTCTGTAGTTCAACTACAGTTTAGTAATGCTGACTTGCGTGCGTAATTCATCAATAAGCTCTCTTGTCGCAAGATCATCAGAGAACGCAGTGGCACTTCCAGATGCAACACCTGTACGAAAGGCTTCAAGCAGATCCCCGTTCAGAACGTAAGTACCCACAAATCCGCCAATCATGGAATCTCCGGCACCTACCGAGTTTTTGACAACGCCTTTAGGAACATTGGCATGATGAACTTCTTCCTGTGTTATGAACAATGCTCCTTCGCCAGCCATGGAAATAAGTACATGCTTGGCGCCTGCTTCTAATAGTCTTCGACCATAGGTTATGAGTTCTTCACGAGTTTCAATCGTTACACCGAACAGTTCTGCAAGTTCATGATGATTTGGCTTCACAAGCAACGGTTCATGGACAAGAGCATCCATTAATGCCTTACCTGTCGTATCAATAACGAATTCAGCGCCAGCTTGTTTACATACCTTGATCAAACGATCATAAAAATCGGCTCCCAGCGCAGGTGGAACACTTCCCGACAGAATTACGATATCCCCTTGCTGCAATCCTGACATCTTCTGAAGCAATTGTTCAGACTCTTCAGAGCTAATCGCAGGTCCAAGTCCGTTGATTTCTGTCTCTTCACCATGCTTCAGCTTAATATTGATGCGCGTGTCATCTGCAATGGTAACAAAGTCAGTACGGATCGCTTCTTCTTGCAATCGATCATTAATGAAACGTCCTGTGAATCCACCAAGGAATCCAAATGCTGTGTTCGTGGCACCAAGCTGATTAAGAATGCGTGATACGTTTATGCCTTTACCACCCGGAAGTTTCAAGTCCCGGTTCATTCGATTCAGTCCACCAAGTTTCAGATCATGCACTTCCACGATATAATCGATGGAAGGATTAAGTGTTAACGTATATATCATGTTATCCCTCGATTATTTTAGTTTTCTGGGCGATTAAGTGCCGCCAGTGTTCTGGTACCTGCTCCGTAATCAGATCTGCCTCTTCCAAATCAAACAATTTGGCAAAAGTAATTTCCCCGATTTTGCTGGAATCAGCCAGTACGTAAGATTTCCCCGACAACTGATGTGCACGCCTTTTAATCAAGGCTTCCTCCGGATCAGGAGTTGTATACCCCATTTCGGGATCTACCCCGTTCGTTCCAAGGAAACATTTATCGAAGCGGAAGTTATCCATGTTCTGTAACGCAATACTACCAATCACAGCTTTTGTATGGATTTTCATCATACCGCCTAGCAAGTAGCTACGAATTCGCTTGCTTACCAAGGCTTCCACATGAGATAGTCCATTTGTCACAACGGTGACATCCTTTGCTTCAATAAAAGGAATCATAGCAAGGGTCGTTGTCCCTGCATCGAGATAGACACATTCGCCATTTTGGATCTCCTGTGCAGCCAAACGAGCAATCGTCACCTTTTGTTGGATGTTTTTGAACGTTTTTTCTTCCATGCCAGGTTCCAATGACTTCTCATTGACCAATGCAGCGCCGCCATGAATTCGTTTGAGCATTTGACGACTTTCCAAATCGATAAGATCACGCCTGATTGTTGATTCAGAGGCTCCAAGCACATCGACAAGCTCCTGTAATTTCACAATCCCCTGTAAATGTAAGCGCTCTATAATTGCAGCATATCGTTCTTCAGTCAGCATCTTCATTCCTCCAACTGCTTCTATAGTATCATAAATCCAGTAAAAAACAATCATTTTCGTTCAAAATAATTTATAAACCTTCAAAAACATGCAATTTTCGACGTTATAACCTTTCAATATTGAACCACATTAACCCCAAACGTTCAAATTCATTCAAACCATGGACTCTGGAGATTGAACCATAAATATTTACACTGACCACTCCTATGACAGAACAACCTTTCGATCGCTGTTCCCCAGATTTTTTTGATTCCCTTTTTCAAAGGGGAAAATCCGGTGATAAAGGCGAACGCTTCGCTTCTTCACGTTATTTCTGTCCTCTCCGTTCTTGTGTAAATGTCTAGTTCAATATAGATTCTATATTAGAACGATAAAAATCCTGAAATGCAACATTCTGCTGCACTACAGGATTTTCCTTTATCCATTCATCTGCGGTTTTGGCTTAAGCCACTGCCCTTCTTCATTGATGAACGCACCTTTATAACGCCCCATCTCTAGTTGCTCGATCAGCTTGCCCTCATCAATTGCCAAAATCTCTGCCAACTGGGCTGACGTGTAATATTGATTCGGATCGTAGTTTATAAGTATAGGCACAGCCGTGTCATATAATTCTCTGATTAAATTCTCAAACGAATTACGCCCAAGGTTCTCCATGTTCTTGAAATCATTCAAGTGTTGAGACACCAGATTGTGAAACGACTTATTTCCCAGATTCATCCATACGGTATTACATGCCTGCACACTCATATAGTTCTTCTCTACATCAAAAAATTGAACTTCTTCAATCTTCATGAACTTTTCTTGAAAAGCAACGATCTTAATTAACGGTACATTACGCTGCCGTGAAGCTTTTTTTATATGTGCTCTGAATTGTTCATAACTCATCTCAACTTCAACCATCTCTACTACCACCTGCCTTCTAACGTGTTCCAATCGACATTTTACAACAAATCGTCGGGAAGTGTAATCTTTTCGCACAAAAAAAGCAAAAAAACGTATGCTCATGCCTGCGCACACGTTTAAACTGAAGTTACTGGGTAGTATTCAATGATCTGACTTTCGAACAGACTTAAATAACTCTGCGAATGTGCCTACAGTGTTAATAGATGCTCATTTCAGTGCAGTATTCTCTGCCCATGTGGCTGTGAACTCCTGCTCATTATAAGCAAAAAATCGTTGTAATATCGTGTCACGATCATCCATAAATAGTTGATCCGCTATGGATGAAACTAACTTGGGGATTGCACTTCTGGTTCCCGAGATAGCCGACGCGGATAAGCCGCAACTTGCCAGTGCAGAATAATTAAACACAAAGAGCCCGTGTAACTTAGATGTGCCCTCCTCATCTCGACTTGTCAGCGCAAACCCTGGGGTTAAATAAGGGTGGGCGTCAAGTAAGGCATTGCGATGTTCTACAGGTGGCTCATACCGATCTGCCCAGCGTGCAATGTGACCTTCAACTAATCGCAGTTCTGAACGAAGAGCCGGATCACTAAGTAAGCCTGTGCTGACCACAAGAAAATCAAACGTAAAGGTACCTTGCTCCGTTGTAACCATCGCTTTATTATTTTGAGCCTCGACTTGTTGCCATGGTGAGTTCAGATGTAGTCTGAATCCTGGCCAGACCGCTGCTCGATTGAACGTATCATTCGTTGGCGGCTGATTAAATTTAAAAAAATGGGAGATAACTGCATATTTATCTGATGTAGGTAGTGCATGGAAACGTTCAATCATGCCCGACTGTTCCATCTGACGAATTGGATTCACGCGCGGTAGCTGGTCTCGTCGTACAAATACATGAGCTTCTGCCACACCGGCAGCAAGCGCATAACTCGCATTATCAAAAGCGGAGGCACCACCACCAAGCACGGCAATCTTTTTCCCCTTTAATCGTTCAAAATCAATCGTTTCAGAAGTATGTGCATATAGCTCCCGAGGTAGCTTATCCGCAATCATCGGCGGCACATGCCACTCACCGCCACCTTGTATTCCCGTCGCGAGCACCACTTTACGTGCAAAAAGGAAGTCCTTCATTCCTGCTCTATTCACCTGAAGTCGATATATGCCATGCTCCATAGGCTCAATAAGTGTCAATTTCACCTCATTCATCACTGGCAGTTTCAATACTTCCCGGTACCATCGTAAATAGTTCATCCAATCTCCTCGAGGAATTTTGTCTACCTCTTCCCAGCCCTCACGACCAGTCTGCGCCTCCCACCAGGAACGAAAGGTTAACGACGGGATGCCCAGATCAATGGAGGTCAGATGTTTGGGTGTTCGTAAAGTAACCATCCGTGCATAAGTCTCCCAAGGCCCTTCAAATCCAGCTACATTCTCGTCAATAACAACAATGTTGGAGATTCGTTCACGAAGAAGTCCAAACGCAGCTCCTAGTCCGCTCTGCCCCCCGCCCACAATGACAACATCATAGACATGGCCTTCTGTATGTTGTTTTGCACATGTCCAGTCCGCACCACCATAAGACAAACAAGCAAGATCATGCATAACACGTTCATTCAAAGCTTCAAGGCTCACAACTCATCAACCCTCTCTTGGTACCCTTATGAACTATTTACCGATCATTTTTCATTGTTAGTTTTCTGTCAGTTCACTTTTCCGTTGTCAGTTTATTGTTCATTTATTGTTCGTTATATTGAATATTCTCGTCACTTCTCATGTCCTTATGGAAATAGATTAGCGTTATTATATGAGTTGTGAAGCTTCATTTGAAGTTGATGGGAGATTTCTTGTCATCCGTTCTAAAAACAACAAGCATACTTGTTAAATTACACGAAACTCCACTTATTGAGGTGGCTTGATAATTTATGTACTTTTCCTGTTTAAAAGTGAAAGTGTAGTAACAAAAAAGACAGACCAAGAAGTTACCTTGATCTGTCTTTATATATGAATCTATTGCTCCGCCTGTTTACGGCGCTGCATTTTTTCAATAATTAATTTCTCAGGTGTCACGTTATTGCCCAGTGGATCCACAACGGACACGCCTAGCATAGTTGTAAGTACTTGACCTCGAATGGCCTGCAAATACTGTTTTCTCAGCTCTTGCTGCTCTAGTTGTTCTGCTTGCGTCAGTCCGGTACTGCTGCGTTGTTTTCTACTTAATTCGTTGATGCGTCCCAAAATAGGAATCATGACATTCACCTCACTTTTGTTACTGCAATGTTCAAACAGATATTTCGAATATCTTCAAACTAAGTTAATACAACTTTACGATTTTGTCTATAGGCTCATGACGCTGAGACAGTATTCATGTCATTCATGTTCCTTTTATGACGCTCTAATCTAACTGCTTCACCGTTTAAGTGAGCCTGGATTATAACCGTACATCTGCCTGAACCTACTGATGAAGTAACTTGTATTCGTGTAACCTACCTGATGAGCAGCCTCTGATACACCGACTTCGCCACTTTCTAGCAGCTCACGTGCCTTCTCCATTCGTTTTTCGATAATGTATGCATGAATGGACTTCCCATATTGCTGCTTGAATGCTCGTTTCAACTTATTTTCGTTCATCATCGCGGGGCGAACCAACTCCGGAATCGTAGGTGAATCTGCATAACAAGCATTCAATATTCGCTTTACCTCCTTCAGCCCAGCCCGGTCGGAATCACTTAACTTTATCTCTGGCAATTGTGGCTGTGATCGATCGGTCAGCTCTCCAGTAAGCACAACGATTAATTCCGTCAACTTGGCTTGCAAATAATGATCACGAAGGTCCTCAGAATATGTACATCCAAGCATGTCCTGTATAACGCGTCGGGCTACTGGCGGGATGTCCATTCCGGCTATTCTAGGCACATGATTAAAGCTGCTAATTGCTCCGGTCTCCCGAATCTTCTCGAACAGTATGGAACAGAATCCAGGAGCGATCTGGAACCCCATTTGCATACTGCGCTCATTTTCTTCATATGTATTGGTCGCCGCATATGCACCACCATCATATATACCAAAATAATTCTCCGGCAGAAGATGTTCACGCCCCGTATCTCGATTACGCCATCTCTGCTCACCCATGAGGTTAAAAGCAAGCACGACCCCTGCATGTTCACCTTGTTCGTCTACGAATGTATTCCGGCGTGGGGTAAGATCTGACCATGACCATGTGGCGTGTGCTCCCAGCCTTAACGATTGAAACAGCCCACTCCCTACATGTTCAGGAACATCAAATGTCGTCATGTGCTTCCTCCTTTTTCAGCTATTCAAGCTCCCGATTGAGCTAACAAGTGCATCAGCAGACCATGTAACATATACATCAACAAGATCCTTTAACTTGTAATCATATCTAACCTCGACAAGGAGCAGTTTACATGGAATCCCTAGATCATATTTATTACGTTGCACTCACCTTTCACATCCCCAAGCAGAAGCTTAAACCATACCGCACATACCTTGAAACACACGTTATTCCCGTTTATGACCGCCATTGGAATACGATGATTACGGATTACAAGCTATACACGCACAAGTTAACGATTGAAAAACACGGTGATTTTCCCGTCTGGAACATTCTACATGTTCTGCAACTTCATCATCGCGAGCAAGCCGATGCGCTTCAGAATGAACTAGATTGTATACAGCCGTTTCCTGAAGCTGTTGTTGTTCGTCAGGAATTGCTCTCTAGTACGCCACGTAGTCATTTCCCTATTCAAAATGAACAAACCCGCAGACGCTGGCTGAAGCCGCTGCAGGTTGTTGAATATGTTGATGTAAAGCACAATAAATTGGAACAATTCCGCGAGATCATGATGCAGCGAAATGGACCAGCCATGCACTTTATTTGTAATGAACGAAGATGGTGTCATAGCTTCTACGCACTGGAGACTGAACAGGTGTGGACGCATCATACAGACTACCCTGGGTGGAACCAGCTTCATATTATAGCGCTATATCCAGAAGCCCCTTTCAAGTATAAAAAGGATTTTGGACTCGGGCTGGCTGGAGCCTCAGGTATTACTTTTGAAGAGAACATGGAGCAGCTGAAACAGATTCGCACGATGCGGTACAAATGTATTAGCTCACGATTGTAGGAGATTGCGCAATCGGGATTCCGAATCTAACTTCGGGCAACTGTTGCAGTATCCATGTGCATGACTGCCGCTTCCTACCTGATAGGCCAAACAACAATATCGACGTATCAAAAACGGCTGTCCTTGCCACTTAGGATGCTCAAAGCATTTGTGCTTCATTGCAAACGGAGATTCGGTATCACCTTGCGGAGCGAGCCATACGCTGCGATCCTCTTGTATTCGTGTTAATCGTTCAGCCGTTTTCCATATGCCTTCATCATGGATCATTTGTGCATACAGCTGTTGCACATTGTGTGCAATAAGTGCCCACATGACCTTCTCACTCGCTCCTGTATCAGCAGCTACACCCTGTAAGATCATTCCCAGCTGTAGCTGCAGTCTTCCTTTGAGCATGCTGAGCTGGGATTTTCGTTTAGCAAGATCTGCATACGCAACGGTGACCTGCTCCAACTGGCTCTCATAACGCATCCTGCCTGATCCAGTCAGTTCCACACGTACAACATCGTTTTCAATTCGGAGTAAGGTGTCATAGAGACTAAACGCAGAGATGACAGCCATAACCCATACCGAATAGCGCTTTGCGAAGAGTGTGCCTACAGCAATACTTCCCGTACCTCCAAGCTCAAGCCCCTGCTGCGTAGCCTGTTCACGCAGGAACGATCTCCGTTGCTCCCCATTGAGCAGATCCTTCACCGTAAAGGAATACTCGGAAATCTCCCACGAACTTCTAATCGTCGTCACAAAAAAATGCTGTAAAGTCTCAACTAGCTCGGAGTGTTTTGGATCTGAATCATGATCTGAACCTGGATAACGTCCCATCTATTGAATCATATCTTCAATTTCGTTGATAATCTCGCTACGTCCAATAGCTCCCCAGCCCTTGAACAACCAGAAGGAATCCGTGGTATAGACCTGATCTGCAACGACCGCAGGAACACTCTTCCAAAGGGAGCTTCCGTTAATGCCATCTAGATAATCCTCAGCGTTTGGGTCAACCTCAAGAACTACAAAATCAGCGTCAATATCTGAAATCTTCTCCATAGATAGATCCTCACGTTGTTCGGCTGGTGTCACCCCAGTAGGTTCAAATCCAAGATCATGATACAACAGCGTATTGGTTGGATGTCCTTTTGCCGCATAGATCTGTAATGTTTTTTCTCTTACACGTAGATAAGCTAGTTTCTTCTCATCCAATTGTTCAATTTTTGCTTTAAGCTGGTTGGCTTGTTGTTCCACTTCAGCAATTTTTGTTTTGGCCAGATCGACCTTGTCATACATCCCTGCAATAGTTAACAAGTCCTGTGTCCAATAGGTGGTATCGTCCTCATAATCGAGCCATTCGGTGCCAATAACGATGGTCGGCGCAATTTTCTCCAACTGCTCATACGCATTCTCAGCCGTTCGGCTCTCAATTACGATAACATCTGGATCAATCTGAAGAATAGCTTCTAAGTTAGGGCTGTCTGCAGAACCTACGGTCGGAACTCCAGCCAATTGATCTGCAAGATAAGGAGGGTAATCTCCTCCATAACGCACTTCTACATTTACACCCGCTGGCTTCTCATCTATCGTCAACATGTGATCAATATAAGCAGCAGACAAGACAACCATACGATCAATTTTCTGTGGTATAACCGCTGTTCCTTTAAGATGTTCAATCGACTGGGTACCACTCTGTTCTGCCGATGTGTTCTGATCCTGAGGTGTAGTCTCCGCTACTTCCGACGTTTTCCCGCATGCCGCTAGAACAAACACAAGCAGGGTTATCAGTACGATCCATGATGCTCTCTGTCTAAACATTCTAGTAAAACCCCTCTACTATTTAATAATAATAATCATTATCACTATAGTAGGGAAAAGAGTTCTTGCTTGCCATGGATTATTTCACTCTCTTCACTTGGACAATCTCACCGTGCAGTAATACCAAGCTGTTCTGCTACATATTTCATAGCCCACATGCGACCTGTAGGCCCTAACGTTTTGAAGAAAATATCCTCTGCATTGTATACACGACCCTCTTGAACCGCCTTCAATGTTAACCACTCAGCCGAACTCTGCAACTGACGCAGTTGAGCCCTAGCCTCAGTTGTCGGATCGACCATGACAAAAATATGATCTGCCTCATATAAGCGCACAGCATCACATTGCATTTCAACAGCCCACTGCTTCTCTGGAAATTGATATGGCAAATGAAACCCTAGATCATCGTACAGTAAAGCCCCTGTCTGGCTATTGCGTCCATACATTCGGCAAAACGTCGCGGTCACCCGAAGAAACATCACACGCTGCTTTCCCCATCTCGATTGAATGCGCCTTCGAAGCAGCTGACTTAGTTCTGCATGCTCTTCAATCCACCGCTCAGCCTGTTCAGTTCGTCCCATAATGTCCGCCATATACAGAAGCCTTTCATCAAAATGATTACTGTGTTCCAGCATAGTCGTAGGGGCAATGTGATGCAGTGCTTCATTAGGCTCTAGCCGATCACTCGTAATGATTAAATCTGGTTGCAACCTTCGCAGCTTGTCGTAACTCTCATCGAAGCTGTTCAACATTATCCCCTGATGACGATGTGCTTGGAGCATAGGAATAGCAACTGGATGTGCCACTCTCTGATCATAGGATAGAGCAGATACCGGCGTCAGACCAAGGGTAATGACGTAATCATCCAACCCGTAATACGTGGTCGCAATACGATTTACTTTCTTTTTCATATACAGGGTTGGAGCAATGCCTTCCTTCTTCTTGAACATCCTGCTGAAATAATGCTCGTCTTTATAGCCGACCTGCTCTGCGATCGCTTTAATCTTATCGGAGGAGAACAGCAATTGTTTGGCTTTGGCCATGCGTTGTTTCAATATATATTCCATTGGCGTCATATGAAGTTGCCGTTTGAACGTTCTTGTAAAATGATTCACGCTAAGCCCCGCTATTTGGGCCATCTGCTCCATGCGAAGATCTTCGGTATAGTTATCCTTCATGTATTCAAGAGCCAGATCCATACCTGCTACAGGTGGAGCTGCTTGCTTGACCTGATTCATTAGCTGTATCAATAACTGGTGCACGAGATGCTTCCTACGTAAGTTTACTGGACTCTCTGTAGGACGTTTACCACTTACCAGTTTATTCATAAGCTCATGAATATCTCGTGTATTCGATGACATGTGAAGCTTGCCCGTAACAGGAAAATCAAACGTCGACGCATGCCAATTATGCTGACTGCGATTAAGTGCCACACACGAAAATAAAATGATCTGATATCGGATGGGTGCCTCCGTATACGTCTGGAGCTCCACATGCATGCCAGGCTTTAACAGGAACCATTCCTCTTGTGACACGGTATGTACAACGTCATTGATCATAAGAGTTCCCTTTCCAGCGATAACTCTACATATGGCAAATCTATTCCAGGTTCTTCGCTGAATTTCTCCCGGATTGCTGGAGTATTGACGGACATGCACAGCAGAGAAATACAGCTGCTCCAGTCGTTTTATCCAATCCATTTCTTCCATGCTGACTTCCTTTCCTGTTTGGATCAAACCCACTAATCCATAAATAACAATCTACTTTTTGGCATTCAGTAACAGATTCTTGATTGTATCTAGCTGCAATTCCAGTGAGAATGGATCTTCCATCACGAATTCGTCCCCTTTGTCTCCGAAGGAACCATACGCATAGACCTGGCCTTTCTGCACAGCAGGAAGGTGTTTCCACACCTCACTATTCAACACTTCGTTAGCCCCTTCATCCTGTGAACCATATATGAAGACATGATCTCCAATATACTCGGGCAGTACCTCAAGAGAAATATTCACGAATCCTTCCTTCATGTCTAACGCTTGCTGAGTAGGGGGAAGCTTTAACATATCATAGATGGTAGAGCTACCGTAATTCCCACCTTCGGCCGCCATAACATATAGCGCTTTATTCCCCACCTGTACAATGGATACGGTCTCGCCTTCTTTAATGATTCCGTCGATTTGCTTCTTCGCTTCTTCCACTTCTTCTTGATACGTTGTAATCCACTGCTCGGCTTCCTGCTCTTTCCCAAACACACTAGCGATTCGGCGCAGCTTCTCCAGCGGCCCTGAAGTCGTTTCCCCTTCCCAATAAGGTAAAAAGACGGTCGTTGCAATTTTCTCGTAATCCTCAATATTTTTGTCAATCGAACCAATAATAAGATCTGGCTCAAGTGAAACCAACTTCTCCAGATTCATTGGGAATTCCCCACCCAAATCTTCAATGCCTGCGATAAGATCCTCGGAGATACCAGACTTCTCAATCCACGATTCGTTCAGCATAAATGTTCTCACACCGACAGGTATAATTCCGAGCTTTAGCAAGTATCCCATATATTGATCTGAGGCTACACGCTGTGGATTAGCTGGAATCACAACATCGCCCCGCAACGTAGACACTGTCCGCGTCTCTACAGGTGTAGCTGAATTTCCGTCCGTCGTTGCCTGATTACTGGATTGTGCTGTAGGCGTAGTCGTTGCTGGTTGTGTATTGCTTGCCGACGGTGCAGGACTAGAACAAGCTGCGAGCAGTAGTGTGAAACATAGCAGCATCGACAATGCCGTCATTTTAAATTTTCCTTGCATAAATAATTCCCCTCCAACATTCTTCTGATATTGATAATCAATATCATTATATAGGCGGGGATATAGAGGTTGAAGGGCATTTTCTTGCATCAAATGGGGCAAATCATGCTTTTTATGAAATGGGATTGCTTGCTTGGCTCCATTCATACGCTGTTTCTTTTTGTATTGAACAGGTGAAAGTCCTTTGATTTTCTTGAAGCTCCGGCTCAGTGAATGAGCATCTGGATAACCAACCTGCTCTGCAATCTGTTGCAACGTCGCATCGGTATGCGTCATTAGATATGCCGCTCTCTCCACACGTCTCTGTGCCAGATATTGAATTGGGCTGACATTTAACTTTTGTTTAAACAGTCTAGACAAATGCCCCACACTACAGTCCAATTCCTCCCCCATCTTGTCCAAACCAAGAGGTTCTTGCAGATGTGTGTTCATGTATTCCACAGCTCTTGTCACCAAATCCGGCTTGAAAGGCTGTATAGACTGGTTGTGTAAATCCTCCAATAAAGAGTAGACCCATTGCTGGAACAACACTTTGGCATGCAGTTTAGCCAGCTTGGTAGGCTGTTCCCATTCCCAGTAAAGCGCTTCAATACATTGATACATATCCAGCGGATTGGCTGGAATCATGCCGAACTGATTCTGGAATGGACGTTCATGTTCCATCAGTTGTTGGATCTCCATCCGACAGGGCAATGTCAAAATTGCTTTGTACAAAATCATATAATAAGCAACGCCGGAATCGGTCTCTATCTCTAGATTGGCAAGCTTGCCCCCATGAACGACATGGAAACCATCGACGATATAACAATGTTGATCAATTCTTACCCGTGCAGTTCCGTCAATCATATAAAAGTAAGCACTCGCAGGTAATTGATAATGGCTTAACTTCTCGCCAGGTTCTAGAGCATTTTTGCGAACATCCAATATTTTGATAAAAACATGATTCCATAGAAGGATGTGATCATTTAAATTCATTGTTGTACTATCCTCCTCTGTCCTGGAGCAGCTCTATACATTAATCCTTACCGATAAGGAAACCAGTCTAATGTGTTTTATTCATACATGAAGAATTTCTTATATTATAGTTTAAATGATAATAATTCTCAATGAATTACAGCCAATATGTTTGCCTTCAAACGGATAAACTACATCCACCTAGATGTATATCTGCTGCGTAAATTACAATTTCCATCTTTTTGAGACCTGTTGCAAATTCATAAAAGGCATGATATATTAGTTGAGCCGTCAATGATTGATGCCTCAAATATTGATCCATCAATGATCGACAGCAGCCGATGTAGTAATCATTAGGCAATGGCATTGTATACTGGCAACTTTAATTATTTGTTAACATACGCCGTTGTTCATGATTCAGATTCACCCGGGAGGTCTAGTCATGACACGTATGGTTTCCAAGGAAGAACAGATCATCAATCTGCTGAATGTACTAGGCAACAAAATTAGTCCCAAGTTTGAGCGCTGTACAGGTATCAGTTCCTCTCGTTTTGAAATTTTGCATGAGCTAGATCAGGTTGATGAGATCAACCAGTCCATGCTTCAGAAAATTATCAATATCGATAGTGCTGCTATCACACGTCACTTAAAACAACTTGAGGCAGATCAGATGGTGACCAGACGTAAGAACCCCGATGATAACCGGGTAACGTTTGTTCGTCTGACCGATCATGGTCGTAAGCAGATTGAAGGCTATAAGACAGAGAAAACCAATTTTATTAACCAAATTCTACAAGATTTTAGCGAAGAGGAAGTACTGGCACTCGCTGATTACTTGGAACGTATGCAAAACAACTTTTAACCTATATATAGAGGAGAGAACTATCCATGAGTACAATTGAAAGCAAATTCCAAAAGACAAATGATTTTAACGAAATTACTTACGGCCGTCGCTCCGTTAAACTTTACGATCCTGAAGTTAAAATCAGTCGTGAAGAAATGACAGAGATTCTGGCAGAAGCTTCACGTGCACCTTCTTCTGTTAATATGCAGCCATGGCGTTTTCTAGTTGTAGACACACAAGAAGGCAAAGAAAAACTTGCTCCTTTGGCTAAATTCAACCAAAATCAAGTGCTGACTTCCGCTGCTGTCATTGGTGTATTTATCGACATGAACAATGTTGAATACCTGGAAGAGATTTTCAGCAAAGCTGTAGAGCATGGTTTCATGCCACAAGATATCAAAGATCAACAAGTTAAATTTGTTAAACCTTATTATGATAACATGCCTGCAGCAGATCTGCGTGACGTTAACCTGATTGATGCAGGTCTAGCTTCCATGCAGTTGATGCTGGCTGCTCGTGCACACGGTTATGACACCAACCCTATTGGTGGTTATGAGAAAGATCAAATTGCAGAAACGTTCGGGATGGACAAAGATCGCTATCAACCAGTAATGCTGATCTCCATCGGTAAATCCGCAAAAGAAGGTCATCCTTCTTACCGTCTGCCTGTAGATACAATCACAACTTGGGCATAATATTAGCACTTGGTCACCATAGATTCTAATTCTTACACTTCATAATTCAAAATACCGGAGGTAAACTACTATGATTATCATTCACGCTCATCTGCAAGTTAAACCGGATCAAGAACAAGCTTTCCTTGCTGCAACAAAAGAATTGGTCGCTGCAACTCGCCAAGAAGAAGGCAACATCAGCTATGAATTGTTGAAACATACTGAGCAAGAACAAAAATATACAATGGTTGAACTGTGGAAAGATGAAGCAGCTACTGCTTCTCATAACGCAAGTGCACATTTTCAAGCTTTTGTTCAACAAGGTGCAGCATTCATGGCTGCACCTATGAACGTTGAAGTATTTGCTGGCGAAGCCGTTAAAACGAATTAATATCGTCAATTAGCATACCTGGCTATGCGATATATATAGAACATTAAAGCCACATGAAGTTCATCGTAAGATGATTTCATGTGGCTTTTTATTTTCCTGATACCTATCTAATCGGACGAGCAGGTGTGATGCTTTGCGGGTTGTTGAACACATTTTTGGGATCATATTTGGCTTTGACTCTGCGTAATCTGGCGTAGTTCGCACCGTAATATACTGGCCCAGAATGCTTAATACCTTGGTCTGGCACGTTAATATATGAACCTACAATGTATGGCTGCAATTTTTGGCGTGTATTACGCACGATTGCAATATTTTTAGCGGCTTGGGATGGTTTCGTCCACGAGCTGTTCCATTCAACATAGAATTTTGCTTTGCGCCAGAAAAAAGCTGTAGACTTAGGTGATTTACGACTTACTGCACCACCCCAGTTGAGGAAAAAGAACCCGGCAAACTCCCCTTCTACATTTTCCAAAAATCTACGCATCGACTTAATCGCTTGGTCTGGAAATGGACGCTTGCCGAAACCGGAAGAGAACTGGTTACTATACCTTTGAGTAAGTACCGGATCTGGAGGCAACAAGAAGGTTACTGCATCGGGATAAGGCACCGAGCGTATAATTGTTTGAGTTGGTGTGCCGACACTGGTAAGCGGCTTTAACAGCCGGAGAGCTTCTGTTTTGGAGCCGAGAAATAATCCCTCCATACTCACATTTCCGCCCTTTTTAGGACCAATGGACAACTCACTGCCGAGTCTCGTATCCACGGATGGAGCCCACTTTTGCCAAGCTTTGAGCACGTTTTCCCATTGAGCCCAAGGCCAAGTTATCCGATATACTGTAGCCTTTGCAGGTGCTCGACGTACTTTGAATTTATATTTGGTGTATACGCCGAAGTTCCCGCCGCCGCCTCCCTGTGATGCCCAAAAGAGATCTGCGTTGCAATTTCGGCTTGCACGAATTACTTTTCCATTAGCGTCTACCATTTCGAGTTCGAGCAAGTTATCGCTAATTAATCCAATAGTACGTTGGAGTGGTCCAATTCCCCCACCTAAAGTAATTCCCCCAATACCGACCGTTGGACTGTCACCAAAGGGAGCAATGAAGCCTTTTTTCGCCAGCGTATGGGCGATTCTCCCTACTCTGTTTCCTGTGCCTACAACGACCGTTCCCTTTTTGGAATCCAGCTTAATGGTATTCAATTCACTAACATCGATGACAATGCCACCGTTAACCTGTGATAGATTGACTTCAAGTGCATGCCTTCCACTCCGTGGTCTGATCGTTACGTTATTTTCACGAGCCCATTTGATGGCATTGGATACATCTTTCGTTTGTTGGGCAAATACGAAAACTTTAGGTTTCCTGTCCGTATGAGGGTCCCAATTTTTGCGTGCCGCCTCATATCCTGGATCTCCTTTATAAATGACCCTTCCAGTAAGCTTTGTTGATGATTTCAATATACGCCACTCCCCATTGACCTATTGTTAATTGCCACTCCACGTTAGCACCCTATACTGTATGAAGGACATTCGCGGAGGGAATGGGCACATGTAATGATTACGGGCATAAGAAAGTTATTTTCTTCCCTTTATATAAAAAAAAGAATCTTCCTGTGAGCTAATTGCAGCTCTAGGAAAATTCCTATGAGATGAGATTTCATGATTAACTATCCTCGGTAGGTATATGTTTATTCGTCGGCCGGATCAATCTTAACGAGCTTGCGCGGCTCTTGTTCCTTCTCACCATACCAGACTAAGACATCAGCTAATTTATCCAAGATGCGAATAAAATTAGCTTGATCCGTCGCTGAAATATGATCTGCATATTGAAAAATCTCATCGAAACAAAGCTTGCGCACAAACTCCGTGTACTCAGCATACACTTCACGACCCTTAGTCGAAGGTTTAACATAGATGTCTTTGCGATTGCCGCTTAAATGATATTTTTCAAGCAAACCTTTCTCCTTCAAGTTCTTCACATTCTTCGAGAAAGTGCTGCGACTAACACCAAGACGTAACGCCATTTCAGACATTTTCTCCTCTTTATCCTCCGCTTCAAGGATATATTCCAAGGTTTGAATCTGCGAAGCAGAGAACATAACATCTGTACCATAACTTCGCTGCAGCTTATAGGTATTTGAATAAGCATTGCCATATTTGATAATCTTCTCGACGAGTGCTCGATGGTTGCCCATCCATTCCAATTTCATGGATAATCCCTTTCATTTTCAAATTCTCTCTCTAAATGTACTGAAATTAGATATGTTTTTCAATCCAGGTTATCACTTCTTCAATAACTTCATCACGACTAGGCTCGTTGAAGATCTCATGCATGAGGTTGGCGTAAATTTTCAATGTTTTGTCGGTCGACGCAATATCTCCGTAAAAATCACGTGAATCCTGTTCACTCACCAGTCCGTCATTCGCTCCATGAAGAACAAGTACCGGATCAACAAATTGCTTCGCATGTTCTTTCAGCCACGCTACTCCATACCCTAGGCTATTGAACAGATCCACAGAAATCTGCTTCTCAACAAGCGGGTCATTATTGTATGCGGATACAACCTCCGGATCACTACACACGCCACTTCCAAGCTCATTCGGAAAATACGTGCCAAGCGGAAGATCAAGCGGCAGTTCTCCGGCAACCTTCGTATTGTAACGCGTGAGTGCTCCTGAAAGTACAATACCTTGAACCTTGCCAGGATATTTCGTCCCAAACGCAGAGGTTGCAAAGCCGCCCATGCTATGTCCAATCACAAATAAAGGGGTATCGCCGCTCTCTTGTAATGCTTCTTCAACAATGACATTAACATCATCAATAATATGATGAAAATCACTATAAAACGTACGCTGTCCTTCTGATCTGGCATGACCCCGGTGGTCAAAACGATAGACACTAACACCACGTTTATTCAGTTGCTCTGTCACATAATCATAGCGCCCAGCATGCTCGCATAATCCATGAACGATAACGACCGCTGCTTTCGCATCCCTGACAACATTTTTACTAAAATAAAGCTGTGTTCCGTCAAATGATTGAATCGTTGTCTCAATCGTGCTCATATTCATCCCATCCTTCTGGTTACACTCAAACACTAAATGGAAAATAAATTGATTAAATTCCTTAGCATATGTGTACCCATAATTGTGTTTTTCTGATGCGCTTGACTTTCGAATTTCATATTCATTACAAATAATATTGTTTCTTGTAGAAACAATATATCATTCGCGTTTACCTTTGTCTACGTCAAATTAAAGCGTTTACAATGAACTTATAATCATTATATTTCATACAAGTTACGGTGCTCAATGTAAACTCTTCAAACGGATTCTTTTAACCCCTCATGGCAGAGATATCTTTAAATTTAAAAGAACACCATCACATGATGTGACGATGCCCTTATGGCGGAGCTCAGGAATGAGTTCTGAAATAAGTTTGACGTAGAACTTCTTATCTCATCGCTGGCAGGGATGCGCTCGATTATTGTGGGATACTTCTCCTATACAACCAAACTCTCAAAAATTCCACGTTCGTGCTAACTGCGGTTCTTAACTCCCCAATCACATAGCTGTTCCAACACAGGCAACAATGTCTTTGCCTTGTCCGTGAGGCTATACTCGACTTTAGGCGGCACTTGAGGGTACTCCTTCCGCTGAACCATCCCATCGGCCTCCAACTCCTTGAGCTGGGAGCTTAGCGTCTTAAACGTAATTACCCCAAGCTGCCTTTTCATTTCATTAAAGCGAACCGTTTGTTTTTCCGCTAAGAGATAGAGGATAATCATTTTCCACTTCCCTCCGATTACGGACATCGTATAACCAAACGGTGTATCTGCAATATTTGTATCTCCGCCGTTCAGATCGGATATTCCCATAATTTCACACTACCCTTTCAGATAGTACCTATCTTTAAAGTGCGTACTATCCTATTCTATGTCCCAAGTTTATACTTAGCCTTACTTTGAAGTAAAGGAGAGAATCATATGAATGCAGTTCAAACGTATAATCACAATCTCTGGGATCACGGTATAACACAAGGATATCGTGTAAACGGCACCCTCTACATCTCGGGTCAATTTTCCCATAATGCAACAGGTGAATTCGTTGGTGCTGGTAACATTGAAACCCAGACGCGTCAAACGCTAGAAAATCTAGATCACGTATTATCCCAGTTCGGCATTACGAAAAACAATCTCGCTTATGTTGAGGTATACCTAACCAACGCACAGGAACATGGAGGGCAAGTTATTGAGCTTTTTAAAGAGTACCTAGGGGAACACCATCGTCCTGCGGGTAGCCTTATTGGTGTTACCTACCTAGCTTTCCCCGAACAATTAGTCGAGATCAGAGCAGTAGCACATACGGAATAACGCTATTATAAGCAGTTGGTCATCTCTCTTTATAAAAATGAGAAGCGGTGAATCTCAGCATATAGCTGGGAATCCCGCTTCTCATAACAATTAGTACAGTCTGATCTGAAACTGCCACAATTAAAAGAGCAACTTAGTGCACGTACTCCCGCTCAATTCGGACTAACTTGCTACTCTCTTCAAAATCAACGGACAGACCCAACTGTTCAGAAACAAACCGCAGTGGCACAAAGGTTACACCCCGAACGACTGTTGGAGCTACGGAAACTGTCGTTTCTACACCATTGACCCGGACTTGTTGGCTACCCGTCTTCAAAACAATTTCCTTCTTATCATCTGAGATCCGAATGACTCGATCTGCTGGATCCCACTCGACGTCGAGTCCTAGTGACTCACTTACAAGCCTTAGTGGAACGAGCGTACTTCCTTTTTCAATATATGGACGATTCACTTCATCAAAATAATTCGTTCCCGTACGTGTCTCATATGACCAACCTTTCTCAACAGAAAACTGCAGGTTCCATTTCTCCGTCTCGCCCGGATAGAAGTGCTGGGACAAATCATAAAACTCTACCGTATAAGATAACTCGGTAACCTGTCCACCCACTGTTCGCAAGCCACTAATGTCAACTTGGTATTTCCCTGTGTACTCCTCTACTCCGTCCAGACGGAAAATAATAGCGTTAGACACGCCGAACCCACTTAACTGCACATTCAAGTATAGATCCTTGTTTAGATCGTTATTTGCACTATCTAACGCCCATTTTTTCTGGCTTTGTAGATCAGTTACTTGTACCTTTACATTCTGCAAAGAAGGCTTCTCATACTTGTCGGGATTCAACGTCACAGACCACGGGTGAGAACCGCCAAATAACTGCTGCGGGAAATCTGCTGCTGGCCATGCGATGTAATCATAATTCACTGCCTCTGCACGAGACTTGTCGAACACCTGCATTGAACCATATCCACCAGCGATACCAAAACCCACCTTCTGCAAAGAAGGATTGAGCACCCAACGGCGATGTCCTACTCGATCTGCATTCCTACCTGTATCTGGCATATAACCGTCTAATACATTTCTACTTAAGTTATCTCTTCCGCTTGACAGGTTACTACTTTTAGTGGATTCATAGCCTTTGTTATAAAATTCATCTGTCATATCTGCTGGTTTCTCAGGATAGTGAGACAGCTTATCGGTAGCAGCCAGTAAGACCGCACCATGCTGTGCCAACGCATTCAATTCGTTATCCAACTGCACATCACTTGGCAATCCCGCCAAGGCACGAGCAAGATTCGTAGCTAATAAGGCTTGTTCAAGCATCGTCTGATTCACTTTTCCGATCTCATATGGTGCTTTAAAGGAAGGCTCGATATCATAAGTCTTTAATCCAACGTTCATGTCCTGCAGTTGATTCCATGTTCGCTTGACCTCATCCCGTTCAGGAAAATGAAGTCCTGCTGCTGATGTCAGATTAGGCGTGAGCATGAATATCACAACCCACATCATCATCACAGTAGCGCATCGCAATACATTTCGTTTCATCTCTGTTATTCCCCATTCTCTTAGTAGCTATTGTTACAAAAAGTCTTTGATCTAAAAAATGGATGTCCCTCTAGCTTTAACTAACTATGTATCTCTCCAGCAAGATGTTCCTAAAGAAGAGCTCACTCCTTTACTATCATATTTAGTTGCTTCTGTGATAATCTTATAAACCTTCCATCATCATAACAGAACCCTTATATAGGTTCTACTATATTTAACCAAGGTGACTAACCTTGCCATGAAGTGCGGCACCAAGGTGCTGGGAGCTGCACACGAGTGTGAAAATAGAGGCTTCCTATGGTGATAGAAGCATCACCTTTAAATTTTTTCATGTGAGCTGAATTTCTTGCATCTTAAAAACAATTTAACATAGCAAAAACCCGCCAAACACTCGGAAATCCTTGTGTTTAGCGGGTTCTTTAGGTATGGAGCCTAGGGGGATCGAACCCCTGACCTCATCGCTGCCAGCGATGCGCTCTCCCAGCTGAGCTAAGGCCCCAAGATATACAATGATAACTCGTCCATCACTGCAGCATTCCGCAGGCGACCCCTTTATCATATTCAATACCTGTTTTACTGTCAATATCTTTTTCTATTTGCTCAATACAGCCCAAAGGATCTGGAGAAGAACAATCTTCTTACCTGGAACACACTCATGACGACGTATCGTAACCCCAGCTTGCTCTTCTCCCTTTGCCCCAGGAATCTAGTCCTCCAGGTCTTCTTTGGACAGCAATGATTTTAATTCTTTCATGAACATATTGATGTCTTTAAATTGACGGTACACCGAAGCAAAGCGAACATATGCCACTTCATCCACGGGAAAGAGCTGTTCCATCAATAACTCACCAATCTGGCGACTTTCCACTTCCGCATCAGCGGTATTACGCAAAGACTTCTCTACTTCAGAAACCATCATCTCAAGTGTCTCCACCGAGACTGGACGTTTCTCACATGCGCGAATAAGCCCCCGGAGAATTTTGTCCCGACTGAACTCTTCTCGGCTTCCATCTTTCTTAATAACAATCAGCGGTGTTTCTTCCACCATCTCAAAAGTGGTAAATCGGCGGCTACATTGCTCGCACTCCCGACGGCGACGAATGGATTTTGCTTCATTGGCCGGACGGGAATCAAGCACCTTGGTGCCCATAAAAGCACAATAAGGACATTTCATTTTTTGGTCACTTCCCATGTTTTACTTTTTTCCATAAGTTCCCTGTAAGCATTTTGTAATGAAAATGGTATCTACGACACATAATACTTTTACCAACCGCGAGGAGGTGAACAGCAATGGCACAAAGCAACGGTAACTCCAACAACTTGGTGGTAACTAAAGCTTCCGCAGCCCTGGAACAACTGAAATACGAAGTTGCTCAAGAACTCGGAATCAGCATCCCACAAGACGGATACCAAGGTAACATGACTTCTTACGAGAACGGTTCGATCGGTGGATACATCACGAAGCGTCTGGTAACAATTGCAGAACAGCAATTGGCAGGTCAATACCAATAATATCTGCATCGTAATACGGTATTATAGAGGAGCATGGGGCGACCGGTGAACAACCGGTCTGCTCTGTGCTTCTACTATTATAACCGACACTTGTACCGTGCATGAGAACCATACATTTTCACACTTACCTGCATCTAGCTACAGCATCACACGATATATCCGAACTAGAACGTATTATAGATCTTAACATATTGATTATAATAATAAATGACGCGTTGTACATAGTGCCGGGTTTCTCCAAAAGGAATGTCCTTGACTGTATCAAATGACCCATCCCACACGCCATCTCGGAGCCAGCTACTAACCTTACCTGGTCCCGCATTATACGCAGCAATCATGACCGCCTCATTGCCATCAAACTGATCGGATAAGTTCTTCAGGTACCAAGTACCAAGCTGAATGTTCCTCTCAGGCTTATGCTTCAGTTCTTCTAATGACGTACCCGGAATTTTGGCCTGCTCCATAATCCAATTGGCCGTATCCGGCATGAGTTGCATAAGTCCGATGGCACCACGCTTAGATTCCAAGCTTGTTTTGAAGTTAGTCTCTACCTTAATAATTGAAGCAATTAGAAACGGGTCTACTTCATAGCTATAGGATTGTGCCCGAATCTCTTCCTTATAATGAATCGGGTAGAACCAAGCCATCCAGTTCGTATTCAAGAACAGCACTAGAACGAAGGAAACAAACATCAACAGCAGTACCCGTTTCTTACGTAGCCATTTCATATTAATCCCTTACCTTGCAGGAAAGAGATGACTTGCTGCTCTGTATCGTGCCATGCTCCACTGTTATCGATAACGATATCAGCAAGCTGCTTTTTCTGTTCGATGTCCATCTGAGCCGCAATCCGGGCGTCAGCCTGCTCACCAGTCAACCCATCCCGGCTCATCAATCGTTCTCTCTGTATCGCTCTAGGTACGTATACAACGACGACTTCATCGAATCCTTTTTCCAGACCCGACTCGTACAATAAAGGAATATCCGATACCACAAGCTTATCCGGGTGCGCCTGCTCATATGCGGCCGCTCGTTCTCTCATCTCTCGGCGAATCGCCGGATGGGTAATAGCCTCAAGCGCTTTACGTTCCTCTGGATGCTGGAAAACAATACTGCCTAGCTTCTTCCGATCCAACGTCCCGTCTTCATGAAGAATGGCTTGTCCGAACCGCTGTACAGCGGCAGCCAAAACAGGATGCCCGGGCATCATGACCTCCCGGGCAATAACGTCTGCATCAATGAGCAGTGCTCCTTTACTGGCAAGAAGGGCGGAAACACTGCTCTTTCCTGTGGCGATTCCGCCGGTTAAGCCAATATTCATCATTTCACCTCACAACAGCTTCATTATTCCCATAAACATTAATAACAGTGCTGGCAACACGGACAATCGACGCATCCATTGCAGCGCAGCAAAACGAAGTCCAACCTTCATCCCGAGTGACAGAAACGCTCCACTAAACAACGCAATGACAAGTGCTGTCCACAGCGTTGGAAATCCGAGTAGCGCAGCTCCAAGCCCTGCACCGAATGCATCCAGTGATAGTGCAATACCCAGCCACATCGCTTCTTGAGTCGAGATGCTTCCCGAATTGTCCATGTCTGCCTTGGAGGGACTTCGGAGTATTTGAATGACGACACCTAATTTTCGAAGTTCTAAGGTGAAGACCATCCGCTCCACAGAGCCCCCTGAAGCTGACTGCTCCAGTTCCAATGCGAGAACCTGGTTTTTCCCTTTGGAAGCTACCTCTTGCTCCGTTAAGGCTGATGTTCCGTTGGCTCTACTCTCTACATGCTCGCTTGCCGAATTTTCCACTGTACCTTCATCCGTTTCCGCTCTTTCCTTACTCTGCTTGCGTATAAGCTGAAATAGTGACCATCCACCAATCGCAATCAATATCACAGCCCCAACTTCGGATGCTACATTCGGCGAAACTACATGGGATAGCAGCACCCCTACCTGCATCGACAAGGCGATTACTAATCCCGAACAAATAGAGATAACAGCAATGGATAGCAACGGAATCTTGGTTTTGCGCAGCCCATATGTAATCCCGACTCCAAAACCATCTAAACTAAGCGCCAAAGCAAGCGCCAGTAATGAAATAAAATGATGCAGCACCCCGGATTCCTCCCCTGTGCGGATCCATTCCAACCGACAGATGTCAGTATGGGTATACGCCCGCTTATTTCTGCCATATCAGTATATGGAAGGAGGAATCCAAGGGTGCTTCAGTTTAAAAGATCGTTCAAAAAGTAATGTGTACTTCAGGCGCAGCGTAGCGACTCAACTACAATATAGGCTGGCATTTCGGGCAGTAATGTGTGCCTCTGCCACCCACCACACTTTTCTCAATCATCGTACCGCAATTATGACAAGGCTCGGCTTTGCGCCCATAAATTTTCAATTGATGCTGGAACATGCCCATCTCACCTTGACCATTCACATAAGACTTAATCGACGAGCCACCTGCATTGACTGCATCCTGCAATGTCGACACAATCGCTTCATGCAACACCGTGAGCTGAGCTTCAGACAATGTTTTGGCAATCGTCTCTGGATGAATACCTGCGCGGAACAGAGCCTCGTCCACATATATATTCCCAATCCCGACCACATATGCCTGATTCAATAATACAGCCTTAATCTTGGTTGTCCGTTTGCCAACGGCATCGCGAAAGGCAGTAACTGTAAACGCCGGATCAAGTGGTTCTAGACCTAGCTTCAACAAAGGTTTGGAGACAAGCTCCTCTCCTGCATTGAACAGATGCATCGTGCCAAACTGACGTACATCCTTATAACGTAACTCAGTTCCATCGGTAAAGTGGAAGATTACATGGGTATGCTTCTCTACCTCTTCGTGTTGCTGATACACACCATAGCGCCCTTCCATCCGAAGATGAGAGACAAGCACCAGCCCGTCCAGCAAAATACGTAAAAACTTACCTCTGCGCTCCACACCGATAACTGTATGTCCCGCGAGTTCTAATGCAAAAGCATCTATATCGTCCGGCCGCTGAATAATACGCGGCAAACTAACCGTAACTCGATCAATGGTCTTACCTACGATAAGTTGATTCAATGTTCTTCTGACTGTTTCGACTTCCGGTAATTCCGGCATGATGTTCTCACCTCCCCTATATTATAACGGAAGATGAGGCTCAGCGGCACCCTTTCTTGTGTCAAAAGCATGGGAGAAACCAATTGTAAAATATCGGTAGCCCCCACTACTTTCCATACTACCATTATCTATTATTTCGCTTCGTACCAGTTCTCCCCGTAGCTAACTTCTGCTTTGAGCGGCACAGACAGCTCTAACGCTTTTTCCATGACAGCTGGCACAAGCTCCTTCATCGTTTCCAATTCATCTGCCGGCACTTCGAATACAAGCTCATCGTGTACCTGAAGCAGCATACGGCTGTTCAAGTTACGCTCACGCAGCGCCTCATCCATCTGCACCATAGCAAGCTTGATAATGTCTGCCGCTGTTCCTTGAATTGGTGTATTCATCGCTGTACGTTCGGCGAAGGAACGTATGTTGAAGTTGCTTGCGTTAATTTCAGGAAGGTAACGACGACGCTCCAATAACGTTTTGACATATCCATCCTTACGCGCTTCCTTCACAATATCATCCATATACCGACGTACGCCTTGGAATACTTCGAAGTATTGATCAATAAACTGCGCTGCCTCTTTGCGCGTTATGTTCAAGTTCTGGGATAAACCGTAGTCGCTTATGCCATACACGATTCCGAAATTTACCGCCTTAGCTGATCGACGCATATCACTATCCACTTCTTCAGCCTTCACCCCAAATACGTCAGAGGCCGTCTTCGTGTGGATATCCATGTCATGTACAAAAGCCTCCTTCAATCGCTCATCATCTGAGATATGTGCAAGTACACGCAATTCGATCTGAGAATAGTCTGCTGCCAATATCGTCCAACCAGGCTCCGAAGGTACGAATACCTTCCGGATCTTACGACCTTCCTCCATCCGGATCGGAATGTTCTGTAGGTTCGGGAATTGACTGCTCAGGCGTCCCGTAGCCGCGATCGTCTGACGATAATACGTATGAACCTTGCCATCTCGCGGTGATATCTCCTTCAGTAAACCTTCCACATAAGTGGATTGCAGCTTCGCCAACTGACGGTATTGCAAAATATGCTGGACTACCTCATGATACGGAGCAAGTTTTTCCAACACTTCCGCATCGGTGGAGTAACCCGTTTTGGTTTTCTTCACCACAGGTAAACCTAATCTATCAAACAAAATTTCACCCAACTGTTTCGGTGAATTAAGGTTAAATTCCGTACCCGAGAGACGATAAATCTCGGACATCAATCGACCAATCTGTTCTTCGAATTCATGACCCAGAGCCTGCAAATCAGCCGTATTCGCCTTGATTCCCTGCTTCTCCATATCAGCCAAAATACGTGATAACGGCATCTCCAGCTCATGGAACAGTGAGTTCATTTCATCACTCTCAAGCGCCTTCTCCTGCAGTGGGATAATGGCTGCTACTGCCGCCGCTTTGCGACATAGGAAATCACCCAACACTTCCACCTCAGGCACTTTATACTTGGCCCCTTTGCCCATCACCGTATCATCCTCTACCAGAGACGGTAGCCCGTACTTCGCAGTTAAGCCACTGATCGTCTGGTTGGACTCTGTAGGGTCGAGCAGATAAGCAGCCAACTGCACGTCAAAAGCCGCTCCCGCAAATTCAATGCCGTGGGCATGAAGTGCAAGATCTACGCGGTGTAGATCATATCCTCGCTTAGGCTCGTCTGAATTCGCTAGCCATGCTCTTACAGAAGACGCTGCCTTCGATTGAAGCAGTTCAGGAGACAAGAAGGTGTACTCTTCGCTTGAACCTAACGCGATCCCAACCAATTCCGCCTGATGCGGATTGTCACCGTGCGTTTCCACATGTATAACATCAATGGTCTCGAGCGAGGCAAATAGCTCTTCAATTGTTTCCTCTGTAGCAATCGTAGACTTAACCTCTGCCGCTGGCACAGCTTCTACTGCGTCTACCTTGCCACTGAAGTTCAGACGTTCAAGCAATGACTTGAATTCTAGCTTCGCCAGTGCTGGCCCTGCTGTTTCTTCCTGCAAGCCTGCAAACTGCATATCTTCCCACGTCTGCTCCAATGGAACCTCGCGATGGATCGTAGCTAGCTGCTTACTCATCCGAGCATCTTCAGCGTGAGCTTCGATCTTTTCTTTCATTTTACCTTTCAGCTCGGCTGTGCCATTCAGTACATCCTCTACGGTACCGAATTGATGCAACAGCTTTAATGCTGTCTTCTCTCCCACTCCAGGAATGCCTGGAATATTATCAGAGGTATCGCCCATGAGACCTTTCAGGTCGATAATCTGCAATGGAGTCAAGCCATAACGCTCCTTAATCTGGGCAGGGTCATACAATTCAATATCTGTTACACCTTTGCGTGTTAGCCCGATATGAACATGGTCAGAGGCAAGCTGCAGCATGTCCTTGTCACCCGAGACAACAAGCACCTGTCTTCCTGCCTCATCGGCACGTTTGGTCAACGTTCCGATGATGTCATCCGCTTCGAATCCTTCAAGCTCAAACTGTGCAATGCCGAATCCTCGCAGGAGTTCTTTGAGCAAGGGGAACTGTTCCGACAATTCAGTTGGTGTTTTCTCGCGTCCACCTTTGTACTCTTGATATCCTTCGTGACGGAAAGTCACCTTGCCCGCATCAAATGCCACCATCACATGTGTCGGCTTATGCTCTTCAAGCAGCCTTAACAGCATTGTGGTGAACCCATATACCGCATTGGTATGTAATCCTTTTGAATTGGTCAACGGCGGCATTGCAAAAAACGCCCTATATATAATGCTATTTCCATCTATGAGAATAAACTTGTCCATTCCAGCACCTCACGTATTATATGGTCACACTTCAGATTCTATATCTACTCTCATGATACCATACACACCTGCAACAACAAAAAAGGAACTTCCCTTGAACAACCTATGTGAATAGGCGTCCTGAGAAAGTTCCTTCATTCCGTGCATGTAAGTCCCCAATTCCAAACGTATGCTTATCAATTACAATTACTGGTTCAGATCCGGACGTTTACCCGTCACCAGATATACCGTGCTCTCGCCAATGTTAGTTGCGTGGTCACCGATACGCTCAATGTAGCGACCTACCATCATCAACAGCATCGCTTGTGAAGCCCGGTTCGGATGATCTGTCATGAAGGTGTATAGATCACTGATCATGTGGCTGTACAGTTGGTCAACCTGATCATCAGTCTGAGCCATTTTGTAAGCCAGATCCGTGTTTTCCTTCAGGAAGGATTCAATCGCTTCATCGATCATTACCTTCACGATTTCAGCCATTCTCGGAATATCAACAAGGGGTTTAATTAACTCTTGACCTTCCATACGAAGTGTCACTTTGGCTACATCCAATGCAAGATCGCCCATGCGCTCAAGATCACTGGAGATTTTGAAAGCAACGATAATGCGGCGTAGATCCTTGGCAACCGGCTGTTGTGTAATAATGAGCTTGGAACCAAGTTCCATAATTTTGTCTTCCAGCGCATTCAGATTCGCATCATTCTTGATGATGACCTGAGCTTTATCCACGTCTAGTGTCTGTAGACTCTCGATTGCACCATCCAATGCTGTTCCTACGTGCTCGCCCATCTCACGAAGCAATGTACGCAATTCCTCAAGCTCTTGATCAAATTCTTTTCTTTGAATCATAGGTTCCATCCCCCTCGTCCATCATCTCCGGATATGCCGGGAACATTCAATCAGCTTACTTAACCGAACCTTCCGGATATATAATCCTCGGTTCGGGAATCCTGCGGTGTGGAGAATAATGTCTCGGTATCCGCAGCCTCCACCACTTCACCATTCAGGAAAAATACCGTACGACCGGATACCCGCGCGGCCTGATGCATGTTATGGGTTACCATAACAATCGTATATTTATTATGCAATTCTTTAACAAGCTCCTCAATTTTAAGCGTAGAGATTGGATCGAGGGCTGAGGTTGCTTCGTCCATAAGTAATACGTCAGGCTGAACAGCAAGTGCACGTGCAATACACAGACGCTGCTGTTGACCACCAGATAGGCTTAATGCTGACTTTTTGAGTACATCCTTCACTTCGTCCCACAGGGCAGCATGTGTTAAACTTTGCTCCACCAATTTATCCAGCTCAGCTTTCTGCGTTACCCCATGCAGACGTGGGCCGTAAGCTACGTTATCGTAGATTGATTTTGGAAAAGGATTCGGCTGCTGGAATACCATCCCCACCCGCTTGCGCAACGTTTCGACTTCGATCTCGTTGCTGTAGATATCCGATCCGTCCAGCATAACTTGTCCTTCCACGCGAACGCCTGGAATCATGTCATTCATCCGATTCAATGTACGGAGCAATGTGGATTTACCACAACCCGATGGACCAATAAACGCAGTAACCGTTCGCTCCGGCAAATCCATCGATATATTTTTAAGCGCATGATGCGTATCATAGTATAAATTAAGTTTATCAATATGAATGAGGTCTTTCATGGATGCTCACTTCTCCTTCGCTGCAGGGAAATTTAGTCCCTTTACGTTGATGTCCAATCACTATGATCAGAGCAAGCTTCTTGGCCATCCTTAACATCCTACCTTCCCATTGTAAAAACCGTATCACTTTCATGTTAACGGAATGTAAAAAGACATCTTCTTCGCCATGATCCTTAGGGTTAAATCACAGCAACGATGGATGCCTTTATGTGCATTAATTAGTTTTAAAATTGGGTAAGATGAGATGGTCAATCGGAACGAGCCATCTCTTTCAACTGGGTACGGATATGTAAAGCCATATCTGCCGCCTTCTCTCCCTCCGAAGCTATACCCTCTGCAATACGAGACATTCCTGCAACAGCACTGTTCAACTCCCTGAAAGCTAACTCTCCAGCAGTAACGTGTGTTGAACTACCATCAATCTCCGCGGCACTTGCCCGGATCGATTCTACGGTTTGTTTCGTCAGGTCACCGATACCTTCAAGCAAAGAAGACATATTCCCTGCTACCTCACGAGTCTGCTTGGCAAGCAAGCGAATTTCACCGGCTACCACTTGGAATCCGCGACCATATTCTCCTGCATGAGCAGCTTCAATAGAAGCATTCATAGCAAGCAAAGCACTCTGATCTGCTAAGGAACGGATAGAACTTGCCATCCCTGCACCAGTTTGAATAGAGTCCAACATTACATTTGTATGCTGACGCTGCCCCTCCATATGCCGGTAGACCCGCTGGTACGACGTTTCGACTTGTGTAAGGCTACGTTCTCCATCCTCGGATAGATGCATAATTCGCTGTGCTTCTTCTCCCGCTTGTCCCGCAGCATGGACTAAACTTGTAACCGATTCGTTAATGCGGGCAATCTCTTGTCTTGATTCGGTAATTGTTCGTATACGCTCCTCACTCGCCTGTTGCTGTAACTTCCGTGATAGAAACATCATATCCCGCATGGTTAAGACACCTAGTAGCTTGTCCTCTTCTGTAACTAGGATACAATCGTAAAAGTGCTGCTCTTCTCGCTTCAACGCAATATCAATAATGCTTGGCGCATCTGCTGAAACGTCCACAATAACCGGCAATGAATCCACGACATGTTGAACTGCCTTACGATAAAATAAATCCGCTGCAAAACGTCCATTAAGGAGTCGATACAACGTCTCCCTCATTAACAAACCAAGCGGCTTCATCTGTTCATCACACATTACGATACATGGATAGGCCTCATTTGCATTTAACATACTAGCCGCTTCCCCACAAGTGGTATGTACATGTACAACCGGAACTTCTCGGCAATAATTACGAATCGATAACGGATGCTTAAGAAGTGTGTTTTCAGACTTTTGAACTTCCTTCATCTCGGTTATGTTCTCTTGTACACGACTGTCTTGTTCGGACAAGTCAAGTGGTCTCGCTTCAAGCAACATAGGCATAAATGCGCATTCTCCTTTACGTATGAACTCCATCCTGCGGTGCATCATGTAGGTATAAAGTATCAATCATTCGAATTTATGCTACTCTTCATTCATGAAGGAAAATAATTCTTTATGTAAAATCAATGTAAAAAAAACTCCCCAATCATCGTTAACTCGAATGATGGGGAGTTTTTCTTTTTACAACCAATTTATAACCTACACCACGAATCGAATCAATGTGAACCGATTCTGGATCTAACTCTAACTTTTTCCGCAATGAGCTTACGTGAACATCGACTGTACGTTGACCTCCGATATAATCGAAGCCCCAGACTGCATTCATCAGATCATCGCGAGTGAGCACAACGCCCGGTTTCTTCGCAAGATAGAGAAGTACTTCGAACTCCTTCGGCCGCAAACTAATGGACTGTCCACCAAGTGTTACTTCATACTTCAATGGATAAATCTCCAGTTCACCCAATACAATTCGGGAGCCTTCTTTGTCCACAGGTTGGGGCAAGTCCTCACCGTTGGAATATCGTCTTAACACTGCGTCTACTCTGGCGAGCAATTCCGATACGCCAAATGGCTTCGTGATATAATCATCTGCTCCTGATTTCAGACCTTGTACAACCTCAGCTTCACCGGTTTTGGCTGTCAGAATGATCACCGGCGTGGTTACACCTTGAACTCTTAATTTGTTCAGAATGTCTAGACCATTCATTCCTGGCAACATCAGATCTAGCAATATCAGATCAAATTCCTGGGATAATGCTCGATCATATCCAGAAGATCCGTGATCCTCCGCTGTTACATCATAGCCTTCCTGTGTAAGGTTATACGTAAGTAATCTTGATAATGTAGGTTCGTCTTCAATTACAAGCAAACGCTGTGCCATGATACCCCTTCTCTCCTTATAGTGCGCGTTCAAACATACCAACTACGAGAACAATCTCACCTATTATAATTGTTCTATAGCCACAACACATTTCCTATCATAGCACCTATTTGTTAACTTAGTGTAAAGAAAAGCACACCTTTTTACAATTCACTTCCCGAGGCCTATACTTGTTCATCTTGAATTAACGGAAGAATCACACGAAACGTTGTGCCAAGACCGAGTTCACTTTCTACGGAAAGTTTGCCGTGATGCAGTTCAACAAGGTGTTTTACGATAGACAAACCAAGTCCCGTACCACCCGAATTACGTGATCTGCCTTTATCTACACGGTAAAAACGTTCAAAAATCCTTGGCAAATCATTCTTCGGAATGCCTATACCGGTATCTGATACCGCAAATACGACCTGCTCCTCATCATCTTCACGCTCTACCGTCACTTGAAGTTTCACGCGTCCACCTTCAGGTGTGTAGTTGATGCCATTGGACAATAGATTGATAAAGATCTGTTTCATCTTGTCCTCGTCTGCCTCGATATAGAGTTCCTCTGGCACAACCATCTGCATCCGAATCTGTTTCTTCTCGGCCACGGTGGACAGTGTTCCCAGAACCATTTCGAAGAAGGAATGAACGTGAACAGGTGAACATTGCAAAGGAGCACGCTTGGATTCAATTTTGGACAGTTCCAGGATATCTCCGATTAGTCGGTTCAGTCGATCCCCTTCATCATAGATGATTTTCAGGAATGAGCGTTCTGTTTCCTTATCCTGCACACCACCACTTAACAACGTTTCAGCAAAACCTTTAACTGCTGCTACAGGAGTTTTCAGCTCATGGGATACATTGGCTACGAACTCACTTCGCATTGACTCCAGCCTACGAATTGCTGTCACATCCTGAAGAAGGAATAACATCCCGCGGTAACTACCATCATCTTCAGTCATTGGCACGCCATCAATCCGAATCAATCGTTCCTCTGGGTTAAATACACTTACTTCCTCATGCATTCGTTCTTGTAGTGCAACACTCTCCTCAATGGAGCGTGTTAGCTCATAGTGTTTTTTTAATTCTACATAAGGTCTACCTGTAACTCGCGCAGCCTGAATGCCAAGCATCCGTTCTGCTTCTCGATTCACCAATGCAATCGACTGCCCTGCGTCTACCATGACAATGCCGCCTGTCATATTGGCAAGTACGCTTTGCAGCAACGCCTCATTATCACGGATCGTTTTGAGCTGGGTCTGAAGACTATCGGCCATCCCGTTAATCGCAAGCCCCAACTGACCAATCTCGTCTCGGCGTGTGACATCCACCCTAGCGTCATATTCTAATTTGGTTATTCGATGAGCGACCTTAATGATATGCTCAATTGGCGAGGTTAAACTGCGTGCCACACGATAACTTACGAGTGCTACGATAAGAAATAGCAATCCAAGTGCGGTGAACGTAATTACCCAGCCACGCTGAAGTCCTTGATCTACAGCCGCTAGGCTCATAGACAGGCGTATATAACCGTCAAATTTACCTCCAGGCACTTCAACCATGTCACTCTGATCTGAATTGACGGGAAGTGCAACATAGAGCATGTCCTGTCCTAACGTCTCACTATATCGTATTGCCTGACCATAGCCATCTCCAATGGCTCCCTTTATTTCTTCACGTTCCAGATGGTTATCCATATTGGCAGGATCGCTTTCCGAGTCGCCGATGACCGTCCCATCTCTATTTATAAAGGTTACTCGCGAATCTGTCAGCCGATCAAGTTCAAGCGCACGCGCAGAATAATATTGTCTAGTCTCGGGAGATGTCGGATCGCTTGCATCGTGAAACGGAAATGTTGCTTTTAACAGATTAATCTCACGCACCATCGTTTGTTCCAAAGCTGTGGTATGTGTTGTCTTAAACACTCTGCCCATTGTATATCCCGCTACAATAACGGATACACCGATTAGAACCATCATGATGATGGACAGGCGAACTCGAAATGGTCTCATTAATCTCTTCCTTTATTGTTGATTTATCAAATGTACTTCTGCTGATACGTGTACTCGATTATACTTCCGTTCGTTATCCATGCAAATTGACCTCTGAGCTCTCAAATGGGTCGCTATCTAAGTTAACTCGATACGATCTCCGCGTGTACCCGGCAGAGAGATGACCAGAAACTCAACATCCGCTGTACTTCGATTCTGCATCTGATGAGGTTCGCCTGGAGGAATCTCTATTCCCTCATGCGTTTCAAGTTCGAATTCCTCACCTTGGAGCTCCATATAACCTATGCCACTTAAAATGAAGAAAAATTGTCGGCTAACCGAGTGATAATGTCTAATCTCAGCCGTTCCCGCTGGCATTCGCTCATGGATGATGCTCAATCCTTCGTTCTGTAGCAAGTGCCATCCATCACATTGATTTCCCCATATATAATGTGAAGCATTTTGTTTACTAATTTTCACGGTTGGCTCCCCCTGTCGAATATCTGTTTGTCTATCTTATCACAGATTTCTTTCGACAATATGAGCATTAATATAGGTTAACACTCTATAGATACCTGTGTGATTGCCTTCACTCGCTAGTTATTAACATCCTGCCATAGATCAAAGGGAACAACCTAAATTTAGAATAGATATCTAGATAAAATATCATGTAATTATTAGGTCTGATGTTGTTCTATGTAAAATTCTCTATCGATTTTCAATCTTTTTGTAAGCCACACCTGATATTAAATAGACGTCCCGACCAGCTAGACTGGTAACGGGACGTCATATCTACAATCATCTTAGGTTAAGGTTGCTTTAGCCGTTCACTACTTCGCCGCCATTCACATGCATAACCTGACCACTTACGTAAGAGGAATCATCTGAAGCCAAGTATACATAGGCAGGGGCTAACTCGTCAGGCTGTCCTGGGCGCTTCATCGGCTGAGTTGATCCAAATTCACTTACCTTCTTCTCATCAAATGTTGATGGAATAAGTGGTGTCCAGATCGGGCCAGGAGCTACGGCGTTAACTCGAATCCCCTTCTCCACAACGTTCATAGACAAGGAACGTGTAAACGACGTAATCGCGCCTTTGGTCGATGAGTAATCGATCAAGGATGGATTGCCTCGGTAGGCTGTAATCGATGTCGTGTTAATAATGGTACTGCCTTGTTTAAGATGTGGCAATGCCGCCTGAGTGATATAAAACATTCCGAATATATTGGTGCGGAACGTGCGCTCTAGTTGCTCAGGTGTAATATCCTCTAATTGTTGCTGTGGGTGCTGCTCAGCAGCGTTATTCACCAGAATGTCAAGCTTACCTAGTTGCTCAATCGTCTGTTGCACGGATTTTTTGGCAAATTGAGTATCACCGATATCACCAGCAATCAAAATGCATTTTCTTCCTTCTTGCTCAACCTGTCGTTTCGTCTCCTCGGCATCCTGATGCTCGTTCAGATACACAATCGCGACATCGGCACCTTCTTTTGCATAAGTAACGGCTACAGCTCGTCCAATACCGCTATCTCCACCCGTGATTAACGCCACTTTACCTAACAATTTTCCGGCTGCTTTATACTCAGGTTTCTCAAACTCGGGTCTAGGATTCATCTCTGATTCGATTCCTGGTTGCTGATCCTGATGTTGGGCTGGCATTGTTTTTTGGGTTTGTGTTTGCGCTGACATGAAGCATTCTCCTCTCAATACTGGATTGGATATTGATTCTCGTCTCACTGTGTAGGATGGCATGAACAGGACAGATTATTCTGATCTTGAATCTTCTTCCTGACAACCTCCAACAATGTTGTCTCTAAACTTACTTACCACTGCTCTTCTGAATTAAACAAGTAAATCGCATGGAATAAGAACAACTCGAATGTAATTTTATGTATTTCGATTATTTTCATCGTATAACAATCTATTCGGTCATAAAGTTCGATAAATTTTAAAAAAAGCCCTGTTTCAAATCGTAATTTGTATTCCTATGCCGCTTTGGCTGATGTAGAATGTACAGTATACAGATAAGTTTTAGATATCATAACGATTTGGAGACCAGACCATGGGATCGAGTATTGATTCATATATAACACTTGTAGCGACTTCAGCCGTTTTGAATGTCTTTTTGTGTTTATATTCCTATTTTAGAAGAGCCGAAATTCCCAGTTCCAAAATATTTATGCTCTATACGGCAGCCCTTTGCGTTTATACCTTCGGGTATGCAATACAACTAGCCAGCAATACACTGGAACAGATGAAATTTTGGACAGTCGTTCAGTATATGGGTATGCCTTTCTCCGCTTCACTTGGCCTGCTCCTTATGATTCAATACACCGGGAAAACACTATCTCGTAAAGCGACTATTGCCATGTTCATTATCCCTTCTATCACACTCTTCATG
Source organism: Paenibacillus tundrae (assembly GCF_036884255.1). Classification (NCBI taxonomy): domain Bacteria; kingdom Bacillati; phylum Bacillota; class Bacilli; order Caryophanales; family Paenibacillaceae; genus Paenibacillus; species Paenibacillus tundrae. The sequence continues at coordinate 2,135,962 of NZ_CP145605.1, read as the reverse complement.
GTAGCCACCAACGATTATCACCATTTATTCTACAAACAGGTATGGCTTAGAACAGATACGGCAGTCCCCCTTATGGATATCTCCATAGGTCAGTGGTACGTTGTACAAGGAGCGTTTACCTTCTCGTGTCTATTATGCGCCTGTCTCATTCTCATTGGTCAATGGAAACATACGAAGAAAATGTACCGCAGACAATTGCTCACGCTAATCACCTCACAGCTTATTCCAATGGTCGCCGCCTTTGTTTATCTGCTGGGACTTACGCCAGGTGGATTAGATCCCGTTCCTGTGCTGATGTGTATTACATCTGCCATGTATATCTGGGCAATACTATCCTCACGTCTGCTTACAATTGTTCCTATTGCCAAAGACAGCATTTTTGAGAGCATGCGTGAGGGTGTACTTGTGCTCGATAGTTCCAATCGTCTTGTAGATTACAATAAAGCCATGTGTCTCATGTTGCCTGAGCTTGAAGTAAGTATGATCGGGAAAAAGTGGGACGATATCTGGCTTAGCCTAGCTGGAGAAACCTTTCCTGTGGAGTACGGTAGAGAAGGTCTTCAGACCGACTTGTACTGGCAATTAGAAGGACATACCGTATGTTATCAGGTTAGAACATCATATGTCTTTAATAAAGGTGCTCAGGTTGTCGGGATTTTAATTATGCTCATCGATATTACAGAACAACGTTTTCTCCAGGAGCAGCTCAAACAAATGGCTTATTTTGATGGGCTCACCAAAATCTATAACCGAACGCAGTTTCTGAACAAAGGCAAGGAAATTTTGAATGAAGCTAAGCTAACTTTTCGACCGGCAGCTTTTATCTTATTTGATATTGATCATTTCAAACGCATTAATGATACCTACGGTCACGATGTCGGTGATAAGGCAATTATTCATGTAGTCACGGTATGTAACCGTTACCTGAACTCCGAAATACTATTTGCCAGATATGGTGGCGAAGAATTCGTAATTGCTATGCCCGGTGCTTCCCTTCAGGATGGCGAGCAACTTGCTGAACAGCTACGAATTGCGTTGCTCAATGAGCCACTTGAGGTTGAAGGAGTTCGGATCTCGATTACATCAAGCTTTGGGGTGGCACAGTACAGCGGGGAAGATGATTCATTAGAGTCGTTACTGCGGGATGCAGATCGTGCGTTATATGAGTCGAAGCGGAATGGGCGGAATGCTGTTTTTGCCTACAGCGCCAGTCTCGCTTAATTCACTTAGCTAAGTTAAACTAACTAGTTTCAAGATCAAAAAGCTTTACTTACACAGCTCAATTCTGGAGCACATCTTTAAGTTCGTACATCATCAATATTAAATACATCTGATCTCGTGAATAGCATAAATAAAAAAACAGACAGTCTGAGGGCTGTCTGTTTTGGTTGTATCTTGGTTTGTATGTGCACCTGATATCACCTCAGGTCAGCTTGTCCCATCGTTATTACTGGCACAATCGATAAAGGCTTAGAATCAGGTTAGAACGCTTTACGTATTGTAGTACTATTTCACTCTTAGATTACGCTGCTATCCACCATGAGATAAACCATAATGAGTAAGAACACCGCAAGAAGTGTACTAAACATACGAATCTTGCTCTGTTCTGGACTTACATCGCGGTTGCTCTTCACACCTTCTGCAGCCAAACGCAGCGGTTTACCCATAATTCCACCGATGGCAGCCATTGCAAGCAACAAGACAACCACTACACCCATCCACAGGTGAGAGTACTCCCCTTTTGTCATCAGGTAACCCCCAGTGAGAAGCTGGATAATCAGTCCATACTGAGCGATACGATTTAAAGATCGAAGTGATGTGAATGCGCCCTCTTGTGCTGCTACATTCAGCTTACGGATCCTACCGACTACGAACGGCAGAATTAGGTAGAAGCCTAACGACAGTGCTCCAACAATATGAAGCAGATACATAATCATTCCCAAAATTTCCATCCTCCTCAGTTTCATTTCAGTGTGCTATACATCACATACCATTATACTGGGGAACTTATCCAAAAGAAAGAAAACCCCCGGTTTTTCGGGGGTTTTCTCCTTGTTCTTGTTCAAAATCTTTTCAAACTTAAATATTTACAACAGAAATGACATTTCGAACGGACTCCGCAGATTTATCCAGACCTGCTTTTTCCTCAGCAGTCAGATCTAATTCAAATATTTTCTCGATCCCGTCGCCGCCTAGAATCGTCGGCACGCCTAAGAACAGATCGTTATAACCGTATTCACCTTCAAGATAAGCAATGACAGGAATGATACGTTTCTTGTCCTTCAAGATGGCTTCCGTCATTTGCACGAGGGAAGCTGCTGGAGCATAATACGCACTACCGTTACCAAGCAGGTTCACGATCTCACCACCGCCAACGCGTGTACGCTGCACGATCGCTTCAATCCGATCTGCTGGAATTAACGTATCTATCGGAATGCCGCCAACGCTCGAATATCGAACAAGGGGCACCATATCATCCCCGTGACCGCCAAGAACGAATCCACGCACATCTTCAACAGATACGTTCAATTCTTGAGCGATGAATGTACAATAACGGGCCGTGTCGAGTACGCCCGACTGACCAATTACGCGGTTTTTGGGAAAACCAAGAGTTTTATACGCTGCATAAGTCATTGCATCTACCGGGTTGCTCAGAATAATGACGATTGAATCAGGGCAATATTTTTTCACATTTTCACAGACGGACTTCACGATTCCCGCATTCGTATTGACCAGATCATCACGACTCATTCCCGGTTTACGGGCAATTCCTGCCGTAATAATAACAATCTCCGAACCTGCAGCATCTTCATAGTTGGAAGTTCCGACGATATGACTGTCGAAGCCTTGAACAGGACTTGCCTCCAGCATATCGAGTGCTTTACCTTTTGTCGGGTTCTCCAGTTGAGGAATGTCTACTAGAACGACATCCCCGAGTTCCTTTTGGGCAAGCATCAGTGCAGTCGTAGCACCGGTAAAACCGGCACCGACTACTGTGATTTTTTTGCGCTGAATAGTCACGATTCACATCTCCCCTTACAGGTTTTTAATGATTTGATCAGCGAATTCAGAACATTTCACTTCAGTTGCTCCGTCCATCAGACGAGCGAAGTCATACGTTACTGTTTTATTGTTAATGGATGTTTCCATACCTTTGTAGATCAGGTTAGCCGCTTCTTGCCAGCCCAGGTGCTCAAGCAACATTACGCCGGACAGGATTACGGAACCAGGGTTCACGACATCTTTGTCAGCATATTTAGGAGCAGTACCGTGTGTAGCTTCGAAGATAGCATGTCCTGTTACGTAGTTAATGTTAGCTCCTGGAGCGATACCGATTCCGCCCACTTGTGCTGCAAGTGCATCGGACAGATAGTCACCGTTCAGGTTCAATGTTGCGATAACATCGAACTCGCCTGGACGAGTCAATACTTGTTGCAGGGCGATATCAGCAATCGCATCTTTTACGATGATTTTGCCAGCATCTTCAGCTGCTTTTTGAGCTGCATTCGCTGCATCTGTACCATCTTTATCTTTGATGATATCGTATTGAGCCCAAGTGAATACTTTATCGCCGAACTCTTCTTCAGCCACTTCATATCCCCAGTTTTTGAAGGCACCCTCAGTAAATTTCATGATATTACCTTTGTGTACCAACGTAACGCTCTTACGATTGTGATCGATTGCGTATTGTACCGCTGCACGAACCAAACGTTTGGAACCTTCGGAAGAAACTGGCTTGATACCAATACCAGAAGTTTCAGGGAAGCGGATTTTGTTAACGCCCATTTCCTGTTGCAGGAATTGGATAACTTTTTTCACTTCATCTGAACCTTCTGCATACTCGATACCTGCATAGATATCTTCTGTATTTTCACGGAAAATAACCATATCAACCAATTCAGGACGTTTAACCGGGGAAGGTACGCCGTCGAAATAACGCACTGGACGCAGGCATGTGTACAAATCAAGCTCTTGACGAAGTGCTACGTTCAGGGAACGAATACCACCACCGATTGGCGTAGTCAGAGGTCCTTTGATTGCTACGATGTACTCACGAATCGCTTCGAGCGTATCGTTCGGCAACCACTCCCCGTATGTATTAAATGCTTTTTCACCAGCAAATACTTCGTACCAAGCGATTTTTTTGCTGCCATCATATGCTTTTTCAACTGCTGCGTCCAATACGCGTTTGGAAGCTTTCCAAATATCGCGACCTGTACCGTCACCTTCGATGAACGGAATGATCGGGTTGTTAGGAACCTGCAGTGCACCATTATCGATCTGGATTTTTTCTCCTTCAGTTGGATGAGCGAATTTTTCTAATTTCATAGTTACAATTCCTCCTTGATCGTTGTATGAGTTTAGGTATGATTATACCGCTTGTCTAATCGAGGGAAGGGTCTTTCGTCTTCGACTGACTCTCGTCAATCGAATTCACCCTTCGCCCCATCCTTCATTATTATACTGGTTTTGACGTAATTAGCGAAGCTCGACTGAAATGTACTTCTGTTCTGTTGGTCCAGTGTACTCAGCACGAGGACGAATGATGCGGTTATCTGCGAGCTGCTCCAGAATGTGAGCAGTCCAACCGGATACCCGGCTAATCGCGAAGATTGGTGTGAATAACTCGTGCTCGATGCCTAGCTGTGTATAGACAGACGCAGAGTAGAAGTCTACGTTTGGCTTCAGACCTTTTTGTCCTGTAACCAATTCTTCAATCTTCACAGACATATCATAGAGACGTGTATCATTATTCATGTCGCCCAGTTCTTTAGACATCTTCTGCAGATGTTTCGCACGTGGGTCGCCATTTTTGTACACACGGTGTCCAAAGCCCATGATTTTCTCACGGTTATCCAGTTTCTCCTGAATTGCTGCTTCAAGGCGGTCCGGTGTGCCAATCTCGTTCAACATCTTCATTACGGCTTCGTTAGCACCGCCATGTAGCGGCCCCTTCAACGCCCCGATAGCGGAAGTCACGCCGGAATAAATATCGGACAATGTCGCAACAGTTACACGTGCTGCAAAAGTGGAAGCATTCAACTCGTGATCCGCATGTAATACGAGCGCTTGATCCAAGGCTTTTACTGCTGTATCCGACGGTTCTTCACCAGTCAACATATATAAAAAGTTTTCGGCAATGGAAGCGCCTTCTTTTGGTGCTACAGGTTCTTTACCCTCACGAATACGAGCGATAGCTGCAACAATCGTTGGCAATTGAGCCTGCAATTTAACTGCTTTGTTCTCGTTCGCTTCAGCCGTCATTTCGTCAGCCTGCTCGTCATATAATCCTAGGGCAGAAATGGCAGAACGTAGAGCTGCCATCGTGCTCATGTTTTTGGGATACAATTTGATTTGTGCAACCAGATCACTTGGGATCGGCGCGTAATCACTCAAGCTTTTACGAAGGGATTTCAATTCATCTGCGTTCGGCAATTTACCAAACCACAGCAAATAAGCAACTTCTTCAAAGCTTGCATGCTCTGCCAAATCATCAATATTGTATCCACGGTATGTAAGAACACCGTCTACAATAGAGCTGATCGAGGAGGTTGTTGCAACGATGCCTTCCAGACCTTTGGTAGCTGTCATATTACTCTCTCCTTTATTAAACGAAATCAAAAAACACTAGCATAATGAAGCTTTCCATAAGCATTCCTGGTGTTGTAAACATTTACATTTCATAAAATAGTAAAGAAGTAAAAATTCGGGTTTATCATCTGTCAATCGATAATTACTTATATAATCATACTGGATTTTGTCGTTTATGTGAACATGACGGAAGCTGTTTTGCACATCAAACATATTTATCGACCTGATAAAGCATTTTTGAAAGCCTTTACACAAACAAGGTTGACATTTTATTCTACACGAATCAATTTCATAAATCACTGGAAATGGAGTTTTGTGACTAGATATAGACAAATTGAACCATTTTGATCTATTATCTACCCTTGATTGAAGTAACTAAAGGTATTATGAAATTGATTCACATATATAGTTTTGACGTAGTCCTATTCAACTTCTTCTTTTTATTGCTATTATCCCCTGCCATCTGGCATACTCTAGGCAAAAGAACACAAATCTCATGCATTTTCACGAAATTGGCGTTTCAAAATGTCCTATTTGCTCTATATTAATTAGATACCTTCATGGAACTGGAACTGAATGAACTATTAGATAAGGAGACGTGAGGTTTGGACAGAATTATATTGAAGCGCCTTATGCGCGGATTATGGGTAATTATTGCGACGATTCTCATCGCGGTGGCCATTTATCTGCTGTTTCCCCTGCTGTACCCTTTTGCAATTGCCTGGATCATCGCTTATGCCATGAACCCTCTTGTGAAACTGCTTCAGCATAAAGCACGGTTCCCACGCTGGCTTGCTGTCACTCTATCGTTGATCGTGTATTTCGGCGCTATTGCACTCGTGTTATCCGCTGCTGTAACTCGCATGGTGAAAGAGGTCATTTCATTAACGACAAGTTTCGATCTCCATGTCGATGAGATAAAGGCTGTCTTTATCCGCTGGACGGAGAATGATACGATCCAAAGTTTGATTACACAGATTAATGAATTCTACAAAGAAAACCCAAACTATCAGGAAACGATCAATAGCAACATCAGCAAAACAACGGAGACGGTCGGAACGGCGGTTACGGACCTTGTGACTGGATTCTTCAACGCAATTCTAAATCTACTCACTTCGCTGCCTAATATGGGTGCAGTACTAATCGTTGTGCTTCTCTCCACGTTCTTTATTAGCAAAAGTTGGACCCGTCATAGCATTACCGTATCTGGCTGGGTACCTTCCTCCATCCGCAAACCGATCACTGACATATGGAATGACCTAAAAAAGGCTCTGTTTGGTTATGCAAGAGCACAACTCATCATGATCTCCATTACCGCTGTGTTTGTGATGATTGGATTACTTATTTTGCAGGTTAAGTCTGCTTTCACGATTGCACTTCTTATCGGGCTTGTTGATTTGTTACCTTATCTCGGTGTTGGATTAGTCATGGTTCCGTGGGCCGCTTATCTCATTATGAATGGGGATCTGTACCTGGGAATTGGGATATCGGTTATCTATCTGATTGTGCTGATTGCACGCCAGATTATTGAACCTAAAGTATTAGCTAGTAGTGTAGGCTTAGACCCTCTTGCCACACTAGTGGGCATGTTTGTAGGATTGAAGCTATTCGGCGTGCTTGGTTTGATCATCGGCCCAGTAAGCCTGGTGATTCTCGATGCATTCAATCGAGCCAATGTGCTACGGGATATACGAACATACATCATCAACGGAAGGGTCCGATGAAGCGTACAGAAAAGTTACTTAGAGTATGAGTAAAGGCTCCACTCGGCAGATGCATCTGCACAGGTGGAGCCTTTTTGGTTCGAATACCTATTATCATTACGGACGGCGATAAAATTTGATACTGCCATTTTTCATTTTTTTCTCAAGCCATCCTAAGAAAAACAGACGATACACCGAACGTGTTAATGGAAACACCAATGTAAACCCGATGAGATCCGTAACAAAACCCGGAATCAGTAGCAAAAATCCCCCAACGAAAACAAATAGTCCATCGACCATTTTTCGGCCAGGCACTTTACCTCGTTCCATCTCGGTTTTGGCATCCACAAGCACTTTCCGTCCTTCAAATTGCAACATTGCTATACCGATCAAGGACGTGAGAATCATAAGAAGCAGCGTCTTTCCCGCTCCGATCCAGTCGCTCATAAGAATAAAACCAAACAGTTCAATAACCGGAACGATGAGCAGTACAGCCCACATCCATCTACGCATTCGTATTACTCCTTTCCTGAGAGCCACACTTTCTCAAGTGCACTGTAGAGCTCAGAGGCTACCTTATCCAGCCTTACTACCTTCCAGTCGCCGTTCACCCATACATGTTGGGTAGAGCCTGTGACTAATCGTTCTCCTGGTCTAGATTCATCAGATGACCACACTCGCTGTCCTATGCTGTTCACACCATTGTCTGCAGTCACTCGTCTTACATCATATTCGTAATTCAGTCGTAGACCGCTAAATGCAGCAATTCGGGTGAAAATCACAATTTCATCATCGTACCTTGCAGGTTTATGATATTTCACATCCAGCCCGGTTACGGGAAGTAGTAACCCCTGTTCCTCCATTTTACGATATGTATACCCCATTTGGCGAATCATCTCAGTTCGACCGATCTCAAACCAATTTAAATAGTTCGCGTGATAGACAACACCCATCTGGTCACTCTCTTGATAACGCACGCGGAGGTTCGCCGCATACCAATTCCCTGTTCCATTTTGCTCCATGAGGTTACTCCCTTCGTTATACGAGTCTGAATGTGTTATGGTTGCACATCGGTATATAGATGGAAAAAAGCAATGGGACATATCATGCCCCATTGCTTCATTCCTGTTCTTAACATCATTGAATCCATTCCAACAATTAAGCTTGGTTTGGAATTTGGCTTACTTTGATCAGGTTCGTGGAACCGGAACGACCCAAAGGTACACCAGCTGTAATAACAACCAGGTCGCCTTCTTTAACAAGTCCGGATTTCACTCCGCCTTCGATTGCATTTTCAAACAATGCATCTGTGGAATCAACCAATCTACCTTTGACAGGTGTTACACCCCAAGCCAGTGCGAGACGGCGGGAAGTTCTGTCTTCTGTTGTTACAGCGATGATTGGTGATTCTGGACGATATTTCGAGATCATACGTGCTGTATGTCCTGATTCAGTCGAAGTAATGATCGCTTTTGCGTTCAGATCTTGAGCTGACAATGCAACCGATTGGCTGATTGCTTCAGTTACAGTTGTTTGTTGAGCAACACGTTGCTTCAGATACAGCTCTTGGTAAGGCAGAGCAGATTCTGCTTTTTCAGCGATGCGAGACATGGTCAGAACGGATTCAACTGGGTATTTACCCGCAGCTGTCTCACCAGACAACATGATTGCATCAGTACCGTCAAAGATCGCATTAGCCACGTCACTTGCTTCAGCACGAGTTGGACGTGGGTTACGTTGCATGGAATCCAGCATTTGTGTAGCTGTGATAACCGGTTTACCTGCAACGTTACATTTTTCGATCATACGTTTTTGTACCAATGGTACTTCTTCAGCAGGAATTTCAACACCCAGGTCTCCACGAGCAACCATCAGACCGTCAGACACTTCAAGGATTTCGTCCAAGTTGTCAACACCTTGTTGGTTCTCAATTTTGGAGATGATTTGAATATGTCCAGCATTATGTTTTTCAAGCAATTCACGAATCTCAAGTACGTCACTAGCTTTACGCACAAAAGAAGCCGCGATGAAATCGACACCTTGCTCAATACCAAATACGATATCGTTAGCATCTTTTTCAGTGATACCCGGCAGAGAAATAGCAACGCCCGGAACGTTAACACCTTTTTTGCTCTTGATCGAACCACCGTTAACGATACGGCATTTGATCTCGGTGCCTTGCACTTCCACCACAGTCAGTCCGATCAGACCGTCGTCGATCAGAATTGTAGATCCCGGCTCAACATCATTTGGGAGATCTGCATACGTAATGGAAAGACGTTCTTTGGTTCCCAGAATCTCTTCTGTTGTCAAAGTGATGTACTCGTCTTGAACCAATTCAATTGGCTCAACTTCGAGTTTACCTGTCCGAATTTCCGGTCCTTTGGTGTCCAGCAGGATCGCTACTGTTTTGTTAAGTTCTTCGCATGCTTGGCGAATCGCTTTGATCCGTCCGCCGTGCTCATCGAAATCACCGTGGGAGAAGTTCAGACGGGCCACATTCATACCGGCCATAATCAATTTTTTCGTGTTTTCCAGTGATTCACTGGATGGGCCAATCGTACATACAATTTTCGTTTTGCGCATTTTGGGTTTCCTCCGATTTTAAAAGGTCTCTCTGTATATGTCTTTTTCTTTTTCCAACTATTAAATTTACTATACTTTGGTTCATTTGTATAGGAAATTCGTCACATCATTCAGCATTTCCCGACAAATTATTCACAACATCCACTTCTGCAGGTGGTTGAGGAGCTTGATCTGGGACTGGAGATTCAAATGTGACCGAGCCAATCTTACGGAACTTCTCATAGCGATCCTGCTTCAATTGGTCGCTGCTCCACCCTTTCATCTCATCCAGATGACGGATCAGAGCCTCATGAATGGCTGCCGCAGATGCTTCATAATCCCGGTGAGCCCCGCCACGAGGTTCAGGTATGATATCCTCAATAACGTTCATTTCCAGTAGATCTTTGGCAGTAATCTTCATGGCTTCTGCAGCCTGATCTGCCTTCGTTGCATCCTTCCACAGAATCGAAGCTGCTCCATTCGGAGAGATCGCTGAGTAGATGGCATGCTCCAGCATGAGCACACGGTTACCTACGGCTAGTGCAAGTGCGCCACCGCTTCCGCCTTCACCAATAACGACAACAATAACTGGCACAGACAGTTTGGCCATCTCCATTAGGTTACGAGCAATAGCCTCCGATTGACCTCTCTCTTCAGCAGTATTACCCGGATACGCTCCTTTAGTATCAATAAACGTAATAATTGGACGTCCGAATTTGTCAGCTTGCTTCATGAGACGAAGCCCTTTCCGGAAACCTTCCGGATGAGCGCTCCCGAAAAAGCGGGCGATATTGTCTTTCGTATCCTTCCCCCGCTGCTGTCCGATGACGGTAACTGTTTTGCCATCTAGCTTCGCTAATCCACCAACAACAGCCAGATCATCGCCGAACATACGGTCACCATGCAGCTCAATGAAATCCGTAAAAATCAACTGAATTAGATCGAGAGCTGTTGGGCGCTGTTGATGCCGAGCCAGATGCATTTTCTGAGCCGCTGTGATGCCAGAGTATATTTCTTCTTCCAGTCTATGATAACGTTCCTCCAGACGCGCAATCTCGTCTGTGAAATCGATGCCTTTTTCCTGACCGAACTGTACGAGCTCTTCAATCTTTTTGCGCATCTCAACCAGAGGCGCTTCATATGGCAACTCACCCGCCATTTAGACCCCTCCTTTTTCACTATGCATATCTAGAAGCTTGGCAAGGGTTGTACGAAGTTCTTTCCGGTGAACCACCAAGTCCAGCTGTCCATGCTGCATATTAAATTCTGCTGTTTGGAAATCATCAGGCAGTTTCTGACGAATTGTCTGTTCAATAACAATTCTACCGGCAAAGCCAAATACAGCTCCCGGTTCAGCAATGTTAATATCGCCTAAGCTCGCAAAGCTCGCCGAAACACCGCCGGTAGTCGGATCTGTAATCACTGAAATATACAGGCCGCCCTGTTCATCTAATCGGGACAACGCTGCACTCGTTTTGGCCATCTGCATCAAGCTGAGAATACTCTCTTGCATCCGAGCACCACCCGATGTAGAGAATATAATAATAGGCAGTCGCTTCTCTGTAGCATATTCAATAGCACGGGTGATTTTCTCTCCAACCACTGAACCCATACTACCTGTAAAGAAGTCAAAGCTCATAACCGCTACTACAACGGGTAAGCCTTCAATCGTACCTTCACCAGTAATAACAGCTTCCTTCAAACCGGATTTCAGACGTTGCTGCTCCAGCTTGCTGCTATACCCTGGGAAGCCAAGGGGATCAACTGATACCATATCCGCATCATGTTCCACGAATCCTTGCTCATCCAAAATCATCGCGATACGTTCCATTGCGTTAAGACGCATATGGTAACCACAAGAAGGACAAACCTTCAGGTTCTTCTCTAATTCCTTACTATATTGAATCGTGCCACACTTGCTGCACTTGTTCATTAGCCCTTCAGGTATTTCTCGTTTTGGGCGCTCACTCACTTCCTGACCTTCGCCTTGAAGCGCACGCTCGGAAGGTATGGTGGCGTACTTCCTTTTCTTCTGGAATATATCTTTGAACACAACTACACCTCTCCAGCCGTTGATTTGATTAGCCGCAACTTGCAGTTATCGTCAATGACGACTTCTCCGCGTACGACGGTAAACCGCTTACGTCCCACAAGCTGCCGTGGGTCTTGTCCAGCACTCACAACAAAAAAATCCACCGGCATAAGGCAAGGATCAGCGGCTTCTGTCAGCACGATTGATGTTACCTGCAATTACCGAAAGATTGTTGCGCCGATGCTTAAATCTATCTTGGTAGGGTCTCCGAATGCAACGAGATCGGTTCTTGTCCTAACAAAAAAAGAAGGAAGGACAGCAGCATACAGCACATGCAAGTCGATTCCTCTCTCTCCGCTTACGCGGTCAGCCTTATGTACCAATGGTACTTTCTCATTCGCCAAGGCGTGTGTCTGATGTTGAACGATCAGGAATGCAGAATCGAATTCAGCACTTCCTGGACTTCTTCCAGTTCCCCTGAAGGAACGCGAATCTCAAATTGCTGTTTGGATAAACTGATGGGACGGGTCTGTACCAGAAAACCTTCTTCCGAAAGCTTGGTCTTGATCTTGTCCGCAACCTTTGCCGTCGGTGCAATGTAAATCACCGTCCACATACCATGTCCGCCCCCTAAGCTAATGTTCAGAGCCCGTATATTGGACTAATGATAACATACCTCACTTTTTTTCTGCAAGAAAGGGTTCGGGATCTATCGGCAGAAAACAGGATTATGAGGGATATTTGCTCCCCAAAGACACCTGATACGGTCAACGGAATGTTTGCAATTTGAAGTGTTGAGCGTGCATATGCAAGTCTTCCAAGCAATCAGGACGACATGGAAGACCTGCACTTCTACCTCTACAAAGGGCGTTTCTAACATCACAACCTATACGTAGATGCTCGTTTATACATCACCGGGATATTTCTTGGCTTTAATATTTTTGTGCGCAATACGAGCGGAAGCAGCAGCTGCAAGCCCTGCAACAAGATCGTCCAGAAACACGTGAATGGCCGATCCGTGCTCATTCAGGTCATGAATAATGCCTATTTTTTCTTTGTCCAGATAACCAAAGCTAGTTAAACCAATCATACCAAATACATGTGTAATGCCAAGCGCCAGAGTCTCGTCCACTCCGTACAAGGATTCGTCCGCTTCCATAATAGCTTGTAACGGCTGAGGCAACAAACGTTTCTCTGCAAGCTCGTCAAGGGCTATGCCCGTGTACAGCGTATACTGCACCTCACGTTTTTGCAGTACAGATTTAACACTGATGACACAATCATCCATGGTCAGTTCCGGGTGGTACCCTTTTTGCAGATGATATACAATCTCCGCGATCGCTTCAATCTGTACACCCCGCCGGGCCAGCATAGCTTCTACGATTTCATATGACATATCTCGACCTCCCGCCTCACTCCCCCGGAGAACCCCAGGTTCTTCGGTGTTCTCAAGTGTATGCAGTACACTCACAAAATGTTCATAAAAAAAGCCTCACTATGTCAATTCAGCAGGTAATAATGAATAAATTAAACACAAAAAACCTGTCCGGTTGTCACCGAACAGGTTCTTCTTATCTTATGAAGACAGACAAGTTGTCTGCTGAACCTATTTAATTTTGACGGTTCCTTCACCAAGCATGTTCTCCATTTCGGCAATGAGGGTTGGAGAAGGCTTGATTCGATAGCCGTCACTAAGTGCAAGTAGCTTCTGCTGCTGCTCATAGAAGAGCACAGTGGCTACAGGCCCCGGATGCTGCTCCAGAAGCTGCTTCAACCGCGCCAGCATCTCGGGCGTCTCCGCCTGAGGGCTAATCTTCACAAATACTCGCTGCTCCACCGCCTGGGGCCGACGAGTCGGCTCCGCACTGCCTGCACCGGGGCGTCCGCTCGGAGCGCTTCTCGCCCCGGCTGTGTCACCCCTTGCAGCATCGCTGCCGCGCACTGCTGCAGAGCCTACGCCGCTAGGCTGCGCTCCAGCTCCAACACCCGCACCAGCCGGCTGCTTCGGCGCAGCCGCTGGGCGCGATGCGCTGCCGGGCTTCGCACGCCGTTCGCGACTGCGTAGCTGCTGTTCCAGTGCCGCCGGTGTGAGCTGCGCCACCTCCTCAGCCAGCAGCTTAAACCCTTCGTCCTGCTGCTGCACTTTGGCACGCACGACGAGCAGTTCACCTTTCCCGATCACCTGCTGGCTTCGCCGCCATACTTCGGGAAAGAGAACTACTTCACAGCGTTCAATCTGGTCTTCAAGCTCCATGAACGCCATCGCTTTCCCCTGTTTCGTCGTAATCGACTTCACAGAGACAACCATGCCCGCCGCAACCGCCATCGTATCATCGGCCGCCTCGGTCAATTCCATAATCCGATCTGCGCCGCTGGATTCAAGTATTTTCTCAAAATCATCCAGCGGATGTCCAGAGAGATACAGACCGAGCAATTCGCGCTCTAGCTCCAACTGCTGACTTGCAGAAAACGGTGGAATTTCCGGATATTCGATCTCCCAATTCGGTGTCTCCACAAAATCAAACAATTGAATCTGTAAGTCCTCACGTTCCTTACGCCATTTCAGCGCGGCCTCCACCGTTTCATCCAGCATCGCAAGTAACTGTGCTCGATGACCGGGCAACGAATCAAAAGCTCCCGCTTGGATCAGCGATTCAATTACCCGTTTATTACACACCCGCAGATCGACACGTCGACAAAAGTCGAGCAGGCTGTCAAAAGGTCGTTCCTTACGCACAATCATGATGCTTTCCATCGCTTGGGTACCTACGTTTTTGACTGCAGCAAGACCAAAGCGAATGGCACCTGGCGTTGTAAGCGTCTGTGCTTCCTCGTCCGATTCCACCGATGACCCTGCATCTGTAAATGAAACCGCCGGCTGTGAAGCTGAGTTCTCTTCCTCGCTCGAATACCCTGCTGTAGCAGCTGTGACAACGCCCGTCCCTTCGGGCTTCGCAGAAGGTTCGGTTATGGCAGTGGATGTCTGCCACTCATAAGTAGCACCCTCTTCTCCGGGCTCAGGCCCAGGATCATCTGGAAGAGGTGCATCACCGTAGTGTGCATGGTCATAGCCATCATCATGACCATTCGTAGCTTCTTCTTCCGTGTTCTCATCGGTTTGAGTTGTAGCATTACTTTCCTGTCGATCAGAAGAAGTAGTAGCAGTAAAGACCGGCGTAAACAAAATACCACTCTCGTTCACATCCGGTGGTAATACCTCAATCTCCATCCGGCGACACTCCACGACATACTCTGCAACTTTTCGGTGGCTACCCATTACAGCTGTCAGCATGGACGCCATAAAATGAACGGGATAATGGGCTTTGAGATACGCCGTTTGGAAAGCCAGTACACCATAAGCGGCAGCATGGGCACGCGGGAAACCGTAGTTTGCAAATTTGACGATCATATCGTAGACCAAATCTGCCTCTGCTTCACTATATCCCTGTTTCAGGCTACCCTGAACAAAGTGTCCGCGCTCCAGATCCAGCACTTCCCGTTTTTTCTTCGACACGGCTCTACGCAGCAAGTCGGCTTCACCCAGTGAGAAACCTGCCATCCGCGAAGCAATCTGCATGATTTGCTCCTGATAGACAATGATACCGTAAGTATCTTTCAGGATTGGCTCAAGGTCGGCATGCGGATAATCCACTGCTATTTGACCGTGCTTACCCTGAATATATTTGGATATAAACTCCATTGGGCCTGGCCGATACAGAGCCAGCACGGAGATAATATCCTCGAATACGCTTGGTTTCATGTCCTTCATGACACGCCGAATTCCCGCAGACTCTAATTGGAAAATGCCCATCGTATCGCCGCGCCCCAGCATCTCATACGTCTGTGCATCATCGTCTGGGATATGGCGGAAATCTGGCACCTCTCCATGCTCCCCAATCCAACGAAGACAACGCTCAATAATAGAAAGGGTACGTAATCCGAGAAAGTCCATTTTGAGCAATCCGATGGCCTCTAAATTCTCCATAGAATATTGCGTCAGAGCAGTGCCCTCACTGCCTTCTTGCAGCGGAACAGCGTCTGTCAGCGGATCCCGAGAGATGACCACTCCGGCTGCGTGTGTGGAGGCATGACGAGGCATACCTTCTACCTTCATCGCCATATCCAACAGCTCACGTGTTTTCGGTTTAGTCTCATACAAGGTCATCAATTCAGGCGTCGTTTCCATCGCCCGCTGAATATTGATGCCTAGCTGAGCCGGAATCAGCTTCGCGGCTTTATCTACTTCGCCATACGGCACGTTGAGTGCACGTCCAACATCACGTACTGCTGCACGAGCAGCCATCGTACCAAAGGTAATAATCTGTGCTACATGCGCTTTTCCGTACTTGTCCGCAACATAATCAATGACTTCATCCCGACGTTCATCGCTGAAGTCAATATCGATATCGGGCATGGAGATCCGTTCAGGATTCAGAAACCGCTCGAAGAGCAGGTTGTACTTCATAGGATCAACATCTGTGATTTTCAGCGTGTAGGCTACGATACTACCTGCGGATGAACCCCGACCGGGTCCGGTCACAATGTTCTGACTGTGAGCATAAGCGATAAAGTCCCATACGATAAGGAAATAATCGGAGAATCCCATGCTATCAATCACCCGAAGCTCATAATCCAATCGCTGCTCCAGCTCTGAACGCTGCTCCTTGTCCGTCCACCGCACGGTGTTGCTATACCGTTCTTCCATACCTACCTCGCACAATTGACGCAAATACGTAGATGGGCTCTGTCCTTCTGGGAGAGGTCTATATTCAGGCAAAATAGATTTGCCAAACTCCAGCTCCAATTCACAAGAATCCGCAATGCGAACGGTATTGGCTATAGCTTCAGGCACATGAGGGAACAAGCGCGCCATGTCTTCCCCACTTTTCAGGTACAGCTGGTTCGTTCCAATCCGCAGCCGAGTTTCATCATCAACAGTCTTACCTGTCCCGATGCAGATCAGCACATCCTGGAGCTCCGCATCCTCTTCTAACAGATAATGAGCATCATTCGTCACTACGAGCGGAATTTCCAGCTCAGCAGCTAATTTCATTAGCTGTGGATTGACACGTTTTTGCTCCGAGAGGCCATGATCCTGAAGTTCAAGATAGAAGTCTTCTCCGAAAATGTTTTTGTAACGCAGCGCTGCCCGCCGTGCTTCCTCTTCTCGTCCGTGCAGCAAATGCTGGGGCACCTCTCCGCCCAGACACGCACTTAAACATATGATGCCCTCGTGATGTGCCTGCAAGCTCTCCATATCAATCCGTGGCTTATAATGGAAACCTTCCAAATGACCGATCGAACATAGCTTCATCAGATTACGGTAACCTGTCATATTCTTCGCCAGCAAAATCAAATGATGAATCGGCTGATCCTTACGACTTCCCCGCTCTTTGCGAGAGCCCGCAGTCATATACGCCTCACATCCGATAATCGGCTTAATACCCCGTGCTACGCACGCTTTATAAAAAGGAATAGCGCCATACATCACGCCGTGATCGGTTAGCGCAAGTGATGTCATTCCGAGATCTGCAGCTCTGTCCACGAGATCCGAAATACGCGCAGCGCCGTCCAGCAAACTATACTCACTGTGAACATGCAAATGCACAAAAGAACTCATGTTTTTTCTTCCTTTCGCCGCTATTATTGCAATAGGCAATAACTTATATAAATGAAACAGTTATTTCTGTCCTCTACCTCTTCTATGAATTGTTAAATCATCGATATGGACAAAATACTTTATTATTCTATTTTATCATAACGTCTGGGGGCACGCCCATACAATAGAAGTACAAGCCGCCCTCCTATTCGAACTCGGATTTGGGGACGTGTACTGGGTCTGAGAAGGAGTGTTGCTAGATGAGCACATTTTTGTCCAAAGCTATTCTTGATTTCTTTATCGCATTTGGGATCGTACTTGGCGGTGCCATGATTGGAGGGATTGGAGCTGTCATTTCTCTTCAGCCACCTACGCAGACAATGCTAGATATTTCAGGCAAAATAAAAATATGGGCGCTTGCAGCGGCAGTCGGAGGTACGATTGATCCCATGCGTGTCATCGAAAGTAATTTCTTTGACGGTAATCTATCACCAGCAGTCAAACAAATCTTGTATCTCATCTCAGCCTTCATGGGCGCTCATATGGGAACCGAACTTGTGAAATGGGTCTGCGGCGGCGGACGTGGCTGATATGGTCACGAGGCAAGGTTTATGAGAATTCCGCCGTTCTCCAACTACCGTCCATTAATGCGCATGACCGCTGTTTTTGTCCTTGGTATGATTGCGGGAGCCATTGTTTACAATGGCATATTCCACCTCAGTTACAACACCTTGTGGCTGAACAATCAGGAATTACAGCTACAACTTCATCAGAATGAGAAAGATATCAAAACGCTGAAAAAATATAGTAAACGCCAAACGGTCATCAAAGAAATTAAAGTCCGAGCAGAGGATTCTGACAAGGGGCCAGACGAGGCTTCGTTAAAAGTATTACTGCAAAAGCTCGGCGATGAACTGGAGGCGCTTCGTGGACGAGATGTTTTCAACATCGACGAATATAGTAAAATGACCCGGATTATGTTAAATCAAAAGGTGTATACGGTTCGAGAGAAGGATTATACCGTTCAAGTAAAAACGATGCTAGTAATGGAAGGTGTGCTACAAGTCTGGGTGCAGATTCGTCAACATGTCCCAACGTAACCCACACGATGTAGTTTCAAGAATGAAAATAGATTTACGAATACCACAACAAAAAAACTGCCCTTGTCTGCAAATGGCATGATACAATAAGGGCAGTAAATGCTTTCCAGAAAAGGAGCCTGGTATTCGTGTTTATTGAAGTACTCAAGTACAGCCTTATTGCCATCTTCACATTGACCCTGGTCTGTGCCGCCGTGAATAGTATTCGTTCCCATCGAAGCACACACCCTGCTGCCACAGGAGTGTATCGTTCCTGGACAAACATCTGGATGGGTGCAATGCTCATTGTACTGGCTCTAATCCTCATGTTTGTCTTTAGCGGCTCAACATTATCCATCGTTGTGGAAGCGCTATTTTTGCTAGTGGGTGCATACAATCTGTTTGCTGGTTTCCGTAACCGTAGTCATTATGCTCGGCTGCAGCAACAGGCAGAAGGCAGATCACCTCATCCATCTAGCCCATCCGTATAATGTAACTCACCCTGTCTTTCCATGCGTTAGGTTAACAAAAAGAGGATCTCTGCCTACATCGAATACATGTCTGCCCGCGCACTCCATAACGGTTGACGTAAACGATGAGGAGATATCCTCTTTTGGCATTCCACCCAATAATAGTAACCACGACGCTACTACGCATGATCAATGGATTGTAAGGTCATGACCGCTTTGCATACTACACTTCCATCACGTGTAATCACAATGTCCATTTTGCAGGTACGGCGGCTTGTCTCCAAAATAATCGGACGAACCAAAATCTGATCTTCGATCTGCACCGGTCTGACGAAATAGGTAGTCACATTATCCACAACATGGTCATTGCCCGTCACGTCCCATGCAGCACGGCGTCCGGCTTGTGTCATTATGTTAAGGAGAACCCCTTCTGAGATTGTTCCAAGATCCGTCGCCATCTGCGGAATAATAAATCCATGGAACATCAGTTCATTCTGCTCTCCGCGTTCTTCGGCGAATCCGTTCCAGATCAGATGATCAAAGGTCTCCCCGAGCTGGGGTTGCTTCTGAGCATCCCGCATCGCCTGAAGGACTTCTTTGCGTGTCACGGAAGCAATCAATTTACGGTTCCGATCCACGATCGGCAGGAAATCAATTCCCTCCCAGGTCATAATCTGAGCAGCCGAAGCGAGAGAGGTCTGCAGTGAGGCCGTAACCGGGCGGCGTACTACACATTTCTCAATACTCTGATCTTCTTTCAATTCACTCACATCTTTGAGACTCACAATCCCAATAACACGGTTCCATTCATCCACCACAGGAAAGCGATGTTCTCCTGTCTCTCCGACCAGCTTGTGGAAATCAGACGCAGAACTGGTCACCTTAAGCACCTGAAGTCGTGGTTTCTGACCGATGATATCCTCAACCAGCATGATTTTTTTCTTGATCAGTCGGTCAAAGATTGCTCGGTTGATCATAGAGGCCACAGTGAATGTATCATGTCTGGAAGAGATAATGGGTAGCCCAAGTTCATCAGCCAACAAACGCACCTCACGACTTGTTCCAAAGCCCCCAGTAATCAATACACCAGCCCCCTGCTCCAGGGCAAGTGAGTGTGCATTATCACGGTTACCAACAATCAACAAACTGCCTGCATCAATATAACGAGCCATCGCTTGTTCTTTCATAGCACCGATCACGTATTTATGGAGCGGTTTGGCAAGTCCGTCACTGCCGCCGAGCACATGTCCTTCTACAATCGTAACCACATCGGCAAAAGTAAGCTGCTCTGTCATGCCCCGAGGTCTTTTCTCAATTCGAACGGTTCCGATTCTTTCCTTGGTCACAACCATCCCAAAGTTCTCTGCCTCTTTCACCGCGCGGTATGCTGTACCTTCACTTACCCCAAGCTCTCGCGCTAATCCACGAACAGATATTTTACTACCAACCTTCAATTGTTCGATATGCTGTAGCAGTTGTTCATGCTTCGTTACATTCTCTTCTTGTCCGTCCAAACTGTACCACCCCCGAAGATGCATCTGTACTATTCTGTATCTATTATAACACGAGCAGAGGAAAATAACCCCATCGTGTCTCCTTATGTATACAACCTCTTTAATAGATCATGCACACCTTATTAAATTCAAAAAAGATCGCAAAAAAAGACCGCATCTCTTCACTCTAGAAGAGAATACGGCCTTTCCACAGTAGCTCCAAGTCGTGCACTACGACCTAACCATGCTTGATCCATTACGGACTTTTTGAACAATCTCTACACCGATTTACTCTGTTCCTGCTTGTCCAACAGCTTCATTTCCCATTGCCGCAACTTGGCGCGTCTAACCGCTTCAAGAGCACGCTTCTTCTCTTCATCTACACCCAGAATGAAATGTAAGTGAGCACCGATGATTAACATGGAGAATAGCACCCACACGATACCAAAAATGTTCACCCAGTCCATTCCACCTGCGAAGGAAATTCGCGGTAATGCAATAACTAGCATAGACAAGGCAACTAAGAGATAGATCACGTGTTTTGCTTTTTTCAACCTTTTCACTATTCACAGCTCCTTCGTTCTTGATCGACTCTATATGTCTAGTCTATGAACCGGATTGCTGTAATATGAAAGGTTTGGACAAATCGTTAGGGATACATTCGTATAGTCATAACTTGACGTGTATACGCGCGTGTGGAGCTGCTAGATCACTTATGCTTCTGAGCCACCATACAAGTGACCAAGACTATCAGCGATAATTTTGTTCACATCTTCAATGATGACACTCAGACGACGCTCAGCATCAAATAGACGACGGATGTTCAGGTTAAGGCTCAGCACCTCAAACAGCTTTTCCATTTTCTCCATCTCTTCTGGTGCAGGCATGTCCCCGCTCATCATACGTTGTTGCAATTCCATTTGCTGGTCACGGAAGCCATCTAACATACGTTTTGCTTCTGGATCAGCTTCAATCAACTTCATTGCAGAGGTAATTTCCTCTACCTCGTTGCTTTCTCTCAGGGCTTTCGCCAAATCATTGGCTTTGTCATAAATGTTCACTATAATTCCTCCTCGGATATGAGTTGTTGTTCATTTGTTCATCACATTCTCATCGCAACGTTCATCCGTGTTAATACACGTAAATAACTACTGTCAAACAAGGCAAGTCAAAACAAGCCCTCCATCACCTGACCCCAAGGAATTGCATTTAATCCAAATGGGTCAATCACCAAGGGATATATGTCCTCATATGATGAAGCACATGCCATGTTTTCAGATGCCGCTTTAATTTCGAGATCAGACATCAAGTTGCCGCCCGGAAGGAGATCCGTGATGTCCACAAAAAAAGTAACGATTCAGGTTACCGGCTCGGGCATCTTGCAGGACGACGTCATCATGCTGGGCGAAGGGGTACTCAAAGCATTAAAGATCCCTTCGGGAAGGCCGCTTCAGTTACAATTTGGCTCTTTCCGCCGTGAAGTTACCGTCATTCCGGTTCCTCGCTATGACGGTCTACGCATCAATCAGACGGTAGCCAGCCAAACTGGCCTTGTACCCCGCTCTGTGCTTAGCGTATCTTATCGTTCAGCCAGTCGCACGCTGCGCCTTGGTCCCTTCATCAGTGTGTTGGTAAGCCAGGATTACCCCGATCAGCCTGATCGACCCTTCGGCTCCATCACGATGTTCTGTCATGAACTGGTGAACGCCTGCCGGAAGCAAGGCGCCTATGTATCCTTCTTTACGCCAGAGGATATTGGAACGATCAAGGGTCAAATGCGAGGCTGGGTGTACGATGACGGCTGGAAAAAGACCGTTCTGCCTGTAGCAGATGTCGTCAATAACCGGCTGACGTCCCGTAAGCTTGAGAACAAACCTAGCGTACAGCATTTCATGAAAGAAGTAAAATCGCTCTACGGTACGCAAACCTTTAATGAAAAATTTCTGGACAAAAATGAAGTGTTCGATGCTTTGAAGTCCATCACAACGCTCAAAAAAGTGATGCCGGAATCTCATCTGCTCAAAACTTCTTCTATGCTCAAAGCGATGTGCAACCGATATCCCGTCGTTTTCCTTAAGCCTGTTCGCGGCTCTCTAGGCAAAGGGATCATTCGAGTATCCCGCCAGAACGATGGAAGCTTCCTCACTTTAGCTACAAGCGTTGGAGGCACTCGTAAGCAGACCTATACTTCATTGGATAAACTGTATGCCAGTCTGTCTGGAAAAATGAAAACAACTCGTTACCAGATTCAGCAGGGACTGACCTTGATCGATAATAGCGGCAGACCTGTAGACTTCCGTGCTCTGGTGCAGAAAAACAAAGTGGGCAAATGGAGTGTCACTTCCATTGTTGCCCGCATTGCTGGTGGAAGTCACTATGTCTCCAATCTGGCAAGAGGCGGGAGTCTAAGCACCGTCAAGGAAGCTGTCGCCAAAACGGCATTGTCCAGTGCTGCCAAAGCTTCAGCTTACGCTGGGCTGCACACGGCTGCACTGGATATTGCGAAAGGCATTGAGCAAGCAATTCCCGCTCATTTTGGTGAACTCGGGATTGACTTAGCCCTAGATACCACAGGACGTGTGTGGCTGCTGGAAGTCAACTCGAAGCCATCCAAAAATGATAATACACCGCTAAGCGAGAGCAAAATCCGACCTTCGGTCAAAGCGATGTTGGAATATTCAAGCTATCTCGCCGGATTCTGAAGAGTCATCTAGAACAGGAGGTGTAGAGCAATGTTCCCATGGCATCCGCCCAAAACCATGGCGATACTGGTTCGTGGCGAGGAAGCAACCTCTCCCTTCGCAGATGAACTCTTCTGTAGGCGTCTTAGTTTGGAAAGTCCGAAGTTTAATCTCAATATATTCGTTCTCGTCATATCGAGTGAGATGACATGCACACTGCCTAAACATGGATATGTGTACCGGCACGGAGTATGGAAGAAAGCTCCTATTCCCGAAATTCATCTGCTAATGGATCGTTGCTTACGACCTATCCCCAAACAAATACGACAACAGCTTCACCATCTTGTGTGGTCAACTAGTGGACAGCGACCGCGTTACTGGTCAACTTCGTTACCTGGCAAATGGAAGGTGCACCGGGCGTTATCCCACGAACCGGCGCTGCGTTCCTTACTGACGCCCACGCTCCTCCTACAACCCGGTGTGAAGTGGGAGCCTTGGTTAGAGCGCTGGTCATCAGGACTGTTCTTTAAGCCGGTGGCTGGAACTCACGGACGGGATACCTTCAGACTCATTTCAGAAGCAGGCCGTTCTTGGATCGTAGATGGTCGTGACTCCCACAATGAGAGGTTTAGCTATTCACTGTATACGTATCAATCGGTACATGACTGGGTCGAATCATCTATGACCCGCCACAGCATGATTATGCAGCCTTACCTTAATCTAAGCCATCACGGGCATCCATTCGATATTCGAGCCCTAGTACAAAAAAATAGTCACGGGCAATGGTCCCTGACCGGATGTATGGTGCGAGAAGGTATCGAAGGATCACTCACTTCTAATTTACATGGTGGAGGTACAGCACATCCTGTGCATTCTTATCTGATGGATCGATATGGTTCATCTCATACCGCTATTTTGCTGGAGAGGATCAAGCAGGCGGCTACTCTAATTCCTCCGCTGCTGGAGAGCCGATTCGGTCGGCTGGCTGAACTTGGCATTGATTTCGGAGCAGACACTGACGGTCGTCTCTGGCTGCTCGAAGTGAATTCCAAACCAGGCCGATCCGCATTCGCAATGGCGGATAATCCGCAGATGCATACACTGACGTATACCGAACCACTTGCCTATGCTCGTTATTTGCTGCAACAACATGTTCTCACGGACGTCTACCGTCCAACAATGAAAATGCCGAATACATCCAGCAAAGCTGGCCTGAAACCCATCCCGATTCACGGCGGCTAAGGCCTGCAGCGCCCGCTTGCCATGGAGCCGAAGGATCTTTTTCAGGATAGGAGGATAAATCATGAGTTTGACCTTTTGCAATCTGCATTTCACTCAACAGCCGGATAAGGTGGTATATGTGTCCAACGCATTAATGAAGAGCCTCAATCTGTCTGGTAAAAAAACGATACATCTGCGATTTGGTCGAGACCGCGTACCTGCTACGATCAAACCTATTAAGAAGGCGGGGAAACACCTCTATCTCGCCTCAGGCATCCGCAATCTGATGAATGTCCCCAAACGTGGGAGCATCTACTTGCGCAACCTGCAGAACGATGAGGTTCAACTTGGACCACTGATCGGTGTATTGTCTGACGGACCAGCGACCAGTACGAATCCGTTCGGTTCTCGTACCGGCTTTATCAAACAATTGCTTCGTGAAGGAAGTCGTAAATCTTATATTTATGCCTTCACACCACGAGATATCAATTGGTCAAATGAGACGGTATCCGGATACTTTCTGAATGAAAATGGTAGCTTTGTACGCAAAACCGTACCGTTGCCGGATGTTGTATATAATCGGTTGCCGAGCCGACGTTCCGATTTTTCGCCTGCGATTAACCAGTTGCGCGAACGGTTCATCCGCCGAAAAATTCCTTTCTTCAACTGGAGCTTTTTTAACAAATCGGATATCTATAAATTGCTGGAGAATGATCCGTCCGCAGGGCGTTATATTCCTGAATCCATTACGAATCCGACTGTGGAGCAAATGAAAGAAATGCTCGAGCGCCATCAATTTGTCTATTATAAGCCAACGGCTGGAAGTCTCGGCAACGGGATTTATCGTTTGACCTACTCGCCCAAACGGGGATATTTCGCACGTTATCGCAAAAAAAGCGGCAATGCACTTTTGCGTTTTGGCTCGTTCAATAGCTTGATGCGGATGCTGCAAGGCAGACATGGCAAGCAGCTCCGTGGTTACGTCGTTCAGCAGGGAATCCGTCTTATTGAAATCGATGAATGCCCGATTGATTTTCGTTTTCACATGCACAAAAACGGCAGCAATCAGTGGGTCGTCGTAGGTATCGGCGCCAAGAAGGCAGGTCGGGGTAGCGTAACAACACATATCAAAAACGGCGGCTCTCTAATGACCCCTGAGCAGGCGCTCAGCCGTAACTTCGGTGACCGCGCGGGAGAAGTGCTAGGGCAGGCCAAATCCGTCGCTATTACACTGGCCCAGGCGATTGAAACCCAGCACCAGCATTTGATTGGTGAGATTGGCTTTGATCTGGGCATTGATCAGGAGGAACATGTATGGATGTTCGAAGCGAACGCCAAACCCGGACGCTCCATTTTCCGTCACCCTTCACTCCGAGTGGAGGGAAAATCATCAGTGGAGCACATCTTGGAACATTGCCTATACTTGAGCAAATTCCGGAAGAAGGACGACATTTGATGAGCCTTCACGATGATTTTAAACCTGTCATTGCCGTGTTGACGATGCATGATGATCAACGGATGTTCAGGGGAAATCATCAAAATTTTCAAGACATTATTCAAACCGGAGAAAGTATGGGGTATGTGGTCTACATCGTGACTGTCCGCGATCTGAATGTGGCTGGCTCCACCGTCAAGGGCTACATCTACAACAAAGGAAGTGGAAAATGGACTTCACAGTCCTTCCCACTTCCCCATGTCCTGTATAATCGCATACCGAACCGGGAGGATGAGCGCAAACCGTCGGTTCAACGTAAAATCGCTGAATGCATGGAATCTGGGATCGAGTTATATAATCCTTTTTTCTTCAACAAGTGGAATCTATTTGAATGGCTCAAGAAGTCGAAATCGACTCAAAACCTAATACCTTATACTCGCCGTATGCGCAGTGCATCCGCACTCGCTACAGTACTCAAATCCTATCCTTATCTATACTTGAAACCCGAAAGCGGCAAAGCGGGAAAAGGCATCATGATGCTCAAGTTTCAAGAGAAGGATCGGCTCCCTTATCGGCTCAAAGTCCAAAGTTCTAGAAAAAGCACCACATACAAAACTGCTACACTCGCCAAGTTGTGGGCTCGCATCCGTAGAGAGACGGGTCATACCCCGTACATTATGCAGCAAGGCATTGAACTCGCATCTTCACGCAAACGCCCTTTCGATCTCCGGGTACTTGTGCAGAAGAATAGTAAAGGTCAATGGAGTGTTACGGGCGTCGGTGCGAGGTTGGCCGGTTCCCGCAGCATCACGACACATGTCCCTCGCGGAGGCAGTGTGGAGGATCCCGAAAAGCTGTTGACTGAGCTCTTCGGTGAGGAGTTAAGCACCACGCTAATGAAGAGGGTGAAATCAACCTCGCTGATGATTGCTAGGCAAGTCGAACGTGGATCGGGGCATACCCTTGGCGAGATGTCCATGGATCTTGGGGTGGATGATCTCGGCGAGATCTGGTTTTTTGAAGCTAATGCAAAGCCTATGAAATTCGATGAACCACAGATCAGACGCAGGTCGCTGGAACGCATTTTCCACTACAGTGCCTATCTTGCCCGTCAGTCCAAACGTTAATGGAAGAGGTTGTTCAAAAAGTACACTTTGAACATCTATTCGAAAGACATACTGGAAAGGAATAAAAGCTAAAGAAGGTGATTGTTTGTGTCCTCACCTGTTCTAGGCATTATGACGTTGTACCTGAACGAACACCGAGCCTTAGAAGAACGGAGCATATATCGCAGGATGATCCTCGAAGGACGCAAGCGGGGACTCGACATATATGTATTCACACCTGCGGATGTACATCCGGGAGGTAAGCAGATTGAAGCAATGGTCTTTCATTCGGAGAAGGGTTGGTCCAGAGAGTGGCGTCCTTTCCCCGATATGATCTTCGATCGTTGTCGGATACAGCGTAATCGTCGATTTCAACAGCTCCTTGCTTTTCGTGAAAAATACGGGCATCTCCTTTTTCTGAATCGTCCACTACGCAACAAGTGGACGATTCATCAGACACTGTCTGGGAAACCTGCCTTTCGCGAGCATCTGCCAGAAACGATCCTGTTCCAGGATATGTCCGACGTGAATCGCATGTTGAAAAGTGCTGCTCTCATCTATCTCAAGCCGATTAATGGCACCGGTGGACGTGGCATTCTGCGTATTGAACGAATCAAAAGTGAATCCAATATGGTCTTGGTGCAGGGACGAGATCAGAAGAGGCGAATTATTACACCGCGTAAAGTGCACTTGTCTCGACTGGGTTCCCTGCTCCAACACTGGAATATGAAAGATAAATATTTGGTTCAAGAAGGTATCCAGCTTCAGCTTCCCAACGGGCGTGTGCATGATTACCGTATGCTTGTTCAGAAGAACGGCGAGGGACAATGGGAACTGACTGGTTGTGCTGGACGAATGGGAGCCGAGAAAAGTGTAACGTCCAATCTGCATGGCGGGGGGCAGGCGGTAGCGATGAACCGCTTGATGAAGCAATGGATATCGGATGAAGATCAGCGAATTGAGATCCATACAACTGCCGAGAAATTCGGCATTGATGTAGCTTCCTTTCTAGAAGATACGTATGGGGATCTGTGCGAGCTTGCATTAGACTTAGCGATTGATAAGAGTGGTCGGATCTATCTGCTTGAGGTGAATCCCAAGCCAGCGCGTGAGGTGTTTGCTCGTATTGGTGAACGTGAAATCTATCAAAAAGCCATCACTCAACCTCTGGCTTACGCATTGTGGGTGTACCGCAATAAGAAACCAGGCATCCCTCGAAAAGAACGCAGCATCATAACAACGGTGAAGAAAAGTACACGGATGAGAAAAGTCCGGAAAACCAGATAAATGTTAGAATGCAGTAGAAGGAGTGAATGTCACTTACGTGAACATCCACTCCTTCTCACCGTTCTAACTCCACTCGTTTCAATCATGGGGATGGAATGGAATCCTCTTCTGCCGTCCATTGCACAGTGTCGTTATCAATAACGATAACCCCACTTTCGTCACCATACCTGTATGCTACTTCGATTTGCATCCGCTCAGGTTTAAGTCTACACGAGGTTACCTGTGTTACCTGATCGATCTGCTGATTCGCTGGCAAACATATCGTAAGTATGCCGATTGAACCTGTAAAAGCAGCTTTGCCTTGAATGACGGTGGTTTCAAGTTTAGAGCCGTATATTTCGGATACCCAGCCTGTATGCTCCGTCAGCTGTAATGCATGTTCTGCTATACCTGCTGTGACCCACTGCATGGAAAGCGTGGTATTCGTTCCTGAATACGTCATTTGAGCTACTCGCTCGTCAGCTGCTTCCCCTTCCCATGTGAGACGAGCATCTGGATGCAAGTGGAAATGTTGCTCTAACACATGCTCTTCTGCCGCATCCAGCCAATCCACGATGAAGAGCAGAGGAACGTCTACGCCTGACATAATCCAGCGGCGATGTGTAACCGGATCAGCTAGGCGGGTATACCCGTCATGCGACGCATCCACAAAATGATAGCAGTCATTGCTCTCCCAACGGAATGTTGTAGCTACCGCTTCAGGCTCACCCCATTGCTGTGTGGATACGTAAGGAGTCTGATCTAGCCCATCCACTGTAATCGTATTATGGGCTCGTGTGCTTTTAAAATAATGTCGCCATTCCCCTTCTTCGTACGTATAACGTCCAGTGTCTGTGAACATAAGCTGCTTGCCCCACATCCACTCCATGTTCAGCGCGTCTGCATGCCCGTGTGCTCCGCCCATTGAAGCAGCATCCAAGAAGAGATATTGATGATGGTCTCTCATCACATAGTACCCTGTCTGTGGGAACGCACTGCTCGACAACGAAGGTGTACTTGCTACCTGAAGTTGCGTGCAACGTTTATACTGATCTGCACCGAGAAGCCAGAGACATTCGGAGCTTTCTGTCCCTCGACCGATCCAATGATCGTCCTCCAGAATGGCACCAAGCAGGGTTAAGCGCTGCCTTCCATCACTGATCCAGTCCGAGTCACCAATCCCGGTTGATTGATGGTCTGGCCGAATTAATGCTTCGGTAAACGCACCCATTTTGCGTAGACTTTCACCATACCATGCTGAGAAAGGATGACCCGCTATTTTCCCTAGTAAATACGGTGTTCCAAACATTTCAATGCTCGCATTATGATAATGAGTCGTCAGTTCAATTTGTATTCCTTCTGAGTTAATCTGGTGAAGCAGACACAGCTCCAATCGTTCCATCGCTACCTGCCGCCAATATGCAGCTCTTGGGTGGGTATGATGAAAGATCGCGATCATGAATAATCCCTGCATGTGCATGATGGCATGATTAATCTCTGTACTTCCTAGGTATCGGGTCAAGTATTCGGCGTGTTCCTCTAAACCTTGCCTGAATTCTGCCTGAAAGTCGGCGTCCAGCAGTGGACTATCCTCCATGTATTTGTAGGCAGATATCCATGACTGTACCCGCAGTCCAGTCTCCAGCAGACGCCAAGGACCCGGCTTTTGGAAAAAGACGGCCTCATCATAAGGCAATTGAGCAGGTACTGGGTTCTGCTCTCTCCAGCTTCGAAGGTGAGCCATAAAGGTGGACACATATAGGGGGTTGCCTTTCATCAAATACGCTTTGCCCAGATCAATCATATGCCAATGCCGGTTCATGCCCCAGGTGAATTCCAGATCATTGGTTGGATTATGAAGCCAATCTACAGGGGTTCCCATCGGAATCCATCGACTGAGATCATTCGTATAAGGAACGATAAATTCATTAATGATTGCACGATTAGCAATGGTCACCGAATTTCGTGCTTCCTCTGGAAAATGTCGCTCATAATAGTCCGCCGCCTGATGCAGTTCAACAGTCGAAAGGAAGAAATCACTCATTGGGGCTCCTCAATGAAATCCTCACGAAAAGGGGTAAACACATCTAGAATGATGGAATCTTCCAGTGCTTTGACCCCGTGCGGAACGTTATAGCCAGCATAGAAGCTATCCCCTGCCCTCAGGATGCGTGTCTCCTCACCAACTTGAACCTCAAAACTGCCCTTAACGATATAGCTTACCTGCTCATGCTGATCATGAGAGTGAACTTCACCGATTCCGCCTTTCGCAAAGCTCACCTCGACCATCATCAATGTTCCACCCATACCCAAAATTTTACGAGAGCTCGTTGCGTTAATGACTTGTGCAGGTATCGCTGCATTTTCCAATATCATAGTTCTTGCCCCTCTCCTTAGGAATTAGCGACCAGAGTCTTGGAACCCCAGCCGCTTAATTGAACGCATCACTACTGCTATTCTTCTGTTGATAATTTGCCTTGAAGCTTGGAGGAATCAAAGGAAGGATCAGCGCTTATATTGGTTAAGCCTGCCGCTTTGGTCTTCTCCAGCGCAGCATTGTATCTGCTATCCAGATCTTTGATCACATTATCGATATCGCCGCCGGTAAAGACAAAGATGGAAAATGCATCTGTCCATTTCGTTCCTTCCAGCGAGCTTTCTGTTACTACCCCTGGATTCGCAGGGAAAATCGCATCATAGCGCTTCGGCAAGAAGCCTTCAATGCCAGGAATGTTTGGTTTCTTACCTGAACTTAATACCGCTGGAATAAGGGAGATACCATAGCCTTTTTCGTAATACTCACTCTGAAGGTCTTTGCTGTATACATACTCCATAAACTTCCATGCCGCTTCTTTTTGCGTTGAATCTGCACTGATTCCGATATATGAACCACCTATAACTTGCGAAGCACCCTTGATCGTTCCATCACTTGTGGGCACAGGAGCAGCAGCCCAGTTCTCTTCGGTAGGGAATTGATCTTTGTATACCCCTGGTTCGCCGGAATGGTTGATGTACATCCCAATTTTGCCTTGTGCAAACTGCGCTCTCAGCGGATCAATATCCAGACTTTCAACCCCTGGCAGCATACTTCCATCCTCACTCATTTGGCGAAGCGCAAGTGCAACATCCTTGTACATGCCAAAATCGAATTGACCTGTACGGTAGTTATAGCCATCGATGCCGTAATTGTTACTGGCGCCTGCGATCGTGTTCGCTGCTCTCCAGAAACCGCTTCCACTTTTGAACGGACTAGCAAAGCCATAGATTCCTTCACTTTTCCCAGCGTCCGTAATTTTCTTCGCATCCTCCACCATTTCGGTCAACGTTTTAGGCGGACTGGTGATTCCGGCTTTTTGAAAAATATCTTTGTTATACACGAGTCTCCACACTTGTCCTGTATTCGGGAGAGTATATATTTTTCCATCTATTGTATTCTTATTATCGATTAGGCTGTCTTTGAACGTAGTCTTCATGTCCTCGCTCATATAGCCGTCAATTGGAGCTAGATATCCCTTTTGATAATAGGTCTGAAAATCATTGACTTGCAGCACATCCGGTGCTTGTTTACTTGCAAAAGCAATATCTACCGCTTGAGGGTAATTGTCACCCATCACGGTCATTTCCACTTCAATATTATCCTTATTGGTTTTATTAAACTCATCAATTTTGGTTTTCATAAAATCAGCATCATGGCGATCGGGCGTCCAGTAGATGACCTTGGTTTTCCCTTCTGTACTTTTGCCATCACTACCACCCGTTCCGGTGCTTGCTGTCGTTCCATTGTTGGTAGAACATCCAGCCAAACTCAATGCGAGCAATGCACTCAGTGTAGTCATCATCCATTTCTTAGCCATTGAAAAGCCCCCCTATGCTTGTCTGGACAACCTCTCAGGTTACCCGATAACGTAATGATAATCGCTCTACCGTTGATGAAGTGAGGGACATTATAACTATGAATGGGGGACAAATGATGTTCCCTGCATTCATTAATTCAGATACATTTGACGGAAATGCGTAGGTGTCATACCACAGTACTTTTTGAACAATCCGCTGAAATACGGGCGATCCTCGTAACCCAGCATCTGACAGATCTCCTGTACTTGTATGCCTGCGACCAACAGTTCCTTGGCCTTCTCCATCCTCATTTTTGTAATGTATTGAATCAAGGTCATGCCGGTCTCTTTCTTGAATGCATTGGCAAAATAACTAGGACTTAAGTGAACCGACTGAGCGCAAAGGTTCAACGTCAGGTTCTCTTCCAGGTTCATACTTATAAATTCCTGAGCTTTATGAATGGCCTGCTTCACATCCGTAAGCCGCTTCTTATCCATAATGTCGCAGCCCATGCTGCTAAAGTGCTTGATGTACCCTTTCCAACCGTCAAATGTCAACGAGCGCATCGCCTCCAGCACCATCAGGTCAGCTTCTAAACGCATGCGTTCTTCCTCCGTAATTTCATCGCAAAAAGCACGATAGATGGCGAACGCGAGTCCGGACAACAAACGGATCATAGTAAGTGGCTCAGGATATCCCTCCGAAAACTGCCATTCATCCAAAATATCATCAATGATCCGGTGACAGGTGCTCTCATTGCCACACTTGAGCGCATAAAAGAGTTCCTTCTCCTTCTCCAAAGGGTAAGCAGGTGCTATCCACTCCTGACGTTCGACGATTGCATATTGGAAGATGCAGTTACCCTCACTATAAAAGCGGTAGGCAATGGCTTTATCGGCGTGTGCATACGCACTCCACACCTCCTGAGGTCTTCGGGCAATCGTGCCCAAACCGATTGAGATCGTCTTTTTACTGAATTGTTCCACATTAAGCCGACATTCCTCCAGCAGCTCTGGAGCTGTCATGGATGCTGGTGTATTAAACATCGCCACAAGCCGGTATCTGCTCTCGCGTAATACAACCCCTCTGGTGTGGCGATTCAGCGTCTCTTCCACAATATTTTGGATCGCAAAAGGCACGATCTCGGCATCCAGATGTATTGTATTTTCACACCGGGTATACCCGTCGACTTCAATCACCATGAGCTGAAGATTCGAAGAATCGAGATCGATCTGTAGTTCATCCCAACGATTCTCATTCATAAAACCACCAACCTCTTGACGAAGCAGTCCCAGAAGGTAGCTATGACGAATATGCACGCTGCTGCTCTCCGCCTTTTGTTCCAATTGTTCAAGCTGCCTCGACTGTGCCTGCTCACCTTCAATCACTTCTCTTACCTTGAGCACTGCGCCTAATATTTCATCAGGGGTAAACGGTTTGAGCAAATAATCGGAAGCACCTAGTTTAATCGCCTCTTGGGCATAACGGAAATCAGAATACCCACTAATGAATATAAACTTGGTGCGCAGCCCTGCATCGGATGCCCGTTTCATCAATTCAAGACCGCTGAGGCGGGGCATTTTGATATCGGTAATGACAAGATCCGGCTCTTGTTCATTAAGTAGGAACCACCCTTGTTCGCCATTGTTGGCTGTACCTACAATTTTCACCTGATGCTCTTCCCAAGCAATGGTCGAAGATATGCCTTTTACAACCGCCTGAATATCATCCATGACACATACCGTCAAATGATCCATACTACCCCTCCTCAGATGATTGGAATCGTGATGGTAACCGTCGTTCCGACGTCTATGTTGCTCTCAAATACAACTGAAGCGGCATCTCCGTAATATAGGCTTAATCTGTCATGGAGATTCCCAAGTGCATATCCTTGACGTCTACCTTCGACTCCTTCTCTGATCTGCCCCTCAGCCATATCCATGCCACAACCGTTATCAGTGACTTCAAGTGTCAGCATGTCTTCATCTCGATTAATTCTGATTACAATGACGCCGAGCTCATCCTTATCACGGAATCCGTGCAGTATGGAGTTTTCGACTAAAGGCTGCAGTAATATTTTCAATAATTCTACGGAATAACAGGATGGATCACCCACCTCAATACGATAAATGAATAGATCCTCATAACATTGTTGTTGAAGTTGTAGGTACTGCTCTACATGCTTAATCTCTTGTTCTACATTGGTCATGTCCTTCCCATCATTCAACCCGAGTCGGAACAACAGTGACAATGCTACGATCATTTCACTAACGTCTTTTTTCTCACCACTCTCACTTTTCCAGAACATTGTATTTAACGTATTGTAGAGAAAGTGAGGATCAACCTGTGCTTGAAGCGCTTTCACTTCGAAACGTCGTTTATCCCGCTCGGTTACCCGTACCTCCTCAAACAAAACCTGGATCTGATCCAGCATTCGATTAAAACGATACCCCACCGCACTGACCTCATCATCGTACTTGCTGCGGAAGCGCACATCCAGATCGTTCGATTGTACTTCAACCATTAAACGACGCAGCTTATTCAGCGGTTTGAGCAGAGCAGATGCCAGCAAGTTCGACAGCCCTAGGGCGAGCACGATGCAGAAACCCATAATCCCAATAACTAACCAACGAATCTTCCGCAGTGGAGACAATAAATCTGATTTGGACTGCACACTGACCATCACCCAGTCCTCATTCATTGATAATGCAGAATAGTTGATGAGCATGTCCTCTCCTTGACTACTCGTATATCTAAAATCCCCGCCTGTACCACGACTGATCTCGCGGCTGAATTCAGGGTCGGTTAGGTAACTCACATCCTGGGAGGTTGACCGGATAACCTGTGACCCATTTTTGTTCAGCAAAAACAATTCAATTGAATTATTCATCAAGTCCTGAACCAGAATATCCCTCATCGCTTCTTCCTTCATATTGACCACCATATAAACGTTAGACAAGGAGTGATTATCAACCACAATCGGTTTGAGTAACAGTGACAACACATGTTCCTTCGCCTGGAATAACTGACTTGGATGCGAACCAAACCACATTGTATTCCAGCCCTGTTGCTTCACAAGCTGCCCGTACTCCTTAGCAAATCCATCATCCCGGTTCGGTACATCTTTGGTTGAGTAAAAATCACCAATTGGTGTTGTTAAAAAGGTCGTATCAATTAAGGGCTCTACAAGCTTCAATTGCGTAAATGACGTTTGCAGTAGTGATAGATTCTGATAATAGTGGGAGGCATTATTGTTGCGAACATCTCGCATCACCTGAGTAAAGGTGTCATTCAGCATAAACGAATATGAAGATACCACGATGTGCCTTAAATGTTCATCCATTACCTGAACTGACTTATTCAGGATGCCCTGCTTCAACTCAAGCGCGTTTCGTTCAATGCTTCGTGCAGCGAAGAGATACGAGCTAATTCCTGTTACACTGATGCATAATACAACCAGGAAAATGTACAACAGTTGTATCCTTTTTTTCAGAGTCATCTTATAGAAGTTCATGTTCATCGGCGTTCACTCCTCGGATACGGATTAGCTCTGCCACTGGAGATTTTAACAAGAGTATAGCACAGCAGAATATCCCATAATACCGTTCCCATTTTAAGGAGATTACGCCTAGCCTTTGACCGCACCTAATGTCACCTGCATAAAGGATTTGTTCGCAAAGATATACACAACGAGCAGTGGCAATATCGATAGACACGCCCCAGCCATCATAAGTTGAACCTCAGCAGCAGCCCCGATGCCATAACGTAGATTCGCCAAGCCCACAGGCAAGGTCTGCAAATTGGGATTGTTCATCGTGAACACAAAAGGCAAGATATACTCATTCCACGAGCTCTGAAATGCTCCAAGTCCTGCAACCGCCAAACCGGGGCGAAGCAATGGAAGAATGATGCGCCAATACACGGTGTAGAAGTTACAGCCATCGATCATGGCTGCCTCATCTAGATCACGCGGGATGCTTTTGAAGAAGCCCACTAAAATGAAGTACGTCGCGGCATGAGCGCTAATTAAAATAATGATGACACCCCATAGGGTATGATTCAGGCCTAATTTGACCATCAGATCAAATTGCGGACGCAGAACCACAGCTCCGATGGATATAAACAAGGTAGATGCCATCAAAATGGAGTACGCCTTCTTCCCTCTAAAGTTCACGCGATCCACGGCATAGGCAGACATGGATGAAACTAACAGCATTCCTGTTGTTGCAGTGACGCTAACAAAGACACTATTGAGCGTAAATCCTGAGAAATTGGCTGTCTGCCATGCCTGAGCATAGTTAGAGAACTGCCAAACCTTAGGTAATATCGTTGCACCGCCCGTTAATTCCTGATTTGTTTTGAACGAGCCTAGCAGTACTAATAGAATCGGAAACAACGACAGGACAGCGATGATAAGCAGAAAAATAGTGAGTAGTGTTCGCTTTATTCCTTGAACCCACTTAGGTGAAATACTCGGATTTATGACCGTTTGTGACATGTCCGTTCCTCCTGTCTGCTGTTAATAAACATCATTAAGCTTCTTGGATATCCAGAAATAAATGAGTGTGACGGCACCTACAATGATGGCTGTAGTGAAGCCTACTGCACTGCCGTAACCCAGTTGCTGGAGCGATTGTGTATCAGCGGATATCGGAAATAACAATTTAAACAGATACAAGTACATCACTTCCGTTTTGCCATACGGGCCTCCTTCGGTTAGTACCATAATGCTCTCGTATCCTTTGAGTGCGGTTGTAATCGCCAGCATAATAATCATCTGCAGCACAGGACCGAGTAGTGGAATCGTCACATTTCTAAGCTTCTGGAACTCATTCGCTCCGTCCAGCGATGCCGCCTCATACAGTTCTTCAGGAATACTCTGCAGACCGGCAATAAACAGCAGCATATAGTTCCCCACAGCTCCCCAGATCGCAATAATTATGGTCGTCATCATGGCATGATCGGCATCTAACCAGCCAATCGGGGCAGAGATCACATGATACTTCACCAGTAGTTGGTTCAATATTCCGTTGTACGAATTAAAAATAATAAAGAATACAATCGCCATAACTGAAGCACTGAAAATGGTTGGAAGATAGTACACAGCTCTTAGCAGTGAACGCCCTCTCCATTTGCGATTCAAGATGATGGCGAGTGTCAGAGCTAGCGGAATCGTGACCACAAGTTTACCTAATGCATAGACTCCCGTATTGCCAACAGCTGACCAGAACTGTGTATCCCGCATAATGCGGGCAAAGTTGCCAAGTCCAATAAATACGGGCGTACCAATGCCTTGATAATCGTAGAACATATAACGTAGAGCCCATATGAGGGGATACACCCCAAACACGAGAGTTAGAAATAAACTGGGAAAGATGAACAGGTACGCATGCACTTTTTTTGGCTTCATCAACATTGACCCCCTTACTTGCTTTTGCAAGAAGTATAGAGCGATCACCGTGTGAAGCGGGATGGGGAAATCCACTTTTTACAGGGGAGAATGTAACTGAGTGAATGTGGATGAGTGAATGGAAATGTGAAGCGTGTGAATGAATTGAGTGAATGGGAAAGAATGTGAAAGAATATGAGGAGTTTAAAACAAAAAAACCAGCACCTCCAACGAAACTTCATTGGAAATGCAGGTTATACCTTGTTAACAACAATAAATATGTTAAATGTTTTATACGGTTATTCTGCTTCCTTATACAGACGAAGTAGTTCTGTGAAATCAGAGATCAATACATCCGATCCCGCCAGTTCTTCATCCCTACCAAAACCAGCATAAGCGCAGCCAATAACGGTCTGTCCATTCATTTTCCCTGCCTCTACATCCGATGAACGGTCACCCACCATCCACGCATCTTGAATCCGATGTTTCTCAAGCAAGATCTGAACGAGATTAATTTTGGAAGGGGTTTTGTATTGACCAGCGCTGTACACGCCTTCAAACAAAGGCATGATCTCGTGGGCAAACGCTACACCTTTGACGTAATCCTCAAGTCCATTACTCGCAACAAATAACCGCACCCCCTGCTCTTTGAGCGCTGTTAAAGTCTCCTTCACGTGAGGATAGAGTGTAGAACCCCCTTGATCCAGACCTTCAATCTCCAATTGAAGCAACAATTCGTCCGCGCGACGATGTGCCGCCTCCGATGCTTCAGGCATAACTACTTTCCATATATCTTCAAGTAACATACCAAGACTTCCAATCATCCGTTCCTCTGGAGGGGTCTCACCTTCAAAGTGTCCTTCTGCTCTCAGCGTATCAAACAACTGGTGGTAAGCAGGCAACAACAGCGTCTCTGTCTGAAATAGTGTGCCATCCATATCAAATATCATTGCTTCCGGTTTAAGCAATACCTTTTCTTTTGTCATATCAAAGCGTCCTTTCGGATTGGGATATGTATTCGGAATCGTTCCCTCCCCATGATAAACATAAACGTTTGCAGGTGTAAACCGAACATTGTAAAACACATTCCGCGAACGTTATACAACTCAGCAGATAACATTATACATAAAGTAAACAAACTATATACAAAATGATTTAGTTTAAGTATAATACTGAAAATAGTCATCCAGACCCTACATCTAAAGTCCTAATTTAGTGTTTTTCCTGTTTTTTCGACAAATATATATACCCGACAGAGAGGAATAACAAACATGGTAAAGCGCAGAACCTTTAAAATTTTCTACAAGATTGGTTTGGGCTATTTGCTCGTGCTGGCTGTTCTAGCCGGTTCTATTGTATTGATCCAAAATAGTATTAGCCAACTCCAACGGGAGCTGGATTTCTTGGTCGATCACGATATGAAAGTACATGATTTAACGTATGAGTTGGAAAGAACGATGGTGGACATGGAGACAGGTCAACGAGGATATGTCATTACCGGACAAGACAGTTATCTTGCACCTTACACCGAGGGTTTAGAACAGAAGGAAACAATCATCTCACAGCTCGCAGCACTCATTGCTGATAATCCAGCACAGCTCGCCCTACTTGAGAACATACATAATGTAATAAACAATTGGGTACAGGTTGCGGGTGAACCAGTTATTGAATCACGACGAGCTAACGACACGTCCACCTTGCAAGCGTTCTTCGTGAATGATCCTGGTAAGCAGGATATGGATCAAATTCGGGATTCACTAAAAACATTTCGCACCAATGAGCTAGTGTTGACCGAACAACGCACTGAAGCACTCAAACAAAAAAACGAGCTACTCAACATCGAACTATACGGTGCGCTCATCCTTGTTGCCTTGATTTCGATCATTGCAGCTCTGACACTGTCCCGCTCTATTGTCAAAAATATTCGTAGCGTCACCAGCGCACTGAACGACATTGGCTCATCTAACGGAGATCTAACCCTCCGGATTGCGACCCATATGAAGGATGAGACGCGCGAATTGGCAGATGCAGCTAATGCAATGCTGCTCGGATTGCAACAAATGATGCTTGAGATTCAGAACAATGCCAGCATCCTGAGTACGGCTTCAGATCGATTGGATAAAGGTGTGTCGGATAACCTGTCCGCAGGTAAGGAAGTTGCCACCGCCATGGAACGAGTTGCTGAAGGCGCAGATGAACAAGTCGTTCTGACACAAACGATGGTCGCTGCCATGGGGCAATCGCTGACTGGACTTAACCGAGTATCCGCTTCTACAGCTGATGTTGCTGAACGTGCTGTAAGAACCGAATCAATCGCACTGGATGGACAAGGACGC
Organism: Paenibacillus tundrae; assembly: GCF_036884255.1. NCBI lineage: Bacteria > Bacillati > Bacillota > Bacilli > Caryophanales > Paenibacillaceae > Paenibacillus > Paenibacillus tundrae. The sequence goes on along the minus strand of NZ_CP145605.1, from coordinate 2,096,161 downwards.
ATTAATAATGCAGTGGGTAAAATGGAAACCATTGAACAATCGTTCCGCTCCGTTCAGGAGTCTATTAATGACATCTCTAAAATGTCTGATCAGGTCATCTCCATTGCAGAATCGATCTCAGGAACGGCTAGACAGACCAATCTCCTGGCTCTTAACGCTGGAATTGAAGCTGCGCGCGCCGGAGAACATGGCAAAGGGTTCGCTGTTGTCGCCACCGAAATTCGCAACCTGGCAGATCAAAGCGCTACCTCAGCCAAACATATTACAAGCATTCTTGAAACTGTACTTGCAGGTGTGCATAACACCGTTCAGATCGTAGACTCCAATACTGTTCATGTCACAGAAGGATTACGAACAATAGAGGATGCTGGACATGCCTTTGCTAATATTACAGAACACATTCATGATCTAAGTGGGGAAATGGTGGACATCTCCGCTGTGGTGGAAGAGCTCACAGCAGGCAGTCAGGCTGTTATGTCTTCTATTCATGCCGTATCCGCTGTTGTGGAAGACACTGCATCAGCAACCGAAGAAGTATCCGCCATGACCGAGGAACAATTAGCCTCCTTGCAAGAAATGACCGACACATCCAAACAATTGAACCAAATGTCCGATGCACTGGATGAGCTCGTGAACCGATTCAAACTTGCATAATGAGGAAATGAGAACTATCGTTTAGTGAAACTAAATACAAGAAGCAGTTGCTGAATTCGGCAACTGCTTCTTTTTTTGTAATTTTGGATCACATTGACACTGTGTAGGGAAGAAATGCCTTCTGAGACATTCATTTTTTTGATTCAGTAGATCCAGAAAGTATCCTATCGGTTATTTATTCTTATCGCTTAGGTTACTTACTTCGAAGTGCCTCCAGGATCCGTTGCGCTTCAAGCCCATCCCTGAAATCATATATTCTGCCCGGCTTGTCTTGAACACGTGCAATTACATGTTTCAGTACAGGTAATTCACTCAGCGATTCATCAACGGTTACGGGTGTTAGTGACTCTCCAATCCGCCCACTCATCAGTTGATCCCAGTTTTCCAGCGCGATTGTTCCTTCCGTACCATACACCACCATAGATACACGTTCTTCACCCGCAAAGTGTGAGATTCCGTTCATCTCTACCCGAGTGCCATCTTGAAGCTGCATTTCTGCATGAATTTCCCTCTCGCAACCGTTCGAATGATCGGGATATTGCACCTGACTGTTTATGACGTTCAGTCCACCGAACACCGTCTGGATCACATGAATCCAGTGAATACCCACTTCTAGAATAAATCCACCCTGATCCCGGGTCGAAATCCATGGATTCTGTTGCCAAGCTCGCGGCCATTGCGGGAACCGGAGAACCAGTTCAATTTTACGAATAGTACCAAGCGTACTTCCCTCCTGTACTAGCTTCTGCAATTGAAGCACTGCTGGTTCATGAGGCATGGAGAAATGGATCGCATGGAGCACACCTGACTGCTCAGCTGCAGCAAGCATAGCTTCGGCTTCCTCTACACTGTTAGCTAAAGGCTTCTCACAGAAGATATGGATTCCACGCTGAAGCACCTCCATCACTACTCCATAATGATATTTGGGTGGTACCGCAACGTATACCAGATCAATCTCATGTTCATCTAACAAACGACGATAATCCGTATATGTACTTGTCTCAGGGTTCGAGGCTGTATAATCCGCAAGAGATTGCTCGTTGCTATCACATACTGCCACTACGTCTACGTGCTGTTCATTCTTGGCTTGATGAATCATATGTAAGCCCATTTTACCTAATCCAATGACAGCCATTTTAATCTTTTTCATTGAGTTCACTCCAATCGAATTCTAGTATACCAGAAAGTGATACAGCGCCACTCCTTTTTGCGTAGATACGAAAAGTGAAGCCTCGCTCTTATTTTTCTGTTTAATTCAGTTGAAAACCATCATTTTAAGTCATTATTTTACATTAAATGTAATTAGAAAATAATAGGTATTTTGTTCCAGTTATATTTTACTATATTTTTTTGTGAGTTGTAGTAAGACTTTAAGCGCTACCAGCCTAAGAATCAAAAATTAATAATCTTAAAAATCTATTGACAAAAAACCACAAAAAAAGATACTCTTCCTAGTATCAAGCATTTATTTCCTATTACAACCTAATACCGTAATTTGCTCTCAAAAAAAGGAATCAGACCTTTGGGTCTAAAAACCTATTTCATGAAGCGAGGTGCCCAAATGAGAACCGTTGCAGATTATTTAGCGGAAGCTCTGCGTAATCTAGGCGTGACCCATGTCTTTGGAATTATCGGAAAATCCATTTGCCCTGCTGCGTTGAAGATGGTCGATTATGGACTGGAATTCATCCCTGGACGCCATGAATCTAGTTCAGGATTCGCCGCATCGGGTTATGCACTTCAGACTGGGAGATTGGGTGTAGCATTTGCAACCTCAGGTCCAGGCGGAACCAATCTATTAACCGCCGCTGCCCATGCGAAGGCGAACAACCTACCTGTACTATTTATTACCGGACATCAGTCCATTCAAGAATTGGGACTTCCCCAATGCCAGGATTCCTCGTCTTATTTGGCCGATCTAGCTGAGATGTTCAGACCCGCCACATTATTCAGTAAGCTTGTCGAGCGTGGAGACCACTTCGCTACCCTTTTTAATCATGCGATCTCCATCGCACTAGGTCCAAACAAAGGCCCTGTTCATCTTTGCCTTCCGTTTGATGTACAGACCGAACTTGTGGAACAATGCCGAATCATCCTTCCCGAGCCTGAGCCTATGATCAGTGTTACTAATCTAAACCGAGTTCTCCCCTTAATTCAACAATCCAAACATCCATTAATTATCGCTGGCAAGGGCGTTGGCCGTGCACATGCTCATGATGAACTGTTACAGCTTGCCGAACTCCTTCATATTCCCGTCATCACTTCACCTGGTGGAAAAGGTGCCATCGCCTGGAATCATCCGTTATATCATGGCCCTTGTGGAGTCGGAGGTTTCCCACATGCGGATGATCTGATGAATCAGAGTGATCTATATATTGTGCTAGGTTCTCGTTTGAGTGATATGACGATTTGTAACCTTAAGCCAGAGAATCATCCGGCATACCTAATCCAGTTTGATAGCGACCCTACCTTCGTTGGTAAAATTCTAAACTCACAAACCTTACATATCTCCGGCGATCTTAAAGATAATATGAACCACCTTCTTGGGAACCTCACAGAACATACAATACAACTTCAAGCAATGAACAGAGCGTTACCACCTGCGGATTACTTCCTTCCGCTTCCAGAATTATCTCAGTTATCGTTGGCATCTGTCCTCGAGAACATGAGCGATATCCTTCCGTATGACCACACCTTGTTCGTGGATGATGGTAGCCACGGATTCCATGCGGTTCAGCGATACAAAGTCAAGAAACCAGGAAGTTTCGTATTCGATGCCTACTTCGCTTGCATGGGTAATGCCATCGGTATGGCAATCGGAGCCAAAGCAGCTGCGCCTGAAGAAACAATCGTATGTATTACAGGGGATGGCTGCTTCATGATGTTAGGGACTGAGATTAATACCGCTGTCTGTAACCAGCTCCCCGTGATTTTTATCGTGGTGAACAACAAGCAATTGGACATGGCACTCAAAGGTATGCAAAAAACAACAGGCCGGATCGATGGCACATTATTCGAGGTTCCAATGGATGCAGCGAAGTTTGCAGAATCTCTTGGCGCAGTGGCCTTCCGAGCAGAGACGCAGGCTGAATTCAATGTTGCGCTTAAGGAAGCCCAACAATTAAATCAAGTTACGGTCATTGAACTGCTTACGGATCGTGATGAAATTCCACCAACAGCCCATCGTACACTTAATTTGAACTAGGAGGAACAGCGATGAGTGAACACGTAAATCAGGGATTAGAACGTTTTGCCAAGTTATCTGGCGAGTATGGTGCACGTGCGCTGAATCCGATCAAGGAACAGTTTCCTGAATTGGCTGAATTCATTATGGGGACAGCCTACGGGGATATTTTTCAACGTACCACGATAACAGATCAGTGGAAAGAAGTTGCGATCATCTCTTCATTAATTACACAGGGACAATATGAGCAGCTGGGCGTGCATTATACGATGGCTCTGAGTGTTGGAATAACCGTCGAGCAACTCAAAGGAATTCTGCTACATTTGGCTCCATGTGTTGGCGCACCACGTATCATCAGCGCGTTTAATATCTTGCTCGCGACACTCGAGGAAATCCAATAATTCACTTTTCTACATCTTTATACATGATTCGACTTTTTTATTGATCTTCTTACATCAATCCCTTTATAATATGGTTAAATTATCCTTCGGGATAGCCTTAACTCATTAAAAGGGAGAGAACAATCATGGGAAGTTTTATTCTTAAAACGGATGCAGCAAACAAGGTATTAAACATCGAGCTAGAAGGTTCATTTTCACAGGAAGACGGATTACGTTCGATCTCTGCGTATCAAGATACCATTGCTCCGATTAACACCCAAGAGTATAACTTGAATATTGATTGCAAAAAGCTGAACGTTACTGCTCCAGATATTGTGCCATTGCTTGAAGGCTGCCTCGCGATGTTCAAAAAAGACGGGTACAAAAAAATTGTTCTGACCCTTGAGAATAATTCTATTCTTAAAATGCAGTTATCCCGACTCGGCCGTGCGGTTGGTCTGGACAACCTCGAAATCATATCTACTGTGACAACTTAAAATGCAAGTTCAAAAAGGACGGTTTTCAGTACCGAGAAGATGGGGTGAAGATAGAAATGGAGTAGCGGAGCGTAGGCAAACTAGGTGAGCAACTACATGTTTCCGAAGGAAACAAGCTCCGTAAGCATCCACTTATTTCGACTGAATCCCATATTCGACGCTGAGATGCAGTCAGGCATCCTTCGTAATCAAAAGCGGACTTTTTGAACAACTACTTAAAATACCAGGCGGACAAGCTCTGGATAAACCGTCCCGCACAGGAGGAGAACGAAGATGGCCGGAATTCGTATTGTAGACATCGATATCTATCATCCGTCAAACAAAGTGGGCAATGACGTTTATATTGAACATTTTGATGCAAGAGGTGTAGATATTCGTGGTTTGTTAAAAGCACTTGGGCGCGATCAGCGTTATAAGATTGACAATGAGGATGAGAACTCACTTAGTATGGCGTTCGAAGCGGCTAGCAATGTTCTTGAGAAGGCTGGACTGACGGGTGCAGACATTGACCTCATTGCTTATGCAAGCCAAACACCAGAGTACATCTTCCCTACGAATTCCTTAATGATTCACCGTCTGATTAACGGAGCTTCTCATACCATCTGTATCGATAGCAATGCCAACTGTGCTGGAATGACCGCAGCCTTCGAACAGGTTAGCCGCCAGATGTTAGGCAATCCAAGAATCCGCCGCGCTCTAATTATCGGTTCGGATTATATAGCTCCTCATGCGAACCCTGATGATCCAGTATACTTTGCTAACTTCGGAGATGCTGCAGCAGCCGTAATCGTGGAGCGCGAGGAGCAGCGTGTTGGTTTCATTGACTCCATCTATCAGACAGATACGTGTGTGTATGGTAACTCTCTCTTTCCTGCTGAAGGATTAGCGAAGCTGGGTAAAACCGGAGTAGACGCAGGTGCTTTTCACGTGAAATTCACACCTTTCGATGATTCCATCTGTGTAGATGCCGCTTCCGAGTCTATTCGGACGTTGCTCGCGCGTAATGAAATAGCACCGAGTGAAATTAAAGCCGCTTGCTTCTCTCAACTGTCTATTGCCAATATTCGTGCGGTATCGGCGAACATTGGGATTGCGGATGAAATTGCGGTGTACATCGGAGATGAGTTCGGTTATACATCCACGAGCAGTCCATTCATTGCATTACACCGAGCTATTGCCTCAGGACAGATTGAACGTGGTGACAAAGTGCTGTTCTGGACTGTCGGTGCTGGGTGGCAAAATGTTGCCATGATCGTTGAATATTAATTAGTTGACTATTAAATATAATGAAGGCAACCGTTCATTGGTGAACTACAATGGCGGTTGTTTTTTTATTATGCATAAAAAAAGATCGCCAAAGTGGACGACCAGATTTTATTTGTAGCGCTTCTTGAGAGATTTCAATTCAATAAGTACTTGATGAGATACAGCCCACAAGCAACACCTGCTATTAATAGCACGATGGCCACGCTCCGTTCAGCCTTCCAGAATCGAATGGCGTTGGCAACATTCAAGATTGTTAATGCAATCATATTAACCGCAGTATTCAAGTAAAAGAAATTGACTGAAATGAGAACAATCACTGCAATTGCAACGAGTATAAACCACATCGGCATGTTCCTAAATCCACTTCTTGTCATCCGATCACTCCCAAAGTATGTATTGTGTCTAGCGTTAGCGGTACAAGTATCCTGTGAAGTTTGAGGGGGATTCTTGATTTAACTTAATAAGTATTATTATAGCAATTATACATATAAAATGTAAAACAGAATCAAATGATATCCACCCTGTTTAAAGGTTGCCATTTCGTTTCTATTTGATCATGTTCTCTGTTCTCGTAAATAGTTTCCTTCCTGTTTGTAATAAGTTGCTTCATGTCTCTAATCTAATTGATTATCTAGATAAAGTGATCCATTTTCATAATGGGATACTGCTACGACTATGTGTTAAGGATGCGCTAAAGACTGCTGAGGTGTTCGTGAATGATGTTCCACTCTTCTTCGTTTACTTTGACAAAAACATTCGTTGCCCTACCACTGCCAGATACAAACTTTCCGTTAAGCACTCCCTCATAATGATATGTATAGATACATGTTGCCGTATTCTCTTCAGTCACTAGCCATTGTACATCTGAAATGGAGTAGACTTCATCCTTAATCGTATCCCAAGAGTTCTCAAAATAATTTTGAATTTCGTGAGTCGTCTTGCACGTTTGATCTGAAAACCAGTAAACCGCATTGGGGTGTAGTAACTGGTTAACATTCTCAAAGTGATGTGTGTTTGTCGCATGAATATAACGTTGAAGTGCATTCTCATAGCTCATTGATCGGCTCTCTCCTCTGCTCATTTGTTGATGTTTCTATTTAACTATCATTATATGAATTTCATGTTAAGATTGTACATTGTTATGAGTTTGGTTAAATCAAACGATGTGATGTATAGATGTTTATGTTTATTAGTCGTAAGTTCTATATATGTAGGTGCCTCGCGCTAATGCCAAAGCCACTCCTTAATATAAAGGAGTGGCTCTTTATTCAAATCTACTGATAACCGGTACCTAACCCCTAAAATATCTTCTTCGTATCCCGATCATCCTTCAGGATCTCCACAGCTTCGCGGAATCGCAGAGAATGCACAATTTCCCGTTCACGCAGAAACTTCAGACTATCTTGTAGATCAACATCATCGGTCATATCGATTAACCATTGATAAGTAGCTCGTGCCTTCTCCTCGGCTGCAATATCCTCATAGAGATCGGCAATCGGATCACCTTTAGCTTGGATATACGTAGCCGTGAAAGGCACGCCTGCAGCATTATTATAGAACAACGCTCGATCATGATTGACGTAATGTGCATCTAAGCCTGCCTGCTCCAACTGCTCTACCGTTACATCTTTGGTAAGCTTGTAGATCATGGTTGCAATCATTTCGAGATGAGCAAATTCTTCCGTGCACTATAGTTATCGTTCATAAATTAACATATCGCTATGCCAATTCATTATTTTTATGACTTTAGCATCGAGATAAGACTAATGGCATCCTTGGAAAACCACATTAAAAGACTTCATCAGTATTGAACCGATGAAGCCCCAACTCTTTTAGTATTCACTTACCTCAAATGTCAGTACCCGATCAAACAAGATATAATCCTTCCGACTCTTGAACGGACCTTTGTTATTGTCATGCTTGTCAATTGCATATGACGCCCTTCCACTTCCCGCTTGTTTCGCTTCATACCAGTCAATGAAGCTGTTAACTTCTTGCATGCTTAAGTCATATTCCTTTTCCAAGCCAGTTGTCATTGTTATGACCATAATAGCCCTGTTACTATCTGGCTGAGGTTGAGGCTCAGGCTCAGGTTGTGGTTGTGGTTCTGGAACTGTAGGGTCTGTTGTAAATACATCAAACTCGTAAAGGTTAATATCTACATTCGAATTATTTTTCAATTGTACGTATTGTATTCCTGAGATACTTAAATCTTTTAAAGAACCATCAGGAGCACCACTATATAATGCATCTACTCTTTTTCCAGCCACATGGGAGTTAGCATACGTATTTATTGCTAATTGGTTTGAGTCTGCCAAAATACGAATGTAATTAAAATTTGTCTTTGAACCTAGATTGACTGAAATCGCTTTACCGACAGGAATAGTATAATATGTAGTTTCATCACTATCAGTAATTAAATAAGTGCTGTCTTGCGCAGGATGATATGGATTACCGTCGGTTAAAATCATTACTTTTCCATCCGCTAGTCCACCCATGTATGCACTTACTGAAGCAAGTGGGATTAGGATTGAAACAAATAGTGCTAAACTAAGTATAAAGCTAATTTTCTTTTTCATCTTACTACCCCTTTTTTGTGCTTAATGTATATCTGTTTGAAGATTACAGAATAAATCACAATATGTCTAAACATAAACTTGCTGATCTATAAATATCATCTAATTTATTGCATTTTTATTTTTTTATGGATAACTAACTCCACATATTACCCGTTTCTAATCTCAATATTTTGAGTAAAATTACATAGTATATCGTCTCAAAGGAGGCAGTGAGTATGTGCGGAAGATTTACTATAATAGATCCACTAGAAGACATTATGGAACGTTATATGGCGTCAATTGCAGAAGGATTTGATTACAAACCAAACTTTAACGCTGCGCCAATGCAGTATATTCCGACGATCATTGGAAGTAGTAAAGGGAATCGATTGGGCTCACTACGTTGGGGTCTTGTACCTTCTTGGGCAAAGGATGACAAAATCGGGAGTAAGATGATCAACGCCCGAGCTGAGACGTTAGATGAGAAACCAGCTTTCAAGCGACTGATTAGTTCTAAAAGATGTATTGTGCCTTGTAATGGATTCTACGAGTGGAAGAAAGAAGGATCGAATAAGCAACCAATGCGGATTCTAATGAAGGACAATTCAATCTTCTCTCTTGCTGGTCTATATGATACATGGATCGATCAGGACGGAAGAAAGCTGTCGACTTGCACAATCATCACTACAGAACCTAATAGCCTTATGTCAGACATCCACGATCGAATGCCAGTCATTCTTCGGTCACAGGATGAAGCGGAATGGTTGAAAAAGGATTCGGATAAGGAAAGCATTCTGGGGCTACTCAGACCGTATGACGCTGCTGGAATGAGTGCCTACAAGGTCGATTCTGCAGTAGGGAATGTGCGGAATAATAACGAGGGTTTGATCAAAGAGGTAAGTTAGGAATAAAGAGCAGAGAGGTTATCCCTCCTGCTCTTTTTCTCAACCAAAATAAAAACACGCATATTTACGCGCGTAATTATTTGACACGCATAAAAACACGTGTTATAATTATACTATAGAAAGGAGGTAAGCGATGCCGAAACAGCGAACGGTACGAGAAGTGCTCAAACGGTTGAAAGAAGAAGGATTTATAAAATCCCCTTCACACACTGGCGGCGGAAGTCATAGTAAATGGATACATAAAGATGATCCATCCAGATTTGCTATCATCAGTTTCCACAACAGTGGTCAGACGATACCGATTGGCACACTCAAAAGCATCGAGAAGACATCAGGGGTTATCTTTTAACCCCTCCCTTCTCTAAAGCCATTGCTTGCCTCCGGCATAGACCGGTTCGTCATGTTATGTATAGATAACACGACAGGTGTAAAATAAAATGAATTTAAGGAGCGAGATAAATTGGTAAACACATTTATTTTCCCTGCTGTAGTTGAAAAAGGTGAAGATGGTGGCATTGGTCTTTATTTCCCTGACGTGCCTGGAACAGCAGTTCTTGCACCTGACGTTCAAACTGCCATTAAAGATGCTAAAAGCATGTTGATTGATTGCATTATTGAAATGGAACATGAAAATGCTGAGATTCCTTCACCTTCTGAACTTGATGCTATTGAGTTGAACGATCCGAGCGACCGAATTGTATTTGTTGAGGTTTTCCTCCCTCCGTATCGTGATGCTGCAGCGAATAAATCAGTTACAGTTAATTGCACTGTCCCACAGTGGTTGAGAGATGCCGGCAAAGATGCCGAATTGAACTTCTCTCAGCTTCTACAGAACTCAGTTAAGGATGCATTGGGTATTAAATAATCAGCTGTCTACCCGTTCGCTTTTAAGAAGAGGACTTCAGATAGTTCCATCAGGCATATTATCATTTTTTATAATGATAAATATGGACACTTTTAGAGAATTTTCAGTAAAAGAACAACGAAACAAAAAAGGACACTGTCATCAGTGTCCTTTTTTGTTTCGTTTCGTAACGGTTATCTAACTTTCTATTAATTATAGTTGAAATATTATTTTTTTGAATACCAAATCTTATTCACTATACTTCTTACAATAAATACTACGAGGCCTAATCCCAGTAACAATATTATTATTCCTGGTATGCTAAATGAATGTTGCATACAGCATTTCCTCCTCATCCTGTAACATTACATCCAACTTTATACCATCTCACGTTGAAAAACAACCTTTAGCAACTAATAAAATACAATTAATCCCAAAGTCCTATATACCTAAAACACCCATATATGGTAAATTAATTTTAATGTTAAACTTTAACATAATATTCAACCTAAAGGAGATAACTACAAAATGTTGAACAAAAAGACTATCCAAACATTATTAACTGCTGGAGCATTTACTTTACTGTTGCCTATGGCAGCTAATGCTCAAAGCGTTAACCCAAGTCCTATAAGTGAAATCGAAGCGAATTATGGTGCAGGAGAAATACTCTCTCAAGAAGAAGCGAATTCCGTAAAAGAAAACGCCATACCTATAACAAATATTAATACCTTTTCAAATGAAATGACAACGAACGAAATCAATGCTAAGCTCACTGAGATTGCTGACAAATATGAGATCGGTGAAATTTTCTCTGAAGAAGATGCAAACTTTGTCAAGCTTCATGCAATACCAGTAAACCAAAACTTCTCAACTCAATCGGTTCAATCATCTTCAACGCCACAAGTAAGTGATGCCAGCTGGTACTTCAAGGGGAATTTTAACAAAGTAGAGCTCACTGGACATGGAACGCATGATATTGGATTCGTAAATAACTTCTTAACTGGAAACTTTGTAATTCGTGACACTAATCAAGAATACCATAGTAGTATTGGGAGTGTCGTGCAGGTTAGAGCTTTTGGTCTTTTTGGGGAAGGTGGTACAAATATAGGATTAGTTTTCTCAAAGGATTATACAAATTCTGCGAAAAATGCAAACTACAATAAAAATGTTTTTGAAGATCACTATGTCGCTAGTGTAGCATATGCTACCTATACTGTTCGTGGATTGGTTGATGGTTATTCATTCTTGACTGAAACTCCTTAATCTCCATGTATGAAGAGGCGCTTATTCTCTGGCGCCTCTCTTTTTATAAAAAAACTTCCTTGAATTTTTTTATAAAATTCTACTAAGTAAAACGGCAACTTCCTCTCGTGTAATGGGTGACCCCGGACGTTGACCATCGAAGTATCCTCTTTCTGACATGTCCCTCCACGCGGTTTCAGCCCATTTACTAACTATATTAATATCTCTTGGTTTCACAGGTTGAACTTCCATTAACTTGCTAGTAAGTCCTAAGTATGCTGCAATGCCTAGGACGTGACCCTCTATAATCGTTTTGATTACACTTGCTTGTTTAAGGCAATCTGCGTCTGCTACCACATCAACAAACAAGTTCTCTGTCAGGACTGCTGGCATCCTGGATTCACGCACCATGTGCAGATTCTTCGACTTCTGCCCACGATCAATTCCACCGAGCTTGGACATAATCGCCTTGTGCAATGTCTCCTGAAGCTTGATACTATTTTGTGAAGCCGAAGTATAACGGAAAGACTCAAATCCTCCCTTGCCACCACCTGCGTTGCAATGAATAGAAACCAGGACGTCAGCACCAGCTGCGTTTGCCTTAGCTGTCCGATCACGAAGTTCTAAAAATACATCCGTGGATCTTGAGAGCAGAACTTGTACATCCTCATATGTTTCTTCCAATCGTTCCTTAATGCCGAGTGATACCTTCAGGGCGATATCCTTCTCTTGGATTCCATTGGCTACTGCTCCCGGATCCTTGCCACCATGTCCTGCATCAATCCATACTTTAAGCATTCGTACCAGCTCCTTTATCGTTATTGCCACCTTTACCCTTCAAGACTTCAATTGCTTGTTTGATCACAGCAGGAACTGGCGCTCCTAGTCTCCCGCCATTTTCGGTAATAGACAACAGCTCGTTCGCAATATAAAAGAAAGCGACCGTATCCCGAAATAAATGACCGTCACCTAAAATACCATCAACCAAATGCCCAACTGCCACCATGGCAAAAACAAAGACCTTACGGGCAATCCCGATAAGGCCAATTTTACTTTTAAGCTGTCCAGTATGCGCAGCAGCAGCAATCCCGGTTATATAATCTAGCATAACGAAAACTAACAAAACTCCCAGCACTCCAGACCAACCTCCAAATAAGTATGACACCAGCCAGCTACCTGCGGCTAAAGCCCATTTCCCCACTTTCTCCATTTCATATCCCCCATCAAAATAATATAAAGAATCCTCCCTGAATTCAGAGAGGATCAATAATGCCGAATGGCATTAAAATCAATTTTATCTCAGTTGGGCTAATTAATAGCCTCGTCCCGCGTTGTATAGTTCTTGGTCGATAGTGCCGGATGTCATCCAAGTACTGTTAGCTGATCCCCCTGGGAATGCGATGAACACTCCCCCGAAGCCCGTGACTCTACTGTAGTTGGTTGCACTGGCTCCACTTGCTTTGCTTCGCCCAATCCAGTTAACGCCATCGTGTGATACAGCAATATTCGGACTAGACGAGCTATTCAACGTAGCTACAAATAGTCCTCTGTTGAAGGTCACGTCCGTGAACTGCTTAGCACTACCTCCACCCCAGCCAGCATTGTTGGAGCCTAATATATTGAACTGCCAGGTTACGCCACCATCTGTACTCGTTAGTACTTCTCCTCGTTTGGACATATCCTGCGTACCGTCTGGCCTGTTGATGACAGTAACAGCAGTAGTTGTAACTACTAAGACGCCGTTGCCATAGGCTAAAGCAGACAGGCATGAGTTGTTACAAGTCAAGATGGTCTCATACGTAACATAGTCCGCGGTGTACAGGATGTTGTAGTTAGTCATGATGTACATACCCTGTGGAGTAATCACAGAGTCGATAATCGTACCTGTTCTAAGACCCATCCAAACAGGCTCAGAAGACCACGTAGTACCATCTGTAGAAGAATATACCGCTGCCGATCTGGTGATGGCGATGAACTTAGTACCCGTCCATTGGATAATGCCGAAGTCCAAGCTAGCTGACAATTGCGCAGTCGATACAGCAGTCCACGAAAGTCCTACGTTGGTGGAATACATAGCGGACGCAACTACTCCAGACGATGCTTGACCAACCGCTACGATCATACCTGCATTGTTGTGAGCAATATCGACAGCATCTACTTTAGGCGTGCTGACTGTTGCGAAGCTTGTCCCGCCATTCTGAGATCGAATCGCATTGCCCGAAGTAGCCCCGCTGGCGAGTTGGGTTACGCCAACAAAGGAAGCCTTAACCATACATACAGCTTTAACTAAAACAGCTGGCGCGATGGTCTGTCGATTCACCCAATCCGTAGCAGCTACGTTCCTTGGAATTCGTGCAATATTCTCCAGCATCAACTCAGGCGCAGCAACTGTGGAAGTACCTACAGTTTGCTTAAAGATGGCTTGTGCAAGGCTGGTACGGAAGTTTCGCTCGCGTACTCTGGCATCATCGAAGATGCTACCGGGATTCACCTTACCGGTGTATACCGTCAGTAGTGTGGTTGTCGAGTAGAAGATGGCCGACTCTTCGTCATATGCCAAGCTACGAAAAGACGATAGAGTGAAGTTATCAGCTGACATCCAGACACGCTCCCACACATTGCCATCTCTAGATGTGAAGATGGCGGCACGGGTAAAATTAGATGCGTTCCTAGACTGACCAGCTACCACATATTGCCCACCGAAGTAAGCTAAACAGCCACTCGGAACACTGTTGATCTGACTGCCTGTAAAAGTAGTTACTTCCCAGAGAGCCCCGTCTACAGAAGTAGCTACCCCTTCAACGCCTAGCGCAACCCATCCTCTAGATCCGAAGGTAAATGCTCCTACTACAGGAGGCAGCAGTCCTGAAGAAGTCACAATATGATTCCAGGCAACTCCGTCATTGGAGTAAATGATGTTGGTGCTGTTTACGTCCGCTGGGTAGGACATGATAAACTTGGCGTGGCTTGATTCTCCTCCTGTAAGGTTATTAGGAATATTACCTCCAGTATTCAGGGCGGCGACAGAGTTCTCATATACAGTCCAGGTGTAGCCATTAACAGAGAGCATAGTTGACTTGCCATCGGTTACACAGAACATACCGCCAGCATATACAATGTTAGTCCAGCTAGTAGCAGAGCTCGTAGGTTGCGTTACTAATTCCCAGTCAACCCCATTCCCTGAGCGAAGTAAGTTTTTGCCGTTAGCCAAGACAATGAACAAGTCACTGCCGTAGGCCATTTGCCTAGCTGAATTAAGTAATACTCCTTCAGGGACAGTAATTGTAGCAGGTGTCCATAGGTAGCCATTGTTCGAGTACAGAATGTACGGAGCAAATGAGTTGAGGAGACCTACATATCTGAAGCTGACCTTCATCACCTGAGTCAGAGTTGTAGGTAGATCATACCCAGCAGTAGTGATGCCGAACTCTTTCATGAAGGTATTGGTAGTCAGCATACCAATGTGCTCAGACATTACCTCGTAAGAATCAGTAGCCAATGTCGGTTGACCCATGTCAGTAATCGCATTGGCTAGTAATTCTTTCCCGTTACTGACAGATTGAAAAAGCTCGTTAATAGCTAGGACAGCATTTCCTTTTGCATTCGTTTTGAGGTCAGTAAGCACGCCTACCCGCTCATCTGTGTATGTTTTCGCATTTCTTTCCGCTGTATTTGTTTTTGTGATTATGTCATTCTCAACACTTTCAATCCGTTTCCGAAGCTCTTCCATATTGAGATTAACTCGACGATCTTCAGAAGAAATTACACCGCTGGTATCTGTCGAAGCATAAAAAATAACTAAGCCCTTGTGAACGACTTTTACATTTGTGGCTACTTTAACCACGCCATCAGTGTCTACATACACATACTGACCTTTCGTTGGCGCTAAATCGATTTCACCCGCAGCCACCTCATATCGCAACCCATTTACATAAGCAACACCAGCTGTCCATGTCACTTTCAAACCTTGCGTAGTGCAAGCCAAACCTCTAATTCCATTAGAAGTTGCAACAAAGTTCCCACCCATTTCCTTAATCAAAATCTCAACTAAGCCATGGGCAGCTTCGATGCCGTCTTCCATTGTATTTAATCTAGATGAGGTTATACGAGTTCCTTCCTGCACAAGTTCAAAGAGAGGCCGACCAGTCTGCCGATCCGTTTTTTGTTTTCCTGTAGATGAATCCATAATTGGCTTAGTCAGATCGGGTATCTCATCTTTCCACTCCTGTTTGTTATACAATCGCCTTCACCTCCAACTTAATCGAGAGTTCAAACCCGATCAGAAAACCCCGATCGTTCTTAATAACATTAAGAGCTTGGTTAGCAAGTGTTCGACCCTGCCCATCCATAAGGGATGCACCAAGAATCTGTTTACCTACTACTTCTGTGTCACTTAAATAGACGTATTTGCGTATTGTTCGTCCAGAAATAACCGTGTTATAGATGGGGTATTGGACTAGTTCACCTCCTACATTGACTAGAGCATGGTCAAAATGCGAATCAGCATCCGTTACCAAGTAATCAAGCAATAGCGATTGAATAATATCTGCCATTAAGGCACTCCTCCTTGCATGGGTATTTCAAAACCTGTAATTGGACTGTCAATCCGAGTATGCGACGCAGTCGGCGCGATTGTAATACTTTGAGAAGCCAGAACCCCACTTCTCCCCAATTCAAGGGGCATTTCTAAACCGCATATCGGAAAATCTACGGCATGACAATATACATTCCCGCTGAGCGTAATCGCTGGAGTAGTCGTCTTAATCACAGGAACGGCACGGTTAATGTGAACAGGACGGATATATTCGAAATCACCAAATAGCCCCGCTAAATTGATTGGAGCTTTTGAGTCATATTCAAAGTGAATCTCTTTAGCCTGAAACTCTTCTCTCACCTGTAAGAGCTTGCCATACTGTAAGCCGATCTGTCGGAGAATAGGTAACTTGAACGGCTTCTTCGCTAACCGTTTCCTGCGAATTGCTTCGCGGCGGTTAGCCAATGTGCCAACTTGTTCCGCACGGAAGTAAATCCATTCCTTAATACCCAGCCCCCAGGTAGCCCTTTGCAATAGAAACTGATTTACGAGGTCATTCATCTTCTGTTCTCGTAAATCTATCTCTTCCTCCATTACTCCAAAATGCCAGACTGCTACCTCGTTTTCGTACCAGTAAGGCGGCAAGACCTCACGGTATCGAACAGGGATCATGATAACACCACCTCTACCTGCAGCAACGACACAGCAGGCACGTCTACATCCTCAAGTTCATCATTAATCGTGAAGTCACTGTAATTCTCGACACCAGGCACAAGCAATAGAGCTGCAATGTAGTTGTACAACAACTTATTGCGACCATTAGCGTATGCCACTACACGCTGACGGATCAGCTCAGCCAGTTTAGGCAGTTCTTCCGTCGTTTCCAATGTCGCTTTTACCGTAACTACAAACACCGGAGCTGGATGCACAGCCAGATCATGACCGGCAATGCGATATTCATCCCACATTAGCGCTTTGACTTGCTCAGCAAATTCTAGCGTGATCGGCTGGCCGTTCATGTCAGTTAGATATAGGTCAATGGAGTTGTCATGTCGCTCTTTTTCCCTTGCGACAGCAGCTCCAACGCCTTGGATCTCCTTTGCCCAGCGCTCGTAATCTGTTCGGCGGCCGCTGCCCTCTTCGGTAAATGCACGTTCAAGAATCCGTAGTCGATAATCATCATTAGATTCACCATCTTTACGCACTATTCCGTCAGCCCAGCCGTGTGCGTCCAGAAACTCATCATCTGCCCAGATCGGCGTAGCTTGTAGTACGCCATAGCCCCATAACTCCTGTTGTTCGGCTACTTCTTGTGCGATTGGGTACCACATGTCGTAAAAGAATTCACCTTCGCCTACAGGTGGCGGTGGATCTCCTCGTTCATTCGCCAAGGCAATAACACGGTTAACCCATCGCTGATAGATCATATCAGGCGTTTCCTCCAAAATCGGAATCGAAGGAAACTTTGGCAGATCGTTAATAATCAAGCTCATACATCAATCACCTCACTCAATTCAGCCGTGCCAACTAAGCCCATAATTTTAATTGTCAGATCCATCCCACGGTCAACACGAGTCATTGATATTACCTCAGCTTGTTCTATTTCAGGATGAGCCGTTAGTGCTTCTTCAATATCACGGATAATCTCATTGTCTTCCCATCCTGGCCACTCTGATTTTTCAACGCCTACATCTTCTCCATAGACGACATATTGAAAGCGTTCTGTGCATAGGATTTTCATGCCCGTTTCAACAAGAAATTCCTCATAACTTTTCGTGCGAACAGGACGCCCATACTCATCAAGGACAGCTCGGCGATTGCGAAAATCCATTTTGTATGTCCATTTGGTTTCAGAAGGAATGTTATCGACTAGATCGGTGACGTCTACTTCTTCGAGATCCATTTCAGGGAATAACGTTTCGTCTTCATTCATGTGCTAACGCTCCTTTCCCAACACGTAATAACGCTGACCCGTCATGCGTGATACAAGCAGCCTATCTCCCACCTCCAACGGGCTAGGGATCAGGAGTTTACCTTTCAAAATCGCTGGCTCTGGCTCCACGACCTCAAAAGTGATCTCAATCTCACGTTCCTGTAAATAATCTGCAATAACAATACTTCCTGATTCATAGGGATGCGGATCTCCATCAATCTCAATCTTCGGATTAGGCCAGCTAACAAGGGTCGCACGTTCTGTATCCCGCGCATCAATGTGACCTTTCAGCTTTTCTTTCATCAGTTGAATCGCATCACCCATCATTATGCTTCCCTCCGTTCCAAGACCATCTTGACCGTAAATATGCCGTTGCTCCAGCTCGTGTCGGCACTCTCTACGATCCATTTGGTAACCACAGTTGTCTTGATCAGCACGAGCCAACCAGCCCGTAAGCCAGCCAATGTATAATCCTCATGACGTACCGTGATTCGCTTGAGTTGCTTAGGCTTAGCCATTGCTTTTAGTCGCTGAGTAGCAACAGTGGTCGGATTCTCTTCCTCTTCTACTTCGATGATTTCTTCCATTCGACCAAAGGTTTTCAAGGCGCTGGCATCCGTTTTTGTAACTGATACAGATAGCTTGTCATCCTTATATTTTTGAGCAGTGACAACCGTGTATGTGTCCTCGATGTTGTACCCTGCGCTGCTCGCTTCCATCTGTTCAGGTACAAAAATAGGCACCTTTTCATTGGTGCCTTCCCTCACGACTTGCAGATAAAAATGTTGCTCCGTCCGGATCGCATCGACATGGTACCGGTAGCCACTACGCTCATATGCCTTTTGCAACACATCCAGGATCACCTCAGAGTGTGCCATCGTCCCGTATCGTTCATCCAGGTTAAACCCGAGGGCAGGACAACGAAAATCAACTCCAGTTGTTTTGATGTACTTCTGCAATTCAGCCCCCGCTTCGCCCTTCAGGTATGGTCGCACACCTTTGTTCTTCGCAAGGTACCATCCAATCTCCCTGGCCTTGATCTCCCAAGCGCCTGTAAATTCATCTTTTTCGTAGTCAATGATGGGTCCGTGGAAAAACTGGTTCTTATGATGAAGAAGGGATTTACCCACCTTATGCGAAAAGCACATCAGCATACCAGCTACACTAACTGTTGGGATATCGCGCAGCCGAACTGTCATACTGCGCGCAATCTCATCTCGTTGGGATGACCATGAAATGTCCGTTATTGCAGGAGTGAGGGCAGACCTGGCATCCTGTTTACCGTATATGACTGCAAATTTGTCCATGTTTGCCCTCCTATTAACTTTGTATATAGCTCGTTTTTTTCATTGCGGCTGCAATATTGTTTTTGCGACCTGTGTAGTCAAATGAACCTGTCGCATTATCTGCAGCATCCTTGGCGGCTGCCGTGGACTTCTTCTTTGCTGCGACTTTCTTCTTGGTCGTAGTCTTCTTCTTGTCGTCTTTTTTACCGCTTTTACTTGTGGTATTCGGACGGCTCTTGCTGGCTTTCGTAATAATCACACCAGGCTTAAGGAGCTGTTTTGTGTTGGAATATGAAATAATTTTGACTGGCTTATACTCGACCAAAGTCATTGTCATGTGAATGTTGCCTTGCCCGTCTTTATAAACGATCTCCATGTTCTCGATCAACATCGTTGTGCTGAACAACTCCTCAAAATTCAGCACAACAGGCTTGGGTTTCCACTTCTCCAACAGTTGCCATGTTGTTTCAGGACGTTTGTAGGTAACGGTTTGCTTCTTATCCGTCTCCCATATTTCACGCCATTCACGCGGTAAGATAGCCGAAAAAGAAACCCGCTGCAACTTGGCAGTGGGTTTCCCTGTTCGCTCTTGTCCAGTTATAACGTTGAATGAATCCACATCATTTCCTGTTGTGATTTGAACCTCGGCTGGCGTGATAGGGAAGGTTAATCTGGTTGATCCCTGAGACATTGCAAGCATGAGTTAACCCCCTGTCTCCAATGCTTTGTATAACTCTTCTCCCAAAACATCACGAAGTAATGCCCGTCCTTCAGGACTTTTCAGCATTTGAGCAAACTCTGCAAAATTAGTAATGCCTTTAGCGAGTTGTCCAAAGTCAATCGTAATGTTGCCGATCGTTACTGACTTGCTACCAGTGGATGCTTCTGCAGATAATGGCGTTGTTCGAACCGGAATAGGACTTCCGGACAAACTTGCCCCTTCGATGCCATCCACACCGTCACGCATCGTCCCAGCAATCAGGTTCATCCGTTCTTTAATCGAATCCGGACGCAAACCATCAGCAAACATCGAGACAAAGTTCGGTGCCCATTTGTCTGACTTACTAGCCGGCCCCTCATCTGTAGGTGATGCGAATCCAAGGTAGCTTTGCATGATCTTGGCGGCGTTGGAGACAACAGAAGTCAATGAAGGAAACTGACTACGCATACCCGAAACCATCATGCTGATCAGGTTGCTTCCCCAACTACTGCCCTGGCTTGAAACGCTACTCAGCGACATCAGATCCCTATGCACTTGGCTGACAGCACTTTGAGCTGCCGAACTAACACTACTAAAGCTTTGACCAGCCTTGCTATTACTGCTTACCACATCCTGTGCCGCTGATTTAGATGTAACTCCCAAGTCCTTAGCTTTCTGTTCAGTTTCCTTAGCCGCCGTACCAACAGACTTGATGTTGCTTTCTGCTTCTTTAGACTCGGAACCTCGGAACATACTCACCAGCTTGTCCTTGATATGATCTGCAGCTTGGGTAACGCCGCTCTCGTTCATTGCATCTGTAAGACCTTGCTTCAATCCACTCTGCTGCACATTGGAAACAACGTTCTCCATTGTCTCTTTAATCTTCTGTTCAGCTTCTTTGGTTGTGGATGCAGTGGTGGTAATGAATGATTCTTTAGGTAATTCAGGCTTTGAAGGAGTCGGCTTAGGCTCGTCTTTTGAGCCAAACCCCATCC
Source organism: Paenibacillus tundrae (assembly GCF_036884255.1). Classification (NCBI taxonomy): domain Bacteria; kingdom Bacillati; phylum Bacillota; class Bacilli; order Caryophanales; family Paenibacillaceae; genus Paenibacillus; species Paenibacillus tundrae. Next base: position 2,075,183 of record NZ_CP145605.1, on the reverse strand, counting down.
AATCCTTGATTGAGCTCGTAAGATTGGATACACCATCTACGATGTCACGAGTTACACCGCTTGAATCCGCCCATGAACCAAGCTTCTCCCCTGCCCAGCTGCCGACTGCAGCACCTGCGGCAGTTCCTAATGGACCAACTAATGACCCGAGTAAACCACCAATTGTACCACCTGCTAAACTACCAACCGTAGATCCACCCTGAGTAGAAATAGCTTCCTTCCAACCTTGTTCCTTAGCAACCCCGTACATGTCATAAGCAGAAAAGCCAACATTGGCAATTGTGCCGAGTACACCAAGACCTTTCAGAACGCCTTTGGCAGCACCGCCTGTACCTTTTAGTCCAGTCGTTAGCAAACCATCTGAACCTAGCTTAGGATTGGTTTTCGACGGTTTGGTTGTAGTAGAAGAAACGTCCTTACCCTTTGTCTTGGTGCTGGTTTGCGGTTTCGTCTTCTTATCGCCAATAATGTCGGTTTTGGTGATCGTTTTGCTAGGTTTGTTCGTTCTTGAGTTTGACCCGTCTGAACCGCCATTCCGGCGATTTCTCCGTCGGTTTCTGCTGTTACCCCCGCCATTTCCACCGCCCATGTTGCCGGTGACATAAACACGAGAAGCATTGACGTTCATGCTGGAGACAAGATCAGCTCCACTGATCGGCGATGAACCACCGCCGCCACCAAACTTGCGGGTACCAGGAAGTCTATTCCAAACCGATCTACCAGCGCCGGTGACATCATCGTATAGTTGCTTTGTTCCTTTAGCCATACCAACTGCACCTTTGAGAACCAATACACCTGCTAATACCCCAAGAACCGAGTTAATGACACCAGAAAACTCGTGATAAAAGCTAACGATGTTACTAATTCCTGTTGCTACCCCAGATCCTAACGCTTCAATCTGAACCTTGTTATCCGTCAATAGGGAGTTGAATTCCTTCATCGCAGGAACAGATGCTTGCATAATGTTACCGCCAATATCCTGTAGCTGAGACTTCATTGCATTCTGCGCCTGGATATATTCAGTCATCGGGTTTGCCGCTTGTTGCTGAGAAACCATTTTATCCGTAGTTCCAGTCATATCAGGCGCTTTTTCAAAAGCAACACCATATGTTTTTAGAATAGCGTCTGCGTTGTCCTCACCTGTAGCTGAACCCAGAGTCGTTAAGGATTGCTTTAACTCATTTCGGTTCTGGCTGGCCAGATCTGCAAGGAGAGCAGCTATTGCCCCTTGTGCCTTCTGCTTGTCTCCTGAGTTAATATCGTCAGTAAAAGCAGCAGCTTGGCGAGCCGCTTCCTTTTTCCCTGCGCCGCGAGCCTCAAAGTAACTAGACATATCATCGACATTCAAAGCTTTAACGCCGAAAACTTCTTTGAAGAAATCACCCGGCTTGTCGAAGTTAAAGGCGCCTTCTTTGACTGTACTACTTAAAAAATTACTCATTTGAGCCGAGTCTACACCGCTACTCGCGAAGTAAGGGCTATACTCCCAGAACGTATCGGCTAAGTCTTTTTGAGGATCACCCACGGACATGTACGCATGAGCGATGCTGTCAGCTACTTGGGAATATGATTCTTTGAAATTCTTTGCTGTTTGAGTAACCGCTCTTTGCATCTCTTCAGAACCAGAGTCAGGGATCACTGCCTGTAATTTAGTAGTAGCAGCAAAAGCTTCACTTACTTTTGATTTATCTTGTACCATCGGCACGAGGGTTGAAAGTTCTCTAGCTCCTGTAGCCTTATCAGAGATAAGTCCTTGAGCGTACAAGTGATCATTCGTAGCTAGTACCTCAGATCGTTGTTGTGACGATAGATATGGAGCAAGACGAGCAGTTTCTTGATAATAATCACCCACACCGCCAAACATTGCATCCGACATACCCCCGCCGAGTATCAACCCGCCACCAAGAGCGGCCAAGCCCGTTATCTTGGCAGATATGTTATCGATCAGCGGACTGATCTGGTCATCTGCATGCAATCTTACGTGAGCATCAGACACCCCCCTAACTTCTGCATCAGCACGGGAAACGGAACGACGGAAGTCTTCAGCACTGGAACGTGCGCGGCGAAACAAATCACCTACAACTGCACGTCCGAGTTGACGCGTCTCATCTGCTGCACGTCCGACCTGAGCTCCTAGATCACGAGCCGATTCGCCGGCGCGATGGATGGACGAACTGAACTCTTGTCCCATGCGATCCGCAGCACGACGAAGACCGCCAACATCGTCTTGCGTATTTCTGAGTCCGCTTTGCATACGACGCAGCGTACCGGATACGAGATCCCTTGCTTCAATAGGTACTGTAATACGACTGGCCGTAGACATAGTATGCACCCCCTTCCCGGCCTACTTTTTGTTAAGCTTCTTCAGTTCTTCCTCAGCCAGCATCGATGCGGCTAGGCAAAATAGGTACTGCCTGTTCTTATTTACTTCATACGGCAAGACTTCGGACGGTAACTTTTTCTGGTTGATCCAAAAGGATGCTACCCAGCTTGCGTCTCCGTCTCGCCGGATAAGTTTTTTGCTTCTCTAAGCAGCTCTTCCTTCGTCTCTTTGAAATTCCGAACGGCTTTGGACAACTTTGCATAATGATCCGGATTGTTCAACATACGCGGTGGCAATTCGTTTTTAGTCACACAATTGTATGCGGTCAGCAGTTTAACGTTCTTCCAATCAAAATCGTGTTCAGTAGCTTTAACAATCATCGCATCGATGTCATTAAAATTCCCTTTTGGTGTACCATCATCGTTGTATGCCGCTTCATAGGCACGGCGCAGATCCATCGTGGTCAAACGACGAACAGACCACTTCTCTCCATCCAGATCCACTTCAATTTGTTCTGGCTTAGTGTCAGCCGTACCAGCTGCAAGATATTTTTGTAATTTGTCGCTCATCATAATTCCTCCCAAAATAAAACAGAGCCCCTATTTCTAGGAACTCTGTTCGTTGATTTTATATTTTATTGGTAAAAACGCTAAAATTCTCAGACCAAGACTAGCTGTTTCATAGAGATCCTTATTAGATAATTCATCATCTCTTCCATGCACTACAACATTTCTTACTTTCATAAATTGATCATTCATCAACAATACTTCAGTAGAGATTATGTTTTTATCAATCACTTCTTTTAAAGCTTGTCTATGAGACATTATAATTTTTGTCCCAGTATCAAAGGCTAGATTTCTTACTCTTTTTTCAATCTCTATAGCTACTAGAATAAGAATAATCCTTGGCTCGTCAATATACGGTTTTAAACTTTCTTTGAAGTAATCGACACTAGGAGTATCGTCTTTTGCTTGATTTGGCTGTTTAGTGTCATCTTCTTTATGATCAATTTTTCTTTCTTCAACTTTTTCAATATTGTTTATTAATTCTTTAATCATCTGTTCATCCCACTCTAATTCAAAGTCTCCCTTTTTAATTTTTTTAATTCTCAAAATGAGATCTTGAATATTAGGAATTAGCAATATTAGGACTAAAAGAACCAATACATATAAAGAGGTGTTATCAAATCTAATTTTTTCAAAGAACATTCTCAAAACTATTATTATAATTCCTAAGACTACAATGCTAGCTTTTAGAAAACTTTTCTTGTTTAGAATCATTTTTATTGTTTTAAGATATTCAATACTCAAAATAATACATCCAGATATCAGAAAAACAAGAACATAACCATCGATTTTCAATTTTGGCCATTTTATTAGTTCTGGAAAGGCACTTGTTACGATAGCAAGACAAAAAAGTAAAATAGCCACTATCCGCAGTATAATCCTTTTATATCTCGAATTGGTTTTTCTGAATGACATATAATTCCCCCAATTAGACATGTTAGCTTCATAAATTTTACCACATAATAATATTTTTGGGGATAGCTTTAAGCCATGTAATCTGGGAATTGCTCTACAAACTCAAAGTCTGTAACAGTACCTTCAAGTGTGATATCAATACCAGTGTTACTATCAATCTGCGCAACTATGATATCCATGTTACCGTGGATGTGAATACCCGTAAGCAAAACACGCTCCACATTACCAGTGATCATATCTTCCAATGCCCCTGTGATCCGATCCAAGAACATAGTCTTGCCTGCCTTGAAATCTTCCAATAATCGATAACGCAACCGTGACTCTAATTTAGACATGACCAGCTTGATCGGGATCTCATAACCCACAATTTGCTTAGTCTTCGCCATGCGTCTGGCACGGACAATATCCAATGTTTCAGGATTCAATGTAACCTCAATTTCTTTAATGGTCTGGATAGAATCGCCATTATCATCCTCAACCGAAAGGTTTCGACCAATAAGTTCGCGTTCCAATTACGCCACCTCCCATGTGATGTAGAATGCTTCAATTGCATCAAGCGGCTTGGCGAACAATTTGAAATACGCGTAATCGAAATCACTTACGTTGTTGGGATCTTCCGTGAAGGTGTAACCCTCATCAATCGCTTTCTGAGTTCTACGGATTGCCAAGTACTCCAACACAGCCGCGATAAACATCCCCCGACCATCTTTGTCGTTATCAAGCTTTGCCTTCCACTTCTTGGCTGTTGAATAAATATCGTTCAAGACCTGATCAATGGTCATGGAAACACGAATCTTACCAAAGTCCTCACGCTCACCTGCGCCCAACGTAGTCAGTGTATTCACTGCTGATTCAATGATGTAGTCGTAACCGTCACGCGTAGCCATCAATGTACCCTCAGCCAATCCTTTGATGACTTCGGAGTGACTCCAGTCAATGGCAGCCTGAGTCATAGGTACTTTCACACCAGTAAACGACTTATTCGCCGGAGTACCAGCCATCAAACCAGCCAACCATGCTGCCCATTTCACCGAGTTGTATGTTTTCCCATTGATATGCGTACCGGCAATGGAACAATTGACGATATATCGAGCGTTCATATTTCTACTACGGGCATTGTGCTTGTCGATATCGGTATCGTCTAGTCCAATCCCAGCAACAACCAACTGAGCAAGCCTACGGGCTTTCAAACGACGATCAAGGAGCCACTGTTTGGCAGCCGCTTGAACAGAAGCCTCAGTGGAAGGTAAGTAAAACACATCGAACGTCAAACCATCGACACGGTTAAAAACCCGGCTCCATTCAGATGCCGTAATCATTGCAGTGCCGGATACAGCACCTGTTAGTGGCGTGTACGCCACGTCTACCAGATCCACCGCACCAGTAGATCTGAAACGAATCATGTTGGATTTCTTTAGCGTTTCTTCTGCAGCAGATTTGTCAGCAACAAGAAATGTCTCTGTGTCGTAAATACCTTTGGTATCACGGACGATGATTTCTTTCTTAGTGGCATCCACTAAGCTTGTCCGGATCATGTATTCAAAGTCGTTACCGCGGAGTCCTGGATAACGTGCTTCAATCGTGTAACTATCCGTGACAGTAATAGCGGCAGCCTTTTCAGATCCATTCGTCACACGGTACCCGACCACGGTTGCGCCCGTTTCGGATGCCAGCTCCAGCTCGTCCACTTGTAGGCCGCTTTCCTTGAGTCTTTCGGATGTGTCCGCCATATCAACAGCCTGGCTGACTGCTCCCCACTCTGATTGATACGGGATAAGCACACGGCCTGTCACTGCTACAATTCTGGCCTTAGCCAATGCGATCAATTCGACATACGCACCTGGTCTAGCTCTCTGAATCGACATTCAACGTTTCCTCCTTCTTTACCGTCACTGGTCGCAAGTATGCATCCAATCGGTTTTGTACTTCCTGCTGTGATAGCAAGGTATCAGCCTTACAATCAAAAAGGGCGCCCGCCACCTCAAAGCGTTCATGCTTCAAGGCGGCTGCACCCTCAATCCATTCATCCTTTGTCCGCTTGTTCAGGTCTTGCATTGCCTGAGTAGCGGGTTTGTCCCTGTTTCGTGTACTCATGGAGCCAGCTCCTTTCCTTCATAGCCAATGTAAAATTCATTAATCTTCGGTACCGGAATCTTCGGAACACTGATCAGGTAGGAATACCTGCAGGTGACCTCAATCCGATCCTTTTCAGGTCGGTTGCGTGGTGGCTCCATAATCATTGCAATACCAAAGCGTTTCGAAGCGTAGAGGTACTTCCTCTGGCGTAAGAACATGAAGAATGGCGTTAGATCGAAAGGAATTGGTTCTCCCTCGTCTTCTTCCGTCACTCGTTCCTTGTCAAAATGGAACACCAGACCCACGTCCTCCACAATTCGGTTAGCACGCGGGGTACTGACCTTATCAGATACGAGATCCGTTTCAATAAACACCGATGGCGTATCGAAGTTTCCCGCCAGCCACTGCGATCGATCATGGAACATTTGGAGATCCGGGTAAACGTGCCGTACAATTTCACCCCATGTATTTAAACCTGCATCCATCAACGCAACACCCTTTCCAGTTCTTTGTCCAGGCGTTGAATGATGAGCTGGTTCATGCCGCCTTCAAACTGTGTAACAGCAATATCGAAATACTTACGACCGATGAAGCTACGCGGCTTTGCCATAAATCCACCTTTGGCATTACGGTCATACACAAAAGACCCACCGCTGTTCCAGTAACCTGGTACAAAGTGAGCCTTATGGATTGTGTATCCCTCATTGATCAGCCTTGGATAGCCCCACTCATTTTGATTGGACGAACCAGATCCGAGGTCGGAACCGACTTCCAATGTGATTGAATTGCGATCAATATCCCATTCCCAAACGTTGCCGTCACCGCCACGGGTAAAAGAGTTCCACATTAGACCTGTATCAATCAGCCCTTGGCTGTCAATCTCGTCAATGATATGGTTTAACAGGCTTTCACCCATCGCTTCAGCAACGTTGGTCAAGACTTGCTTCATTCCCTTATCGGCAAGCCGTTTGAATCGCTTCGCAAGTCCATCAAAATCATTAACGATCATTGCCCTTCACCTCACATGAAGCTAAGAGCTCCATCCAATATCGACGTGGATTCGCATCGATCACCAAATAGCGGCGACCACTCAACACAATCTCATCACTGATTTGGACATCTGCCGACTTCGGCACACCAATAGTCTTTTTAATGATGTACATCACAGGTTTGGTATCTGTCTTGTCGGATATCTCCGTCTTAATGAGATGGCATTTTAAGGTGGTTGATTGACCAGGCTCCCGAACATCAAACAAATTGTTATCATCTCGCTTATTGCCTACCCGATAAACAGTAAGCGGCGTTTTAAATCGGTGATTCATAGAATCAACGCCCTAATGTTTCCACCGTCGTCTGGATCGGCCTGATTTTTCCGTATCCAAAGCGATAGAATGGTATCAACATCTACGTTTCCAGTCGTAACGCCTTTAACTGCATTCCGGGTATAAGTCCATGCACCATCGCTTTCTGACCCATAGTTACGTGCAACAGCAGCAAGATATTCTTCACTATCTTGCAAGGCAAGTCCTTCAGCCAGCTTCACCCAAGCAAGAATGATTGTTTTGTCCGGCGTGTCCGGAAATGGCACAGGTAAGAACAATTCCATTCGAACCTGTGCATCATCAATATATTGTTCAAGTAATTGATCATTGGCATCTTGGACTTGGGTTACCCTACTTCGTTGCCGTAGGATTGTCGGGTTCATTGGCAGGCTCCTTTTTATCCTTTTCAGTATCTGCAGTAGAACCCTTTCCTTTGGCTTTATCTGTAGTGACCAATTCCAGATCCTCTCGATCTTCAAGCAATGCCCATTCTTTATCCGTTAGATCAACCGGTTTGTTAGCATAAAAAAAGCGCCCTCCACCAACATGAAGTGCGCCCGTTTGGTTTTTATATTGTACTTTTGGCATCATGTGTTACCCCCTATTATAGTTTACTGCCTGTCATGTAAGCGACGGATTCAAGTTCAAGGATAACCGCATCAGCGTGGGCAAAAAGGATGTGATACGTTGAATCTTTAATCGCTGCCGTTGCTCCTTCAGCGGTACGTTTGTATTGCAAATCGCGAGTAAACACCGGCACCAAGTTGCTGAGTGGAGTCAATGCAACAAATCCACCTTGCAAGGATTGAACAACTTCAATTGGATATCCAGCGATCTCCGTCAACTTACCATTAATCAGTGTAACGTCACCCAATGTAGTTGGCCGCTTTTGGACTAAGGAAACCAGCTTCTGGTACGTGCGGCGATTCATAATCCATGTGAGATCAGTCATGTTCAAATATTTTTCATCAAGCAGCATCACATGATTGACAAAGTCATCAATGGTAGGTTCATTAGCAGCAAGGTCGGTTTTAAGCGTGGATGCTTTCATCCTCTTCACAAATCCGTCCAGCACTGACAAGAATGGATCAGTAGTTGTTCCATCAGACAACTTTGCATCGGTATCGCCGTTAAACAGGAGATCCTGCAAATCAACACCAAACTGCGATTGAATTAAGTCAATCGTTTTGGTTTCGATATCTTCTCCACGAGCAGTATTGTTGTACCAAACATCATCGTTTTTCAACCACTCATCCCAATACACTTTTCGAACTGCATAATCAACTTGTGGTGTTTCAATTCCACCGGTACCGCTTGGTGCTTCACTACCAGTATGTTGTCGGATCTGACGAGATTTCACTTTCAAACGATCAAGTTTACCAGCTGGTACATCTCTGTACTTGGTGTTCAACTTCGGTAAAGTTGTTGCTTTTTTGGTTGTATCAACCATAAATTCTTCTGCCTCTTTTTTAGGCATAGTGATATTAACGGATTTATGAATTCTTGCGATCTGTTGTTCCTTAGAAATCAATTGTGCATTGTTAGTCATGATTATTGTCCTCCGTTCATTGCTGTGATGTAGCTGGGAACTGCGCTTTTGGTAATCTGATCGTTATCAGGTCCTTGAGCGCTGCCAGCCCGACTGTTCTTAACGAGCTGCACATCAGCGGCCAATGTGGTCATTTGCTGGGTCAGTGGTTCAAGAGCCTTAGCAATAGCATCGGTCACAGCGTCGGCTTCTGGTTTAGCGCCCGTTCCAACGTTAGGATCTGGATCACCTTCGCCATCCTGTTTCTTCAACTCTTTGATTTCAGCATTCAATCCTTCCACTTGCTTAACAATAGGTGCAACAGCTGCCTGTACCGCTTTTACAATGTCATCTGCTTTCAAATCTTCTTCCTCCTCGGACTCTTCTTCGGGAGCCGTTTTATTTTTAAGGTCGGTCAATGTAGCAATGGCATCATCAATGTGCTGCAGGTTGCTTGCAGATATCTTTTTGCCAGCCTTCACGATAGCTTCCGGTGGTTTACCGATCGCCTTCACGATGTCTTCCTGCACTAATACGTCCTGTGCGATCTCAACAAAATCCTGCAGAGCATCACGAATAATCTCGGGATCTGTTTCCATACCTGATTCCCATGAGTCCCAACGAAAAAGAACCGCATTCAAGGCGTCTTGCGCTGCCCAAAATTCGCGGTTCTTCCGGTTCTTATTGTATTTGTCAGCTACAGCCCCCTTGATGATGGGTGCTACTGCTGCAGTAATCGCCTTTTTAATATTGTGCATGAGACCTTTGGACACTTCTTCCTCAACCTCTTCACGTTTACCAACACCAAACATGCTGAATCCAGTGATGTCTCCCTTCTGGATGTCTTCCCATGTGTCGTCGTCAGTGACCTTCACACCAGCAACCCACGAGCCTTTAGCAATCACTTGGTCGCCAATCTCCATGTCGCACGGGGCAATGTATGATTCAACCACATAGCCTTTGTCAGCGTCCAGGTCATGCTGCTTATCGATGTTGTAGGTGTGCTGCTCTTGCATAAAGAGATGCGCTGCCTTCTCGATCTCGACAGAATCCATCATGTCACCATGGGCATCTTCGACATCTGGCTGATACACCACACCAATAACGATGTGTTGCGTGTCATCCACCTTTGCAATCTGAACTTGCTTCTGAATGGCGTTCTTACCCGCTGCTTTGATAATGGCAAATGGCACACCATTAGCGCCCTTATCTACCAGCGACAAGTGCGTAATCTTTGCGTCCTTCATTTTGTAGGTCATTTCTTCTCTCACCTCCTCTCATGTATAATTGCACAGCAAACAGGCATGACCACAACAGCACCATACCAACGCTTCTCATATTCAGTTCACCTCTAATCAAGTACCAACTGCATCGCGCAGCGGCAATTTATGATTTCTTCCGGATCTCCAGCAGGATCACCCGGATACATCAACTTGCTCTTGCCCACCTTAAACGGCTTATCCAGATCCACGACTTGACCATATGCCTTGCGGTGGGTCTTCCGGGTACGTGAACCCCCAGCAGAACGCCATTTCTTACCCTTAGCAATTTCGGATTGCTTCCAGCCTTCAAGCTTACCGCCATTGGCTGCTGCCGTGCTCATAGTTCGCGAGATCCGCTGAGCTCGTTGCATGGTAAATGGACCATCCTCGCCTGTAGCAGCTATAGCGCTGATCTCCTGCACCAATAAAGCACGTTCAGACGGTGTATTCCCTTCCTCAATCGCTTTTTCGAAGCTACGAAGGAGCGTATCCGTTGATGATTGAGTCATATCGGGTACCAGGCTGCGTATTTCCTGCACAAATTGCTTAGCCGCTTCGTTGCCTATGCTCCATGTCTTCTCATCAACAAGCTGTAACAACTCCGATTCCCCAGCCAGATTAAACAACGGTTCAAATGCTTCCTGTACCGCCGTTTCAAACAGATGACTGAAGACATCAGAAGTGTGTAAAGCAAGTAGCACATTGCCAAGCTCACCGATGTTTCCTAAAGCTTCTTCGCTCAGCTCAGCTATTGCATCTTGCAGAGCTTGTCCCTGAAGTTCAAGGATCTCCATGATCCGATCCTCGCCTTGCTTGTACAACTCTTCGAGCAACTTGCGTTCCACAAATGTCAGCTCAAGGCTATCAAGGAATTCATCGTCATCAGCTTTGGCAATCAGCTCCCAACAAGACTCACACATGGACGCCCACCTCTGCCCTCCCCTTACGTAGCAAACGCTTCGCAATAACGGAAACACGTTCCTGCAGGTCGTCAGCATCGCCTTGTTCTTCAGGATCGAGTATAGCGGGTTGGCTGCTTGCCAATTGAGCAATCGGTGTATCAAGGTACTCTTGGCTGAACTTGCTTTCATCGACGGTTGTACCAAGGACATCCTCAGCAATCGGGATCAGGTCACGAACCAGCATGATACCGCGGTCAGCGATGAATTCCAACATTGCTTTACGATCTTCTGGATCAATAATATTCGGTCCTCTCAATATGGCTTTCACTCGGTGAATATTCATATCAGGTAAAAGCCGATTGTTGAACACTTCGTCCATGATCCATTGTCGATAAGGTTGGAAAACTTGTTCCTCGGCAAACTGCAGCGCCGCTTGAGCTGTAGCACGGTTATAATCTGAACTTTGCCCAACCAGAATCGGAGGCATTCGGAATGAAGAAAGGATATCCGCCTTCTTTTCCTTACCATATTCCAGAAATAAGGCATCCTGTTGAAGAAGGTCATTCAACTTATCAAGTTTGATTTGCGATTTTTCCCGACTCTCATCAAGTGGTCCACCTATCTCATCACCTTCGACTTCTAAATAGAGAATGCCGTCTTGTGAATCTTGTCCTCTCGCTTCCTTAAGCAGCTCAATAGATCGTTTAGTTAAACGGCCATTGATCACAGTCAAGATCATCTTCAACATTCGCCCATTAGAAAAGTAACCTAGATTCAGTTCTTCAGCCTTCCGGCTTCCCAGCACACCAGGAGTATTACCAAACCAACGAGGTTCACCGTATGCACCATCATTACCGATACGAAGATGGATTATTTCAGACGATGTATCGTCGATTTTCGTCCCAAATGGTCGGAACCACGTCGTTTTGCCGCCCCTCTTCTGTGCATACTTCCTTACATATGATTGCTGGGTAAATGTTTCAACGTTCCCTTTAATCATCCGTTTGTACTTCACTTCCACCCTATCGTGTTCTGGCGTACATCGAACGTTATTAGGCGGAATCCTGTACAAGGCTGGAAGTTCACTTCCTTGACCACGGGCAACCTCTAAATAAGCATTACCGCATTCCTCTAAGTCACAGATTAAATCTTCAATAATGGTATCCGTTGACTTTTCAAGATTGGCCGTTTTAAGAAACTTATCTGCTAAGTCCCATTCACCTTGAGCCGTTTCATCTGATTCCCCCGCGGCATATTCCAAAGCTATTCCATATCCAGCAATATTCCTTTTATATGCGTCTACACATTGGGGGAGGATATTACTTTCTTTCACAATCGCTTTGCAACTAGCAGGATCTCCACCTTGAGGGTAACTGATCAAGTTTTCTGGTGTATAACTACCTGAAAAAAGATCTGGCAGCCTTTCACTAGCAGGAACCTCAGCTTTGGCGATAGTGATCGGAATAAACGTTGGCCCCGCTGTATCTTCAATGGTACTCAATTAAATCCACCCCACTCCCTCATCATTTCGTTGATTCCTTTCATTTTTACGTGCTTTAGATTGCTGCATTAGGTAATCTGTGTGAATGCCATATCGCCGAGCATCACAGGTATGGTCATTTTGTTTAATCGGCTTGTCTTCACCACGTTGGGATGCTTTCTCGTCCCAAATGTAAGAAACCAACTCTTTGAGAGAGTTGGTGTTGGCGGCACAGATATACAATTCATCGTTTTGGAAACGATTTGAAACGGTTTGAATACCATCCAGTACATCATTGACCGCAGCCTTAACATGGTTAATTCCTCTACGCTTCAGTTCAATGATGAAAGCCTTGGCGCTCGGGTCAATAAAGACTGCATATTCATCACCATCGACAAAAGCCAGTAGATCGTCAGCATATTCGCTGTTTGTCCGTTCGCCTAGCTTCTTTATGTCATGATAGTATTCGTCCAGCTCATAATAGACGTTACCAACCACACCATATTTTAAAAAGGTGGTTGGGTTATTAGCTCCGTAGTCAATACATATAAACTTGCGATCAAACTTTGTAGGGAACCAGTCGCGTGGTTTCTTATGCAGCTTGTCATTGAACTTGGAGAAGATCACACCTTCTGCCATAACCCACAGTCCAAGAATAAATCGGTCATAGAATATTCCGGTGTACATCCTACGGTACCGATCTCGGACACGTTCGGACAACGAAAGATTGTCTTCCATGGTGAAGTGTAAATGAATAGCCCGTTTAACAACAAGGTTATCTAACCATTCCACTTTGAACCAGTGATAAGGTCCCGCAGGGTTACAGTTGAACCACATCTTTGCATCTTCAACCGAACAACGGGCAGTTGCCTGATCCACGAAGGACTTCGGCATCAGGGCTACCTCATCGAAGAACATACCCGCCAAGGTGATACCTTGGATTAGTTCCTGTGATCGTTCGTCCTTACCGCCAAACAGGAAAAATTGGTTGCTGACAAGCCCACGGGATACCGTCAGGACGTTTTCAGTCTTGTTGTCATGCACCTGGTACCCACGACTGGCAAGCATACGTTTGAGTGGACCCACAACGTTACGGCGTAAAGCCCCGATCGTCTTTCCTGCCATACCAAACTGTTCAGTTCGGAACGTCTCCGTTGCCCATACAATGAAGCTGAATGACATTGCTACTGTCTTGCCGGCACGAACTGACCCGTCACAAATGATTGCATCCAAATCATGATGAGGGCTTTCAGGCATCCACCAAGTCAGGACTTGGACTTGCTTGTCAGAGAAGGGTTTCCACTTGAATGATGAAGGTTTAAGCTTTAGAGTTGCCATCTTTAGCCCACACCTCCGCAGCACGTCCCCTCAGAGCATCCATGAATCCATCATCTTCAACTTCATCAGGTTCAGCACCGCCACGTTTGATCATCAGCTCATGCTTCAGCATCTCAATACGGACACGCTTCTCCTCATCCTGTAGCCGCGCCTTCAGCTCAATAGCTTTCAACTTCTTGTCCTGGACCCGTGTTAGAGCTTCTTCAAGTGAAATGATGTCATCAATGACGCGGAATGTCTTTTCCTCAATCTCGGATTCGACCAGCTCTGTACGAGTATGCGGAACGACCTTCGTTTTACCTGTCATCTCATCATGAACCGTCATGGCTTCCTTTATTGATTTGAGCTCATAAAGAACACGCCGTTCCTTCTCGGTCAGTCCATCGGTCAATCTCTTGATTCGTAATAACATCCGACGTTCTCGGATCTCAAATTTCATAATTGCTTCATCAGCCTGCAAAATCGGATCAGTATCAATCCGATCGATGAGATCCAGCTCGTCATCTTCCAAGGCATCAAGCCAAATGGTTTCATACTCACCTGTCGTTACGGCTTTCTTGTTCCCAAATGGTCCACCGTTACCGCCTTTATTGCCGACAGCACGTTTATTCCCTGGGGGTGCTCCCCCACGATTCCCGACAGCATTTTTGTTCCCTTTGGGCGCCCCGCGTTTGGTAACGTTACTATTGGAATCATTGGTAACGTTACTATTCAACTCGGATGCCCAAGCATCCTGAGACTTCCACTTTCTTATCTGCGTTTCCCCAACAAAAAGAGCGGCGGCGATGTCTTTTAACTTCATCGTCCCGCCGCTCTCCAGCCACATCAGTTTAGCCTTGTCCCGCTCGGGACTGCGTTCTCTGGCCATCTACATTCATCACCACCCCCAACAAAAAAATGTATAATTAAGGAACATCCTAAACTAGAAAGGAAACAATTCATGCAGACTAAATATTTTATTCCGGATTACAGATCAGATAAATTCAGTTGTCCTTATTGTGAAGTTTACACTACACAGAGCTGGGACGATCTTTTCTACGGAGGATCAGATGGCTATTTTGAGCTAGCGGAATTAGCCATGTGTACATGTGATCATTGTTTTCAGAGATCATATTGGTATAAAAGTGAGATGATCATTCCTGTTGAGTCTTACAGTAAAATCCCTTCCCCTCATCAAGATATGCCTATTGAATTAGTTCAAGATTATGAGGAAGCAAGAAGTATAGCCCCTCTGTCGCCCAGAGGAGCCGCTGCACTGTTAAGACTCGTTCTTGAAAAACTTTTAACCGAACTGGTAGGCGAAAATAGTAAAGGAATAAACGATAATATTAAGTTATTAGTACGAAATGGTCTTCCACAAAGAGTAGAACAAGCATTAGATATTGTAAGAGTCGTTGGAAACAATGCAGTTCATCCCGGTAAACTTGACCTGAAAGATGACAATCACACTACATTGACTTTATTCGGACTTATAAATTTCATTGTTGAGAATCAAATAACTCAGCCGAAAATGCTAAATGAACTCTATAATCAAACAATCTCAGAAGGCCAACGAGAGCAAATAGAGATGCGTGAAAGACCAGTTCCTGAGACTACTTAAAACTCATCCTGCTGAAGCTTGATATCCAATTCAATGAGACGTTCCAGATCCTGAACCGTCTGCATCTTTATATGTCCAGCCTGTAGGTCTTTCACCCACTGGGCAATGGCTGCTTTAACGATTTTTCGGTACTGCTCTTTGCTCTCAAGGATACTCTCCGCTACTGCGAGTTCGTGTTGCAACAAAACTTCATCTGGTGTTCTCATGCGTATCCCTCAGCTTTCCGTTATGATGGAATGCGAGATAGCGGATCTGAGAGAATGCCACGCGTGGCTTGCCGCTATCTCAGCCGGGGGATACCCTGGGTGATCAGGGAGACGTTAGCGCGTCTCCCTCTTTATTTGGGATAAGGTTTATGAAGAAGCATAATCTTACGCCGCATCTTCTTGTTCAACGGCATCAAGTATTTGTGCTTACCCTCTGTACGATACAACTCAGCATTGCTATCCAAGTTGTTCTTGATCCAGTCGATACGTTGACTACCTGTACCATACTTGCTGTGGATCGACTTAGGATGTACCTTCTTCCCTTTGATGATGAAGTAATGCTCTCCGTCTGTCTTTCCTTCGTAAATCCAATTTGTTGCCTGATAAATCCCGCCATGATGGTTCTGTTCAACGTCTGCATAACTGACGATCAGCTCAACGTTTGGCGATTGCTCCTTTAAGAATCGAATTGCTTTGGCAAGGATCTCCGATACAAATGATTGATGCTTGGTCAATGCAACCCGTGTAAGTTCACAACATTCGCGCTGCGTCAATCCGTATGGGGAACCGATATTTTGAGTCGCCCCACGACTGAATATGACAACCCCGATAAATTGACCATCTTCCCAAGCCCCTACTTTAACCGACTTCCCTGCTGGCAAGCTGCGGCTATAATGGAAGTTCTCACAGGCAAACTTAGCGGCTGCATGAGTCGCCCAATCCACTTTTAAATCAATCATGCTCGAATTCCTCCCCGCAGTGCGGACAAGTCACCAAACGTGAAGTTAATACGCCCAGATCTCCTTGATCCTCTGCGGTACCTACATCAAAGTTCGGCACATCGATGTCACCAAGCATTTGCTTTAGATCCACATCGTCGAACCCGGACAAGGAAATATCCACACCTTCCTGTTGCAGCTCAACAAGCAACTGCGATAGGGCATCTTCATCCCAATCACCTGATACCTTATTCAGAGCAATATTCAGGAGCCGTTCCTGCTGATCATCTAGATCAACCACAGATACCTGCAGCTCAGTGTGTCCAAGCTCGTTAATCATTACCTTATACCGCTGATGACCGCCGACCATGTTCCCTGTGCGTTCATTCCAGACGATCGGCTCCACATAGCCGAATTCCTCAATGCTACGCTTCAGCTTCTCATACTCAGGATCGCCTGGCTGTAAATCAACCCGAGGGTTGTAGGCAGCTGCATTAATCTGATCGATTGGCACGATTCTGATGTTCATCTCAATTACCTCCATTGATTTTATGATGACAAAGGGCTGTTTTAAAGAAAATGTCTTGGCCATCACAACTATTCCTACCCATAGAACGATGATTACGGTGACCAAATTACGGAAGGTGTGAACGCATATGATGACGGCTCTATTGACCGTTACAATCCCGTGGATTTGCTTAGTCTTGATTCACCGATACAAATATAAGACTGCAGTAATCCAAGCAATGAAATCCAAATAAGCAAAGAGGGCAGACCATTTACGGTTTGCCCTTATTTGTGTTCTGCAAGATAAAAAATGAGAACAGGCGCTTATTAAGTAGTTCCTTCTAATCTCATTATTGAATAAAACGCTCTTCCAGACATTTCTTCTTGCATACCCACCCATAGCTGATAGTCTCTGTCAATCAATTGAACTTGGTGATGACTCAGTAGATTCACTATTTTAAGTACCCATGAACTCACTTCATCGTAGTACGCTCTATAATTCTTTTCTCTACTGTAAGGATTCGTAGCGTGTAATATTTCTCCACACTGATCATTCAACCTAACTAAATCATCTTTCGTGAGATAACCATCTAAAATCGGATCTGCCGTCCTTTGATTTTCACTGTCATATCCCTGTCTACTTGGTTGGGGATAGAAGTTTGGATTAATTTCATGCATACTCTTTAAAATCCTTTTAGCATTCCAATGAGTTTTGAATCTTCGATGTTGTTTCTTATATTCAACTCTATTTGCTGATATTGAAGAAAACATTATGAGCTCGACTATCTTTCTAAACTGCAGATAAATGAATTCAATTTCAAAAATCGTGACGCTATTTTGGATTCCAAGCGTTTCTATAACTCCGATTCGAGCTTTGATTTCTTCCATGCATTGCAAATATTTTTCAGCATCTTGCTCAATCATTTTGGACATCTCCCTTCATACTATTATGTCGGCATAAGAGCTTGAAAAGTGATGTTATGGATCAATTCCTTACCCCTTCTTTGTGTTGAGTTGGTTTCAACGATTGGGTGACCATCATATGCATGCGTACGCTCACTCAGTTGCTGTTCTCCGCTCTTAAAATGGTTGACCCCTGCAAACGGACGTTCTCACCTATTCAAGCTTAAAACTGATCGTATCTCGTCATATTAGAGCAAAAGAAAAAGCACCACGATGGGTGCCAAAATCAGTTCACATTATAATAGTAAACGTTATTCTCTATTCTGATAAGCTTCATATTAACAAATTTTGAAGCCCTAGCGAAAGTTCTGGCCGTACTTAGGCCAAGTTTTCTTGCTAATTCCGTTCTAGTTATACCTTCGTTTCCAGCGCTTTTAATAACTTCAATTAAATTTGTATCAATCTCCAAACTAGACTTTTCGACACTGTAACTTAAAAATTTATTAATTTTATTTATTTCGTTGAAATTATCAATAATATCTTCATTGCTTTCTTTTGTACGTTCAAGTTTAAGCATAACTTCATTAAGAACACCTTTGAGTTGCTCGTTTGTTGTGTTATTTTCTTTTATCTGTTGTAGCAAATCCACAACTTCAATGAGATCATTTTGAACCTTTTTATTTTGAAGTAGATTCATAAAATTGTTCTCGTCTACAAAATCACTTGGAGCATAAAGGACATTGTGCTTGAATAACAAAACCAAAAAGAATGCTGTTACCAATCCCACTGGGAATAACATAACAAACCATATAAATGTACTTTGTATCTCTAAAGGTAAGCCTAGCAACACTCCAGTTCCTGCTATTTCAGCAATTCCCGCGAAGATTGCAATAATTGTAAGTGGATTCTGAACCTTGCTTTTATTGTTCATATTTCTCAACTCCCCCGAACAATAATAACTGGGTTTCCAAAATGATACAATATGCGACAGAAAATTATTTTTTTGTACAAACAGGTCTACTACAAAATTGTTTCACTCCATCCCATCTACCCCATACACAACCTCTGCACTTCTCAGGCTGCTTATTGGGTCGTGCCCGTTTCCTTTTACGTCTTCTGCTGCTAATCAATTGAACTCCTCCAATAAAAAAAGCCGATCCCGAAGGAACGACTTTGGCTGTAATATGTACGATAATGGCTAATGAAATTACGTTTACTGGCTATAAAGTGACGCTTTTGGCAAATCGTGTGACGCTTTTACAAGATTGGCGTCCGTACCGTCCGCAGCAAAAACGCTTTGCTCTTTGCTTTAAAGCATACGTGCTTTGTAACTATAGAGGAAGAACAAGACCATTTTACTGAAGCTACCAATACGGGTCAAGGAACAGAAAACGGGTGAGTCCCGATGAACTGGAACAAACCCGTCGTTTCCTGCTGATTCCTAGCTAATTCATATATAATCCAACCTGCTATTTCCTCTTTCTGCTAAAATGAAGTTGTCGCACACCATTTGAACCTATGAGGAGAGATTAAGCATGAGTTTTGAGTTTGATTTTGAAAGTAAAATAAAGAATCTAGTTCCTGAATTAACGAATTCGCTAACTTCTAGACTGGATGAAGCTCTGAAAAATCCAAAGTATACGGAAATGGAATCCATGTTCGGTGAAACCAATACTAAAATTGTTATGATGTCCAACATAACATTAGGAATGTCAGCTGAAATGACCCTCCAAATCTTGAAGGATTATCATAGAGAACTCAGTTCTTATTTAGAGAATCAGAAATAGTATTACTGAGAATCTCTTTTAATGCTAGTTTTCCGCCTGGCTGCTGGAGCTTCTGAACGAATTGTTCAAGGCTCTCAGTGGCTCCTTGATCTTTCATGTTCGTAATCATGGTGCATGCCACTCCTGCAATCTGAGGAACCAAATTCATAGTGTCTATATCGACCGACTCATTCTCAAGCTTGTTCCTAGCCCACTTTAGAAATACGATTGCCGTTTCTTGAAGTTCTTTATCAATAGTAGTATCCACCAGCCCACTCCTCCCTTCTAAATCCATACTCCATTCCTACATATCAAATCGAGCACTACCTCGACATGATCATATCGTTAAAATCAACGAAATGATTAAACGCGTGGCGGCAAGTTCCACTGCTTTGCTCCGTCTCCTTGATGGACGTTCAACGTATTGAACTGCTTACCAAACTCATTCCACACGGTCAAATTAACCATTCCTTCAGTGTCTGGATTGACGTGGACGACCATGGCGGCAAGTGTCTTACCTTCAGTATCCTTATAATGAACGATGCGTCCAATTGATGGTTTCATATATAGTACCTCCAATTAATTGAAATAGAAAAGGCGAGAAGAGGAACGCCCCGGTCTAATGCCGCATTGTGCAGCCGTGCGTTTCATTCTCGCTCGATTTCCACATTACCAATATACAACATTAAAAGTACAGTACTGGGCCAACTAACGGACAAATTAAGGTTATTTAACGGCCACTGTCTCCAGTCTTCCCTGTTAGCATGTTCTCAAAAATATTAGTGTAATGCTTAAATTTATCTCCAATAAAGGCTAATCGCTTATTGATATAAGATTTCATGTACAAATAGTTCTTAAATGATACATATGGAGCCAAATTAGTCTTATCATTAAGAATTCTAAATATCGGTTTAGCACCTTTTTTTCCAACTATTCCTAACAAATATTCATACTCTTCAATATCAAAATGATAGATAGCCTTTACTGGAATTTCAAATTCTCCAAAAACATGATTTTCAATATCTTTCATAAAATTCGGAAGTGTGGATATAGACCCTTGTGTTACAACTACAAGGTAGATTTCGTCAACACCCACTACAGATTGATGTTTGCGTTCAAATAGTTTTTTCAAACATTTGTGCAATTGCATTATCGGTTCTTCGATCATATTCTTCACATCAGAATCTATTGTTTCTTGATTTCTATTTATTATAGAGTCCAGTTTTAATCTTCTATTTTTAGCTTCAACTGCTAGTAACTTCCCACCTAACCGAACCATGAAATCGGGGGATCTATCATTCTTAAACCGAAACTCTGGTATAGTTTCATATTTAATATTAGAAACTTTTAAAGCTTCTTCAGTTATGATCTCAACATATTTTTCAAAACACCTCCCTATAAAACTAATTATTTGTCCATCATCTTTTGGAAAACATTCTCTGATTTTAAAGAAAAGTTGAGAGTAAACCTGTTCATGAAGAAATCTGAGACTGAATGGTAAGTAAAATCCGTTGTTTAATTTAATCAAAGGTTTTTCTTTAAAAAGCTGAAAATTCCAACTATTCTCAACATTTTTAATAGACCATTCTCTAGCATTATTTATATTTACTGATAGTTGTTCCATAATCTCATCGATTCTAACATTATTCGAAAATTGTTTAAAATAGTTAATATCTCTCGCGCCACTACTCTGAATTTTCTGTTTTGCTACATCAAACGTTGCAACTATAGAAAACAAGCAAGCTAGATATTCTTTAATACTGTATCCATATTTATTTTCGAAGGCCAAATTGATATCCATGTATTCATTAGTGCTGAAATTACTCGTATCTTTAGCAATCTCATCATATATAACACATGCACGTCCAAAAGCCGAGTACACATCTAATTGGGAATTAAAGTTCAAGTTACTGAACAACTCGTAGATAATTGCATCATCATTCTCTTCACTTTCACTTGAATAAAGATAGTCACCAAGGATTAGATGAAGATATAGGACAATAAAAATACCCTGATCAGGATCCACCCACTCGTTCATTTTATTGAAATCACCATATGTGAGTAACCATTTCCAAATAGAAAGTAGCCCTTGGGAAGTATACAATGTTCTTCCTTCTAACCCCTGAATTATATAATCTGCATTTGGACTATTTTTTAAGAAAGAATAAAAACGAGCTCTTATTTCTGTATCACTACGTTCACGAGCATTGAGCATTGATAAAATGTTAATCACTCCTCCGAGTGGAAGGTCATATATCATACTGATTAACTTGTCTTTATCAAATTTCTCACCAAAAATATCGCTATAGGTTGCATAAACTTCTATAAAATTCCCTTTTGAATTCATCCTCCACCTCTCCTCAACTTATAATATCATTAAAAAAAGTAGCCGAAAATATCATCGACTACTCTACTAAAATTACTTCATTATGTGAAACTGTTAGATCCAGAGCAAAGGATAAAATGTTTATCGCTTCATTTTTAATTCTTCTATATGTTCTATCGCTTAGCCCCATTTCTCCACAACTGATGTAATCAAACTCACCTTCATTGTCCAGATAACTCCGTTGTATTACCTCACGCTGAATAGACGATAGCCTTTCCATGGCCAACCTGAGCAAACGATCTTTTTCCTTCAGTTCCGTTTCCTTATCTACGTTGTAAACAGCAATAATTTCTGTTTGTTTGCTGATAGCATTTGTAGATTGGTGCTCTCTATAAACATACGCCTGCGTGATCGCTGCCTCTCTGCGTGTGAAACCGATCTGCCGGTACTGCCGAACGGTTTCCAAATATTCCTCCACAGCGCGGCGGGTAGCTTTCTCGTCAATCGGCAGTATGTTAAACGTCAGTTGTAAGTTGTTTTTTCGTCTTTTCCCCATTATGATCCCCTCACCCGTGGTATAATTTTGGTGAGTTTATTCGATGTGTCCCCCGTCGTGCCGGCAAGCTTGCGGGGGAGAGTCAAAAACTATTCAGATTGGAATGATATTTCTGGTAAAAGAAACTAGCTGGACAAGACCTAATGCTCCAAATCTAGTAGGAAGAAAAAAAGTTGATTGGAGTATCTTTCAATGGGGGAGCACTGTACCCATTGATTTTCACGAATCGTTTCTAATGTCTAGTCAACCGGATCCTCATGGTAAACTAAATAGAAACAGAATTAACCTCTTGTATCAGGAAAAAATCTTTCCTGTATCACTACAAAAATCTTTGATTAAATCAAGAACAAACGATACATACCAGATAAGATATGATTCAAAGCACGATCTCTTAAACCTCTTAAAAGATTCCTTCTCTCATAGCTATAGATATATACTTGCTGAACGTAAAAATCAGACTTTAGCTGGTAAAGAAAAACCTTTTGTAATAGTTCCTGAAGATGATGCTGAGTATATAGAGTTTTATAGAACAGAGAATCCCTTCGAACTTAAAATGAGATTTCTTTCCTACAGCGATATCGATGAAGAAGCCGATGACCCTAGCTATCAAAAAGAAATCGCTAATGTTAAAGTGCCAGAAAACCTAGTAATAATTGATGCTCCCAAACCTAAACAAAATAAAGTATTGAGCAATAGTAAGTTTAAGTATTCAAGAGATCCTATTGTGGCACGCAATGCTATCGAACTTGCCAATAACCTATGTGAATTCAATTCCAATCACAAAGAGTTCACTTCTTTTAAAACAGGTAAAAATTACGTAGAGGCACACCATCTTGTCCCTATGGGATTTCAAGACATTGTACCAGTTAGCTTAGATGTGGAAGCTAATATTATTTCACTTTGTAGTACATGTCACAAAAAGCTGCATCATGCTATATTTGTAGAGAAAAAGCTTTTAATCGATACGTTATTTAACAAAAGAATCAGTAGGCTAAAAAAATCAAAAATAGAAATTAGCCTTGATCAGCTCTATAGTTTTTACTCCTGAAAATAGTCAATTATTCCCCGGTCAAATGTTTGACCGGGGTAGTTGCTATATGAATGATGTTTATGCTACTCCGTTAGCAGCCATTGCTTCCTTAACACGTTCTTTATACTTCGTAAGCTTGCTACTCAATTGACCGGACGTCATGCCAACGCTATTGGCAATTTCACGCCATGTGACGCCTTGATCACGCTTCTGTTGGAAGAGATCCGGGAAATCAAGCGGCATGTCAGGGAAGGATGGCCGCTGAGTGATGATGTACTGTTCAAGCGCATCCTTGGAAGATTCATCAGGAGCCCCTTCTGTACCACCCGAAGGTGTATCTTGATCGGATGGATTCTGATCGCCTGTGGAATTATCAGTTGAGAAGTCCATTTCCACTGATTTGGGTTGACCATCACCGCTCTGTCTCATCCAGTCCGGAATATCGTCGTTATCACCATATGGATCGTCTTTATCTGTACCTGGATCTTCTTCACCTGTTGGCGTAACAGTAGGCTGTCCATCGTCATTTTCCGTTTCCTCATCGCTTTCAGTTGGCTCCTGCTGCTGAACAGGGTTGCCTTCACCATCAATCAATTCCGCCTGGTTCTCGTCCTTCTCTTCCTCAGATCCTTCAATTCTCGTTACCACACCTGATGAATCGGTTGTTACACGGCGACCACCTTCATAAGTCCGGTACATTGGATCTTGATCTTCATCGTCGAAGTCGAATGAGCCTTGCGGATCTCCGAGGTATACCATCACTTCTTTTTCCTGAAGCTTAGCCAAGGAAGAAAGTCTGGACTCAACTGCAGCAAGAGGAATAAGCAACTTAATCGTTACATCCTTCGTTCCTACGCTGATACCCTTTGCTACTTCTGCCGTAAATTTCACCATTTCGTTTGTCATATTCGTTCATCCCCTCGAATTTTATAATTGTGAATACTGTTTGATTTTCACTTCAATGCGCGGTCTGGCGCTGTATCGCTTCTGAGCAAAGACTTCAACAACCTGGCTATCATCTTTCCAAATAACGCCTTTGAGTGCGTCCTTCACGCCCTTCAGGTAGTTGTCCACGTCAGGCTTGCTGATCGGGCGGATCTCTCCGAATTCAGCCAACGCTGCCTTCTTCTTGCTGAAGGATTTCGGTGTTGATCGGTACACTGTCAACACCATTCCAAGTGGTCCTTCGAGCAGTGCACCGGGTGCATGCTCAGCAGCAGCCAATCGAACATAATCCTTGTAATCTTTGGACTTCTTTGGATCGTACATTCGAACAAAGCCACCTTGCGTAGATGCTCGCGGTCTCCCTTGAGCAACTGGCTCCCCATAAACCGTGAAAGCAATCATTTGGTGATCAGCTCCTTCCGATCAGGTTGCTTGGTAGGCAACATATCCCGACTAAGCAAGAAAACTTCACCAATGAGCTGCCCCTGTTCACCAACCACGTCGTACTTAATCTTGCTTTGAAAGAATGGATCAATTGGTTTTCGTTGTTGCATGCTGTACCTCCACTTCTGACCAATCACCGACGATTGTCTCAAACTCAGCGATCCCCTCATGGAGCTCAGTTTGATCAATCCCCGTAAATTCAGTCCGCAGCTCATCTACATTGGGAACATGACCAGTTCGGACGAATCGATGTTTCATGTATTCGTAGACGCTCCATCGCGTCCAAGGGCTACCCATCAGGCTCCTCGCCGAATGGTTCGAGAATTTCCGGATTCCCGGTGAACAATAATCATCATGCTTGGTGTATCACGTTCAACAAGCCAGTTATCCATACTCAAGCCGTTTGCTTTAATCTCCATTTTTTGCCGCTTTGTCGGCTTTTTTCCCTGTTTCATATCCGTTCCTCCCTACGCCTATTGGCGTTGTTCGATATTTTTAGGCGGTTCTGGCGGTGTTGGCCCGTATGAATCGTTATGTGTTCGGTTATAGTTAACGAATTTATTAAAGTTCTTCAAGAACACCAGCTCCACCGTACCTACCGGTCCATTACGCTGCTTACCAATGATGATCTCGATGATATTCTTCTTCTCGGTTTCCTGGTTGTAGTAGTCGTCCCGGTACAAGAACGCTACAATGTCGGCATCTTGCTCAATGGATCCGGATTCCCGCAAGTCACTCATCATTGGACGCTTGTCCTGGCGTTGCTCGACTGCCCGACTGAGTTGTGAAAGTGCGACAATGGGAACATCCAATTCACGCGCCAAGTGCTTCAATGTCCGACTGATGAACGAAACCTCTTGTTGACGATTC
Source organism: Paenibacillus tundrae (assembly GCF_036884255.1). Classification (NCBI taxonomy): domain Bacteria; kingdom Bacillati; phylum Bacillota; class Bacilli; order Caryophanales; family Paenibacillaceae; genus Paenibacillus; species Paenibacillus tundrae. Next base: position 2,049,599 of record NZ_CP145605.1, on the reverse strand, counting down.
TCACCCGACTTACCTTTACCTCCAGCAACTTCGATCAGCTGCAGATAATCGATCATGATCATTGCTAAGCCTTTTTCCTTCTTCAAGCGGCGACACTTGGAACATATGTCCTGGATGGTGATCCCTGCCGAATCGTCCACGTAGATATTCGTTTCAGCCAAGGTACCAATAGCTGTGGTCATTTTGATCCAGTCTTCATCTTGTATGTCACCCATCCGAATCGAACTGGCATCGACATTTCCTTCTGAACTGACAAGTCGTTGAGCGAACTGCCCATCAGACATTTCCAAGCTGAAAAGTGCCACTGCATCTTTCGTATTCTTAGCGACATTTTGCGTGATGTTCAGTGCAAAAGCCGTCTTACCTACGGATGGCCGTGCCGCGACGATAATAAGGTCACTACGTTGCAATCCACCTGTGATGCTATCCAAATCAATGAATCCAGTGTGCAACCCGTTGACGATACCGTTCTTGACGTTGTATACCCGCGTCTCCACGTCATCCACGAACCGCATGAGCACGTCCTTGATTGGCTTGAAATCTTGTTTTGGTGCAGCACGATCGGCAATCTTGTTGTGTGACTGCTGGGCACTGGCAAGTAACTGTGGAACCTTCGTGCCAGCTATTGCTTGTTCGACTTGCAACATGCTGGTTTGAATAAACTCACGGGTGATTGCCAGATCCTTTAACTGTTCGAAGTAGTAACCTGCATTCGCAGCGGTTGGAACGCCATGAGCGAGTTTAGCCAGGTAACTTACATTTCCAACGTCCTCTAACTCACCTTTCTCCTTCAGACGGGCGGTTACCGTCGTCAGATCAATCGGCTGCTGGGCATCTGCCAGTTCAGAGATAGTCTTATAAATCAGGCGATTGGCCTTGTCATAAAATGCATCCGGTGTAAGTAGCTCAAAATGTTCCAATGCTTCATCCGCTTTGAGTATTAATGCACCAAGAGCAGCTTGTTCAAATTCGATGCTAATCGGCAGCCTGTCTTCAATCGCTCCGAAGTTTTGCAAGTAAACCATCCTTCCATCCGGGAGGCGGTAACGTTGCCTTTGCCCGATTTGCTTCTCGTTGATCCAGATAAGCCCTAGTTGCTTCTAGCTCACGTTTCCGAGCTTCCTGGTCTCCTAAATTGCCGCGGATCTCAGCAATATTAGGTGGCCACTTCCCCGTCCTTACATGCTCCTGAAGGTTTTGCTGAGCTGCTTCAAACGAGAAATCATGCAGATACTTCATGTGGCGATCCACATTCTCTTCACTCACATCGAAATTGGGGTAGTTCTCCTTGATCTCGATTAACAAGTCAAAAATTTCAGCTCTATCCACGCTTACGTTCCTCCTCCGCTCGCCGTCTTAAGTCTGCAAGTTCTTGCTGCTGACGGCTTAATCTGCGCGGCTGAGTAGCCGCTGGGGCTTGTGCGTTCGGTACCAAAGCAGGTTTAAATGGCTGCTGTTGTTCCGTTGCTTGATGGACTTTCCAAGCCTCCTCGATACCTTCGACATAGTACAAAAAGCTCTTTGGAAGCTTGAATGTGTTTCCCTCACGTTGACGTTTTGCCTCAAGTAGGCTTGCCATAGTTCGGATGGTAAAAGGGTTAGGCGTACCTCCGGCGACCATCTTACCCATGGCTGAACGTTCGTTTTGATTAACGTGAAAATCTAGTTTGTTGTGCATCTTGCAATAGGCATTCAATATTCCAATCATCCCATCGTCCTCAGGAGGAACAGGATTCAAAATGCCATCCCATGAATCTGATGCTTCGTTAGTAGTAGCAGTAGTAGTAATAGTAGTAATATCTTTTAGATCGGACATATTTGTCTGATCACTACCCAAAATTGGTGTGTGATCGGACATTTCTGTCTGATCACTTGCCGACTGATCGGACAATATTGTCTTATCACTTTGATTGTGATCGGACATATCTGTCTTATCACCGACAGTATGATCAGACACTTTTGTCTGTTCACTTTCGACTGATCGGACACTTTTGTCTGATCTCTTTTTGGAATTTCGAACCTTCAGGATTAATCCTCTTGGTGCCCTGGTCACTTCAATGTACTTGTTAGTTTCCAGATCGTTTAACCAGCGGCTCACTGTCTTGTCGTTAACTCCAAAATACTCGGCTATCTCAGACAGCTTCATTGGCTTACCGCCGAGGACAACGCCCCAGACAGTTTCCTCTTCCTCAATCTCCTTCGTAGTTGAACTGATGCACCAGAGGAAAAGCCATATCGCGTTGCCTATTCGTTTGTAGTGTTCTGGCTCCAAGATGCCGGAGTAAATCGGAAACGGGTAACTGCCTTCGGGCATACCGTTCATCCCCTGTTGTTAATTATTTTTATCAACCTTGTTAGCCAGTCCTTTGCGTACTTGCGCTTGCACTGTTTCCCACGCTTCAGCGTATACAGCATTCGGATCGTCACCGTCCTGCAACTCCATAACGACAGTGGCCTCCACCTTCAAACTCTGAAAGTTGCCTAGATTTTTCGTGAATGAAGCCCCAACCGATATTTGCTTCACAATTGCCAAGTATCATCGACCCTTTCTGTGTTGTAAGAATACGTGCGGTTCTTTAACCCGCTTGACTTCCCAATCCGGGTAACCTCGTTCGAAATATGCAAGCGTCTCTCGTTGGAAGGCTGCCTTGTCAGTATCAAACAGCCGCCAGATCCGCTCGCCCATCATGCTCTTTAGGAGCGGCTTGCCAGTTAGATCATCCATGCCATCACCTACCTGCTACATAAACCAGTTTGCCTGTGAGGGCTGCTATTTCCCGTTTAAACAATTCTTCGTCGCTGTTGTTGTCTGACAGATGGAGTAAGTGAATCTCTTGCACACGACGCATGTCATTCGCTCTGATGAACTCTTTCACGTTCTCGAGCGAGAAGTGAGAACGAAGCAATCTATGTTTCATGACCGCCGGCACACGGCCAGCGGCAATATTTTGATTGAGTATATTGATTGAATAGTTGCACTCGATCATGATGTGAGTCAGACCGTTGAACCGATGCTTGATGTAATAGGTATCAGTTGCGAAAAGCAGCTTGTCCCCTGCTGTATTAGCCAAGAGGAAGCCCAAAGGCTCCGCTGCATCGTGCTGAACGTCAAACGGTAGAATCGACCAGGTACCAATTGTGAATGGCTCTAGGGCAGATATGCGATGCAAACGGTGACTGTCAATCCCCAATGCATCTGCAGTACCAGCGCTGGTGTAAATGTCCACACTAGCCTTGATCAGATCCTTGATAGCGACACTATGGTCGCCATGCTCATGACTTACAAGGCATCCTGCTAAGGACGATACCTGAAAGGCAAGAGCACGTTGAATCTCCTTATATTTAAGTCCTGCATCCAGCAAGAGCGGGGTTTTGCCATCAGTGATACGATAGGCGTTACCCGCGCTGCTGGAGCCGAGGGAAGTAATCTCGATCATCAGAAGCCTGGCCCATCGTTAGTTGGTTGAGCTTCAGCTCCGAAGTCCATTTCCCGTTGTTCCTCAGATGAAGATGGCTCGTTAGGAACGTCATTCATATGGGGTGGAGTAACGTCAATGATGTTACGGTTTGCATTAGTTCGTACTTCCTCTGAAACCTCTGCTTCTGACAAGTCACTCTCGATTTGCTTCAAGCGCAGATAATCGTCATCGATCTTCTGACTGTCAATGGTGATATCATTATGAGCTGCACGGTAGACAGTTTTCCAAACCATTTTGTCGTACCAGCCTTCCACCGTTTCAGTGCCTACCTTTTTACCTTTCTCCCATTTGTCTTTCTCGCCTCCCCAGAACTCGGCACTAGCTTTTTCTGGTTTTCTTTTCTCAATTTCCTTGAGCGTCATCATTACCAGCTTGTTTTTCTCAGGAGTTTTTATGAATGAGTGAAAATAAAATCCCCCAAGGATATTCCCGCGATCAAAAGGGTTTTTAATCTCAAATTCATAACTTTCATGTGGGTGATTTGCATCTTTCTTAATAGGTGCAAAGTAATCATTTGAGTAAACCAGCTCAACAGTTACGTGGTCGGGAACTTCCAAACCGTATTTTACTGATTTGAGTTCAATGCCCCGGTACCCTTCAATGAAGCCGATATCGTACTTACCTGTATTGTTATTTTTAAATGGAATCAGATTGATGTGATTTGCCTGAGCTGGGTCAAATCCGATCCGTGCATAAGCAACTACATCGCGTGACAACTTATCCATGTTCACGTTCGCCCAAGTCATAGGAACAGGATCACGATACTGGTCAGACTTTTTCAGGCGCTTTTCTTCTGCAGTCTTCAACACTGCATCCAAAGCAATGAAGTAATTCTGTGCAAGACGCTTTTGGAAGTTGGTAAGGGCAACTTCACCAACACTTGAACCAAACTCAGAAATGACCTTGGTCATAAATCGTTCAGATTGTGTTGGCTCTGTCTTAGTAATGGCTTGCTCCCCTGGCTGGGGAGCTTGTTGTTTTTCTGTACTCAATTAAATCGCCTCCTGGATGTCGTTATGCTCCAAACGGAGCTTCTTGTCACCTTCAGATACCACCAAGCGAATCACTTGGGCATCCGTATCAATCAGTTGTGTAACGGCTTCGGCATTGTCCACGAAGATCGGAGCACTGAACCCGTAATGCTGTCCCAACGTATTGATGATGTCCAAGCCAACATTGATTCGTGCTGCATTGTTCAGGCCACCCTCATAAGGAACACCGTTGTACGTCGTCTTGCAAACGTCTTTCAAGCCGCCGTTGACCTGCTCTTCGAACAACCGGAATCGTGCATGCTTGAATTTGCTATTGATCTTGGATTCCAACATGCTAACCTTCGTCCGTGTGAACTCTTCGGTAAGGAATAACTCATGTTCCAATTTCTCAAATTCAGAAGTGAGCTTGCGTTCCTCTTCGACCAGCTCAGCAATACGTTTTTCCGTAGCTGCTACGGTCGTCAGCTTCGCTTTGTCTGCTTCAAGCTCGTCCACTTGGATACGCAAGAGACGAATCTCTGATTGAGCCTTAGCAATAGCATCAGCAGCAGAAGAACGAAGACTCTCGATTTCAGCACGTACTGTCTCACCTTCGCGTTGTTTCGCCTGGTACTCTGCATTCTCAGCTGGATCAGCAATGTTCGATTGCAAGCTTTGCAAGGTCGATTCTGCATTGGTAATTTCGCTTTGTTTGGCTATCAATTGTTCTTGGAAACTGTTGATGCTTTCTTCCACATCAAACATGGAATGCTTCAGCTTAGTAACTTCATTGGCTGCCGCTTTACCGTCAGCGGAGATCCGCTCAAGGCGCTTGGACTTATCTAAGTTAAAATCTGACAAGGCTTTGTCTTTAGCAGCTTGAACTTGATCCGCAGGGAGTGATTGTCCGCAAGATGGGCAATTCTCGTCGTGTTCGTGCTCATGAACAGGAAACTCCAATCCATTAGCAGCATGCCATTCCTCACGTAACCGTGAAGCCTGGCTTTCAGCACGGCTTACTTGTCCTTTGTATTGTTCAACTTCACGTTGTCCGGCAGAAATGCGAGATTGTAAATCAGATGCCTCGCTTTTCAGTTGCATAACCCATCTGCGTTGTCCATCAACTGCTTGTAAACCATCAGCCTGGACACGTTGCTTAATGTCCGTTAGCTCAGCTTTGATCTCCCGTAAGCGGAGTTCTTTGGCCGATAACTCACCGCCGGATTGAATCCGTTGGAGTTCGGCTGTCTTAGCGTCCACCCTACCTCGCATCGTCTCAATGTCTTCCTGCAGTAACTCAGGGTCCAGGTCGGACACATCTGGCATGCTTCGACGTGCTTCATCGATGCGGACAGGGATTTTATCCAGCTCCTTATTGATCACGGTTCGACGGGCTGCAATCACCTTACGGTGATCTTCAAGGCTCCGATCACCAAGAATGTCAGTCAGCGGTGCAAGTTGCTTATTTCCTGTAATGATCTCTTCATCCGTCATTTCACCGCATACTTCCATCAGTACTTTACGACGTGCATCCGGTTTAAGAATTTCGTTAAAGTAAGAAGGACTTGTCAGCAGTTTGAAAATGTCCTCGCTGATCAGAGCATCTACCTCAGCTTTGTACTGCCCTTGCTTAACTGGTACGCCATCCACGTAATAATCTGTAGTGTGACCCCCAAATTCGGCAGTAGCCTGTCCACGCTTACGCGTCCATTTCTCAGAGAACACCTTCTTAAAGGAACGACGGCGACGATCAACCATCAGAACAGCTTCAACTTCATGTTGCAGACCGTGTTCAGCGACCTTGCCATCCTCGTCCAGGCCTTTGATTTCAAAGTCTGTGCGGTTTTGGCTGTCTTTACCGAACAAATCCCACACGAATCCGTCGAACAACGTTGTTTTGCCAGTGGCATTGTCACCAAACACGGACACGCTGGAACTACCAGTCTCAAGCACGAAATCCCGAATGCCTTTGAAGTTACGAAGGGTCAGGGATACAAGGATCAGCTCTTTCATGCCGTCGCCTCCTCTTGAACCGGAGGAACCGGCTGCGGATACTTAATGCTGTCGAGGTGTTGCTTGATGGCATATTCAATCTCAGCAAGTTGCCCTTCGGATGCGGCGATTTGAATACTCCCGAAGCTACCTCTGATTTCAAGAGCGGCAGGATTGTAAACGTTGGCTGGTAGCACCTTCGTTTCAGTGTTTTGTTGACTTAAATCGACTGAGTAAGCCGAATGTGAGTTTGCCATGATATCAACTCTCCTTGTTTGGAACGGTCACCCATGGTAAGATGACCGTGTATCCATATTTAGTTGTGAAAGATCAGTGATGACCGCCTAGCCCGCGGTCATTTTTCGTTTAATTCTTCTTCCAAATTTGCAACCTCTTCTTGAACCTTTTCGTGCGCTTCTTCCAACTCTTCTACCTGATCTCTGATTGCTTCAAGTTGAGTAATCACTTCATTGAGCTCACCATCAGTAAATTCTGATAATCTGCGAAGAATGTACGCTGTGTTATTTAAAGCATCATTTGTGTCATCTGCCAGGCTACTCAGCTGGTTTAGAATCTTATTCACTGATTCATGAATTGCCATATACTCAGTTCCTCCCTTCATATGTATTGCGGTTTCCCGCGACCATCGCCCCATAGGGCTAGGTTTCGTTCACTCCGCAGTGAACTCATCAGGCGGTAATTGCATCTATTGCTTGAATTGCTTGAAGCTTGTACTCAGTAGGAAGCTCCTGCAGGCTGAACTTTGCATTCTCCCAACGAATGAAGATATCCAGTCGATGACTACTATAGGCATCAGCGTCAGTTACACCAACCTCCGATGGAGACACGCTACTTGCCCGTAAAGCCAGTGTCGAAGCAACATAATTGTCGATTATCTGACGTGCGAGTTGTTCACTCATACTGATTCCCCCTTGCGCTTTTGCTCGGGAGACGATAAAATGAGCAGCAGAAGAGACTTCAACCAAGTTCTCAGACCAAGTGTCCGCCCTGCAAGGCGGGCATTTTCTTTTTGTCCTTCAAATGCCTCATGCAATCCATCCATAAATTCCAATGCTCCGATTACCCGTTCACGCTTCATCTCCTGCACTCTTTCAGGGTTCATATGTATGAGGTTCAGGTTGTGCCGAGCATTTGCCGCAATGAACTGTAATTCCAATTCCAATTGATCTACCTTCATTCGTTTATCCTCCAATCAGTCTTTGAATCATGCTGATTCCGTCCATTCCGTAAATGAAAGCAACAACAACTTCCCTTGCACCTGTTACTTCTGCCCATCGCATCATAGTGGTCATGTCCGGAATCTTATGATCCTTTTCAAATTTTGAAACGCAGGCTTGCGTGCGATGGAGCTTGTCCGCCATTTGTTCCTGCGTAAAACCAGCTCGTTCGCGGCAAGCCCTCATGATTGCCCCAAACTTTATATCCAACCGTGTTCACCCCCTCCCGAATATTCCATATTGGAATGGAAATGCTATTAACAAGGGGAGTATTATACTTTTAGAGCTTCCCCGGCTCCATCGATCCTCTCAACTCCCGCCAGTCGGTACAGCTCGGCGGGTTTCTTGTATCTTACGGATCTGAGCCTCAGCTTCACGTTTCACAGATTTAAGCTCTCTCTTGGAGATCAGATGTGGATGTCTGCACTGTCGTTCCAAAGAAAGTGTGTGATGGATTGCATGATCGATTGTCATTTTTCCAACATTCACTCTTGTTACTACAGCAGCGATAAAACATGCTCGGGATGTGGGTTTGATCCAAACAAATTTCATAGGCTTGTCCTCCAATGGAAGCCTATTCGGCTTCGCTTTTCTGGTTCTGTAAGATAGCCCAACCAGCTATGTGCATTTCTCGAATCACTTTGGCAATCTGCATAGGTGTTTGGGCAATGAAGTCATCACAGATATGAACAGTGGTTACTCCGAACTGATACGTCTCTACAACGTTCCCTGCTGGCAATTCTTTAGATTGGATCGGCATCGGCACATCCCTCCCAGGATTATGTTTATGCGGATCAAGTTGTGGGACAGCCATTGTTTTTTGAACCTCCTTTTTCTGGGTTTGTCTTTCCTCTTTCTGCTAAAATGGAGTTTGCACACACCATTTAATAGGAAAGGAGGTGAAATGTATGAATCATTCGGTTTACTTTAGGAAACTTTCTGAAGAGGATAAGTTGAATTTGAACAAGGAACTTAAAAAACTCGGCTGGATAATCGGTGGCGAAGGATCCGTGGCACATTCTCCAGAAACACATCCATCTGAAAATAAAGTGAGTTTTTATAGCATTTCTTGTGCAAGTAACAATGGAATTAAATTCCCTGCAGGTTATATAGCTTCAAATGATGAGCTCTGCACTCATTGCGGTTTACCAATTTCAATTACTTATACTGAAATCCATTAGAACTCTTCCATTCAAAAGCAGCTCTCATTAGTGTCATATGCAAAGAATCTATTTCTTCTTCACTTAGATCTGGAAAGATGAAAAACTTACTCGTCATAATTAATTTAGGCTGTTCAGAAGCTGCCGTGGCCGCGGCGGTTTCTGAATTAACTTCAAACTTCTGTATTGTGATTTGGAATAATTCGAATCCGCAAACTTTGCAAAAGTTATCTGTCGTTGAGATTTTGTTACTGGTACATCGTGGGCACTCGTTCATCAGCTCACTCCTTCCTTGTATTTTTGTTCCTTAAAGTAACATTTCTCCTCAAAAAAATATGACCACGGAAAATCAAGTGCTTCACCGATTGACTTTGCAGCTATAACTGATGGCGTTTTGGTTCCATTTTCAATGTTAGTAAAATAGCTACGAGAAATTCCCGCTTTAAAAGCCACTTGTTCTTGAGTCATATTATATTTTTCGCGAATTTCTCTAAGCCAAGATCTCATGCTTCAACCTCCTTTGTTCCTTTAAGTAACATCCATAAACACATATTACGTTACTATAAGGAACTTGTCAACAATAATTGTTTCTTTTAGGAACTTAAGTTTAAAGTTTCTTTCAGTAACACTATACTGGTACTATCCTAGAAAAGTTGGTGTGTTATTATGGAAGTTTTTGCTCAAAGGTTAAAGAATGAGCGAGAAGAGATGAAAAAAAAGAGTCCTATCTGGACTCAAGAGTATGTAGCAAAAATATTAGGTGTTGCAAGACCTACTTATACTGCATATGAGAATGGAACTAAACAGCCTCCTATGGATACTATGAATAAGATAGCTGACCTATTTGGAGTCAATGTCGATTATCTCTATGGAAGATCAAATATTCGGGAAACTTTAACTCTTGATAATGAACTAAAAGCTAAATTTGAATTCTTTGAGGATTTAGAAAAGAGACTAGGGCTTGATCTGTCTGACCCCGCTATTCAAAAAAAGCTCAAGCGAGCTGCACAAATCATCTTTTCCGAGGAAGATTGATTTTAGATTTATAATAATTTGTTCCTTCTCGAGGTGTCCCAAAGGTACTCCATCCAACTCAATCATAGCTTTTTTAATATCTGTTTTCTCCATGATGACACTTCCGTTCCTAGTTCTTGTTAAAAAAAGAACAAACGTTCTGTTCATGTTCGATTTTAACATGTGTCTATAATCAGGTAAATGCTCTTCTGGCAGAATTTTGGTGGTTAAAAGGGCTGAAAAATGCAGATATAGATTTACTTTAACGGGATGGTTTCTTAAACGAACCATTCCTGCCTTTTTTACTTTCGTGAAGTGAGCTGCTTCTATATTTCAAAATTTTATTAAAGGAGGCTCGGCTTAGAACAATGTCTATGGATCATAAGAATAATGCTTCTATAGAAAGAAAAGTGGAACACGGGGTCATCAACGCAAGAAGTTACGGGGCTGGATCAGGGCTTGTTTTGCTTGAAATTTTGATAGTCTCTGCTGGTTTAGGAGGTCAATTTTCTTCGTGGTTATTGTTTGGGGGACTGCTGATCGGATTAGCAGTTCTGCTCTGGTTTAAAGTGACACGAGCCATTGTTTTAATTATTTTGACTGGGTGCTATGGTTATTTAGCCTGGAACTTAGGTAATTTGTTTAATAGTGTTAGCGCATCTGTTGTATTGTCGGTACTTGCATTAATTATTTTTGGTAGCCTACACTTAAATGCTTTTCTTGAGTGGAGAAGAAGATGATTTCTCACGAGTATTTGAACATAATTCAGTAACAATAGTCATTAATTTTAATCTCAAAACTATTTACATAAGAGTTTTTAAGGATGTGTGAATGTGTTTCTTTTCTTTCACACTTCCTTATATCAGATAGCAGCAACTGTGTCTATCTTATACAGAGTGATGTTCTTATGCCTATAATAATTTTATAAACGAGAGGCGAATAAACAATGCAAAAAGGATGGCCAATCCTCATTTTTCTAGGAGCTCTGCTTCTTATTACAGGATGCAGTAGTGGGAGATCTGTTACTGCTGATGACGTAATTGCAAAATTAGAAAAGTTGAGCATAGAAGCTGAGAACCCAAGGAAAGTTACCGAAGATGGAGACATGAGTTTAAAGCCTGAAACCGCTGAACTGGTTAGATTTGAATTACCTTCTCTAAAGGGTTCTTCTGCAACAGAAGGGTCTGAAAACAGTGGTTTTGTCTTAAAAGATATACCTTCGGGACATATATTCATTTTTGAAAATACAGACGATCTTGCTACAATGGAGAACATCTACGAAGAGTTAGGAATAACCTTAGAAATGTTCCGTTCACTTACATATGCAAAAGATAATATCCTTTTGCAAGTCCCAGCAACTATGCCTGAAGAAGAATTCAATAAATACAAAGAATTTATAGACTCTTTATGAAAATACACTTCTCATCTTCTGTAATACGTAATGGATTTAGGTACAGCATGAATTTTGTGAAAGATACCAAGATTCTAATGTTATCAGTAGGAAGCGCGAACGATCAATAAGCCCTTCGGGGCTTTTCTTTCACCCAAAAACCAGAACATATGTGCTATATTATTGATAATGAACATACTTTTCAAAAAAATACATATAAAATATTAAGGAGGCTTGACCATGTCAGACGAATTATACGCAAAACTCACCTCAAAACTTCAAGGGCGTTTCTGCATGTATTTGCGTAAATCGCGGGCGGATATGGAAGCCGAGAGTCGCGGTGAAGGAGAAACGCTGGCAAGACATGAGCGCAATCTATTTGATTTAGCTAAACGGCTAAAGATAAATATTTCTGAAGTCTTCAGAGAGATCGTTTCAGGCGAAACCATAGCACAACGTCCTGTTATTCAGAATGTTCTTCGTCAAGTTGAAGAAGGACTATGGGACGGTGTACTTGTCATGGAAATTGAGCGTTTGGCGCGCGGTGATACCATCGACCAGGGGATCATCGCACAAACTTTTAAATATGCCGGCACAAAAATCATTACGCCTGTTAAAACATATGATCCTGACAATGAGTTTGACGAAGAGTACTTTGAATTTGGTCTCTTCATGTCCCGTCGTGAGTATAAAACTATCAATCGTCGACAACAGACTGGGCGTAAGGACTCCGTTCTTGAAGGAAAATTCATTGGCAATATAGCACCCTATGGTTTCAATCGCATCAAATTAGAGAAAGAAAAAGGTTGGACATTGGAACCTCATCCCGAGCAAGCCCCTATCATCCAAATGATATTTGATATGTACGTTAATCAAGGGGTTGGCACAGGCTTAATTGCAAAAAAGCTGAATCAACTATCCATACCTACATTAAAGAACAGCCAATGGACTGTCGCTACGATTAATGGGATAATTCGCAATCCAGTTTATTACGGTGCTATCGCTTGGCGCAGACGCCCCGAAAAGAAAACCCGGAAAAACGGCGTAGTCCACAGATACCGCCCACGAGTAGATGAGAGTGAATGGCTGCTTGCTGATGGTAAACATGATGGGCTTATAACTAAAGAAACATGGGATAAGGCAATGGAGATATTGAAGGGCAACTATCATCCTCCAGCTCCAAGAGGGGTTATAATCAATCCTCTAGCCGGATTAATCAGATGCGGAATGTGTGGGCGTCTTATGGTTCGTCGTCCTTACAAAAATCCTGATACTCCAACAGGACTAATATGTCAGGGGCCGACATGTAAGAATATCAGTTCACCAGGATATATAGTAGAAGAAAGAATACTAGAAGGATTACGTGTCTGGCTAGAAAATTATAAAGCCCAGTGGAACACACATAAACCTGAGAGGATCTCAGAAAACGAATCTACTTTAAACATTAAAGAGCAGATTGTAAAGGATCTCGAAAAGAAGCTGCATGAGCTTCACGAACAGAATAATAATCTGCATGATTTACTAGAGAAGAAAATTTATACTGTAGAGACGTACCTAGAGAGATCACAAACCCTCGCACAACGGATTGGGGAAACTGAGGAAAGCATTAGAGCTGCTTTAGGGGAAATGGACTTGGAGAAACGAAGACAAACCGCTAAAGTAAACATTATTCCTAATGTTGAATATGTATTGGATACTTATACAAAGACGGACGACCCCGAGCAAAAGAATAATTTGTTAAAGTCAGTTCTTGAAGTGGCGGTATACACCAAAACAATAAAAGGCCACTGGACAAGACCAGAAGCAATTGGGCAATTCGATTTGAAATTATTCCCTAAACTCCCCCGAGTGTAGATAAGAGTAATTCATAAGTCTGGCGTAACATATCTTATGATGTTAGTAGGAGGTTAACACCTTTACTAATGTTTCCTTTAATTGATATTCGACTTGTCAACTCTTGCCTATACTCCTAATAAACTTTTTCTAATAATATCGACAATTAATTACGATAACAAAAGGAACAGCTATTTAGCTGCTCCTTTAAACTATTTAGTTTGATACATACTCATTAACTTCAAACATCTCAATCTTACTGAAAGCGATGAAGTCTTTTCTGCTAATATAATTGTTCATGTCAGAATTCTTATTAAAGGCGTAGACTTCTTGACCAATGCCTTCAGCGCGATTGCTATACCATGAAATAAATGCTGATAGTTCTGAACTAGAAAGATCATATTCCTTCTCTAATCCGCTGATCAGATAAACGACAACACGAGCTCTATTACCACTTACAACTGGAGTTTCAGTAGGTGTAGCTGAAGCCTCATTTGAATATTCGCTTTCAATACCGTTAACATTTGCGGTCACAACATAATAGTACGTTACACCATTGGTAACAGTCGTATCAGTGTATTTCGTATCATATACACTATCTGTTACAGTTTGATAAGGGCCACCAGAAGTTGTAGCACGTTTAATTGCATAACTTGTGGCTTCAGGAACTGCACTCCATGTCAGGTCAATTTTGCCGTCCGCTGCGTTAGCTACAAGATCAGCAGGTGCTTGTACATCTGGAGTTTGGACTTGATCAGAATATGCTTCAAGTGAATACAATTTTAATGCTGCCTTATTAGTAACATATATACGAATTTGTTTAACCTCTTTAGAAATTTTAACTTCATCAAGAACTGTAGTTTGATCGTTCGATTTTACTTGTACATTATAGAGACCCTTGCCAGCAGCATCTTCAAATCCTATACTCGTAAAGTTTTCGATGCTATCGACTTTAATTCTAATTTTGTTTAAGCTCGTTGCTTCAGGCAGTTTATACAAGTATGCGTAGCTCGTAAGAGTGCCATTGTTAGCTAAGTAATTTGTTTCTAGGTATGTATCATCGTTCCCATCTGTTGCATTACTAATAGAATTAACAAAATTTGTTCGTGCAAAATTTACTGGTTCAAGTCCCCTCAAAATGTCAACTGAAGCTGCAGATGCACTCGCAAATGGCAAGCAAAGGAACACCAATAACATAGTTAATGGCAATACTAGTAGATACTTTTTCATTCTGAATTAATCCCCTTTTCTATTTGTTTACTAACAATTGTTACTATAATCCTTTGGAGATATTAAAGTCTAAACATAAGATGTAATTTAATGTATATTATGTAATAATATTTAAATTTATTTCATTGTATCAATTGTGATTTGAAAATCTGTTTATTAATCAAAAAGTACACCCCTATTGGCTGCAGCTGGAATTACCAATAAAATTCCAAGGATCTTTTTTAGTAAGTATTTTAGGTTAATGCATTAGACTATGATTGATAGCTATGATGTACTGATTCCTCCGTAGCGATGTCGTTCAGCAGCCCAATGATCTTATCAGGAATCGTATAACGTTGGTTTAGATATCGCAACGCAGCAGCCAATTCTCCATCGGCACCGCCGTACTGCTCCATAAGTAGTTTAGCCATATGAGGGTCACATTTACTTACCCGAACGGGATACTGCAATTTTTTCTCATACACCCACACACAGGGCTCCCCCTTTATTTTTCCATTTGGTTCAGCTTCAAATCTAACGCTCGCTCCAGCTCATAGGCTCCCAAAATGCCTCGATCTTCGTATCCCCAAAATCAATTATAAAATAAGAATTCCAATTGCTTTTTACGCATATGCTCTAATTTCTGCCCACTGCTTCTATACTTGCCAAGGCCAAGGCGTCTGTGACCATTCCCACGGGTATTTGGAAAAGGCATGACCAAAGTTCGTTAACGGACCGTACAATTGCTGAAATTCCTGTGCTACTCGCATGCGTTCTTGAGCGAACTTATTGTACTGCTCAATACTCTGATAATCTCCAGGATGTGTATCCAAATACAGGTTAAGCTCCACTAACACAAAATCTAAGGCCTGTAATTCCTCTAGCAACTCATAATATCTAGCATCGCAAGCTTTAGCTACCTCTTCAGATTCCATCAATTACACCCCCTTTTCCTTCGCTTTTGCCGATGTGTATGGGCTGTACAAGGCGGGCCACAACGTTCCTAATCTAAGCGCTTCTGCGGGACTATACTGCGGCCATCCCATAGGTTGAAATGGAATAAACAGCTGTGGAGGAACCAAATACGTTCGAATCTCCTTCGGTTCACACGGATCAAATGGTCCAATAAATGGCCTGTATGCACGAATCTGCGGATCCTTCATACCACAAACCTCCTTTCTAGTTTTTTTGAATTAACCTTCCTACGTTTCATAATCACCCTACGCTTCCCGTCTCTATAACCATATGTCTCAATCGTATGGGTTAATCCGTATTTTTCAGTAAAAGCTAAAAAAAGACCTCCGCTCCAATCCCCACAGGGAAGCTTCACGAAGGTCAACGTAACTCACGAGCATTCAGCATACGTGTTCACTTTAATTATTCATCTTGTTGGTCTGGTTCATCATTGTCCTGCGATATTGTATGCTTGTACACCTTCACCCGCGTAATTCGCAATCGACTGGATTCCTCCACCTCAAATACGTATCCGTTCCGTTCGCGTGTTTTGCCTTTGGCAGGACTACCTTCAAGCTCCTTGAACAGCCAGCCGCCGATGGTATCCACTTCATCATCATCGATAACGGCTCCAGTCCATTCATGCACTTCTTCAATAAGAGAGCGACCGTCGATTGAGAAAGAATCCCCATTGCGCTCCATATGTGGACGCTCGTCCTCAAACTCATCGTACAGATCTCCGACAATCTCTTCCAGAATCTCTTCAGCTGTTAACAATCCGGCTGTACCGCCATATTCATCAACCACCAACGTCATCTGAGAATGTTTCTTCTGCATGAGACGTAACACATGACTAATTTCCATGGATTCCGGAACGTTGAGAATTGGACGAACGAGAGAAGCAAGGTCATGCTGTTGTTCTGGTTCAGCTAGCAGTAAGTCCGTAATATGGATAAATCCAATGATCTCATCCTTATCCTCCACCGCTACCGGATATCGAGAGTGCTTAGTCGCATTGATGATCTTCAGATTCTCCTCCAAAGACAGATTGGTGTAAAGACAATCCATATCTGTACGTGGCAACATGACCTCACGAGCGAGCATATCAGAGAAATCAAAGATGTTATCCATCAATTTGATCTCATCCTTATCAATAACTCCACTCTTGGCACTTTGTTTCATGAGAATGCGCAGCTCATCCTCAGAATGTGCTTCTCCTTCACTTGCAGGTTCAATTCCAGCAAGACGGAGTAACGCATTCGCCGACGCATTTAACACCCAGATGAATGGGAAGAAGATTTTATAGAAAAGGAGCAGTGGTGCAGACAAGAACAGCGCAACTCCGTCTGTCTTTTGAATCGCCAGTGATTTGGGAGCAAGCTCACCAAGTACGATATGTAGGAACGTAATAATACTGAAACCTACGATAACGGAAACTGTCGATATGAGCGCTGTATCTACTACACCAAGCTTGGTCATGAGGGGTTGAACCAGTAATTCAGATATCGCTGGTTCACCGAGCCATCCAAGTCCAAGGGAAGTCAACGTGATTCCAAACTGGGTTGCAGATAGATACGCATCCAGTTTGCCGTTCACTTTTAGCGCATAGCCAGCCAGACGATTGCCCTCACTCTGTAATTGCGTCAGACGAGTCTGCCTCACTTTCACGAGGGAAAATTCCGCTGCAACAAATACGCCATTCAAGAAGACGAGCAGAAACACACACACCAGATTAAACAGTAATTGCCCAAGATGAAATTCGGTATGAATATCCAAGTCGAAACTCCCCTTTTCTATCTATTCAGGAATGCACCTGGAAGGTCAGCGTGTAATTGCCTTTCTTGATTTAAAATCAACACCCTTATAATACATATCCGCCACCAACAGATTAGGGCCGCAGCAGGATGCGATATCACAGTGACAATTCACTGTCTGGTTCAGCGGATGCTCTGCCGACCACTCATGGAAGACATCATCCAGCTTACGATCTCGAATGTTGCCAAAGGCTGGGATGTCTGCAAAGTCAGTCACATACACATTACCTGTAAACATATTTACGTTAACTCGGTTACGCCCATCTGGATCGTTACGAACGGTTACGTTCGGTTCACTGTGCAGACGATTAATCAGCTCACGATCCTGTTCCGCAGCGCTACATGCGAAGAATGGAAGTGTACCGAACAACATCCACATCTCCTTATCACGTACGTCAAGCAATCGATGAATGGCCGTACGCATATGATCCAGCGACAGAACAGGCAGGTTGGATGCAAAGTTCGAATTATACATCGGATGCACTTCATGACGTACACAGCCCATCTCACGAATTAACTGGTGAATACCCTCGAGTTTGTCATGAGTACGGTAGTTAATCATGGACTCGGCAGAGATAAACATGCCAGCTTCACTTAACTTACGTGAGTTTTCGATCATTTTCTCGTACATCTTCACCGCAACTTCGCGTTTAACCGGTCTGCCACTGTTCGCAAACCCAACTTGATGGAAATCATCCGCATTCAGATAATTAAAGGAGATGTGCATGACATCCAAATAAGGAAGCAACTTCTCATATCGATTCAGATCTAGCGTAAGATTGGAATTGATCTGGGACCTTATGCCACGCTCCTTCGCATATTTGAGCAGCGGAATAATCATCTCATCCACCGTTTTCTGACTGAAGCTTGGTTCCCCACCTGTCAAACTAATCGTTTGCAGATGTTCTACCTCATCTAACCGTTTCAACATCAAAGGCAACGGAAGAGCTGGAGCCTCACGCATCGTAAGCATATCACCCACCGCGCAATGCTCGCAGCGCATATTACACAAATGAGTCACGGTCATTTCTACACTAGTCAGTACATGGCGTCCATATGTACGCAAAGAACCGATTGGATCCCATGGATCGTTTGTCGGCGATAAAGGCATCGGTTGAACCGATCCTGAATTTAGCATGGTCATTGTTTTTCACCTTATTCCTTTTATTAACCTAAAAATTTTTATTTACATCATACTCCGACTCAATCTTTTTGGAGCTATCTTTTATCATAGCACAATTTTGAATGCCTCGGAGGAAAGGGTCTGTCTATTTCGTGTAGGAAAACTGCCCTACGTAGGCTTACATTTGTACTGTAAAACCCACTTTAATTGTAGATAATCAGACCAGATTTGTTTCATCATCATAAAGCGTAACTTTGAACAACCTTATAACTAATGGGTACAATTACAAGGCAAAAAAACGCTCCTGTATATTGAGTCTATTCAACCCAAATATTACGATAGAAGCGTCTTGTACTGATTAAGTTGGATGTCAGCTTTCCAAATACTGTCCACTAACTGGCATCGAAGGCATCTCTTCCGCGCCCTCCACACCTGTAATCATAACTGACAATGCAGTCGATAGATCAATCTCATAGGGTGCATGCAAAACCTGACCCTCTGCATCCTTCAGCACTCGAATGATTGGGCGTTGCGGGATACGTGGATGGATCGAGGCCACGACACCAACCTCACCTGTACTTAGTGTAACCGACATGCCAATAGGATAGATCGCAACACAATCTCGAAATTTCTCAAGCATCCGTTGTTCATAAAGCGTACAAGAACCAGTGTAGAGTACTTCCACAGCTTGATGTGGTAATAAGGCTTGCTGATACACTCGATTGGTTGTCATCGCATCGTATGAATCCGCGAGTGCAATCCATTTGGCATATTCATGAATTTCATTACCTTTTAGGCCGAATGGATAACCGCTACCGTCAATTCGTTCATGATGCTGGAGTGCGCAATGTGCAGCCAAAAGCGGTATACCCGGCTCGTCTTTGAGGATACGATGTCCATATGTAGTATGCTGCTGAATGAGTTTGAATTCCTCGTCCGTTAATCTAGAAGGCTTATACAGTACTTCTGAAGCTATCTGTGTTTTTCCGATATCATGCAATAAGGCACCAAGGCCAATTTCCATTAGCTGTTGTCTATTGTAGCCCGATGCTACCCCAAGAACCAATGTATATACACAAACATTCAATGAATGATTATATAAGTCAAAATCAGTAGAGTTCATGTCCATGAGCATAATCATGGCTTCCTTCTGGCTACCGATGTCTTCTAAAATCGTATTCATTAATCCGGTCAGTGTTTTACCGAAATGCGGGATTCGGCTCTTCGTTCGAAAGCCAGACATGTTCTGGAACTGCTGCTTAATCTCAACCAACGCTCTACGCTTGGTCTCCTCCTGTAACATTTCGGGTACAATGATATCCTCTGTTGCCGCGTCTTTTATATAGACATATCCGATCCCGAGATCTTTCATTCGAGAGATTAATCGCTGAGTTAATTCCACATCCTCACTGAGCAGTACCAAACCCTCTTCGCTATATATCCTTTTCCCCAGCTTCATGCCAGGCTGCAATAAGTTTATATGTACTAAACGCACAGCCTATCCTCTCCCGCTCCGTAGATGTAATTGCAACTAGCCGCCGCTTCAGCAGAAGGCAAGTACTTATTATATTTCTCGCCAGCGAGGTCGCAGGCATTCGTCCAGCGCTCCTGGTCGTTTTAGTTCTATTTCCACTAGATCCCGTAAGAATTCTGGAAGATAATAATTCGTTTCTGTACCCTGGGCGAGTGGAGGATATCCCACATTAAACGTAAACATTCCGAGTGTACCGACCACATATTGTTGTTCCTCCTGAATAGGACTGCCCGCAATACGTATAGAACGAATTTTCTCATATGCCGGTCGCTCAGGATCATATTCAATCTCCATCCCGTCCACGCATAACGTTCCTAGAACCTTCCCACGAAACCCAAATCCAATGATTGGTTTATCCGTAAACTCTGGCAGCAATGATTGCTCAAGTGCTTCACGGATGTGGCTGCCTTTTAAGCATATTGTACAAGCATTGATCGGAGAAGGACATAGGGAATGTAACATTCCTTTGGTAATAACTCCCTGTGGAAGATCTCCAAGTAACTGTCCTGCATTCACCAGAGACACTTGGGTACCTGTAGCCTGTCTAACCGCTTGCGCAAGCAAGGTGGCAAAAGGGGATTCACGCTCATAATGAACGGAAAGTGGCTTGTCCACCATTACGGCTGTCTGCTCTAGTGATTTCTCTGCTTCAGCACGATTCGTAGCGATTGCGAGAGTAACTTGCTCTTCCAGAAGAGTGGATGTCACCGGAACACATCCACTGCTTACAAGGATAGGCTTGCTCGTAGAGTTCTGACGCTCTAAGACCACTTTACCGAGCCATTCCCCGAACTTACCGCTTGCTGCAATGGTGGTATTGCCAATTATCAGAGGCTCCTCAAGCACATGATGTGTATGTCCGCCCAAGATCACGTCAATGCCTTCAATCTGCTCTGCCAATCTGCGATCTGTGGATAGTCCCAAATGTGATAAAACAATGATGACATCCACCTTGGGAGACAATTCAGCAACTTGTTTACTCAGCGTCTCGATAGGATCAAGAAGACTCCATCCTAACAAATCATAGAACGTAGTGAATGGTGCTGTTGCCCCTAATAAACCGATGCGAAATTCACCCTTGGTCACGACGAGCGACGTGTGCATCCAGGATGGGACAAGTCCAGTCTCATATTCCACAACATTTCCGCAAACAACAGGACATTGGAGCCCGGAATATGTTCTTGCCAGTTGTTCAGGTGTTATCGTAAGTCCTTCGTTATTCCCGATCGTAATGGCATCATATCCAGTAAGATTGATCACGTCGACGTTGGCTGCTCCAAGTGTGCCTTCCGTCTCCACAGCCTTACGATCCATATGATCTCCTATATCAAGAACCAAAATATTCTCAGCTTGTTCTCTTTCTTTTTCAATCATGGCGGCGATCGAACTCATGGCACCAAAATGACTGTGAATGTCATTCGTATGCAGTATTGTTAACACTTGTGTATTCGTGGTGCTCATCACACCGCCTCCTTCTGATTCCGTTTAAAACGTTCATTCCTCTAATAGATAAGCATAACATTTTCCTTCTCGTTATGATATATTGAAAGGGTTTAGATTTTGAAAAAAAGGTGGAAAATTCTCATGAAATTGAACATTCAACTATTTGCAGGTATTGCTGAACGCCTCGGCACTTCTCTGATTGAATATGAATATGACGGAGCTGAGCCAACAGCTGCTCTTTTGAAAGAAAAATTAGCCGAATCATACCCTGAATTAGCCTCTCAGATCCGCACTTCCTTTCTTGCTGTAAACCAACAGTACGCTCCTGCCGATACTATTATATCGGCTCAAGATGAGATTGCTTTGATACCTCCTGTATCCGGAGGTGATGGCACAGAGAATCGGAAGTCCGAGCAAGGGGCTTCCTCTACTACTCCAGATGGACGATATCAGATCACTACATCTCCCTTGTCTGTGGAAGCAACGACCAATCTTGTCATTACCGCTAACCATGGTGCTGCTCTTACGTTTGTCGGAACTACGCGCGAGATGACGGGTGAACAACGAACAGTGCACTTGGAATATGAAGCTTATGTTCCCATGGCGCTAGCACAGATGGCAGCCATCGGTGATGAAATCTCTGAGCGCTGGCCTGGCGTGTTATGCGCAATAAGCCATCGAATTGGACAAGTAGACGTTGCTGAGATTAGTGTGGTCATTGCCGTCTCCTCTCCTCATCGCAGTGATTGTTACGATGCAAGTCGTTATGCCATCGAGAGATTGAAGCAAACTGTGCCGATCTGGAAAAAAGAAATATGGGAAGATGGCTCCGAGTGGAAGGGTCATCAATTGGGTCCTTGGAACCCTATGCAACAACAATAATTAGTTATTCTAACTCTTGAATTACTAATTAAATTAGTAAACAAGTCGTTGTCAACCCATTTTTTTCTTGTTATTATAATGATATGTGTCGATATTAGTCGAGGAAAAGGTGGTTTATACGTGAGAGTGCATGTTACTGATCTTAAACCTGGCGACCTGTTAATAAATGACGTATATAACAATGCAGGTCTCCACATGCTGGTGAAAGGTTCCACGCTTAGCGAAGATGATATTGCCAAATTGCTGCAACACGGAATCGATTACGCAGATGTAGAGCATACACCATCCGATTTACACTCTGATGAACAAACCTTACGTTCCGATCAAACCCGTCTTTTAACTAATCTGTTTGAAGATACGATAAAAGGTACTGAAACGTTGTTCGAGCAAGCCATGGAAAAGGGATTTATTGATGAGACTCAGGTTGATCATATCTTAGTTAACTTAACATCTCAGCTTGAAAAACAAAAAGATGTCGTTTCTCTTCTACTTATGATGGACGGAGATAACGAATACACGTACACTCATTCGTTACAAGTTGGCATGCTTGCCTTCTATATCGCGGGGTGGATGGGGTATAATCCAGAAGAGTGTTTGACCGTGGCCAAAGCTGGTTATTTGCACGACATCGGCAAATCGAAGATTCCTCCTGAAATGTTACATAAGCCGGGGAAATTAACTCCGGAAGAATTCGAAGAAATGAAAAAGCACACCCTATATGGGTATGAGATTATTATGGAATCGACTCAAGATGAACTTCTTGCAACCGTAGCATTACAGCATCATGAGCGTGAGGATGGTAGTGGTTATCCTTACGGACTAAAAAGAGACGAGATTCATCCATACTCCCGTATTACAGCTGTAGCTGACGTGTACAGCGCCATGACAACCAATCGGGTATATCAGACCAAACAAGAGCTAATCTCTGTCTTATGCGAGCTGTACAGCCTTAGTTTTGGTCAATTAAATGGAGAAGTCACTCAGGAACTTATTAAACATATGCTTCCTAATTTTATCGGTAAACGAGTTCTTCTCACCACAGGTCAGACTGGTCTCATTGTCATGAATAATCCAGCGGATTACTTCCGTCCACTCGTACAGACATCCTCTGCCTTTATCGATTTAGCGAAGGAAAGAGATGTTGCGATTGTTGAGATTTATGTCCAGTAGTATTGATTAGGGATCAAAAAGGATTTATTGAGATTGGATGAAGACATATCAAGTCATAATAGTGACTCAACCTTCGCCATTATAATGTATGAAAGGGAAGCCGTGTGAACGGCTTCCCTTTTCTATTTAGAGAATTGTTTACGAATTATACACAGAACGCTTTAGTGATGATAACCAACAGAATGAACAATACCAAGATTGCACCTGTCGATGTGAATGGGTTGTAACCACCCACGCCACCTACGTTGTTACCACCACAGCCATATCCTACTTCGCTCATGTGATTGCCTCCTCTTCATCAGGTATACCCTAACATATGACAACAGCATTTTTTTGAACCGGGCGAATTGGCAATAATACATAAATGGTTATCCGCCTATATCTGCCTAAGTTCAGCTACCTGTTGAAGAGCATTAGGACTTTGTTGAAGCTTATCACATGGTTGGAACAATCATTAGCCTGGTCAATACCTAGTTGTTAATTTGTCGCGTCGGGATTTACGTTAATATTCTTCTCCTTGCGGTACATAATGACAAGCAACCTCCAAAAATCATAGCTCCCTGTATCCGTCATGATGAATGAACGGTAATAATTGAATGCATCTTGTGCCCAGGCGGGACAGGGCATATTGGCACGATTTTGCTGCTGCTTAATCCAGGACGCCTGAGCTTCCAATGTTCTCTGCATAGTCTCAAACCTTTGCTTCTCCTCACTTGTCATGGGCTGTGCCTCCTCTTCCTCCGCCATGGAGCGATATTCGGACTTCAGATATGTTTCCGGCTCGACAACGCCATTCTCACTCGCTGTGAAACCATAAGAGGGTCTACTTGCTTTACGTATTTCATAATGCACATGCGGTCCTGTGCTCTGACCCGTACTGCCCTGATTGCCAATGAGTTGCTTTTGCTGAACATGTTGTCCAACCTTCACCGCAATTCGGGACAGATGAGCGTAACAATGTAAGTAACCTCGATGATCTTCTACCGCTACTGTAAGCCCGTAACCTCCGAATCCTGAGCCTGTAACCCCTTCACCAGCAAATCGTACGACTCCCTCCAAAAAAGCATAGACAGAGCCATTCCATGGCTCTGTGACCAGATCAATACCCCGATGAAATGTCTGCCCGCCATGGATGGGATGAATACGATAACCAAATGAGCTGGTAATACGATATCCCTCAAACGGATTTAAGCTCATCATGTCACATCCTTTTCTATCAATAGATGCTTGAATCTATGAGATGGCTTGTGCGAATGATCCTATTTTATACCAAAAAATCAACATTTAGCATGCACTTAAGGTACGTTTCACACAAAATAAAACATACTTTTAGACAACAAAAAAAGACCGAGGAAAATCCTCGATCTTAATCTGTATTACATGAAATTATTCAGGCAGGAATTAGGGCGCAAGCGTCCAGCTTATCCGCTAACCATTGTCAGACAAAGGTTAACCGATAGAACCTTCCATTTCGAATTTGATCAATCTGTTCATTTCTACCGCGTATTCCATCGGCAATTCCTTCGTGAACGGCTCGATGAAGCCCATGATGATCATCTGTGTTGCTTCTGCTTCGGTCAGACCACGACTCATCAGATAGAAGAGTTGATCCTCAGATACTTTGGATACCGTCGCTTCATGCTCCAGCATGATGTTGTCATTCATGATTTCATTGTAAGGAATTGTATCGGATGTGGACTCATTATCGAGAATGAGGGTATCACACTTGATATTGGATTTCGCGCCTTCCGCTTGGCGACCAAAGGAAGCCAGACCACGATACGTTACTTTACCACCATGTTTACTGATGGACTTGGAAACGATCGTTGATGTTGTATCTGGAGCCAAGTGGATCATTTTCGCACCTGCATCCTGATGCTGATTTTTACCAGCTACAGCGATGGACAGAACGGAACCTTTCGCTCCACGGCCTTTCAGAACAACAGCAGGATATTTCATCGTCAGTTTGGAACCGATGTTACCATCGACCCATTCCATCGTTGCATTCTCTTCTGCAACCGCACGTTTAGTAACGAGGTTGTAGATGTTTGGTGCCCAGTTTTGAATCGTTGTGTAACGAACACGGGCATTTTTCTTACAGATGATTTCAACAACCGCACTGTGAAGTGAGTTCGTGCTGTAGATCGGAGCTGTACAGCCCTCAACATAGTGAACGAAGCTGTCTTCGTCTGCAATGATCAGTGTACGCTCAAATTGTCCCATATTTTCGGAGTTGATCCGGAAATATGCTTGCAGAGGCACTTCACATTTCACGCCTTTTGGCACGTAGATGAAGCTTCCTCCGGACCATACGGCACTATTCAACGCTGCAAACTTGTTGTCTGCTGGTGGAATAACGGTAGCGAAATATTCACGCAGGATTTCCGGGTGCTCTCTCAGAGCTGTATCGGTATCCATGAAGATAACACCTTGATCTTCCAATTCCTTTTGCATGTTGTGGTATACCACCTCGGACTCATACTGAGCCGATACACCTGCAAGGAACTTCTGCTCTGCTTCAGGAATACCCAATTTATCAAAGGTTTCTTTGATTTCAGAAGGAACCTCTTCCCATGTTTTCCCTTGCTTATCAGAAGGACGAACATAGTATTGAATATCGTTGAAGTCCAATCCGTCGAGGTCTCCACCCCATTTTGGCATAGCCATTTTCTCGAATTGTTTCAAGGATTTCAAACGGAATTCCAACATCCATTCTGGTTCATTTTTAATCCGAGAAATTTCAGTAACGATCTCTGCAGTCAGACCTTTACCGGTTTTGAAGATGGATTCGTGCTCATCGCGAAAACCATATTTATACTCTTCCATTTCTGGTGCTTTTTTAGCCATCTTACTCTACCTCCCTATCGTTATTGTACATTGTCCTCTTCGTCGATTCCTTTGCGTAATGCATTCCAGGCCAGAGTGGCACATTTGATGCGTGCAGGGAACTTGTTCACACCGGATAGGGCTTCGAGATCTTCATAATCGTCGAAATCGACTTCTTCCCCTTTCATCAGTGAGGAAAAACGGTTAGCCATATCGAGAGCCTGCTCCATTGTTTTACCTTTAACCGCCTCAGACATCATCGATGCCGAAGACATGCTGATGGAACAGCCTTCACCCGTATACTTGGCTTCCTGAACGATTCCGTCTTTCAGCATAAGTTGCAGTGAAATCCGGTCGCCACACGTTGGATTATTCAAATTCACCGTGACAGCGTCATTATCAAACGTTCCGCGGTTACGCGGGTTTTTGTAGTGATCCATTATAACACGCCGGTACAGATCATCAAGTTGCATCGCCAAAATACTCCTTTGTCTGGATTAAGGCGCTGACAAGCCGATCCACATCTTGTTCGTTATTGTATAGATAAAAACTGGCACGAGCTGTTGAGCTCACTTCAAGCCAGCGCATTAGCGGTTGACAGCAATGGTGTCCGGCACGAATAGCTACGCCACTCGCATCCAGTACCGTTGCCACATCATGGGGGTGAACATCTCCCAAGTTAAAGGTTACGACACCGACATGCCGTTTAGCTGGTCCATAGATCGTAAGCCCATCAATTTCGGACAAACGTTCTGTAGCATACGCTGCCAGTACACCTTCATGATGCGCAATCTCATCCATGCCAATCTCTTCTAGGAAATCGATAGCAGCGCCCAAGCCTACCGCACCAGCGATAATTGGCGTTCCACCTTCGAATTTCCAAGGTAGCTCTTTCCAGTTTGATTCATACAAACCTACATCATCAATCATTTCACCGCCGAACTCAACCGGTTCCATGGACTCCAGCAGCGCCTTTTTGCCGTAAAGTGCACCGATTCCGGTTGGACCGCACATTTTATGGCCGGATAACGCATAGAAATCACAATCTAGATCCTGCACGTCCACCTTCATGTGCGGTGTGCTCTGTGCGCCATCAACCACGATGACCGCACCATTGCGGTGTGCAATTTCAGCAATTTGTTTTACGGGATGAACTAACCCCATAACATTGGATACGAGCGCGATTGCTACAATTTTGGTATTGTTCGTAATCGTCTTCTCCACATCAGCCAATTCAATGTGACCATCAGGCTGAAGTGGGATGTATTTCAATGTTGCACCTGTCTCCTTAGCCACTTGCTGCCAAGGAATCAGGTTGCTATGGTGCTCCATTTGCGTAATAACAATTTCGTCGCCTTCTTTGCAATTCGCACGGGCATACGACGAAGCCACTAGGTTCAGGGCTGTCGTAGTCCCGCGTGTGAATATGATCTCTTGCGTGCGACGTGCATTGATAAACTTAGCAACCTTCTCACGCGCGCCTTCATAAGCGTCTGTGGCACGGCTACCAAGGGTATGAACACCGCGGTGCACATTTGAGTTCTCATATTCATAATAATGCTTAACTGCTTCTATCACAGCACGAGGCTTTTGTGAAGTTGCAGCACTATCTAGATAAACGAGCGGATGTCCGTTAATTTCCTGGTGGAGGATCGGAAATTGCTCGCGAATGGATGGGTTCATTGTCCCAGCTTCTTCTCAATCAGGGACTGCAATTGGGTACGCAGTGCTTCCAAAGGAATATCCGCCACCACCGGTGCGAGGAAGCCATAAATGATCAGGCGTTCCGCATCCGTACGGTTAATCCCGCGCGACATCAAGTAATGGATCTGCTCCGCATTCACTTGACCTACGGAAGCTGCGTGACCTGCTGTTACATCATCTTCATCAATGAGAAGGATCGGGTTGGCATCTCCACGCGCTTTAGGGCTCAGCATCAGTACTTTCTCTGTTTGCTGTCCATCCGCTCTTGTGGCACCTTTCTCGATCTTCGTAATGCCGTTGATAATCGCTGAAGCTTCTTCACGCATAACCGCACGAGTAATCATTTGGCTTGGCGTGTTTTTACCAAAGTGGCGAGCTTCTGTCGTATAGTTGATCTTCTGTGAACCGGAACCAACCGCAATCACTTTGGAATCCGAGCTGGATCCATTCCCTTTGAGCACAGTCATCGTATTGCTTGCTGTGTCACCATTGTTCATTTCACCAACGATCCATTCGATTGAGCCGTCGTTCTCTACCACTGCACGGCGGTAGGAAACATCTGTTACATTCACATTCAACTGATGTACTGTTGCGAAGCGTACTTTAGCACCAGATTTAACGAACACTTCCACGACCCCATTATGGAAAACAGGTGCGGACAGTTCACCGGATACATAGTTATCTACGTAAGTTACAGAGCTGTTTGCTTCAGCAACAACGAGCACGTGAGGTGCAAATGTTGCAGATGCATCATCTGTAAGCAAGACCGCTTGCAATGGGATTTCAATTTCAACATTTTTTGGAACGTAGAGGAAAACTCCACCATTCCAAAGAGCTGCATGTAGTGCCGCGATAGAATGCTCATCCGCTTTTACTGCCGTGCCCAGATATTGTTTCACCAGATCGCCATGTTCACGAACCGCTGAAGCCAGATCTGTGAAGATTACTCCTTTTGCCGCCAAATCAGCAGACAAGTTGGAGTAGATTGTAGCAGAGTTACGTTGGATAACCAGACTACCTTCAGCTTGGTCTTGAACCAACTCTTTAATTGAAGCAGGTACTTCTTCCAAAGAAGCAATTGCTCCGTTCGTTTTATATGTTCCGTACTCGCTGATATTCCAGCGTTCGATTTTTTGCTTTTCCAGTTTAGGAAGCGCAAGCTCACCTGCAAGCTTCAAAGCCTCAAGCCGTTGCTCAGTCAACCAGCCGGGTTCATTGTTGCTCTCCGACAGGGTACGAAGCGCTTCAGACTCAACCGGAAGAATTGTTTGTGTTGTCATGAAATGATCCTCCTCCGTTTTGTCTATTACGCTTCTTGACCTACAGTTTCATCTGTAATTCCCAGTTCTGCTTTTACCCAATCATAACCTTCAGCTTCCAGACGTTGAGCCAGCTCAGGTCCGCCGGATTTCACGATGCGACCTTGCATCATAACGTGAACGTAGTCAGGTGTGATGTAGTTCAAGAGACGTTGATAGTGAGTGATGATCAAGAATCCACGATCTTCGCTCTTCATTGCATTTACACCGTCTGCAACAATTTTCAGAGCGTCGATGTCCAGACCGGAGTCGATTTCATCAAGTACTACGATTTTTGGATCAAGCAGCATCATTTGCAGAATTTCGTTACGTTTTTTCTCACCACCGGAGAAACCTTCATTCAGATAACGATGAGCGAACTCAGGATTCATATCGAGCTCTTTCATTTTACCTTCCATTTGACGAATGAACTTAATCAAGGAGATTTCGTTTCCTTCGCCACGACGTGCGTTGATTGCACTACGCAAGAAGTCGGAGTTAGTAACACCAGCAATTTCACTTGGGTATTGCATTGCCAAGAACAAGCCAGCACGTGCGCGCTCATCTACAGCCATATCCAGTACGTCTTCACCGTCAAGTGTTACTACACCATCAGTTACCTCATATTTAGGATGTCCCATCAACGCGGAAGCCAGTGTTGATTTACCTGTTCCGTTTGGACCCATGATTGCGTGGATTTCTCCACCTTTCATTTCCAAGTTGATTCCTTTCAGGATTTCCTTACCTTCGATCGTCGCTTTCAGACCTTCAATGACGAAATTCGTAGCCATGTGTATTGTTTCCCTCCATTGATTAAATTGATGTTTGCTGTCGAAAACGAAAAAGCACCTATTAATATCTGAACAGAGCTTCCTCTGAATTTCTTAGGGTACTGTAATCTGTAAAGCCAAGAACACTTTAGAATAATTCTAAACTGATTCTCATTGATTATCAAGTCATTTCCGAGAACTCTTGTCCTCCGGATAAAACATTATTCTACCTGATTCTATAATAAAAGTAGGTTTGAATCAAATGAGAATACATCCTGACAGTATATAAACAGTGACAAAAATCACTGTAACACATCTTTTGTTATAGCATGTCCTCCTACAAAAAAAAGGACTTATCCATATGATGGACAAGCCCTTCTTGTCATTATTCTTCGTTTTTGAGCAATTCGTTAACCTTCCGTACCTGTTCGTCAAAATCCGCAACGTCCATCACCGGCGTCATTTCGCTCGGCAACGAACCATTCGGAATGGAAATCCAAGAACGACAACCATTGTATTCAGACAAAATCGGAATCTCCATCGGTTCATTCAAACGGTACACGCGCAACAATAATACATGGAGCGGATCTTTTCGTTTCCACTTCAGGCGGTCTTCGGCAAAATCCGCAGTCCACATATGTAAATCTAGAAGTTTATCCAGCGTCTCCTGATCTCTAATCTCCACATCTTGCACCACTTCGGCATAAGAGGTGATGCGGATTGTCGAGGCTTCGGGCACCCATTCGGCCAATGACTCCTCAACATAGGGATGATCAGAGGACTTGATCAGTTCTATACGCTGATGTTCATAAGTCGGATACAGAACAAACGCTGGACTTTTCAGCTCAAAATGTCGAGTTTCCTCCACGATCCCGCCTTTACGCATCACCATAATTTGGCGACCTTGTTCTAAGGCTTTGATCGTGGAAGCCCACTCTTTCAATGCCGGTATATTGTTACCTATCATATGCTCCCCTCCCCGAATCGGTCTTGTCAGCAGTATAGACGTTGGGGCGCCTACCTGACAACTCTCCATAACGTAGGAAAGGCGACGATTCGTGTACTAGTACATACTTAGGTACTATAGTAATGGATGAAAATCGATGTCTTAGCCCAAGAAGGAGCGAAGCATCCACATATGCTTCTCCAGATCTGCCTTGAATCCTGTCAGCATATCTGATGTAGGTTGATCTTCAGCAGCGTCAGCCGCTTCAATACCTTCCTGATATTCATTAGACAGCGTTGCGAAATCTTCGATTAGGTTCTGCACCATCTGTTTCGCATCTTCTCCACCTGCAGCTTCTTGAATAGAAGAGAGCTCCAGATATTCTTTCATTGTAGCTGCTGGGCTACCTTTAAGTGTAAGAATACGCTCAGCAATTTCGTCCATTTGTACAGTCACTTCATTATAGAACTCTTCAAATTTAACATGCAATGTGAAGAAATTAGGACCTTTTACATACCAGTGATAGTTATGAATTTTGACGTAAAGGACGTTCAAGTTTGCCACTTGACGATTAAGTAATTGTTCAACTGTTTTTGTTTGATTTGTTTTGTTAGTTGTAGCCATTTGAATCCCATCCTTTATTTAAAGTTAGTCCGTTACACGAGAAAGCAGAGTCGTTCTGCCCTGTATAACAGAGATTTAGCTATTCGGCACCGCCGCTTGCGGGAAGCCTTGTCGGGCGTTTTACTTCAACCGTCCGGCCTATTTGTTTTTACCCTCGTCCCTGAAGTGTGAAACAAGATTGACATCGCCAGTATCAAAAAAAGGGTACAAAAGCAGAGCTAATTCCGA
Organism: Paenibacillus tundrae; assembly: GCF_036884255.1. Taxonomy (NCBI): domain Bacteria; kingdom Bacillati; phylum Bacillota; class Bacilli; order Caryophanales; family Paenibacillaceae; genus Paenibacillus; species Paenibacillus tundrae. The sequence goes on along the minus strand of NZ_CP145605.1, from coordinate 2,017,997 downwards.
TATACTGACATATACCAAGCAAAGAAGTGGGTTTTCCTGTTTCTTCATATATATGGAGGTGGCATTCTTGTCCCAATATCACCCTTTAACACCCCAGGAAGCAATCGAATTGGCGCGAACATTACCTGATCCGTTTACGGCAGATTCGAATCTAGAATGTCGTGAGATCGGCGACGGCAATCTGAATTTGGTTTTCCATATCACAGATCAGAACTCCGATAAAAGTATCATTATCAAACAGGCGCTTCCTTATGCGAAAGTCGTAGGAGAATCATGGCCATTGTCTCTTGTACGGGCTCGCATTGAGCGTGAAATTCTACAGGAAGAGTATCGTCTCTGCCCTGGAATGGTGCCTGAGGTGTATCATTACGATGACGATCTTGCATTAACGGTAATGGAAGATCTGAGTGATCATGTGATTATGCGCAAAGGTCTTATAGAGGGTACAAGCTATCCACTTTTTGCACAACATATCGGTGAATTTATGGCAAGAACACTCTTCTTTACTTCCGACCTCGGCATGAACCAGCAACTGAAGAAAGAAAAACAAGGTCGATTTATCAATCCAGATCAGTGTAAAATAACCGAGGATTTGATATTCGATGAGCCCTACCGGATCGCTGAGAAAAATAATTATGAAGCTTCTATTGAGGACGAAGCTGAGGCGCTTCGTACGGATGGAGAACTTCACTTGGAAGTTGCTTTATTACGCGAGAAATTTCTGACTCATGGTGAAGCACTGCTTCATGGCGACCTGCACACAGGCAGCATTTTTGTAACACCAGAATCCACTAAAGTCATTGATCCAGAGTTTGCTTATTATGGGCCGATGGGCTTCGATATTGGTGCGGTGATTGCGAACCTGCTACTCAATTATGCTTCCCTTCCAGGATCGATCAAAGATAGCCAAGCACTTCAAGAGCGTGAAGCTCTGCTGCTAGACATGGTTCGGGACGTCTGGACCGAATTTGAGAGCCGTTTCCGTGCCCTGTGGGTGAATGATTTGGTTGACCCTATGGCAAAAGCTCCGGGATATCAAGACCACTATGTACAAAAAGTGTTCCGGGATACAGCTGGCTTCGCTGGTGCAAAAATGGTACGTCGTATTGTAGGTCTCGCACATGTAGCGGATATCGATACCATTGAAGATGCAGCACAACGTGAACGCGCACAGCGCAAAGCACTAGCCATTGGTAAAGCTCTTATTAAGAGCAATCGTCGCTTGAACACCATCGGAGAACTGTTAGACACCGTGTCTACAGCTGTCTCTGCACTCAAATCATAAATCTAACAAAAACGGAGGCACACCCATGACAACTTCTGAACACCAGCCTTTGTCCTCCCTGATATGGAAACAGGACAAGCTTGAAATGCTTGACCAGCGTCTTCTACCCGAGACCATTCTGATGCTGAAGCTGTACACACCTGAGGAAGTATGGGAAGCGATTCATTCCATGAAAGTACGTGGAGCTCCTGCGATCGGGATTGCTGCTGCATTCGGCGTTGTTCTAGGCGCCAAAGCTTATGATGGAATGGGTACACCAGGCTGGCTGGATCATGTAAAATCCATCTGTGCTCACTTGGCAACATCTCGTCCAACAGCAGTTAATCTGTTCTGGGCGCTGGATCGTATGATGCAAAAGGCCAATGAGCTTGCAGAGGCTGGCACATCGATTGAGGATGGTAATGCAGCGCTTGAAGCCGAAGCTCTTCTCATTCAAAAAGAAGACGAAGAAGTATGCCGTATGATCGGCGAGAACGCACTCCCACTGTTCGAGGATGGTATGGGTGTGCTTACGCACTGTAATGCCGGTGGACTCGCGACAGCCAAATACGGCACAGCAACTGCACCGATGTATCTCGCTCAAGAACGCGGTATCAACCTTAAAGTATTTGCGGACGAAACTCGTCCTGTACTGCAAGGGGCACGCCTGACTGCATTTGAATTGCAACAGGCTGGCATTGACGTTACACTGCTCTGTGATAATATGGCCGGAATGGTCATGTCGAAGGGATGGATTCAAGCCGTTATCGTCGGCACAGATCGTGTGGCTGCGAATGGCGATGTAGCGAACAAAATCGGAACGTACAGCGTTGCAGTACTTGCCAAAGCGCATAACATTCCGTTCTATGTAGCTAGCCCACTGTCCACCATTGATCTGTCTACGCCATCAGGCGATCTTATTCCAATAGAAGAGCGTGCAGCAGAGGAAGTTACCGAAGGTTTTGGCAAACGTACCGCACCGCAAGGTGTTAAAGTATTTAACCCAGCTTTCGATGTTACTCCGAACGAGTATGTCACAGCCATCATTACGGAAAAAGGTGTCGTGCGTGCGCCTTTCAAAGAGAATCTTGCAGCATTGTTTGCTAAGGAAGAAGCTTAATTCCTATATTTATGAACCGAGTTCTATGACATAAATGATACGTAAAGAAATGAGGGCTCCCTGAAAGGAGCCCTTTTTTTTGGCGTTAACCTTGAAGTTAGTTTGATATTGGATTGATGTAGAGTTGAAATACCATTTAAATTGGGATGGGGATAATATTAGTTTGGATTAGATGCTATAATCCATTTAGATGTTCAGATCATTTTCAATAATGCATCTACGCCGGTCATGCCAACTGTAATGCCCATAGCTTCGGCTTCTGTTGTCACCGATTCCATCGGAGCATGCAGCAATTGTTCCAGTGTGCGCACACCTACTGCCCGAGCTGCAATAATCTTGCGATCTCCCAGCACCTCATTAAGTAATCCCACATCGAGTGCTCCACACATGATATACCCCTTCGATGTGTTAATTGTGAGCAGCGTTGTTTTGGGCAGCTTAACCTCTACTCCCACCAACACGTGTTCCCCAACGACAATCGGCTCCATCGTCACCATAGTCTTCCGATCCACCTCCTCTTCCGCAGGTCAAGATAATTGTATGCCTTGCCCTGAAGAGTCGTGTGGACACTTGCCGTGTATCGAGAAAATGGCTTCCGAATCCGTCTTTCACATTCGAGATAAGATCAATTTATTCTCGAAATCAGCAAGCCATTTACAATCTTTTTATCAATTGAATCATGAGAAATTTTTATCAAAACAACTCTCAGACTCACATTTAATGTTGTACCATGGATAACCATATTCCGTGATGTGTGAATGGATCAATAGACGATTGCCGCAACGGATACAGTTCCGTTCAGTTAAATCCCCATTTTTATACACCTTAAGATATGCTACGCGAACTCCACCTCTTCAATGATCTTTTTAAGTGTGCTCTCGCTGATGTCAAAAGGGTTCATGTCCCCTCTCGTGGCATAGATCGTCTTAGGAAAACCGCCAAACCCTCCAACTAGTTCATGGTGATGGGTACTAATGCGTCCACCTCCTCTTTCAAACAATGTGATCATCGGTTCATAGATGTCTGGGTACTGTAAAGCAAAACCGTTCTTCTCATCAATTAGAGCGCACCATCGCAGATAGTGCATACTTAACAGCTTTATAAGGCTCAGGTCAATATCTTTAAAATTAGGAAAATCAACTACGAAGTTGTCCCATGCATCATCAGGAATTCGATAACCAATTAACAAATCCATTCCCACATAAATGCCGGTGGCTTCTTTGGAGAGATGCTGCAAAAAAACGCCCACCCTACGGTAATATTCAGCAATCAATGTGGCGTCTGCAGCGTACTCCCCTTTAGTTCTTACTTCTTCGTATCTTTTCTGCGAGATTCCAATATATAGGTTAGGGTCAATATTTCTGATTCTCTTCGCTGCTAATTCGTAATAACTCATTTGTTCATCTCCTTCAATTTCGAAGTGTTCTTTCATAGTCTTCAAAACGAATCTTTCGAATTTGATTACTATCCACATCTATAACTCTACTGAATCACCAGTCATTACCAACTTTATTTACAAATAATATAGCTAAAAAGCAAAAATGAATGCCGCTTCAACCCCCCTGGCTTTAACCGATTCTTCCATAGCATTTTCTCCGCCTTGACACTATGATTATTGCCACATTAATGATATAGTAGGTTAGACGTATTACGGTATTCACATATATTTTAACGGGGCTGGGATGAATGAAAGAAACCTTATCCAACGAAGAAGAAATCGGCTATCTATTTAACGTCGATGTTCTGATTAAGAACCGCTCAAATGCACTGGCACTGCAGTCCCTGTTGGAGCTCATGAACAAAGAGGAACAGATTGTGGACTTCCGGATTCAATCCGGTATAGAGCTTGGCAAGATTATTGAAGCGACAATTCAATCTAAAAAAGAATCCATTACGGCTCTTCACAATGGACGAAAAAAAGCTCAGGACAGTACGGTACAGAAAAGCGCTTCAACGAATGCTTCTTCTGCTCCAGCCAAAAAAGAGCAACCTAAAGATGTCACTCCAAAGAAGGAATCATCCGAGCCTTCCCAAAGCGGAAACTCATTTGATGAATGGATCGACACACTGATTAAGGAAAATCGTCTAACACGTATTGTGGTAAACAACAAGAACGGTAAACATCAGAGTATCCCTTGCCGCATTTTAAATTTTGATCGGGAAAATAACCTCGTAAGCATTTACCATGTAGATGAGAAGCAGGTTTACACTTTCAAAACGAATGAAATTGATGAGTTTTTGTAAAAACAACAAAGTATAATGAAAAGCAGCCCGCGTGGAAATCCCATTACATTTCCATGTAGGCTGCTTTTTTTAAACATGGTGTAAGCGCATTAGTTAAATCAAGTATTCTATATTAACAATGGTTTTTCAAGTGAAACACGGAAGCATCCTTATGTAATTAGGATCGTCCCTTACCTCGTTGCCACACGTCTAAGGCGAACAGTAGCCAACCTGCAATAAAAGCTACACCACCAATTGGAGTAATGGCGCCTAATATTTTGATTCCTGTTGTACTGAGTACATATAAGCTACCAGAGAACACAATGATCCCAATCAGCAGAAGACGTGCCGACCATCTAAGCTTCGCCGACTCCCCTAGTTGTCCTGCGGTAAGTCCAACAATCAGCAAAGCGACAGCGTGGATCATGTGGTACTGTACACCCGTTTCATAGGTAGCAAGGGCTTTGGCATCAATGTGCTCCTTTACAATATGTGCACCGAACGCACCAATCGCCACAGACAGCATCGTAAGTATTGCGCCCAGCATCATCCATTTACGTTGCATTTCCCTCTATCTCCCCTTTAAGTTCATAGTTTGCACTATGTTTTATTGTAACCGAATTTCACTATCGTTTGCCAGTTAGCTCAATAACTGAACGTACTCGCCTACTTTGGTTGTTATAAAGTATACATTCACTCGAAAACAATAGCGAAAGTGCTGAGATATCTTGATTTTTATCGACTTTTATGGAAAAGTAAAAAGGTGTGTTTTTGAAACCAACTCAAGAATCACTACGTTTAAATAAGGGTAATAACATGCATTACCTAATCAGCAGGATAAGGAGGGAAATCATATAATATGAATAATAACCATCTGAATGAACCACATTCATACGATAACAACTCGTTCACGCCGTATCCAGAAGAACCGAACAATATCCGATTGAAACAATCTGGCCCTGGTATTGCTAGCTTTATTCTTGGATTAGTCGCTCTGTTTGCTTATATTTTAACGTTCTTCTTTGCTGCGATGGCTCTGACTAGCTCACTGGATTCGTTCACACCTGCGAACGTTGAGGAAATTGCTCTGCATCCTGCGGTCATTCTAGCTTCGCTATCCATCCTAGTTTGTCTCGTCCTGAATTTGGCTGGGCTTATCGTTGGTGTCATTGGGCTTGTGCTCAAAAATCGGAAGAAAATCTTCGCCATTATCGGGACGATTCTTAATGGTATCTTGATTTTGGCATTTGCCGGACTGATTCTAGCGGGGATGTTCATGGCGTAATCAGGCAACACGGTGTCGCACGAAGCAGCAACATATACGTTGCAAACGTCAAACATATGACATACTTTTTATTCAAATTATCATATCCAAAGGAGATCAACATGTCACGAATCAAAATTTTTACAGACAGCACCAGTGATCTGACCCCATCGTGGATTCAAACGTATGACGTTGGAATTATTCCGCTCTATGTTGTATTTGGCGAGGAATCATTGAAAGACGGTGTTGAGATTAAACCGGAGCAGCTATATGAGCGCGTAAGTAGGGATGGTCGTCTCCCCAAAACAGCTGCGCCTTCTCCAGCGGATTTCATGACGGCATTCCAGCCATACATAGACCAAGGGGATGATATCCTATATATCAGTTTATCCTCTGAACTTTCTTCTACATATCAAAATGCCCTGCTCGCCAGCTCTGAATTCCCAGAAGGGCGAATTTCCGTTATAGATTCCTTGAATCTCTCATCCGGAATTGGACTGCTTGTCATGAAAGCAGTTCATGCAGCGCAGAATGGTCAAACCTTATCAGAGATCACACATTTAATCGAAGCCCTCAAACCCAATGTGCGGACTGAATTCGTCATTGATACGCTGGAGTATTTACATAAAGGCGGTCGATGCTCTGGCATGCAAAATCTAATTGGCAGCCTGCTGAAAATCCGCCCCGTGATTCGAGTTACAGATGGTAAAATGGCTCCCGCTTACAAAGTTCGCGGCAAACGCGAAAAGGCTCTGGAGCAAATGCTGCAGAACACATTAAGCAATAAGGAGCAGATCGATAAGGATCTGATTATCGTAGTGCATACGATGGCAGAGGAAGATGCGCTTGATTTGCAAAAGTCACTTCAAGAAGAGACAGGCGCTCGTGTAGAGCTAGCTACCGCAGGATGTGTGATCTGTAGTCACTGTGGTCCCAAAACGATCGGTATTATTTATAATACCGCATTGTAACATCTGAATGTCACATTCCAGATGATGTGGAGCTGCTTCTATAACGATTTTATATTTACAAAGTAAAGGGCATCCTTAGTTATAGCTGAGGATGCCCTTCTGTATTCAAGCAGATAATATTTTTCTAAATTCCTAATTTTGATGCAATTTATCTCAACGTCAAAATATCCTCAAAACAACAGTTGATCCTGTTTCAACCTGTCACTAAACTTCATTAGTAGCTTTTTGTTTTGAGATCATCCAAGTGTTTAAACACATATCCTTGCCGACGCGCTTCATCAATAATGGAACCGAGTGCTTCTGTGTTATCTTTGGAAACCGAGTGTAACAGAATAACCGCACCTGGATGCAGCTGTTTCAGCACCTGCTGACGTGCGTAATCCGCCCCACGTTGTACATTAGTATCCCAGTCTTTATACGCCACAGACCAGAATACATTCACATATCCCTGTGCATGACTTTCTGCAAGCGTACGATTGTTAAAAATACCTCGTGGCGGACGTAAAAAACTCACCTGTTGTCCCGTTAATCGATTGATTTCAGTCTTGACCTGATCCAGCTCTGTTCGGATCTTGTCATTCGAGATTCTAGTCATGTCCGGATGGCTCCAGGAATGGTTGCCGACCACATGGCCTTCAGCCGCCATTCGTTTTACCAGCTCCGGTTGATCCTTCAGATAATGTCCTGTAACAAAGAAAGCCGCAGGCACCTTCTTGTCACGAAGCACATCCAGAATCGCAGGTGTAAACCCATTTTCATATCCGTTATCAAACGTGAGGTACAATTCTTTTTGCTTCGTATCTCCCAAGAAAATGGCATCATTTTGCTCTAGAATCGCCTTAAACCCTTCCTGATCAATTGAAGGTAACTGTCCATTTTGACTTTTTTTGAACCCGAAATGATATGCTCCGGTCACCGGCGATGCTTCAATCTGTGCCGGCAGCGTGCAGGTTGCTACTATCGCTAACAGCACGTAAAGCACCAATCGCTTCATCCAACTCGCCCCTGTTCCTGAGTATTGTTTATTTAATACAAACACCTACAGGTAATATGCCTTAGGGACAGCAAATATATGTATTTTGGTTTCTTAGTAACAGTATATAGCTTCATGAATGTACTGGACAAATTGTTGAATTTCTTCACCGGGGAGTAATGAGAACCTGCATTGTTTAACGTCTTTTTTGATCATGTCCAATTGAACTCCCCTTTCAGAACGCGTCACCTTGAGGTCTATGTCCATTGCACCCGATAATGTAATCGTTAATGTATCTTCTATGAGAGAATGAGAGGACATGTGCTTCATCCAAGCTTGCAACTGAAGTAACACTTGAATATCGAGGTAAAATTCATATATGGCTCCCCCGCGCACCTTACCCTCTATCAACTGTTTCTGCATCATGACGATACGGAAGCGGCGGTCTATCATTTCATACTCAAACTGTGTTGTTGATTGCGCAGAGTATAACGTAACACGTTCTTGGCAGCTATAGTCTTCATCTTCTCGTACACTTAACCGAGACAATTGATCCCTAATGACGCTAAGAATTGAATTTAGATCTTCTCCATTTGTCAGAAATGTATACTCATCCATATGCAATCCAATTCCAAGGTGATCTTGTCCGAATTTCCGAATTGCTAATTTGCGTTTAACGCCATCACTGCACTTTATACGTATGGAAGTAGAGAGCGTCCTCCCATCGATCATTTTTGGGGTTAACAATCTTTGCAGCTTTTGCATCTGTTTGATCTGCATGACAAAAGCATATGGCCCTGATGTATGGGAAGTTTCGTATGTATGTGCCAAATAGAATAATAAGCCTCGCTTGATCGGAACGGTCTGCATATAGGTTTCTTGATTTTGCTGAGAATGCCATGTCGTAATACTTACTTTCATACAAAGAAACCTCCAACTAAGCTGTCACTGCTCTGTGCCTTCAATTCGATTTGATTCGATTCAACCTCATATAGTATACCAAAAAAAGAGTCCCTCGGAGCCTGAGATTCCGATGACTCTTCTTCGTTAACTAGGCGCTGGCCTGAGCTTTCTCCACCTCTTGTAAACTTGTACTCTTGGTATGCTCTGTTCTAATCCATACACGCTTCGTAAAAGTAACCAACGCCCACATAAATAATGGAATGTAGGAATAACTAATGAAGAGCAGGCTTGCATAAGATTTGAAAAGATTGATCTTGTGAGATGCATCTCGGAGCGCAATACCAATATACACTACATTAAATAGAATCATCGCTCCATATAACCACATCGGCACAAATGGATCATACAATTGGTTTCCAAATACCAGTGATATATAAAACATCATACTCATTGCTGTAGCGACAACTACTTTCCCTGGGTTAAGAAGATACATCGCCCCATCAATCGCTGACATATCACGCTTCGTGATGCCTCTCCAGATCAGTGGAAAAGCATATTTGAAACATACGTCCCAATGCCCCCTAGCCCAACGTAAACGCTGAACACAGCTGAACCAGAAATTCGTTGGTTTCTCGTCATACACTTTGGCGTAATGAGACCAATGGGTTTTAACGCCTTTCAACAATGCCTGCATGGTGAACTCTAAATCTTCGGTTAAGCTGCGCGCAGTCCAACCAATCTCGTTAAACAATTGGCGTTCCACGCAGAATCCTGTGCCACCAATTGCATTTCCGAGCCCCAATCGAGATTTGGCTAATTGCCACGAGCGGTTCATCATATAATAGCTGGTTGCATAAGACATCGTGATAAAATTATCCTTGGGATTCTTCGTATCCAAATAACATTGAATGATCCGATGGCCTGCGATGAGATGGTTATTCATTTCTTTGAGATAGTTCGGAGTTACCAAGTTATCTGCATCGAAAACGCAAATTCCTTCATAATCATCAAGGTCGATCATATCTAGTGCATATTTCATCGCATACGGCTTGCCTTTAGGTTCACCAGGCATATAATAGTGTTCCAGTACAATGACTTCCTTTTCACGACCAATATCGGCGGTGCGATCAGAGCAATTATCGGCAATGAGACAAATATCGAACAACTCCGCTGGATAATCAATCATCTTCAGATTGTCTAGTAGATCTCCAATGACAACCTCCTCGTTATGAGCAGGAACAAGCAGCAAGAACCGACTCTTAGGAGCACGCATTTCCATCGGTTTCGCTTTGCCGAATCCAAACAACGATATGATAAACCAGTACCCAAACCAGATTAAAATGACGACCTGCAGCGCGATCAAAATTGAACTTAACATGCTCCCTATGATCTCTCCATTCCATACCATATTATGATGCAGAAATCGGTTCTTAATTGAGAATAAATACCTTACATAGCCTATGATTGATAGGTATAATTTGATGCTACAATCTTGAAAAGATGTTAAAATATTATACATATACTACATAGGAAGAGGCGGATATCTGTGACGAGAGAAGAACGTAACATTACCTGGCAACAATCCAGCTTAGATCGACAAGAGCGCGAGATTCGCAATGGTCATCGCAGCCGTACACTGTGGTTCACAGGTCTTTCCGGTGCAGGGAAGTCCTCCCTTGCCTTTGCGTTAGAGAAGCATCTATATGACGCAGGAATACGTTGTTATGTGCTGGACGGGGACAATGTGCGTCATGGACTTAATCGGGATCTTGGCTTTACCGCCACCGATCGTCAAGAGAACCTACGCCGTATTGGTGAAGTATCTAAACTGATGGTGGATGCTGGATTAATTGTTCTCTCAGCTTTTATTTCTCCTCACGCAGAGGATCGCGAAATGGTCAAGCAGTTATTCGAGCCTGGTGACTTTATTGAAATCTATGTTCGTTGTTCTATTGAAGAATGTGAGCGGCGTGATCCAAAAGGTTTATACAAGAAAGCTCGTAACGGGGATATCCTACATTTCACTGGGATCTCCGCACCTTATGATATTCCTGAGGAACCTTCGCTCATTATCGATACGGAACTGCTCTCTTTGGACGAAGCTGTAGCTGAGATCGTAAGGCATCTAGAGCAGACCGATTCTCTACAACTTCCCCTGTCTACAACCACGAACCGGATCGGATAAGCTCTTACGGCAGTTTTCATGTTCAAAGTTTGAAGGTAGAAGGTATGAGGCTGTAACTGTCAGTTCGCAGACGTATGTTAAAGATATGAGGCGCAGCTATAGTCTGCGCCTCTTTATCATGCACAACATGAAATAATGCTTACATCACTCAACACCTATTGCTCTACTCCTACTGACCTACTACGCCTGCCTGCATATTGAGCAACTTACTGAAGGTTCCAATAGGATCGGTGGACAGCTGCTGGTAACCGCCCTGCTGAATAACCTGGCCTTCATCCAGGACAATGACACGATCGGCTGTACGAATAGTAGACAAGCGATGGGCAATAACAATGATCGTTACATGCCCTCTTAAGCGTTCGAGCGCTTCATGAATATGTTGTTCATTTTCACTGTCTAATGCACTTGTCGCTTCATCTAATACCAGCACGGAAGGATTGCGCAACATCACACGTGCAAGCACTAACCGTTGACGTTCACCACCGGATAACCTTATGCCACGATCACCAATAACGGTATCTAGACCCTGTGGCAATTTGCGTACAAAGGACGCCGAGGACGAAAACTGTAACGCTTGCCACATCTGTTCTTCGCTGGCATCTGGGTCAACCAAACGCAAGTTTTCACGAATGCTCGTATGAAACAAAAATGGATCTTGGGGCACATACCCAATGGAGCTTCGCCAAGCCAGCAATGAGCTTTCGGTGAGAGGTTCACCATCAATAAGAATCTGACCACTCTCCGGTCGTATCAGACCCATAATAAGATCGATCAGGGTACTTTTTCCCGCACCGGATTTACCTACAATAGCCGTCATGCCTTTGGCCGGGATTGTGACATTCGCCTCACGAAGAGCATACGTATTACTTCCCTCATAACGATAATTCACATACTCACAGCTAATGGAGCGCAGTAATTCCAAGGGCTGAATGGGACGCATATCCTCCACCATACCACTCGTGCTCACTTGAGCCTGGGCTTGGGATTTCGCTTTCATCCGCATGGAACGCGGACCAGGACTAGACGGATCAGAATCAGGCTGATATGCCGCACCTGTGAGGGTATTATGTATTTCACGACTTTTCTCCGTTTCCAGCTGTAGCTCACGAACAATCCGAAAAGCGGGCAGCATGGAGCTGATATACTCCAGGTTAGACTGAATGGAAGTGAATCTCGGCCACAAACGGGAGAAAATAAGAATAATAAGCAGCAAACTTGCTGGGGGCACATTTAGGACACGCATCGAGAGATAGATAAACGCAGCAATAATGACGGCTGAAGATACCTTGTGGATGAACTGTGTTCCACTATTAAGCTTGCTAAACTGGATAACATTACGTTCGATTCGTTTGCACATGCCGTCAAACCAATGAATATGAGAACTTTCGAGCATGTTACTTTTGATATCTTTTATCCCGTTAAAATGTTCTGTTAACCCGTGGTAATAATGTTGCGAGAATTCAGATGTCTGATCTCCGATTTGCTTAGCACGTTTGACGAACTTCCTTAGAACGAAGAACAGCACTAATCCACAAACCAGTACGAGTGTGGTTAGTTTGGCTGATAACCAGAAAGCAAGACCGATCTGAATACCCGTAAAGATTAACGAGGCCGCCATTTGCAGCATAATATTCGTACCTTGGCTAACCCGTGCCAGTTCAGTCGTTAATATATGGTTAAAATCGGATTTTCTTTTTCGGAGAAAAAAAGGCCAGCCCGCCGCGAGGATTGAACGATAGGTTTCTAGGCGTAGTGTCCGTATAAACTGCTGCTGGATTTTGGTGTTTCGAATCGTCTGCAGACGTTGCAACCATGCCTGACCTGAGAGGATAACAACAAAAGTTATAAGTACCAGGAGCAACTGATTGTTCTGAGATAACCCACTTAAGGCATCAGAGATCCACGGGATCTGAATCCCGGCCGAGTTCAGCTGGAACACTCCAATTAAGCTCAACATCGGAACTAACATATAAATGCCGATGCCTTCCATCAAGCTGATACTGATCATCCCTAGTAGATTCCAATAGAGTACCGGTCCAGTTACACTACGTAATTTACGCATATAAAATTGAAGTTCTGAGAGCATCGTGTTATCCCCTTTCCGCCATCGTGTTCCTTTTCATTCGACGCCAGAACCAGAGGAACGGACGTAACGGAAAATATAAAAAGTGCAAATAACGTGGGAGCGGAAACTGTTCCACATCCCAAGTGCTTGGATACAATCGTTCAATGAAAAAAAACATTTTCTGTCTCCGACTTCTCAGTGCAAACAGATAAGACTGGTAACTCTTCACATGTGCAGGGCTTTCAACCATCTCATGCATAAACAGCACACCGTGTCTTGCAAGCCGATCTCCTGTCTTGGAATTCAAGGATAACAGCGAATGATAGCTCGAGTTCAGAGGTGTATTCAGCAGAGCTGAGACTAATCGCAGAGCTTGCGTTCCAATCGCCATACGTCCCTCTGCTTTCAAACGTTTCGTTAGAAGATTTGTATCCATCGGCATCGTACGGATCATCTGATCAATATCCAAGAGCCAGCGTAATCGGAACCAGCCGTGTCTTGCACCATGTGTCACCAGGTAAACCCATAGATCTTCTCTCTCCAGCATTCGAACAGGGGTTTGAGTATACGGGCTCAATCGGCTTCGTTTCCACAACACCTCAAAATCTGACTCTTTGCCAGAATCTGGATTCAGACGCCAATGCACCTCTACCTGTGTTCGTTTGACCGGATGCATATAACACACATGATGTTCTCGCCATTTCCAGCTCTGGACTGCGGTAATACGTGTGCCTTCCTTCGTTACATACCCTAGGGTCTCTAGCACTTCTTCTGCGGCTGCTACATCCTCCAAAGGAATAAGGATATCCAGATCCTTCGATGTACGCATGGATATCTCGCCATACAGATCGTGAGCGAGAGCTGGTCCCTTCAGCGTGATATTCCGAATTCCTTGTCCAGCCAAGGCACCGCACACATGCTCCATCTCTGCTGTTAGATGTAACATGCGAAATGTATTCGCCGTGTACTCCTGCCTGAAACTTTCCACAACGTTTGCTGGAACAAATGACATATTGCCATGTTTGATCTTTAGATATAGCACCGAATACAGCCGATGATGATATACTAACCGCATAAATAGATTCCAATCGATGTTCTCCGCCATCGCTTCTAGTGCTGATGATTGAGAGGTTGGATCACTCTGGATCATGAACAACATCAGCTTGAGTTCCTGCGGGAACCCCGTTGTATAATCTTCAAATTCAAGATTCATAGACAATTTCCCCAGATCCCTTCTCTGAACATTGTTTACCAAACACACCAACTACGGTGTATTGATCCATCGTGTCAGCTCCAGTCACGATCAGCTTTCCACTTCTGAGCCAGGCGTGAGCCATCATCTGCCCTTCTTTATTTCGAGCAGTACCCATATAGAGCGTACTACTAATGTTGCGTCGTTCTAGCATTTTCATTGCAGCAATAGCCATAACGAGACATCGGCTTTGCCATGGTGTGATTTTGCTTGCCAACATAATCGCTTTAGACACATTCCGTAAGGCGACGATTTGACTACGATTTAGGCCAGTCATCGGGGTCTCATGCATGGGGATGCCGAGCCCTGGAGCAATTTTGGCAAATGGCATTGCTTTGAGAATGCGCGCCAGTCCGAGATAGAAGAATGCTTCCCACAACATAAGACGGAGAGTCCGTGTCAATGAGAAGTACGCTTTGATTTTGCGAACCATTTTCCGAAACATTCTCTATGCTCCACGGGTGACGTTAATTAATCCCTCACGGGTCAAATGCTCCAGAAACTGAACAACCTGCACACGACAAATCTCAGGATCAATCTCATACTCCGAGGCAAGTGCATCTACCAGCTCAGCCAATGTGCGCTCCTCCGCAATCAATTCCCAGATGTGTCCCCCTGTACTGCCCAGATTGTAATACCTGCCACTTTGAATGCTCATCATGACCTTCTCACCGCCCATATCACTGACGAGATGGCCTTCCTTCTGTACAAAGCGATCCTGTTCTTGGATTGGTTGGGTCATATTCATTGTTCTGTATACACTCCTTTGCGTACATGGTCTACGATCCGATCTACCATCTCAAACGCCGTAAAATCAGAGCCTGACCTCGTAATTCGGTGAACTTCTATACTTGCAGACAACCTAGAGACGGTCTCGAACAACCATTGTGCGAGTCCTTGACGTGATACAAGCGTGCTTCGAAACGTATGTGTACACAACAGGTGCAACCGCTCCAATCCCGTGACTTCTGTCATTTGAATGCTTGCTGAAGCTTCCTCCGGCCTCGGATCTAATTCGAATATTCCCGCAAGAGGAACAGCCCGATCATGAAAATAATGCTGAACAGGTATCGCATATTTTGTTACCTCGGCATGAATGGTTGCATAGTTCTGCTCGTTCATCCCGAAGCCATCTAAGCTGGATTGCCATAACTTCTGTTGAGGATATCCCGGCGATACAATGGCTCTTCCGCCTGCATCCCACGTCAGTGCAACCACATCATCGGTCATAAGCGGGTAACCGCGTGAGGCAAGTGCGGCCGATAATGTAGACTTCCCTGCACCAGAGTGACCAACAAATGCATAGGCCCACCCATCAATGACTACAGCACTCCCATGAAGTGGAAGTATGCTACGCTGCATCATAATTACAGCCATACATGTGCCCAGAATGTATAAACGGACTTTTTTCTCTTCAGCTCCCGGTTCAGGAGATACCAGGATACGCCGTCCTTGCTCCATGAAGAAGAGTCCTGTTCCAGCTACCCGAAAAAAAAGGCTCCCTTCTCTGCATACAAAGTTACTTTCCCCCACATCCCATGACTCCCACAGGGCAGTTAAATCGGTGGACTCTATGTATACGTCCGTGGTCTTCGTCATCGGTTCATGACCGCTTGGCACAATCCGGAGCTCGGGCATGTGAATCTGGCTTATCCAATGTAATCCATAAGCTTCATAACGCAGAGACAACATAAACGCCTCCTCTTGGCAAGTTATTAAACATGCATATTTAAAGCATCTGCTTGCAGTAGTAAGCATAATGAGCTAACGTATTTTGAACGGTACGGCCGACCCATTAAAAAAAGTAAAAAAAGCCCTTATATTGGTGTTGCTTAATATAAGGGCGGAGGCGAAAAGAAAGCTATTGCCTTTCCGCCCTTTAAGTATAATGACAATGCTTATTGCTTCTTACTTAGGAAACAGGTGGATCATACAGATCAGCATCGTGTTCTGTGATCCAGTCGATTTGTCTGTAACCTTTACCTGCGAGGGTTTGGTTTACTTCCAAAACTTCAAGTGCTGGAGCTTGCCATTGCTTTTTTTCGATTTGCATTGTGTTCACCCCCTTTCATGAGTGCATGTTGGATTAGGCACCAATCAATAGCACCACCCGGTATCAGAATTGCCGGATATACCGATACACAATGAGGCTATGCATCATTAAGCGCAAGTCAGGATGCGATGCAAGCTCAGGACGAGGCTGAGGTATGTTTTGAAGAGCTGCATAGATTCGATCCGTGTTTAATATGCCAGCTACTCGACTATCAGAACACAATGCCCGAATTTCACTTGTGAATGCTCCCCAATCCGGAATCATACGATGTAACCAATCGGCTGGCTGAACACCTCGTACACGCTGATTCAGTCTCACATTATCCGGTAACTCGGGTGACGTTGCCCGGCGGATTAATGATCGGTCTGTACCTTGATTAACATACTGCTCAATCGGTACAGAGAGGCAAAACTGTATCACACGTGCATCACTCGTAGGATCTCGTTCCCAGGCACGATAACGGAGTGAACATTTTGTTGCCATTGCCCCATTTTTGCTCGCAATCGCCAAATTGTTGAACTTCTCTGCTCTCACTTTCAGGGCGTCTGCCTGTGCCCCACCTTGTAGCACAACCAGTGAACCCAAACGATCCAACACGCCTGTTTTTTGGGCGAATTCAGGATGAATTAATTGATTGGTTGCGTGTGGAATTCCACCACTTCGAGATGACTGAAATCGCTCTGGATACGCCTTCTGCGCTGTGATTCGAGCAATCCGTGAAAATTTCATCCCTGTACGTTCACTATATTGCTTCATTTCTTTGAATAGTCTCACCCAGCGTCCACTTCGCATTAAGCTTGCGTAATATTCTAGTGCCGGTCCCCAGGAGATCGTAAAGTTGCCCCTTGCTCCAGTGAGTAAAACGCCCGCATCCTGCTCACTGGCCTTTTCGTAAAAGCCGCGAATCCAGAACGAATTTTCAAAAAATTTATACGGCATCTCCATCATCTCAAGCCATGTATCCACTTCACTGAAGGGACTTCTGCCTTCAAAATCCAGATAATTCTCCGAAATGTTGCCTACATGATTCACCGTAGATCGAATGAAAGGTCGTTCATCTGCAAGCAATGTTTTGGGTGTATAATCTTTGAAATCGGACACAGGGACATAACTATAGGCGTTCAGCTTTTTCCCTTGGCTTCGCAATGTACCTGAGGCAAAACCAACAACCGCTCCTGAGTCAAGGCCACCGCTTAAGGCAGCAGCGACTTGCCGATGAGTCCGCAATCGTGTGCTTACAGCTTGTGCAAAAACATCACGGAATGCTTCTACATACTCTCCATCTGATTTGAGGCGAAGCGGTTCAACCTCATCCCAGCGATGATACTGGTTCAACTCGATCTTACCGTCTCGAAAAAGCAGCGTATGAGCCGGAGGCAGCTGCCTCACGCCCCGATATGCAGTCAATTGAATGTCTGCTGCGCCATGCATTGCGGGGATCGCGAGAAACTCAGCTAACCAGGATTCGCTTAATTCTTTGGAAACACCCTCCAAGGACAACAGAGGATTCATTAGGGTGCAGAAGGCAAAGCGCTGTCCATCATGGCGATAGTACAGGGATCTCATGCCCGTAATATCTCTAGCCGCAAACAACGTACGCTTGCGTTCATCCCAGATGGCAAAAGCAAAGTCTCCAAGCAGCTTGCTTGTCACGTCTGTCTGCCATCGTTGATAAGCTCTTAGAATTAACTCACTATCTGCCAACTCAGCTAATTCTCTTCTGGATATCTGCAATTGGTCTGCTAATTGCTCCCGATTGTCCAAGATAGCATCGGCGGTAATAGAGAGGCCGCTAGCCTCGTCATATAAAGGTGTTTTTTCATGAACTGATTCTGGTGTAATCCACTGTGCATGACAGCTTAGGAATGCTTCATTGCCTTTCCACACTCCTGTCGTGTCCGCTGGAATATGACCCAAGCTGGCATACAACCGCCAACTATCTTCCCACAATGCTTCTTGACCCTCGGTGTGAACAATCCCCGCAATGGCGCTCATGACTTTCCTCCCCGTAGAATCTTGCGCTGGGATGCCCAGGCACTAAGCTGATGACCAAATGGAATCAAGGATTTGATCCGCTGTATCTTGCTTTGCGTCGAGGCTAGTTGCATCTTTAATCGCTCGCGCTCGTTATATCCTCGCTCTAACCGATGATCCGCAGCCCGTAATGCAGCTTCCAATTGCCTTATCGTTGCTAATGCAGCTAGCGTTGGATCGGGTGCTGATGCTTGCTGTGTATCTGTAGCATCTGTTCTTTCAAGCTCGGAATGTATTGCTGCAGCTTCAGGCTTTATTCGGTAATGAGGCTGCCACTCACATCCGGTTGCTTTTGTGAATTGACGTGTAAGTCGTTCCACAACCTCTTGATCTGCGCTGGCTTCATAACGTACACCCGTCCATTGCTCCGCTTCCTCTAACTGCTGGCTGTACCCCATTCGATGAAACAAATCTGCTCCAATAGTTCGGCAATATAGCTCAACTTCTTGATGATTAAGTATACTTTTCCAGTTGTTAATTGAATCCTTGTGTGCTTCCTGATGTGATGCCAAGAACGGATCGCCTACACCCATGCTGTAGAACATATTGGATTTCGTTGTATCCACAAACCGTCCATATTGCTCCATGCCCTCTTCGTAGCTGATCCCGAGAAAGGTACATAAGTTCTCCAGTTCGTCCTTGGGGCTTGCGACGAGTTGTTCATACTTTATCTCATAAGCTTGAGGATGCTCCACCTCAAAGTAATCATTTAGTCTGAGCAAACCTAAGGTCAGGTCAACGGCTCTCATATTTAATTCGGGACTTTGTAAACTCTGAATGAGTTCGAATCCATTGCCTGAGTTACGGTTAACTTTTTTGAATGATGCAGCAATGGAAAGTGGATTACGCTGGAGATGAATTCGCTTGGACTGTGGAAAAAGACGATCAAGCCATTCCAGCATATAATAGTAACGCGGAGATTTATCTACAACGAAGTCTGCCCCGCTGCCTTGTAGGAAACCATTATAGATTTCTAGGGCGAACCTTCGACATGCTTGTTCAAATACATCCTCAGACACCATCGCGCTATAGAACTGACGAATGATGGCATTTCCACCATAGGGGCGAGGTTCTGCTTTGGCCAGATCGACCAGACTCATTAGGAACCACATCTCTTGCGTGGCAAATATGCGGCTGTGATTTTGTAACATGACGGTGGAGAGTGAACTTCCACTGCGAGGGACACAAAGTAAAAATACAAGTCCGTTACCTTGAATATCTACCAATGGCATCCTCTCCTTTTGTTTATATAATAAGCATGCAGTTGGTATACTCAGGAAAGCTCGAGGATCAGACGTGATTTCGTATGCCTAGACAATATATGTACTTTCGACAACGTTTTTGATACGTTATGTATTCATAGTTTTACTCTATGATACAAAATGTATCATGTCAATCTTTTATTTTCAATTTTTCATAATTTTCGTGCGAATCTTCGTTGCTACCGTAGTTGAATCACCCCTCCATACCTATTCCGGTCATCTTCTCATTTATGACTTGTCGCCAAATAAAAAAACTCCAGGATCTGTTCAACGAATGAACTGACCTGAAGCTCTATAGGATTATGAGATGGATTCCAGTGACAGATAAGATTCATAATCTCATGTTTAGCTGATATGTGAATTGAACTATAGAATATTTACACTTGCCACTCCGATGACAGAACAACCTTCCGATCGCTGTTCCCCCAGTGCTACGCTTGAAGTTATCCTGATACATTGATATCTGATCCAACCTTGGGCGAATGTCCGCCCCACTGCTTCTGATCTTCCTGGTCCGCAAGCTGAGCATCCGTAATTCCCTGCTGTACTTTGACCATTAACAAGAAGGCGATGCCTGCAACAAAGAAGAAAATTAAAGACAGTATCCCCCAGCGACTTGAACCCGTTAATTGACCTACCAGTCCGAACACAAACGGCCCAAAGATAGAGGAAAATTTGCCTGTTATGTTGACGAATCCAAAATACTCCCCTGTCCTGCCAGAAGGCATCAGATTACTGAACAAGGAACGAGCCGTAGACTGACTGACGCCCTGTACCACACCAACAAGCCCGGCAAGTATATAGAAATGAAGCGCCTCTGTCATGAAATAACCGAGAATAACGATACATATGTACACAGACAAGCTTACCAGCAATATTGGTTTAGCTCCCCAACGCTGTGCCCAAGCCCCCAGTAATAACGTACATGGGAAACCAACGAATTGGGTGATTAACAGCGCAAGCATTAGATCCGTAGTCCCAATACCGATACTTGTCCCATAAATAGTCGCCATCAGGATAATGGTATTAATTCCATCATTAAAAAACCAAAAGGCAACCAACATCCGTATTAATTGAGGAAAACGTAACATCTGTTTGAAGGTTTGACGTAGTCTTCGTGCACCTACTCTGGCGTATCCTCCCCACGATTGTGGTAAATCTTTTGCCGCAGGACGGCGTGGAGCGAAGCGGAAGATTGGGATAGAAAACAGCAACCACCAGATCGCTACAGAGATAAAGGCAAGCCGAGTACCTGCTAATGTACTGTCCAAGCCGAACCAGCTTGGCTGTTGTATCATTAACAAGTTGAGTGCTAACAACAAACCTCCGCCGATATAACCATATGCATACCCCTTCGAAGAGATCATCTCTCGCCGTTCGATCGGCACAAGATCAGGCAACATGGCATCATAAAATGTATTACCGCCCGCAAAACCTATCGTAGAAATAATGAGCAGTACGGAGGCCAGAAGCCAGTCTCCTTCTCCTACAATACTGAATCCTAATGTAGCCATTATGCCTATTAAGGCAAATACTCGTAGGAAGTCCCCTTTACGTCCCGATAAATCGGAAAGTGTGCCCAACAAAGGTGTGAGTAAAGCTACGCATAACATACCAATGGAATGCGTGTACGCCAAATAAGACGCGGCTGTATCCGCATCTAGTGTCGCTGCTGCTACTGAAGCATAGAAGACAGGAAGCACAGCTGCTAGCACTGTTGTTGCATAAGCCGAATTAGCCCAATCATACATAATCCAAGCTTTAACCGCCCGTTTCTCCAAATAAAACCCTTCCTTTGCATACATCCTCATGTGGGATGCTGGATCATTTCCATTTCGAGGTTGTTCCAAATGTCCGTTGTGGCTTACAAAACACGTTTTGTAACAACGTACTTTTTGAACTCGCACCTATCTATTCTAAAGGAAGTTTATCATACTTGTTCCCGCTTTTTGTAAATTATCGCAATGAAATCGTGATATAACATGTATTCCAATCAAATTAGTCTAAAATAGCGCTTAACGTCCCACAGGATGCGACTATTCCGAAGGATTCAAAGCTACTCGCTTCATAAATGTATCATTTTATATGCTCTCTCATCACATATCGTCCCCGCCCGTGAATATACTTAATTACCGACAGGCCAAACTGTGCCGCGTAATCAATGGGGGGTGCCTACATGTCAAATTCACACCAGCCTTACTCGTTCGTCGTATCCCGGGAAGATTGGTCGCTTCACCGCAAAGGGTACCAGGACCAACAGCGCCATCAGCAAAAGGTTAAAGATGTCATTAAGCAAAATCTTCCGGATCTAATCACGGAGGAAAACATCATCATGTCTGATGGAAAACAAATCATCAAGGTACCAATCCGCAGTCTGGATGAGTACCGTTTTGTGTATAACTACCAGAAGCAAAAACATGTGGGGCAAGGTGATGGTGACAGTCAGGTCGGTGACGTCATCGGTCGTGATCCTGCGTCGCAGAAGCCAGGAAAAGGCGAAAAAGCCGGCGATCAGCCCGGTCATGACATCGTGGAAGCGGAAGTTAGCATAGAGGAATTGGAAGATATGTTATTTGCAGAACTGGAGCTTCCAGATCTGAAACAGAAGGACAAAGATCTCATCGAGACACATACGGTCGTGTTCAACGATATTCGCAAAAAAGGAATGCAGTCTAACATTGATAAGAAACGAACCATTTTGGAGAACTTACGGCGAAATGCAACAACGGGCAATCCCGGCATTCATCACATCAGTCCTGACGATCTGCGGTATAAGACGTGGGAAGATAAGATCATTCCACAATCCAACGCTGTCATTATTGCGATGATGGATACTTCTGGATCGATGGGTTCCTTCGAAAAATATTGCGCACGCAGCTTCTTCTTCTGGATGACTCGTTTCCTGCGTCGTCAATATGAGAAGGTCGAAATTGTGTTTCTTGCCCATCATACCGAAGCAAAAGAGGTCACCGAAGAGGAATTCTTCACCCGCGGCGAGAGCGGGGGCACCATCTGTTCCTCCGTATATATGAAGGCACTGGACATTATTGATTCACGTTACCCTCCTTCCAGCTACAACATCTATCCTTTTCATTTCTCTGACGGGGATAATCTGACCTCTGACAACGAGCGTTGTGTGAAGCTGATCGGTGAATTGATGAAACGAAGCAACATGTTCGGTTATGGCGAAGTGAACCAATACAATCGCAGCAGTACACTCATGTCTGCTTATCGCCATATCAAGATGGACCAGTTCATGTATTATGTGATCAAAGAAAAAGGCGAAGTATACAAAGCTTTGCGCAGCTTTTTTCAGAAACGCGAAGGAGGCAGTGTAGGATGACCGATGAAATCCGCGACCTTGAATATGCCATTGCCGAAATTATGGAGATTGCCGATGGATTCGGCCTAGATTACTACCCCATGCGTTACGAAATTTGCCCGTCAGACATCATCTATACTTTTGGCGCCTATGGCATGCCTACTCGTTTCAGCCACTGGAGCTTTGGCAAAACCTTTCATAAGATGAAGATGCAATACGATTTTGGACTTAGCAAAATATACGAGCTTGTGATCAACTCTAACCCTTGTTACGCCTTCTTGCTCGACGGAAACTCCCTTATTCAAAATAAACTCATTGTGGCACACGTGCTTGCGCACTGTGACTTTTTCAAAAACAATGCCCGCTTCTCTAAATCAAACCGAAATATGGTCGAGAGCATGGCAGCGACAGCTGACCGGATCAGCAACTATGAGATGGAATACGGTACGGAGGCCGTGGAAGCCTTCATCGATGCTGTCATTGCCATTCAGGAGCATGTTGATCCACAGCTCATTAAGCCCCGTCAATTGGACAAACAACGTTACATGGAAATGAAGATACGTGAACAGCGTGGGGAGAAAGCGCCTAGACCTGAAGGGCGTTATGACGATTTATGGGCTCTGGACGATAGACAGGATGAGGCAACTCCTGCAGATGGAATTAAAGTCCATCACTTCCCCCCTGAGCCGGAAAAAGATGTGATGTGGTTCATTCAAGAGTTTTCCGAAGTGTTAACCGATTGGCAGCGGGATATCATGAGTATGATGCGCGAAGAAATGCTTTATTTCTGGCCACAGATGGAAACCAAAATCATGAACGAAGGCTGGGCTTCGTACTGGCATCAACGCATTATACGCGAATTGGATCTTAGTAGTGAAGACACCATTGAATTCGCCAAGCTGAATTCCTCTGTGGTGCAGCCGTCCAAACAAAGCTTGAATCCATATTACCTGGGACTTAAAATATTCGAGGATATTGAACACCGATGGGATCATCCATCCAAGGAAGAGCGGGAGCGTTTGGGACGCAAACCGGGTATGGGTCGTGCCAAAATGTTCGAGGTTCGTGAATTCGATTCAGACACCTCGTTTATCCGCAATTACATGACCAAACAATTAACGGAAGACCTTGACCTATACGTATTTGAGAAAAAGGGCCCAGACTGGAAAATTACCGACAAGTCTTGGGAAAACATACGTGATCAGCTTGTATTCTCACGCGTAAACGGCGGCTCTCCTTACCTCGTTGTTCAAGACGCAGACTATTTGCGAACTGGCGAGCTTGTCCTCAAACATCAATATGAAGGCATTGAGCTGGATCTTAAATATATGGAGCGCACCCTTCCTTATCTCTACAAGCTATGGGGTCGCACAGTGCATCTGGAAACCCGTGTAGAGGATAAACCAATCTGGTTTACCTATGATGGCAAGAAGCACCATCGTAAGTTTCTGTGAGATGTCCTCACCTTGATTAACTAATGAATCCAAATGGATTTAACTGTTCAATTCTTAATTAATCCAATATGTATGATTAACAAATAAAGCGGCAAGTCCCTGTAGAATAACGGGGACTTGCCGCTTGGCATGATGTTATAAAATTGATCATAGCTAATAATGAACTCTCAACCCCACAATTTCAAAACCAATTCTAAGATGGATCTCCTAACCGCAGTGGAACAAAAAAGTGATGCTCGACCTCTTGAGCTGGCAAGGGACGACTGAAGTAATACCCTTGGATTTCTTTGCAGTCATTCTGCATTAAAATATCCAATTGTCCCTTGGTCTCAATGCCTTCCGCAATAACTTCCATCTTCAAATGCTGAGCCATCGAGATAATCGTCGCGACAATCGCCTGATCACTCCGATTCTCCGTAATATCGGTAACAAACGAGCGATCAATCTTTAGTTTGTGGATTGGATAATGCTTCAAGTAGCTGAGCGAGCTGTAGCCTGTACCAAAATCATCAAGGCTGATCTTCACGCCGAGCGAGGTAAGTTCGTTAAGAATTTCCGTAGACACAGAAGCGTCCATCATCATGCTCTCTGTAATCTCCAGCTCAAGATATTTGGCTTCCAGCCCAGTTTCAAGCAGCGCGTGTTGCACCTGCTCTAGCAGGTTAGCCTGATGGAATTGCAGGCTGGATAAGTTAACCGAGACTGGAATGAGTGGCCCACCAGCCTCATGCCATTGCTTCATCTGTCTGCAGGCTTCCCGCAGCGTCCAGTTTCCAATCGCATAGATCATACCTGTCTCCTCAGCGAGTGGAATGAAGACATTCGGTGGCAGAATTCCTTTGTGTGGGTGGTTCCAGCGAATGAGTGCTTCCACACCAATCATCCGACTGTCCTCCGTCCGAATCTGGGGCTGATAATACAACACCATCTCATCACGTTCCAGCGCCTTACGCAAATATCCTTCGAGTTCGATTCGCTCATACAACTCTGAATCAAGTTGGGTGGTATAGAATTGAAAGCCGTTCTTGCCGTTTTTCTTCACTTCATACATAGCGGTATCCGCATGTTTCAATAAACTATCCGCTTCCGTACCATGATCGGGATACATCGCAATGCCAATACTTGCGGTAACATAGAAGTCATTCTCTTTTAGACGGTATGGTAATTGAATCGCACTGACGATTCGCTCTGCAAGCTCAGCCACGCCAATCTCGTTCCTCGGATCATTAGCAACAACTAATGTGAATTCATCTCCGCCCATACGAGCTAACATAACATTACCCTCGGCTTTGGGATCCCAGGCTTTCATCGCATCCATGATTCGATCACTAACCTCTTGCAAGAAGATATCTCCAATGGAGTGACCCAGCGAATCATTAATCATTTTGAAGCGATCAATATCCATCACCATAACTGCAAATTGTTGACCTGTTAACTCGGAGGAGGCAATGGTTGCGGCCAGTACATCATCCAGCTTTCGCCGGTTGGGCAACCCTGTAAGTGAATCATGCAGAGCTTGATGAAGAATGTTCTCTTGTGCCTGCTTCTCTTCAGTAACATCCTTGATTAAAATATGACTGCCCATATGATTCCCCTTGATCAACACAGGCACAACGCTAACATGCAAATCTCGCAACCGCCCGTCCATGACCCTCATCGTTGCGTTGTAGTTATGCTGATCTAGACAACCTTCTCCCCAGGCCACATCCTGCATATCGTTTTGCCAATAGATTTCAACATGTTCGAGAGTATCATCAATACGCCGATTGATCACATCTTGCTCTTCATACCCTGTTATACGAGTAACAGCAGCATTAATGCCTTTGACGTAGCCTTCTCGATCCACTGATATAATGGCATCGGAATGGTTGTGATACAGCGCTTGGTACCATTGTTCATTCTCATGGATACGCTGGTCTTTTTGAGAGAGACGTTGATTGAAGAAAATACCGAATAACGTAAAGCCCAACGTAACAAACGTGCCAGCTGCAATTAAATAAGCGAGCATGTCGGGGTTCATCTGCATGCCTGAGTGTTTTACCATGACATGCCCATTCTGAAATTGCGCGGCTGACATCCCCGTATAGTGCATTCCCGTTATGCCAATCGCCATAATAAGTCCACTGCCCAGCTTGTACACCCAGGTCGAACGTGAATGTTGATGCCTGAAAAAAAACATAAGCCACAATGCAGCAAAGGAAGCCGCTGCCGCGATCAATATCGATAGGATTACCTTAGACAGCTGATACGTAATTGAAGCGGACATCGCCGACATCCCCACATAATGCATACTGCTGATCCCGACAGTCATGAGCAAGCCAGCAACCATGAGCTGCCTCATCGACACTGACTCTCGGCCAGCGATATGCAAAGCTACACCAGATGCAACGATGGCAAGCAGAACTGAAAGTGTTACTCCACCCATTGAATAGGAAACGTGCATCGGGAGGGTGAAGGCCAACATGCCCACAAAATGCATTGACCAAATTCCTAGTCCCATCGACATCGCGCCACAGGTGAGCCACACGTTTCTTGGCATCCCCTTGGCCAAGCTTACCCGCCCTGCAAGATCAAGCGCTGCGTACGAAGCCACTGCAGCAATAACGTAAGATAAAATAACAAGTTCCGAGTTGTACGTTCCATGTATGTGCTCCACTCCGTCTTTCCTTTCAACCGGCAAATGTCTTGTATGTATGTTAAAAGTAAAAAAAGAAGCGAGTGCTCTGTCCCGGTGACAGGCACTCCCTTCACTTCATTTGACTTGTAACCACAAACTCCAGCAAGCGGATACATCACGTATCCCTAGCTATATGCACATCTGAAACCCGTTTAATATTGATGTATATAGTCTAATCGTCCTACTCCCGAAAATCAACACTTATTTCCATATCTATTGTCTGCCAATTCATTGAACCGGGCACGAATTATGCTTCCTCTCATGCTTTATCATTTGCGAACGAGCAGCAGGTTACCGAATCCGGAGGTATCGCGATATGAATTACCTGAAACATCACTCCAGATGGAGACACTACTACGTTTGCCTTCACCTGTGCTATCGTCATTCACTTGCAGATCGAATCCGATCCACGGTGCATTATGTGTCGACACCAGATCTAATGGAATGGCTGCTTCTACAATGTAACCCGCATCCGTCAGACGTGTATAAGATTGAAACCGATCCTGAAGGGCATTGCCTCCAAAAGAGGTTTCATTATCATAATTGATTCGATATTGAGCATCATCCTCTTGATAAAACGACGTTTTGTTATGATTGGGATCCACAAAAATTTCAATGGAATCCTGCTCGTATGCATTCACACTAGCTTTGCTACGCAGCGGGTCTTTGACCTCGGCGAGCACATACAAGTATTGTTCATCCCATAACAATTGTGCTGTCGCTGTTGCCCCAGAGCTCCCAAGAACCCACACATCCGTTTGAATGGAAGCCGCCTTTTTCCATATACGATCCTTCTGACCGTCTAACACGGGTGTACCATACGTGACCTTCGTATGTTTCAGGGTACTGCCTAATTTCAATTTGCCACGATTCCCCGGTTCATTCGGTTGTTGATTATTGACATCGTTCCAGACGACAACGGAGGTGTGACCATCCGCCTGCTGATCTTGAATTCGATAATCCATGGACAACGTTTTGCCTTCGGCAAGTACAGAGGCTGACAATGGGATAGCTGCATAAATGATATAACCCGTCGATGTCTCTTTTACTTTGTATAACTTATGATCCTTCCCTTTGCCGCCATTTCGTTCAAATGTATACTGTCCATTCACTGGTTTGGGTTCTTTTTTCTTCTTAGAAGTAGGATCAGCCACCCCTTCGTCTGTGGGGTCACTCCATTCTTCTTCAAGGAACACCTGCACCTGATCCCCCTTTTGTCGGGAGGTGTCTTGTACTTCTATGCGAAGATTTACCTTTTTATTATCCCACAGCACGCTTGCTTGCCCCGTAACATCCGATGTACCTTCTACTCTATGGGAAACTTGCACACCTTTCACGGCTCCCCAAAGCACATCTTCCTGTCCTTTGCGATCCGGCATAGCAGGGCTAGCCTTGTTCGCTGTCCATTCGTTCCGATACACCGGCAGTGTTGTCGTATCAACCAATGCCCAGTAAGCGGGTTTCGCTTTCAGTTTCCGATCAAATAAAAGAGGTGCGTCTTTACGCCCCTGCACGGGATGATTATCCAGCCATGTTCCATCATCCGCAAGCCCCCAAACGGTTACGCTATCCAGTACTCCGCGCTGATCAAACTCCTGAAACAGATCAAACAATTCCTTATACCGGTATGCCTGCTGCATCAATATTTCATCTGTGACTGGTTTCTCCTGCTCCGATGAACCCGAATAAATAGACACATCCAGCTCTGTCACTTGTATATTGATTCCCAGAGCAATAATTCGCTCAAAAGCTTCACGGATTTGCTGTACATTCGGTCCATACATGGACACATGCATTTGGAACCCAACCGCATCAATTGGTGTACCTTTCGCGAGCAGCTTTTCGACCAGTTCCACCATATCATTCAGTTTATTAACGCTACCTTCCAGCCCATAGTCGTTGATGACCAGCACAGCGTTAGGATCGGCTTCACGTGCATACCGGAACGCCAGTTCAATATAATCACTGTCATCACCGTCACCGTCTACATCACCAATGATATCTCTCCACTTGGAACCACTTGCCTGATTACGCAGACCTCCTCCATCCGAGATGACTTCATTGACAACATCCCAAGTGTGAACTTTGCCTTGATATCGATGCATGATTGTCTGAATATGTGTCTTCATCCGTGCAAGAAGTTGTTCCCTAGTCGCTGGCTGTGATGCATCATCCGGACTTGTAAAAAACCATTCGGGGACTTGGCTATGCCATACTAACGTATGACCTCTTACTTGCATATTGTTGTTCTCGGCGAACTCAACCAATCGATCGGTGTCCGACCAGACGAACTCACCTTCACGTGGTTGCATCGCATCGATCTTCATAAAATTACCCGCGGTAATGCTGTTGAAATGCTTGACTAACAACTGTGCATGTGGATCTTGTGGATTAAGAGCTGACAAGTCAATAGCCGCCCCAACGTCGTAAGAGGTTCCGAGCGTGCTAGCTAAATTTGGAATGTCCTGTTCAATTTTCAGTGAGTCTGTCGCTGTAATCACAACATCATCAA
Source organism: Paenibacillus tundrae (assembly GCF_036884255.1). Lineage (NCBI taxonomy): Bacteria > Bacillati > Bacillota > Bacilli > Caryophanales > Paenibacillaceae > Paenibacillus > Paenibacillus tundrae. The sequence goes on along the minus strand of NZ_CP145605.1, from coordinate 1,988,463 downwards.
TGTAAAATGGAATCGTATCCGCCTCTGTCACATTTTCAGACGATTTCCACGGAGTTTCCGCATAGAATCGAAAGCCAGTAATTCCACTACTTTCACTTGGAACGACGACATCCGCTTCAATCTTCTTCCATTGTCCTTTAGTCAAACTGGTTGAAGCAAATGTAGCATATTCTCTGGTTGAGCTGTCGTCATGATACTCCTTCTCCAAGGAACCATTAATAACTTGAGTGGCTGGCCCTTCATCATACATCGCCCAAAAGGAAATATGCACGGTGCTTCCCTTCTCCAAGTAATTCAACACCTCGATGAGCGGTCCATGAAATGTTTCTGTACGGGAGGACGTCTTCAAGCTACGCGTGCTGTTATGGCCAGTGCCTGTGACAACACTCAGCTGCTCAGAGCCTCGCGGGCGCCATTCTCCCACCTGATCATTCTCAAAATCGGCTGCAAACAACTGTTCACCAGGTTCACTTGGATTCTCAGGCTCCGGTGCAGCAGTTACCCGTCGCAATTGGAACGAATCCAACAGATAACTACTCGTTAGGTCATCACTTTCTAAGTACAATAGCAGGTCTGTTCCTTGCTGATAGCTATACTGTCCCTGTAACTTAACCCATTCCTGATCAGTTACAGGAATAGCCGTGTTTACTTGATCATATTGTGCAGGCTGAGTACCTTCACGACGCTCAACGGTAAATTTAAGATTGGTCGGAGTCGTCCCAGGTAACAGCTTCACATATCCTGATATTTCATAGACAGCGTGTTTCTCCATTATATTCGTTACGGACAAGGCAGGTCCATTCCACGCTGCGGTTCGACCTGTTGTCTGGAGAGCGTGTGTTCCTTCATACGCATCCTCCTCCGTCACGGCGAGCGTAACACTGCCTCTAGGTGTCCACCCTTGGGAGGTACCCTCTTCATAAGAATGAAACAGTAATAAGTCATCCTCATCTGCTGCCTCGGCACTTATCTTTCCCGGACTCGTCAAAGGCAGCAAACTGATTACCATGACCATTGTTAAGCACAAGCTCCACCATTTTCGATAACGCATCCCATTGCCTCCTTCGTATTTCTTTTATACATCGATGCTTTTGTAAACACTTTCATTATATAGGCCACTAACGGATTTAATTACCATCTTGTTCCATTTCCACCACTACCATCAGCAACCTCAGCAGCGAATACGCTCACCTACAGATGAGGCATATCTTCTAATCACATACAAAAAAAGAACAGCCATTGGCTGTCCTCTTTTGTCCTTATGGTCACCTACTCAGGCACAGGTGCTGTTGTATGACGAATGACCAGATTGGAAGGCTCCGTAACTACTGGAGGCGTATAGTCTGGATTCTCGATCATAGCAATCAGATACTCAATCGACTTGATACCAATCGAATATATATTTTGATTAATCGTCGTTAGTCCAGGCTTGAACACCTGTGCATAGTATGTATTGTCGAAGCCAATAACAGATATGTCCTCAGGTACACGCAGACCATGCCGTTCAATTTCTTGAATTGCTCCAAATGCGGACATGTCCGAAGCACAGACAATGCCAGTAGGATGATCCTTCAGGGCTAATAGCCTTCTCGCTGCTTTACCTCCACCATCAAAAGAATAATCACATTCTTCCAAATAGATGGTTGAATACGGGATCTCACAGCGTCTCAGCCCTTCTTTGTATCCGTCTAGCCTCAGGTTCGCTACCGCTGAACCTAACGTCCCCGAAATATACGCAATCCGGCGGTGCCCCAGCTCATATAAATGTTTGACACTCATGCCAATAGCATTCGCATTATCCGTTGTGATATATCCAGCTCGCTTGCCGAACAAATCCGTATCCACAAACATCGTTGGAATCTCTGCATGAACTAGCTCTTCAATACTTTTGTTTTCTCTTCCTTCACCAAATACTACAACACCATCCACATTACGGCTCCGGCAATGCTTGATGAATGAATAGCCAGGGTCATCGAAACGGGTAGATAAACGAACAAGATCATAACCGCTATTCTCTAGCGCTGTCTTGATCCCTTCTAACAATTCCGATACAAATGGGTTGGTAAACGGTACGGTTAAGAGTACGCCTACTGTCCAAGAGCGACGTTTAACTAATCCACGTGCGACCACATTGGGTTGATATTTTAATAGTTCGATGGCTATATTGACTTTTTTTCGAGTTTTGTCACTTACATCAGGATAGTCATTCAGTACTTTGGAAACGGTTGCAACAGATACGCCCGCTTCTTTGGCCACATCATGGATAGAAGCCATCTGATCACCTCAACCTCTTATAAATCCCCTGTCTCCGGCTGCTTACGCTAACACATCGGCAGGTTTGTCTACCCATTATAGCTTAAAACAGCCAGAAACGGTAATACCGGTTCCAACAAGTGTATTATCTACAGCTTAATGATCCAGTTTCTGCAGATCCACTGCCAATTTCTCCATCGTTGTGGCGAACACAGCCAGCTCTTGAGAACGGGACGCTTGACTGCGTGCCCCCTGAGACGTATGTTCTGATTCCTTCTGTACATGACTTAGTTTCTTCATAATCTGCTCTAGATTAGCCTGAATCTTTCCTTGTGCATCACGAGAACTCGCTGCAAGCTTACGCACCTCACTTGCGACAACTTCGAAGCCACGACCGAACTCCCCAGCATGTGCAGCTTCAATTGCTGCATTCAATCCAACAAGGTGACTCTGATCTGAAATTTCGCGGATGAGCTCCCCCATCTTACCGATCTGATGTATTTCTCCTGTTAACTCTTCCAGCAGTTCATGTGCTTGATCCTGGGAAGCTGCCGTTTGCATAGCCACATCAGAGATCGCTCGAGCATTTTCATTCAGTTCACTGATCATCCCTGTCAGCTGTTGTGTAATTTGCGTAATGGCCAGCAACGTATTTTGTTGATCCGCCGCAAGATGATGCAGCTTTTCTTTTTCTTTTTTCTCATAGGCTTCCAGTACAAGCTGAGAATCTAGATTGAACATTTTGCTAAGTGCTTGAATGATGGGATGCCATGACTCAGGAATGACCTGCTGGAAAATGGTTGTCGCAATATCGAGATAGACCATATATGTACCTAGATAATAATCTTCAGACAATCCAATTCGTGAGTGTACCAACCCAATCTCAATACGTTGATTAATATAAGCGTCATCCACGATACCGTCCGTCATGGATAACCAATACATCCGTTGTGTTTCTTTTAATCGGTCAATGTTAGAGAATCGAGCAATCAGATCCACCAGTTCAGGATAGTTGCCTACATGTCTGTAAAAGTGATCAACAACTTCATTTACCACTTTCTCAAAGACTGGCCGGTGAGCGGCAAGTAATTGCAAATCTTTGCTTGTCAGTCCAATATAATCGAGTTGTTTCTGTCTTGCTGCAGCAATACTCATAGTGATGTAATCGACTCCTTAGTAACCAATAAAAAACTTGAATTTCTAAATATTGTATAGATTATAGACTAAATGACCTACTTTTTCATAAACCATTAGAACTATTTTGTCATAATTTTGTACAGGATTGTGATTAAACTCACTTCATTTCTATGTAAAGCATGTAAAAAGGCTCTCAATCCTGCCGTGAAGGAGCCTCACAGCAGGCATTAAGAGCCTGATCCGGAATGGTCTGATATTCGGTCAGCGATTCAATAAACTACCCACATAGCGCAGCAACTCATTGGCACTCGTCGCAGTGTAACCATGTTCCTCAATTAATCGCTTAATGACTTCATTCATTCGTTTTAATTGTGTCGCATCCGGAGTCTTCGTTGATGTCGTAATTTTGACAATGTCCTTCAGATCGGCAAACAGCTTTTTCTCGATCGCTTCACGCAGACGGTCATGGCTGCTATATTCGAACTTGCGCTCCTTGCGGGAATATGCCGAGATTCGGATCAAAATCTCTTCCCGGAATGCTTTTTTCGCATTTTCAGAAATGCCAATCTGCTCCTCAATCGAACGCATCAAACGCTCATCCGGATCCATTTCCTCATCTGTTAATGGATCTCGAATTTTGGACCAATTGCAAAAAGCTTCGATATTATCAAGGTAGTTCTCAAACAATGTTCTTGCAGACTCCTCGAATGAATAAACAAACGCTTTTTGTACCTCTTTCTTGGCAAGCTCGTCGTATTCTTTGCGAGCCAGAGCAATAAAGTTTAGATAGCGCTCACGCTCTTCTTTGGAGATAGAAGCATGCTGATCCAGACCGTCCTTGATTGCCCGAAGAATATCCAGCGCGTTAATGCACTGAAGATTTTGCTTAATCAAAGCACTGGATATCCGGTTGATGACGTACCGCGGATCGATTCCCGACATCCCCTCATCCAAATACTCATTCTGCATTTCACGCAAATCTGCTTCCTTGTACCCTTCAACTTCCTCACCATCATACATCCGCATTTTCTTAACCAGATCCATGCCTTGTTTCTTGGTTTCTTTCAAACGTGTAAGTATCGAGAAAATGGCTGCTGTCCGCAGAGCATGCGGCGCAATGTGAACATGCTTCATGTCACTTTGTTGAATGAGTTTCTCATAAATTTTCTCTTCCTCAGACACCTTCAGATTGTAAGGAATTGGCATTACAATCATCCGGGACTGCAGCGCCTCGTTCTTTTTGTTGGAAATAAACGATTTGTACTCTGATTCATTCGTATGTGCGACAATCATTTCATCCGCACTGATTAACGCAAATCGTCCAGCCTTGAAGTTACCCTCTTGCGTTAACGATAACAAATTCCAGAGGAATTTCTCATCACATTTCAGCATCTCCTGGAACTCCATGAGTCCCCGGTTTGCTTTATTTAATTCCCCGTCGAATCGATAAGCACGCGGGTCAGACTCTGAACCAAACTCAGTTATTGTGGAGAAGTCGATGCTTCCTGTGAGGTCTGCGATATCCTGGGATTTCGGATCCGATGGACTGAATGTTCCGATCCCTACCCGGTTATCTTCCGAAATGATGACGCGTTCCACCTTCACGCGGCTAATATCTCCGCCGTATTCTGTGCGAAGCCGCATCTGGCAGGAAGGGCATAGGTTGCCTTCAATTCGAACACCTATTTCCTTCTCTACTTCTGGACGAAGCTCCAGTGGAATGAGATGTAAAGGCTCCTCATGCATTGGGCATCCCTCAATGGCGTACACCGCACCCTTTTCTGTACGGGAGAACTTCTCCAAGCCACGCTTCAGTAACGTCACCAGCGTCGATTTACCTCCGCTGACGGGTCCCATAAGTAATAATATCCGTTTACGTACATCCAATCGGCGTGCTGCTGAATGGAAGTATTCTTCGACTAGCTTCTCAATGGAACGATCCAAGCCAAAAATCTCTTGTTCAAAAAACTTGTATCGTTTTTGTCCACCCACTTCTTCCACGCCGAATGATTCAATCATCTGATACACTCGTGCGTGAGCCGTCATTGCCGGAGTCGGATCTTCTCTCAGCAGTGCGATGTAATCCTCAAATGTTCCGTTCCATGACAAACGGTCACTCTCTGCCCGATGTTCCGCAACGCGTTCAAAAATATTCATGCTTGGTACCTCCCATGGCTCCTTTAGTGTGATTGTCAACCATTCCGAATGGTATGAAGAAATCAATAGAATTGCGGCTCCTGCTTGAATACCCATCTGCGGTCCGGATTAGTCCCGCCACCCTCTGTCCAAACGACTGATATTGTTGTGAAAAGTGTATTACATACCTATGCGGCAAATTGGATAAGTTGACCTCTTTTTTTCAATTCACAGCTCTTAATTTTACCCATTCCTTGTTCTATCAGACATCTTGACCCTCAGAAAAAAAAGAACGGATATGCTATAATAAAGGTTCTAATTCAGGAAAACGGACAGCACTTAGCAAGGCAGAAGAGCTTCACAGGAAAGGAGCGGCGAGGATGGCTATTCAATACGAAACCGAATTATATCCGCCAATAAAGGCATTCTTCGAGAAGCGGGGGTATACCGTGAGAGCCGAAGTGAAGCATTGTGATCTGGTTGGTATTAGGGCTAATGAGGACGTGCCTCTAATCGTGGAGATGAAAAAGTCCTTCAACCTCTCTCTCCTACTACAAGGTATGCAACGATTGAAACTAAGTCCGAATGTATATTTGGCGGTAGAACGTAACCGTAGTAAACGAGGCGCGGTGAACCAACGCTGGAGTGAACTGACCGCAGTCTGCAATAAACTAGGACTTGGTTTAATTGCTGTTACATTCTTCAAAACCAAATCGCCTCTGATTGATGTCCTCTGTGAACCCATCATACTAAATCATGCGCTCCCTTCATCTTCTCGTAAAGGCGGCGTTAGACGGCAACGGCTGCTAAGAGAATTCGACGAACGTACCGGAGACTACAATACAGGAGGCAGTACACGCCAACCCTTAATGACGGCTTACCGCGAAAAAGCATTACGTGTTGCTACTGCATTAAGGAATGAAGGTGAAGCTTCACCAGCGATTATCGCTAAACAGACAGGAGTGGGTTCGACCGCATCGATCCTACAGAAGAATTATTATGGCTGGTTCGAACGAGTATCTCGGGGAAAGTACATCCTTACCGTTAAGGGAATTGAGGCTCTTACAGCACACGCACATATGCTTGACCAACAGGAGCTGCTTGAACTTCGCATGAATGAATTGGAATGGAGCTCTGATTCAGAGAACTCCTTCTCTAATGAGGGGGAACAGGAGCTGGAGCACGTCGCCGAAGACATGTTATCTTATGTAATCCAAAAAAATGACTGAACTGTGGGAAGATTCTCCCACTCGTATGTTCAACCACGATGATAATAGCCGCATATTGCTGTGGCATTTATAAAAAAAGAGCCTGTCGTTTCCTCATAGGAAAGACAGGCTCTCTGCATTGCATATCGACTGAATTAGAAGCTGTTAGCTACTTCAGCAGCCAGTTTCAAACCAGCGTTAACGATATTTTCGGAGTTATCAGGGGAAGCGTTGTGTCCTTCAACGATAACCAATTCAGGGTTTTGAATACCCCAGAAGTTCAATACGTTGGTTACATATTTAACGGACATTTCTACAGAAGCCATAGGCTCTACAGAATATACGCCACCACGTGCGTTCAACAATGCTACTTTTTTGTCGCCAACCAGACCTACAGGGCCTTCAGCAGTGTATTTGAACATTTTACCAGCTTGGCTCAGGTAAGAGATGTAGTTCACCAATGGAGCAGGAACTGTGAAGTTCCAGAGCGGGAATGCAAATACAACTTTGTCAGCTGCCAAAAATTGATCTTGCAATTGTGCAGCAAGTGCAGCTGCTTTTTGTTCTGCTGGAGTTGCTTCGATACCGTTAGCTGCTTTGTAACCACCAGTAATTACGTCGTTACCATAGTAAGGGATATCTGTATTGTAAAGATCCAACTCAGTAACTGTGTCACCTGGGTGGGATTCTTTGTATGCACTCAAGAATGCATCATACAATTTAACGCTCACTGCTTGATCCGCAGGGCGGTCGTTTGCTTTAACAAATAAAATATTAGCCATGTTTGGTTTCCCCCGTTAATTTAAAATGATAAGTGCGATAGGCACTAAATTAAAATTGCCGCCCCTATTTATAAGAGCACAACTTATTAATACACATTATATATAAAAATGTTAGTGGATGCAATAACGTAATTACTTTGGACGGAATAGAACCCGCAGCCTGAAATGTACGTGTAACGACCATCTCAGGTGCAGATCCAATATTTTGCTTCACTATATAAATTGTATTTATTCTACTGTGTAATTAACTACGTGCCGTAAATTCGGCGATGGACTCGCTGATTAGGTTCATGCCAAGTAACAGCTCATCTCGACCGGGATGACTGAAGTTCAATCGAATATGACGATGATCTTGTTCTCCTGTAGAACAGAGAGAACCCGGTAGAAAAGATACACCTTTTAACAGAGCTGCTCTAAGCAATGCCCCGCTATCCAATCCTTCAGGTAATTCCACCCATAGATACATGCCCCCTCGGGGTATATCGTAATTGGAACCCTTCCAGCCAGGCCTTTTCAACAATTCCAGCATCAATTTCAGCCTGGTTTTGTATTCCCGGTTCAACAAGGATAAATGATCCGTCCAGCGAAAAGGAGAATGTGCTAATAGTTGATACAACAATCGCTGATTCATTGGGCTGGATTGTCCATCTGCAATCCGTTTAACCGATGCCATCGCCTGAATTAGAGCAGGATGACCTGCAGCCCATCCTGTGCGTAAGGCTGGCGCAACCGTTTTGCTGAACGAACCAATGTACAAGACATGTCCACCCTGATCTGCTGTATCCAATGCGAAGAGTGATGGGTATTTGCGATAGAAATCCTCGGTCTGAAGGCCATCAAAATGCAATTCACCGTACGAATCATCCTCTACAAGCAGCACACCATAACGAGAACATAAGTCCAATACCGCCTCCCGTCGTTCCAAGCTCCACAACGTACCCGTAGGATTACAGAAGCTAGGTGCAGCAAAAAGCAGCTTCGGCCTCACCTGCTGCATATGGCGTTCCAATTGATCTGGCAATATTCCGTCAGAGTCGCCCATCACAGGCACAATGGTGGCTCCTTGCATCTCCAAAACTTCGAGGCAGCCTGGAGATGTGGGGTGTTCAACTAGAACAGAATCCCCTGGCTCTAGCAGCAATCTCATGACGAGATCAATGGCCTGCTGCGTTCCAGTCGTTAATAATATCTGCTCCGGAACTGTTCGTATGCCTTTGCGAGTGTTCCAATCCTTGTCCAGCCACTCTCTTAGGGGTCTGTATCCAGCCGGTTCACCATACTGAAGCGCAGAGGGACCCGAACTAAATACAGACACAGCCGCCTCTTCCAGCAGTTTAAATGGGAACAATTCCTCTGCTGGCAACTCCTCCGCTAGAGAAATGAAATAATCCTTGTCAGACATTTTGCGAATATCCCTGAGCGGTGAAGACAACAGTCTGTTTGTACGGGAGGCGAAGAAATATCTCATTGGTCTCGTTCTCCTTTCGTCCCTATTCCGAACTATGCACATAGCTCGTAGCCACTACAACCTATTCCAATAAAACATAGAATATGACGATTGTACATGTCACTTAACGAATCCTAGAACGCGAGAGTCATGAAATGCGGCTCATCAAGAGATGGATTTGGTCTGTCTGGCACACAACGCATACCGCTCGATAGCTTGCGCTCTACTGCTCACGTCTAGCTTCACATAGATTTTACGCAAATAGTTGTCGATCGAACGACGGCTAACGTTGATCTCACTCGCTATTTTATCATAGGTTACCCCTTGAACAATTCTTTCCATAATAAAATTTTCGGTTTCCGTCAAATCTACGATGAATTCTTCCGCTCTTGATTCAATCGGCTCCGCCCATTCTGCGCTGGTCAACCAAGCCATCGGCATGGACACATAACCTTCGCGCAGTCCAGATATCAGATGAATCAGTTGGCTAGGGGAAGCCTGCTTGGACAGCATTCCGCTTGCCCCGAGATTCATTAGATGACGGAATAACTTCACATTATCCTCATCCGTGAGAATAACGATATGACTGTGCGCTGATACCGTTTTTATTTCGGAAATAAATTGATCTGCTTGACCTTCGGGAAGTCGATAATCCATCAGAACCAGATCAGGCTGATTGGCTTTCACCAACTCAAGTCCTTCTGTTCCTGTCGAAGTCATGCCACGTACCAGCAGATCCTGTTGCTCTTCCAAAATTAATTTCGTTCCCAGCATGCTGGTGGGGTGGATATCTACGATGACCACCTGCCATACTTTTTTCATTGTTGTTCCCCCTGGTTATGTATTGGACAAATTTGCTTTTCTATCCTTCGACTTCACTCTTCACCATTGCCTGCGACAGTCCACGTATAGAAGAAGCATACGCTGCACAATGTCGAAATTTGAAGAAAAATAAGTGATAAGGCTCTGATCAAGCCCTACATATGTTCTATATTGTGCTAAAATCCCAATTATTCCGTCTATTACGATCACAATATAGTATAATTCTCCTGTATTCCTAGCTAAAAAGGTCGAAAAACTTGCCCAAAGTTCCTACTTATTGCATCTATAAGAAATTGTATCCTAGGACTTCCTTCCGATGCAATCTCTTTTTATCCTATTACTGAAAGAATTTCATTTTTGCGTAATCAATAGGGGCGTGATAGAATGAGGATTGGAATTTTTTTAGTACCTATAAATAACCAGGAGTGATGATATGAAACCTTCTGCTCAACCTTCTGACACCCATCACACCCGGAGCACCAAAAGCAAGGCCGGTTCTTCAATTAAACTGTTTCTGGTCATGTGGATTGTGCTCATTGCACTCGGAGTAATCGGAACCTACTATTATAGTAACCATCTCCAGCGGCAGATGATTGATCAGCTTCAGACACATAATCAACAGCAGATTAACGCATTGAAATCAGAATATGAAAAGCAGCTAACAACGATATCGAAGGAAGTTTCTGACTTACAGGGACAAGTGCAATCCTTCAACGAATTGCTGAATTTCACCAAGGACAATGCAAACGACAAAACGGACAACAGCAATAAATTGTATACCCAACTGAGCGAAGTCAAAAAACAACTGGAGACCCTCCAGAAAAAGATGGATCTGCTCAAATGATTACACCCGTCAAACAGGTTAATCGTTTTTTTATGCTTGCACTCGCTCCATTTGTTGGACTTATGCTCTGTCTGCTGTTGTTTCGTCCTTCGCTTGAGCCCGCTAGTCTAGCGGAACTCACGCCGCCGGAAGAGACGATTACTTCTCAAACCCAAGCTATTCGTCAGGATCTTTCGGGGGCTGAAGAAGCTGCCGTCCAAACATCTTCTTCTATTAAAAAGACAACGCAATTATACAATCAAACAACAAGTACAATGTCAGCTCTTGTTCAAAAGGCGACGTCACAAGCCACTCGCCCAGAGACGATCTACAATCAACGGATCTCGTCTAAACTGGGCGTACCATTTGAACGGATCAACAGTGACCGTCTTACGATCGAGATGTACCGAGTTAATCCGGGCACTTATAAGGGCTATGCAATGAAAATCAAGCTTAAAGACCCGACAGCGATGCAGATGGCTCTCAATAGTGAAGCCGGAAAGTCAGAGACGACCATGCAGGCTGTCAGACGCACCGGAGCCATTGCTGGAATTAATGCGGGCGGCTTCGCTGATAGCGGGGGCAAACGTTATCCTCTAAGTACAACCGTTATGGATGGAAAGTATGTGAATGGATTTCAGGCTAGTTTTAAAGATTTATTTTTTGTAGGACTGAACGATGCAGGTAAGCTCGTCGGTGGCAAGTTTTTTGACAAAGGCTCCCTAGATCGCCTACAGCCTCAGTTTGGAGCTACGTTTGTACCTGTATTGCTGCAAAATGGTCGTAAAACGCCTATCCCTGCTAAATGGAAGGTATCCCCTAAGCGGGCTCCACGTACTGTCATCGGCAATTACAAGGATGATCAGATACTGATTATTGTAGTGGATGGTTATAACGAGAAAGGTAGCTCCGGGGCAACCTTAGAAGAGCTACAAGCTCGGCTGTACAAGCTTGGCGTCGTTGACGCATATAATCTAGACGGTGGTGGATCTTCGTCACTGGTTCTGAACAATCGGGTGGTCAACAATCCATCGGATGGAAATCTCAGACCTGTACCTACTCACTTTTTATTTTATAAATAACCCTGTATAGGCATTCCTTTTCTTCCCATATTGGTTATAATAGAAGAAATTGAGATATGTGCAGGAGGTGGCAAGTATATGTCGTTCTCATTGACATTCTGGATTATCGCAATCGTACTCGCTCTGTATATGGCAGGCATCCTGACTGCATCCTACAACAATGACAAAACAAAAGGTCTATAATGGCCAAGCCTCTTCGCGAAGAGGCTTTTTTCTTTGCCTATAACGAAGCCTAAATCTAAGTTTGTACCCTGGACTCAAATACAGACAATACAACAAGAGACAAGGATTATAAAGAATGTAATCATTCTTTTAATTCTTGTCTCTTAGTTCTTGCGCGCTAAACGTTATATACTCGCGACCTTTGGACTGCATCATCAATAATACGCCGCCGAATTGTCGCCTACGGTTATAACAGATGTATGTTCAACCTGATTGCGAACAGAGCCTCCTCCTACGAGTTTCACGTAGATCCGTTCATGCTCTACTGGTTCTCCAGCCATAAGTTTAATTAATTGCTCTGCTGCCAATGAGCCCCATTTTCGTTTGGAATAATCAATGGTAACGAGCCTTGGACTAACATAACTGCTAAGTTCAATATTATCAAATCCAATGACGTGGATATCTTGTCCAACCTGTAGCTCACTACTGGCAAGTCGGTTACATAGCCCAATCGCCATCTCATCGTTCAAGCAGAACACACCAACGGGGCTCGTATATTCTTGGATGATCTGATTCGCAGCCATTTCTCCGCTACTTTTCTCGAAGTCCCCCGTAATCACCGTCCATTCCACACTGGGTTCACGCTCAGTAACCTGTCTCACAGCCTTCATACGCTGTACAGAGTCGAACGAGCCTTCCGGACCAGTCACTACGTATATCTTGGTAAGCCCTTGCTCCATAAGGTGCTCCATCGCAAGCGTTGCTCCAGCCTTATTATCCAGCAGAACCTGATTGATATTCATATGATCTAACTCCCGGTCAAGCACAACGATCTTGTGTCCACGATCAGCGTACTGCAGCAATTCCTCACTGGCAAAGGTGTGATCTAGAATGATGGCTCCGTCGATCATTCGTTCTGGAAGCATCCGATGAGACTGTCTACCACTGCATACTATTAGGTCATACCCTTGTGCGTTACAGACCGCCTTCATGCCAGTAAGCAAGTCCCCATAGACATCTCCGCTAAAATCGGTCAGAAATACACCTACAATTTTGGACTCCCTTTTCTTCAACGTCCGTGCAGCAGCATTCGGAACGTAGTTCAGCTCTTTGGCGATGGCCAAAATTTTGGAGCTCGTTTCATCTGTCACTTTGTTGCTGCCATTCAGTGCATACGACACGGTGGAGATCGAAACCCCCGCCTTCTTGGCGATATCCTTAATACTGACCACATTCTTCGCTCCTCTGTTATATGGATCAGGCTCCCCAGATCAGAGAACCCGATGTCTTCTATACTCTTTGAATATTCAAAATGGAATTTAGTTTAAACGAGACCATTCCATAATAGCCTCGTTTAAACATATAACCGACTATACTAATTGGAAGCTAGTCTCCTGAGTATCACGGCTATTCGGCCCCACATAGACGTGGAATGTGCCTTTGTCACTACGATAACTCAGATCCGAGTGGTGATAGCGAAGCTGTGCCTCGCTTAGCGTAAACGTTGCAGTGCCTGTCTCACCTGGAGCCAGCTCCAGCTTGACGTAATCTTTTAATTCACGCATTGGACGTACCACTTCACCCGTTACATCCCTCACATATAACTGAACGGTCTCCACGCCTGTACGTTCTCCAGTATTGGTTACCTTCACCTTGATGGTCAGAGGCAGCTCATTACTCAGCTCCCGGCTGGAGATATCAAGTGAACCATACTCAAAGGTTGTATAAGATAGACCATAACCAAATGGGAGCAACGGGTCATTCGGGCTATCGATATATTTGGAAACATAGCGCTCCTCCGTCTTCTGAGGATTCAATGGTCGACCTGTATTAAAATGATTGTAATAGACAGGAACTTGGCCTACCGATTGAGGGAAGGACATCGTCAATCGAGCAGACGGATTCACCACACCTGTCAGCACATCAGCGATGGCTGTCCCACCTTCACTACCTGGGAACCACGCTTCAAGTACGGCATCCGATTCTTCCCATATGCCATGTAAATCAAGTGGGCGGCCATTGAAGATAACAGTTGCCAACGGTTTACCTGTAGATCTTATATGCTTGATAAGCTCTAATTGCGCTGCTGGCAAACGAATATCAGTGCGTGATCCACCCTCACCACTCATGTCCGAATCCTCACCCAGCGCAAGTACAATCAAATCTGCTTTGCTTGCAACTTCTAGCGCTTCTGCAATCTGCTCCGATGTGATCGTATGCACACCACTGCCTTGGGCAAGATGGACATGATCTGTGCCAAGACGTTCCTGCAATGCTGTTCCCAGCTTAACTGCATCCGCTTTTACCCCTTCACATGACCACCATCCTAGAATATCTTCACTTTCGGCAAATGGGCCAATCAAGGCAATATGGGCTTGTGGATTCAATGGAAGAATGCCATTCGCATTTTTCAGCAGCACTGCCGACTTGGTAGCCAGCTCATAGGACACCTGACGGTGTTCCTTCGAGAACACGATCTCGCGCTCCCGTTCTGGATTGGCTGCTCGGAACGGATTATCGAACAAGCCTAATTTTTCTTTGAGCTGCAATATACGAAGTACCGCTTCATCGATAAGTTTCTCGCTCACCTCACCACTCGCAATCAACGCAGGCAGATGATGAACATAGCAAGGTGTCATCATTTCGATGTCCACACCAGCACGAATCGCACGATATGCAGCTTCACGATCATCCTCCGCTGCCCCGTGGGCAATCATCTCACGAATGGAAGCCCAATCCGAGATAAGCACCCCTTCGAATCCCCATTCCTCACGCAAAATGTCACGCATCAACTTCTCATTGCCACTAGCGGGAATACCGTCCACTGTGTTGAATGATGCCATCACCATCTCTACACCTGCATCGAGCGCAGCTTTATAAGCTGGTAAATAATACTCACGAAGATTGCGCTCCGACATATCCACCGTGTTGTAATCACGACCACCCTCTGCCGCACCATACGCAGCAAAATGTTTGACACAGGCCGCGAGCCGGTCTGTCTCCTCCTGTAGATTGTCCCCTTGATATCCACGAACAAAGGCTGCGGCGAACAAGCTGTTCAGATAAGGGTCTTCTCCTGTCGTTTCCATGACACGACCCCAGCGCGGGTCGCGAACCAAATCCACCATAGGGGCAAATGTAACATGTAAACCAGATACTGCAGATTCACGTGCTGCAATTTCAGCACTTTGCTCCGCTAACTGGGTATCCCATGAACAACCAATCGCCAGCGGGATGGGGAAAATCGTTTTGAACCCATGCACGACATCTGCCATGAACAAAAGGGGGATGCCGAGTCGGCTTTTTTCCATATAAGCTTGCTGCACATCAATAATCGCCTGAGCACCGGACAACCCTAGAATAGAGCCACTTGCATCCACAGACTGCTGGGTAATTCCCATCTCTTCCATCGGGCCAGTAATCTGCCCCTGCGTATCCGTCCCTTCATAAAAGTTAGAAGTTAATTGGAGCAGCTGGGCTGTCTTTTCCTCCAAAGTCATCTGTCCCACCAGATCGATCAATTGCTCATTATTCATCATGTATTCCTCCACACCTCGTTGAATTAAAGAACCCGGCTGCATATTTAACTACGCACCGGGTTCGGGTGGATGAGACAGGTTACTTCCACCATGTCCCATCTACTTCCTGAATCTTCACTTAAAATTGTTCGTTCAGCTCATCCAGGTAAGGTTGAACCAGAGACATTTTACTGTTCACCCATTCTTTCCAGTTAGCCTCCAGATCTCCACTTTTGAGAATCAGGTTTGCATATTCGTTCTGGTAATCGAATGAAGCCTGACTTTTCGCTTTGGAGTCGTATAGGTTGACATCCCAGTCATAGGTTGCGAGCGATTGACCCTCTGTACCAAGTTTTGCTTTTTCTTCAAACAGTTTTACGGCACGGTCGCGGTAATCCTTTTTGATCGCAGGGTTGACTACACTGAAATCGTCACCAAGCAGGTATAATCCTTCGAAACGAGCTGGGTACTTATCTTCTAGAACCGTTCCTTCTGGCAGCAAGCTCACCAATTCGTTGTTCTCATCGTATTTCCAATCGGTTCCTTCAAAGCCCATGTTGATGAGCAATTGTCCCTCTTTGGTTGCGGAATAGTCAATCAGATCCATGATGCGTTCAAATTTCTCGTCACTAATCTCCGGATTGAAGATCAATGCGGACCAGAAGTTGGCTTGCTCCAGGTTACGGTATTTACCGTCGTCACCAAGAACGATTGCCGTATGAACCATTTCATCACTATCTACACCTAGATTTTTACGAATATCCGAATCTAGACCTTGTCTGTATGAAGCAAGTCCACCCAGACTTGTTACTGCTGCTGTACCTGTTACTTTAAAGTTGTTCTGACCTTCATTGTTTTTCCATGTGTAAAACTCAGGGTTGAGCAAACCATCTTTATATGCTTTTTGCATCAATTTCAGCCCTGTAAGTGTTTCAGGCTCTGCTGGTCCCCAGTGGAACTGACCATCTTCACCTTTGAAGAATGGAGAATCTGTGATCGCATGCACGCTGTTTGGCATAATGATGTTAGTCATCGCATCAGCAGCGTTATAAGACAGGGGTACAAGCTTGTTCCCCACTTTACCTGGATCTTTCTCTTTTACGAGTGCAGCATATTCATTCAATTCAGATGTGGTATACGCATCCTTCAATTCGAAACCAACCGCTTCTGCCCAGTCCTTACGAAGAGCAATGACACCGATTTGGTTCGTAAGTGGATCAGCAGGTTTGTTCTCATAATAAATCGGTCTAGGCAGGAGATACGTTCCACCTGTCAGCTCCTCCAACTTATCGCCAAGCCCTGTCAAGTTATACGCTGCAGCAACATTCGGCCAGCGCTCTTTCCAATCATCCGGGAATTTGTAGAACAAGCCTTGATCAATGTTATTCAGCGCATCTCCGTGAACGTAGTTCCATACCGATACATCCGGCAAGTCACCCGAGTTGATCCACAGACGAAGCTTCTCGCCCCATGAATCCCAGTCGATATAGTTGTAATCCCACGTTACATTGAATTTGTCTGTCCAGAACTTATGGAAGTCATTATCCAAATTTCCGTTTTTAATTTCCGTCAGGTTCGCTACAGAGATGGTCAGGTTATCTTTGTAATTGCCATCTGCGTCCTTTTCGTTACTACCTTCTGAGCCACCATTAGAACAAGCCGTCACCACCAGCATCAATAAACAAAGTGTGATAGCAAAGATCGATCTAACTGACAACTTTTTGTTCGTGTTCATGCTCTTACCCCCATGTTTGTAGTTGAATTTCTAAACCTACTCGTGTTCAAAAAGGACGTTCCATGCCGATGGTGCCCACAGGCATTTTGCGTAATTAAAAGCGCACTTTCTGAACTACCTCTATACGTATAATCAGGTCTTGATTGCCCCTGTTAATACCCCTTTGGCAAAGTGCTTCTGCAGCATTGGGAAGAAACACATAATCGGAACCATCGTTACAAATACAGCCGCCATCTTCATACCCATAGAGAAGTTGCTGACTTGGGTTGCATCGACACTAGATGCATTGGATGCATTGGTCTGAGACGTAACAATGATCGTCCTGAGCACGTTCTGCAATGGTAACTGATCCGCTTTTCGCAAGAAGATCATCGCATCGTACCAACTGTTCCAGTAAGCTACCCCATAGAAGAGCGTGATGGTAGCTATGATCGGCGTCGCCAGTGGAAGAACGACAGAGAACAGGATTCTCCATTCACCCGCTCCATCCAATCTCGCAGACTCCATCAGTGACTCTGGCAAGGTATAGAAATAGTTCATCATCAGAATCATATTGAAGGCACTGAAGCTTCCCGCGAGGATCACTGACCACAATGTACCTGTAAGGTGCAACGATTTCATAATGAGATACAGTGGTACAATCCCACCATTAAAGATCATAGTGAACAGCACTAGGAAAAACAGAAACTTTTTAAACGGAAACTTATTGCGGCTCAAGCCGTAAGCCATACTCGTTGTCAGGAACAAGCTGAGCGGCAATCCAATCACGAGCAAAATAAGTGTGTTTTTGTACCCTGAAATGATACTTCCGTCAGCGAATAATGCTCGGTATGAATCCAGTGTGAACTCTTTCGGGAACATCAGAAATGGATTTTCAGCATATTCCTTTTGTGTTGCAAATGAGATCATGATCACGTTCCAGAACGGAATTAGAATCATCAAGGCAAGCACAAGTAGAATGGCAAATATGATGTAATCGAGAAAGGTCATTTTTTCAGTGCCAATTCTCGGCTTCTTGTTCGCTTTCTTACTCATTCGTTACTCCTCCTCTCTTATCGGAACAATCCGTCTCCGCCAAGCCATTTCGCAAATCGGTCAGCGAGAAGCAACAAAATCATGTTCACGATGGAACGGAATAGGCTGACTGCTGTCGAGAATGAGAAATCGGTTGAAGACTGGAACGTGATTCGATAGATATATACATCGAGCACTTCTGATACATTTTTGGTTGCAGCGTTGGCTAAGTTGAAGATCTGGTCGAAACCGGAAGACATGAGTCCACCAACCGACAGAATAAACATAACCGTGATCGTTGGAAGAATGTTAGGCAGCGTGATACGGAACATCTGCTGCATACGCGAAGCTCCGTCAATCTGTGCTGATTCATACTGATCCTGGTCAATACCGGATATAGCTGCTAGGAAGATAATTGCGCCCCATCCGCTTGATTTCCAGATATCAGTCAATAACAGCATGGGTACGAAGTTCGATTCGGAACCTAAGAAATTAATCGTTGGCAATCCGAGTAATCCAAGCGCGCTATTGACCAGTCCGTCATACGCCAGCACGTTGATAACTACCCCAGATACAATGATCCAAGATAGGAAGTGGGGGAAGGTAAGGACGGTTTGGAACCATTTCTTCCCTCTGCGCATTCGCAATTCATTCAGCAACAATGCCAGAATGATCGGGAACGGGAACTGGATGATCAGTTTCAAAATATTGATGTACAGCGTTCGCCATACGGCATCGATAAAGGTTGGGTCACGGAAAACATATTTAAAATTCTCAAATCCGCTCCATGGACTGCCCCAGATTCCCAAGTTTGCCTTGTAGTCTTTGAATGCCAGAGATAGACCTCCCATTGGCATGTAGGCAAATAGGATCAACCAGACAAGTCCCGGTATCAACAGGGTATATGTCATTCGGTGCTTCCAGATTTCACTCCAGAGCGAATTGCCTTTCACGTGTCCCTTCAGCTTTTTGCTAGGTCCTTCGGCTGCAGGTTTCATTTGCATCTCCTCACTCTACTTTGGTCTTGTCGTTATACAGAAAATCAAACATCGTTCTTAGGTGCTGTTCCCAAAATCTCCATTCATGAGTGCCTGGTGTCTCCACATACCGAAATTCAAAAGCGGTATCCTGCATATATTCAGCGAATGCTCGGTTCATCTCGACAAATGGATCATGATCGCCGCAGCAACTCAGAATATCGGGTAAGGCTCCACCCTGCTGCAGCAAGTTGGCTGACAAGGTGTATAGATCCTGATTAGGCTTCACTACCAACTGTTCACCAAAAACCGCTTTCATTTCTTTAATCATGTCTGGAGGCATCATCGGATCTTGTAAACGTTTCTGAATATCCGTCACACCCGATAAGGAAGCGACCTTGCGATATCGTTCTGGATAAGTCAGTGCACATTTCAGCGCACCATATCCACCCATAGATAAACCGGCAACATACGTCTTCGCTGGATCGGAATTCAGATTAAGCTGACGCTTGCATAAGTCAGGTAACTCCTGAGTGATGTAGTGGAAGTAATTCAGGCCGTATTCCATATCCGTGTAATAGCTTCGATTGGCTTCTGGCATAATGACGGTACAGCCGTACTGCTGAGCGTACATTTCGATTGTCGTCAGACGCTGCCATGTACTTGCATTATCGCCTGCCCCATGCAGCAGATATAGCGTACCGCCTGAAGTCTCTCCAGAGTCACTGGACACAACATGTATGCTCGTATTCATGCATAACGTGGGTGATCCCGTTTCGATCGTTATATGCGCCATTTGTAACCCCTTTCATTATCGACTGCCGCCCTCACTCTACTCTTTTGCGGTGCTTGCCTGCAGCATGTCGTAGATTCCCCTGTTGTTTGCTGGGTTATCGAAACGATTCTCTCGAATCGTTTCAAATTCAATCAACTTTAATATATATGGACTTACAAAAGCCATAATTCACTTGGAAGCGATTTCTTCGAATCGTTTCGAATAAATCATAATCCCGATCAGTAAATCCTGTCAATAACCTTTTTACATTTTTCGCGCTTTTTTTGTTAAAAAACATGTTTTGCACCCTATAAATTGCGCCAAAAGGCACTTTATCTGGCGGGTAACTGCCTATACGTAACCGTTTGCACATCATTCATTGACATCAATCCCGGAATGTACTAACATAAACCCTAATTTTGCATTTGGTTACGGAAACGTTTCACCAACCTAGTTCACTAGGGTTTCATCCTGCGAAAGGTGGTTTATATATGACTAATAGGCTAAATGGATTTGTTCATAAAATCATGAATGAACGTCTTAACGTGTTATCCGCTCGCGTATTACATCAAGGAGATCTCATTGCACAATGGGATCGCAATCAAGACACTCGACGATTACAACATTCCATTAGTAAATCCTTCACATGCATGGCTGTTGGTCTTGCGATCGAAGAAGGCTTACTTCACCTAAATTCAACACTTGGCGATTATTTCACATACGATAGTCCCACCTCCATCACCGAGACGATGTTTCCGCCACAGCAGTTAATGTTGGTGGATCTACTTCGTATGTCTTCTGGACATGACAATCCTCCACTACACGTAGAAGAACGTGCCTCTTTGGAAGAGAAGGATTGGGTCAAATATTACATGTCGCTACCCTTGGATCGAATGCCAGGGAAACAATTTACCTACAGTAGTGGGGATACCTTCATGATCTCGGCTCTGTTTCAAGCAGTAACTGGCCAAACCGTGAAGGACTTTCTAACCCCACGCTTATTTGAACCACTGGGTATACATAATGTCGATTGGGAAACCTCTCCACTTGGCGTTACTTTGGGTTGTGCGGGTCTTTGGATTAGCAATGAGGAGTTGAGTCGATTCGGACAATTGCTTCTTCAAGAGGGCAACTGGAAGGGGCAGCAGCTTATACCTGCTGAGTGGATTCGAAGTGCTACACGTAGACAGATTATGACATCTGGAGATGGTGATTGGGGTAAGGGTTACGGATTTCAATTCTGGATGTGTTCGCATGATGCATATCGGGCTGATGGCGCTCATGGTCAACTTTGTATCATTTTGCCTGCACAGCACGCCGTCATCTCGATCAATAGTGAAGAAGATCAAATGCAGCAGATTCTTAATGCTGTGTGGAATGAGATTCTCCCGATCCTATCCTGAACTAACAAGGAGCAAATGATAAGATCAGCTACACATGCTTGAGTTATCCTTCTCCTATCCATAGGTTAGCCTAGTCTTCAAAAAGAAAAAACGCCATGGAGTGTTCCTCCATGACGTAATTTTATTACCCGTGCTGTGGAAGCTGGGTCATTTCATCTAAACATTGTGCGCATATGTAACGCTCTTTGAACTCATTGACTTCTTCCATTGATCCGCAGAAAATACATTTTGGACGGTATCTCTCCAAAATAATATGATCCCCTTGAACTAGGATCTCTACAGGATCTCCTTCATTCATTTGATACCTTTTACGCAAAGATTTAGGCAATACGATCCTACCCAATTGGTCAACTTTGCGAACGACTCCAGCTGGCTTCATAGCTACGGCACACCTCTCCTATCTCACTCTAAATTTCTAGGTACATTTGTACTAAGTTTATAGATTCGCCAACATTTTGTCGAATCCTGCTGGAAATAAACATTTTTTGTCCTTTTTTTTGAAAAATGTTTTTTTTGACCATTCGTAACCTATTTAGCAGGATGGAACCCGGTCAATCTAGGCCCGGGAATTCCAGTTGACGCAATGCCTCATATGCGATAATCGCTGCGGAATTTGAGAGATTCAACGACCGTACGTCACCTGTCATTGGCATTCTCATGCACGTTTCTGGGTTAGCCGCAATAAGTTCCGGCGGAAGTCCTTTGGTTTCTTTACCAAAAACGAGGAAATCCCCATCACGGAATTCAAAATCGCTATACCGATTCTTCGCCTTCGTCGTTGCATAGAAAAATCGTCCTTCAGGGAATTTCTCTTGAACTTCAGCAAAAGAATCATGATATTCAATGTGTACAGCATGCCAGTAATCCAAGCCTGCACGCTTCAGTGTAGCGTCATCCGTACGAAACCCCAGTGGGTGAACCAGATGTAGGTGGATGCCGGTAGCCGCGCATGTGCGGGATATATTGCCCGTATTCGCGGGAATCTCGGGCTCAACCAGAACAATGTGTAAAGCCATATAGGTTCGATCTCCTTTTTCATTCATGTTTAACGACAATCCCTTAATCTTAAAGAAAAGCCCTCCACACGTCAATGTGGAAGGCTCTGGAAAGGCACAGATGCAACGTTTTAAGAGGTTAGTCGACAAGTCCGCTTTTCATTACGAAGGATGACGACCTCTTTGAACACGCAATTTAATGCCCAATCTCTTGTTGCTCCTGTGACTCTCTCCTCTTTACCCGTTCGTTTGTTGGAAGTGGGTCATAAAGTCCGTGAGTGCTTTCACACTCTCATATGGAGCTGCATTGTAGATAGATGCTCGCAGACCACCTACGCTACGGTGTCCTTTCAGACCTACAAATCCTTCTTGCTCAGAAGCCTTAATAAATTGTTTCTCCAACTCCTCTGTCGCTAGACGGAATGTAACATTCATCAAGGAACGGTCATTAACATCGACGCAACCACGATAGAAGTCACCGGAAGAATCAATCGTATTATAGAGCAATTCGGCTTTCTTCTTATTCTTTTGCTCGACACCTGCCAGGCCGCCCTGCTCTTCAATCCATTTCAACACTTCATTCACCATATATACCGAGAAGGAAGGCGGTGTGTTGTAAAGGGAGTTATTCTCCACATGTGTACTGTAACGGAACATGGTCGGGATTGTTTTAGGTGACTCACTCACTAGCTCTTCGCGAGCAATGACAACCGTAATCCCCGATGGGCCCAAGTTCTTCTGCGCACCAGCGTAGATCATCCCGAATTGATTCAACTTAAATGGTTTACAGAAGATATCACTGGACATATCTGCAATTAGAGGCACAGAGCCTGTATCCGGGAAGTCCTTGAACTGTGTCCCTTCAATCGTTTCATTGGATGTTAAATGTACATATGCACTGTTTTCTGGCAGGCTTAGATTCGATACATCTGGAAGCTTCATGAACTTGTCCGCTTCGGACGAAGCGACCACTTGAGCCTCACCAATTAATTTAGCCTCAGACAGTGCTTTTTTAGCCCAGCTGCCTGTATTCACATAACTGGCTGTCTGACCCGCACCGAGCAAGTTCATAGGCAACATGGCAAATTGCGTACTTGCACCGCCCTGTAGAAATAGCACCTTGTAGCCTTTCGGGCTGCCAAGCAAAGATAATAAACGATCTTGAGCTTCGTTATGTACCGATTCGTACACAGCTCCACGGTGGGACATCTCCATAATCGACATACCTGTATTACGAAAATCAACAAATTCCGCCTGAGCACGCTCCAAAACCTCAAGTGGCAGTGCCGCTGGTCCTGCATTAAAATTATACGCTCTCTTTGTCAAAATATCCCCCGCCCTTTCCATCCGTAGCTTACATAAGAAGTAAATATTATCGCTATGATATCAGTATTCCCTATATGCTTCAAGTGAAATAAGCACTGAAAACACAATATGAGCTATCAAATTCCTTTATCACCCTGCAAAGTTAAAGCACTACAACATTTCAATTCGAGGAAAAGCCTCCGAGAACGAATCCCGGAGGCTTTTTCTGAATGAGGAACAGTCCGTTCCGACTGGATTAGCAGTCGAAGTAGAGGCTGTACTCGTGCGGATGAATGCGGATCGCTACCGCTTTAGCTTCATCACGTTTGAGGTTGATATAGTTATCAATGAATTCTTTAGTGAATACGCCGCCTTCAGTCAAGAATTCGTTATCAGCTGCCAGTGCATCAAGCGCTTCTTCCAAAGAAGCTGGCACGCTGCGGATGTTTTCTTTATCTGCATCGGACAGGTCATAGATATTTTTGTCCAATGGACCATATCCAAGCTCTGTTGGGTTGATTTTACGTTTGATTCCGTCCAGACCCGCCATCAACATTGCGGAGAATGCCAGGTAAGGGTTAGCTGTGGAGTCAGGTGTACGGAACTCGATACGACAACCTTTAGGTGTCACTGCTGCAACTGGGATACGAACCGCTGCAGAACGGTTACCTTTGGAGTAAACCAAGTTAACCGGTGCTTCATAACCAGGCACGAGACGTTTGAATGAGTTCGTACTAGGGTTCGTCAAAGCGATCAGTGCTGGAGCGTGGTACAGAATACCTCCGATGTAGTGCAGAGCCATTTCGCTCAGGTTAGCATATCCCGCTTTGTCATAGAACAATGGGGAATCGCCATCGAAGATGGATTGGTGTACGTGCATACCGCTACCGTTGTCACCAAACAATGGTTTTGGCATGAATGTAGCTACTTTGCCATATTGACGTGCAGTGTTGTGCACGATGTATTTGTATACAAGCAGGTTATCTGCTGTTTTCTTCAACGTATCAAAGCGGAAGTTGATTTCGGCTTGACCTGCTGTCGCCACTTCATGGTGATGACGCTCGATCGACAAACCTGCTTCTTCCAAGAGACGACACATTTCACTACGAATGTCTTGTTGAGTATCAACTGGAGCTACTGGAACATATCCGCCTTTCGTGCGAACTTTGAAGCCCAGGTTGCCGCCTTCTTCTTTGCGGTTTGTGTTCCAAGATGCTTCTTCGGAATCAACATAGTAAGAAGAGCTGTTCGTACCGCTCTCGTAACGTACATCGTCGAAGATGAAGAACTCAGACTCAGGTGCGAAGAATGCTGCTGTACCAACGCCGCTTTCTTTCAAGAAAGCTTCTGCTTTAACAGCGATGCTGCGTGGGTCACGCTCATAACGCTCACCATCAGGTGTGAAAATATCACACATAACATTCAATGTAGGGTGTGCTGTGAACGGATCGACATATGTCGCTTCAGGATCTGGCATCATAACCATATCGGACTCTTCAATTCCACGGAAACCTTGGATAGAAGAACCGTCAAAAGCTACTCCGTTTACGAATGTGTCTGCATCAACAGCCGAAGCTGGCAACGAGATGTGATGTGCACGACCAGCTAAATCTACAAAACGAAAATCTACCCACTCGATGTTGTTCTCTTGAATTGCTTTCAATACGTTTTCAACCGACATGTATTCGTCCTCCCAAATATTCCGAACAATAAACAACCCCACTAATGAAAATGTCCATATTCGAATTTTTTTCTGTCGTCATTATAAAATCTCAAACATGACATCGTCAATACTTATGTAAGGTATTTTTTGCGAGGATGTTAGCTATACTCACATTTTATAAATACATGAACTTCGTATAACAACTTGTACAAGCTATATTTAATCGATTTAATGCGGTAAAGCAGGTGCATTAATACCTAAATTATGGAAAAAACTTCACATCATAAATGTTTCTTATCACCATTGATTAATAAATCCATTCAATGACCAAAAGAATGAAAAACCGGACATCCTTAAGCTGCATTCATGTTGAATGAACAGCCTGTAGATGTCCGGAACTTTGCACATATAGCTTACTTATAAATTATACGCCGACTCTAGCTGGGAAGAACTCTGCTGGTTGTTTAGCTGTGTTGAATGTTTTACCTACGATTGGTGCCAACTTCTCTAGATCCTGCAATAGGTTGGCGAATTGATCAGGGAACAACGACTGTACACCGTCTCCTGTCATAGAGTTATCTGGATCCGTATGCATCTCAATAATCAAACCATTTGCGCCCGCTGCAACAGAAGCCTTCGTCATTGGCTCAACGAGCTCACGACGTCCAGTACCGTGACTTGGGTCTGAGATGACCGGCAGATGGCTCAGAGACTGCAATACAGGGATTGCTGACAGGTCGAGCGTATTACGAGTGTATGATTCGAAAGTACGGATCCCACGCTCACAGAGCATTACATTGGGGTTACCGCCTGCTAGAATGTATTCTGCCGCATTTAACAGCTCATCATAAGTCGCACTGAATCCACGTTTCAACAGTACAGGTTTACCGCACTCACCCAATTTACGCAACAGATCAAAATTCTGCATATTACGTGTACCTACTTGCAGAATATCAGCGTACTCTGCACAGATATCTACATATTCCGGTGTCATGACTTCTGTGATGGTTAACAGGTCATGCTTCTTACGTGCTTCAGCCATCATGATCAAACCTTCCACACCTGTACCTTGGAAGCTGTATGGACCTGTACGTGGTTTAAACGCACCACCACGAAGCACCTGTCCTCCTGCTGCTTTCACCAGACCAGCGATCTCATCGATCTGTGCAGCGGATTCAACCGCACACGGTCCACCCATGACGACAAGTTCCTTTCCGCCAATGTCAACGCCCTTAATTGAGATCACTGTATCTTCTGGGTGGAAGTCACGACTTGCCAATTTGTAAGACTTCGAGATTTTGACTACATTCTCTACACCCTTCATTTGATGAAGATGCTCCTGCATTTTAGGTTCTACTTTGCCGATCAAGCCGATGATTGTACGATCTTCTCCACGTGAAATATGAACTTGAAGACCTTCCTTTTCGATTACGGCTACAATATCCTGAATCTGTTCCTCCGGAGTAGCTTTGCCTGCAATAACGATCATAATATATTCCCATCCTTCCTTGTATGTGAGGTTGTTCAATATGTTCGTTTCTGATTACGAACAATAAAAGCACTCCATAAAGTGCATCTGATTATTAACTATTCTCTGTCACGCTTAAACGCTTGTTCGCTTTTAAGCTTTTAACCACTAAAGTAAATATACCATAGTCTGCCTTCTTCGTCAAGGACCTCATACGTTTGCACATTATCCAAAAAAAAGAATCTTGCGAGCTAGGTTCCAAAGGCAATGGAAGACTAGCGCAAGATTCATTCTGGTTTTAGGTCGTACGTGTTTTCTCACGCACAGGTGGTAACAGTTTACTCATGTTCACAGTACGTTTAATTTCCCACGTCTCTGGTTGATCATGCTCATACTGCTCCAGATACGTAATAACTTCCTTTGTGATCGGTGTCGGCGTTGAAGCGCCCGAGGTAACCGCTACTTTGTTCACGCCCTTCAGCCACTCCTGCTGAATCTCAGCTACGTCAGACACACGGTAAGCTGTTACACCCGCGATTTCTTCGGATACCTGAGCTAGTCGGTTTGAGTTATTACTCCGCGGATCACCAACAACGATAACGAGATCCGATTGTCCTGCTTGTTCAGCTACAGCTTCCTGACGAACCTGTGTTGCGAGACAAATTTCATTGTGGATTTCGGCACCTGGAAATTTCTCCAGAAGACGACTCATAATATGTTTGATGTCCCACTGGCTCATTGTAGTCTGATTGGTAATCAGAATCTTGCCATTTGGTACATTCAACTGATCAATCTCTTCTTCCTTTTCAATCAGATGAACCTGATCTGGAGCAACACCAATGGCGCCTTCAGGTTCTGGGTGGTTCTTTTTGCCGATATAGATAATCTGATACCCTTCAGCCGTCTTCTCACGAATAAGGTCATGAGTTTTCGTAACATCTGGACAAGTCGCATCCACTGTAGTCAACCCTTTATCACGTGCCAGCTTACGGACTTCTGGAGATACACCATGCGCTGTAAAAATAACAGTGCCACTCTCCACCTGACTCAAAATTTCCATCCGGTTAGGTCCATCCAGTGTAACGATGCCTTCATCTTCAAAGGAATCTGTCACATGTTTGTTGTGAACAATCATTCCCA
The DNA here is from genome assembly GCF_036884255.1 of Paenibacillus tundrae. Classification (NCBI taxonomy): domain Bacteria; kingdom Bacillati; phylum Bacillota; class Bacilli; order Caryophanales; family Paenibacillaceae; genus Paenibacillus; species Paenibacillus tundrae. The sequence continues at coordinate 1,960,618 of NZ_CP145605.1, read as the reverse complement.
ATATATATATAGGCCGGGGTAGATCTAGATTACGTGCAGCCTGACGTGCCAAAACCATGGCATCCACAACTCCGTAACAATATCCCCTTGGCGAAATTCGCAGTACTTCCACTTTGGTTGCCACCCGCTTTCTTTCTTCGGCAAGCTTGCCGATGTAATTGCAGTCCACTCTATTATACCTTTATTCGATAGGGGGAGCAAAGACAACAGGCAACCAGATAATAAATGTGGTACCTTCTCCACGTTTAGTGACGACTTCTACCGAGCCATGATGCTCTTCAATGATCCACTTAGCAATCGATAGCCCCAAGCCGATTCCTGGTGTCGCTCCGCGTGATTCATCTGCACGATAGAAACGATCAAAGATAAACGGTACCTCGTCTCGTTCCATACCAATGCCTGTATCACTAATGCGCAGCCCTACCTGACCTTTGTACAATATAGCGTCAAGTGTGACTGAGCCTTCCGGAGTGTATTTAAACGCATTCTCAATAAAAATAAACAGCATTTGCTGCAAATAATCTTTGCTACCATTGACATAGATCCCGTTGAGGATTGATAAATCGCCCTGACGCCATTCAGACTGACGATCTAGGAATTGGGATCTGCGAGCCACTTCCTGCACTAAAATCTGCAATGGAATTGGATTCAGCTCAATCTTCTGACCGGTATCCGCTCTTGCGAGTGACAACATGTCACTAATTAGCCGGCTCATCCGTTTCCCCTCATCTGCCATATCCTCAATCGCCTCAAGGGACATCTCTTTAACTGTTTCTTCATCAAGATTCGGACGATCCGTACTCTCCTGATCCCACAGCTTCTTGAGGAAGTCTACGTTACCCCGTATCGTCGTAAGTGGTGTACGTAGCTCATGCGATGCATCAGATACGAATCGTCGCTGAGCCGCATTGGTCTCCTCTAAACCCCGGAAGGATAATTCGGTTCGTTCAAGCATGTTATTTACCGTTTCAATGAGACGGCCGATCTCATCCTTCGGACCGGTGTATTGAATACGGACACTAAGATCATTTCCTGACTGAATCTGATTCGCAGCATCAATGACATTAACCAACGGCCGCATGGATTTACGAGCCAAAATAAGCCCTGATGTAATGGCAAGAGCCATCGCCACAAGCCAGCCAAAGATCAATATATTACGAAGTGCTTCCAGAAGCCGCTCCTGGGAAGTAACATTGGCTCCCACTTGCAGCAGTCCCCTAATTTCATTCGTTCCTTGAAGGGACAACGGCTGTTGATTCACAAGAAAAGGAGTGCCATGCACGTATATTTTGGATATGCCTCGCTGTTCCCGTATGTCCTTCAGCTCCACAACAGGAAAGTCAATGCCAGCCTTCTCCATATTTCCGGAGATCTTAATCGATCTGCTCTGATAATCCACCAGTTGAATATAGATCTGCGCTTCTTGAAGCTGACTTTCTGTGAATGGATCTAGGTCGAGCGATTGGGAAAGCGGATTAACACCAATTTGTTCTGTAATGCGTTCGCTCTTAACCTTTAGTTGCTGTTCCACTTCCTGATAAGAGTTAAAATAGACAAAAGCATAAATCACGACGGCCCAGAAGATAAGCACGGCTGCCAAAATACCCGAATACCATGCGGTTAATCTTAACCGAATGGACATATCAGGAATCACCTCTTAGGATATAACCCGCTCCCCGAATTGTCTGGATCAAGCGTTTGCCTCCATACTCTTCAGTTTTCTGTCTTAACATCGCGATATATACTTCTAGAACATTAGATTCTCCGCTGTAATCATAGCCCCAGATTTTGTCCATAATGAGATCACGGGATAACACTCTTTTTGGATTTTGCATAAATAAATTCAGAAGCTCAAACTCCTTGGCAGTAAGTTCTAGCCGTTGTCCATCACGCAACACTTCACGGGAATCATTATCGAGAACGATGTCCTCATATACAAGTCGGTTGTCCTGTTTATCCACAATGTCCGCTTTACGGCGTAGCAGCGCACGAACACGAGCAAGCAGCTCTTCAAGGGCAAATGGTTTAACCAAATAATCATCCGCTCCCGTATCCAGCCCTGTTACCCTGCTCTGTACTTCGTCTTTGGCCGTTAACATGAGAACTGGCACTTTACTGCCTGCTTCTCGTAATCTCCGGCATACCTCGAATCCGTCAATCTGGGGCATCATGACATCCAGAACGACAATATCCGGTTCCTTATCCATCAGTTTACTGAGACCCTCAGCTCCATTGGAAGCCGTCTGTACTTCATAACCTTCAAATGCCAGCCCCCGACGAAGCATGGACACGATTTTTTCATCATCATCAACAATCAGAATAGTTGAGCGCATGGTCTTTCTCCTTTATCCTACATTTTATTCCTATTGTAACAGGCAGAAGCACAATCTGCATCTTGAGGCAAAAAAAGCGAAAGGGCCCTCAAACCCTTCCGCTTATCTGCTTTTGCAACATCCGTCTTCAACGATTATGGTTGCGTTTGTTGTTGCTCATTTGAAGTTTGTGAAGTGTCGTAATCGTTTTTGTTACCAATCTTGATTTTGATATCCATTTTCTTACCGTCACGAACGACGTTCAACGTTACTTCACTACCAATTTCCTGTTTCTTGATGAAATCAATCAAGTCTTGGCTTGTATTGTACGGCGTACCATTGGCACCTGTAATGATGTCATATGCCCGCAGGTCTGCTTGATAAGCCGGAGATTGATAGATCGTGCTTGCTACTACAGAACCTTCAGTAATGTCGGTTCCCATTTGTTTAGCAACTTCAGGTGTGAGTGCCATCAGAGATGCACCGATGAACGGTACTGGCTCTTTTGGAACTTCTTTGTTTTCTTTCAGGTATTTCACTGCTTCCGAAATTACACTCGAAGGAATAGCAAATCCAATACCTTGCGCATCTGCACTTACGGCAACGTTCATACCGATTACTTCACCATTAAGGTTGAGCAATGGGCCACCGGAGTTACCAGGGTTGATGGACGCATCTGTTTGCAACAAGTGACTGTATTCACGTGTTTTGCCTGTTTCTTCGTCTGGAATGCTAATCGTACGTTCTTTCGCACTCAGAACACCTGCAGTAACAGTGTGCTCGAATCCTTCAGGGTTACCAATCGCCACAAGCCATTCACCGACCTGTGTGCTGTTGGAATCACCTAATGGAGCTACAGGGAAATCAGCATCGCCACTGTTTTTCTCAATTTTCAGTACAGCTAGGTCAAGATCGAAGCTACTTCCCAGCAGTTTAGCTTCATAAGGCTTACTATTGTTCTCTAAAGTTACCTGAATAACATCTGCACCTTGGACTACGTGTTGGTTCGTCAGGATATAGCCTTCTTTGTCAAAAATAAATCCAGAACCAATACCCAGTGGGACAAGTTGATTGCTGCTTTGCTGTTGCTGCTGTTGTTGTTGATCTTGGTTGCCATTGGTTCCACCATTACCGAAGAAATATTGGTATAGTGGGTCACTCATCGTAGAACCGCCTTGGTAGCCACCACTACGAGTTGATTGCTTCGCCAATGTCTCAATCTTGACTACAGCCGGGCTAGTGTTCGTCACAACGGATGACACATCCGTTTTACCTGTAGGCAAAAGCGATGCCGTTACATTGTTGCCTCCACCCGTGTTTGTAGAAGACTCTTTGCTTGCGCTCTCGCTTTGGGCACTTGTCATCGATGCTTGCGGTGTGAACATGTTCGTTGTGTCCGCCACGTACATTAGAACAGTAATAACTAACATCCCTGCAATGAAAGAGAACATAAGGGATCTGATGGACGAGCGTGGGCGACGATTGTTATAGTTCCAATTCCCACCTTTACCGTCGTTACCACCATTTCCACCACCGCTTCCTGCTTTACCTCGACTAGCGTCTTCGGAAGCTCCTTGGCTGTAATATGAAGGTACTGGCTTCACAGGATCAGGTCTTGTAATCTGCACGTCACCTTCTGCACGCTGGTTCATATCCCCTTGATGACTTGCTGTATCTTCCTGATTCACGGACTGAAAAGGTCCATAAGAATAATAATATGAGGAATCGTCCGTCCCGGAAGAATTACGGTTCTCCGTTTGCTTTGTTTCATTTTCCTCATCTTGACGGCTTGATCTATAATTACGTTCGTCCATGCCTCTCTACCTCCCAATCTCTTCTTCGTAAGAGATATTCTTTAACTGTCCTTATTTTGTACTTTAAACCTTAACTGTACCTTAAAAACAATTAAAAAGGAGATAAAACCCTATCATAATAAGTTCATGTTCAAAAAGTACGATTTTCAGTAACGACCTCTATAAGTTCATTTTTTCCGTCCGACCAGTATTTTAATCCTTTGTCTTCACCCATCCTTGTCGATGAGCATAGATTGCCAGTTGTGTTCGATCATCCATCTCACATTTCATCAATAGGTTGCTGACATGTGTTTTGACGGTTTTGATACTAATATGTAATTCTTCGCCGATGTCCTTATTTGTCTTACCTTCTGCAATGAGCAGCAACACTTCTTTTTCTCGTTCGGTGAGACCGGACTCACTTTCCCGAGCGGTACGCTGTCTGATTCCACGGGTCAACGCCTGTGACACATCTCCTGTCATGACTGGCATTCCACGGTAAGCACCTTGCAGAGCATAGATCAGCTCCTCAGCAGATACAGTTTTCAACACATAACTTACAGCACCCGCTTCAATGGCCTGTACAACCAGATCGTCTTCAAGGAAACTCGTCAGCATTACAATTTTCATAGTCGGGAATTCGCTCATGATGGCCTCCGTTGCTTCTGCACCATTCATTACGGGCATCATCAGATCCATCAAGATTAGATCAGGCATTTCATTCTCATCCAGCTTACGCAAATGGTGCAGTGCCGCTTCCCCGTTCCCTGCTTCTCCAATCACATGAAATGTCGGCTCCAACATGAGATACGTCTTCAACCCCATGCGAACCATATCATGATCATCCACAATCATTACCTTCACTTTTCCGCTCATTCGGTCTCCCCCTCTGATTCATTCGGGAATTTCGGGATGAACACCCGTACCGTTGTTCCCGCTCCCGGCTTCGATATGATCTGTACCTGTCCTCCAAGCTTCTCAGCCCGCTCACGCATCGTGGATAACCCATAAGACCCCGGGCGGTCGGCTTGTTGCAAGAAACCTTGCCCATCGTCGCTAATGCTCATGCTTATCTGATGCTCACTCTCTCGGATCGACAAACTAACAAGTCCTGCTTCGGCATGCTTCACCACATTCGCAACAGCCTCCTGAATAACAAGAAATAGCTGGTGCTCAATGGCATCTGAAATTCCGCCATCCAGTTCCAGCTCTTTCACACCCTTGAGGCCATTCTGCCTGCAATAATCAGGAAACCAGCTATCCAGTGCGGCAGATAGATCACGTCCCTCCAGCTCGACTGGTCGGAGCTGTGCAATAAGCCCTCGCATCTGCCGCTGTGCAATATGGGACATCTGAATGAGTTGATCCAGCACATTACGACCCTGTTCCGGATTCATCTCCAGTAGACGCGGCAGTGATGAAGCCGACATATGCATCGCGAATAACTGTTGACTTACTGTATCATGCAGGTCTCTTGCCATTCGTTTGCGCTCTTCAATAACGGCTCGCTCTGAAGCCTGTTCCTTCTCAATCACTTCCTGCTCACCGAGGCGCTGAAGCAACCTCATTTTTTTCTCAATAGAATCCATCATTACATTGAATTCTTGGTATACCCGACCAAATGAAGCATCGTCTGCTTCAGGCATACGAACCGTCAGATTACCTTTAGATACTTTCAGCATGTTGAGGTCTAACAGATCAATTTTGCGTTGTAGCCGCAGAGCGGCAATATATCCAGTAACAATGGTGGCTAACACAACTACACCAACATAGGTCCAAGCACGTTGACGGCTCTCTCCGGAGAGCACTTCTCCATATAATAAGTAGAAGCCGCCAAGTGTAATTAGACCGGTTAGTGCAAAATACATCATCAGTTCCCATTTATTCGCTTTGAGAATCGTTCGAATCATGTGTTAACCCACCTTATTAACTTTGACATCACCAATAAATACGCTCACAATGATTCGTACCTTTTTACCTGCTTCACGATAATGTGCAGTTTCAGCTTGAGCACTGCTCATGAATCCACCACGTTTCTGGTTGAGCAATGACATATCACCAATGAAGGAATTGGTTGTCACGGTTACACCAAGATCCATATCCTCTGGCACGAATACTTTGACATCCCCTATAAAGTTCGAGATCACAATCTTGGTCTCCCCATACGGGATCTGTGCTTTTGTCAAATCAATCACCGTGTCCCCGATAAATGCGGAGATGTTCATTGGCTTCAGTGTAAATACTTCTTGCCCCATGTACAGATCGCCAATGAAGGCAGACTTATTAATCGTATCGCCATAGCCGTCGTAGTTCCCATAATCGTTGGAGTGTTGACCATATGGATTGCTCGAATCGAATTTCGCATATTTTTTGTGAGATGAATCTTGCGTGCTGTGCTTTTTATATTGTTGATGCTCATAAGAATTTGAATGCTCTTGATCTGTATGGTGAGAACCATATGGATCATGCTTCTGTTCTTGCTTGGGTTTGCCAAATGTTTTCTCAAATTGTTCATCAAATGTAGACTGCATCTCTAGATCTTCTGGTGACAATGGCTGATAAGGCTGTTCAGGTGGTGGAGGTGACTGCATTTTGTCATGATGCTTTCGATCACGTCGCCGCGGCCCGACCAGTACAAACAATCCTCCGCCGATCAGCATCACTGGAATCAAATAGCGGATAAACTCTCCCATTGAATAATGAATCCATCCCAGATTGCGGGCAAGAAAGTAACCTCCGATCAACAATACGATAACAGGACCGATGAAGGCGTAGCCCCCATTGCGCCGAATTTCGGAAATTCCTTTTGCTCCCCACCAGATTAAAAACAACGGCCAATAGGTTCTAAAAATGTACCCTATATCAATGTCATATCCCAATTGTCTGAACAAGATCATTGCACCAATAGCTATGAGGGGTATGCCCACCCACCAGCGGTCCCGCGTAGATCGTTTCATCGCTCATGTCTCCTTCGTCTGTATTCTGTATCCAGTGTACCTCAGACGAGGCTCTGATAACAGCGGCGGCAGATGGAAGTCATCTCAGTCTCTAGACCGAGTCCACAGGATATTTATGGTTTTTTTAAGTCGTTTCCCAATATGTACTTGAAGTATATACACATAATAAAACACCCTGGAGAACATGCTCCAAGGTGTTTGTGTGCAGCTTACTTTTGTGTTTTGCCTGTGTTTTCTACGCCGAACTCAGCGTTATATTTTTCATCAGGTGTTTGAAAATTATCCTTCACTTTGTTTTGCTCGGATTGTTTAATTTTGCTCGCTACGTTCTCTTGACCAAACTCCGCATTGTACTTCTCGTTTGGCGTTTTGTAACCTTGGGATTTCTTAGCCACAACAATCACCTCTCTCTTCATATTTACGTCTCATTGCTGAGTCGTGGGGTTCGTCCCCAGAGAGTATTATGTGAAGAGAGCCCCCCGCTTATTCATTGATCGGAACTTCCAAAATCATACCGCTTTATCGAGCCATGAATCAGGTACCGATTTATACACATCGATTGCCTGCGACAGCTCGTCCAACATTTGTTCCGTACATTTTCCGCCGCCCTGCTTGATTACCTGAACTTCTACATCCTTCTTACCCCACTCCTTGTATACCTGCTTTGTTGTAGGGAAATAAAGATCAATTTTGTTGCCCTTAATGGCTGACCCCGTATCTGCCACGATCCCATAGCCATAACCAGGAATATAAAGGATAGAACCTAAAGGAAACAATTTGGGATCGGCAGCGATTGTGGAGACGGTCTCCTTATCTCGCCTTACCTTCACACCAGAATATGTAATCCCATATTGAGGATGCTTAGGTCCTTTTCCCGTCGACTCAATTCCAGCGGTATAACCCGTTGCCGTTACCTTTTGTGTTCCAAGCACTTGCTCTGAACGAGGAGCCAATACAGGCATGGACGGATCCAGAACAACTTGTTTGCCAGGAGCTACAGGTTTAGGGATGACAATCGGCTGTGGAGACCACAATAAACCCATGTAGACCATTGTAGTTAACTGAGCTTGGTCACTATATTTCTCAGGCAACCTAATTTCTTGCTTTTCTACTTCTACCACATTTGGACTACTGCTGTAACGATTTTCAACATGCCTCACTTCATTTTCCTCTTCGAATGTATACGCCTCTGCCTGATTTATACCTACGACTAATCCGGCGGCTACCACACACCATGAGATCAGTAATCTTAACCTGCTCTGTTGTAATATAAATTGCTTTTTCATTATAAAACCTCCCCTCACTGCAAAGGTTTTCCAAAAAGCAAACACGTTATACAGATATCTGGCAAATAAAAAAAGTCTGGCACAGCAGACGAATCCACTGTACCAGACGGTGATAAGCATATTTTTTAGAACATTACACGAGACGTGTTGTAATTTCTTCCTTAAGCTGAGCTATAATTTCGTCAAGTGGCTTCATGCCGAGATCGCCTTCTCCACGCTTACGCACAGAGACACTAGCCGCATTACGCTCATTTTCCCCAACGACAAACATGTATGGAAGTTTCTCAAGCTGAGCTTCACGGATTTTGTATCCTAACTTCTCATTCCGCAAGTCTGCTTCTGCCGAGATCCCCGCACGTTTCAGCTTCTCTTCAACTTCACGCGCATAATCTTCGAAATTGCCCGATACCGGAATTACTTTTGCTTGTACTGGAGAGAGCCACAGCGGGAATGCTCCAGCAAAGTTCTCGAGCAAGAACGCTGTGAAGCGCTCCATTGTGCTGATTACGCCGCGGTGAATAACGACTGGACGATGCTTCTGTCCATCATCTCCAACATATTCAAGCTCAAAGCGCTCTGGCAATAGGAAGTCCAGTTGTACGGTAGAGAGCGTTTCTTCTTTGCCCAGTGCTGTTTTGATCTGAACATCCAGCTTCGGACCATAGAATGCTGCTTCGCCTTCCGCCTCGTAGAATGGCAGATCCAGTTCTTCTACAACTTCACGCAACATACGTTGGGACATTTCCCACATTTCATCATTTTGGAAGTACTTCTCTGTATCTTGTGGATCACGATATGACAAACGGAAGCGGTATTCATGAATACCAAAGTCTTTATAAACGGTTTGAATCAACTCGATTACACGAGCGAACTCTTCTTTAATTTGGTCTGGACGTGCAAAGATGTGAGAGTCATTCAATGTCATCGCACGTACACGGTGAAGCCCTGTAAGTGCTCCTGACATTTCATAACGGTGCATCATGCCAAGCTCAGCAATCCGGATCGGAAGATCACGGTAGCTATGCATACTGGACTTGTACACCATCATATGGTGAGGACAGTTCATTGGACGAAGAACCAGTTCCTCATTGTCCATAACCATTTTCGGGAACATATCCTCTTGGTAGTGCTCCCAGTGACCAGACGTTTTGTACAACTCCACATTACCAAGAACAGGTGTGTATACGTGCTGGTATCCCAGGCTTTCTTCCAAGTCTACAATATAACGTTCTAATGTACGACGCAATTTGGCACCGTTAGGCAACCAGATTGGCAGACCTTGTCCCACCAATTGTGAGAATGTGAACATTTCCAGCTCTTTACCCAATTTGCGGTGGTCACGTTTACGAGCTTCTTCAAGCAAGTGCAGATGTTCATCCAACTGTGCTTTTTTCACAAACGCAGTACCGTAGATCCGCTGCAACATTTTGTTTTTGCTGTCTCCGCGCCAGTATGCACCAGCAACATTCATCAGCTTAAACACTTTAATTTTGCTTGTTGATGGTACGTGTGGTCCGCGGCACAAGTCGAAAAATTCACCTTGCTCGTAGATCGTAATTACACTATCTTCTGGTAGATCACGAATCAATTCGAGTTTGTAAGGATCGCCCACTTCTTCAAACGTTTTGATTGCATCAGCACGGCTAACTTCCTTACGAACAATCGGCAGATTCTCATTAACGATACGTTCCATTTCCTTCTCAATCTTCTGCAGATCTTCAGGATTGAGTGGTTGTTCCAGATCCATATCATAATAGAAGCCATCTTCGATAACAGGACCTACACCCAGATGAACCTCTTTGTTACCGTATAGACGCTTCACTGCTTGAGCCATCAAGTGAGCAGTACTGTGACGCATCACTTCCAGACCTTCCGGTGAATCCAACGTTACGATCTCTACCAGCGCACCCTCATGAAGCGTTGTGGACAAGTCCACCACGATGCCATCCAATTTACCTGCTACAGCATTTTTGCGTAGGCCACTACTAATCGAAGCCGCTACATCTTCAATCGTGCTTCCCTCAGCGTACTCACGTACGGAACCATCAGGGAGTTTAATGTTAACTGCCATTTGTCTCATTCCTCCTGTAAATGTAACCTTTGTCCATTCAATAATGGACTGATTATCTATTGCGATCTTTCGCACGAAGGCAAAAAAACGCAAAAAACACCCGTCCCGGTAAAGGGACGAGTGTAATATACTCGTGGTTCCACCCTAATTCAGCTGACTTATCCGATCTGGATATACAGCCCTCATTGGCATGACGATAACGGGCATGACCCGGCAGATCCTTACTCACGGCTAAGTTCCATTTGATCGTTCCAGTGGCTCTCTACATTCCGCTTTCAAAACCGCAACTACAAAGGGGTAAACCAAACGTGGAATCCGGAGGAAATTTCAGCCAAAGTTCCCTCTCTCTGCACCGACCATCTGAGTGGCTCATATCTTTGTCAACGCTTTTAGTTCATTAGTCATTATAAGTAACTCGACCCATAATTCGTGGATCAACAGTTATTATAATTGCCGAGATCGCTTGCGTCAAGACCAGTCAATAAACCCGCGCGCAGTACCTCGCATTCCGGGCAATGATGGCATAACTGCACCTTGTCCTCAAAGATCTGACGAATGGTAGTAATAATGGGCATATCCACTGTGCTGGTATGCAACATCACTTTCTCAGGCGAGATCGATATAAGCGTGCTCACGATCATATCTTCTATATCCATTTCCAGTTCCAGTCCAGGCATCTCCACCACAACCTGTTCATCTTTTTGCACAGGCAATAGATTAAGCGCAGCATCATACACTTGGAATTCATGCTTTCCTTTATGAACGAGATGAATTAGAGGCACCTTCGCTTCCTGGAAGAAAACAAAATATTTAAGCAATCCCATAAATTCTTCGTATTGTCGATCCATCCAAAACTCATCTAGAGCATACTCCACCAGCTCATGCAGCTCTTGTTTGTACTGCTTCATTCGAAAGTTCACAATACCATCTAGATGAAAAAAATGAACATCCTCCAAATCCCTCTTCAATCCACTTGCGAGTGTTGAGCGTCGACGTTCACGGAGTCCTGGCTGATCCAGATCACCATTGATCAAAAGCGGCATACAAATTCGGTTTACCTTCTCTACTTCGTGCTCATCCATGACGGAACATGCTTTGGAGATCATATCTTCCACCATATGTCGTTCGCGAGTAAGCATAATAAAATCAGCCAAGCCATTAGCAAATAATTCACTAATTTGTGGTAGCCATTGCTGGAAGTCATTGTGATTCTCATTACCTCTGCATACCCAGACTGCCCTACCATCATTATGTTTGAAGGTAAGCCTGAAGCCTCTTTTACTTATATGTAAACCTTTGGTTTTTTCTTTGATACAGTGATGAAATTGGTCCGCTTCCTCTTGCCCAGATACATCTGTCCATACGGTAAACAGTTCCACAAGAATCACTCCTTTCCGTCCTGTTCAAAGTATATGGCAAGGTGAATGGGGATATACGAAGCGGATTGATGGAAAGCATGTCATGATTTCTCAGTATATTTCAGCATTTTGCCACATTCACTCTTTAATCATTCTCAAGTACAAGATCTAGCGGCTTTTTTCCTAGTTTTATACTACATGTTGCTGATCATATGGGGTCTTTATTCACAAAAAATTGCATTCTATTTTCAAAAGTGGTTTGGAGATCAGCCAAAAATGTGTTATTATTTTTATAACAGTATGTTTCACGGAAAAGGGGGGAAGCCAGAATGAGAACACAACCAAGAATTGTCCGCAGCGTTTTGATTATCATTTTGTGCGTATTCCAAGCCCTGTGTTTCCCTATTCCGATGCAGACAGAATCCGCTGTCGGTGTATCTGTTGATTCAAACTCTAATAAGGAAATAATGGTTCAGATTCCAGAGTCTCAACAGAAGCCCGTCATCCGTAGATACCCACAAGTGATGGCTAAACTTCTTGCGGTTGTGCATAAGAAACCTGTCTTTCTTGTGCTCGCATTACTATTGATTTTGCGGATTCCAACACCACGTCTGCCCTTTAAACCGTTGATTTGTCTGTTTAAACGCAGATTAATTCTGCTACCTATTAAATACACCAGTATGTATGTTTCCCCTACCCCTATAGCACCAAAATACGTGTACACTCTTCGCTAGTCGTTGCAGCGTATTTAAGGTTGCTTTGCATAGAGACTCCTCTTCGTTCATTTATGAAAAGACGGAATACTTGTGCATAACTCATTACCCTTTTAGCTAAGTTAGATATTAATACCCTATTGGCTTGGATGCCAATCTTTGTAGCACTCTTTTGTCATACCCATATTTAAAAATTGAGTTCAAAACATTACGGCTGTGTGTCAGGAGTTCCTGGCTCTGTTTACCCGCATATTTAATGTTTCTTCCCATCATTAGATCATTCGATTTACGGGAAATAAGCCTGCCTTCTGTGGCCAGCCCTCATTTTAAGGAGGCAACTATCCATGGATGTACGCGAAACGGATCTACCAGGTATCGGTAAGAAATTTCAGATTGAAACGAGTAGTGGCGATAAAATTGTAATTATTATTCACGATGATGGACGTCGTGAAATGTATCACTTTGAGTATGATGATCCAGATCAAAGCATCTCCATGATTACACTGGACGATTATGAAGCAAGACAGATTGCTGCTATTGTCGGCGGCTTGACCTATAAGCCAAAACAGCTTGAGAATATTGAAGTTACTTTTGATGACCTGATCATTGAATGGTACAAAATTGAGGCTTCCTATGGATGTATCGGTAAATCCATCGGTGAACTAGACGTACGTCAGAACTCTGGAGCAACGGTTATTGCCGTTGTTGAGAAAAACCACAAAAAACATATTAGCCCCGGTCCGGAGGTCGTGATCACTGCAGAATCGACGGTTGTCGCTGTCGGCGAACGTAACCAGCAGAAACTGTTCAAATCCCTCCTCCTGAGCGGGAGGGGGTGAGTGAATGGATCATTTGATATTCGAAGTGGGTCTAGCGCTGGTGCTCATTGCAGCAGCCGGACTCCTATCTGCTAAATTACGTTTTTCCGTTGTTCCTTTTTATATTTTGATTGGTATGGCCGTTGGTCCACATGCCATGAAAATCTGGCATCTAGACTTCCGATTCATCGAGAGTCAGCCTTTTATCGACTTCATGGGTCGGATCGGTATTCTATTCCTTCTCTTCTATCTCGGACTTGAATTTTCGGTAGGACGGTTGGTGAAATCGGGTCGCTCTATTGCAGTAGGTGGCTCGATCTACATCGGTATTAACTTTACGCTGGGATTAATCTTCGGTTTTGTTTCCGGTTTCCCAGTTGCAGAAGCATTGGTTATTGCCGGTATCACCACCATTTCATCAAGTGCCATTGTAGCCAAGGTACTCGTCGATCTGAAACGTACAGCTAATCCAGAGACTGAAATGATACTGGGAATCATCATGTTTGAAGATGTGTTCCTCGCGGTATACATCTCGATCTTGTCCGGACTGGTACTCAGTGACTCATCCTCCGTCGGAGGCGTCATTATGTCCGCGCTTATTGCCCTTGGGTTCATGTTAATTGTCATTATTCTTGGACGGAAAGCAACACCACTGCTTAACAAGGTGCTCAAAATCCGCTCCAACGAACTCTTCTCCCTAGTCGTATTTGGAGCACTGTTCCTTGTAGCTGGATTTTCCGAAACGATCCATGTCGCTGAAGCCATTGGTGCTTTGTTAGTTGGACTCGTGCTGGCTGAGACAGAACATGCTAAGCGGATTGAGCACTTGATTCTGCCGTTCCGTGACTTCTTTGGAGCCATTTTCTTCTTCAGCTTCGGGCTCTCCATTGATCCGTTGTCTCTGGGTGGCGATGCCGTGTGGCTAGCTCTGGTTGCAGTAGCTCTTACATTGTTTGGTAATTTCCTTGCAGGCATGCTGGCTGGCCGTAGCGCAGGCTTATCTCCAAAAGCATCGGCTAATATTGGATTAACCATTGTATCACGTGGTGAATTTTCCATTATCTTGGCCAACATGGGTAAAGCCGGGGGACTGATGGCAATGATTCAACCGTTTGCCGCGTTATATGTACTCATTCTGGCAATCCTCGGACCATTGTTGACCAAAGAGTCCAAACATGTGTTTAGAATTTTGGATAAAATATTTAAGTTCAAAGACCAACGCAAGAAAAAAGAAGAACCTAAGGTTTTGCAAAAAGAAGGATGACATGTCTATGTGGAATAGACATTATATAGCAACTCGCGGCTCTACGCCGATCTTTCTGTGAATAACCCAGGGAGAAGGGCTCGGAACCGCACAAAGGAGGATGACGTATGAAAGCACCTCTGATATCGGCTAATCCGGCGCCACATACCGCCAAGACCAGAATCACATCAAGTCGTCGCCTGTTAAACCTTTTATTTGTGATAGCAGGTGGTATTCTGGCCTCCGTGGGACTTGAATTGTTCCTTCACCCCAATAAGATTATTATTGGAGGCATTACGGGCATTTCATCGTTATTTGCTCATTGGACTGAGATGAGAATTGGATTATTCCTCTTCTTGTTCAACGTTCCATTTATATTTATTTCCTACAAGATCGTGCAGAAAAAGTTTGTGCTCGTTACTGTGTTGGGTCTGGTTGTCTTTTCGATCGGTGCCATCGTGCTTCATCCCATGCCACCACTAGTAGAACACCCACTTGCCGCAGCGATGTTCGGCGGGTTATGTCTGGGAATAGGAATCGGACTAGTGGTGCGTTATGGCGGGACACTGGATACGCTGGAAATCGGTGATCCGTCTTCTCGGCCACCCGAACGTTTATTTAGCGGGAAACGGATGCTTATCGAAAAAATAATCATGCTGTTTAACTTGCTGATTCTAACGGCTGCAGGTGTTGTATTTGGTTGGGATCAGGCCATGTACTCTGTCATTGCATATCTAATTGCTTATGAAATGGTGTATGTCGCTTTCCGCGGATTCTCTGCGAAACGCAAGGTGTATATCTTAACCGCGCAGAGGGATCAAGTCACGCAGGCTTTGCGGAAACGATTACGCCGAGAACCTGTAACACCAAACCCACCAAGTCATTCTCTCCAATCCGCTGCAAGCGATGGATGGGTTCAACATTTTCCAGGCGCACTCTATTACGAGGTTCACTTTCTTGAAATGATCTGGCTCAAATCAATCGTGCGACACATTGATCCACATGCGGGTCTTGTCACGAATCCAGAGAAGTGATCTTGACTTCTATAAACGGTCACTATGATATAGCGAAATACACCAAAGACTCTCTCTACCTTCTGGATACTTGTTATCCTGAGGATCTGAGAGAGTTTTTGGTATTTTTTATGTTGTTAGGAACGAACACTATAATTCAACGATCGCTTTAACGACCTTAGACTCTGGAAGTAGCCACTGCTCGATAGCCGAAGGTAACAGATCAAAAGACGTTCGATGCGTAATGTAGGCATCCAGATCCAGTCTTTTCGCTTGCAAAACTTGCATGACCTGTTCAAAGTCCTCTCGGGTCGCGTTCCGACTTCCCAGTATACTCATCTCCCGTTTATGAAACTCCGGGTCATGGAAGATAATATCTGCTTTGACCAAACCTACATATACTAGCTGCCCACCATGAGCAACATAACGAATGGCTTCATTCATTGAATTAACGTTACCTGTTGCATCGAAGACCGCGGTAGCGTAATCTCCCTCTGTAACTTCTCTGACTTGTTCCACTGCTTGTCCTGTTGCTTGTACCAGGATGTCTGCCCCTGCCAAAGAGCGGCTAAGTTCCAATCGTTCCTGATTTCGATCCACAGCAATAACTCTAGCTCCCGCTTGTTTGGCGAATGCCATTACCCCAAGACCAATCGGTCCTGCACCGATAACAACAACCTGTTCTCCTGGTTGTATTCTAGCTCTTCTTACAGCATGAGCTCCAATACTCAGGGGTTCGACCATCGCCGCTTCATCCAACGTCAGCCCTTCCGCTCGCAATAGATGAGATACAGGTACCGCTATTCTTTCTCGCATGCCGCCATCTACATGTACACCCATCACCTGCATGGAGACACAGCAATTCGTTTTACCTGAACGACACGCGATACATCGTCCACAGTGCAGATATGGAATAATGCTAACCGTATCGCCGATTTGTAAACCTGCTTCATTATGCCCGATATCTTCTATGACACCTGCTAATTCATGTCCTAACACACGAGGATACGTAAAAAATGGCTGGTTCCCCTTATACGCATGAAGGTCTGTACCACAGATACCAATGCGTTTAATTGAAACGATCGCCTCATGCTCGGTTCGTTCAGGCTCAGGTACGTCCTGTAAGGTTAGATGTTCAACCTCTTCACATACGACAGCTCTCATCTCTACTCCCCCTTAGATGCTTCCTAGATGATTTTAATTATATTCTGAAAGACCACTTGGCCAAGTCTCATTATGAATTGGTGCAAGTATACGGAGCACTGCTGAGAGCAATTCCTCATCTAACTCCTCATCTAGCCAGTCAGCATTATTGCGGATATTCTCAACACTCGCACTACTCACCAAAGTGGTTGGGATCTGCTCATTGGCGGTTGCATACTGCACAGCAAGCTTCGCGATGTTACTTCCTTGCTCGGCACAGAATTGCGCAGCCTCCAAGCAAATCTGCTTCACTCGTTCAGTCGCAGGGTGCCAAGCCGGCGCACCTCTAGTACTTAACAAACCCATGGAGAGTGGCGAAGCATTCACAAGACCAACATTGTTTTTTTCCAATAGCGGCAGCAGAGATAATAACGATGTATCATTTAAGGTGTAATGACAATACGAGATGATCGCATCGGCTTCGATCTGTGGCAATACTTTCTCGAACAAGGTTAAAGGCAGTCCACATATGCCCGCGAATCGAATGACTCCTTGCGCTTTGAGGTCTAACAAGGTTGGGAAGGCTTCTTCAATAATGATATCAGCTGGTACAAACTCAATATCATGAAGAAACAACATATCAATATAGTCTGTGTGAAGTCTTGTTAAGCTCTGCTGCACACTTTCCTGAATGCGCTTACGTGAAAAATCAAACTCATGCTCACCATATCGCCCTACCTTCGTAGATAACGTATAGGATTGACGTGGCACAGTACGAATTGCATGACCTAGCACGGTCTCAGCTTTCGTTAATCCATAATAAGGAGACACATCAATGTAGTTCATGCCTACATCTAGTGCAGCATGTACTGTACGAATACCTTCGTTAGGATCAATATTACGAGATACCGAACCCAAGGAAGATGCACCAAAGCTTAGTATGGGGACATTTAGTCCTGTCCTTCCAAGTATTCTTTGCTTCATCATCCTACCCCTTTCCCTATACATCATTTGAGAACATCTGAGGTCATGTAAAATACATTGCTTTTTCATTGTACCAGTTCAATAAGAATATAAAATACCTTCATATGTGGATTATATACTGTTTCATGATCTGACTAGGCTCTCCATTTTCCTAAATAAAAAATATTAGTCGATAATACAAAAAGCCGCGAAGTCCTTCTACATGAAGGAACTCGCGACATTATGGCTTCTTGAAGAATCAATAAGCTTACGTTCAATTAATTATTAGTTCTGCATAACGAAGTCTTGGTCAAGGGTATTCTCTTCCTCATCAAACATACGCAGAATTTCGTATCTCGTATTACGTTGAGCTGGAATGTAACCTGCTTCACGAATCAGTTGAAGAATTGAACCAATGTTTACTTTGTAAGTTGCACCTGCCGCGGATACGACATTCTCCTCGATCATTGTGCTACCGAAGTCATTGCAACCAAACTCGAGGGATTTCTTACCAATCTCAGGTCCCATTGTAACCCATGAGGATTGAATGTTTTTGATGTTATCCAATACCAGACGGCTGATTGCCACAGTTTTTAGATACTCTTGAGGTGTCTGACGCTCTAATTTGAGGTTCGTATTATCCGGCTGGAATGTCCATGGAATAAATGCCAAGAACCCTTCAGAGTCATATTTATTAGCGATACATTCGTCCTGAGCTTCACGGACACGCATCAGATGTAATGCACGCTCTTCCATGGATTCACCAAGACCTATAACCATCGTTGCTGTTGTGTTCATACCAATCCGGTGAGCCGTTTGCATAACGTCCATCCAATCGCGCCATGAGCCTTTTAGACGGCTGATTTTGCGACGTGTACGGTCGTCTAGAATCTCAGCACCACCACCTGGGAGGGAATCCAATCCTGCTTCGTGAATCGCACGTACAACCTCTTCCAGTGTAAGACCATCCGAAACTTCAACCATTTTCATAATTTCAGCTGGAGAGAAGGAGTGCATTGTGATATTCGGGAAACGCGCTTTAATCTCTCTGAGGATGTCTGTGTAATAGCTGAATGGCAAATTCGGGTTCGTACCGCCTTGCATAAGAATTTCGGTACCGTTAACGTCTTCCGTCTCCTGAATCTTCTGGAAGATCAGTTCATCTGGCAATACGTAGCCTTCATCGGAACCAGGTCTGCGATAGAAAGCACAAAAACGGCAGTATACATCGCATACGTTTGTGTAGTTGATGTTACGCCCAATTACGAATGTTCTGTATGGTTCAGGGTGCATGCGTTTCATGATAACATTAGCTGCCGCCCCAATTTTGTCCACTTCGTCCGATTCAAATAGTTGAATCGTATCTTCCAAATCTAAACGCTCGCCCCGAAGGGCTTTATCTAAGATACGGTCTACCGTACTCATTATAAAAAAGCCTCCCTCATGAAGTGAAAATATGATAACGATCATCCTAGCTTGTGGACTAGATACACAAGTTCCGGTGAAAACATCGTATTTCTGTACTCCAACTATCGTAACACAGGTTACATGTGAAAAAAAGCACCTTATGAGCAGGTGCTTTAAAAATAAGTGAAAATGTAGACATATAGAATTGTTCAAATAAATCCGCTTTTGATTACGAAGGATGCCTAACAGCATCTCAGCGTCGAAGATGGAATTTAGCCGAAATATCCGTTGCTCACGTATCTTAATCTACGCTCCGCTACTCTATTTCAATCTTCATCCCATCTTCTTGGTACTGAAAACCAACTTTTTTGAACACATGCATATCAAATTGTATATTTTTTACTGCTGTCAGAGAAGATTTCTAGGATTCTTGAAGTGCTTGCTCCAAATCCGCAATCAAATCATCAATGTCCTCAAGACCGACCGAGAAGCGAAGCAATCCATCCGTGATTCCGCGATCACGACGAACCGCTGCAGGCATTGCGGCATGAGACATCATTGCAGGATAAGACAATATACTCTCTACTGCTCCCAAGCTCACAGCAACGATTGGTAGCTTCACACGATTAAGCACTGCTTTGGCACGATCACCAGAACCTACATCAAAGGATACGACAGCACCATAGCCTGTTGACTGGCGTTCGTGCACTTCGCGACCTGGATGATCCTGTAACCCTGGATAATAAACAGCTGAAACATCACTTCGTTCATTTAACCAAGCCGCAAGCTTGGCTGTGCTCTGTTCACTGTGTGCCATACGAGCACCAAGTGTCTTCATTCCACGCATGAGTAGCCAGGACTCTTGCGCTCCAAGCACAGTACCCAACCCGTTCTGCAACTGCTTGAGCTGTTTACCCAGAGCTTCTGTACGAGCTACAGCAAGCCCTGCTAACACATCGCTGTGACCACCAAGGAACTTAGTAGCACTATGTACAACGATATCTACACCTAACTCTATTGGACGCTGGTAGTAAGGTGTCATAAATGTGTTGTCCAGAATTGTAACTAATTCATGCTCCTGAGCCCATGATGTTACTGCAGCGATATCCGTAATCTTCAGCGTTGGATTGGATGGTGTCTCCATATAAACGGCTTTCGTATTGGGCTGAATCGCTGCTTTCACTTCTTCGATATCTGTCATATCGACAAATGTCGTATCAATCTGCATCCGGTTTAAAATCGAAGTCAGCAAGCGATACGTTCCGCCGTAAACGTCCTCTGTCACGATGATATGATCCCCCGCCGAGAACATCATGAAGACACTGGAGATTGCTGCCATCCCTGAAGAATACGCAAAACCACGTACCCCGCCTTCTAGCAGGGTGATGTAATCCTCCAAAGCCTGACGCGTAGGATTCCCTGAACGACTGTAATCATGTTGTGGTGGATTGAAGATATCAAAATGATGGAAGGTGGACGCCTGATAGATCGGCACACTGGAAGCTCCCGTCGTTTTGTCTACCTCATCCCCGAAATGCAGCAGTTTGGTATCGAATTTCAATTCAGAAGAATCAGAAGAACCGGAATTTTTGTTCTGTTCACTCATGATGTGCTCCTCCTTCAATTTCGAGTTTTGCTGCTGCTAGGGCATTGCCCAGATCTGCGATAAGATCCTCTGCGTGCTCAATACCTACGGAGAAGCGCAACAAACGATCATCCACGCCGACAGCATCACGGATCTCAATCGGGATATCGGCATGAGTTTGTACTGCTGGATATGTCATTAATGATTCAACGCCGCCTAAGCTTTCAGCAAATGCGATGAGTTTAATGTGACGCAGCAATGGCTCTACGTAACGAGCATCCTTCACTTTGAAAGAGAAGATACCCGTGTTACCGCTGGATTGCTTGTTCTGCACCTCATATCCGGGATGATCCGACAATCCTGGGTGATAGACTTCACCAACAGCTGGATGCTCCAAAAGATATTTAGCGATTGTCAACGCGTTATATTCATGGCGCTCCATCCGGAGAGCCAATGTTTTCATACCCTTCATCAACTGGTAGGAATCTGTTGGAGATAACACTGCACCAATGGAGTTGTGTAAGAATGCCATTTCTGCTGACAGTTCCTCTCCTTTGGTCACAATCAATCCAGCAAGGACATCGTTATGTCCACCAAGGTACTTCGTTGCACTGTGAATAACGATATCCGCACCCAGCTCGATTGGACGTTGGAAGAATGGAGTCAACAACGTGTTGTCCACGATAGTCAAAAAGTTATGGCTCTTCGCCCATGTGCTTACCGCTTCAACATCTGTAATCATCATCAGCGGGTTGGTTGGTGTCTCAATAAAGACCGCTTTGGTATTCGGCTGGAGAACTTTCTCTAGTGCAGCCAGATCATTCGTATCGACATAGCTTGCTGTTACACCGAAACGAGATAGAATACGTTCTAGCAGACGATATGTGCCCCCGTACAGATCAAGTGATACAATCAGATGATCTCCTTGACTGAACAATGCAAAAATCGTTTGCAGTGCTGCCATGCCTGAGCTACAGGCAAAACCCGCATCCCCAGACTCCAGTGCAGCTGCTGCTTCCTCCAACACTTTACGTGTTGGATTCGTTGTACGAATATAGTCAAATCCCGTGCTCTGTCCAAGCTTCGGATGGCGAAACGCAGTTGCTTGATAGATTGGAAAGTTAATTGCACCTGTGACCGGTTCATGAATAGAACCAATTTGAGCTAAGCGGCTTTCGATTTTCAACTTGTTATCTTCCATTGCAGAATCCCCCTGTTATCTCGATTAAATTTGCGGACCAATATCGTAAGGTGTTTCTTGATACACATAGTAATTGAGCCAATTAGAGAATAATAAGTTAGCATGCGCCCGCCATGTCGCTGGAGGAACACGGGAAGGATCATCTTTCGGGAAATAATTTTTAGGTAGCGCTACATTTAATCCTTTGGCTGCATCGCGGTCATATTCCCACTTGAGGGATAACGGATCGTACTCAGCATGTCCGGTAACGAAAATCTGTTTACCGTCTTTGGTTGCAACTAGGAAAATACCTGCATCCTCAGATTCAGCCAAAATTTCAAGACGCTCGTCCTTCTCAATATCTTCATGACGCACTTCAGTGTGACGTGAATGAGGAACATTAAACACTTCATCGAAACCACGCAGGAGTGGAACATGAGATTTGTTAATCGTGTGTGGAAATACGCCAAAGCACTTTTCGTCCAATGAAACTTTAGGAACGCCGAAGTGATGGTATAAGCCCGCTTGTGAGGCCCAACATATATGCATGGTTGAAGTAACATTTGTTTTGGTCCATTCGAAGATTTCTTGGATTTCCTTCCAATAGTTCACGTCCTCGAAATCCATCTGTTCTACAGGTGCACCTGTAATGATCATGCCATCGAAGCGGCGATGTTCGATTTCATCAAATGTTTTGTAGAATTCATCCAGGTACTCCTGGGAAGTGTTCTTAGATGTATGAGATTTCGGATGTACCAGAACGATGTCGACCTGTATAGGTGTATTCCCCACCAAACGTAAGAGCTGGGTCTCGGTCGTTTCTTTCGTTGGCATAAGGTTTAATATAGCGATACGAAGCGGACGAATATCCTGTTGATATGCGGATGTCTCGTCCATGACAAAGATGTTTTCCCCTGCAAGCACTTCCTTCGCAGGTAAAGTGTCCGGTATTTTGATTGGCATGGTGTCAAACTCCTCCTTGAGCATAAATAGATTGCAGCATACGCTGCCATGAGCTTGCTCTACAAGCATAGAATTCCTACGTCTAATGCCGTGAGACAGGCTCAAGTTCCTTAGCGAAAATCAGTGCTGAGAAGTCGGGGCATATAACAAAGACCTTCCTCGGATTCCGAGAAAGGTCATATGTAAATAGATATGCGCCTCTCTCATCTCTCAGTTACAACAGTACCTCTTGGGCACATAGTCGCTGCAAGAATTAGCACCGTGCGGTATACCGCCGGTTGCCGGGTTTCATCGGGCCAGTCCCTCCACCTACTCTTGATAAGATTTCGCTGTATTTAATTTTTGAAATTTAATTGCTTTCCGTTTACTTTAAAACATTAATTCGTTCACGTCAAGCTACAGTTCATCCTAAGTTTCTACATCTCGGAACCGTTTTTCACCACCTATCATACACTGCCTCAGAGCGCGAAATAGACACATTTTTGCGCTTGAAAGCACGTTGGACCAGCGGTATACTAAACAGGTGTTGTAAACCCTTATGTGAGAGGTGACATAATCAATGGATGGCGACCCGAGGCCTGACTGGCAGCCGAATTCCGACAAACAGCATAGAGAATTGACATCAGCATGCCGGCAGCGGGACGTTACTTCCGTTTGCATATAGAGCGAACGCAGACCTGATCTCCAGGCTCCGCTGCCGACCGGCTGATCTCTTCTTTTTGCGCCCATAATGATGAAGAACCGCCAACCTGGCGGGTGCAGAAGGAGTCGATAACGATGAAAATCCGGTTGGTAAACAACGGTGTATTTATCCCAGTGGATGATATTCAGCAAGCGCTGACTCCACCAGCGGAGGGCTTTTACTGGATTGATGCGGATGTGGATGATCTGGCCGTGCTTCAGCCGCTATTTATGATGCATGACCTAGCGGTGGAAGACTGCTTAAGTGACGAGGAACAGCGTCCGAAGATCGAAATTTATGAAAGTCATTATTTTATTGTCATTAATAGCATTCGTTTTGATGATGAAGAGATATTTTTACGTGCCGTCAACCTGTTCTTGGGCAGACATTTCATTATCAGTGTGACCAAACAGAAAGTCAGTGAGCTGCGAACTTTAAAACCTATTCTATGGGAGCAGGAAGTCAGTACTCCGGATCGTCTGTTATACTTGCTGGTTGACTTAATTGTCGACAATTACTTTACTGTCGGTGATCGAATTGAGGCACGGATCGAGAAGCTTGAGGAAGATATTCTGATGCACACCAAAAAATCTCACCTAAACGAAATAATCGGGCTTCGTAGTGAGATTCTATGGCTCAAAAAAGTGCTTGGTCCTCAAAAAGAGGTCATCAATACACTTAACAAAAAAGACTTGCGTCTCATTGATGATCAATTGCAGAAATACTTCAGCGATATTTATGAGAATGCGGTAAAGATTTCCGAAACGTTCGAAACCTATCGGGATCTGATGGGCAACTTACGTGAGGCTTATCAATCCAGTATTGCGAACCGAGCGAATGAGATCATGCGTGTGTTTACCGCCATCACCACAGTATTCATGCCCTTGACCGTTATTACCGGTATCTACGGGATGAACTTCGAATTTATGCCAGAATTGCACTGGAAATATTCATACTTTGTGGTTATTGGGCTTATGGTGACACTTGGCCTGAGTATGTTCTTCATTTTCCGCAAAAAAGACTGGATCTGATTAGACTCGGAATGAACATTTCAAAGAGAATAGAAGACGAAGCCTCCCTAATGGGGTTATGGCCTCGTCTTTTTTTGGTCTAATCGCACATTAACTGACGTTCTGCTCCGTCTCCACATGACGACGATAACGAATCCGGATCATACGAAGCTTCTCATATACTTGCTCCAGGCTACCTCCACCTGGTTTTTCTTCCCCATATACTTTATGTAGCACAGGCTTCAGAAACGCGTCTCCTAGTTCCTCATAGGCGTTCCATACGGCTTCTTGTTCTTGTTCAGGCATAATGGCAAGCTCTGCATCAAGAAGACAATCCGTATCATAACCCTCTAGATCTAAGATCTCCAGTAATTCGATTAGCTCTCGGCGTGACAATCCCGAACGGTGAACAATCTCCTCTAACGTGTGCCCTTCCTTCATGCCTTCAAGTACTTGCTTACGTGTCTTGAATTTGTCTAGTTCCTGTTTATACTTCTGTTCCTTCTGTCGATAAAGCCAGTTCTCGTACTCCTCTTCTTTCAATGCAGAGTATACCCAGTCGAGTGGAAATACGGTGGAACGCTCCACTCCGTTCGTTAGCTCCAGCCATGCTTGACCATACTCGGAGGCCTTGCTCTCTCCAACACCCGGCAATTGCATCAGTTCATCCATCGTCAATGGCACATACGAACTAATCATGCGAAGCAACCGGTTCGTTGCAATAAAATAAGGAGCCTTCCGGTCAGAAGCGGCTCTCTTTCTACGCCATGTGCATAGATCTGCATACAATGTTTCATTGGCATACAACTCGCTATAACATTGAAGCCGTTGTCCACCATAATTTCGTGATCGCAAATCTTCAATCTCATGAAATAAACCTTGTAGTAACGGTCGGAACCCTTCACTCATCTGTAGTGCTAGTTGATGACGATAAATATGCATGAGTTCTTCCCACGAACTGCCCTCATACCAAACCTTATCCTCTCGATCCCCTTCCTCATACAAGCTCCAACCCAGATGCCATGCGCCTTCTTCTTCGCCAATCCACACCTGTGCGAGCTCTTCATTCTGATCTGTAATTCTTGCTAATCTGTTCATAAAAATGACTTCCATGGTCAATCCCTCCTTCGAGTTCAGCTACACCGCTTGTAAGGCTCACCCTCATCACCTTCAAAAAAGGCACAAAAAAACACCCCTCCTGCAAAATGAATGCAAGAGAGGTGCTTCCTCAACAAACCGTGCTATGCTGTTGCTCATATCATACCATATTGGAAAAATTCGTCAATCATTTCGTGTTGTATACTTTATTTATTTAGTGCAAGCTTCGCAAGCGCCAAGGAGCCGCACAGCCCTGCGTTATCTCCAAGACCCGGTGAGACCACATATTGATCGATATCGGACTGAAGTGCGGGATGCTGTACATAACCATTCAGCAATTCCTGTAATTTTTTGCGTATCAAAGGGAAGAGCTGCTCCTGCTTCATCACACCGCCGCCCATCACAATTTTCTGTGGGGAGAGAATCAGAACATAGTTCATAAGTGCATGCGCCAAGTAATGAGCCTCGATCTCCCATGCTTTGTGATCCGGTGATAACTCATAAGCTGGTTGTTCCCATCGTTTGTTAATCGCTGGACCTGCAGCAAGTCCTTCTAGGCAATCGCTATGATAAGGGCAGAATCCTTCAAAGGTATCCTCCGGATGTCTACGTACGATGATATGTCCCATCTCTGGATGAGACAATCCATGTACCATTTGACCAGAAACTACAGCACCTGCACCAATTCCTGTACCCACCGTAATATACAAGCAACTGTCTAATCCTTTGGCTGCGCCCCAAGTCGCTTCACCAAGTGCAGCTCCATTCACATCGGTATCAAACGTCATTGGCACATCATAATGTTCCTTCAATTTGCCAATAAGGTTGTATTGCCCCCAATGTGGTTTGGGTGTAGTGGTAATGTATCCGTACGTTGGACTGCCTTCAATCGGGTCAATTGGGCCAAAAGAACCTACACCTAGAGCTTCAATATTTTTACCTTCAAAGAAAGCAATGACTTGCGCCATCGTTTCTTCAGGTGTTGTCGTAGGAAAGCTTGCTCGTTCCAACACTTCTCCCTTTTCATTTCCAATACCACATACAAACTTCGTGCCTCCAGCTTCAATCGCGCCTAAGATCGTCATGTTCGTCACACTCCTCAATTAATGTAAAAGGAATTCCATTCTGTCATCGATCACTCTACTCGTTCAATTCAACGACTCGCCTTCCAGCTTCTCCAAACGGTTTACCAACGTTTGTCTCCAGCTGTTCGAGAGGGTTGTAATGGCCAGCAAGGCACGAATGCCTTCCGCGTCCCGTTTACCCTGATGCATCACCCGGTTCGCTTCCAGAATAGTCATGGAGGTTAAATCCGTGCTAATTCGTTTGAATACAGAACCTGGCTTCACTTCTCCTTCTTGTAACACACGAAAATAAAAGCCGGTATGTCCACTTTCCTGAAAATATACAGGCAAGCCCTTGTAGTCATATCGAGCTGCCAACTTGAAGCAAGGTTGTCTGGGCTGACTAACTTGAACCATAGCATCGCCTAATTGATACACATCGCCAATCCGCACCAGATCCTCTGCACAGCCCTCGACCGTCAAATTTTCGCCACAAGCCCCCCACTCCAGCTTGCGCTCCATCAATTGCTCCAGCAAAGGATAACGGCTATAGTCATAGACACAAACCGCCTTGTCGGGTCCCCCATGGTGCTCTAGATCAGCCTGAGCATCCCCAGTCATGCCCGTGAATGACAAGAAAACAGGACTAGAAACGGGAGTCTTCACAATTCCGCTCAGCACTTCACGTTTTTGACCAGGCAAAGGTTTAGGCTGACCCACATTTAGAGAAAGGACAGCTGTAGGGCTATCGCCCAATTCGGATTGTTGTGTGAGTTTCATTTGTGCATTTCTCCCTTTCATTGTTCACGGATTATTTAACGGAGCCACCAAAAACGAGTGTGTTGCTTAACAAGCGACCAGGCGAAGTGAGCATTTTACCACCAGCATACATACCTGAAGATGCACCACCATCCAGATTCATCGCTTGCTTCGCTCCAAGCTTCTGCATCACAGCAGCCCATTCCTTCATCGTTGCTCCGGAAACGGTCGCCAGAAGAACAGAACCATCGGCCATGATAGCGATCCCGCTTCTTGCACCAGAGGCATTCAAGATTTTTGGATCCTTGAAGCCTTCACTTGCTGGATTAATCGAAATCTTCCCATCCTTAACGAGACGCGGGCCAGCTCCTACAGCAGTAACGACTTCATCCCAAGGAATTTCCTTGCCTGCTGCATTCGTGTACTTATAATTCATCTCAACCGTGGAGCCAACCACGAAACGATCGGCGTTGGATTTATGACTGCCTGTGAAGACCAGAACTGAGCTATTCTTAGGAATGGCAATATTGGTATTCGGTACTTTTTTGGTAACGATCCCTTTCTCGATCACTACTGCTGTACCACCTTTGAACCCAACCGTCGAACCACGCTCAGGCGTATACAGCATCGTAATGCTTGCATTTGCTGAAGGGGTTCTGTTAATAAAGGTAGCATACCAACTGCGGGATTTGCCTTCTGGCGTCGTTACCATTCCTGTTAAGTTCACACGAAGTGAATCCATGATAGCTGTGCCATCTTCTTTAAAACCAATGCTTGTACCGTATCTTCCTATATGTATTACTTTACCATTAGCTATTAACATGCCATATGGATCTGGAGCACCATTATAAGCCTCAAAGAAAGCTCCGTTAATCGCTGCTTGCGCCCCATACGCTTTGACAATGGAAGGCAATGTTGCTGTCTGACCTACCTGTTTCTTCGCTAATCCTACTGTCACTGGTGTACCTTTTGGAATACTAACCGTTTGCACGGTGAAACTACGTCCTGCTGCTTTTACTTTCTGCACTTTAGTACTGATTGCTGCTTTTGCTTCGGCTGTCTGTGGAGCACTTACTGCCCCTGATAATAATACCGGTAAAGCCAGGACAAGAGCCATAGCCCCTGTCCACCATCTCTTACTTGATCTTGTTTGAATACTGCTCACCCTATTGCCACTCCCATCCAAGAGCCAAGGCTCTTCATCTCAAGTTGTTCAAACTTGTCCATCACCGTATCCGGATCCAGACGTAATTCACACATATCCAGTGCACATGCAACTGGAACAGCGCAGTGAATCTCTGCTAATTTGCGGGACAGATGAAGCATGTCCAGATCATTCTCAATTTTTTTGCGTACCGAAGGTGTAAGCTTATCCAAGTTGTCCAGAATCCCTTCGATTGAATCATACTCCTGAACAAGCTTCAGTGCCGTCTTCTCACCAATGCCTCGAACCCCTGGATAATTGTCACTTGCATCCCCCATCAAGCCCTTCATATCAATGACTTGGCGAGGTGTAAGTTGTTTCTCCGCCATTAGCGACTCTGGTGTGTACACCATGTAGTTGCCATGACCTTTTTTCATAATAATAATGCTTGTACGATCATTAATCAGTTGCAACATGTCATGATCACCCGTCAGTACCATTACATTCATGTCTGTCTGCTCTGTGTAATATTTCGCTAACGTGCCGATGCAATCGTCAGCCTCATATCCAGCTGCTCCAATGTTCGGAATATTCAGACTATCCATGACTTCACGAATTAACTCAAACTGCGGAATTAGATCATTCGGAGCTTCGGGACGATTGCCTTTGTAAGCGGCATACTCTTCGCCACGAAACGTCTTTCCACCCATATCCCAACAACAGATGACGTGACTTGGCCCAAAGGTCTGAACCGCATCCCAGAAATAACGGATAAATCCGTAAACTGCATTGGTGGGCAAGCCTGCCTTTGTACGTCTAATATATCCGCTTGCAGATGTTGCGTAAAATGCCCGGAACAACACTGCCATACCGTCTACTAGCAACAAAGTAGGTTCATTACGTTGATTCACTTGTGTTTACTCTCTCCTATCTTGTGTGTAACCAATAAAATATAATTGCATTGCAGAATAACTCTATCATTATAGCATAGTTCTACCACTTATCGGTCAGCCAAAAAAGCCCTGAATTATTAATATTCAGGGCAACAATTATACTACCTTTTCAGTTACGGTAGAATCCAAGTTATTCGTCGTTCTTAGCGATTATTCCACTCCTGCTCATACGTATCTTCCTTGAAGCCAACGGTGACCTTGTCTCCGTCCGTTACAATAGGACGTTTGATGAGGCGACCATTCGAAGCTAGCAGACGAATCTGCTCTTCTACCGACATCCCAGGCAACTTATCCTTCAGCTGTTGCTCTTTGTAGACCTCTCCGCTAGTATTGAAAAATTTCTTAACCTCAAGGCCGCTCTTCTGGATCAAATCTGTAAGCTCAGCTTCAGTAGGCGGGGTATCAAAAATAGGAATTAACTCTAGCTGATGCTCTTGTGCCTCCAGCCACTTCACTGCTTTGCGGCATGTCCCGCATTTGGCGTACTGATATACTTTTAATTGACTCATTGCTACTCCTCCTTCGCTCCGGTTTCGTTTCTCGCTTCCCTTGGTTTGCTTTGCAAATCCAAAAGTCGCTCGAAAACAATACCATCGCATTGCAGTTTTACTTCATAAGCAATCCATTTCATATGGATCACTCAAATACTCAGCATGGTTGCGATCTTCAGATGCGATCCTCTCTTGGTTGCGTCTCGGCATCAAGTCGTTTCTCCAACGCTGCCAGATCTGGAGGCAGTGGTGCCTGGAATGTCATCCGCTGCTTCAGAATAGGATGGTCGAATGATAGCTCGTATGCATGTAAGGCTTGACGATCAATCCACCCATCTCGCTCGTTTCGCATCGCTTCTGTCTCAGCATTGATTCTATCGCTTGGCAAGGTCTTATACATCCGATCACCAATTAGCGGACAACCAATTGATGTCATATGTACACGAATTTGATGGGTTCGGCCACTCTCCAGTTTCAGATTCACTACACTGGCACTGCCATTTCCCCATGTCGTTACCACGTTGTATAAGGTTCTTGCGGCATAACCATCAGGTGTTACGATTCGACGATGAGGCTCTTCTGGGTCACGGTCAATTGGGCCATCCACCGCACCTTCTACCTCAGCAGGAGAGCCATGCACAATAGCCATATACTTTTTATCGACCGTTCCCGCAATCATCTGCTCCGACACATGCTGGTGCACATAAGGGTTTTTGGCTATCGCCAGCACACCTGATGTCTCCTGATCCAGACGATGGATCGGGCGGAAGCGGAAGCGCTCTGCTTTGGACTTCCAATAATGGACAACGCCATTGGCTAGCGTGCCTGTATAATGCCCATGCGTGGGATGTACGATAATGCCCGAATCCTTGTTGACAATAAGCAGATGCTCATCTTCATATAAAATGTTAAAAGGCAGCTCTTCTGGCAAAATGTCATCTGATTCTTCTTGCTCCATTCGAACTTCGAGTCGATCCCCCGCGGATACCTTCACGCTGATATACACACGCTCTCCGTTCAACATGATTCCTTGTTCCGTGAGCTTCAACCTCGACAAAAGTTTACGGGATATTTGCAGCCGCCGCTGAAGCACGGTCTTCAGTAGCCAGCCATCCTCCTGCTCAGGAATCGTATAGACAAGCGGCGAATAATACAGGCTCATTCTTTGCGGCGGAAAACTTTTTTGCTCCGCACATATTCAATATCAGCTACCTGTTGTCTCGCATTGGCTGTCCGTGCAACCACGAAGAAATAATCCGATAAACGGTTTAAATAACGTCTTACCGATGGATTAATATCGGTATGTTGCCCTAAGGTAACTGCGCGGCGTTCCGCACGACGACATACAGTACGGCATACATGCAGTGCAGACGATAGCTGACTTCCCCCCGGCAAGATGAAACGTTCTACCTTTGGATTCTCCGCATCATACATGTCAATCCATTGTTCCAATCTAGTAACCATCTCATCCCGCACTTTATATTTTGTCTCACTAATTCTTACAAAAGCGAGATCTGATCCACAGTCAAACAACTCCTGTTGTACTTCAAGCAAATGCTCACGGAGATCCTCGAATTGCCCTGTTGCATGATCAATTAAACTGATTGCCTGTCCCACAAAACAATTCAGTTCATCAATTGTTCCATATGCCTCTACTCGATCATCATCCTTGATGACCCGTCCACCAATCACTGATGTTTGACCTTCGTCACCTGTTCGTGTGTATATGCCCATGCTAATCCCTCCAATTGTTATTGATTCGCGCGGTAGAATATTCGGGTTATTAGTATTGCGAACATTCCTTAACTTCAACTTAACCAGTATACTTGACCACCATAAGATACGGAAATGCATTTTTTTCAGAAACCGCTTGGAAGCTTGCCACGTATATTGAATGGAGTTGTAATGCTGAGTATACATGAAATTGATAAACCCCCATAAAAAAAGGAGACGATGATGCAGAACTGGATAACCGATTTCATGGAACAGTATGGATACATAGGAATCGCGCTGATAATTGCCCTTGAGAATGTATTTCCGCCCATTCCTTCTGAGATTATTTTGCCATTCGGCGGATTTATGACTACGTATACTAGCCTCACACTGCCTGGCGTTATTATTGCTGCAACGATCGGATCTGTACTTGGAGCTATCATTTTATATGCCATTGGACTGTTAATTGATGTGAACCGATTAGAGAAAATAGTAGACCGCTGGGGTCATATTCTACGTATCAAAAAAGAGGACATTCATCGTGTAGACGCATGGTTCGATAAATACGGAATGTGGACTGTCTTGTTCTGCCGTATGATTCCTCTTGTTCGTAGCTTAATCTCCATCCCTGCCGGTATGTCCAATATGAAGTTTGGATTATTCGTCCTTTTTACCACAATCGGTACATTCGTATGGAATATTATTCTTGTTTCTGTTGGAGCCGCACTTGGAGCATCATGGGAAAGTATTCTGAGCTTTATGGATGTGTACTCCCTTGTGATTTACATCATTCTCGCAATCCTTATTGTAGGATTCATAATATGGTGGATCAAACGGAGTAGAGCTCGGAACTAGACCGTGCCTTAGCACTCTGCCAACTCTTATTTGAATTTGATATAAGATACACACTAATATACAAATTCATGTTACGTAAAGGATGGGTATGATTGGCTCTTTCCTCGTTTACTCTCACTAGTGCCCCTATAAAGAAAGACGTGCCGTCTCCTATAGACCGCACGTCTTTCTTTATTAAACGTCCATTATGTAGCCTTTGCCATGACTCGTATGATATAAGACGATTTATTCATAACGTACTGAGCGTGCCTTAAGCTCCATCGCTAGACCAGATACGAGCATGTAGACTTGTTCAGAGTGCGCCTGAAGTGCACGATTCACCGATGCCATTCTTGCAGCGAAGATACGCTCTTCTTCCGTTGGGTTCAGTGAACCATGCATTTCATTGGTGATAACAAGCATCTTCCCTTGATAAGACAACATGGCATCCAGCAATCGCTGCGTTTCTACACGTTGTTCATCCAAATCGTCATTCGCTCTAAAACCAGCAACCATCCACGAGGTTAAACTATCCACGATTACAATCCGACGATCTGCCAGAAATAAATTAGATTCTCGATTAATCTGATGAATAACTTCCGTCAGATGTTGACCATTCCCAGCTTCAATGACACGATAGTGAGCGGATGGAAATTCCGGAATGATCGCTTCATGATCGCCAGTTGATAAATAGATGCCTTCCCGGCTGATCTCCGCCGCATAACCAAGGGCAAACTTCGTTTTACCACTACCTATACCCCCAGTGACCGTAATCAACAATCCGCTCCCCTCCTTCCATAGCTAGGCTTCACACCTATTTACTCTGTTAATGCCTTCAGTACTTTCTTCGATTCTTCAATATTTGAAGCGGACACTGGAATGGTTGCAAATAAATTTTTTGCAGCATACTGCACTTCTTGGAACATCTTCATATCTTCAAGCGGAATTCCATAGAGATGTGTTTCTTTTTTGATATCAGATCCATCATCTCCTGTGCCATCTTCAACGAAAACTCCACCTTCAAATACTCCTCGCTCGTATTTCTCTTGATCGAATGTATCATCTAAAGACACGTTTGAGCCATTGTTGCCGTATTGCTTCATGTCTGCTTCAGGCAGTATAAAAATATCATGCCCACCTGCGGCATATTCTACCAGGATTTTCTGTACATCATACATCGCACTAGTGACAACCTCTACTTTAGGCTCTTCACCTAGCTTTTGCTGCAAATTCGCCTGTAGTTGTTCTGAAATAACGGACGGATCACCCTGGTTATCAATAATAAAAATCGTGAATCCACTCTTTCCTCCACAACCAGTAAGCACCAAAATTATGGAGATGATTGCCATTAGACCCCAAACTCTTTTCATTCCAGCTCCCCCTTTTGTCTCCTATGTCCAATATATCACAATTGTTCCACGCAAAAAAATAAGCACGCCTTCTAAGGCTATGATTCGACTCATGCCACAAAAAAAGAGACCCCTCTGGGTCTCTCTACAGCCAATATACGTAACGTTTCGATAGCCTGCAACAACAGCAATCTATATTACATATACCCGGCAAAATATCATTTGCTTTTGATCGGGTTAGCTTTCATGTACTCGTTAATCTTCAGATCAAGCAAACTGCTGATCTCAATAACGATGTCAGAAGTGAATGATTTTTCTTCAAGGAAGATCTGCTCCATCTTCAGACGCAGCAGATGAATTTCATCTTCCAAGGAAATGTCATGCAATGATGCGTGATCTCGTTTCACCGACCATCGGTCGCCATGATCGCCTTCAGCCAGATATTGTCCACGATTAGTCGGTAACTCATATTCAACACAAAACAAGCTAACCCCTCCTTGGAAAATGTTCTTCCGAATGTTAAATGCTAGAAAAAGTTATTTCAAATTGAAATTATATCACAATAATTTGTAAAAGAAAGTCATTTTTTCTAATATAACAAATTGTATCATTCGGGTATCCTTTTCAAACATTCAAAAGACTCCTCTTACTTATTAACCCTCTTTTTGTATCTTGTAAACAAAATTTCCGATTCGTTCCAGCGCTTCGTTCAATTGAGTCACTGAAGTTGCATAGGAACAACGAAGGAAACCTTCACCTTGTGGGCCAAACACATTACCAGGTACAGCAGCAACCTTATTTTCTGTGAGCAATCGTTCAGCAAAAACATCAGAAGTAAGGCCTGTCTTTTGAATACTTGGGAATGCATAAAATGCACCCTGGGGTTCATGACAGTCTAATCCAATATCGCGGAACCCCTGTACGATCAGCCTTCTGCGCTGATTATAGGACTCCACCATTCTGTCCTTCTCACCTAATCCGTTCGTTAAAGCTTCAAGTGCAGCCACTTGGCCCATCGCAGGAGCACACATAACCGTATACTGATGGATTTTGAGCATTGCCGCAATAAGCTCTGGGTGTCCGCACATGTATCCGATCCGCCAGCCAGTCATAGCAAATGCTTTGGAGAATCCACTGACTAGAATTGTGCGTTCCTTCATATCAGGGATTGAAGCGAAGCTAACGTGTTTTTGCGTATACGTCAACTCAGCATATATCTCATCAGCAATGACAATAAGATCATGCTTCTTGATCACTTCAGCAATCGGAAGCCATTCTTCATACGTCATGATTGCTCCGGTTGGATTGCTTGGATAACACAGAATCACAACTTTGGATTTAGGCGTAATACTTGCCTCAAGCGCCTCCGCTGTTACTTTGAATTGATCTTTGGCGTAGGTCTCAACACCAACAGGCACACCCCCACCAATTGAAGCAATGGGTGAATATGCTACATACGACGGTTCTGGAATCAGAATTTCGTCTCCAGGTACGATCAAGGCCCGCAATGCGAGGTCAATCGCTTCACTGCCGCCAACCGTTACGATAATTTCGTCCTTCGGATCATACTTTGTATCGAATTGGGTATGCAAATAATCGCTGATAGCTTCTCTCAGCTTCGGCATACCGGCATTTGACGTATAACTAGTCATGCCTCTTTCCAATGAATACACACAAGCTTCTCTCATGTGCCATGGCGTAACAAAGTCCGGTTCCCCGACGCCAAGTGTAATGATGTCTTTGTTATCACCAACCAGATCAAAAAACTTACGAATTCCGGATGGCGGTATCTGCTGAACCAAAGGTGCCAGATACGAAGTCATTTTCTTGTTATTCCCTGTTGTCTGTTCATTCACTATCATGACACATCTTCCTTTACGGCGAGATCATGAGACGGTTGTCTTCCTGATGGTCTTCAAAAATAATCCCGTCCTGCTTATATTTTTTAAGAATAAAATTCGTTTTGGTGGAGAGTACTGAATCAATCGGAGACAGTTTCTCGGATACAAAATTAGCAACTTCACGAAGGTTGCCACCTTCAACTTCAACGAGCAAATCATATGCTCCCGACATGAGATAAACCGATTTTACTTGAGGATACAAGTAGATTCGTTCAGCAATACCTTCGAATCCCCGACCACGCTCTGGCGTAATCTGTACTTCGATCAGTGCTGTGACTTTCTCATCATCAATTTTGCTCCAGTTAACGACCGTTGCGTATTTGACGATGACGTGCTCTTGCTCCAGCTGTGCGACGACATTCTTAATCTTATCTTCCGACTCTCCGAGCAGCGTAGACAGCAGCGCGGGAGTCCTTCTCGCGTCTTCCTTCAACAGATTCAGAACTTTCAATTGCAGGTCGTTCAAATCCTTCATGTGTTTCCCTCCAGCGTCATCCAAGTTCCTTAACGTACGTGTTCGAGCTATCTCTTCAAAGAATTAATACTTATATTACATGAATTTAACGTTGATGCAAAGACAAAAACCGCCTGCCTTGAATTCAGGCAAGCGGTGGTATGGTCTTTACACAGGCTTGTGCTTCAAACCCCTTTTCCAGAGGTTACATGTAATAAGGATTACCGTAACTAGGCTGATGCTGAGGCACATTAGGTGCCTGGCTGTATGGACTGCTTTGCGTGTTCTTCTCCTGAATGAATTGCTGACATTTCTGTTGTGTCTGCTGTGCAGACTGGAGTTGCTTATCAACATCTGAACGTAGGGCTTTGGACGATGCAGAATACATGTTGTTTTGTTGCATCAGATTGAACAATTCACCCTGTAAACGCAAAGTATCATTCGTCAGATCATTGAACATTTTACGAACTGTAGGACAGGAAGCTTCCGTAGTTGCTGTCGTATATTCCCGTGAAGTTCGTCTCAAATCTGCAAGAATCGACTTTAACAAGTCCTGTTCTTGCATAAAATTCCCACTGGATGACAAAGATTGTGTGTACACGTATTTTCCTCCTAAGCATTAAAATCACTTGCTAACGGTTTGAAGTTTATTGCGACTGGGAAGGTGCAAGAGATTGATGTTGGTGCAGAGCCTGGATCAGCGTGTTCAAATGTTGTTCATGGGCGCGAACATATTGGTTCAATGCCTGCCCAATCTGTGGCTGGTGTGAGATCGATGCTGTAGCAGCACACTGTTTAATCAGCATTTCTTCATTGGAGATTGAATCCGCAATATAGTTCAGTTCCTTAGGGCTCAGTGCTTGCATTTGTGAATATTGCATGTATGTCTGACCTCCTTAACCTAAAGTTTATGCGAATTTATTGTTACCTTGTCCTGAAAAAGTATACTTCATTAAATGAACCGAGGTGGTCTATTGTGGAACTCATTAACGGAACAACGTACTGGCCAACCACGTTCCAACCGACACGCAATTATCCAGTTCTAGAAGAGAATCTTACCTGTGATTGCCTCATTGTTGGCGGTGGAATGGCTGGAGCCTTATCGGCCAAGCTTCTGACCGATCGTGGAATTCAAACCATCCTTATTGACAAGAGAGAGATCGGGCATGGCAGTAGTATGGCGAACACGGGCTTACTCCAATATACGAATGATAAGACGTTGACCTCCTGTATCCAGACATTTGGAGAACAGACAGGAGTACGATTTTATGAGTTGTGTCGAGATGCAATGCAGCAGCTAGCCGAGATTGCACAAAAGCTTGAAATTGATCCTTGGTTTGTGCCTCGCACAAGTCTATATTGCGCAACTGATGAGGATGATATAGTTATGCTTGAGGAGGAATATCGCAATCTGAAGCATTACGGATTCGATGTAGAGCTCTGGAATGAAGACAAAATTCGTTCCGTGTTCCCTTTCAGCAAGCGAGCTGCATTGTATACAAGTGGTGATGCGGAGGTTAATCCGTATCGCTTGGTTCACTCACTCATCGACTCGGCCTCAAATCAGGGAGCCAAAGTCTTCGCTCATACCGCCATGACCCATTGTGACTACAATGAGGATGGAGTGGTATGTTATACGCCACAAGGAACAATTCGTGCCAAGCATGTTATTTTCTCTACAGGATATGAAACGCAAGAGATCAAGAATGATCGCGGGGCATATCTGAAGAGCACTTACGCCATTGCCACCAAACCACTGAAGGATCTCGGTAGCTGGCATGAACAATGCATGATATGGGAAACTGCCAGACCTTATCTATACATGCGCACAACACCAGATGGACGAATTATTGCAGGTGGACTAGATGAGGAACGTCCGCGTGAGGATCAACGAGCGATCAAAGCAGCTCATAAAGGTGACATTTTACTGCAACAGATTGCGGTATATTTCCCTTTATCCGACCTTGAAGTAGATTATGCTTGGGAAGCGGTCTTTGGTAGCACGCATGACGGGCTTCCCCTAATTGGAGCGCATCCGGATTACCCACATTCATATTTTGTAGAAGGGTATGGTGGCAATGGGACAGTGTATAGCATGATTGGCGCAAAGCTAATTACAGAGCTTATTGCTACGGGTACTAAGAACCCCGATTTGGATCTATTTTCACTCACAAGAACTAGCAAACCTTCACCCGTCTAACTGGAGTAAGCATACAAGTATTGTGATGTAAATAAAGTCTAGACAATAACAGCATTTGAAGCAGCTACATTTAAAACTTACAAAAAAAAAGGTACATTCACAGGAATTACATCCTTGAACGTACCTTTTTATTTTTGCCATACATATATAAGTAAGCACTAACACCCTCATACTGTCAGCACTACAAGAGGCATAATCTTAAGCCCAATCCATGGCCTTAGATTTATGACGATGTTGTACCTTTTCCTTCATTGTGTCTTAACATCTTACGCATAAAGACCCAACCGATTAGCGGAAAGGCTCCTAAGATGATAATTAACCAAGTTAGCGTTCGCAGCGAAGGTTCATTCATGACGGTTAGAATAAAGACCCCCAATCCAAACAGCCGACCAATCATCAGGGAAAGCTCTCTTAGTACGACAAGTTCTACTCTTTTTTCGACATTTTCACCACTCGTGCCCATCATATCAAAACCTGCTGAGATCATCGGCAGAATGTACAATGGCATCGCAAAGGCACTTCCGATTCCCATAATCAACAGCGTACCATAGGTCACTTTCCAAAGAACCGGCATTAAAACAATGAACAGCAATATGGCTCCAATGAGCATTCCCTTCGCTCTATACTGTGGCTTATACCATTTGCCTGCTGCCCAGTAACTTACAAGTGCTACTGCAGAAGTGATAAGAGAAAACTGCCCTAGCTTGTACTCCTGAGCAGTAGCCACATAGACCAGTAAAGCGATCAAGAATGCGAATACACCCTCACGCACCCCTTGAGCAAATAAACCTAAAGCAAGCGGCCTCCAAGGACTATGCGGTTTGGACAGTTGGAGCCAAGGCTCCGACCAGCGGTATGTACCGCTCACCTTTCTTTTTTTGAGAAAGAAACTGAACACGACTGCAATCACATAAATGACCAGAGACACCGTAAAAATAAGACGATATCCCGTATTATCCGTCATTCGAGAAATGACCAGTCCAGAGAACCATGGCCCGATAATACCTGTCATTGATCCTAACAGACCAACCCAGCCATTAAATAAATCCCGGTTATCGCGATCCGTTATCTCAAAATATACAACGTTAAATGCAATCCAGAACAGACCTAATGCACACCCTAACAATATGCCTAGAGGCCAAATCCAGTCTACAGCGCTAGAACCAACCCAGAGAACTGTCATATAAAAAAGCCCTGATAATGCTGTCCCTAGTCTTAACGCACTCATTTTGTTATGTTCCTTAACCCATTTACCAGCAATCCAAAATGTGAGCCCGATGGCAAGTTGCTGACTGACCGTGAACCAACCTAACATCGCGTAGTCTGGTCTGCTCTTCCACAAGTACACATTCAAAAATGTTCCTGACAAAGC
The DNA here is from genome assembly GCF_036884255.1 of Paenibacillus tundrae. Taxonomy (NCBI): domain Bacteria; kingdom Bacillati; phylum Bacillota; class Bacilli; order Caryophanales; family Paenibacillaceae; genus Paenibacillus; species Paenibacillus tundrae. The sequence continues at coordinate 1,920,789 of NZ_CP145605.1, read as the reverse complement.
ACCTGCTAACACAAACAATCCATTCACGCTCAAAAGCAGAATGGATTGTCGACCCAAAGAAATCTTCATCTGCTCCTCCTTTGTCCACCTGAAGTGAGCACTTTACAGGTAGGTCTCAGGTTTAACGTACCCCAAGCGCTAGGAAAACATGATGAATCTTTGGCATGGCTATAAAATTTTATTTTGAAAGAGCTTTATAAAATGATTTATTTCTTCGCACTCAAATTCTGAATCAGACGAAGACGATCATCCTCTGACAGACTGTATTGAACTTGGAAACATCCTGAGCAGACATACATCTGCACTGTGAACGGAGGTGACAACAAATCACCCGTTCCCGCAGCACCATTCGGAACAGACGTGAAGTTCGCCTGGTCTGCTTGTTGAGTACCTGCTAACAGCATGAACTCACGACAGTGTGGGCATTCTGGGACTTCTTCCTGATGATCGAGTTGCTTCTCAACACCTTCTTCGTATTGGATCAGATCATTCCCCTCATCCGCATACTTGGTTAGTGTGCGCAATTCAGGTAGTTTCAGTTCTACCTCATCGCCCCATAAATCAGAGATATCCGTTCCCTGATTTTCGTGCACCTCATCATCCTCGTAGACATCCGTTTCGTTGTCAATCTCCTCTTCGTCTCCGATGCTAATGTTAAGTGTGCGATATCCGTTTAGTTCATTGTGGCAATGTGGGCACTCTTCTTCAGGTCCCAGTTCCTCATCCCATACAATCTCCGTGTGACACCAAGGACATACTGTTGTTTCCATATCTAATCAACCTTTCTCTTTCTGTATAACCATCAAGTATTCATAACATAAATGACGCCAATAGTGAAAAATACAATGGATGCAGCAAACAAAATTCGAATTAACAGTTTCATGCCGCAAGACCTCCTACATGATGCTCGCGCCAATGACAAAGGATAGCGAGACCGAGATAATCATGGAAATCAGTCCAACCGCCCGGTTATCCGCTTCAATTTCCTTATCAATGGAGAACACCGGGGTCAAAAATTCAAATAAAAAGTAGGCAACAAGCAGGAGAATAAACCCTAGAAATGACCACGTCATGGCTTCATAGACTGAAGATTTGGCTTGAATACAGAAACGAAGTACGTTACATATGCCAAAAATTTTGCCACCTGTTGCCATAGCAACCGCGATATTTCCCTTCTTAATCTCATCCCAGCACTTATACTTGGTAACTAGTTCGAAGCAAGCGAGAAAAATGAGAAGCTCCATAATGGCTACCGAAAAAAAACCGAGCACCATCCCCAAGGGATGGGACAGCAATTGGTCAATCGTCCCTTTCACGCACGGTTCCCCTTCCCGCTTCCGCATTCAAAGCTGACTAAGAATGCGGAAATTCAATGATTCATGGCATGGGCAAGCTACTCCAGTTCTGCTACGGTAACACCGTTTCCGCCTTCCCCATAATTGCCCAGCCGATAACTTTTAATATGTCTATGCTTGCGCAGATAATCCTGAATACCGGAACGTAAAATTCCTGTTCCTTTACCGTGGATAATGTATACCTGACCCAGATTCGCAAGGAACGCTTCGTCGATAAAACGATCCGTTTCCATCAGAGCTTCCTCCAAATTGGCACCGCGCAGGTCCAGCTCGCTCTTGACATTGTCATCACGAGTTCGTTTCATTCCGGTCACAGGTTTTTGTTTGGGTGTCACTACAGTTGAAGCAGACTGCTTCAGCTCAAGATCATTCAGTGATACTTTCATCTTCATAATACCAAGCTGTACCACTGCTTCCTTGCTTCCAGACATCTCAACAACATGACCTTTCTGATTCAAGCTGTACACTAACACTTCATCGCCTGGGCCAATAGCACGAGCCTTCGGAGCGGATGCCGTGCGTTTAACGGTCTTCTTCCGTTTCTCCGGTTCAGCTTCGTCTAATTGTTTACGAGCAGCAATTAGCTTGTGCTCCTTAACCGATGCTCCTTCTTCCATAGCTAGCTGACGCAGATCAGCAATAATTTTCTCAGCTTCTGCTCTAGCTTTGTCCACAATCAGGCGCGCATCTTCTTCTGCCTTCTCAATCCGGCGGTCACGCTGCTGTTCCAGCTTCTCCAGTTCGGATTGATGTCGACTACGTAGCTTCTCCATGTCTGCACGTAAATGTTCCGCCTTCTCACGCTCTTGCTCGGCAGTCAGTCGATTCTCTTCTAGTGAAGCAATCATATTCTCCACCCGTTGATCCTCTTCCTTCACCTCGCCACGAGCATAATCCAGAATGTTAGTTGGAAGCCCAAGACGTTCCGCAATCGCAAAGGCATTACTTCGACCAGGAACACCAACAAGCAAACGATAGGTTGGACTTAATGTATTCACATCAAATTCCATACTCGCATTGATAACGCCTTTGCGTTCATATGCGTATGCCTTCAGCTCACTATAATGCGTTGTAGCTACCATACGACAACCGGTCTGATGCATATGTTCCAGAATGGAAATCGCTAGTGCCGAACCTTCTGCCGGATCTGTTCCCGCGCCAAGCTCATCGAGGAGAACAAGGCTTTTCGTTGTCATGTTTTTCAAAATTCGAATAATGTTGGTCATGTGACTGGAGAACGTACTCAAGTTCTGTTCAATACTCTGTTCGTCTCCAATATCGGCATAGATCGCATCAAATACACAGAGCTGACTGCCATCTTCAGCAGGGACAAACAATCCAGACATGGCCATCAAACTGAGCAAACCAATCGTTTTTAGCGTGACTGTTTTACCACCTGTATTCGGCCCTGTGACAATAATCGATGTATAATCATTGCCTAATTCAATATCCGTAGGCACAACATTCTCAATGGCAATTAGCGGATGACGCCCCTTCTTCAACTTAATGAAGCCGCGATCATTCATCCGAGGTAAGGTTGCCTTCAGTTCGCGCGCTAAACGTGACTTCGCAAAGATGAAATCAAGCGTCCCCAATAGATCGACATCATCCAACAGCCATTCTGCCTGCTCACTGACAAGGGCTGTCAATTTCTGCAAAATAACTTCAATTTCGCGCTCTTCCCGAATTCGAGTCTCACGTAATTTGTTATTCATTGCAACAATTGATTCCGGTTCAATAAACAGAGTCGCACCTGAACCCGACTGATCATGTACAATCCCCCCGAAGTAAGAACGATACTCTGCTTTTACCGGGATTACAAAGCGATCCCCACGAATAGTAATCAACTGATCCTGTAGCATTTTAGATACCGTTGATGAGCGGATCATGGAATCCAGCTTCTCCCTGATTCGAGCTTCACCGCCCCGAAGTTCGCGACGAATCTGAGCAAGCGTGACGCTCGCACTATCAGCAACTTCAGCATTATCTTCAATACAGCTACGAATTTCATCTTCTAGTGCTTTTTGCTCCGACAACTGGTCACTAATGAAGAACAGCGACTCCACCTTTTCATCTTCATGAAGTGTAGCAATTTGCCGTTTGAGTCTACGTGAAGCAAGGGTAGTGTTCGAAATACTGAGAAGTTCATGTGGATTCAAGGTGCCCCCAATTTCTGAACGTTTAATGGAGGCTGTAATGTCAACGATGCCACCGAAAGATGGCGAACCCTTCAATCGATCAAACTTAAAGGCTTCGTCCGTTTGCTGTAGTAATCTTTTCACTTCATCTAGGTCACCAATTGGCACCAGAGTATCCGCTTTCTTCTTGCCCATTGTCGTTTGGGCAAAGCCTTGCAATGTATTTAAAATTTTGCGGTATTCCAATGTGTGTAAAATTTTCGTATCCAAGTGTACAACTCCTTCCAAACTATAACTGTATTATAGCGAAAGAAACTTTCTAACGCTATTTAACGAATCCTTCCACACATAAGTTATGACATTAAGCCACAAACTACAGGTGTCAGGATTTTGCAACGTCCCCAAGCGAACAGGATGCTCAATGCATAATCCGATCTGAAATATAAGGAGGTAAACACGTTGAACTTCTTGGGACATGTTGTACGATTCATTATCGCAGCCATTGTACTAATGGTCGTCAGTTGGATTGTACCTGGTTTTGCCGTTGGTGGTTTCTTGAGCGCCCTTATGCTAGCTCTGGTCATTGCCCTTCTTGGTTGGATCATTGAAGGTGTCTTTGGTAAAAGGGTCTCTCCCTTCGGCCGTGGAATCGTTGGCTTCATTGTCAGTGCACTAGTGATCTGGTTAGGTCAATACGTTGTCGATCACGTTGAAGTCAGCTTGCTTGGAGCCATTTTAGCCGCACTGGTTATCGGGATTATCGATTTGTTCATCCCTGTATCCACACCGTTTGAGGCAGGGCGTGAATCCAACAAACGTTCGTAAGATCAAGGCTATACCCTGGCTAAACACGTTAGATCAGTAACATAGCTCATCCGTAGACCTCTGATGGCTTCACAGCCTGATGAGGTTTATTTTTTATGAAGTCTTCCCCTACACCACATCATAATCTGAATAATTTTCAATAAAACGACATAGCCCACATGTACAGGCGTATTCAATTTGCGGTATGATGACTGAAGAAATCATTCAAATTCCATCTATTACAATAAGGGGGCACATGATGAAAAAAAGTATAGCCTGGCTCGTAGCTTGTATGTTGATTATGGTTCTTGCAGCATGCGGATCAGGAAACTCAAGTAATGGCAGCGATGCTGATCCTGAAATTACTGCAAGTGAGGAACTCGTGATCAAGGCAAGCAACTATGAGTTCGACAAGCCCGAGTATCACCTCAAAAAAGGGGTTCCCGTTAACATTATTTACGAAAACACAAATGGCAATCACGGCTTGCTTGTGCCTGAACTTAAACTGCAACTAGACATCCAAAACACTTCAAAAGTAATCATCCCTGACCAAGTCGGCGAATTTGAGATGTCATGTTCTGTATTCTGTGGTAGCGGGCACAGTAGCATGATCTCCAAAATTATTGTTGAAGAATAGATAACCAAGACAAGGAGCCCCCGTAACATTGGGAGCTCTTTCTTTCATTATAACAAATTGTACAATAGGTTGTTCAAAAAGCCCGCTTTTGAGCATGCACTATAAGAATTCAATGCCAGGATGATATCCAAATCCACAGAGATTAATTCTGATCCTGTTCAATCAATTCAATCCATTCGTTATACTCCGTCTGTAACTTCGTATATTCATCTTTCAACTGTCGATGCTCCGTGTTCAGTTGCTCCGCCTTCTCTTGCTCCATTTCACGTTCGACTTGTAACAAGCGAAGCTGATTCGCAGCAAGCTCATAACGGTCACTGATCTCAAGCAGTTCATGCTCCAGAGCTTGTTTCTCAGAGGTAGCCTCTGCACGTAGCTGATCTAATTGCTGACGCTCTTGTTCTAGCTCTTCAACCTTCTCAGCACTTGCAGCACTTTCTTTCTGCCAGACATTCATCTCATTCTCCAATGCAGTCCAGCGTTCTTGCCAGGATTGCTCCTGTGCTGCCCACTCGTCGGCACGTCGCTGCCAAACTTGATCATTTTGCTCCGACTCTGCAGCTTTTGAACGAAGTTGCTCTTGAAGTTGCTCTTCTCTATCGGTTAGCGCCTGTAAACGGGAAGACAGGTCTGATTGTTTGGCAGTTAGCTCTTCGTGCTTGATCTGCCATTCCAATGCTTCTTCCTCCGTCTGCGCAAGTAAACTTGCCTGCTCATCTATTCGTGTAGATAACTGCTGTACTTCATTGCGAGTCGCAGACAGCTGCTTCTCAAGCGTATCCTTATCCACAGCCAACTCATCAAGCTTGCGAGTGTAGTCCTCTTCGCGCTGGAGAGCATCTCCATAATCATGGCGGATCTGCTTATAACTCTCTTGCAGCTTATTCAGTTCCTCTCGAAGTTCACCCATCTCGCGATCAAGCTGAAGACGCTCTTGTTCCCATTCACCAGCTTGGCTTTGGAAACGTTCTGCTGCTGCTTTATGACGCTCTGCTTCATCCTTCACGACAGATAACTCATCATGTAGAGACTGAACACCTGCTTCCAGCGTCTCATTCTGTTCAACAGCTTCAAGAACCTGCGTTTCCAACTCTTCCATTTCGAGTCGACGCTGCTCAGCAAGGTCTTTCCATGACTGTTCATTCTGCGTCAATGTGCTAATCTCATGCTGCAATGTACGTACAGCCGCATGAGCCTGCTCCAGCACTTTTTGCAGTCTGCGCTGCTCATCTTCCGACTTCGCTTCGGATTCACGAAGCTTCTGAATCTCCTGTTCCAACGTGCCCTGTTGTTCCTGAACTTTGCGAAGCTGTGCTGTAAGGGAAGATTCACGCTCAATCGTTTCGTTGTATTGTTCTTTCCATTGTTGTTCGGTTTCAAGAGTTTGTTGTAGAAGCGATTCTGTTTCACGCAACTGTTCCTGAAGCTCGGTACGATCGTTCTTCAACTGCTCAAGCTGATGCTCAAGCTCCGTAATACGCCGTGTGTGTGTTTCTTGTTGCTGTTTACGCACTTCTTGTTCCTCGCGTAAAGTTCGTAGTTGCTCTCGCTCACTGTGAAGTTGTTGTTCTTGATCCACGACGACTTCTTGAGCTTGTTTGAGTTGCTCTGCCACATTACTAAGCTGTGTGCCCACGTCCTTCAGACGAGATTCAGCGAGTTCACGTTCAGCTTCCAACTGCTGATGTAGCTTCTCTTGTTCTTCATGTAATCTAGACTCGGCAGTTGCACGAGCCGCCGCAAGTTCAGCTGTCGCAGCTTGCTTCTCTTGCTGCAGCTGCTCTTCGTAAGCCGCCTCTTTCTCCATCCATTCCAATTCAGCCTGTTCCGATGACTCTTGGAACGAAGCCCGCAGCTCCTCAATCTCTGCAAGACGCTTCTCGTCAGCCTGTTGCTCCAACAACATCCGATCTTGCTTCGCCTTCTCAGTAAGCTGTAGTGCCTGATCTGTAGCAGATTGTTCTGCTTCCTGGATACGTTGCTCCAATTCAGACTTCAACGCGTTGTACTTCAGTTCTGCTTCTTCCTTCGCTTGTTGCAACTGAGTTTCCGCTTGCTCTAATTCTGACAAGATCGCAGCTTCTGCTTGTTCTTTGGCAGCCTGAACTTGCTGCGCTGCCTGCACTTCTAGCTGCTGTCGTTCAGCAACAGCCCGGCTCTCTGCTTCTTTTAGTTGAGCAGCCACTTTATTTTGCAGTTCCTTATATTGGGCAGCTGCTTTAGCTTCGGCTTGCTCTAATTGTGTTCTGGCACTTGCCTGTGCCTCTTTCAGTTGAGTTGCAGCCTGTGCCTGAACAGCCTTAAGCTGACTCGCTGCCTTGTCTTCCGCTTCTTTCAGGCGAGCTAACGTCTTCTCTTCCTTCTCTTTCAATTGCGCTGATGTTTGAGCTTGGAGTTTCTGCTCTTTCGCCGCTGCTTGTGCGCGCTCATTCTCCAGAGTGGAATTCAATTTGGCTATTTCAGCCTGTTGTTCCTCACGTAGCTTTGCCATGGCCTGTTCAGCCTCAGTTTTGAGTTTGGTCGCTTCAGCCAATGCTTGATCACGGCGATCCAGCTCCTGTTGATGTTCGCTCTGTATCTTGCTCAAACGATTAACTTCATTTCGAAGTTCAGTACGTTCACCTGTTAGCATTTTCAATTCATTCCGGATTTCCTGGGTCTGAAGAGATTGCTCAGCCATATGTACTGCTGCTAACACCGCAATGCGCGGTGTATCTAAGCGAGAGTGATGTTTGGAAATAGCGTTCATACGCTCGTCCACCAAATTAGCTACTTGTTTCATATAGTCGGCACTGCTGCCAACCAGTTTATAGGAAGTCCCGTAGATATCTACGGTGACGCGTGTACGATCAGGTGTAGTCACAGTTGTGCCCTCCTTCAAGTCTGTATGTTGATTCTAAGCTGTATAACCAAAAAAGTCACATCGATCCTCTATATGCTAAGGATTCGATGTGACTTCAAGCAATTCCTGCTAATCTTTGTTCAAAAAATTGACTTCTGTTCTATTTACGCAATTCAGCTGCAAATTGCTCCTCAAGACGAGCAACGACGCGAGCGTGTACCTCGGTAATTTCCTCATCAGTAAGCGTGCGCTCACGATTGCGATAGACCAGTGCCATGGCTACACTCTTCTTATCTTCACCCAGCTTGCTGCCTGTGAACACATCGAATACCTGTACCGTCTGTAGCAGCTCACCCGCTGATTCACGAATGGCTTTTATCATGTCACCGGCTTCAATATCTTTGTTTACTACAACAGCAATGTCACGCTCCACTGCCGGGAAGCGAGGAAGCTCACGATAACGGATATCCGCATCAGCTTCACTGTAGATAGCTTCAAGTCTGATCTCAGCGATATATACATCATTCAGATCATATTGTTGTTGCAGTTCTGGATGCAATTGACCCATCGTACCGATCAGCTTGCCTTCTTCTCCATTTTTTCCATCCAAGTATACTGAAGCAGAACGGCCTGGGTGGAATCCTTCAGGGCTGTTCGCTACCAAGCGAATGTGTTGCTCTAGACCGAGGTAAGCAAACAGGTTCTCAAGTGCACCTTTCAAGTCGAAGAAGTCCACTTTCTCTGCGCCTACATTCCACTGTGTGGCTGCACGATTTCCAGTGATCAACAAGCTAAGAACTGGAATTTCATGAGGCTGCTTAGTCAACTGCTCTTCTTCAGTGAAGAACACACTGCCAACTTCAAAGACTGCAAGTGAATCCTGTTTCCGATTCATATTGTATACTGTTGCATCCAGCATCTGGGGCAAAATGCTTGTGCGAAGCACGCTACGGTCTTCACTCATCGGCATCGCCAGCTTCACATACTTACTGTCACCAGTAAGTGCAGGGAATAGCGACGTTTTATCTGGGTGTACGAAGGAATAACTGATCATTTCCTGCCAGCCGCTACCTGCAAGCACGCCACGAATAGTGCGGCGCATTGCTTGCGAACGAGTGTATGCACCTGGTGTCGTTGGTCCTTCAATAAGTGTCGTAGGAATATTGTCATATCCATACAGACGAGCAACTTCCTCGAACAAGTCAACATCTAGTGTGATGTCCCCTCTACGCGATGGGACCTCAACATCAAGTAAACCCTGTTCAGCGTCGCCACAAGCGAAATGTAGCCGAGCAAAGATCGTTTTAACTTCAAGCAAGGACAGATCTGTTCCCAGATAACGATTAAGTCTATCGAGAGACAATTGTACGATCCGTTTCTCTGCTGCAACTGCACCAGCTTCTACCGTACCTTGATGAACCTCACCTTCAGCATAACGCTGGATTAGCTCAGCAGCACGGTCTAGGGCTGTAATTACTGCACCTGGATCAACTTCTTTTTCAAAACGCATGCTTGCTTCGGAACGCAGCCCTAGTTGGCGCGACGTTTTCCGAACTGATCCGCCGTCGAACTTAGCGGACTCCAGCAACAGATTAACCGTTCCTTCCGACACTTCGGAATTCTCGCCACCCATTACCCCAGCAATGGCTACTGGTTTCACACCATCCGTAATGATCAACATATGTGGCTCAAGCTTACGCTCTTGACCATCAAGCGTTACGATGCTTTCGCCTTCCTTCGCCATCCGCACGTCAATATGACCCTTCTCCAGCTTATCCGCATCGAAGGCGTGCAACGGTTGACCATATTCCAGCATGACGTAGTTCGTGATATCAACGATATTGTTTATTGGTCGAACACCCGCTGCCATCAGTCGGTTCTGCATCCAGAGCGGGGAAGCACCGAGCTTAATGCCTGTAATATAACGAGCCGCGTAATGAGCGCATTGCTCTGTAGCTGTAATTTCAACGGAGATATGATTCGCAGCAGCATCGCTAATCTCAACGAGCTGTTGCTTCGGATCTGGTAAGTTTACTTCACGTCCCAGAATCGCGCCTACTTCATAAGCTGCACCACGCATACTCAGACAATCAGAACGGTTCGGGGTCAGATCCAATTCAAGCACATGATCATCCAATCCAAGTACCTGGCTGATTGGTGTTCCGATTTCCGTTTGCTCTGGTAACACGAGAATACCTTCCTGCTGATCCTTAGGAAGCAGCTTGTCGTTCATGCCCAGCTCTTTTGCGGAGCAGATCATACCAAGGGAAACTACGCCGCGCAGCTTCGCCTTTTTGATATCAAACCCACCAGGAAGCTTCGCGCCAACAAGAGCTACAGCAACCTTTTGGCCTGCATCCACATTTTTCGCGCCGCATACGATCTGTAGCTCTTCTTCTTGTCCTGCATCAATAATACATACGTTTAATTTGTCCGCATCCGGATGCTTTTCCTTGCTCTTTACGTAACCGACAACCACTTTATTTACGCCCTGATTCCGGTTCTCTACTACATCAATCTCAATACCCGCCCGGGTGATCTTCTCCGCCAATTCCTGTGGCGTCGCACCTTCTAGGGAAATATAATCAGACAGCCAATCTGTCGATACTCTCATGGACGTTCACTTCCTTTATCTATAAATTAGTGTTTGGCGCTCAATGCTCGGTACGCCTATCTTTATTGAATTCTTCATATGCTGCATATACTTTTAAGAGGTTGTTCAAAGAGTCCGCTTTTGATTACGAAGAATGCCTGACGGCATCTCAGCATCGAATATGGAATTCAGCCGAAATGTCCGTTGCTCACGTAGCTCTTCCTACGCTCCGCTACTCCATTTCTAGCTTCATCCCATCTTCTCGGTACTGAAAACCTTCCTTTTTGAACATGCACTTTAAGGTTATAGCCGTCCGAATTGCTTGAGGAATGCCATATCACTGTTATAGAAATGACGGATATCGTCGATGCCATACTTCAGCATGGCAATACGCTCAACACCCATACCGAACGCGAATCCACTATACTTCTCAGGATCGTAACCACCCATTTCTAACACTTTCGGGTGAACCATACCACCGCCAAGAATTTCAAGCCATCCTGTTTGTTTACATACACGACAGCCGCTGCCGCCGCATTGTACACACGTTACATCTACCTCAGCACTTGGCTCAGTGAATGGGAAGAAGCTTGGGCGCAGACGAATTTCAGTGTGAGCACCGAACATTTCACGTACGAATTGCAGCAGCGTTCCCTTCAGATCGCTCATCCGAATGTTCTCGCTAATTACGAGACCTTCGACTTGATTGAATTGGAAGGAATGCGTTGCATCATCATCATCTCGGCGGTAAACCTTACCTGGGCAGATGACTTTGACAGGAACCTCACCCTTCATGCTCTGCATCGTACGCACCTGAACAGGCGATGTATGAGTACGCATCAGCAAGTCTTCTGTAACGTAGAAGGAGTCTTGCATATCACGTGCTGGGTGATTCTTAGGCAGATTCAGAGCCTCGAAGTTGTAGTAGTCCATCTCTACCTCTGGCCCTTCTGCTACACGGTAACCCATTCCGATGAAAATATCTTCAATCTCCTGCACCACTTTAGTCAGAGGGTGTAATCCACCCTGGCGTCCGCGACGTCCTGGAAGAGTGACATCAATTTTCTCTGATTGCAGACGTTTCGCTGTCTCTTCCTTCTGGAACTGAATTTGCTTGCTGTCGATGACTTCCTCAATCGCACTACGTACATCATTCGCAACCTGCCCAATGACTGGACGTTCCTCTGCACTTAATGCACCCATACCGCGCAAAATCTCAGTCAATGCACCTTTTTTACCTAAATACTTTACACGCAGATCACCCAGCGTCTGTGGATCGTTCACGCCAGACAACTGTTCCAACGCTTCGATCTTCAATGCCTCTAAACGTTCTTTCATGTGTAAATGCCCCCTTTTTATAGTGTAATTTGCAACAAAAAAAGGCCTTTTCTCCCCAAAAGGGACGAAAAGACCGTGGTACCACCCTTGTTAGACAACGATATTGCTTGAAGCTACTGGCCTGCAATACGTCTGTCTCACTTTGTACGGAATAACGACCGTTAACCGTTTACCCCTACTGTCGCAGCACAACGTGCATCATCAAGTTCAGGGAACCGCTTCGGAGTGAATTTCGGCAGCCTTGTTCTACAGAAACGCTCTCAATCTACGGCGCTTCCTCCCTGTACAGAGGCACTACTTACTTATCTCCATCATTGCGTTTACATGTTAGAAAAACCTATATCAACAACCTTCAAGTACGTACAGCCTCTCTTCGAGGCAAGCTGTTGATGATCGTTCATTATTATATTCAATATCGAATGAAATAGCAACCGTTATACTTCGATATCAGTCGAATATGGGACGATATGGGCTTACCATTCTGACAACGGAACAAGTTTAAAGGTCGCTGTTATACCTAGATTCTTCACCCTTTAGTCAGGAAAACTTGAAGGATAACATCTTGCGGTTTCACACAATACAGCTCAATTTGATTGATGCAGTTGCCCCAGCCGCTGCTTAATACGCTGAATTTCCGCAGCTTCCTTCGCTCGTTCCTCTTCCGGTTCTAGCTTCGTCTGATCCTCGCTATCTCTTGTGGCACGATTCATTGGAGATAACAACTCAGACAGTCGCATCTCCAGACGCAATCGTTCATCATCAGAATCTCTGTTCTGTAATGCCGATTCTCTTAGAACATGAGATTGTTCCCAGTCTTCTACCCCACCTTCGAAGTAAATCGCCGTACCATCTGATTTGAGGTCAAGCAACCGATTGGCAAGCTCTTTGGTTAACATTCGATCATGTGAGACTAAAACAAATGCACCGGAAGCCTGTTTTAATACATTTTCCATAACTTCCTGGGTATCAATGTCGAGATAGTTGGTTGGTTCGTCTAGCACAAGCAGGTTCGCTCCTCCGAAATACAGCCGCAAGAAAGCCACTCTACACTTCTCTCCCATACTCAAATCCCCAATTCGCTTGAATACATCTTCTCTAGAAAAGAGGAAACATCCCAAAATCGTACGTGCCGCACTCTGTGTCATGGAAGGCAGACTAAGCAAGCTGTCCAGCAATGTCTGCTCTTCTGGAAGTCCTTCGAGTTCTTGTGAAAAGTAACCGATCTTCAGCCCGGGATTCCTTGTCACATCCCCTTGTACAGGCTCAAGCTCTCCAATCATCAGTTTAAGCAATGTCGTCTTCCCCGTACCATTGAGGCCACGTACAGCCAGACGATCCCCTCGCTCTACTGCAACGTTCAATCCATGAAATAGAGGATTCTCCCCAGGATAAGCAAACTCAACCTGATTCAATCTTAGGAGCTGGCGTGCACCGAGAGACTTCATATTTAGTTCCATGTTTAACCGAGTAGCCTCTCGTGGCTTATCCACGCGCTCGTTCTCCAACCGTTCAAGCTGCTTTTGCTTGGCATGGTAACGAGAGATGTTCTTGTTTGCCTTGGCTTTGTAAAAGCTCTGGGTGATTTTGACCTCAACGTCGGTTGCTGAATTATGCGCTTTATGAAACCACTGCTGGTAGTTACGAATTGTCTCTTCTAATGCCTTCTTCTCTAATTCTTGTTTACGATACAGAGCCTCCTGTTCCCGTAATTCCCGTTCTTTGTGACCTTTGTATGCGGTGTACCCACCCTTGTACTTGACGAGTTTGTCTGAGCTAAACTCAATGACCCCTGTTGCCACTTCATCAATAAACGTTCGGTCATGTGACACAAACAAGAGTGTGCCTGTATAAGCGGATAGCCAGCCCTCTAACCAGCGCATGCTTTCTTCGTCCAAATGGTTCGTTGGCTCATCCAGAATGAGAAACTTCGGTTTACTGACCAATAATCCAGCAAGCCTAGCTTTTGTTTTTTGTCCGCCACTCAAAGAATCATAGGGTCTGCTCCAATGCTCAGACGTTAATCCAAGCCGCGTCAATACCTTCTCAACCTCAGTCTCCCACATATAACCGTTCAATTGCTCGTATTCTTCCATTGCTACCGTGTAGGCTTCCATCCATTGTTGCTCTTCTCCGGCACCGCACGCACTTAAATGTCCTTCCAGTTCTATGAGCTTACGCTTGACCTCGTAAATTTGCCCACTCTCCTGACGAACTGCATCCAGCACCTTCATCCCAGGTTCGATCTGAGAGCGTTGACGCATAAATCCCCAGTTCTGCTGTGGCAAAGCACGCTCGATCCTTCCTCCGCCCTCTTCTTCCCCTAGAATCATGCGCAGCAAAGTCGTTTTGCCACAACCGTTGGATCCCAGAATCGCCAGTCTCTCCCCTTCATTAATTTCTAGCTGCAATCCTGTAAATAATTCTATTCCGTTCCATTCCTTAGATACTTCATGTAAGCGCACCAATGTCATCATGAGGCCTCATCCTTCCCGCTTCCAAAATAGGTTGTGCGGTCATTGCAGGAAATTCAACCCCTTATTTCCTAACAAAAAAACCGCTGGCATCAGCCGGCGGTTGGGCAATTCAGGATTGAAAAAAGCATCACAAAACAGGCAAAAGATATCCCCAAGTATAAGCAAATAAACCCAAACATCGGGTATGGCCATCTAGCCTACTCGCTCTACACTTGATCCCATTGCTGAATTTGGACACACGGATCCCCTCATTGCTCAGCCGGACTGGCTGACTGCGTCATCAATAAACGTCTGCAGTTAACTTGGGTTCAGTTCATGTGTCTTACTTCATGGGACGTATGGTTACCTCTCATTCACGTGTAGTATCAATTTCTCTGTTATTGTAACAGATGTTGGTAAAAAAGCAAAGGTAGCATCGAGATCATTCTACAGATCCTAATCGGAACTGAACACGCAAAAAACCCCTTGCTGTATACAGCAAAGGATTTAAGCATACCGTTAAGCGGGTGATGGGAATCGAACCCACGCTATTAGCTTGGAAGGCTAAAGTTCTACCATTGAACTACACCCGCATGATCAGTTTCAAACCAATGTTCTGATGATATATCAGTCGCATAAACGAACTAAGGAAAATATCCTTACATGCGTTAAGCAGTTAACATTAATTTTACAATAATATTATAACATGAGCTACGATGATGTGCAACTTTTATTTCCATTCAACGAATAATTAACATCCAAAAAAAAGACAGAAGCGCTTGAACGCTCCTGTCTTCTCTTTGTTTTATCCTGCTGGTTTATCAACATCTCGTAGAAACTTCGTCTCGAAATCCGATGGCAAGATCGGTTTGCTGAAAAAGTATCCCTGTGCTTCATGACAATGCTGATCACGTAGAAATACGAGCTGATCCTCATTCTCTACGCCTTCAGCTGTAACCTTCAACTGTAGATGGTGCGCCATCGATGTAATTGTGGATACAATCGCTGCATTGTTGCGATCCTCCATCACTTCGTTCACGAAAGAACGATCGATTTTGAGTCGGTCAATCGGCAAGTCCTTCAGATAGTGAAGAGAGCTATATCCTGTGCCAAAGTCATCAATACTGATATGAACACCGATCTCTTTAATTTTGCGTAACTGCTCAAACGCACGATCTTTATCGAATGTCATACTTTCCGTAATTTCAAGTTCAAGCCACGCTGGCTCCAGACCCGTTTCATTAAGTATTCCACTAATATTGTCCAGCAGATGGGAATGTCTAAACTGTCTCATCGACAGGTTCACGGATACACATAATTTACGATAGCCCGCTTCTTGCCAGATTTTATTTTGCTTACATGCCTGACGTAGCACCCATTCACCCAACGGAACAATTAATCCGCTCTCTTCCGCCAGTGGAATAAATTCTGCAGGGGATATCGATCCCCTCTGCGGGTGCTGCCAGCGTACTAGTGCTTCCATACCTACAACAAGTCCACTCGCAAGGTTTACTTGTGGTTGATACATCAGATAGAACTGTCCACGATCTAACGCTTTACGCAGGTCATTCTCCAGTTGAAGACGCTCTTGAGCCTTCATCTGCATGGCATGAGCATAACGATTCAACTCCAGCCCCTGTTCCTTCGCATTATGCAGCGCCGTGTCTGCATTCTGGATGATCTCCTCAGGTGACTCACCGTCATGAGGGAAGATAGCCATACCAATCCCTAATGTAAGATGATATTCATTGCCATCAACCATGACCGGTTTTTCGAATAGTTGCAAAATGGATCTTGTACGGCGCAAAGCCGTATCCGTTGTATAGAAATCCGTCATAGCAATGACGAATTCGTCTCTTCCTAGACCAAATACTTCTTCACAAGGCAGAGAGGAATGCTTCAAACGTTGTCCTACCTGATGTAGAACTCGATTGGCTGCCTGTTGACCAAGTGAGTCATTAATGGTTTTGAAGCGATTGATATTAAGCACCAATACCCCTACAAGCTGTTCCTGGACTACCGCTTCGTCCATCATCGCTTTCAGTCTCTGAGAGAGACGGCGGCGGTTAGGAAGTCCAGTCACATCTTCATGATGGGCAATGTAATTCATCCGCGCTTCAGCAGCCTGCTGTTTGAGGAACGGTGTATCGACCACAGAGGTGTATAACCCTTTTTGAATGAAATAGTACCCAATACAATTACTCAACAAACCCATTAACAGGTTGATATCATTAACCATTGTTGCAGAGACCCAGTAACATTCGGCAAATAAAAAACTCAGCGTTCCATACAGAATGTAAGGAAGGTCTCCATCTTTATTTTTCTTCCACTTATAAAATAAAACGATGGCGGATACGCCATATAAGACGCCTACCAAAAAGTGAAACTGCGTAAATGTATAGCTGAGCACATCTTCTTCAAGCAGTTTAGGTAATCCGCTCCAATTTTGAATTCCCAAAGTGTACAGAATAACAAATCCACCAAGTGTTCCACTAAACAGCAAGAATTTGCGTGGTAATGCAATTTCCTTTTCGCTCACTGTATAAATGAACAATAATCCTACCGCACAGATTACTGATCCCAGTGTCATCATTTTCAACGAAAGCTCCGATTCAATCATCGCACCATTCGGAATTTCTTCGGCAAATAGAACGATATGAACCAGTTGAAACAGACCCACTAACAAAAATAAGGTGGTCAGTAAAACCCTGCGTAGGGTTAATTTGGGCGTTTGGAACAAGAGGCTTTGATTGTAAATCCCAATACATGCTGCCGCTGCAGCAAAACCACTCAAAAGCATTAAAACCGGATAACCTGATATGATCAGATCAGAGCTTGTAGAGGAACGAAACCATTGACTAACAATGTAAAGCAATAAGCCACATACTAGGGCCAAAATGACTACTTTTCTCTGATCTTGCAGTTTAACCTTCATGCATACTTTTCCTTCCCGGGGTCACCTATCCTGAATAACGTTTCCTCATCCGTGATGATCTTTCTGAAATTTTCAAAAGTTACATCATTCGACATTTATTTATTTTACCAACGTTCAAATTACATGCTTCAACATGCTGTCTGGTACATAATAACATTTATATCCGCAGACGTGAACAAAAAAATAATCGTATATAGGAATAATTATTCATGACTCATCGAGAAACAAGGTACTTAGAACTAAAAAAACACGTTCTCCATAGAGAGAACGTGTTTTAGTTGGTTTAGCAACAGTCCATTGGACTGTTTTTTATGCATTTATGCATGTTTATGCTTACTTATCAAAATTCACTTCTGGTGTTGTCAGTTTGTCATAGAAATCAACAACCTTATCTTTATCCTCGGAAGACCGAAGTGCCATTGCAGAGCGAGGATGCTCGTCCAATGTGCCTGTAATCATGTATGGCAAGATGTAGCCCCATTCTTCTTTTTCACGAAGAGGTACCATCAATTGCTCCAATACACCCAGTACAGGACGCAAGTTGTATTTAGTTCCCTTCAGGTGAGCAACCAGCAATTCCGTTGGACAGTTCCCTGCAGCACGACCCATACCGTACACTGAAGCATCCAACAATTCCACACCAAGCTCTGCCGCTACAAGTGAATTGGAGAATGCAAGCTGCATGTTATTGTGAGTGTGCACGCCAAGACGTTTGTTTGGAAGGTGTGTTTTGAATTTCTCTACAAGGTACTTCACGTCATTATGATCCAAGCTACCGTAGGAGTCTACAATGTAAACAACGTCTACAGAGCTGTCTTTGATCATTTCGAATGCTTCCAGCAGTTCATTTTCCATAACATTGGACAGCGCCATAATGTTAAGTGTCGTTTCGTAACCACGATCATGGAACGTTTGAACCAGCGCAAGCGCCTTGTCCACATCTTTGCTGTAGCAAGCCACACGGATCAGATCAAGCATGCTTTCGCTGCGTGGCAAAATGTCATTTTCGTCCACACGGCCAACGTCTACGAGTGCAGACAGTTTGGTGTTCCCTTTTTGCGGAATAACCTTACGTAGGAAGTCATCATTCAGAAAACGCCAAGGGCCTGCATCTTCGGCACCCTTCAGCAGTTTAGGAGAGTTTTTATATCCAATTTCCATATAATCAACGCCGGCTTCATTCAATCCAGCATAGAGCTGTTGAACAAAATCCACGCTAAAGTCCCAGTTATTAACCAACCCGCCATCCCGGATCGTACAATCTACAATTTTGCAATGATTTGTCTTCATTTGTCTGCTCCTTTTCTGACCAACTTGTGTATTCCTCTCATGATACTTGAACGTGACAAGAAAAGTAAAGGGATAAACGCGCTATTCTGTAACTAGGACTTCCATATTTGATCCAATTCGTTCATTTTATCAGTATCCGGCGCTTTCTTTCCATAACGGACAGCATTATACGCATCCGGCAATATTGTAGATAACCTTTTATCCCCTTGTTTCGATCCCTCTCGTTGAACAATCTCACCTGTTTCTAAAGGTGTCTGTGAACCTTCAATATGAACCCCACTACGCGCAGCGCTGTTAATCCATTTTCGATAGTAAAAACGAATTCGATCTCTGTCCTGCGTGGGGAGAGGCTCTTTCTTGCGGAACCAAGGCTTTCGAACTCTAGTCGGAGCTGCAAGGGTCTCACTAATATCCATATATTCCGTTGGTGGAGTCATCTTCTTGTCTTTGGAATTCATCATGCCTTTCAAACGCTCCATAAGTCTGTGCAGTGCGCCTTGCCCCCATCTCATCGTAAACCATAGAATGACCAAGATCACGGCAATGAGAACCACCCAGCCAAGAATATCCCACAGTATAGAGGGCTCTGAGTTTCCTTCTGTCGTTTGTTCAGGCAACATGGGTGTATTCATGGGCTCCGCTGGCGGTATAGGTGTTTCCTGCCCAGAAGTGTTCAATAACCCTCTTATCCAGGCCAGCAAGCGATCACGCAAAGGACCTAACCAGGCAGCAAGGCTGGGAAATGCTCCAATAAGCCCGATTGTAATTAAAATCCACATTAATCGCTGACGATTAGCTCGCGCAAACTCCCGTAGAACCAATCTTCTATTGCTATCATTTAGTATGGCTCGATCCATTTGTGAACTATACAAGGTTATCATCCAACCGGCGAAGCAAATTACGCCTGATACATATAGACTTGTCACATACGGCTGCAACAAATGAAATGGTTCACCCCAACTCGAAGCCACACTAAGCAGAATGGAACTAGACACCCCCACAAGCTGCAATCTCAACGTTGCGGTCGAACGGAGATAGGGACCTGAGGTAAGTCCGATATAAGCAGAGATTATCCCCCACACGCCAACTGTGTATAGTTCAAGCCATGGGAGAGATAACGTAAGGTTAGTTATTAGAAATACAACTGCACCTAGTACAATAGCTACGCCCGAACGGTAGAATGCATGACTCCCCAAGCGTGGAAACCGCTGCTGAACGAGTACCGCTAATCCTGCAGTAATAATATAGTAGAACAATAGCGTATAAGGTAACGATCCCGACGCGTAAAGTGAGGTGAGTGTTAAGATGGGATAGATGTAGGTACCGATTAACAGAGCCGCAATACACGAAAGCCCTAACTTAACCTTCGATGAGATGGAATCATTCATGCACTCACCGCCTTGTTACTCGTTGTCACTTGCTCTACGGGAAGAATAGTTACACGATGTCCTTGTTCATGCAAACGTGCAATTTCATTCTCCATGGCTGGAGACACATATGTTGTAATCAATAGATAACTTCTCGCCTGATGCGCTTCTTCATTACGTAACACCTCATCGCGTAAGAACTGCTCCATGGGCACCATACATTTCAATTCGATCTCCGCCATTGCTTCCAACAGTAACTCCAAATGAGGGGTACCATAGTCTGGTTCGATCCTTAATGGCTCATGTCCGCCGCCTATTCGATAACCATTATGGGCAAAACCCGCTGGTAGGCCACGCTCAATGGCATCCACAACTGCAGTTGCAGCATAACGAAGAGCTTGTTCGATCGTCTCGGGCTTAGTCACCACACTCCACATGTCTGCGGATTCCTGAATATTGACTACAATCCATGATTGTGGATCTGCTGTCCAGCCCTGCTTATACACCTGCAATTCCCCTGTACGCGCACTAGCTTTCCAGTGTATTCGATTCATGGGGTCACCGGCACCATACGGACGTACACCTAGGATCAGAAAAGGATCCTCCACAATCCAGCGGGACACCTCTACCTCTCCCTGCCATACTTGATAAATGGCCGGTAGATCCTCAGGCCGAATCAAGGAGGGGTACACAATCATGGACAGCTGCATGGGAATAAGCTTCGAGGTACGCCATACCCCAAAAAGATCCCCACCTGTCATTGTAACGCTCTGCATCGTATATATCCCACGGCGACTGCATACCACAGGATGCTTGCGTGTAATACGAGTAAACGGTTTCAAAGTAAAGATACTCTTATGATTCTGATAGATCTCACCTTGACTAATCGCCATACCTGAACCGGTACGGAAAACAAATGATCCTGGTAGCATGGCTTCAAGACGAAGCCAAGGTACAGACACACGCTTCTCATTAGCTATGGTCTCTACCATCTCCAACTCATCGCCAGCATAACAGCGTGATTTACTAAACTCTCTTGAATACGTGAGCTTACGTAATGCAGAGCGTCCAAACCACAAGCCATGTATACCTAGAACAATGCCGCCAACAACGACTAACCATAGCAAATCCATAATTATCGCCCACTGCCAGCAGTCATGTTCTCCGTCGGTACTTGAACGTTGTTCAGAATATCCTGAATGATACGTTCTGCCATTCCTTCCTGCTGGCGCATCCGATTACGGAACACCAAACGATGTGCAAGTACTGGCTCTGCCAAGCCTTTGATATCGTCTGGTAGAACGTAATCTCTGCCATGCAAAGCAGCCCATGCTTGGCTCGCCTTAAGTAGAGCCTGCGCTCCTCGAGGACTAACGCCTAGAGACAGCTCTGGATGCTTGCGAGTTTCTTCTGTGAGCTGAATGATATACGTCAGCAGATCCTCATCGATCTGTACAGACTTATAGGTCTGTTGGGCTTCAAGTAGCTGCTCTCGCGTGATAATACTCGATAGATCAGCCACGGAGCGGCTTGCCACAGTACGTCTCAAAATCTCTACGCTCTCACCTTCGGTTGGGTAGCCCATACGAATCTTCATCATAAATCGATCCATCTGCGCTTCTGGCAGAGGAAAGGTTCCTTGGTTATCAATCGGATTTTGCGTCGCAATGACTATAAACGGGTGTTCAAGCTGCCTTGTGGAACCATCAATACTAATCTGCCTTTCCTCCATACACTCCAATAAGCTGGACTGGGTTCGCGGCGTAGCCCGATTGATCTCATCCGCAAGAACAAGGTTGGCAAACAGTGGACCTGGTCTGAACTCGAAATCTCCTGTTTTCTGGTTGAAGAAATGAATACCTGTGAGATCTGACGGTAGCAAATCCGGTGTGAACTGGATGCGTTGGAACGTACAATCGAGCGAAGCAGCTACTGACTTGGCTAGCATTGTTTTACCTGTACCTGGTACATCTTCAAGTAAGACATGACCTGAGGCAATAATGGCCGTTAACACCAGCTCCATCGTATTCTCTTTCCCTACAATCACCTGGCCCACATGATTCAACAGTTGTTTGTTCATCTGCTCCATTCCTTGAATATCCATTCGCAATTCACCTTTCCTTCCATAAACTACATTTATGTATTCGCATTCATTTTAACTATAACCCTATTTAGTTTAACAAAAAACAACAGGAATCGGCTAATTGACCAATTCCTGTTCGTTGTTTACGCCTTTGAAGTTACACAAGGGGGAGCATAATTCTAAATTGTGTGCCTTCCCCTTTTTTGCTATCCACAGAGATCGTGCCTCCATGATTCTTAATAATGCGATAACTGACAGACAACCCAAGTCCTGTGCCGCTTTCTTTTGTGGTAAAGAACGGATCGAACAAACGTACAAGCGTATTGTGATCCATTCCATGACCGTTATCCACGATAGAGATCTGAACAAATCTATTTTCCGTGCTGGTGGATATTCGAATTAAGCCAGCATGTTCTTCACCCACATCTTCAATTGCATCCATTGCATTTTTGACCATATTTAAAATAACCTGTTTAATCTGTTTCACATCGATCGAAACATTCAATGGCAACTCTGCTTCATCCAGGGTAATCTCGCACCCCTTCATTAAGCCTTCACTTTCAGTCAGCAAGACCACCTCTTTGAGCAAAGAGTCCACAGACATGATGGTTTTCTGGGGCGCTGACGGTTTGGAGGAATTTAGGAATTCGTAGATAATATCGTTGGCTCGATCGATTTCAGTTAGAATGATTCTGGCGTACTCGTCCTTCCCTAATTGCAACAAGTGCGGGCGTAGCAGCTGGATGAATCCCCGAATGGCTGTCAGTGGGTTGCGAATCTCATGAGCAATCGATGCAGAAATTCTCCCCAACATCGCAAGCTTGTCATTTTGATAGGCCGTCTGTTCAATTTGTTTGTAGTCGGATACATCCTTAACACTGAACAGAAAATCTCCATCCATCTGATCTCCATAGGTAACCGTGACCAACCAGTGCCTGCCATACTCATCAATTAGTTCATGATATCGCTTACGATGGAATATGGTTTCCCGATAAATACGTAAAATTTTCTTTTTCTTGAATCGGCTCATCTGGGGAAGATGCATCATTTGCATGAGGGTGCATCCGTTAAGCAGGCTCCGCGGGAGCTCCAACAATTTTGCCATCTGTACGTTAATAAACGTCAACACACCATTGCTGTCAAACAACATAATACCGCTATCCAAATGCTCCAGGACATTCTCATATTTGTTGTTATCCAGGGGTACAGGCGGAAAACCATTCGTTAATTGAGGGACTGTATCCTGAATTTCACTAATCACGTCAGGTTCCTCCTTTTCACGTAAATGATAAACTTGCCATTCGGACATCATATCATCACAGAAACAGGAAGGGCCGATTTAAATTCTCTTTACCGGAGCCCTTTCGTTAGGGGGCTGAGCCGAAAATATGGATGGTGCGTCCGGAACCCAAGCTGGTTTATCTCCGTAACCAACAATCGATCCGGAAAACGATATACGTATGTTCCATTCTGACCTTGTCCTATTCCCATACACGAACACTTTTTGCTCCGCCTCTTTTGCAAGTCTGTTTTTATCATAGACAAGTTTATGGAATGGAGTCAATCGGAGAAAGTGTCGAATGGAAATTTTTTTAAGAAAAACCTCGAAATTGCTACGTTTGAATACACAAAAACGAAGCTGATTCGCAAGCATAGCGAAAAAGCTTCGTTTATTTTAAGATAAAAAGAATGTATAAGTTTTCAGCGGAGCTGAACCATTCAATTATCGCTAGAAAAACTACAACTATTGCCGTCAGTCTTCTGTGAAGGTACGACGATAGACTTTTTTCTTATATTTCTTATAGACGTCGTTCGAGAAATCTCATATTGGATTCGCAGCGGCTTCTCGGTATCAATCTGATTCAACATGTCATGGATTTCAGGCGATAGCATATGCGTCAAAAAGATTTATAAGCCACTTTTATTATGCTGGATTTTGAGTCTGCGCTGACTCATCACGGCTAATCGACGCTTGAGCTCACTTTCCCATTTCTCATCCTTCATTTCCTTCGCAAGTCGAAGCAGATCGAGCGACATATCAATCTGGCGTTGCACAATGACCATGGCATCTTCGCTTTCGCGGTTTACACAATTTTCAAAGATAGCATCTTCGTCTTCTGTGACATAGTCTTGAAAATCAATCTCTGAAGCACCATCTCCATGTGCATACTCAGCAAGAATTTCATATTCATTTTCGACTTTGTAATGTACCTCGACCCGGTGGCATACCGGACAAAACAGCAGGGGAACATTATGAACCTGGGTGCGGTAATGCTTCAGCGTGCCCTTTGTTCCCACCATACTTGCCCCACAACAGTAACTCATTTTTGTTCACCCTCCTTATTACGTGTCGGGATTCAATAGTGTGAAAATCACATCCCGTACACCTGTAGCACTTACCGAAAAGGGAATAGTTCCAACGGATTTCATATGCTTCATTATATGAGAGCAATCATACCGGATAATTTACCGGGTTTCCATACCCTATTCGCCTTTATGCCCTTCAATTCCTCTTTCACGAGGATAAAATACTATCATTCTTATAATACATCATTAACACGTTTCCATGCGAATCTAAACATCTTTGGACAACTCCTTTTTCGATCCGGGAAAAAGGGTGCAAAAAGCCCTCAATCCCGTGTGGGATGAGGGCTTGAACCTGATGCGTTCAAGTTAATTCTGGCTTACAGGTTGTTGTCGCCTGGTTTCCAGTTCATTGCACACAATCCGCCGGATTGCAGTGCTTGCAGTACACGAAGTGTTTCTTCAACACTACGGCCTACATCATTGTGGTTAACTACTTGGTATTTCAATTCGCCTTCTGGATCGATGATGAACAAGCCGCGCAATGCAACGCCTTCTTCTTCGATCAGAACGCCGTAATCTTTAGCCACTTGCTTCGTGATATCAGAAGCGAGCGGGAAGTTCAATTGACCCAGACCATTGCTGTCTACAGGTGTGTTGATCCAAGCTTTGTGGCTGTGTACAGAGTCCACGCTCACGCCGAGGATTTCAGTATCCAAAGCTTTGAATTGCTCTGCAGCAACGCTCAAAGCTGTAATTTCAGTTGGGCACACAAATGTGAAGTCCAAAGGATAAAAGAAGAATACGAGCCATTTGCCACGGTAATCGGACAGCTTCACGGAACCGAAATCTTGTCCGTCTCCTGATACTGTTTCCATTGCGAAATCTGGTGCTGGTCTACCAACCAAACGTTCTGCCATAACTAAAAATTCCTCCTTTGGGATTATGTAAGCATCCATATGGATTGCTCATCATCAGGTAGAAACGCAAGCGTCTCTCCTGTCATTAAATGAATTTGATACTTGATAACAAGTACAAGTAAAATGTTATCATCCGGACTTCTCAAAGTCAAGATTATAAACGTTATTTTTTTATAATTATTATAAATAAGGATTTTTCGTGCCAAAATCTCAATGAGCGTGTTCAATAAGTACGAACGCCGTCAGGCATCCTTCGTAATCAAAAGTGAACCTTTTGAACAACGTCATAAAGGAACAGCCCTCTGTATCTTCCATAATAGAAGACAAAGGGCTGTCATGTTGCTCGTATAATTACGCCTGTTTCTGGATCGCTGCGACGATCAAGTCGCCCATCTCCGTTGTACTGATCGCTGTGCTCTTATCTACAGCAATATCGCTAGTACGATGTCCTGCGTTCAGCACATTCGATACAGCTGCTTCAATCGCGTCTGCTCCTTCAGCATATCCAAAGGTTGTACGGAACATCAGAGCAAGTGATAGAATCGTTGCAATTGGATTCGCCAAACCTTGACCCGCAATATCCGGTGCAGAACCGTGTACCGGTTCATACAGACCAAAGCTGCCTTCTCCAAGAGATGCAGATGCGAGCATACCGATCGAGCCTGTCAGCATTGCTGCTTCATCACTCAAAATATCGCCAAACATATTTTCCGTTACAATCACGTCAAAGCTAGCTGGGCGACGGAGCAACTGCATTGCACAGTTGTCAACAAGTACATGTTCCACTTCAACGTCCGGATAATCCGGTGCTACCCGGTTAACGACCTCACGCCAGAGGCGGGATGTTTCCAGTACGTTCGCTTTGTCTACGGAAGCGAGTTTTTTGCGACGGCCTTGAGCAATTTCGAATGCTTGACGAACGATGCGCTCCACTTCCGTTACATTATATACGCAAGTGTCTACAGCTTCTTCCCCTTGTGAGCCTTCACGTCTGAATTTCTCGCCGAAATAAATTCCGCCAGTCAGCTCCCGTACAACCATGAGATCCGTACCTTCCAGCACTTCCGGTTTCAGTGTAGATGCGTCTTTCAAGCAATCAAATACAACTGCCGGGCGTAGATTGGAGAAAAGCCCAAGTGCTTTACGAATACCAAGCAGACCCGTTTCAGGACGCAACTCCTTGCTATTATTATCCCATTTAGGACCGCCTACAGCTCCAAGCAGTACTGCGTCAGCACTTTTACATACCGTCAACGTTTCTTCAGGAAGCGGTGTACCCTTCTCATCAATGGCAATTCCGCCAAATAAAGCATGTTCTGTTTCAAAACGATAACCGAATACTTCCTCTGTGCGTTTAAGTACTTTTTCAGCCTCAGCTACGACTTCTGGTCCGATTCCATCTCCAGCAATGACTGCAATTTTTTTCACTTCTGCCATGGGTTGTCCACTCCTTGTATCGATTCATTATAACTATTCACGAAGTAACGCTCTCATATTAACTCTCTCTTTTGTATCATATTTTGAGGTCATTTGACCAAGATATACAATCTATGACTTTAATAGATTTTACCTATAAGCAGTCCAATCTTAACGTATATAAGTTGTTCCGCTTCTCTCCATAAGGTAAAATATAGCTGAATTCAAATCAGGTACGCAGGAGGGATATTCACCATGCAATATTCGTATTTGGGTAAATCCGGTCTCAAGGTTAGTCGCATTTGTCTCGGTACCATGAATTTTGGACCCATCACAGACGAGAAAGAAGCCTTTCGCATTATGGATGCCGCGCTGGATGCAGGAGTGAATTTTTTTGATACCGCTAACATTTATGGCTGGCGTGAGAATTCGGGTCTGACAGAAGAGATTATTGGCCGTTGGTTCAGCCAAGGTGGCGGCAGACGTGAGAAGGTTGTACTTGCAACCAAAGTCTACGGCTCCATGCATGATGAGAACGATGGTCCCAACAATGAGGCTGGGCTATCCGCATATAAAATTAGACGTCATCTGGAAGGTTCCCTGCGCCGCCTGCAAACAGATCACATTGAACTGTATCAAATGCACCATGTTGATCCTGTTGTTACCTGGGACGAGCTATGGCATGCGTTTGAGAACGCCGTGCATCAGGGGAAAATTGGCTATGTAGGTTCAAGTAACTTTGCGGCTTGGCAGATTGCCATTGCACAGAGTGAAGCTAAAAACCGCCATTTCCTTGGTCTCGTTTCTGAACAGCATAAGTATAGCCTCAATTGTCGTTTACCTGAGCTCGAGGTTCTTCCAGCCGCTAAAGAATTAGGCTTAGGGGTCATTCCATGGAGTCCGCTGGATGGTGGATTGCTCGGACGTAACGCTCTCCAGAAGCTTGAAGGAACGCGTAGTGGCGGAATCTCTGAACGGATCGAACGTCAGCAATCCCAACTTGAGCAATTTGCGGCGTTGTGTCGTGAACTTGGTGAGCCACAAGATACAGTAGCCCTTGCTTGGGTAGCTGCGAATCCAGCAGTTACAGCACCTATTATCGGCCCACGTACACTAGAGCAGTTTGAGACTTCGCTCAAATGTCTGGAAGTTACGTTAGATGAGGAAGTTCTTAAGCGCTTAGATGAGATTTTCCCAGGCCCTGGTGGACATGCCCCGAACGCTTATGCGTGGTAATATCTGAATGAAACTGATATCGTACTTCATACCTGAATGAACCAGCAGTTGTACCATCTTATTTATGATGTGAGATAGAATTATAGGATAGCCAAAAAGTCTGACCCTTGTAACAGTAAGGAGGTCAGACTTTTCTGGTTTCACCAACTTATGATTCTCTGTGACTGCACTTTAGCCGCCCATACATTTCATAGCGATTTTACTCAATGCTGGCTGCACAAATATATTACAGATTCACATTTACTCGGTTCGTGTATGTTTTTCGTTTCTCGATCAATTGGTTCACACCATCGACATAGGCACGCGCACTTGCACCCAAAATGTCAGTGCTTACCCCACGTCCCTGTACAGACACTTCATTTTGGGTAAGAACAACATGAACTTCACCCAATGCATCCTTACCATGTGTAACGGATTTGATCGAATAATCGGATAAAGTTACCTCTTCCCCACTAACCAGGTCAATAGCATTGTAGATCGCATCCACAGATCCATTTCCTTCAGCCTGCTGTTCGATCGTCTTACCGTCGAGGGTTGTGATGCGAACTTTCGCTGTCGGAACAGATTCATCCCCGTATGTTACAAAGATGGATTCCAGTTTATACACCTCAGGTGCATCCTGCAATTTCTCTTCAATCAGAGCCAGTAGATCTTCATCCGTAACTTCTTTTTTCTTATCTGCCAGATCTTTGAATTGGCCAAATGCGCGATTCAGCGCTTCTTCCTCCAACTCATAGCCTAGCTCGATCAAACGTTCACGGAATGCATGACGTCCGGAATGTTTACCCAGTACAAGTTTACTTTCCTTGAGACCAATGGTCTCTGGTGTCATAATCTCATACGTAGTTTTCTCTTTCAACATGCCATCCTGGTGGATTCCGGATTCATGTGCGAATGCATTAGCACCAACAATCGCTTTATTTCCAGGCACAACCATACCCGTCAAGCGGCTCACGAGACGACTAGTCCGTGCAATTTCAGACAGTTGAAGTGATGTTTTGGCTTGGAAAAACTCTTGTCGAGTCTCCAGTGCCATCGCAATCTCTTCGATTGCTGTATTGCCCGCACGTTCACCGATTCCGTTAATTGTTCCTTCAATCTGGTCAGCACCATTCAGGATCGCAGCAAGCGTATTGGCTGCAGCCATTCCCAGGTCATTGTGGCAATGAGCACTTAGCTGTACTTTTTCAATCCCATGTACATTCTCTTTGAGATGTTTGAAAATGTTACCGTACTCATAAGGGCTCAGATAACCGACTGTATCTGGAATATTAACAACGGATGCGCCTTCCTCAACTGCCATATTCACCATTTCTACAAGGAAATCGTACTCTGTACGCCCTGCATCCTCCAGAGAGAATTCGATTTTAGAGAACGTTTTCTTCGCATAACGAATTGCAGAACGAGCCGTATCAAGCACCTGCGCTTTGTCCATACGCAGTTTATGTTGACGGTGAATCGGTGACGTCGCCAAGAAGACGTGAATACACGGATCCTGTGCACCTTTCAGCGCTTCTTTTACAGCATCAATATCTTGTTCTCTCGAACGAGAAAGGCCAATTACTGTAATATTTTTCACCGCTTTGGCTACCGCATTCACTGCTGCCAGATCCCCTGGAGAAGCCGCTGGAAAACCTGCTTCCATCCGGTCAATACCAAGCCGTTCCAGCTGGTGTGCAATCTCTACCTTTTCACGAGTGTTTAGGTTAACTCCCGGAGATTGTTCTCCATCACGCAGCGTTGTGTCAAATACATAGATTTTACGCACGCTTCGCACCTCCTTGACTTGATTATTATTCAGGCAATGAGGTTCATTTCATTACCGTCCTTCATAGACGACAACAATTACCTACCTCTTACCTCTTTAAACCAGTAATAGCGGCTCACGCATAAGCACGGCCGCTATCTCCAGTTGAAACTGTGAATTGCTATAATTCCTTAAACGAGATGCTTATTTCTTGATCCAGTGCATCATCTCACGCAATTGTCCGCCAACCACTTCGATTGGGTGTTCAGCTTCATTGCGACGAGTTGCTGTCAAGAATGCGCGTCCGGATTGGTTCTCCAAGATGAAGTCGCGTGCGAATTTACCTTGTTGGATATCCGTCAGTACTTCTTTCATTGCTTTTTTCGTATCTTCAGTTACAACGCGAGGTCCAGTTACATAGTCACCGTATTCTGCTGTATTACTGATGGAATCACGCATACTTGCAAGTCCACCTTCATACATCATGTCAACGATCAATTTCAACTCGTGCAGACACTCGAAATATGCCATTTCAGGAGCATAACCTGCTTCTGTCAACGTTTCGAATCCAGCTTTTACGAGGGCACTTACACCACCACACAGAACCGCTTGCTCACCGAACAGGTCAGTTTCTGTTTCTTCACGGAAGGAAGTTTCGATAACGCCTGCGCGTGTACAACCGATACCTTTTGCATAAGCCAAACCGATGGCTTTTGCATTACCTGTTGCATCTTGCTCAATTGCGATCAGACCAGGTACACCGAATCCTTCTACATAAGTACGACGTACCATGTGGCCAGGGGACTTAGGAGCTACCAGCAATACATCGCTGTTTTTTGGAGCAACGATTTGACCGAAATGAACGTTGAAACCGTGGGAGAAGAGCAATGCAGCGCCTTCTTTGAGGTTTGGTTCGATTTCGTTTTTGTAAACAGAAGCTTGCGTTTCATCCGGCAACAAGATTTGAACGACATCAGCACGGCTAGTTGCTTCAGCCGGGGAAAGAACTTCAAATCCATCATTTTTTGCAGAATCGAAGGATTTACCTTCACGAAGTCCGATGACTACGTTCAATCCGCTATCACGCAAGTTTTGAGCTTGGGCATGGCCCTGGCTACCGTAACCAATTACGGCAATCGTTTTTCCTTTCAATACGCTAAGCTCTGCATCCTGTTCATAATAAGTAGTTACTGGCATGTTTATAAGTCCTCCTTTGTATTGTAAAGAACCCTTCATTAATGAGCGGGTGTCTCAAGGGACCGACACGTTAAGTTGATTTAACGGGGGTTGGTCTGCTGCGATCCGTTCAGACACCCGCTCGTTAATGCGGGTGTGTATTTCTCTTTTCAAGCGTTACATCACTAAAATGTTAAATTGCAGGCAGTGCCAAATTTCGTGTTGCTCTACATTTTCAAAAAAAATTCATAATGATTTATGCGTTTCCTCTTACCAATGCCGTTACACCTGTGCGAGAGAGTTCGCGAATACCGTATGGTTTGAGTAACTCTATCATAGCATCAATTTTGTCCGTATCTCCTACAACCTGTACCATCAGGCTACCAGGTCCGATATCGACAACAGCTGCTCTAAAGGTCTCAACAACACCCATAATCTCCGGTCGTTCGGAAGGTTCTGCTTTTACCTTAATTAATGCAAGCTCACGAGCAACC
This sequence comes from Paenibacillus tundrae, assembly GCF_036884255.1. Taxonomy (NCBI): domain Bacteria; kingdom Bacillati; phylum Bacillota; class Bacilli; order Caryophanales; family Paenibacillaceae; genus Paenibacillus; species Paenibacillus tundrae. The sequence continues at coordinate 1,889,661 of NZ_CP145605.1, read as the reverse complement.
ATAGGTTTCAAACTGAAATCGACAACTTTGATGACATCAATGATTTTGTACAATTGTTTCTCAATTTGTTCCAATGTTTTATCATCACCGATGGTGACAATGACCATCCGGGACAAACCCGGCTCTTCCGATTGACCCACCGTAATACTCTCAATGTTGTAACCGCGTCGACCGAACAAACCCGATACCCGCTGAAGGACGCCCGGCTGATCGTTGACCAAAATCGAAATTGTATGTCTAATCATTTCTCAGCATCCCCCATCAGCATTTGATCGATTGTCGCTCCTTGTGGAACCATTGGATATACGTTTTCTTCCTTACGTACAACAAACTCTACAACGACTGGTCCCGGTGTGTCCAGTGCTTCTTGCCAAGCTCGCTCCGCTTCTTCCTTGTTCGTAGCGCGCAAACCTTTAACACCGTAGGCTTCTGCCAATTTAACAAAATCAGGGCTGCCCGCCAAATCAATGTGACTATAGCGATTCTCATAGATGATTTCTTGCCACTGACGTACCATTCCCAGTACTTGGTTGTTAATAATAACAATTTTCACTGGAATGTTGTTAATTGCACAGATTGCAAGCTCTTGAGAACACATCTGCATACCACCATCACCGTTAATGGAGATAACCAGTCTGTCTGGATTCGCCATTTGAGCACCGATTGCTGAAGGGAATCCGAAGCCCATTGTTCCCAAACCACCTGAAGTTACCCAAGAACGCGGCTGATTGAATTTGTAATATTGAGCTGCCCACATCTGGTGCTGTCCAACATCCGTCGTTACAATTGCCTCGCCTTTCGTTGTATCGTTTAACAACTCTACAACCCATTGCGGTTTCAATTCTTCATCGGAATCAGTATAGCTGTAAGGCTTCTCTTGTTTCCATTGCTTGATCTGATCTCTCCATGCATCGGCACGCTCGGCACGCTGCACTTCTTTATTCGCAATTTCCAGCACGGTCTTCACATCACCAACAATTGGAATATCCGTTGCAATGTTTTTACCAATTTCGGCTGGATCGATATCGATGTGTACAATTTTGGCGTGTGGCGCAAAACCGTCCAGTTTACCCGTTACCCGGTCATCGAAACGCGCTCCGATATTGATTAACAAATCTGATTGTTGAATAGCCAGATTCGAAGTATACGTGCCATGCATACCTGGCATCCCTGTCCACAATTCGTGTCCACTTGGGAATGCGCCTAAGCCAAGCAAAGTTGTTGTAATCGGAATACCTGTCTTCTCAACGAATTCGAAGAGTGCTTCGTGTCCACCAGAGTAAACAACGCCACCACCTGCGAGAATCATTGGACGCTCTGCCTCTTGAATGGCTTGTGCCAAGCGATCAACTTGCAGTTTGTTCGGTACAGTACGAGGATTATACCCTCTAAGCACAACTGGCTCAGTACTTGGCTCGAACAATGTTTTGTTAGCAGATACATCTTTCGGAATGTCGATCAGAACCGGGCCTTTACGACCTGTATTAGCGATGTGGAATGCCTCGTGAATGACACGTGGTAGATCCTTAACATCTTTTACCAAGTAACTGTGTTTCGTAATTGGCATTGTAATACCCGTGATGTCTGCTTCTTGGAAAGCATCCGAGCCGATCAGGCTGGAGACAACGTTACCTGTAATCACAACGAGAGGAACGGAGTCCATATACGCTGTCGCGATTCCAGTAACCAGATTGGTTGCTCCTGGTCCGGAAGTGGCGATACATACGCCTACCTTACCACTCGCACGTGCATATCCGTCAGCCGCATGAATGGCACCTTGTTCGTGACGAGTTAATACATGCTTGAAATCCTCGAAACCATACATTGCGTCATAGATATAAAGTACTGCACCCCCAGGGTAACCGAAGACACAATCTACACCTTCCAGCAACAAGCTTCTCAGCAAAATCTCGGAACCGCTAATGACCTCCGGCTTCATCCATTTTTCACGTAATTCATCTGTTGACCGTACTTCTGGAATTTGAGCACCCATTAGTCATCCTCCTCTCGAAATTCACACCATTCTGACATTAGAAGTTACAAAAAAAACCTTCCATCCCCTGCAAACAAGTTCATGCTTGCGAGGGACGAAAGGTTGTCGCTTCCGTGGTACCACCCAACTTTGTCCGAAATTTCGCAATAACGGACCTTACCAGGTACAAAAAACAATAGTCCTAACGGACATATCCGTTATCTATACCTGTTGTCTGTAACGCAGACATACGATTTTCCCTAATAACCAGTTGGAGTGACATCCAATGCTTTTCAGGAAAACAGCTCCGAGGTGAGCTCGTATATAAGGGATAATGGTGGTGGTTTCAGCAGATCCAGCCACTCTCTGAGCAAAAGAGCCCTTAAAACTTCGTCCTCTTCATAGCCGATGAAATATTCTCGTTAAATGTTAGGAACATTATATGATTCTACTGAGCGATAAGTCAATACCTGTTTTTGATAAAAATTTTAAACGCATTCACTTTTCATCTTCAATGACTAATGTAACCCAAACCTACTACTCTCATTCAGTCACCTTTTATCTTACTCCAGGCATAGGATACACAAGCAGCATGACTGGTTAAGAGAGGAGGCTCCCTATGGTAATTCGGCAACGTAAATCTAAGCTGGATGACACTGCCATTATGAGACTGATTGATTCTCAACTTGTTCCCCTTTCTCATATGAGTGAAAGTGAAATCAATAAAATTCGCAAAGAAATACCCCTGCGAATGAACAGGGGCATGACCTTTGTTGTCTCATCGGAGCCTGACCAAGAAGCGGTCGCATTCATCCATTTTCTTATGCATGGTGAACTTCTATACGTAGATATGATGGCTGTTACCACGAAAGAGCAGCGAAAACGCTACGGACAGAGCTTGTTACTCAAAGCCGAGCAATTCGCTGCATCAAGAGGCTGCAAAAGATCCAAGGTTATGGTCGATGAAGGAAACATCAAAGGTCTACAATTTTATCAAAAAAATGGCTATAGCACGATTCGCTATATTATGATTAGCCGCTGTTATGAAATGGAAAAAAGAATTGGATTACACTAAAAATGTGTAGTTCTTAAAAGAAACCTGGTGGACGTGGTCCTGGTCCATATGGTCCAAATCCAGAACCTGGTCCGTATCCTGGACCCGGTTTCGGGCCTGGTCCGTAGCCAGGGCCGTACCCAGGACCATAACCGCCTCCGAAACCTGGGCCTGGCCCGTAAGCATAAGGTAAAGTCGCGATGGCGAGCAGATCAAATAAAACAAGTGGCAGAATCGCCTTTGTACGTACCTTTTTCCCATCCAGTCGCTTCAAAACCAATTTATTTCCCGACACTTTCAACAGCTTACCAGTAACTCGGGTACCATCCTTTTTAACGGCAACAATATTTTTGCCTATGAGTTTCATCGCCGCATGACGCGTAACATGTTGTTTCATACTTTTCCCTCCTCCTCGCATCGTTCAGAACAGTGTATTCGTCCATCACTCACTTCGCCTGTTTCTTTGTCCCTACCAGGAAATATGGGTTCAAAGCCTAAACCTAGAGTATTGGAGAATATGTTCTGTTACAGAAAAAAAAAGACCCGCACAAAGCGGATCTTTTTCTTCCAATGCCATTTGAAGTTGTTTGACACATTGTATTTCTTTACCTTTTCCCTGGATCGTATGCCTCTCCGAGTGCAGACGGAGCAGAAGAACGCCCAACGGCTACAACAAGCACAATGATCGTGAGTAGATAAGGCAACATGAAAATAATTTCCTGGGGAATACTTTGAGACCAATCAAACAATTGCACATAGTTCCGAATCGCTTGTGAGAATCCGAAGAACAACGCTGCGATGAACGCACCAATCGGGTTCCACTTACCAAAGATCATTGCCGCAATTGCGATAAAGCCTTGTCCAGAAACTGTGTTATGTGAGAATGTTCCTGTTGTCGTTAGTGTAATGGCAGCTCCACCAATTGCTGCGAGCGCACCACTGATCATTACGCCAACATAACGATATCTTAATACCTTAACACCTACTGTATCTGCAGCACTTGGATGTTCCCCTACCGAACGGAGACGCAGACCAAATGGTGTTTTGTACATGATGTAATACGTCACAAATACAAATGCAATCGCCAGGTAAGTCGTTGGGTATACGTTCTTGAACAGAGCTTCTCCAAGCAAAGGAATATCTTGTAACAGCGGCACATTGAATTTGCTAAATCCTTGTACGAGCGGGGAATCCCCTGAACCTTCGAACAACAATTTTACCAAATACAGTGTGCTACCTGCCGCCAAAAAGTTAATTACGATACCACTAATAATTTGGTCGGCCTTAAACGTGATTGAAGCAACCGCATGAATAAGCGATACAACTACGCCAAGTACAATGGCAAGGAGAACACCCATCCAAGCTGATGTTGTTCCATCCATACCTGCTTCTTGAGCATAGTGCGCACCAATCCCCGCTGCAAACGCTCCGAATACCATGAAACCTTCAAGACCCAGGTTTGTTACACCGGATTTCTCTGAGAAAATACCGCCCAAGGATGCAAAAATCAATGCCGTGGCAAAGACAAGCGTCGTATTGATAATTTGCCCGATTGTCAACAAGTCCATCTACAACACCTTCTCTTTCTTGCGCTTGGAATAGAACGGTTTAAGTACCCAGCGCACGATGCCTTGTGCCGCAATGAAGAAGATAATCGAACCGATAACAATCCGAATAATCTCGGGTGGTACATCCGCGGCAAAACTCATTCCCGCAGAACCGTAAGTGAGCGTACCGAACAGCAACGCACCTAGAAGCACACCAAATGGGTGATTCAAACCGATCAAAGCAACCGCGATTCCATCAAAACCTGTTCCCGGTGAACCGGACATAACAGTTTGGTATTGGAATACACCTAGCACTTGGAATGCGCCACCTAAACCAGCAAGCATACCACTAATGAACATTGCTTTGACAATGTTACGGTTGACATGCATACCTGCATATTCAGCTGCATTCGGGTTGTATCCTACAGCACGAATTTCATATCCTTGTTTCGTTTTCCACATGTAAATGTAGAAGAGCACAGCCAGAACAATGGCGATTATCGTCCCCATGTGTACACGAGAGTTACCCATTAATTCAGACAACCACGCGATACTGATGGAAGCTGATTCACCGATATTTTGTGAGCGGTTCTCCCCTGGTTGCAGCAAGAACTGACGCACAATCAAGTTGGCCAGATACAGACCAATCCAGTTCAACATGATACTACTGATAACTTCATTTACGCCACGCTTCGCTTTCAAATAACCTGCAATAGCTGCCCACAGTCCACCAAATACGGCACCTGCGATCAGAGCCAGTGGAGCATGAATGAAGATCGGTAGTCCTGTGAATTTCACACCTACAAACGTTGCTGCTGTCATACCAACGAGGAATTGTCCTTCTCCCCCGATATTAAACAAACCAGCACGTGATGCGAAGGCAAAGGCAAGTCCAGTCATAATGAGCGGAGTCATTTCACGCACAGCTTCACCGAAGTTATACATGTCTCCAAACACCTTTTTGAACAATGCACCATAAGCCTCAACTGGGTTATATCCACCAATCAACATTACGATACCGCCCAGGATCAGACCCATAATAATCGCTACAACAGGTAAAATAAATGAATCACGGGTAAACCATTTTAATACGTTATTCATGCACTGTACCTCTCTTTTGGGTGCTGCCCGCCATCATCAAGCCGAGCTCCCTATCATTGGTTTCTTCTGGCAGCACCTCGCCTACGATCTCTCCCTCATAAATAACAGCAATACGATCGGAGACATTAATAATTTCGTCCAATTCGAAAGAAATCAGCAGCACTGCTTTCCCCTGATCACGCTGTGCAATCAACTGCTTCTGTACAAACTCAATCGCCCCTACATCCAAACCACGAGTAGGCTGAGCAGCAATCAGCAGTTCTGGGTTTTTATCAACCTCACGGGCAATAATGGCCTTTTGTTGATTCCCTCCAGACAGGGAACGTGCTTTAGTCTCAATACTCGGTGTACGCACGTCAAAAGCCTCGACAAGTCGCTTCGCTTGCTTTTTAATCGCATCGAAGTTCAAGAAGCCTCTACGTGTGTATGGCGATTTATAATACGATTCCAGTACGATATTCTCGCTGACTGAAAAATCAAGAACAAGTCCATGTTTGTGCCGATCCTCAGGAATATGAGCTACTCCTGATTCCGAGATGCGTCGTGGAGAAAGATTAGCAAGCTCCTTGCCTTGTAGGCGAATTGAGCCACTCTCTATTTTGCGCAGCCCCGTAAGTGCTTCAATTAACTCACTCTGTCCATTACCATCTACCCCAGCGATACCGACAATCTCTCCTGCACGCACATTGAGGTTCAGTTTATTAAGAACAGGCATGTCCTCTTTGTTTCTAGCCGTCAACTGGCTAACTTCTAAGATGTTAGCACCCGGTGTAGCCGGCTTCTTATCCACTTTGAATGTGACATTACGCCCGACCATTTTCTCAGCGAGTTCATTCGGATTGGTCTCCGCAGTCTTCACTGAATCGATGACTTTACCACGACGAATAATCGTTACGGTATCGGAGATTTCCATAATTTCTTTCAGCTTGTGCGTGATCAAAATAATGGACTTACCTTCAGCTACGAGCTTTTTCATGATGATCATTAATTCTTTGATCTCTTGAGGCGTCAAGACAGCCGTAGGCTCGTCAAAAATCAGAATATCGGCACCACGGTACAATGTTTTCACAATTTCTACCCGTTGCTGCATTCCGACCGAAATATCATGTATTTTGGCATGTGGATTTACTTTCAAGCCATATTGCTCAGATAGGCGCTGCACTTCTGCAGCAGCTTTTTTATAATTAATGTTGAGACCTTTTGTTGGCTCAGATCCCAAAATAATGTTCTCTGTTACCGTGAACGGCTGTACGAGCTTAAAGTGCTGATGCACCATACCGATTCCCAGATCGATGGCCTTATTCGGGCTATCGATGATAACCGGCTTGCCATTCACCTCAATGGAACCTTCATCCGGCTGATAGAGACCAAATACAATATTCATTAATGTTGATTTACCAGCGCCGTTTTCGCCCAGTAGAGCATGAATCTCGCCTTTACGAAGCTGAAGGCTGATGGCGTCGTTGGCAACAATGCCTGGAAAACGCTTCGTGATTTGTTTTAACTCAACGACGGGGGTTGCTGCACCCATGTAATCACCCTTATACCTGATATAGTGTGGTTCCACAAACGTAAGAAAAACGTCTAACGACGTTAATTTAGGAATAATAGCTGCCATTCAAACTGCGATTTCTTACTTAATAAACTTACTTCACTGAGCGTGTGGACAGATGATACTTAGATATAACTACATGTCTCATGACAATCATAAGGCCGGTCAAGACCGGCCTCGATGACTATTCATTTATTCAGGCTTGAAATCAATTACTCAGTAGGTACTTTGATTTCGCCGTTGATGATTTTTTCTTTGTACTCGTCAACTTTAGCAAGTACATCAGCAGGAACGTTAGCAGTAGAAGTATCTGCGATGCCTACACCGTTTTCTTTCAGTGTCAGGTTCTCAGAACCACCAGCGAATGTACCATCAACAACTTCTTGGTTTACGCGTTTAACCGCTTCGTCAACTTTTTTGATCATGGAAGTCAACGTGACTTCATCACCAAACTCAAGAGATTGGTCTTTATCAACACCGATAACCCATACTTCTTGACCTTGTTTCTTACGAGCGCTTGCTTCGTTAAACACACCGTTACCAGTTGCGCCAGAAGCGTGGAAAATGATGTCTACGCCTTCGTTGTAAAGTGTAGCTGCTGCTGCTTTACCAAGGTCAGGTTTATCAAATGCACCTGTGTAGTTAGAAATGAATTGAGCGTCAGGGTTAACTGCTTTAACGCCTTCTCTGAATCCTACTTCAAACTTTTTGATCAGTGGGCTTTCCATACCGCCTACAAAACCAATTTTGTTTGTTTTCGTTGTCAGACCTGCAACAACACCAACCAAGAAAGATCCTTCTTCTTCAGCAAAAGTTACAGACTTAACATTCGGAGAATCCACTACGCTGTCAATGATCGCGAGTTTGGATTCTGGGTTTTGGTCAGCAACGGTTTTGATTGCGTCAGCCAATTGGAAACCAATACCCCAAGTCAGGTCATATCCACCTTTAACGAATTCGTTCAAGTTAGGAATGTACTCTTCATCGGATTTACTTTGCAGGTATTTAACAGCTACACCTGTTTCAGTTTCAGTTGCTTGCAGAGCTTCCCAAGCGGATTGGTTAAAGGACTTATCGTTAACTCCACCTACGTCAGTTACCATACCAATTTTCAAATCGGATTTCGCTTCAGTAGCTTCGCCACCCGTAGTTCCTCCGGCATTTGTTTCTTCTTTTGGTTTGCTTCCGCAACCTGCGAGCATTACGGATACTGCCAGCAACATGACCAAAGACAAGCTGAGCATCTTCTTCATTTTCTTTAGTTCCCCCTTAATGATATATACCTAATTTCTACCTAGGCCAAAATAAATCGGAAGAACAGATGCCAAGCACGGTTTGGTTGTGGAATGTATGCCTAATTCGACATAACAAACACATTCCACCCTTAACTTTACCGGATCATCTGTCGAAAAACCGAACATTATGACTAGAGAGAAAAGTTTAGGACTTGCCTACTAGAGGTGATTATACATTTAACCAGTGTTAAAATCTAGATGTTTCATAACCAAAAACCACTTATTTTTGCACTTTTATTGTTGAAAGCGCTTAAAAATTTAGCAGTTTAACACGCTAACGTTACAACGATGTGATGTTATATAACAAATATATTCCATATTGAGGGTCATCAACTAATAATAAGTCATTTTTATTTGCACTATTTAACGATTCGGGTTTTATGTACTACCATAATGCTCTTATATCCTTTACTGCCATTTTCAGTGTGCCCTTCCTGACAGTTGTATATTCTTCACGCAGAATCTGGCGTGAAAAAAGCCGCCATAGGTACGGCGGCTTGTATAAATATAATTTAGGCGTTGATTTTACCTTTAGCTACAGTAGCCAAAGAGTTGAACGCATTGATGTCGTTAACGGCCAGATCAGCCAACATTTTGCGGTTCATATCTACACCAGCAAGTTTCAAACCATGGATCAGTTTGTTGTAAGACAAACCATTCATACGTGCTGCAGCATTGATACGAACGATCCACAGTCTGCGGAAGTTACGTTTCGTGTTGCGACGGTCACGGTATGCGTATACCAGGGATTTCATTACTTGCTCGTTAGCTGTTTTAAAAATGCGGTGTTTGGAACCGAAATAACCTCTTGCCAGTTTCAAAACCTTTTTATGACGACGACGTACTACAAAACCGCCTTTGACTCTTGCCATATTAAAGAACCTCCCAAATAAATATTAAATGTATCCGTGGTATGTGTACGGCCGTAGCCGATCCCCCATACGGAATGTATTGTACTGAATTAGCCTTTGAGGTTAGCCAAACCTTGTTTCAAACGTCTTACGTCACCTGCAGCCATAACTGGGTTACCATTCAGAACGCGCTTAGCACGTTTTGATTTGTGGGAAAGCAAGTGGTTTTTGTGAGCTTTGTAACGAAGGACTTTACCGGAACCGGTAATTTTGAAGCGTCCTTTCAAACTGCTGTGTGTTTTCATTTTAGGCATTTTGTGTTTCCTCCTTCAATGTTATCAGGCTTTTGGAGCCAGAATCATGATCATACTGCGGCCTTCCAATTTTGGTTGACGCTCAATAGTGCAAAGTTCTTCAACTTCCACCTTAACGCGCTCCAAAATCCGCTGACCAATGGCGGCATGTGCAATTTCACGTCCGCGATAACGAACAGAACATTTCACTTTGTCGCCCTCTTTCAAAAACTTAACTACATTACGAAGCTTCGTTTGATAATCATGCTCCTCAATATTGGAACGGAACCATACTTCTTTAATGTCAACAATTTTCTGGTTCTTACGGGCTTCTTTGTCTTTCTTTTGTTGCTCATAGCGGAATTTGCCATAGTCCATGATGCGACACACCGGCGGTTTAGCCTGTGGTGCCACATTGACCAGATCCAAGTTCAGATCAATCGCCATTTGTAGTGCTTCACGAATCGGCTTGATCCCAATTTGTTCTCCTTCAGCTCCGACAAGGCGTACTTCTTTCGCCCGAATCTCATCATTAATCATGTGATCTTTACTAATAACCGTCCACCTCCAGGTCATTTTCAATACTGTAATACAAAATTAAAAGGGATGCCGGTTAAGCTACCGACATCCCTGTAATCAACACAATTCTTCATGAGTATAAAACTTCATAAATTATTGGGATCGTTGACCAGCCAACAATTGTTGGTCAGGTGAGAAGTCGGACTTCTTCTTGTGATTCCATATCACTATTTGTTTAACGCACTTGAATACTATACCACCTGACGTAGTCATTGTCAACAACTTTACAACTTTAATTTTAAGCCATTGTAAACCCGCTCACTAACTACTCAAGTATAAGATCTATCTGCATTACCCTTGCTTGCTCTGTACCTCATCCAAACGTACAACACGTGTATGTTGAGTGTGGCTCCATTGTTTGTTGTTCTGCGTAAAGAACGCATAGAACGTAATTGGGTACCAAGAGAGCAGGTAGATTGGGAACAACACCAGGTATAGATATACTTTGGCAAAAGTAACCTTCTCCAGCGCCATTGACAGCAAGAACGTCAAAATGTTCAAACCGATTGCTACAAATCCTACCCATAACGGGAAGTACCCATACACATTGGCGATATTCGGGCCATTAAACACCGCTGTATCTACCCACATTACCGCTGTCAGCAAGAAGGTTAGCAATACTACGTATACGTTGGCACCATATACAGCAAGATCGAATTTGACCAAGCTTCTTTCTTTGATACTTTGCCACAGCAACGGGAAGAAATATCTCCGCGCAACAGTAAAGTGACCTTGCATCCAACGAAGACGTTGTCTAGCTGAAGCTTTGAACGTCAACGGTTTCTCATCAAACACCTTAGCGTCATAGTTGAAGACCGGGTAGACATTACGTTGCACACTACGCATCGTAAACTCTAGATCCTCTACCAAGCTCGTTGCACCCCAACCAATTTCCTTCAGCAAATTAGTCTCGAAGCACATCCCTGTACCTCCAAGGAAATTCGCCATGTTCAGGTTGTAACGAGACAACTGCCACAGACGGTTAATGTACCAGTACGATACACCATAAGCTGCTGTAATCCAAGAATCTTCTGGATTCTTCGTATCAATGTAACCTTGGATCACGCGCGCTCCATTACAAAGGTCGTTATTCATCTCAAGCAAAAAGTTACGATCTACCAGGTTATCCGCGTCAAACATAACAACTGCATCGTACTGACGTGGCAATTTCCACAGATATTTGAGCATCCATTCAATGGCATACCCTTTACCTCTGAGATCCGCATTCGTACGAACACATGCGTTCAATCCATGGTCTCTAACAATTTGAGCTGTTCCATCTGTACAGTTGTCACAGATAACAAATACATCGTACAGATCTTCTGGATAATCAAGTTCTTTCAAGTTTTCCATCAATGCACCAATGACCTGTTCCTCATTGTGCGCAGCGACCAGTACAGCAAATGACTTTGTCGCTGGATAATTTTTCTTTTTCTTTTTCTTATACAGACCGAACAGCGAAAACGTGAATTGGTACACAGCTAGCAGTGCAAGTAGCACCTGCAGCGTGACGAATATAGCGTCCAACATCGTTCTCTGTTACCCCCTTTTATTCAAACCCTTTACTAACTTACAAACGTTTCTCTTCCTGCTTCTGCATCTTTATTTTTTTTGTTGTGCAGAATATGACCCTGTTCTTTTGAGTACTACGTGAGTGCTTTGAACAATGTTTCAAACTTGGCTAGAACCTAATTGGCTGCTTTATCGATTTTGGATTCTTTTTAGCCATTTGTCAAAACCGCAATTTCACTTCCTGAAGCAGAAATGTGAACATTAAACGCTAAATTGGCACTCCGCGATACTGTACACTTGCATTCATGCCAGTTATGTCTTATTTTCAGCCGTTTGCTTGTTTTTTATTTCTATAGTCCCTGCTTTTTTTCTTGGATACCTATATAGCTCCAGAGTCTACATATCTAAATAACGCAAACCGAGCCCAAAAAGTTCAACAAAAGTTTAATATAAATCACACAATTCCTTACCTCATTTCAGCAGCATTGAATCATTGTATCTTTTTTGGCTCGTCCAAGTCAAAATGTTAAGTTGGGTTTTCATCCACTCTTTAACATGAATTTTACTTTCTTCACATGTCTTCTTCTTGAAAAGGACAACATTTAAAAATATGATAAACATATCCCTGAAATAACCTACGCTTCTTAAAAAACGGTTATATAGTAATCAGGACAAAAAACCGGAACCAGAACTTACCCGGAAATACTGCCGCCGATTAGGGCGTGTCTGAAAATTCTGAAGGAAGCAGATTTTGCCGAATTTCCGTTCCAAGTTAGGAAGTTTTCCGCTGGCGTGCCGAGGCACGTCAAGGGAAGTGACGCAGCAGAGAGGAAAAGGCGGTCAAAGATGTACTTCAGCAAGTTATGAGACACGTTCTGGGGCGGCCTGACTGGCAGGAGGCCAATATGAGCCGTTTATTTGTTAAGTTTCAAGAGTATGATCGAAATGTGTTTATGTGGATTAATGGTCGACTTCATAATCGTTTTATGAATTTTTGGCTCTATTACTTCACCCATCTGGGCGGGGCGACATCATCCATCGCCATTTCACTGTTGATATGGTTGCTCGCACCGGCTCCATGGAATACAACAGGACTTCAAGCCTGTGTAGCTCTAGCAGTTAGCCATATTCCCGTGGCTATCGCCAAGAAGCTGTATCCTCGTATACGGCCTTATCTTGCATTACCAGACACGATTACGTTTCGTAATCCTTTGACGGATCATTCATTCCCATCTGGACACACCACCGCGATCTTTTCGGTTACCGTGCCATTTATGACGATGGATCCATTTCTTCTGAGCGTATTACTGCCTGTAGCGCTTGTTGTCGGATTCTCCCGAATATACTTGGGGTTGCATTATCCTTCTGATGTCCTTGCTGGTGCTACAATCGGTACTTTGGTCGCACTCGCGACAGTTGCATTCTGGACTTAAAGTCGATATGTTAGACGAAGGAAAACCTAGCAGGAACAGGTGAATCAAGCGTGGAGAAAAAACGAGTATTACTATTATCAGAAGGTTTTGGTGCAGGACACACTCAAGCGGCTTACGCCCTATCTAGCAGTTTGCGCAAACTTTCTACCGATGTGCAGACCAAAGTCCTTGAACTCGGAAGCTTCCTTAACCCCCGGGTTGCACCATTGATTATTACCGCATATAAAAAAACCGTTACCAACCAACCCAAGCTAGTCGGCTATGTATACAAACATCAATATAAAAAGTCTCTAAATCGATTGACTACTTTGGCGCTGCATAAGCTGTTCTATACTCATACACGCAGTATTGTTCGTCAGCTTCGTCCAAATGTCATCGTTTGTACACATCCCATCCCAAGTGCTGTGATATCCAGGTTGAAGCGATTGGGCGTGCAAGTGCCACTGTGTACTGTAATTACCGATTATGATGCTCATGGTACCTGGATCAGCCCTGAGGTGGACTTATACCTCGTCTCTACAGATGAGGTAAAGTCCAAACTGATGCTGAGAGGTGTATCTGTAGACAAAATTCGAGTAACAGGCATACCGGTTCACCCTAACTTTTGGGAGCACCCCGGACGTGAAGAGATCCGGAGCAAGTTCAATTTGAAAAATATGCCTACCGTTTTAGTCATGGGTGGTGGTTGGGGAATGCTCAGTGATGAAGTTGTGAATCAGATGCTTACCCGTTGGCACAAGGATATTCAGCTCATTTTCTGCTTGGGGCGGAATGACAAAGTAAGAATCAGCATGGAACAGAATCCTATATATCAAAAAGAAAACATTCATATCATCGGGTACACTAACGAGGTAGACAAACTAATGGAGGTTTCCGATCTGCTCATCACCAAGCCTGGTGGTATGACATGCAGTGAGGGTCTTGCCAAGGGTATTCCGATGTTATTTCATAATCCGATTCCAGGTCAGGAAGAAGAGAACGTTCATTATTTTACTTCTAGAGGCCTTGGAGAAGCGATCACTTCCCTAGATGTTGTAGTGAACTGGATGAATCGGCTGTTACATAAATACCCGGATATTGTCCGAAAACGTAAACGCCATTTGGCTCAGATTGCCAAGTATCATCCAACACAGAGTGCGCAGAGCATCATTGATCTATTAGAAATCCGTTCTTATCCATCCGATCATTCTAGCGTTTAAAGCTTCTGACAACTCATATCTATACGAAAAAGGGTATCTTCGTTATGAAGGTACCCTTTCTTGTATCAGTTTAAAGGAGCAGAGCCAACGATTCCCATATCAAAGACTTAATCATTGAATCCCAGCCGATTTCAGATATTCTTGCCATTGCTTGGTGTATTCACTTTGAATTTTTTCAAGTCCCGCTTGCTTCGCCTTCTCCATAAATGTGTTCAGTCCTGTCTCGACATCGGCTACCAGACCTACGTTAAGCGGATAAAGATACTGTTTCTCCACTTGCTCCAGTGCTGCCTTTTCAGCCTGATACGGTGTCCAGTCCTCTGCAAATCCAGTGAAAATATCTGGCTTCTTAATTTTGTCGAGTTCCTCGAACATGGTCAGCACATCGTCAAATGATTTGTCGTACAGCATGAATTCTGGATTCCGCCATGCCCAGCCGTTCATACCCTCGCGCGGGAAGCCATTGGTCTGAGCATCGCCAATCATTTTGTAGTAACCATCCTGAACTTCAAAGTTTTTACCCTCTACGCCATACTCAGTAAGCCAGTTGTATCGTTTATCCGTAACGAGCTTCTCATAGAACGCCAATGCGCGTTCCGGATTTTTACTGCTGCGTGGAATCGCAAAACCGTTATGAATCGGATGAACCGGTTGTGCAAACCCTTTCGCATTCGGGTATGGGAAATAACCCAACTTCCAATCTGGATGCGTTGACTGGATCTTGATCACGTCGGCATTGAATTTGTTCGGATTCTCTCCAGAGAGAATCACAGCTGCTTTGCCATTTTGCAGTAGTGAATTGGAGGTGTCCTTCACATTCAGTACGTTTTTCGGGAAAAATCCTTTGTCCATCCAGCGTTTATAAGTCTTCAGATCTTCCAGGTGCTGTGCTGAACCCCAATAGGACGCAACATTGGAAGGTGACTCATACATGATGTCCAGACCGTAAGGTAACTGACCTGCTGTATTTACGAGTTTAGAGTTCAATTGACGAATGCCATGGGTATGATTCGCATTGCTGTCTGCGATCGGTATCATATCAGGTTCATTCGCTTTGATCCCCTCAAGGTATGCTTCAAGCGTCTCCATGGATTCAGGCTTAGGCAAATTATACTTCTCACGCAAATCCTCACGGTAAGCAATACCTTCGGTTACATATTCAATCCATGTGGAAGGAACAGTATAGATTTTTTCATTGATTTTGACTGCATTCCACATATCCTCTGGTACATGCGCTTGCAGAGTCGGTGCAACCTTAGGCAGCATTTCATCCAGCGCTAGGAACGCACCTTTTTTGGCATAGGACTGGTAGAATGTCCAATCGGCCGTAAAGATAAGGTCTATCGGTTGCCCCGAGGAGAGCAGCAATTTATATTTTTGATCCCAGTCTGTCCAGGAGGTGTAATTGAATTTGACGTTAACGTTCAGATCAGCCTCAGCCAATTTATTAATCTCTGATTCAATGGTCGGTAGGTCTTTAGGTGCATCACCAAGCATGTAGAATTGCAGGGTTACTTTGTCTCCTTTGGAAGTTGAAGAGCCTCCCTCTGCACTACCTTGTGTCGATTCCCCCGAACCGGTGTTACATGCGGCCAGCACCCCAGCAAACATCATCAAGGCAATGATTAGAGACAGGTGCCGAAGAAATGTTTTGTTTCGCATATGCATCCTCCCTTTTTGTGTTGAAACGTATATGTTAGCGCAGATCCGATGTGGTATAGGAAAGTTCGGACTGCAACCTCCCTGAAGCCATATCGGTTTCGCGTTCTAACCTTTAACCGCACCAATCGTCAGACCTCTAACGAAATAACGTTGAACGAATGGATATAGGAACAAGATCGGTCCAGTCACGATAATCGCCATCGCCATCTTGGTTGATTCAGTGGGCACATCCTGACTCAGTGTAATCCCTGTTCCAATCGCCATCTGATCTATAAACGTAATCGTGTTCATCGTGTTGTATAGATAGAATTGCAATTGATACATATCCGGATTGTTAATAAAGAGCGATGATGTAAACCAATCATTCCAGTATCCGAGTGCGAGGAAAAGTCCGACTGTGGCAATGCCGGGCATCGCCAAATTCAATACAACACTGAAGTAAATGCGGAAGTCATTCGCCCCATCAATTTTGGCAAACTCAATGAGCTCGTCAGGAACAGCGGATCGAATGAAATTTTTCATTAAAATGATGAGAAATGGTGTCATGAGCCCTGGGAAGATCAATACGGTGTACGTATCGGTCAAGTTAAAGTAATTCGCCAGCATGATGTACCAAGGTACAAGTCCTCCACCGAATAAGGTCGTAAAGTAGATGAAGAAGGAGAATGTATTC
Organism: Paenibacillus tundrae; assembly: GCF_036884255.1. Classification (NCBI taxonomy): domain Bacteria; kingdom Bacillati; phylum Bacillota; class Bacilli; order Caryophanales; family Paenibacillaceae; genus Paenibacillus; species Paenibacillus tundrae. The sequence goes on along the minus strand of NZ_CP145605.1, from coordinate 1,872,938 downwards.
CGGTATTTAAAGTCTTTGCGTTGTAATACAAACCCCGCCATGGTGATGAAGAACAGTCCAAGCGCAGTTCCTACAACGGTCGTAAACACAGTGACACCATAGGCTTTGAGTACTTGTGTAGGGAATTTGAATACCATTTTGTAACCTTCCAGGGAAAAATCAGTGGGAAACAGATGGTATCCATCCCTCACGATGGATTCATTACTGCTGAATGAACCAGACAGAATGAGTAGAAATGGCACCAAACAGATGATGGAAAGAAACAAGATAAAAGTGTACGCGATCACTTGAAAGAGCATCGTAAATTCCGAATCTCTGGCACGAGTATGCATAGTTGGTCTCCCTTCTGCCTATTGGGCGTTCTAGAACAATGCGTAATCCTCATTCACTTTGCGGATGATGTAATTGACAGTCATGATGAGAATAAAGCCGAACAGGGATTGATAGAGGCCAGCAGCCGTCGCCATGCCAATATCGAAAGTCACCTTCAACGAGCGGTATACGTAGGTATCAATAATATCGGTGGCATTATACAGCACCCCGTTGTTTCCAATAAGTTGGTAAAAGAGATCAAATTGCCCCTTCATAATACTTCCTAATGAGAAGAGCAGCAGAATAACAAACGTTGGTTTCAACATCGGAACCGTAATATACCAGATACGTTGAAAGATATTCGCTCCATCTATCCGAGCCGCCTCATAGTATTCATCGCTAATGCCTGTAATGGCAGCCAAATAGATGACCATGCTGTATCCGAGGTTCTTCCATAGATAGAAGATGATGATCAGGAACACCCAGATCCACGGCGTATTATAGATATCAACCGGCCCTGCCTCGAAGCGCTTCAGCACCGTATTCACAAACCCCGATTCATAGTTAAACATGTTGTAAGCGATTACACTTAATAGTACGAATGAAATGAAATACGGTAGAAACATAACGGATTGGGTCACTTTTTTGAACACTTTCCCTCTGATCTCACTTAACATGATTGCACAAAAGATAGCGAGTCCGTTCCCCAATATAATGAAGGCTAGATTGTAACCCACGGTATTGGTGGTCAGCTTCAGGAGCATTCCTGATTGCCAAAGAAACTTGAAGTTCTCCAATCCTACAAACGGGCTACCAAACAAACCACCTTCAAAATCATACCTCGTAAACGCGTAGTAGATGCCGACCATCGGAAAATACGAGTTAATCAGAAAAAAGATCAGTGTAGGCAGCAGCATGAGAAACATCATTTTGTTTTTGTTCAATTCTTTGAGCATGGCTCGATCCCTCCCGAATTTCTTGACGGCGCTGGTGCGCTGTGGAGCTCTGGTTTTTATTGTAGGTGCCCCTGTCGCTCTTGAATACTGAATCATCTGTCCGGAAAATGAACGATCTTGCTAATGTGAATATGAACAATTCGAACGAACAGTGAAATGAACAGCCGAACGTTCACAAATGTTGATATCGTACATACGCTAGCCGTAGTGAACAATCACGCGAAAGTTGAACTTTACGTTTAGATTGACAGTCAAACTCCTTGTATAGCATTGATGTAAACGCATACATAATATATAATTTATTTTGCCAGCTCTGGCTGACTATGGACATCTGTGAAGGAACTTCACTCGTTCGAAACTACGCTTCACCTATCATATATACAGAAGAAATGGAGGGGAAAAGTAGTGCGTAAACGGTCGGAAGACAGCCAAAAAGTGTTTACACGAATTCTGGTTGGCATTATCATCAGCACGGTCGCTACCTTGCTAGTCGCTTCTGTTATTTTATACGCCAACTATAACCGCATTGCTCTGCGCCAAGTCTATCGTACCGATATGGATAGTCTCACACAGGCGAGTCGTGAAGTTTCCAAAATGACAGAGACCGCCAAATCATTGTCTTATCAGATTTATCAGGATTACACGATTTCCGCTCTGCTCTTATACTCCAAACCGAGCATATATGAAATTACTCCAGCCATGGAGCAGCTCGATAACTACCGCATGTCCCTTCCTTTTATTGAATCCATCTATGTATACAACTCCAAAAGCAATGAATTTTTCATCAGTTCAGATGGTGTTCGAACTGGACAACAATCTATTTCTGACATTGATGATCACGGGATCACTGAGATTCTCAGACAATTTCATGACTATAAACCCTTTGTCCCCATCCCACGTACATATCAGGTTGGTACAACGGAGGAAACCGAGGTCAACAGTTATACCTATTTGTGCTATGACACCATCAACGACAATGCCAAGCTGAATTATGCTGTCATTGTAAACATTAAGGATGACTGGCTTAGTCCCAACATCAATTCGGAGGATCAGCCTGGCAATACATTCATTATTAATGAAAAAGGACAACTATTGTCTGATTTTGGTGAACGTGCATTAATGAAGGATCTCTCTAATGAGTCGTTTATACAGCCTATTATGCAAAATGAAGCCCAGTCCGCATTCTTTACCGCTGAAGTGGATGGGGAGAAATCACTAATTACCTACACCTCTCCTGACAATCTAGGCTGGCGATATGTCCGAATCACGCCTTACGATCTGATCACTACAGACATCCGGAATATGAGAACCCATACCGTCCTATTCTGTCTTGGTCTATTGGTTGCTGGTGTGTTTTTGTCTTACCTTGTATCTCGCAAATTGTATCATCCTATTGATAAGGTTCTGGTACGTATGCGTGTGATGGAAGCAGAGCGGCGAGGAAGCCTGCACATTCTCAGACAAGATTATTTGCGGGGAGCTCTCCAGAGACGCGAGACCTTTACGGGTGGATTACTTGCCGAGCGATTGAAATTCTACGGTTCATCCTTAGACGTGCTGCGTAGCTCTCGACTTGTTTTGCTTCGAATCGATCGCTTTGTCGATTTCTGTGATACCTATCGGGACGAGGTTAAGTTGGTTAAATACGCAATGATGAACATATGTACAGAAACGATTGAAACTACCCATCATTCCGAAGCCATAGATATGGGCGGGGATCTGATTACTCTAATTTTTAACGAGAAAGATTCGGGGGATCACGCAACGACTGCTGGAGAGCAAAAGATCGAGGAATTGCTGCTAATGCTACAGGATGCGGTCATGCTACATCTGAAATGCTCCATATCATTTACAATCGGGCCAGAAGAAAAGTCTCTTGAGGACTGCATCGCATCTTATGCAAGATCCGCAGAGGCTTCACTGCATCGACTATTTCATGGTTCTGGCTGTCTATTGTACACGTCAGACATCATGGCCTATCATGCTAAGGAGTATGCCTTCCCTGTTGGCAAGGAAAAACAGCTCATTGATTATTTGATGACAGGCAAAACAGAGGAAGCCAAACAGGTGTACACCACGATCGTAAATGAAACGGCGACGTATCCGTTCAATGTCTTCCAGCTAGCTCTCTCACATCTTACGATGACATTAAATCACGTTCGCAACACACTCAAAAAGAACAATCAACTGACGCTTAACTCTATCTCGGACGGGACGATGCTGCCTCTTCATGAGGCCGAGGATCTCAGTGAAGTACATGCTCACTTCTATCAACTGTTCGATGAATTAGGTTCCAAGGTGGAGGAGAAACGCACCCTTAAACATGAGGAGCTGATCCGCCGAATTAACAGCATTATTGAACGGGATTACGCGGACACAAACCTCTGCGTGACTTCTATTGCAGAAGAGCTGACCATGTCTCCAATCTATATAAGTAGGCTCTATAAGCAACTAACGCTTAAAGGGTTAACTGATGTCATTAATGAAACTCGGATTGTGAAAGCTCAAGATCTATTAATTGAGACTGAGAACTCCGTTGCTGATATTGCCGAGAAAACAGGCTTCACGAACAGCTCCTATTTTTATCGCATGTTCAAGAAATTTAATGGAGTTACACCTAATGATTATCGCCGCAAAGAATTACATTCGGAGCCCTAAAGAAGCAAAAAAGCGACACCTGAGGCTTTAACGCTCTCTGTGTCGCTTTGCTACTTGTAGATAGATGCAGATCTATTATTCCTGCGATTCGCCAGTCTCTTCTGAAACTTCACGAACTTTATACTTGTCCAAACGCATTTGCTGATATTCACGCAAAGCCTCTTCACCAACAACGACTTCAACCCGGTGAATATTCATACCTTTGCCCATAAACTTCTGCTCATACTCAGTCATCACATGTTCTTCATTCAATCCATCACGGTGCAAATTCAAAGAGATATTTGTCATCTGCAGACCGAAGTCAGCAATGGCATTGAGTGAGAATTCAAACAACGTCTCCGAATCTGTCTTGAAGTGAATTTGTCCTTTAGTGTTAAGCAATTCTTTATATTTTTTCAAGAATCGTGGATGTGTCAAACGACGACGTGCATGCTTCGCTTTTGGCCAAGGATCACTGAAGTTCAGATAGATACGTTCCAATTCCTCTGGTTCGAATACATCCTCAATTTGTTCAATATTGGCGAGCGCTAGCTTCAGGTTAGGTGGTGTCTCCACTTCTGCCTGGCTCCACGCATTGCGAGCTTTTTCACTAGCACGACGAACGAGCTCATCGTACATATCAATTCCGATAAAGTTAAACTCCGGATATTTATAGCTCATTTGGCTAATAAATTGCCCTTTGCCCATACCGAATTCTACAAAGATCGGATGGTCATTGCCAAACAGTTCAGACCATTTCCCTTTGTACTGGTTGGGTTCCAGAACTACGAGATCGACCTGCTCCTCCAGATTTTCTCGGATTCCTTTTCTACCACGTAAACGCATTTTATTCCTCCGTTTATCCATACTTGTCTCAGCTTCATTTTGCCGAAGAACGGACCAATTGTAAAGAGCAATGAAAAAGGAATCTTCGGAATTGCCACTAGTGGCAATTTTCAAAGATTCCCTCTTCGATTTATTTGGAATTGGGGTCCAACTACTTTAATAGTTCATAGTCTACCTTATCTTGGTGCGAAAAATCAAATGTCTTTTCAAAAGCATCGCGAACTTTTTGTTTTGCAGCCGCTTTCACCTTCGGATTTCCATTAAAACGAACACCTGTCAAAGCCAGTGCCTCTTCAGCCGTCAGTTCTACAGAAACATGATGAAGATCAGTGTTTTTAACTTGGGAATTCATTCATATCACCTCACGGTATAGTATGATCCATGACGTCAACATTAATTCAAATGCTATGATGAATACTGCCCATTAGATGTGTCTGACGTTGATTTAAATATAACACAAGGTGTTAACTATAGCAAGAAGAAAACCGTGATTTACCGGCCTATTTTTGCATCTGCATTCCCCTTTTTTTGAGTTTTTTGATACAATGGTAAAAGTCCATGAGAACGCAAATTTTGCCGTTTTTTTGTTCTTCTTCACGAATGCATTACGGCATGCGTTTCATTAATAAACGAACAACCGAAGGAGTTCCTGAAGAAATGAATGCACCTGCCCTACCCAGCCCTCTTTCCTGGGGAGATAAACGATTCCATACCTGGAATTATGAGATGAGAAATGAATTTGATAACAAGGTGTTCAAAGTCATGCTGGATGCGGGATTTACTTGCCCGAACCGTGATGGCTCAATAGCCAAAGGTGGCTGCACATTTTGCAGTGCCCGAGGATCTGGCGATTTTGCGGGCAGTCGTCGCCACGACTTGGTTACACAATTTAATACCATTCGTGATAAACAGCATTTGAAGTGGCCCACTGCCCATTATATTGGTTATTTTCAGGCGTATACCAATACATATGCACCCGTTGAAGAACTTCGAGAGTACTACGAAGAGATTCTAAAACAACCTGGTGTTGTGGGTTTGTCTATTGCGACAAGACCTGATTGCTTACCAGATGACGTTATTGAGTATTTGGCTGAGCTAAATGAACGAACCTATCTGTGGATTGAAATGGGGCTGCAAACAGTTCATGAATCCACATCTACTCTTATTAATCGCGCACATGATACGAAGTGTTATGAGGATGCCGTGGCGAAGCTACGTAAACACAACATTCGAGTCTGTACTCATATCATCTATGGCTTGCCTCAAGAAACACACGAGATGATGCTGGATACCGGTCGTGCCGTAGCGAATATGGACGTTCAGGGGATCAAGATCCATTTACTGCACCTCATGCGCAAAACACCGATGGTGAAGCAATATGAAGCAGGGCTGCTCCGCTTCCTTGAACAAGATGAGTACATTAAGCTCATTGTAGATACACTTGAGTTTCTACCACCAGAAATGATTGTCCATCGTCTCACTGGGGATGCACCACGAGACCTGCTCATCGGCCCGATGTGGTCGCTGAATAAATGGGAAGTGCTGAACTCCATTGACCGTGAATTGAGACAACGCGATACATGGCAAGGCAAGTACTGGAGGGGAGCATAAGATGGGTTTTCTATCGGTTCTAAGCTGTGCGCATCAATGGATTACAGCACGTGTACAACCTGGAGACCTCGCCATCGATGCAACCGTAGGGACAGGCGCAGATACGTTATTCCTTGCACAACAGGTGGGCAGACGCGGTCAAGTCATCGGCTTCGACATCCAGAGTGAAGCTCTCACTCTTGCCCAAGCTCGGATTCGTAAACAAGAGGACGGTGCCAAACTCGGCTCTATTTCACTATTACAGCTAAGCCATGACCGCATGGTTGAAGCTGTTCCGGAAGACTGGCAAGGTGCCGTTGGAGCCGTTATGTTCAACCTTGGATACTTGCCTGCGGAAGGTGCAGATGCTTCCATTATTACGGCAACCGATAGTACGCTTGCTGCATTAGAGGCTGCTCGAGCGTTACTGCGTCCAAAGGGGATTATTACCGTTGTGCTGTACCCTGGACATGAAGGTGGCTCCCAAGAAGCTGAGGCTGTAACGAAATGGGCTTCTGCTTTACCTGTCACGGAAGCACAAGTCATGCTCTACCGGCAATTACAACGTGATACCTCTCCCTTCTTGATCGGAATTGAGAAGAAGTAATTTCCTTACTTGTCCAAATACGTTACGATAGACATATTGTAAGCACCATCTGCTGAACATATTTCAACAATATAAGTGCGAGTTCCAATTAGTACGGTATGCAGTACACAACCAAACCTTTTGGGATCCATTAAGTTATCTGTTCGCAGTGGTCGCTTATACTATATAATCTGCAACCGTATACATGTAGGTGTTGAACCGGTTATAGGTTGATTAATTCATTCCACCATTTCATATACTAAAGGAGAGACTACAATGACTAATCCATATCCACTGCAATTTCAACCTGAATTCAAAGAACGTGTCTGGGGCGGCCGTGCACTTGAGAATTTTGGCCTCACGCCACCTGAAGGTCATATCGGAGAAGGCTGGATGATTGCAGACCACCCTAACGGAACAACAAAAGTATTGAATGGTGCGCTTGCTGGCAAAGGTCTGGATGAAGTGCGTGAACAGCTCGGTACGTCTTGGTTAGGAACAAAAGGTGTATCTGAAAAGGGAGGACGCTTCCCTCTCCTTATCAAGCTTCTAGACTGTAATGATGATCTCTCTGTACAGGTTCACCCTACGGATGATTACGAGGCACTTCCTCCCGGTGAACTCGGTAAAACGGAAATGTGGTATGTACTTGATGCAAAACCAGGCGCACATATCATTTATGGATTGAATGAAGGCGTTGATCGTAACGTACTTAAGGAAGCGCTTGAAAACGGAACCGTGATGGACACGTTGCGTCAAGTGCCTGTAGAAGCAGGAGATACATTCTTCATCCCAGCCGGAACTGTTCACGCATTGTGTGCAGGTGTTGTTGTTGCTGAAATTCAGCAAAATTCAGATACAACTTACCGAATTTATGACTATAACCGCCCAGGTCTGGATGGTAAGCCTCGTGAGTTGCATGTAGAGGACTCCCTTAATGTCACCGCCTATGAAGGCGCTGGTGCCACAACGATGAAAACGAACAACGCAATCTCAGGTGAATGGCTGAAGCTGGCGGAATGCCCATATTTCGTCGTTGAAAAAGGAGTCGTATCTAAGCCTTGGCAGCTCGCTACAAACGCTGAGAGTTTTACAATTCTAGTTGTGTGTGAAGGTAACGGTACTTTAGCATGGGACAACGACTCGTCCGAAAAAATTGAATTAAAAGCAGGTCAATGCTATCTATTGCCTGCCAACCTGGGTACATATACATTAGACGGGAATACCACTGTTCTTCGCTCTTACCTGCCTTAACTTTTCTGATGTGTGTGGGATGAACAGCTTCGTCTTATCTTGAATAGGCTTGAATGACCAATGAAGGAGGATTGGCACAAGATGCAGGAATCTACCTTTGGCCTTGTTGGCAATGAAGGTACCCGTATTCATGTGTACCGCTGGCTTCCTGATCCTGGAACTGAAGTCCGGGGTGTGGTGCAGATTGCACATGGAATGGGAGAAACGGCAGCTAGGTATGCAGAGTTTGCAGAGTGCCTTACCCGCCATGGCTATGCGGTCTATGCTAATGATCATCGCGGTCATGGCAAATCGGTCGAAGATCCGAATTTGTTAGGTAATGCCGGAGTTGATGCCTTTCGCTGGATGGCCAGCGATATGATCAATCTGGGAGAAGTGGCATCTAGGGAGTATCCTGATATCCCCTTATTTCTAATGGGACACAGCATGGGCTCTTTCCTTGTCCAGCACCTAATGTATGCGGGACATGAACGCTATCACGCCTTTATATTGTCTGGAACGAACGGCAAGCGTGGTCTTCTGCGTTTTGGTGAGAAGCTCGCCTTCCTTCAGTGTGGGATTCAAGGAGCAACTCACCCGAGTATGCTGCTTAATGCTTTGGTGTTCGGTGGATTCAATCGTTCGTTCCGCCCAGCGAGCACCCCTTTTGATTGGTTATCTCGTGACCCCGAGGAAGTTAAACGATTCATTGATGATCCATTGTGCGGAGCAATATGTACAGCAGGTTTTTTCCGCGACTTCTTCAAGCTGCTAATTGAAATACATCTGCCAGACAACATGAAACGTATTCCAAAGGATAAGCCCGTATACCTCTTCTCAGGTGAGCAAGACCCTGTTGGTTTACATGGCAAAGGCGTTCATAACCTAGTCACTCAATATCGTCAGCTTCAGCTTCAACATATTGAGTACCGTCTATATGCTGGCGGTCGTCATGAAATGCTGCATGAGACGAATCGCGCAGACGTAGCTCTGGATGTGTTGGATTGGCTGGATCGCCATCTGGTTCTATCTAGCACAGCTCCCGCCACTGTCAATGCAGATATCGCTGATTCGGTATGATTCGCTCCATCCCAAGGAAAAAAGAAGCCCCGGAATCTAGATGCTAGCATGAGCTGCATTACGATTCCGGGGCTTCTTGTGATTATTTTTATGAATAGTATATCAAATGATACCTTAATCCTTCTTATCCTTCGATGAGTAAGGATTCTGGATCTTCAAGCAGTTCTTTTACAGTTACGAGGAAACGCACTGCTTCACTACCATCAATGATACGGTGATCATAGGACAGAGCGATATACATCATTGGACGATTCTCCATCCGCTCTGCATCAATAGCTACAGGGCGAAGTTGAATCTTGTGCATACCGAGAATACCCACTTGAGGTGTATTCAGAATTGGTGTGGACAAGAGCGAGCCGAATGTTCCACCATTGGTAATCGTGAATGTTCCACCTTGCAGATCCGAAAGAGCCAACGTGTTGGAACGAGCTTTTGAAGCCAGATCGGCAATACTTCTCTCGATCTCAGCAAAGCCTAGACGATCTGCATCACGAACGACGGGTACAACCAGACCCTCTTTTGCAGATACCGCGATACCGATATCATAATATTTCTTAAGTACAACATCTTCGCCATCAATCTCTGCGTTAATGGTTGGGAACTTTTTCAGTGCACCCACAACAGCCTTAGTGAAGAAGGACATAAAGCCCAGATTGATCTCATGCTTCTCCTTGAACTTGTCCTTACGACGTTTACGAACATCCATAATGGCAGTCATATCAACTTCATTAAACGTAGTCAACATTGCTGCTGTTTGTTGAGCTTCAACCAGACGCTTGGCAATAGTCGCACGACGGCGAGACATACGTTGACGTTCAACTGGCTTAGTATATGTGGAGCCTCCGGTTGGAGCACTCGGTGCCGCCGGGGCTTTACTCGCAGAAGGTGCTGCTGGAGTAGTAGCCTGTGTATTATGAGCCTTCACATCATCCTGATATACACGTCCAATCGGATCCTTCCCTTGAACCTGATCCAGCTCGATGCCCCGCTCACGCGCTAGTTTACGCGCAGATGGGGAAGCTGTCTTGTTTCCATTATCAGAAGATTCAGAACCTGCAGCAACAGGTGCTGGCGGCGGCGTTGGTGCTTCAGGCGCTGGTGTAGCCGCTTGTTTTTGTTCCGATGCAGCCGGCTCGGAAGCAGCCGCGCTACTTCCTCCCCCTGCACCCGCGGAAAGGGTACCAATCGTCTCACCGATTTCAACGGTATCCCCTTCTTGACGGATAATTTTCTCCAATACGCCACTTTCTTCAGCACTGATCTCAATATTAACTTTATCCGTTTCCAGTTCTAGAAGGACATCACCTTGGTTAACCGTATCTCCTTCTTTGACAAGCCATTTGGATACCGTTCCTTCGGTTATCGACTCACCCATTGCAGGTACTTTAATTTCGCTCACAGTTGTTACCTCCCAAGTGGAATATTATTCTTCGTCGTTTGTTTCAACGCGGATGTAATAATCTGTTGTTGCTCCATGCTATGCACAAGCTGATAACCGCTGGAAGGACTTGCATGCTCCGGACGGCCTTCATACTTAACGATTGTACCCTCAGGTGCAATTTCACGAAGACGTGGTTCCATATACGTCCATGCACCCATGTTTTTGTTTTCTTCCTGTACCCATACCAGCTCTTTCAACTTGCTGAAACGTGCGAGTACACGCTGGATCTCTTCTGCAGGGAATGGATACAGTTGTTCAACACGGATAATGTGAAGCCATGACCAGTCTCCGCCTTCTTTTTCAAAAGCATCCTCAAGATCAATTGCAATTTTACCACTGCACAAGATGATCCGTTCAACACGGTCAGGCTTCATGCCAAGCCCAGCTTGTTCCAGCACTGGCTCAAACTTGCCTTCACTGAACTGAATCGCCGGAGAAGCAACACGTGGATTACGAATTAGACTCTTCGGTGACATCATTACAAGTGGACGTGCATCTTCGGTTTCAGTCAGGGAAGCCTGACGACGAAGAAGATGGAAATATTGAGAAGCACTTGTCAAGTTAGCAACGGTCATATTGTCTTCTGCAGCAAGCTGTAGGAAACGTTCGAGACGTGCACTTGTGTGCTCAGGCCCTTGACCTTCATTACCGTGTGGAAGCAGCATAACCAGACTTGATTTTTGCGACCACTTCGCGCGACCTGCCGATACGAACTGGTCAAAAATAACCTGTGCACAGTTAGCAAAATCACCGAACTGAGCTTCCCAGATGACAAGAGTCTCTGGCGAATACACGTTGTATCCATATTCGAATCCAACCACCGATTCTTCAGACAACGGGCTGTTGTAGATTGCAAACGAAGCTCGTGCCTGTGGCAAATGATGCAGAGGGCAGAATTTGCTTCCATTCTCTGAATCATGCAACACCAGGTTCCGGTGAGCAAATGTTGCACGCTCTGCATCCTGACCACTGATCCGGATCGGCTTACCATCTGCAAGAATAGTTGCAAATGCAAGTGTCTCAGCAAGGCTCCAATCAACTTTTTCGCCTTCATTCAGTGACGTGCTACGGCGCTGTAGAATCCGCTGCAACTTCGGATACACATTGAAATTCTCCGGCCATTTCAATAGATCTGCGTTGATACTCCGTAGATTCTCAAGCGGTACCGCAGTTGGAATCACTTTCACTGCTTCAGGCTCATCTGTCTTCCGTTGATAGTATTCATGTACTTCATTTTTCTTCATATGCTCATAGGCTTCTTTTAGCCGGTTCGTCACAGCCTCACGAATGCTATTAATAGCCGCTTCGTCAATAATAGATTCCTGTTTCAACTGATCTTGATACAGATGACTCACTGTCGGATGATTCTTAACTTTGTCATACACTTTCGGTTGTGTTGTTTCTGGATCATCCGTTTCGTTATGACCGTAACGACGATACCCGATGAGGTCAATCAAGAAATCTTTTTTAAACCGATTCCGGTACTCTGCGGCCATCCGAATTGCTGCGATACAAGCATCCGGATTATCCGCATTAACGTGTATAATCGGAATCTCATACCCCTTCGCAAGGTCACTCGCATAATGCGTTGAGCGTGAGTCACTACTATCGGTTGTGAAGCCCAAGCGATTGTTTACAATAATATGAATCGTTCCGCCATTCTGGTAACCAGGCAGAGCTTTGAAATTCAGCGTTTCGGCTACAATTCCTTCACCAGGGAATGCTGCGTCACCATGCATAAGAATCGTTGCTGCTTTGGAAACGTCCTGTTTCGGGTAACCCGGTTCACGGCGATCATCCTGTGCAGCACGAGCGAATCCCTGTACAACAGGGTTTACGTACTCTAGATGACTTGGGTTATTGGCTAATGTCAAGCGAGCCTGTACCGTTTCACCTTCTTTTACAAAGCGATTAGCACCTAGGTGATATTTTACATCCCCCGTCCATCCATAATTGATTCCTGTAGAACCCTCAGATGGAACCAAATCCTTGTTCGGGGCATGATGGAATTCAGAGAAGATTTTGCTATATGGTTTACCCAGTACATGTGCCAGTACGTTCAAGCGTCCCCGGTGAGCCATCCCCATCAGGATATGGCTTGAGCCCGAATGCGACATAATCCGCACGGCTTCATCCAGCATTGGCACAAGCACATCGTTTCCTTCAATAGAAAAGCGTTTTTGTCCCACAAAGGTTTTATGCAGGAAATCCTCGAATTGCTCCACCTCTACTAGACGTTCCAATAGAGCAGTCCGTTCCTCCTGATTAAGTGGTGCAGGGGAAGTGCGAGATTCCGCACGACGATTGAGCCATTCACGTTCCTGAACTTCATGTACGTGGCTGAACTCATACGCGATTGGCCCCGTGTAAATCTGGCGTAAACGCTGGATTGCATCCCAACCATTTGCCGGCTGACCATCAGCACCCTCCCAGATCAAGGAAGCAGGCAGTGCTTTGAGGTCTTCTTCGTTTAATTCAAAATTTTTCGGTTCGAGCAAAGAGGTATCTGCTTCTTCACTGATCCCAAGTGGATCAATATCTGCAGCAAGATGGCCATACGTGCGAATATTCCAGACCAATTTCCCGGCTGTAACCGCTTTCTGTAAAAGTTGAATATCCACGCTTCCCGAGGTGTTTTGAGCATTACCCGAAAAAGTGGTTGTATGTGCATCTCTGCCAGGCATCGGCGGTGCACCCCATTGTTCAAACAACTCCCGATAAGCTGGTGTAACTGAACCAGGGTCTTCGGAAAATAATTCATATTGTTCTTGTACATATCCCAAATTGGGTCCATAGTAACTTTCCCAGGGTTTCTTGTTGCCTTCCACGATCGTCATCGACGTTCCCTCCGTCTTGATTTAGTCGTATTTTTGACGGAAATCATTGACTAAGCTGTAATTTGCGTTCGTTCAACATTTTAAGCGAAATTTTTCATGAAGTCCAATAATCGTGCTGTTGGTGGTAATAACGTTGTTCCGACGCTCCCGTCAAGGTTTGTCTGCGTTTTCAAAATCATAGAAAAAGAATGATTGTATATACCGTCGCACAGATGTCGAATACTGTCCTGATCCGTTCGAAGGTTACACATTCTCCAATATTTTCAACTGAAGTTCTGTGTTCTAATATCTATTCTATAAACTTTTGCGCTCAGGAGCATTTCCTATTTTTAGTTCGATTGATGCATAAATTAGATGAATCGAATAAATGGTGCAATCCTTGCGTCTAAAAGTTATGAATTCCCCCCTTTTTAATTGTGGTCGATAAAGCACAAAAACAAACGGTTACTTTAAACATTAACCAATGGTACGTGTTTTACACTAAAATGTGGTGATTATGAGTACCATTTTAGATTCGTATACGGAAGTACAATACATTGATAGTGAGAAATACGTTAACTCTGCAACATGCCTATTAATGTTCATCCAATCCGATCCGCATTTCTTCTACGTTCTAGATAAAGCTAATAAATTTGCGGGAATACAAATAAAGGCCATCAATCCGAAGATTTATGACCTTATCTTTAAGCCTAACATGTATTTATTGCTTAGAATCGGAGTAGCGGGATTCGAACCCACGACCTCATCCACCCCAAGGATGCGCGCTACCAGGCTGCGCTATACCCCGATGTTAGTCTAGTCATTCTTTATAGCTCCGTCCGATTCTGAATCATATGCAACGCAAACGGCGTTAATGAGAGTGAATCAAGTTGTTCCATGGTAAACCATGCTGCCCCTAGAGAATCTTCGCCATCCCCCTCTTTTTTGATACCATAGGCTTGCTCATCTGATCCCAAATAGACATCATATAGAATACCAATGTGATGAACTTCCTCAGGACTACCTTCATGCATCCACTGCACCAGATTGGATTGCGCGGATCGAAGAGACAGTCGAACATTCGTGAGCCCCGTCTCCTCTTCAATCTCGCGATGGAGCGCTATTTCCGGTGTTTCTCCGAATTCCGGCCTACCTCCTGGCAGATCCCATGTCCCCTGATAAGGCCCACGCGCCTTCTGAATCAGCAGTACCTTCTGCTCCCAAACCATTAGACCGTAAACGCCTAGATGTGTATAACGCTCCATTATAGAACCCTCCTATCGTCGGACATCTGTCTAACCTGTTCTTCCAACCTTCGTATTCGTTTGTTCATCTGATAAAGTGATGGCGTAACCACCAAGCCAGCGATGATCACAGCAACCCACATATATTCCAAATGAACCACTCCCTTTTATTCGGCTTCATCTGCGGTCAAAGACATATGCACAACCAAATCTTCTCCTTCAATCACTAAAGCGGTCAGACCATGGTCTGAGCCAGATTGATGATTCTCAAATACATGTTCACTTCTCATCCTGCCTCGGAACGGTGTCCAGATCCAATGACAGACGAATCATATCCACACAACGAATTCCACCCTCAATAATCTCTTCCTCGTAGTGTCTTACAAAGAAATCCCGATCCACTCCAACAATACGGAATCCACAACGCTGATATAGCTTTAATTGGTGAAAGCTTGAATTCCCTGTGCCAATCTCTACTGTCTTACATCCCAATCTACGTGCAGCTTCAATCGCTTCTTTGATCATATGTCTGCCTACACCTTGTCCTTGCAACTCTTCCTGTACCGCAATGTTAACAATCTCCACCGTCTCCGGCCGGGTCTTCAGCAAGACGAACTCTCCGACCATCTCTCCTTCATATTCAGCGATAAAACAAACACCCCGACTCAAGTATTCGTCAACCATCGCTTTCGAAGGATCGGCCATCAATAGAAGCTCATAAGGCTTTTCTTCTTCCCAATCCAAAATTCGGAACGACAATTTCATGATAATCCCACCTTTTTTTGTAAACAGTATTCATTTGCGTCCGTTTGCAGAAGCCTATGTATCGGCTAAATCTTCATAGAATGTCACCATAGTAACCACGCTCCAAATAACCCTTTTACTCAATCTATGAACTAGCTATTGCACCTGATTGATTGGAATAATTGCGAATCAGCATTCCTGACGCTTTGATCATTCCTTGCTTTTCATAGAAATTCTGCATTTCTCCATCGCATAACAGATCAATCATGTAGAGGTGCTGAAGTCGATGAAGCATTCTTTCTAACAGAGTAGCCCCTATCCCTTTTCCTTGATGCGATGGCACTACTTCTAATAACGGGATATATGCACTGAGTACGCCATCTGAAATTGCTTGGATGAAGCCAACCACTTGGTTAGTCTCTTCATTAATAGCTAGTTCTACAGCATAGGACTGTTCCAATAACTTCATAAAAGTAGTGGGAGATGGCGGGTTCGGCCAACCATCGAAAAAATGTCCTGATAGCTGCTGCACATCAATTTCCTCTATAGAGGATCGAAACGTTACATTCATACAAAAAACCCTCATCTCAAAACAAAGTAAACCTCATTGTATCATAATATATGGATATTACTATATAGATATGGATGATCTCCGCTATTGAAGAACTTTATCAGAATAGACTTTAAATGTTTCCTTCAGCGTCTGCCCTGTGGATTTCTCCCAGACCACACTTCGTTCGAATGTACCTTCATGGAAAAATCGTGGAAAACGTTCTGCGAACCAGTCCTGCATCGGCAGATCAAGTGCCTGTTCCAACGGAATCCATATCAGTTCACCTTCGGGTGGATTCTGTAATAGTTCTCCCTCAAATGCCGTTGCCAGATAGTTAAACACCATATAACGTAACCCCTGCTCCGGATCACAGAACTCATCCAGTCCTTTATACGTGATTTCAGTAACCTTAAGTCCAGTTTCCTCCTCTACTTCTCGCATGGCTCCATCTACAATACTCTCTGGATAGTCTACCTTGCCTCCAGGTGCGATATATCCCGGAAATCCTTTACGATTCGGACGATTCATCAGTAACACCTTGCCATTTAACTTATCCCACACCATGCACATGGTTAGAATCTCAATTCGTGTACTCATACGTGTCCTCCTGTAATCCTTCGTTGTACATTAACAGTTCTGGTAATCCACTGGTTTTTCCTGCTTCGACTGATCTTAATTTCTAGCAATATCTAATCATGCATAATGAATAGAAAAAGCCATGCACAAGAAAGACCCCGAAGAGTCTCGGAGTCTGTTTAGTTAAACCTATTCGTCGTTCATGATTAATGGCTATCTTGATTCAATGCAGTAATTAAAACTTTACGTTCTTTCCACTCCGCACGACGATAGGCCTGCAATAGACCGAATTTGCGAATGCTGGCTTTCGGTACAGATTTATAAGGCATAACTACCGTAAACTCTTCTGTAAAGGGTACATAAGATAAGCCTACCTTCTCTTTGGAGATCCACTCCGCCCGAATCGGTTGTCTCCCACATGCATCAAATGTACAGCCTAACCCTTCGGCAAAAAACTCATAACGTGCAGCAGGTGTGCCTGGTTCCTCCATACAGAGAAATAGACTCAATTGATCACAAAAAAGCATAATGTCCACATCACTTTGTAATCTACGTTGTAACTCTTCTCCACCTCCGAGCTGCGCAATCCATTCCGATTGTTGTTTGCGCTCGCTATTCAGATATTCCTTGATATCTTCATCATCGTGGGCATTAGCACCCAGCGTATTTTGAAACAATTCCGTATACATCATGCTGCATAGCAATCCCGCATACATGCTTTTTGCACAGACTTCAGCGATTCCCTTCTGGTAAAATACAAAGCGCGGACGCAGCGGAAAGTCACGGAACGAGTACGGCGACTGACCGTAATCATTCCAGAATGGAGCAGCATCCAGCTCAATCCATCCACGATCATGCTCTCTTGCCGCAAGAACAAGCTCTTCGAAGTGACTGGCATCAGCGAGCAATTCGTGTTTCCAATAAGAAGCCATCTCTCCAGCCACTTGCCCATGTTCTTGTTGTGCGGTCAATACAAAATCATGCTCTCTCTCATAGACGATCATTTGCTGTCACCCTTCCGCATGGTATAATTCGACTCTACACTCTATTTTCAATGTAAAGGTGTTGTCAGTTTCCTGAAATTTGGTACACTAAAGATTGTGTCACAGATTACATTACATATAGAAAGCGGGATCTCATGAATTTATATTCTCCTTACATCGAGTTCAACCGCAAGGAATGGGCTGAACTGCAAGAGCATCAGACCACAATTCCGCTGACGGAAATGGAATTAGAACAACTCAAGGGATTAAATGAAGAGGTATCTATACAGGAAGTAAAAGATATTTATTTACCTCTTACCCACTTTATTGACTTATATGCAAGTGTCTCAAGAGAATTAAATCGATTAACGGCTTCCTACTTAAAAAAAGAAGCTGACCCTGTGCCCTACATTATCGGGATTGGTGGCAGTGTTGCCGTAGGCAAAAGTACGGCTGCTCGCCTGCTACAAGCTCTGCTAGCCAGAGGCAAAAACAATCCCAAAGTCGATCTCGTTACGACAGATGGATTCTTATATCCTAACGCCGTGCTGGAAGAAAAGGGCATAATGAATCGAAAGGGTTTCCCTGAGAGCTACGATATCAAGTCACTCATTCAATTCATGGGTGATGTGAAATCCGGTAAGCCCGAAGTCAAAGCTCCGGTCTATTCCCATCTTGCCTATGATGTGATTCCAGGCGAGGAAAAAACGATCTGCCAGCCGGACATCCTGATCATTGAAGGCATTAACGTACTTCAAATTAAGAAAGAAACACCGTTACTCGTGAGCGACTTTTTTGATTTTTCCATCTACATTGATGCAGAAGAACAACATATACGCCACTGGTACATTGAGCGATTCAAGCTTCTACGTAACACCGCGTTTCAGAATACAGAATCCTTCTTCCACGGTCGTTTCGCCAATATTGGCGAGGAAGAAGCTGTGCAAACGGCTAGTCAAATTTGGCAAGATATTAATGCCAAAAATCTGCACGAGAATATTCTGCCAACGAAGGGAAGAGCTAGACTTATTCTGAAAAAGGAAGCCGATCACTCCATCCAACGTATTCAATTGCGCAAACTGTAGTTGACGGGTTCGGAGCACTCCACAATTCCGAATACCATTATTTGAAGGAGATATCCCTATGCAAACGTTAATCATATTAGGTAGCATTATGATGTTTCTGGCCGTAGCTTTGGGTGCATTTGGAGCACATGCTCTGAAACGCAAATTGTCCGCTGACATGATCAAAATTTATGAGACGGGTGTACAATATCACCTCATTCATGGACTTGGACTAATTATGATGGGACTGCTGGCGGATCGCTTAGAGCAAACTTCGCTAGTATTACTCGCAGGATGGCTTTTATTCGCTGGCATTATCCTGTTCTCAGGCAGTCTTTATGTACTCAGTATTACAGGTGTACGTAAGCTTGGTGCCATCACCCCATTAGGCGGGGTTGCATTTCTCGCTGGATGGGTAACATTACTGATCGCAGCTCTGTAATTCTCACAAGAAAAAATTCAATACAAGAAAAAGAGTGTTCTAGAGGTTAGCTAAAGCACTCTTTTTTTGCTGTTCAATCCGTCCAGAATCGACGAATCGAAGGAGCTAACGCATCCGCTGTGCGCTCTAGCACATATACATCTGGATTCGTGAGGGATCTCCACGCTTCGAATCCGAAGGATGCATCGTACTGGCGGATAATCAAGGATAACAAATTCCCGTGGGTCACCACTGCGGCGCTTGATTCAGATCGGTTCCACAACTCTTCCAACACACTCATGCCACGTGCCGTTGCTGTGCGAGAAGACTCTCCCCCTTCTTCCGTCCAGTCTTCATCCGTGTATGTGCGTCTTAGCGAATCCATCCAGTGTTCCAGATGCAGGGTGCTTAACACCCTTTCCTTAAGACGTTCATCCGTATGTACATGCTGGGATAAGGCTACGCTAAGCGGCATCGCCGTCTGTAGCGCCCGTTTCCAAGGACTTGAAACAATATAGGTTATCGAGTGTTGTGCAAGCACCCTTGCAAGCTTCTCAGCTTGTTGCAATCCTTCTACTGTAAGTTCCGACTCGGGTTCCTGCCCCGTCGCTTGGGCATGTCGAATGAGATAAATGGACTTCATATCTGATCCTCCTGTTATACGAGATCACAAGTTGCTCATTTGAAGGTATTGTAAGGCGTGTTTCATATTGTCCTGATCTTCCGATTTCCCAGAGGAACTGAGAAAAGTAATCTGATCTTCTGTCCACACCCCATGTTGCTCTGACAATCCAAGGAGTTGTTGCAGACGATTAACGGTGCCCGCACTTCCATCAATGATTCGCACATGTGCTGGGAGAACCTTGCGAAGCATGGCAGTGTAATATGGATAATGCGTGCAACCAAGCACCACGGTTCCATACTTGTTCAGATCAAGATCCGCCATTTTCATCCGGAAATAATCGGTGATCTTATCCTCATCAAAATCCAATTGCTCGCACCACTCCACAAGTTCAGGAAGTGGGATGGAATCCACGGTGTTATGGTCATCTACGCGAGATACCAACTCATTATATTTAGCTTGGCTCAGGGTCAATGCCGTGGCAAAAACAAGGACTCTTTTTCCACTCTCACGATTCATCTCCACTGCTGGCTTCACCGCCGGCTCCATGCCGATGACCGGAATGTCGATTCGGGAACGCAACTCCTTCACTGACAGACTGGTTGCTGTATTACAAGCAATGACGATGGCTTTTACATTTTCGCGCAGGATCGCTTCTACAGCGTCAAAAATGTGTCCTCTTACCTCATCCGCAGTTTTGGGTCCGTAGGGGACATGTAATGTATCTGCGTAATATATAAACTGTTCTTCAGGAAATTGCTGCAATGCTCGATGTAACACGGTTAGACCACCAATGCCTGAGTCAAAAAATGCAATTTTCTTGTTCAAAGGTTTCACCTCTATAACGTATTCTTTCAGGTTCCATGGAACCCGGTATTCCTGCTCATGATGACTGGAGGTGAGGTATGTTGATTCTTCCTTCATTTTATACTGCATGAGCTAGTCTTTGCCACTGTTCCAATGCTCCGCCATATGTTCTTCTCTATGCTACTCATTACTTGCCTATGCTGCGCTTCATTCCTTCAGAGCATGTCCTCACCCTAACAACCTAGATCAGGGGAAGCACCCACTTCTCCTCCGTAAGCTCCTGTCCCGATAAGAACTGCCGCTTCGTTTCCGCCACATGAAAACCAAAGGATTGATATAGTCTGCGCGCTCCTGTTAAATCTTGATTAGTCCATAATAGGATCGATGCATAGTCTTGTTCTCTAGCAAACTGAATAGCGTGCTCAACAAGCTGACGACCCCAGCCTTCGTTGCGAGCTTCAGGTTCAATGAGAAACCAACGCAATTGAGCGGTGTGTTCGTTCAATTCAACGAGCCCAATGCAACCTGAGGCAACTCCGTCCAGATCAACAATCCAGATCATTTCCTTCTCGGGACGACAAGTACGACTGAACTCTTGAACAGATTCCTCTATGAAAATAGCAAAGCTATGATCATAATTATACTCATTTCGATAGATACGGATATGAGCTTCAATGACATATTGTAAGTCCTTTTGTTCAAAAGTTCGGATTATTGCCAATGACACACCTCTGTTCTGTCCACATAAGACTTATCTATAAGTGCGTGTTCGAAAAGGTCGGTTTTCAGTACCAAGAAGATGGGCTGAAGCTAGAAATGGAGTAGCGGAGCGTAGGCAGGACTACGTGAGCAACAGACATTTCGGCTGAATCCCATATTCGATGCTGAGATGCCGTCAGGCATTCTTCGTAATCAAAAGCGGACTTTTTGAACAACCTCTATAAGACTCAGATCGAGCATACCTGCATATCCATCTAGTCTCCCAATCATTTTCCATTATACGGTATATTCTTACGAGATACGAATTGAGATTGCGTAATGACGAATGAGCATTCTGTAGCAACAAACTCGACTACCTGCTATGGATTCGTATAAAAGTATGTCATATGAGCTTCATCGTATCCCTGACCGTACACTTCCAAAGCATTTTTTTCGATTCCGTATGTCTCAAAGCCGGCTTGCTCATATAAACGCTTTGCTGATTCGTTCGTTGTAACGACACATAGATTAATTTGTTTCAATCCCTCTAGCTGTCTTCCTCGCTCCAGCACTTCCTGAAGTAGACGAGAAGCCACTCCACACCCACGATAGGCAGGAGACACATAGACTCCCCAGATCATGCCTTTGTGCCTTAACTTCAGCCCGTACTCTCGCTTAAACCCCATCATTCCTGCAAGAGAACCATCTTGTGCGTATGCTCCAAGAATGTAATCATCCGGGTCACTATGTATGCGGTCTTGCACCTCAGTCATGGGGAGTTGTACTGAAATTTCAAATGAAGCACCGAACGCTTCAGGATGATTTTTGAGAGCTTCTAACCGAAAAGGCCAGTAGTGCTCTGCATCATCACGTACAATATTACGAATCGAAATAGATTCGTTGAGGGGATCTTTGCGCATACCTTTTCACTCCTTGCTGTTTCATAGGCTCATATAGTAATAACCTTGCACGACATATATCGCACAACAAATAATACTATAGTGATTCAAAACTAGACTACTCGTCCTGCTCTCTAGTGGGCTGGATATGGGTTAACTTCTGCTTGCGAGCAGCGTCACGCTCCATCGCTTCTTCCACTGGATCTCGTTTAGGCAATTTACTATTGATTCGTAGAAGAAGAGTAATCATGATCAGCAATAGAACGATTACAATGAATTCAAACAGCTCAAGCACCTCCCATGAAAATCTGCTTCACATTTGCTCTAACAGCTAGCTGCCCATTCTTTATTTTTATTTCAATCCACGGGCAATAATCCACTCGAACCACTTCCAAGGCAATAGAGCCTTACCGATAATCAGCAAACGAGAGCCTTTGCCGAGTGCATATCGAAGTCGTGGGGAGCGCATCTGTCCAATCCGAACAATTAGGTCAGCCACTTCTTGCGGATCAGGCGCAGTTTCGCCTGTACGACGGGAGTAACGGAGCACTGCATCCAGCTGCTTGTTGTAAGGTGACTGCTCCCGCTGACGAATCTCACCTAAGCCCTTGTTCCATATAGGGGTACGATACGCTCCGGGCTCTATCAATACAGCCTTTATACCAAATGGAGCCATCTCATGGCGTAAGCTTTCTGTGAAACCTTCCACCGCAAACTTAGAGGTAGCATAGGGTGCATATCCCGGAAAGCCCGATAGTCCACTAACGCTGGAAAGATTAATAATGAGTCCACTTTGTTGCTTACGCATCACTGGCAGAACAGCACGTGTTACCTCAATTAGTCCAAACAGATTGGTTTCCATTTGCCTACGCCAATCCGCCATGGGTACTTCCTCAATAAATCCTCCGACCGCAAAGCCTGCATTATTCACCAACATATCAATACGATGATCATGCCGCAGAATCTCCTCTATCCCCTCCATAATTGAATGGGGATCAGTGACGTCCAAGCGTATGTATCGTATCTGATCCGAGATTCCCGCTTCTGCGGCTAGCCTCACCAACGCTTCCTTACGACTGAGGTCACGCATTGTTGCTACAACCAGATAACCTCGTTTCGCCAAACTAATTGCTGTCAGCATCCCAAATCCACTAGATGTGCCGGTTATTAAGACCACCGGTGCATTGTCCGTCTTCCTTTTTCCATTCGTCAATAAATTCACCTTCTTCCTCACTCCGTTTACCAAGCAATCCCTACGTTCTCTATACCTCATGCCAAGACGTGCAGATAGAATAACAGAAGGACAGTCGCCGCTGCCCTTCTCATCGTGTTGCTGTATGGGTAAGTTACATCTATTCTTCAGAACAACCTTTCTTCCTGAGGCTGAATAGCCGTATAGATTAATTCTTCTGCTTCAGGATCTCAGCGAGCGCTGTATCCAGTGTATTATATGTGAATACGAAGCCTTCATGCTCTAATCTCGCGGGAATGACCCAACGACTTTTGAGCACGAGTTCTGTCTCCGTTCGAATAATACGAGCACCGAATTCTAACATCCAGCGCGGTGAAGAAAGTCCCCATCCCACACCCATTTGTTGTCTCAGTGCTGCCATCAATTGACGATTGGTAACAGGATGAGGTGAGGAAGCGTTGAATACACCTTCCAACTGAGGATGCTCCTGTAAATAGATCACCATCCGAAACAGATCCTCGATATGAATCCAACTAAACTGCTGCCTTCCAGAACCCTGAGAACCACCTAACCTAAAACGAACCAAATTCGTTAAAGGCTCCATGACCCCGCCGTTCCCCAGCACAATGGCAATTCGTAGTGCAATCTGCCGGGTAGAAGGCAAACTGAATTCAAAAAAGGCTTGCTCCCATGCTGTAGCTACATCTACCGAGAAGCCTGTACCGATCTCCCCGTCCTGTTCCGTCATAGGTCGATCCTCAGCATGTCGATATATGGTAGCTGTGCTTGAGTTAATCCATAGTTTGGGAGGGTTGTTACAGGCCAAGACACTGTCCCCAAGGATACGCGTCGTTTGTGTGCGGGACTCCAGAATGATCCTGCGGTTTTCTTCTGTGTACCTACAGTTCACAGATTTACCAGCCAGATTAATTAATAACTCGGCACCTTCCAGCGCTTGAATGATGGCTTCTCGATCCTCCCAGGCTATATGACCAGACTGGCGTGAGATAATACCCACCTCATAACCTAGCTGCTGAAACCGCCTAGCAAAATCCTGACCTACAAATCCAGTTCCACCTGCCAAAACGACCTTATTCATTCCATCCCCTCATTTCCATTTGGGTATAAGACGATTAACGTAGGGTATGTGTTCACAACGGACTTTTCAACCAACCTCTTACATACGGCATAACACAGCGTCAGCTAGTTTCATAATCTAATGAACCTTTATTTTGCTCCCATAGCAGCATACAATCGATCACGCTCTTGCATTGCCCAATCATTGGAAGGATTCTGCTCCAATTGATATCGTAGCTCATCATAAAAATCATGAATCATGAACCCATCCGGTAACGCCCCGAGCATAGCTTCAAAGTGATACTCTGGTAAAGTTCGACGTCCCTCAACGATCTGCTTCAACCAGTTCATCCACATTGCCAGTGTCAGCACTTCTTCCTGCCACAACTCAGCCTGTAACCCTAGTGCATCCTGAAACTGTTCGTATGTCGAGTTATTCGGATATTGACGGCAAGCCTGTACAGCGAGTTCATACAGCTCAATTATTGCAGGACGAGCACTCGGCTGCAGCGTAATCTCCAAGCTATTTACGAAATCCTGAACTTGAATGGTCTGTCCGTCATCATATAATAATGGCGCCTGTGCCAGTACGCGTACAATCTCTTCCATATCGTTTGTTGTAATCTGCTTCTGTTCGTATAAGGAAGCTAATTTAAATGCAGTAATGATCATTCACTCCTATATCTCATTCTTCTATATTAACGCCACATATTATATCATGGTTTGGCTTTGAAATATTTGAACACTTCAATCGTTTCTTCCAGATCCTCCGTGCTCGAATAGATATTCATGACCTTACCAACCTCAATACCAAAATCAACATATGCATTGGCCTTAGCCGTTATAATATGGCCATCTACGACAACATTGGTATTCATATACACCCCTTGGGTAGTGATGTCTCTCATCTGTGCCTCTGCGTTAGTCGTAAAGGATGTATCCTCCAGAATTTGCGCTTGACCAAGCAATAAGGTTCCTGAACAGATGGCTGCAATTGGAGTCGTTAGTCCATTCAGTCTGCGCAGCCAGTCCATCAATTCTTCTCGCTTAAGCAGTGAGGTCACATCCCCTCCTGGGATGATTAACAGTTCCACCTTAGACGGATCAACCTGATTCATTATTAGATCTGGATTAACGGATAACCCCTCATACGAACGAAGAGCCCCTTCATCCAAAGCAACGGTAATTACGTCACCTTGGGTTTTCATGAAATAACTTGCTAACATAATTTCAAACGAAACATAGCCTTCAAATAACAGGATGTGTGTCTTCATTGTATCTGATTCCTTTCTTTCCCCACGTTCTTCCAACTATATCCTATTGTACTACATATTTCTGCTCTCATATTAAAACAGCCACAGAGCGCATTCGGCACTCCATGGCTGTAAATCTAAATCAACGCCTTGATCACGGCTAAATATTCACGAATCATATAGATCGGTTTGAGGTGTACTGGCGATGAAGCTGAGATACCATATTCGGCAGAGTAACCACTTTTAACTGCCAAATACTTCGCACGGAACATATGATAATCACTCGTTACAATCATGATCTCAGGGTTCATCACCCCAGCTTGATCTATTATTTTCTTAGAAAAAACTAAGTTCTCTCTTGTCGATGTGGAGCGATCCTCCATCATAATTCGGTTAGCGTTAATCCCTTGAGTCAACAAATATGTTTTCATGGCAAGGGCTTCTGTGATGTCTTCTCCTGGCCCCTGACCTCCGGAAACGATGACGGGAATCTGCGGATGAGCTTGAATATAATCTAGGCTGGCATCCAATCGTTGTTTGAGCGTAAGCGACAGCTCTGTACCTTTAATACCCGATCCTAATATGATGACATAATCCGCTTCTTCCTGATCATTTGCTCCCAATTGGGTAAATACAAGAGCTTCGATAATGATAAACGAAACCGCTACAATGCCTAATCCAGTCAGGATAATACGTTTCAGCACAACATGTTTCTCGTAATTGATACGCCGTAATACCATAAATGCCACACTGATCGCACCAAAAAACGTGACTGCAAAATTCCTACCCCAGATCATTAGAAAAACAACTAAACATACGAGTAAAATAATATCAATGATGAGGCCTTTCTCTCGTAAAAAAGTCGTGATCTTCCTCATGCTTCCCCTCCCTGTGCGATGATTATGTTGAGCTTAGGCCACCGTTGTTGCCAGCATTTCTTCTCTACCCTCTGATTATAATAATCTGCATCCATGAAGAACGGGCTTTTACGCACGATCAACCGATACAGATCCTCCAGCCCATGTGGAGCACAGATGCGAATGTTATCTTGCTCATCAAGCTGTACACCTATAGCCGTAACGATCTCAGGCCAATACCGGAAGGCATCCTCTGTCGACTTATAGGGCTTGGCATGATTACGCAGATGCATCCTCGCCTGATTTTTCACAGACCATTTGGGATTCCCAGTAACCTGTTGAAGCTCTTTTTCCAGCATCGTATCCCGATCTTCGCTTATATCTTCTGCATCATAATAGACTACATCAATATCGTCATGTAGCTCACGATGATCGTATCCATGCAGTTCATCCCAAATATAGTTACGGACATATCCTGCTCCGATGTAGCACTGTGGCAGATGAAGACTGCGGACATGCTGTAAATCTTGGATCATTATCTTATTATGTTTAATAGACTGAATGCATCTCTCTTCATGCAGGATATGAACCCTCTCCTTGCTTCCCTGAATCTACTCTATTAATGCCTTACACAATCACTTCACTCAAAAACCATTCATTTTCACTATACCATGTTTATATAGGCTCAATAAAATAGACAAGTTTCTTAATGCATTGATCCAAAATTCAATTTCATACGTAAGATCTCATATACCATTATTGATAATATTTTTAAAATTAGGAGACTCACTATTAGCAACTATGGGGGGGGAATAAAGATATCCTGATATATTAACACAAATTGACAATTCAAATGGATGGATATAACATACCAGATATAATGATCGTTCTATCTTTCAGTGGAAGGAGTATGATTGATGATGAGCAGCAAAAAGGAAATACTGTTAAATGTAGCTGAAAAGTTGTTCTATCTCCATGGATTTCATGCCATCGGCTTAAAGCGGATTATTACAGACGCGGAAATCGCAATTATGACACTATACAACCACTTCGAATCCAAGGATGATCTCATTGTAGAAGTCCTACTGCGACGGGAGCAGCGCTATCTCGAACAACTGCGGCAATATGCGGACAACCAATCGAAGCCCATCTTCCTTAATTTAGCTGAAGGTCATGCACGCTGGCTCATGGAACATGAGAACAGAGGATGTTTGTTTTTGCGTGCTAAGGAGGAGTTCGGAGGGGATGCCGATCATATCATCGTACAAACGGTAAATGCACATAAAAAACATGTAATGACCCTGATCAAAAAATTAAATCCCTCGCTAAGCGACCGAGAGCTGTTGCAGTTTATCCTGCTACTGGAGGGCTCGACTGCACTTGCCGAAACAGAAGATGTACATAACGTCTGCAGAGAACTGATTCACATGACGGAAAAAAGTTTCAAATCCTAGTACACAGGGTGAGTTAGTAATTCAACTCACTTTTTTATTTCGCAAGAAATATAATGATCGTTCTATCTAAAAGGCGGTGAAGCAAATGAAAAAAATTATCTTTCCAGGCATTGCACTTATCGCTGTATGTTACGCCTTTGGGCGTTTCAGTTATGGGCTGTTTATGCCGGAAATTTCAGAAGCGCTGCAATTAAACGAGGCCGCTTCGGGTGCGATTAACTCAGGAACCTACATTGCATACTGTCTGTCCCTTCTGACTGCTCCATTGATCATTAATCACAAAGGGCATCATTATGTTCTTCAATTGGCTGGAATCAGTGCTGTGCTTGGATTAATAGGCATTGCTCTGTCTCAGAATGCATGGGTGCTTGCACTCGGTATCTTTCTCGCTGGTCTGAGCACAGGCTGGGCTTCCCCTGCTCTCGGTAATACCGTTAATGCCGAACTTGCACCTCATTTGCAGGCGAGAGGCAACAGTTGGATCAATACAGGAACCAGCTTCGGAATCATTGTCTCTGGCCCGCTCTATTGGCTGTTGACCGATTACTGGCGTTTAACCTACATCATATTTGCCGCGATCGGCATTGTCGTTCTGTTATGGAATAGACGTGTCATCCCAGCGAACAAAACACTCCCATGCACCAAATCGATCTGGGCATGTATGAAGCCAACCCGGCCTGGTGCTGCGTTACTCATGGCTTGTCTGTTAACAGGTTTTAGTTCTGCAATCTATTGGACGTTTGCCCGAAACTTCCTTACAGACGAAAAAGGAGCCTCCGATTCGGAAGCCGTCCTTTTCTGGATCGTTATGGGGGTAATGGGCATACTCGGTGGATGTGCCGGACGTATTATTGAACGCATTGAAATTCGCCGTTCTTATCGACTAGGGATTCTGCTCTTGTCCCTGTCACTTGGGGTTATCCTACTGCCTTCGATGACTGCTAGTCTGGCTTCAGCGATCATGTTTGGCAGCACATATATATTCCTAACTAGTGTATTTATCGTTTGGGCGACAAGACTCTTCACGCCAAATGTATCCATTGGGATCAGCCTTGCCTTCCTCGCTCTTGGAGTTGGACAATTCTTAGGCTCTTCCATGGCAGGTTACACCATTGAAACGTTCTCCAATACAATTGCATTTCTGACTTTTGCTGTACTGGGCTTGTTCGGATTATTAATTCGCGTGAAATAGCTTGCAGACACAGATATCCGTCACTTCACACGGCGAATATCTGTGTCTACACCATACTGAAGCTCTACCTCTGTAAATGTTGACTTGCTTCCCTGTCCGACAGGAGATTGGGCGACGATACCCACTTTAATCTCTTCAGGACATTCCATGCCAAAATATCGAACCAGCTTCCACTTCTCGCCATCTTGTGAGTAATGGAAGGCAAAGCTGTTACCCGCGCGAGCAATGCGCAAATATGGCCTGTTCACGTCTACAGGGGATGATACGCAATCATCGGAATTCCCCCGTGTCACAACACTCAGAATAGAAGGCTGACCTTCGAAGAATTCGAAACATACTTTAGCCCAGTGTACATCATCTGCCATAATCATCAGACACCCCGAATCATACTGCTCTCTCATATCCACCTCTATTCTTGCAACAATACTGAAATCACGCTTAATCACTGTATGTAGGTATGGTGCTGAAGCCTTTACCGCCGCACCTGCTGGATCAATAAAAAAATCACTTACCGGTGGAACGGTAATCGTGACATTTCCATCCTGAATGAACCACTCTGCTGGCTCATTCAACCATTGCAAATTGGAGGATAACGTTTGACCTGAACATTGCTCAAATAGATTCATGAATTTCAACCCCTCTAGTAATTGGATTAGGAAAGCTCGTTTCTCTATCGTATTCGTTAAACAACTGGACTTATCCTGTTGAAGTGAAGATAAAAATGGAGTAGTGGAGCGTAGATTAAGCTACGTGAGCAACTACATTGTTTCCGAAGGAAACAACCTTCGTAAGCTGATTGCTAATCTCCTCTGCTTCTTGCTTAGGTAGACTGGAGAAATTGCGAAATGGCCCAACCCTTTTATCAAAATAATGATAGGCATTAAAATCGGTCTTGCCGCTCTCACTCATCATATGTACCCCCTTTTCATCTAAGATTACGTTATATACCAGCATAACAAACAACAGACCCAAGTTCTTATTGAAGAACTTGAGTCCTGCTGATTTAACCAACGATTCCAGAACGTTCGATACTCTCAACGAAATACCGCTGTACGAACAAATACAAAATAATTAACGGTGCAATGGCTAATAAAATGCCTGTATCTACAATCATCGCAACATAGTTGGGGTCTGCCTTCATACCCGAGTTGGAACCAAAGCCCATCAGTTGCGGAATCAATTGGTTCGCCTGTGCAGGTAATGAAGCGACCTTAAGTGAGATAAGTGGGCTCTCGCTCATGAACAATGCCGAGTAGAATGTATCGTTATACTGCCATACAAATGAAAACAGAATGACTGTAATCAGCGGTGATATGGCATTGGGTAACATAATTCTAGCAAATGTTCGAAATCCACCCGCACCGTCGATCAATGCGGCTTCTTCGATTTCTTTAGGCATGCCTTTGAAAAACTGACGGAAAATATAAATGAACAAACCCGCCTTTAGCCCTCCCGCAGTTGCTGCTGTAATAATGGACGGCCAGTACGTATTGAGCAAATTAATTCCATCTCGCCCGGTAAACAGATGAATAATACCCATAAAGTCAAAGCTACGGAAGTGCAGATACATCGGCACCATCAAGGTGCTGGTCGGCACCAAAATCGTAAGAATGACGAGTACGAATAACACATTACTACCCGGAAAAGAAAAACGCGCAAATCCATATCCAGCAAGAGCACAAGATATTGCCGTGAGTATGGTGGTGATGGTTACAAATAAGAGCGTGTTCGCAAGCAAAGGCAAGTAATCCATCACCTGCGCCGCTAGCTTGATATTATCCAACGTGAAATGCTGCGGAATCATATAGATCGTTGGATTATATATATCCTGCTTATCCTTGAAGGTAACCGAAATTTTGAGAAACAATGGATATAGGATAATAAACGAAATTCCAATTACCAGTGCATATCGGAAGATGGAATAGAGCAGGTCCGATGTTTTGTTTCGCACCCTATGCATATGATAGTTTTCTTTGGGGACGACTACCATGCGATCTGTTCCGGACGCAGCCATAGTCTAATGCCTCCTTCAGGCGTAATCTAAACGGTCTGTTAGTTATAGTGAACACGCCGGGACAACACCCAGCCGACAACAACCAGCACGAGTCCAATGACGATCGTGTATAGCCAGGACATCGCCGAGCTGAGACCGAAGTTTTGGGTTTTGAATGCCGTCTGATAAATAGCCTCCGTGACCGGACTTCCAGCAAATGAATCGATAATGGTATAGATGACATTCGTCAGAATCAGCGGGCTGACCATGGGGAATGTAATTTTCCAGAACGACTCATAAGCTGTCGCGCCTTCAATCTTGGCTACCTCGTACATTGAACCAGGCACAGACTGCAGCGCGGCAAGAAAGATCAGAATCTGCACACCTGAACTGCTGACGATCTCGTAAATACGCATAATAGCTTCCACAATATAGTCAACATAAGCCATAGGTAATCCCACGTCAGAGAGCATGCGCACAATAGATACAACGTTAAAGGACGCGCCTCCGTCCACGGACGAATCGACAGCAGAGACATCCCCCATCATATTAATCAACCCCGCAGACTCAGCCGCCGCTACTGCACTTGAAGCCAGAATGACGGGAAGAAAGAAAATTGCACGTGCCATCGTTCTCCCCTTAAACTTCTGGTTCAATAATGTCGCCGTGAACAAACTAAAGAAGAGGATCATCGGGACATTCAGCAGCATCGCGCCGACCGAATCTAACAAAATACGGTTAAAGGTTGCATCGACTAGGATCGCATCCTTGAAGTTCTTCAACCCGACGAAATCCAGTACATATCCTCCAGGGGCAACCGATAAATTACTCAAACTGAACCGAATCGATTGCAGCAACGGTGTTACGAAGAGAAAGATGAAGCCTAGCAGCCATGGTGAGATAAAGGCAAGGCCAAGCAACGCTCTCCGTGATTTTAGCGATAATCGAATCGTTCTCATCGGTTAACTCCTTTCAGCGCGTAGTCCGCCGCACCCACAACGATGTTATCCACCGTAACCGGCTCCGAGGTATAGTTAACGAGGATCTGTGCACCACCACTGTAATTGACCTGCACAACCCCGTCCTGTATCCGTTTATGATCTACGATTGTTTGGGTTCTCAAACCACGGAGTACTTCATTGGCTTCCTGATATAGCTCTACAGCTTCATCCACCCAGTACACATAGTCCGTAGCATATGCCGAATCGTAATTCGTCAGCTTCAGGAGTGATGATGGCTCATAGGTCCATTGAAATTGTGGTGCTGCTCCGAGCTCCAGACTACGTAGCAATTGTTTGCGCAAATCTTGATCTCCTGACGTATTCATAGGTGAACCTGCATAGTCTTTGTATCCATGAATAACCATCTCGTAAAACGGTACTTCCTCATCGGTGATATTAAACCGGCTTGAGCCTCCGGGCACATCCACAATATGCTGAGCGTAGCCCCAGGCATATGCATTAGCTGATGAAAGCATCATATTCGGGTAAGCCTGCTGTAACTTTTCAAGCTGTTCTTGCACAATGTTCTTTGCCGTCTCCCTATGAATGACACGACTATCCCGATAATCCGAGCTTAGCACCTGACCGAGATCACGCAGGGATAACCCTTGTAGCTCCAACTTGCCTACCTTCTCAGCGAACTCACTGACTACATATGGAAGTTTGGCTGCGGAGAGCAGATAGTAGTCGTTTCTACTCTGATCCATTCGGTTCAAGGCAGGATTGTAAGGATACAGCTGAGCGGTCTCCTTGGTAACGAAACGCGCCGCATCTGCGGAAGGTGCAAAACGAGAATCGTTGTGATAGATATGCTGGAAGGCTACATCCGGGAACAATGCGCCACCTGATTCACGCAATTGCTCAGAGAGCTGCTTCAACTCCGATGAACTCCCCACTTCCGAATCCAGCTTCACTCGTGTTGGTGTATGATGACTGAATCCGCCACCAAACCATCCCTGATATCGCATTTGAACGTGCTTCAGACCCTTTTGCTGAAGTTCTTCTGCAATGGTGCCCGCTTGCTCGTAAGTGGTCATCGCTAATGTAGTACGATAAGGTACCCCCAGGAAAGAAGCTCTTTTGTCCACCGCACCAAGCACGTTCACATAGAAAGGAATATCCTCTTGATCAATCAATGGTTTCAATACATCTTGATTCATTAGCTGCTGCTGATATAACCTTGCCATCCCAGAATAACTGGCATCATTCCCCTGAAGGAATTGATAGCGCACTTGAATATCTCCGCGAAACGGTTCTTCACTAAGTAACTGGATCTCTTGCATTTTCTGCGACGTATACATCTCCAATTCATCCTCACCGCGTAAGGAGAAGCTGCTATACACGTGGTTGTAGCTATTCTGTCTGCCACCGATATCTGCGGCAATGCTAGCCATCGCATCACCCTTCTCAATGATGGCAAACCAAGCACGATCACCGCTCTTTAGTCCAAAGACAGGCATATGAGCAGACTCACTCACTTGCGGCCGACTTAGAGAATTATCGTTGGGATCCATACCGTAGACACGTTGTACATACTGCTCTTCCTTAATCTTCCCATTGTTCAGATGAATCAGGCTGCCCGAACCATCAGGTACAAACATATATCCCTCTTCTTCAGCATCGGCAGCTCCAAAATAAGCAAGCAGATCAATATTACGAATACGGTATTGTCCACTCTCTTTTACCTGACTCAGCGGTACAGTTACAAGAAGTGTTCCTTCCTCTAACCGATACTCCACTGGAATTTCGAAACTAGGCTTCTCCGATGTGCCTCCACCCTCGACACCATTCTCCTGATTGTCATAGGCTAGATCTTCCTCACTGTATCCTGCGGTCTCAAATGCATCCAACATCTTGTTCAGAACAAGCTGTTTAGATATCTGTCCATCCAGTCTTTCCAATACATCCGGATTCGCTTTGCTCGGATAATAACGAGCAGATGTATACCGGGCTGCGGTTTCATCCAGCTTGGAGAGTACCTTTTCTTCCAGCCGCTGTTTACTGATCAGTTTAGGCAACGCATTAATGCCAAGCGAAGTATCCCCAAGGGTATAGCTCACGCGGATTCCCTGTTCAATATTGGATGCGACAAATTGTTTGTTACTAATACTGGAGCTAAAATTGGGGTAATTCTCCAACGTACCGATTGCATCACGGAAGGAAACGTTGAGCTGAGAGGACAATACCTCTTTCTCATATCCCGAGGCCAGACCATCCTCATTTCGCGCTTCCGGATTGCTGTACCAAATCTGACCGCTATTCCCGTCACGAACCGCTATTTCGGTCGTCTCTTCATTGTAGTAGAGCGCAAGTCCCGTATCCTCGGCCACCAGCTTCATACCCGGCACGCCCTCAGATGCGTCTGTCAAGAAACGAAGTGCATCCACCTCGGTTGGCTGCGCTTCCGTTGTTGTCTGGGCATAAGCCGCAACTTCAACAGCAGGAATGCCCCGGTTATTGATATACAACAGCCCGGCTGCAATGATCACCACAGCTACACCGCCGGCCAGCACCGTGTATAGTCGTTGCTTTTTGTTCACCGATGCCGCCTCCTTTATGTCCGAAAGATCAATTCACGATAGATGTTGTAGCCAAATTCGAATAATTGCTGAAGCATGCTAAACACTAGCGCTCCAAGGAAAATGATGATCCCCATAACAATAACGGTCAGCACCATCGTAATAACGGTTTTGATAACAGTGTACTGATGAACCGTCATTGTACCGATGAACAACAAGAGCACAAACCAGATAAAAGCAATCGTTGTCAGCAGATAATAAAAAGCTGTTTCTTCCTGAACCATAAACCGACTAATCACAATCATCGGTGCATAAATCAAAATAAGTGGGATGAGCGAGTAACCTGTGGCAAGCACAATTTCTTTGAACTTGCCTTCCCCCTCCATTAGGGTTGTGATGGCCCAATTGGCTGTGCACCAGAGAAAGAACGGTACAACAATCGTTAAGATCTCCTGAATGCTGTTCAGTGTCCGCGGATCCGAATAGTTGACTAGAAAACCCGCGTACTGTTTTTGCAAAATCATAATGATAATCGTCAGCATAAGTGCACTAAAAGCAACAGCTAACCTACCCCGGTTATCTGACTTCAGATCCCAGAATGCATCAATGGGGTGAAAAATGAGGTGCAACGGAAACTTAATGTAATCCTGCTTCACGATCGATCTGCCTCCTCCGTTTCCATTTAACCGCCAATCGAACAAGGATCAGAACAAAGACCGCCACAATAGCAACCGTTAGAAATGTGCCAAAATTCTCTTTCATGACCTCTCTCCGATGTCGTTTGAATGCGACAGAATAACTCTTGCGATCCATGCCCAGCTCAAAGTAACCAAGAGCCTCTTCGTTTTTCTTCTCCATCAGCAATGACTTACCAATGCCGATATAAGCAATATCATAGTTAGCGTTCAGCTTAAGCACCTCTTTCCAGAGATGCACCGCCTCCGTGTCCTCGCCCTGATAGTGCAGAGCGACAGCCTGATTCACCGTTGAACCGAATCGTGTAGGCTCATAGACCACTAAATTGCTTTTGCCTCGATCCAGCACTAACGAATGATCACCGGATTGCTCAATTGCAACAGGGGTCTTAAGTGTACCGACCTGGTTACCCTTGCCTCCGTAGATATACAGCAGATGGCCTTCATCATCATAAGTAAACACTCGGTTCTGCGTGGCGTCCAACACACTGTACATGCCGTTGCCTAACACCTTCACATCAATTAACTTGGATGGCCCGGTACTATTTCGGAAGCGGATGTCCCCTTTGACATCGTAGTAACCGAATCGTTTGAGTACATCCTCGCCCGACGGATTCAACCGCTTGATCGGCTCGTTCGAACCTGGATCAATGTTGGTGGCGTATACGAATCCCTTATGGTCGATATCTGCATTCGAGAACTCGGTAGGTACAAAGAGAACCATCTGAGCCCGCTGAGCTTTAGTTGAGAACATGCGCCAGATATATTCGCCATAATCCCGTTCAACCTTGTTTGTTCCTACATAACCAATGAATTGACCGTTCTCATCAAACTGCATAATGCCTTCATATACCCCTTGCGCCACAACGTATACCCGGCCCACACGATCCACGGTCAGCTTCAAAGGCTGAAACTGAAAATCAGTCGCCAAAATGTCCGATTCTGGCTTCGTAATGGTATGTACCAGGTTCCCTTCTGCATCTAACACAACGACACGACTGTTGCCGGTATCAGCAATGTAAATCTGTTCCGCTTCGTCCACAAACAGTCCGCTTGGAACGCTAAATGCCTCCTTGCTGCCATCCAGCATAAAACCTTCAATAACGCGTAACAGCTTGTAGTTTGCGTCCATGACAACGATGCGGCTGTTCCCACTGTCCAATATATAGATCTGCCCGGATGAAGAGACGTTGATATCACCAGGATCTTTGAATTCGCCAATCCCCAGATCACTGCCTGAAATGGTCCGCTCAGGCAGGTAAGCATCCGGTGAAGGAACCGCTTCTTTCCAGTAGTTGTAGTTATAACTGTCATACGGCGCCGGGGAGGCTGCCGCAGGCATGGCATTCACCAGCAACAGGGATACTGCCGCCAGAAGACTTAGCCATCTTTTCACTGTGCGTGCCATATCGTTCCCCCTTAATCCTTCATGCCTGAGCTTGCCATCGTCTCAATGATGCGGCTCTGCGAGAAAATAAACAGCGTAATTGGCACACTCATCAAGATCAATGCAACCGCTGCACCTGCTCCGGCACGGGAAATTCCGCCTTGAATGATCTGCCCTGCAGCATAATGCAAGGTCTTCAACTGCTCACTATAGATATATCCATTGCCATCGCTTCCCCACAGCATCTGGAATAACAGAATAATCAAAGTAAGCCACGCTGGCTTCACATTCGGCATGACGATCGACCAGAAAATGCGATACTCACTTGCGCCATCAATCTTAGCTGCTTCCAGCAATGCATCCGGAATCTGTTCCATGAATTGCTTCATGAGATACAGACCTAGCGAATAGGCAAACGCCGGAATGATAACAGCCCAATACGTATCGATCCATCCTAACCATGACATGATCATATAGTTCGGGATTGCCGTCACGGCAGGTGTGAACATCAGGGAAAGTACAACCACCTGAAACATGAATACTTTACCCGGGAACTTGTGTTTGGCAAGTGGGTAAGCTGCCGCAGAAGCCAGCAGCACGTGACCCACGATACCGATTCCTGTAATAAATACCGTGTTGAAAATATAACGTGAGAATGGAACCCATGAATCGCTAAGCAGGTTCAGCAAATCGGTGAAGTTGCTTAACGTTGGGTTTTTAACAAATAGGGTCGGTGGAAAAGTAAAGATCTCATCCAGTGGCTTGAACGCATTATTGATCGCATAGATGAGCGGCAGTACCATAAACGCTCCGAACACCAGTAGAAGGGCAAACAGGGAGATGCTTCCGGATAATGAGCGGTTCACCCGCTTTTTGGCTGTTGTAATGGCGGCCATATCGTTACTCTCCCACCCTTCTCAGAAGTTTCTGTACCAGCAAGTTCGTGCCCACCATAATCATAAAGAGCACTGTCGCGATGGCTGAGGCATACCCCATCTCAAACCGCGTGGTACCAAAATCAATCAAATGTGTAACAACCGTCTCAGCAGCATAGTTAACACTCGGGAAGCCTGCAAGCGCAATGGATACGTCCGCTACCGCGAAGGAGGTCGTTAATTGAATAACTGCACCAAACATCAGCTGTGGACGCATCGAAGGCAGCGTAATGTACCATAACTCCTGCCAACGGTTCTTGATTCCATCTACAGCCCCTGCTTCATACAATGTCCGATCTACCGTCTGCAGACCTGCGATAAACGCGAGAAATCCTGTTCCTAGACTGAGCCACAATTGCACTAGAATGAGGATCGGCATAATGTAGGCTTCGGTCTTCAACCATTGGATCGGCTCGAGTAGAAATCCCCATTTAATTAACAGACCGTTCGCAATCCCATACCGATCTCCCGAGAAGATCATCAGCCAGATAAAATAGACATTGCCCGAAATGGAGGGCGCGTAGAAAATCAACGTCATAAACGCTCTCCATTTTGGAGTCAACTCATTGATAATCCAAGCAAACACGAAACAAGCAATATAACTGATCGGCCCTGTAATAATGGCAAACAGCAACGTATTTTTGATCGCAATGAGAAATACGTCATCCTCCAAAAATAAGCGCGTATAGTTTTGCCAGCCAATAAACTTCGGAAATTCCAGCATGTTAAAATAGGTGAAACTCAATATGATTGAGATGACAACGGGAATCACGGTGAACATGATGAACAGGATCATATACGGAGCGAGCAGCACATAGGAATGTTTGCTGGCCTTCATTTCCTGGAGCTTCCAGCTCCACCATGATTTCATGCCCATCGTTGGCTTTTTCTCAGGAGGACTGTTTTGTCCGTCTCGGAGTGATATTTGTGACACTGTTAACCCTCCCTCTGCTTACGGAAGACCAAATTCATTACGCTTGATCCGAATCTCGTCCTGAATATACTGGGTGTAGTCCATAATGGATTCCCTTGCTTCCACCTGACCTACGACTGTTTTGTAAAACGCATTAAACAGATGGCGTCCTGTAAAGTAACCGCCGGGCACTTCAGGAATACCTTTTACCGTTTCGAATTGCGCCTTCAAATTAGCGTAATCCTCAGCAGGCCATGGAAGTGAATCCAAAGCTTTTATATTCGCAGTCGGATAACGTGCAGCGGCTCCCATTAAACCTTCCATCTCACGTCCGAATTCCGCTTGAATCGGTGTACTGGTCCACCATTTCATAAATTCCCATGCAGCCTCTTGATCCTTCGCACTCTGTAGCATCATGACCGCAGTACCACCACCTGGCGTATCGCGGTTCAGTGTTCCATCTTCCTGTACAGTTCCCGGCACGGGCACGAATCCCCACAGGCCACGAATCTCAGGTGCAAAGACAGATAACTGGTTATACATCGTGTAATCCGTCAAGCCAATAGGCATCTGTCCGGTACGGAATCGATTGGCAAAATCATATTCTCGTTCCAGCTTGTAATCCGTATAGAACTCCGTCCATTTCTTGAACGTCTCAATTCCGACGCGAGAATCCAGATCCGATTCCTTATCGTTATTTCGATAGAACGCACCGCCATTTTGCAACAGCATCGTTGCGTATTGTGAGTTCGGCGGAATATTGACACCTTGCATGTTCGCCTGTGTTACGATCGGCATGCCAAATTCCATATGATTTTTGCTCAGGATCGCAAGTAAGCTCTCCACATCATCCCACGTCTGAGGCACCTCAAGACCGAGTTCAGCAAGCACATCTTTACGATAGAACAACATATTGAACGTCTGCGTTTCGGGGAGTGCATACACACCAGAATCATAGGCATATGGAACAATTGCACTTTCCCTAAACTCCTGTTCCACCGCGTCATAATCACTAAACTGTGTCAGATCCATTGCCGAATTCCGCATCGCAAAGTTCACAGGCAAATCATTACCAATCTGCATCGCAATGTCTGGCCCTTCGCCTGATAATGTCGCTGGCAACAACGTTCCCATATTCACTAGCTTCAGATTGACATTGATGCCGCTCTCAGGTGTGAACGTCTCATCAATCATTGCTTTCATCGTGTTCGCTTGATCTCGCCCACTACCGATCCAGACAGTGACTGTCCGCTGATCCGCTGATGTAGCAACGTTTCCGATCTGGTTATAATCGATGAAAAATGAATTGTAGAACGTTTTCGCTTCATGCCCGATCTTGGCCATTGGTCCCATGCCCGTTTCAGGAATGTTACGATCTAGCGATGTAACGTAGAGTGCATCAATCTCCAGTGGTTGCTCTCTCGCTTGCTGCACCCATGTACCGAGTCCACCTGTATTTGTTTTGTAAGCAGCGAGTCTTCTCGGAATGGTATCCGGCTTCTCAATCATCTCATCGAGCTGTTGCGCCATCGTTTTGATCAGCGCTTCCTGATCACTCGATTGACCGGATAAGATGCGAAGCTGAGCGGCAACTTCCTTCAAACGCTCACTCTCTCCACTGAACACTTCCAGCAGATTCGGAATCTGTTTCTCCACCCGGTAATCCCTGAACTCATCAGGCTTAGTACCTGTGATCATCAGAATTCGCCGGTACATAGAGTTCAGATTGTATAAGCTATCCTCTACATTGCGGATAAGTGGTGCGAAGTCCCCCAGACTGTTCTCCAGCCGAATAACATGTTTGCCCTTTTCCAGCAAGAACTTATAAGGATCATCTCCACCCATCACATCTACACGATAATCGCTCTGATACCGAAAAGGAGCTTTCATCATTTCGGCAAATGGAACCTCGCCATCAATGGTCAGCTTACGAGTGGAATAGATCCCTTTCACAAAATTTTGCTGCGCCGTAAATCCGATATGATAAAGTCCATCCTCCGGCACATCCACTTCCCATTCAATCCATTGTCCCGGCAAACGCCAGTTATAGCCGCCAATCGTATTGATTCGTACCTGGGAAGCGCTGTAAGGAGACACTGCTGAACTTGATCTTTCGCTAGTTGGATATAACGTTGGAGAAGACTTGGCAACAGCTGCCTCCCCTTCTATGCGAATGAGCACATCCTTCGGTTTTGGGAATGAATCGCTATTCTGTGCTTGTGCCAGCTCCGAATACGGAGCTATCGATTGGTCATTGAACAGTCGTAACGAGCGTATAACCATCGGTTCCCGAGAAGATTTCAGCGTTAGCGTATGCTCCCCTTTTTCCAAATAAAACTTAAATGGTGCTTGTTCGTAACCGTCCGAATCCTGAAATATCTCTTCGATCCAACGCGGTTTCTCCACCTGTTTAGGTCGAAGATCATTCCCTTGGTTATCCTGCTGAACCTCTTCCTTCTCATTGCTCCATACCCGATCAAACTGCAAATAGGCGGCTTCCGCAAACGGAAGTTCACCATCAATGTACAGTGCACGCTCAATCGCGGAACTCTTGCCCTCTACAGGGAAATACGTTGCAGAAAGGTTGTACCATCCCGATTCTGGTACGCTGATCATCCAGTCGACCTCTCCGGTCTCACCCGTATGTAGCGATGTTCCTTCCAGGCCCTCGTAATGATCGAGTGTCCGCACCTCACCGCCACTGGCTCGTGTATACTCCCCAGCTTCAATCGTAATATCCACATTCGGCCGAGCAGCTTCGCCTACCTTAGACAAATATTGCTCATACCCCTTCTTCTGCCTTGTCTGCTGCAAGATAGCATCCACTTCAATGGCCGGCAAACCGCCGGGTGGAACATCCGCACTTTCCGCATCTGTCCCCGATGTGAAATAAAAAATCACCCCGGCTGCTGCGATGACCATTACGGCAGGCAGGATCCATTTCTTTCGTTGTAGAATTCCAGCCATCCTACGAGTCCTCCTCATCAAGGCTGATGCCAGCGTTCCTTTTTTGGAATTTAGGAAGAGGGGTACTCCTGCATCTTAGATACGAGGTACCCCAACCTAGGACGTGTCTGAAAACTCGCTGAAGTGCGTCTTTTAACCCCTTTCGTCCCCTGCTGCGTCACTTTCCCTTAACGCGCCCCAGCACGCTTGCGGAAAACTTCCTTGCTTGGAACGAAAATTCGGCCAAATCTGCTTCCTTCAGAGTCTTCAGACCTACCCTAATTATTGCTGTTGTTATTGTTTACTGAGCTTATCCACAGCAGCTTGAGCCTGTGCTTTATACTTCTCTGCTGTTGCCGTAACGGATGCATTGTTTTTGATGATATCGTTTACATAATCACCGATTGGATAACCCGCATAGGCATCATCCAGCAAGATGCGACCTGTGCCAGCGATATGCTCACGAATCATCGCGATGTCCTTCTCGTCTGAGTAGAGACTTTCCAGGTAATCTTGCCCTGGGTATTCTTCAATCTGTGGAATGTAGAAGGTCTCTTCATAGATTTGGTATACAATCTTCGGATCTTCTACCCCTTTAGGAATAAACTTCGCTGCTGCCGCATTGTTTGCATACGTTACAGACTTATCGCCCTGAGGACCATTCGGAATAGGTACTACGCCAGCAGCGAAGGTCAGATCTCCTAATTGCCATTCTGCCGCAGTGAAAAGAGCAACGTCTCCGTCCTTGAATGTGTTACTTTCTTCCCAGTTCGTTTTGTCGCCTGTTTTCACTTTCACCACATTCTCCACGTTATACAGGCGTTTGATGAATTCAGCTGCTTCAATCGTTTTCGGATCAGACAAGCCTTCTTTGGAATTTTCGTCATCTACGATTGTACCGCCATTGGCTGCCGTAAAGTGACGCAGTGCATCGATTGCCCAGCCGGAATATCCATAGACATCGATCTTGCCATCGTTATCCGTATCTTTGGTTGCTTGTTTAGCAAGTTCCATGAATTTATCCCAATTCCACTCACCGTTGTTGTACAGTTCCTGTGGATCAGGAAGCGATAGCTTCTTGAATAAATCACGGTTATAGTGAAGACCCAGACCAATACTTGTCGGTGAGTCAAATGCGTAATCATTACCTGCAATGGACGGGAATCTAGTCATCAGGTTAGCTTCCTGATTGATGTTGTTCTCACTAGTGGTAAACTCAGAGATTGGCAATAACTGCCCTTTAAGTACAGCCGGGAGTGCAGATTTATATTCCATCTGTACAATATCCGCAAACGGCTCGCCAGCAAGAGCAGTCGTTGTGAATTTGTTCATGTACTCTTCAAACGGTACATTCACGAATTCGATGGTCACGTTGTATTTTTTCTCAACCTCAGCAATTTTGTCCAGACGTGCTTTGTCAGACGCAGTCTCTCCAGCTGGTTTTAGATCCCACCATGCTGCGATCTTAATGACACGACCATTAAGATTCGGAACATCAGCTGCAGGCTCTTCAGCCTCTGTGCTTGCTTCTACCGTTTCTGTGGTATTGCCTGAATTCGCCGTACCTTCCTGTTCCGTGGCGTTCTGCGCTGTTCCGCCTCCACTGCAAGCGGATACAATAAGCATGAACACCAATAAAAGAATAGGAAAAAAGCTCCGTTTTCTAATCATGATTAGAACAACCTCCCCAAATGTGTTTACAAATCATGGACAAACCGAAACCGATACCTCCCATATGCCCTAAAGAAAATACATGACCACCACCATTTGTTATTTTCTCGTTTGGTTTTGACAAACAAAATTTAACATAGCATAATGTAAGCGTCAACATTTTTGTTGTTAACATTTTCTATTTCTTCTGTTAGAATGCAATTACAGGTAATGAAAACGCTTATTTTAAAGCATATTATCCATATCACCCATTGAGTACACACGAATGCAGAACCAACCCTTATTTTTGTTTTTGTTATTTATTCAAAATAACAAAACATAATTTTTAAGACAAAATTCGCCTTAATTTTCATTCAACATCTCTCACCTATGGATTTCACTATCTGTTTAAACCAACCTAGAGCTATCCTCTTGAAATGTCTGTCTGTAATTCGATTCAAGGAAATTAATCATGTATACTAGAATCAGTTTCATAATTCGTTGTAGACAATACGGCAGAACTACGAGTGTAAGGATGGTATGATGAAGACGAAGGTAACAATCCAGGAAATTGCACACTTTACGGGTTTGTCGAAATTTGCGGTTTCACGCGCGTTGTCTGGAAAATCAGGAGTTAGTGACCAGACACGGGATGTTATCCTTAAAGCCGCCGGCAAGCTTGGATATTTCAAAGATAACGCTGCGTTATCTGGGGATGTCCACAATAGTAATGATCTTAATGATCCACAAAACATACGTTGGAGCGGGACGATTTTGATTTTGTTTCCTAACGTCCGTTATCAGAATCAGGAATCCGTGTACTGGGGACCCGTCTTTAATGGGATATCCTCCCGGCTCAATCAGAAGGGGATTAATATCCTGACACTGACAGAGCCTTCTGCTGACCAATTATTCACATTATTAAATCCAGATGCCATTCGCGGCATTATTACGGTGGGCTCCATCTCCACACCGATCCTGCTTGAAATTAAACGGTTGGGCATACCTGTGGTCATGGTCGATCATCTAGATCCCGTCTTCCATAGTGACAGTATTTTCACAGATAATTTTGCATCGATGCGTGACATTATGCTCTACCTGCTTCGTAAGGGGTTCAAACGTTTCCAGTTTGTAGGTAACATCCATGATGCACACAGCTTCTATGAACGCTGGCTTGCCTACAGCTCAGTCCTTATGGGACACGGAATTGAACTCAACCAGATTCCCGAGCTTAGCAGCCCAGATCTTGAGGACTTTCGTAAGACCTTCAGTTCACTGTTTAACGAGTCCAATTTGCCTGAAGTATTTGTGTGCGCCAATGACTTCTATGCCCTCTCTACCATTGAGACATTAGAAGGTATGGGCATCCGTGTACCTGATCAATGTGTTGTCACGGGTTTTGATAATGTATACAACGACATTCCTGTGCTCGCTAGTGTGAACGTCAACAAGGAGTTGCTTGGTGCGCGTGCAGTGGATCAGATGTTATGGCGCATTATTAATCCCGAAAGTAATGTAGAAAAAAAGCTTATTCTCGCAGATGTTATTATTCGAGAACAGTTCGGCCGACATAGCGG
This sequence comes from Paenibacillus tundrae, assembly GCF_036884255.1. NCBI lineage: Bacteria > Bacillati > Bacillota > Bacilli > Caryophanales > Paenibacillaceae > Paenibacillus > Paenibacillus tundrae. The sequence goes on along the minus strand of NZ_CP145605.1, from coordinate 1,828,188 downwards.
CTGATCTATATTACATGTAGCCCAATTGAAACAATCACTATAAAAAGCAATACAAATACCCCCATGCCATTCCTGAATTAGCATGAGGGTATTTGCGTTTTCCATCTTTAATTTATCAGCCTAAGCGCGCTTAGGTATCCGTTCTAACATCATCCCACTCTTGATCCAGATAACAGATTAACCAATTCAATGCCCGATGTCGTTCGTAGGCAACTCCGCCATTCAGACCCGCAGGCGGTATAGTTTCTTTCACACGACTGTCTACGCAGACCCAGTTATACCGATAGATTAAATCTGCTTCATCTAGGATTTCACTTGCACTACGGAACGTAGATTGGGATATAAACTCTTCAATTGTGTCACATTGCTGCAAGTACCCTACCGCTTGTCCTACGTTACATAGCTGTGTTGGAGCCCCTAATTCTTGAACGTAACCAAGAGCCCAGAGCAGAACATAATATGCTTCATATCCCCACGAGAAGGATATTACCTCCTGCTGCTCCGCTCCATGCTGATGAATAAACCTTCGCTCTGATAGCGAAAAGAATGAATCCGCATCATACTTATCAATGACCTCTTGGACAAGTGCGGCGGTATCTTCAGCACTCTCACCCGCACCCAAACATTCCCCCTTGAGAGCCGCAAGACATAGAGCTACTGCTCGCTTTGCCACTTCGTCAAGTGTTCGGATTCTCGTATGTTCATCTCCAGCTCTGGCAGGTAGATGAGGATTGAACGGAATGCCCTGTTTGGTCAAAATACGTTCAGAGCGCTCTTTACGCTGAATACCAGATGCAGACTGTGGTCGAGCATCATCTAGCAGGCTTGGATGTGCGGTTACTGTGTAATCTTCAACTTCTGAATCACCGTTCGTATCAAGTAACAATTGTCCTTGAGCGTTCAATAGAGAACCACCGCCCCAGAAGATCAGTGCATCAAGCTGATCCGCAAGTTGCAACAGCTCATGGAAGAATTCCTCGGATATGTCCTCATCCGTCTCAATGCCAATAACCATATTCAAGGTCGAGCATTTGATTAATACTTTCTCCTGGAGTTGAGGACGGTTTGCATCAATCTGGCCAAGAAAATTCATCATGCCTTGGATCATAGCTGTAAATTGTTCCGGATGCGTTCGACTCGTCATGATGTTGAATCCTTTGGTTTTCTTGCTAAACCACTTCTTATGAGTTACGGTAATATGTGTTTTATCTTCATTCAGCTCTATCCGATCTTGGGGATACAATGACCGAAGAAGCTCATGAACTTGCTCTAAGTCAAACTGTGAGCTGTATAAGGCACAATTTTTCAATGGATTCACCTTCTTTAGACATTAATCCTTGTACGGATCAAACTCATTGCCCCCGGCCATGGCCACGCCAACAGGACGCAGAATATGATTCACTTTCAAGGTACTTGCATGGGCATGGAGTACATCCTGCAGCTTCTTATACACAAACGGACTTTCATCTGTTCCTGCACCACGCAGTTCTACGCCATACGCACGGATGGCTTGTTGCATCTGTTCTTCACTAATCTCTCCACCCATACGTGTGCGAAGCTTGTAATTCATTTTGCCAGCAGCCTGTGTACGGCTCATAATACGTCCCGCTCCGTGGACAGTGCTGCGGAAAGATTTCGTATTTTCATCACTGTGAATCCCTTCGACAATGACCGAAATATCTCCCATGCTGCCCCCAACAAAACCAAGCTGTCCTGGGGATAACGGTGTTGCACCTTTTCTTACTACAACAGTTTCTTCGCCAAAATGCTCTTCTTTCCATGCAAAGTTATGGTGGTTGTGGACAGCGTATTCGCTGCGAGCTCCGAGGATATCCAGCACCTGTTCGATGACGTAGTCACGTCCTGCATATGCATATCTACCCGCAAGGGTCATCGCCTTCCAGTACATATCACCCATTTCGCTACCTAGATCAAACAGTGTAGGGGGTTGATCCATCGACTCACCAGGCGCCTTCCCACTGAACTCACGCCCTGCTGCCAAGTTGAGGAAGCCACTCGCTACTTTATGACCGAATCCACGACTTCCGAAGTGATTGGCAATCCACACCTTGCCCGTAGCTTCTTCTACGAAAATATCAACAAAATGATTACCACTGCCCACGGTTCCGAGTTGGTTGCGTGCCAGCGTCTTTAACTTCTGCTCTAGCTTGGGCTCGATGGTGTCAAATAGCTCCCAGCTCGTATCATCAAACAATTCGTGGTCAATCGGTGTTGGATTGTTCCGTCCCACCCCAAATGAAACGACCCGATTAATCTCATCCATCATCTTCGCAATCCCGTGAGAAATATCATCCCACATTAGATTCGTACGTACCGCCTTGTTACCACAGGCAATATCGTATCCCACACCTGAAGGACTAATCATATTACGGTAGGCGACCACACCACCAATGGGTTGAGAATATCCTTTATGATGATCTGCCATTAATGCCACACCAAGCACATCTCCATACTGCGAGCAAGTCACAGCCTGACTCACTGCATTCTCCAGCGGTTCCCCCCAAACTTTAATGTTATCAATCACACGCATAATGTATAAAACCTCCTTATACTCATGAGACATTAAACAGCAATAGCTCTGTATATTTTACCAACATTTGTAGATTATCGGCAGGGGGAATTTTATTTTGTAGGATCTATCTCCATCTGCAAAGCGCTCTCTAGGACGTTAAACGATCTGTTCTGGGATGAAGACTAAGATGTGACTTATCAACATCAGACAGGTTTTAATAATGATATCCAGTGGAAGGTCAATAGAAGAGCATCAGAAAAAGAGAGCCTGCGGCTCTCTTTTCTAACAAAATTTCACTTGGGTGAGCATGCTCCATTGGAATCCATGTGAATATGTAACAGCCTCAGACGAGATCAGCTAAATTGCTTCCTGTACCCCTGAACCTTCTCATCCTTAAACCCTAGCTTCTCATAAAACTGATGAGCTTCCTTCCGCTGATCGCCAGATACCAGAATCATATAACCACATGCGAGATCTCTAGCGATTCGTTCGATCTGTAGCATAAGCTTTTGGCCAATTCCCTGTCTACGCACCCGCTCAGATACAATCACATTCTCCACCACCATAAAAGGTTTGCACTGACCTACCAGATCCATACACTCAATACCCATCACAGAGCCGACCAGCTTGCCCTCATAGAATGCTCCGAGGATATAGTAGTGTCCATTCTGTTGAATGTATCGAAACATCTTCTGCATCTGAACCTCATTCGTTGGTGTCTCCATCAATTCATTGTATAGCTGACTTAATGCTGGCAGATCTTGAAGTTCAATAGCTCTTACGGTTACCATGATGGAATACCCCCTGTTGACCTTAAACGATTACACAATGGCTCATTTAAAGTTCTTTCTTAAAATAATAGTGTGTGTGCCCTGTTGGGGCATTCTCAATAACTGTCGTTACGGTGTACCCATGCTTCTTGTAAAATTCTGGTGCTTGAAAGGAAAATGTGTTTAGCATAACAAAGTCACATTGTTTCGCACGCGCAAGTTGTTCCACCTCAAGCAGAAGCTGTGAGCCAAAACCCTGTTGACGCTGTTCTGGATTTACCCACAAAATGTCGATTTCAATCCAGTTCCAGCATAGTGTGCTGAGTATGCCTGCCACAATCTCGCCAGCCTCATTTTTCACATGGAAGTTTAGTTCCTCATACCGATCTCTGAGTTCAGTCGATATATGACTTGCATTATACGCTATTAATTGCTGACGAACATACTGAGAATCTTCTGCAGTACTTGAATTTAATATATGATTAGACACCACTCTGTTCTACCATCCCTTCTATAACCTCTTATCTTATCGCCTCAGCATCGAAGCTTTCTTCCATATGTAATGTACCATCCACCTGATCATTATTTCGCTATACTTCCTTGAACCTCCTTTTTTTCCATTAGTTAATGACTAGGGTGTGTCTTATAACTCCGAAACAGCCTTAGCTCAGGTAATCCCGTAGGAACCCGAACTAAGGCTGTTTATACGTATGCTGAGAAGACTCTCTTCTCCTAATCTCTGATTTACAATGATTCCATGATTACACGTTTATAGTACAAGACAGATAATAACCCAAACATCGAGTACAACATCGTATATACAATCATCACGATCACCATTGGTGTCACGAGCTCAGTACCGAAGAAGAACCAGCCCGACTTCACCGCAAAATAACTATGACTCAATCCAATAACTAACGGGATACCAAAGTTAAACAATTGCTTCAGTTGAATACCACTTAACAGATTAGCTTGGGTGAAGCCGAGCTTGCGGAGTATCGTATAGTTCGGCTTTTCTTCTTCACTTTCGTTCATTTGTTTGAAGTATAGAATGCATCCTGAGGTAATTAGGAAGGTCAGACCTAAGAAACCTACGATAAACATAATAAGACCCATATTGGTGCGCTGACTGTCTCGAATTTCGATCTGAGCGAAATTAGGGACATGTAAGTCTAGTTCCTTGTAGATCGTGTAGGCTTCCTCCGCCTGAGCCGAGCTTACAATCTGTACACCATAATAATCAGCGCGGTCTTCCTCCTGAAGTTTAGGATCAAGATCCTGTTGAAGCTCTTGGTATACCGATTCGTCCACCACAGCGACCGGTGTTCCTTTCGTATAATACACAGGGAGTACTCCCTGCTTCGAGGTTCCAATTAACTCCTGATCGATGCTATGCTTCATCCCATGCAGAACAATAGAACCTTTCTCTTGAATCGGAATTAATTGCCGAACGACGTTGCCATACCCCATAAAGACCACTTCACCCGGGGTGAGATCCAAGTCATCCACCATCTGGTCGCTCACGACACTGCTGTATAAAAATTCCTTACCTTGAGATTCATTCATGATATCTTTTCCATCAATTTCAATGAAAATCGGTTGTCTGTGCTTCACCTCATAAGCAATCTCTCGCTGATCCAATTCAGCTACAAATCGATTCTTCACATTCGCTTGTGCAAACGAAAAATCCTCTGGCACACTCTCTCGTGCTTGAGCCTCTGCCGAATAATATGAAATATATGTTAGAGACAGCATGCCAATGGCAAGAGCCGAGACCGTTGTAATAATGGTGAGCAACAAGGCATTCGACTTCATGCGGAACATAATAGATGATAACGATAACACCTCATGAATAGATAGGTAACCCTGTTTTCTTTTGCGAATCAGATTAAACAGAAAACTAACGGAACCTTTGTAGAACAGATAAGTACCCAATATAACAGAGAACAGGATCACAAGCATCGTGAACATCAATTGCTGCATATCGAGTGCGGCTCCACTGAACAATTGGGCTGACAAGACATATCCGAATAGGATGAGAATAATGCCTAATACACCTACGACAACCTGCCCCGTTGACATCTGGCTTTGCCGCTGCTCCGAGGTTGAAGAGACTCGAAAGAGCGAAAGAATACTCTGTGCTCGAATGAAGGTGTAGTTCATTAACATGATCAGCATGTACAATACGACAAAAACAATGATCGTCTGCACTAACGCCATCGGAGAGAAGACCAACTTCGTTATGGCATCTATACCCATAATTTTGAATAGAATCATGAGGATCAGCTTCGATCCAAGGAATCCGATCAACACCCCAATAATCATAGAACCGAAATAAAGAATGAAATTCTCTACACTTAAAATCCGAAAAATCTTACCTTTGGTCAATCCAATAAGCTGAAACAATCCAATCTCCTTACTGCGACGTTTGATAAAAATCGTATTAGCATATAACAGGAAAATAGCTACAATGACGATTAATAACACCGATGATGTACCTATTGCAGCCGCACCTTTAACGGAATTCTCCACTTCAGTCATGGATGAGTCGTACTGTAATGTCACAAATGAAAAATATAAGGCAACGCTGAAAATTAGTGCAAAAACATAGAGATAATAATTTTTCAGATTTTTGCGCAAATTGCGAAAAATGATGTGGTTTAGACTCATTGCTGCACACCACCCAGTACACCCTGCGTTTTGATGATATCATTGAAGAAGGTCTGACGTGACTCGTCCCCTCGGTTCAATTGCGTATAGATCTGTCCATCGCGAATGAAAATAACTCTGCTACAATAGCTCGCAGCTCCCGGATCATGCGTAACCATAATAATCGTTGCCTGATGTTTAGTGTTCATATCGCTGAGCTTACCAAGCAGATCGGAAGCTGACTTGGAATCCAATGCTCCTGTAGGCTCATCTGCAAAAATAATACTGGGATCATGTACGAATGCACGTGCAGCCGAAGTCCTCTGTTTCTGCCCGCCCGAAATTTCAGACGGATATTTATCCTTTAGTTCAGCAATGCCTAATTCCCCTGCAATGTGGTCGAATCTACGATGCGCTTCTTGTTTCGGTATACCTGTAACGGAGAGTGGCAGAAGTACATTTTCCTTAACCGTAAGTGTGTCCAGCAGATTGTACTCCTGGAATATAAAACCGAGATGTCGTTTGCGGAATTCAGCGAGTTGCTTCTCCTTCATCCCAGTAAACTCTTTACCCTCAATCTCAATAGTGCCTTGACTGACACGATCAATCGAGGACAGCACATTTAACAGGGTTGTTTTGCCTGATCCGGAAGGTCCCATGATGCCAACAAACTCCCCTTTGCGCACCCCTAGATCAATACCTCTTAACACCTCTTGTTTGTTAAATTTATCTCCATATACTTTATATATTTTCTTCGCTTCCAAAATGAACATGTCCCACTCACTCCTCCTCGATATGCTTCTAGGCATCCTTCGTAATCAAAAGCGGCTCTCTGAACAATTTTTATCATAAGGGGAACGGGATTATTTATCCTTCGATTGATCTAACAAAACCAAAAAGCATGTGACATTATCGTCACATGCCTGCAAGCCGCACCATTTCATTCTCTCGCGGAAAGGTTAACTGTACTGTTGTGCCTTCTCCCGGAACGGAGTGCACATGAACATCAATCCGAAGAGCCTGCGCAACCTGCTTCGTTAAATACAGTCCCATACCCGTAGCCGTTCCTTCGAGCCGCCCATGAGTGGATGTGAAGCCTTTATCAAAAATACGCGGTAGATCCTGAGCCTCTATGCCTCGCCCCTGATCCTGAATGGTAAGTACAACATGTCCCTCACGCTCTTCACTCATCATAACAATATCGGAGGAATCACTATATTTCACTGCATTACTCAGAAGCTGGCGAATGATGAAGCTCAGCCACTTACTGTCTGTCAGTACATGAGTGGCAGATAAAGATACATCGAACCCAATTCCTTTGGAAATACACCATGATTTTAACGCTCGAACCTCCACAACGATTATAGGCTCAATCTCCGTATTTTCCACAAACAAGTCATTGTGCATAAACGGAATGCGTTTCTGATGAAGCTGTTGATCCAAGAGCTGATGTATACGCAACCATTCATATGTCATCTGTGCCCGCAAGCGGTCGTCAGGCATCCGTTCAATCATTAGCTGTAATGCCGTCAGTGGCGTCTTGACCTCATGGATCCAAGAGAGGATCTCGTCCTTCTCCTGTTCTAATGAACTAAAATGAGAAGTCGATTCCTTCCGGTAACGCTCGGTTTGAGAAGCCACAGCATTATGTATAATGCGCTCATACGGACTATCCGCTTGATCCAGCTCGGCGAGATCATATGTATGATCCCAAGTAGTCAATTTTTTGTAATAACGCGTCTCTTTCGGGTATCTCGCCCAGATAAACACAATACATATGACAACCTGAAGCAACACGATATAAGCCAACGCTTCAAAAGGAATAGATGTATCCATATAAGCCACAAACAAAGTGATGAGCTGTATGAAAATCAGGAGTAACAACCAAGTCAGCTTCTCACGTAAATACTGCCAAATCATATATTTGCCTCTTCCGTAGCCTGATAACCTTGTCCTACATGAGTTTCAATATACGAATCTAAGCCAAGAGGTTCCAGCTTCTTCCGCAATCGATTCACATTCACCGTCAACGTATTGTCACTAACAAAATGCTCATGATCCCACAGACTGCGGATGAGTTCTTCACGGGTCACAATTTGATTTTTGTGTTCGACAAGCACTTTAAGAATCAACATTTCATTCTTCGTTAATAGTACTGCTTGCTGATCACGAGTAAGCGTATTTTTCACATACTCAATCGTTGCACCTCGCCAAGTCCGTAATTCTACCCGCTCTGTATTGTAATTGTACACGCGCCTCAGCGTCGCCTGGATCTTCGCAATCAACACTTCAAAGTGGAAGGGCTTCTGCACAAAATCGTCAGCACCCAGATGCATGGACATCACCATATCCGTAGGATGATCCCGTGAAGACAGAAAGATAATAGGCACATTGGAATGCGCCCGGATCAATCGACACCAGTGAAATCCATCATATTGCGGTAGCTGAATGTCGATGATGACAAGTTCAGGCTGAATACTACTGTACGCCTCCATCACTTTGCCAAAATCCTGCACGCCATAAACGTCATATGACCACTGGCTCAATCGATCTTTCATTTCATTAAAAAGGGATTCGTCGTCCTCTATAAGCATAATTTTGAACATTAGATTATTTAATCATTCCTTTGTCGAGCAGCAGTTGGTAAATATCCATGCTTCAAAAACTCACTCCTCGGTGACGCAATTCGGACTGCCTCAGACAGAATTTCTTTGCTACTTCAGTTGGGCTAGTAGTCGCTCTGCAACATCTCTTGCATCTTGCAGTTGGCCTGCTTCGTAAGCTTGACTGAATAGTGTAGATAGCGCAAATTCTGCTTCGTTCTTACCTCGTGCGACTGCCTGTAACTCTGTATCGACCATACCTGGGTCAAAAGTTAGCACTTCAACTGGATTCACCGCGCCCCCTTGCTCTGCCTCAAGGCATTGCGTAAACATGTTGATGCCTGCTTTCGCTGTGCAATACGTTCCCATAGCGGGCGCTGGATATTGCCCTGATGCAGAAGAAACGTTAATAATTTTCCGTCTTACATTCATAGCATTGCTATGGCGAATAAAAGAAGAACTTAATATCATGGGTGCTACCAAGCTAATATTCAAACTCTGACTAATCTCTGCGGCATTGCATTGATCTATGGGCTTTAGCGGTTCAACCATGGCTGCATTATTAATCAGTCCAACGATCTCCGTTTCCTCTGCTGGAATCTGGGCCAGAATTCGAGTCATCAGCTCATCGATTCCCGTATGATCACTAAGGTCATACGCGTAATGTGTATATTGAGAATGAGCTGTTAACGGCTCATGATTGCCTCGGGAAATGCCATGAACCCAAGCTCCCCTTTCCAATAACACATCGGCTAATTGCATCCCAATGCCTTTAGAAGTACCTGTAATGATATAATGTTCTGTTCTCATTCGTCATCCTCCTAATTTAAGTTTAAACCGTACGATCTATGTAATTAAGCGTCTCTCTTCTTCCACAACGTCACCCATAGGATGGGTATGCCAAACTCGGCATCTTCCTGATTCTTCGTCTTCATCGGACGTAACTCCACACACTCGAACGATTCCTCCAGCATATAGCGGAGCTTCTTTTCTGTAAATGCTAGACCACCCTTCATTGATTTCTCCCGGTATACATCCCAGTCATTCATAACGGTCTCTGGCCCGCCCATACCTCCGAATCCTGGAGCAAAACAAGTCATGCCAAAGTAGCCTCCTGGTCGAAGCGCATTATAGATCATCTCCAGATACGGTATACGCTGATGGGGCAAGAGATGATGAAGACAGCCGGAATCATATACGAGATCATATGCTGCATGCGGAGATAACTCAAATACGGATCGACACTCAAAGTTAACCACGAGCTGTTCTTCATTAGCCCGTTCTTTTGCCCACGCAATAGCCGTCTCGGATAGATCGTATGCATCGACTTGGTAACCCTCACGCGTCAGATAGAGTGCATTTCTACCTGGCCCACAACCAAGCTCTAGAGCCTTGCCTGCAGTCAGCAATCCTGAGTTCACATGTGCTACCAAATTCTCGTCAGGCTTATTCGGGAAAAAGGGAATCGGTCTGCTACGATCTTCATAAAAAGGTTCCCAGAACTGTTTTGCAGAGCGAAATTCCGCATCTAACATGTCATATACATCCTGGATATTCCTAATTGTTTTTTCCATACCTTTCGCCTCCTCATTCAGATGAAACATCGCTTACAGAATCAGCAATTCACACCGCTTTCTCTCAAAATTTTAGCACACTCTATTATAACATTTTTACCCAGAAGTTCTCTATTTTTCTTGAAGAATTCCATGATGTACAGGTATAAAACTGGGCATACAAAAGGACGTCTAAGGAGAGCGTATTGCTCCACTTAGACGTCCTTCCTACTTCCATATGAAAGTTGAAAAAGTTATAACAATCTCATATACCTAATCGTTCCCGAAGTGAAGTAATATGAGCGACATGGTGTCTGCCATGCCAGGAATAGAAGCCTAGGTTATAGTCCAATCTAGTCGTTTCTTGTGAACCTGGGTGATAAAATGATTTGGCAAAATCCGCATCTGTTAAGGTATGTAGCAGCCCGACCCACCGGCGGTGTAATGCATCTAGAATCTGAAGGGAGAATTCGATATCCAGTTCCCGTGAATCACTAAGCTCAGCCCAGCGATCCTCGTAATACGGCTTGATCGTTGGATTATCCTCAGTCAGTGCCAACTTGAATCGAATCATGCTGTTCATATGACTATCCGCCATATGATGGATCACTTGTTTAACCATCCAGCCCCCGTCCCGGTAAGGTAGGCTCAACTGTTCTGGACTCAATCCTTCTACAGCTTGACGAGCGTTAGCCGGTAACTGTGCAATGTCCTCAATCCACTGTTCTCTCTGAGCTATTGTAACTTCCCCCGAATGTTCGAATGATCCAATAGGATATCTCAAATCCATCATGTATTCCCTCCACACCTCAGTTTAAAGGTTGATTCTGTCCTTCTTAATTATAGATTACTCTCCTGCCCTTACTGCTCGCCAAATGTACTTGCGCTCCTGTACACAGATTCTTCCTTCAACCAGACTCTCATCTAGTTTGGCTTGAAATGCTTCCTGAAGTTCAGGCGACGTATAGTCTGGATTTCCTGGCGTATCAGAGAGAAAGAGTGCAAATTCATGTTCATTGGGGAACACTAACACAGCATCGTTGAATTCTTCGATCTCAATATCCTCATATCGGTTATTCAATAACCGTTCTCTCACCTTACTCACATCGCCATGAATACCGATGATTGTTCCGCCTTTGCGAAGCACTCGGCCGTGTTCAATGATAGAGGTTGGTCCGCGACGATTATAGATTAGATCAAACTGCTCATCCACAAAAGGCATCTTCGTCTTGGTCGTAGCGTGTACAAACTCTGCGTTCCTCACACCAGACGATGCTAGCTCCGATAATGCGATCCGTATCATCTCGCTTGAGTTGTCGAAACCGGTAATGTGCTGAGCGTAGGCTGACATTCGCAATGTAAACTCACCATGACCACATCCCGCGTCGAGTACCGTGTTATGGAGAGGTAATATTTCAATTAATCGCTGTTCAAACACATCTTCCGCTGATTGTCCTTCAACGATAAACTTCGACCTGCCCCGGTACCCTCCGTTACGTCTCGCAATCATGTCATACCATTCGAGTCCCATCCGATTCCCCCTCCGCATATTCCTTTATTTAACTATATTCGACAATGACCGTTCATTTCCCCCACTATTCCGAGAATTTTATACTATAAAATTTGAAACGGCAATCCTTCACATTCCGTATAAGAGGTTGTTCAAAAAAAATCCGCTTTTGATTACGTAGGATGCCTGTCGACATCTCAGCGTCGAATATGGGATTCAGCCGAAATAAGTAGATGCTTACGAAGGTTGATTCCTTCGGAAACAATGTAGTTGCTCACGTAGTTTGTCTACGCTCCGCTACTCCATTTCTATCTTCATCCCATCTTCTCGGTACTGAAAACCGATCTTTTTGAACACGCACTGTAAGGTCGAAGTCGTATTTTTTCCCAGAAATCGAACTGATCCGGAGGTTGAGCACATGTCATTTTTCAAGAAAATGTTAGCTAGTGTAGGCGTAGGCGCAGCAAAAGTAAATACGGAATTAGATACTCCTGAGGTTATCCCCGGCGGTGTTATTACAGGAACGGTATACATACAAGGTGGTGATGTCGAACAGAACGTCGACCGAATCTACCTAAGTATTCACACTCATTACCTACGTGAACGCGATGATCGTAAGTTCAAGGAGAAAGCAACTATCGCCAAGTTTCTGTTAACGGATGGCTTCACCTTGCAGCCAGGCGCAAAGCTGGAGAAACAGTTCTCCTTTGACCTACCGGAAAACCTTCCGCTCACGCTGCATAGTGCCGAGGTATGGGTGGAAACAGGTCTTGATATTGCAAGCGCTGTGGATCCTTCGGATCGGGATTTATTACGTGTTGTACCCACCCAAGAGATGCGTACCGTCTTAGATGCCATTGACATCCTTGGCTTCAAGTTACGTGAAGTCACCAATGACTACGCGCCTAAACTTGGCGGCAATCTGCCCTTTGTTCAGGAATTCGAATTCGTACCCACGAATAAGTTCCGTGGATATTTGGATGAGTTGGAGGTTCTGTTCTATCCGATGGGCGACTCGCTAGAGCTGCTGCTACAGATCGATCGTCGTGCTAGAGGGCTAAGTGGCATTTTCTCAGAAGCGATGGGTACAGATGAGAGCTTTGTCCGACTACACCTATATGAGCGGCATCTAGCGCGCGGAGCACAATCGGTGGCACAAGGGCTGGAAGAAGTGATTTCGAAGCACATTTAATTCATTGAAAGTGATGTAGAACAACAATAAACAAATGATAATTAACGAACAATAAACAAGAAATCATAAACAAACAAGCAGTTCTCTCCAGTTAATCGGATAGAGACCTGCTTGTTTTTTGGTTCACATGTAATATTTCAATTACGCAAGTACTATTCAGGAATAAGCATCTATACTTTTGGTACTCAGTGTATCCCGAACGATCTGGGCAAAATCCTCAAACGCATCACAGGTTCGCAATCCGTCAAGTAGTTCCTCCTGACGAATGAATTCTACAAATAAATCGTAGATACCCATCGCTTGCTCATAATCCTCCTTGCATATCGATAACATGAATACCGCATGTACTTCGTTCTCATCATCCCAACGAATTGGCTTCTCCAGCAAACAGACGGAGACAACCGTACGCGTAGAGCTTAACTCCAGCGGATGGGGTATCGCCATTCCTCTACCCAGAGCCGTCGAAGCCATCTCCTCACGCTCCTGTAATGCAGGCCAGAACCGTTCCGTTACTACACCTCGTGCTGATAACATATCACTCATCTCTGACATAAGCTTGAACTTATCAGGCTTATCCGTACGATACATGAAAAATTCAGGGTCGAAATAGCGTAGCAACGTCATTTCCTCTTGGGTATCACTGGAACGTACCATATGCGTAATGGTGGCCATATCCCGTTCTGAAGGAATAGCAGCAATGACAGCCGAGGGCTTGCCCTTAGACTCTCGTAAGCGAATGGTGGAGATCACCATATCCTCGGGAATGCTCACCATTTCCTCATATTCACGTAAGGATACAACGCGAGATACCTCCAGCTCCGCAAACAATGAACGCAAACGCGATTCAAGAATACGTGCTGTGCCATATCCTGAGCCACATACGAGTAGAACGGACTTCCGTTTTCGATGAGGAATCTGATATTTGCGTTCCAACGCCGCTCCGAAATGCAGTGCCAGATAACCAATCTCGCTATCATTAATTTCATAAGGCACATACGTCTGTAGCTGTTTAACCGCACCAATCGTAATCTCATACGCCAGCGGATAATATTTACGGATATGTCCCAATAGTGGATTACGCATGTTCATCCCATGCTCTAGCCGTGTAATCATGGGTTTCAAATGGGCGTAAAGGTCACGCGGCAATCGTTCATCATCTCTCAGATCATAACTATATCGTTCATAGACATAGTCTAGCATCCGCTGAACGGTAACATATAGAGGATCATCCGATAGACCATCCCAATCGGTAGCTGTCATTTTTTTGCTAATAATATGCAATAACAGATAATCTCGCTCACCTGCGGAGAAACGAATGGAATATAACTCCTCCAAATCTTTAATCATCTGTAGAGCAAGTTCTTGATCCTGCCCACTCGCCTCTACTGTATCAAACTTCTCTAGCCCATGGCCCTGCATAACACGCAGTACCATAACAGCCAAATGTGTGATCAGATCCTTCAGAGCCAGATCAGCGATCCGAACATGCTTATGACGCAAATGTCGCATCACCACTTCCCGAATCCGGGCTGGATCCACAGGCTGCAACAATTGTTCCTGCGCAACCGTAATTCCATCTGGAGCCAATTGTAGTTGTTCATCACGCACGTCAGCATATTCAGCGAGACAATACCGGATGCTTTTCTCATCCCCGGTTACCTGCACGCCATATCCAGGTTTAATGCAGAGCTGCAATTGATAATTCTCTAGAATCTGACGAATGATCTTAAGATCATTATTCATCGTTGCCCGGCTTATAAACAATTGATCAGCGAGGTCTTCCATTTTGATATGACCTGGTTCGTTTAGCAATTTAAACAATTCAAATCGTATCCGTTCCTCAGGTGATCCAGGGATCGGCAAGCTCCCAGATTGAAGGTTATGCCGCTTTTCAAGCAACGCTTCATAGCTGGAAGGCTCATCGATCACGATGGAGTATCCCTTCCCTCGTTTGGATTCCAGTCTGCTTCCATGTTGCACAAGGATGCTCTCCAGCTTCTTCAGATCGTCCCGAATGGTTCTCACTGTGACCTCTAGTCTCTCGGCAAGAGCCTGGCTTGTCCACGCCTGATCCTGCCCTTCACCATGAAGAAGGAGAAACAACTTCTGCAAACGTTTGTATGGAAAAATCATATCTATATCCGACCTCCTCTCTGATCCGTCTAAGCTGAGCATTCGATAAAATCCATTTGACCACGTCTAACTGTGAACAGTGTTTATATTAATTCGACTTAGATACAAGGACGGTCAACAGCTTGCAATGGGTAAGCTCAGGCAATGGAATGACTTGCTCTTTATTCGCAATAACCTGCGCTGGCTCCAAAGACTGCTCCGCCAGGGATACTCGTTCCACCGAAACCGACTGATTAAACTGAACTGTTGCTTGTGCATTTTGCTTCAAGTACGGATTGAAGACACGGATAATATAACCATCACTATGCTCCGCTTTCTTGAATGCGCTGAGTACAGCATTAGATTCCTCATTAAATGACATCAAACTGTAGTTCTGTGGCAATGTACGCTCTTCATCACGGAAGGCGAAGATCAATCGGCCATTCAAAAAGTCACACAATTGATAGCTGGCGATCGGGGTTAAATATTCACGCGCAACATGCGCTACCTTCGCTTCATCCAGTCCAGCATGGTGGATATACAATGCAAACGAGAAGTTCAGTTCACCCAGCAACTGGGCATCTGGTGTAGCAACGATTTTCTCTCCCGAAGCTCGCCCCGGGCGATACACAAGATTTTCTTTACCCATGAAACCAAACGTTCGGAACAAGGTCAAGGCAATAGTATCCATCTTCTCGCCTACAATCTCGTACTCACGCACTCCTTCGGTGATCACTACGATGCCACGATTACCGTCATTCAATCCCGCATAACTCTGCATCGCTTCAATCGTAATCGGCTTCTCTTGCCACTTCTCACGTTCCCACACTTGGGCTTCAGGCAGGGATGTAGGACGAGCAATGACACCAAAAGGCTGATCTGCAATCGATAAGGAGGAAGCTAGACCTGTATCAAAGAGTACACGTAGTCGGTGGCTAAGCACCTGATTTTGTACCTGAACCTCAAAGCGGATCAATTGCTCCCCCTTACGAAGTCCTACTTGAACTTGGATTGGCAGTTGTCCCGAGCTTATTCCTGCTTCACGTTCATGCAGATCCGCAGGCACATTCAGTGTGCATCCCAGTTGAAGTTCTTCAAGAACGGTGGTCTTCGCTGTTGTCACATTCAGTTTGCTACCAATGGAGGATACAATAAGATCCCGCTCTGGTGGTGAATAGTTGTAAGAATCTCCGTCATCACCGTTATCTTCAAACACCATCTGATTGACATACGTCTGTCCAGAGGTTTTATCTGTAATGGTTAATGTACCGTTATCTTCAACAACGATGGCAAAGAATTCATTTTCGATATGCTGATCATTGCGTCGATCAATCGTTGGTGCCGCTCCCTGACTAAAGTCAAAGATGATCTGAGTATATCCCATCGCTGGAACCTCTTGCAGTTCTACTAATAGTTTCGCACGATATACACGGTCTGGGAGATAGACTTTACGACTTGGATTCAGATCAATGTGTTGTCCTAACACATAATCTGTCTGATCTACTTTGTCCACAATCGTATAGGCCAGTTCTCTTCCCTTCGTATCACGAATAACAAACGATTCCTCTGGAATGTACGCTTCGATCTCCGTAACACCCCCACGAACATACGGTAAAGTATTGAACAGGGTAAAGGCAAATGTCTCCTCCTGCTCAATGGTGGAAGCAATCATTCGCATATGCAAATCTAGTAGATTGCGTGCGATATCATTGGCTTGTTTGTAACGGAAAGCAACGTCCTGATTCGTAGTATCACTGTTGCATCCACCAATACTATCATGCGCCGCATTCTCAAACATCAACTTCCAGACATCTTCCACAATGCGATGCGGATATTCATGTCCAAGAGAGTGACTGATGGCAAGTACAGGCTCTAAGATGTTCGCTATGAAGTTCTCGATCTGGTTATTCTGTTGTTTGAGATCTGCACGTGTGGAAAAAATGGATTTGTGAATACGCATATGCTTAGCTTCCATTAACTCACCACGGAGTACCGGCAGATCATGACTGTCTGCTTCAATCTCTGCCATGAAGCGTTCCGGCTCATTCATCACATATTCCCGTTTGTCATCTATTTGATTGAAGCGTTCAATCAATTGAGGCAGATTCAAACGAATCGGTGCTTGGTCGAAGCCATTCGGGAAGTAAATATGCCGCGTTGATGCTTTGTTCTCAAGCGCGCCAATCTGTTTTTCCAAATACGGCTGCAAGTCCGCGGCATCCTCTGGAATGTTTCCTCCGTAGTAGTATCCAAACGGCATCTGAACTGCGAATACTTGGCTACCGTCCGATCCTTCCCAGGTAAATTCAGTACGCGGATTCGTATTATCGGACACCCCGCGCCAGAACAAGAAGCGTTCAATACCGAACTCACGATAAATTTGCGGCATTTGTGCTGATTGTCCGAACGCATCGGGTACATACCCAACCTTCATGGCATGCCCATATTTGCGTGCTGTTTCCGTTCCATAGTACAGGTTTCTAACCATGGATTCACTGGAAATGACCAACTGATCTGTTTGGGTATACCACGGGCCAGTCATGAGTCGTTTAGCTGAAACTAGATTACGAATACGTTCCTCATCCTCTGGACACCAACGGATGTAATCATCCAACAAGGAGCCCTGAGCATCTAACAGGTAATAATGAAATCCTTCTATATTCTCCAGTGCGTTCAGCACTTCTTTGACATGTTTGACTAGATAAACTTTGGAACGGGAGGTGGTGAAGTACCATTCCCGATCCCAGTGTGTGTGTGGAATAACATGCACCTTCGTACGTTCTCTCTCACTCATCTCTGTATCCCTCCAGTTGCTTATTTAGCTCTATATAGTTCAACTAAAAGATGTTTACACTAACCACTCCGATGACAGAACAACCTTCCGATCGCTGTTATCCCCAGATTTTTTTGATTCCCTTCTATAAAGGGAAAATCCGGGGATAGCATATGCTTTCGATGTAGCTTTCTTTCAGAAAGCTTTTAGGCGAACGCTTCGCTTCTTCACGTTATTTCTGTCCTCTCCGTTCTCGTGTAAAAGTTTAGTTGAATACATATTGGTTCTAATAAATCCTCATTTATTTAGTCAAAAACCAGTTCAATCTCTTCGCCATTTTTCTTCACAGAAGCTTCCTTCGTTTCAGCAGGTTGTTTCTCTTCTTCATCACGGAAGTTAACAAGCATCGTTCCGCCCGCAACAATGAGTGCCCCGAAGATACCTCCGGCAAGGTACGCAAGTGGTGTACCTACGGAGATCGCACCGTACAATCCGCCGATCGGTGGCATGATGATGTGCGCGCCGAGCAACGCGGTTAATGCTGCACCTGATGCACAGGCAACCATGTTGACCAAAATCATTTTTGCAGGATTACGCAGCGTAAATGGAATTGCTCCTTCTGTGATCCCGATGACACCCATAATGACAGCGCCTTTACCCGCTTCCTGATACGTTTTGGAGAAACGTTTCTTCATCAGCAATGTTGCTAAACCGTAGCCAAGTGGTGGAATACAGATCGCAATGTTGATAAACACATTAGGCAGATATACACCAGACAGGAACAACGCGTTACCTGCCATCCAAGCGGCTTTGTTCACTGGTCCGCCGAGATCGAATCCGATCATCGCGCCCAGAATAATAGCAAGCAAGACTGTATTGGTTCCGCTCTGACTCATGTTCTGTACCCATGTAATCAGGTAATCATTGAGTGCACCCAGTGGACCGCCAAGAACAACGGCCATCAGGAAACCCGTAAGTCCCACAGTGATCAGCGGCAAAATGATTAAGGGCACCGAACCCGCGGCTGGACCTGTGATTTTAACTTTATTTTTGACCCAGAGCGTGATATATCCGGCAAAGAAACCCGAAATGAGCGCGCCTAGGAAACCTGCGTTTGTCTGTTGAGCCAATACCCCACCGATCAGACCTGCGGCCAGCGCCGGTTTGTCAGCAATGGAATAAGCAATGTAACCAGACAATACAATGGTCAGTAGCCCGATACCACTCCAACCTACATTTTGTACCAGGTATAAAATATGCAAGAATCCGCTTCCATCTTTATATGGATCAAGGTCTGTTATGCCCATCGACAACGCGATGATCTTACAGATCGCTACAACCAAGGAACCCGCGATAATAACTGGCAGCAGGTAGGATATACCTGTCATGAGATGTGTTTTTGCTTCACCAAACCATTTTCTCATCTTACTCTCTCCTCATATGGAAGATAATTTAGGATTGTGCTTTTACCGCTTCTACCGCTTTGGTTAGTACCGCTTCAGCTTGACTAACCGCATGACCAATTTTGACACGTACGACCTTCTTATCGCCGAATCGCTCCATATCCTTCACCGTTTGATCCGAAGCAATGAGTACAAAATTAGCCGCTGCAATATCTTCCTCTGTCAGCTTGTTCACTTGACCCATCGCACCTTGCTGCTCGACTTTGATCTCGTAACCCAATTGTACTGCTGCCTTCTCCAATGCTTTTGCTGCCATTGGCGTGTGAGCAAGCCCTGCGATACATGACGTTACACCTACGATTTTCATTATGACACCAATCCTTCCGTATATTGATGAAGCAAGCCATATACATCTTCCGGCTTCGCCGCTGCTGCAATGCCCTCTTTGAATGAATCTTCGAGTAATAACGTGGCAAGTGAGGAAATGATCCTCAGATGAGATACGTCCACATGACCCTTCGGTACCAGTATGACAAAAATGTATTTCACGGGCTTCCCATCATGAGATTCCCAGTCAATCGGCTCGTTCAAACGAATCACCATCACCGCTGGACGAGTCACTGCTTCGCTCTGCGTATGTGGAATTGCGAAGTGATCTTGCAACCCCGTGGAATAGACTTGTTCACGCTCCCACAAATCAGCTTCAAGCTGCTCGCGGTTACTTGTAATGTGATAACGTTCAGCTTCTGCGGAAATGAATTGAAATACATCCTCTTTGTTAGGCAATGATTGATCCAGATAAATCTGATCTGTTGTAATCATGATTCCTGTCTCTCCTCTCTCTATCCAACACGATAAGCGCTTACAAGATCATTGTAACGGATTGTTTGACCAGCTTGGATATACAAAATTTCCCCTTCGAACCGGAAAAACATTAGATTAACTCAAAAACCCCGAGTCCAGAAGGACTCAGGGAAGATAGTGAACTATGTTTAATTGAAGGGTGAACGATAACCCAGCATGTATTTGTTAACAGTATCTATGTTTTTTTCAAATACATCCAGGTTGTTTCACGAGCATTTCGTTACAAATGTGCCTTCCGTTGCTTCATTCTTAAACGAACACAGTAGTACAAACATGTGAATAGAATAAATCCCGCTCCAATCAATAACATGAATGTCAGATCAGCTCGAACAACCGTCCCGAACGCAACTGTAGATTGCAATTTCTCCGCAGAGGCATAGCTGTCTGCAATAGCCGGTTCATATTGGTACGTTAATATCATACCTTGGATGACTTGCCAACAGATGATGCCTACGGTTAACAGTAAACTTACGATGATGGATTCAAGCACCAATGGTTTGTTCAATCTCATCGCTTAGTCCTCCTTAGGATTAGGATTGTAGGGTTGAACGCTATTCCAAAGCCAATTCCTTCTGCATCACGTTGGAATAAATGTGCTTGACCACATCATCCGTAGTTAGATCATCGGTTATAATATGTTGTTCGAACCGTGCATCCTGAAATGCCTCTAGACATTTAACCGCTTGTTGGTACGTCCACCCACCTAGCTTATCGCCGCGTTTGGCTAACCTCTCATGCAATGTATCCATTGAAGTCATCAGCGTAAAATGATATAGATTGCTATCTAATTCACTAAGCCCACGATAAATATATTCGAAGCGTTCTGTATCATAGATTGTCATCGGCACAATTAAGTGTTTATCATACTTATGCCTCAGTTCACGGGCGATGGTTACGGTAAGGATTTTCCATAGCTCCATATCCTGAAAATCGTCTGTGCGCTCTTCCTTCATTCTTACGTCCTCTGGAATCACCTTTCGCAGCATATAACCAATCTCTTCAGGGTCAAAGATCATACTGTTTGGTATTAATGGCTGTAGCTGGTTCGCTGCCGACGTTTTACCTGCGCCAAATGCTCCATTGATCATCACAATCATGTAAGTCCACTCCTCCGTATCACGTTCGTCGTGTATACATATTAAGTTCGCTTCATTATTTAGATAAGAGCTGCTCCAACTGTTGCTTCAAACTGTCCATGTTCGCATCCACATACTGATAGAGCATTTCAAATACTTCTTCATTGTCAGATTGCATCAGTAATCCTTCCGCAGCAAGCTGTACTTGTTGCATGACCTCATGAATCTGCTGTCCATGCACCTCCAAGGAATTCGTTACCTCCCCTTCAGACAACCCATTCACATTTTCTCTAAGCTGTGCAGTACTCACACCGTTCGAAGATAACATGTCTTGAATGTTCTGCATAATCTCAGCATCCGTCTCATTACCGATCCGCTGTAATACTGCTGTCGTTTCACTTAAAAATTGCCCACTTGAATTTTCCAAATATCCGGCTATTCCATTCATTGATAATTCAGTATCTAGTTCAATAATCAGGATCATTTCTCGTAAGATTTGCGGGATCTCTGTTCCACATTCTCTTATCGTTGCAAATTCAGCGCGGTATAGATCCATCGCTACGCTACCCACCACTTCTTCACCTGACATGGATTCAAGTTGATCCAAAGGTAATAATTCCTGTAATTCTTCTATTAATTGTTTCATTCCTCTGCCTCCAATAATTCTCTATCTTTAACGAACAAATTAACATGACGACTTACCATTATGTGCTATCAGAATGCGCCGACACCTCATCCCATCATAGCAGAATATGCTGTACAAGATATGCCGTCAGAATACTTACCAGCTTAGAAAACGGATGTGTTGTATCGTGCTTACAATTTACAAGAAAACGCAATAAGTTAACGTGCCGTTGACTTCTCCATAATGAACGGTTGTTATGATCTTGGCATCAAGAGTCACGGGAGGGATGATCATGCGCCTGGCCTTGTTCACGGATACTTATGCTCCAGATACGAATGGCGTTGCTGCCACGCTCGAACGTTGGAGTACCCATATGCAGCGCAGAGGGATCGAACATCTGTTATTCACACCTAACTCCATTATCGAGAGCAATGATGATTGTCCAGTGCGGCCTGTTGCTAATATCCCATTTTTCCTCTATCCCGAATGTCGAATTGCTCTACCCAGCAGAACCTCCACCTACAAACAATTGCAGGCTTTTCAGCCGGATCTGTTACATATCTCCACGCCATTCAATATGGGACTGCTTGGCCTCCGTTATGCACACAAATATCATCTTCCGCATGTCGTATCCTATCATACACACTTCGATCGTTACCTCGAATATTACAGATTAAAAAGCATGATTCCCCTCTACTGGAAGTATGTCCAATGGTTTCACCGCGGAGCCGACGCTACATTCGCCCCTTCACTGGAGACTCTCGAATCGTTGCACAAACAAGGCATTCAGCGATTAAAGCAATGGTCGCGCGGAATTGACTGCAATCTATATACACCGGATAAACGAAATTCTGAATTCCGTATTCGTCATGGGATTACTGCTCCGCTCATCCTGCTCTACGTTGGAAGAATCGCGCCTGAGAAGGATATCGGCACACTTACTATGGCGATGCAGCATTTACCGGCTGAGCTGCAGTCGCGTATTCACTGGGTTATCGTTGGCGATGGACCACTACTCCCCAAAATGCGTCAACAAGCACCAGCAAATGTAACATTCACTGGTTATTTGCATGGGGATGAGCTTGCTCATATGTATGCTTCGGCAGATCTATTTGTATTTCCTTCCTGTACGGAAACGTTCGGCAATGTCGTGCTGGAGGCCATGGCTTCGGGCTTGCCTGTATTAGCAGCTAATGCTGGCGGTGTAAGGGATCTGGTGGCTGACCATCGAAGTGGCATATTGTTTGAACCGGGGCATGCAGATGCACTGATTCGTGAGATAGGTCTGTGGGCAAATCATCCTGAGCAGCTTCAAGTCATGGGCATACATGGGCGAAAACTTGCACAACAGCGGTCATGGGAGAACATCTTCGACCAGCTCATTGCAGACTATGAGAAGATTATTGAGCAGCGGAATCGGCGCTTCAAAACAACCTTTTCCTCCGCCTAGGTTCACCCTCCAATCTACCTGCGGCAGGTTTTCATAAGAACTCCTGACGCAGGTACAGTTGGGCTAGTATGTGTTTATTATCACCTATGTTGCAGGAACCGGTTGGTAGCCTGGCATGGTGTAGATCCGATTCAGAACCGACGTTTGCTGCGTACCGTTAGGGCCATTCACAACCGTTTGTCCCCAATTCGTCAGTGCACCCGCTGGACCATTATTCAGATCAAGGTACTCCACACCACCGCCATTTCCATACCAAGACCAGGCGAGCCAGCCTACTCCTTTTTGCTGAGCGTAACTCATAATAGTCGCCTCATCCACGTCACCACTGGTATGCTGGAAGCCAAACTCTCCA
The DNA here is from genome assembly GCF_036884255.1 of Paenibacillus tundrae. Classification (NCBI taxonomy): domain Bacteria; kingdom Bacillati; phylum Bacillota; class Bacilli; order Caryophanales; family Paenibacillaceae; genus Paenibacillus; species Paenibacillus tundrae. Next base: position 1,804,723 of record NZ_CP145605.1, on the reverse strand, counting down.
ACGATAACAGGCACGCCAATAGCGAGCGCTTGATCAATGTTATTTTTTACCGTGGCTGCATTTCCTCCTGCATATTCGTACATGTGAATGGAGAAGATCGTGTTTGCGAGTGGGTCGGAGTTAAAGACATCTAATCCTTTGTCAAAGATCGCCGTTGGGTACTGTCCCCATCCTGCTGTATCTACCACAAGGGTATTGCGAATCCCCGCCTGACGAAGCTCAGGAATGACCTGCTGATATCCGGCTGCCCATACATCCGTGCTCCATGAACCATACCACTCATTGGCAATGTTCACGATGACACGATCCTCCTTACCAATTAACGCCTGCTTGATGCTGATAAAATAATCCGAAGCCTTCTTAAGCTCCGCTAAACTATCGGAACCCGTTGCATCATGAACTTCCAGCATAACTGTCAGCTGGTACTGGTCACAGAGTGCTAGAATTCGCTCCACATCAGCAAGCGAGTCCGCTGTCCAGCGGCTTCCATTCGATAGTACGACTCGTACAGTGTTAGAACCTGTCGCCGCGATAGCTGGAATCGCAGTTTCCAGATCGTTCTTAAACCAGGTATGCGCATGGTTTATACCACGCATAACAAACGGAGCTCCCGTAGCATCCAATAAATTGGTACCGCTTACATGAAATCCTTGCACAGGACTTGCATTTGCCGAAGCCGGATGGGGTGAATATGCGACAGATACTAACATGAACGATAAGGTCAACAGAACGGCTTTTCGTAACCAACAACCAATAGGCATCAACTAAAACCTCCTTCATGGAATGGGTTAAGCTTCGCTTACGGTATGCATGCACATAGAAGCCATACAGATCACTAACGTTGCATTGTTCCTCTATCACCTCCCGAATACCTTAAATATACTATAAAATGACGAAATATACTGGAATTATTTAGAATATTTTAAATATTTTTATAAAAATATGTATGTACTCGTCTATCGCTCGTGCATTCCACTAGTCATGGAACTGAAAATAATAAAAAAGCATGATTCAGTTAAGAACCATGCTTGGTTAAACCTAGTTTCATAATCGTCATCTTGACTCTTAAATCTATTTGCTTATTTTGCTATAAGGAACTTTAACATCAACGAATCCTGCAGCGTATGGGGCAACTTCATAAGGATAGAAGCGAATTACGATCCCCTTATCATAGAGGTAAAATGCAGGATCTTGATCCAATGGAAAATCATTAATATTTTCTTCAAAAATACCTTGATTCGCATTATACATCGCTCTAAGGCTGCTTGAGATCGAGTCTTCTAGATTGGCTAGTTGGTCATCATTTTGCACAAAATTTGTAAACTTCAGTTCCTTGCCCGTTCTAAGATCATAGTTGTAGGACGTAGAGGATGGAAAACCATGTGCTGCTCCTGCATAGATGTAATCCTCGTACACAACAGATATTTTTTCTTTCTGATTGAATTTCACTGTAGCACTTGTGGTGCTTACAGAGTACTTTTTATTTTCCTTTTTAATCTTTTTGTCTGCACTCACAATGTTAACTGCATGTACCTTAAACATCTTATTAAGCTTCGCTGTCACACTCTTGTTTCCACCTGAAAGCTCTATGTACGGTTGGCCTTTGTAATAAAGCACTTTCGATTTCACTGCGATCGTACCTGCTGCACTTGCATCTGCTGTAGGTAAGATGATTGTAGTTATTAGAGCAAGAATAAGAACATACATCCATCTAAATTTCATGATTCACCTCTAAATTTCCACATCGGCTGTGGGATTGTCTACTTACATATGCCAAACGTAATTATATTAACCATTCCTATTTTTAACAAGTAAGGTATCCATTAATTTTTCACTCCGACATTTACTCCGAAATCCAGAGTTCTACGCTCATGCCTTGTGCGTTAAGCTTAGTCTTGCCCCCAATAGGGAAGGTAAAGTGTGGTGCGGTATGTCCAAAATCGACATCTGCAATAACCGGAATCTGCGTTAATTCTCGCTTGCTGTGAATGATTTTCTCTAATAATTGCGGTGTCATTCCTGATGCTTTCTGGAATCTACCAATGACTAGCCCTCTCACTTGTTCGAATCCAGGCTGATGGATAAGTGATTGGAGATCACGATCGAATGTAGGCGGGTCGGCCATATAGTCATCCTCAACGAACAGGACTGTCCCTTCTAGAGAAGGCATATATTCTGTGCCTTGAAGTAAATTCAGTGTGCATAGATTCCCACCAATGATGGTTCCTTCTGCCTGTCCTTCGTTCAGAATCACCGGTCCTTGGTTCGTAATAAACTGACGATTCTCCTGATCCCGATACCACGCATCATCACTCCATGCTTCAGAGGGTGTAACGAGAATTGAATCGGCCGATCCCATCATCATTTTCTTGTAAAACTCGACGGTGTATTCGTTGCCATGAAGTATAGCAAACGTCGAGAACGCAGGACCCGAATAGGTTATCAGCCCTGTCTTCGTATAGATAGCGGTACTCAATGCAGTAATATCGGAGTAGCCACAGAACCGCTTCGGATTGGCCTGAATAAGTGAATAGTCGATATATTGCAGCAACTGATTGGAGTTGAACCCACCAATGGTTGCCAGTATTCCTTTGACTTGTGGATCAGCAAAGGCTGCATGCAAATCTTGAATACGCGATTCAATAGAGGACGAAGCAAAATCATCCATCTCATATGCGTTAGCCGAAAAAGAGACGATTAGACCCAAGGCCTCCAATCGTTGTTTGGCAAGCTGGATATGCTCCTCTTCTATAATGGAGAGACTTCTCGATGGGGAGATCACACGAACTTCGTCTCCTGGTTGCAGTTTAGGTGCAATCATAGGGAAAATTCCTCCTTATTTCTTTTTAGAAGATTCACACCATTCTACATGAAAATCCATAATTAGGATATCATCAGATGAGCTTAAATGCCTTTAATGCATGCGTAATCCCATCCTCACTTGCTTTTCGCGTAACATAGTCTGCACTTAACTTAATTCGTTCTCCCCCGTTCCCCATCGCGATACCAAGACCAACATACTCCAACAGATCGATATCATTCTCCCCGTCTCCAAACGCCATCGCATCTTCTCGGGAAATGTTTAGAAACGTGAGTACTTTCTCTGCAGCGACTGACTTCGATACTACATTCTCTTCTAACACATTGGATACATACTCATGGAAACGCACAAAATTCAGGGATGGAAACTGCCTTTGATATATCTCCGCTTCTGCTTGATCTGCATATAGACAGAGACAATATATTTCGCTCTCTAACGAATTAATTCTCCTAGGGTACTCCATAATGCCCAACGTGTCTCTTAATGCATCCGTAATACGTACATCGGTTTCAAAGTCCTCGTTCATCTCAAACGTCTCTGTAAAATAGGAAATACCATGACCATTCTCCTGTGCAAATTCACTGAACGTTCTTACCATGTCGGGTGAGAGTATAGACTTATGGATCACTTGTTCTCCACTCTTAATCAAGGCCCCATTGGCTGAAATGATCGTATCGATGCCCAATCTCCTGAATTCCTCACATAGATTATAGGGTCTGCCTGTTACCAAGACGACTTGGATTCCTCGGCGAAGTAGCTCTTGAATCGATCGCTCTGTCCGAGGTGATAGCGTTCGATCCACCTCGCTTAATAAGGTTCCGTCTATATCCATAAATACAATTTTAATCATTTCATGCATGTGCTTTTGCTTGTTCACCAAAGAACCCTCCTAATATTTGCAAATGTACTGTAACATAATTGACATTGCCCCGTTGTCTTAAGAGAAGGAGGAGGAAACTTGAAATGAGGAGTGATCTATATGCCGAACTATTCAAGCAGTACCAATCCTCCCTGCATCTCTATCTCTACCGCATGTGTGGATCTCAGGAGACCGCTGAGGAGTTAGTTCAAGAAACATTCTACAGAGCTATGGTATCTATGAAAGCCGAGCATGCAAGCTACGCCAGAGCGTGGTTATACAAAGTAGCCCGGCACTTATTTATCGATTGGTATCGTAAACAACGTGGTGAAATGCAAATGAATCGAGAGCTGGAACAGCAAGGCACAGAAAATACATACTGTTCCCCAGAGGAAGTACTCAACGCACGTGAACGAACGATTCGTATTCAACAGGTGATGAAGAAGCTTCCTGAACAGTATCGAACCATATTGTTACTACGCGAAATGAACGAGTTATCTTACAAGGAGCTTTGCGAAATTCTGGATATGAATATGAACCAGGTCAAGGTTACCCTTTTTCGTGCCAGAGAACGATTCAAAGCAGAGATGCTTCAAATGAAAGGAGACGATTGAGAATGTCTAATCACACAGAACATGATGAGCAGCGTGTCCTTCAAGAAGAAGATTTCGAGAATCTTCATCCTGAATGGGGTCAAAAGCAGTTCAAACGCATGGTATGGAAGACGAGGTGGAAATTTTTCCTTAACGCAGGAGGTGCTCTATTTCTCGTATTTATCCTCTACCATATCTATGTATCATCACTACACATCTACTTCGATCAATCAAAAGTACGCAATGACTTCCTACGTTCCATCGTATCTGTTGTAGAGATGCACGGTGATGGGCTGCGTGTAGAAAAACCCGTTCATGAAGCTTTTGAGGTTAGTCCATTTCTAACACAAAAAGCCAATCTAAAAATATATCGACAAGTAGGCTCATGGGAAGTAATCACTGGAGAGATTGAAGCGGAACTAAGTATCAGTGGCAAATTGAGCTATACGATTACCAATACAGGAGCATATATGAACGGCAACAATACAGGGCCATTTTTCCTCCCATACTCTCTAGTGTCTGACCAGGCTGCTCCCACCAGCGATTCGAGTGATAGTAATCCTATGAAGAGGCTTGCTAAAATTGATGATGGGCATGTTGCAGAGTTATCCCTATCCGTGAAAAATCTAATATCTCCAGAACAACTGATGAAGCTTCTCGCCAATTACGATGTTGGGGTAACCGCGATGTCAATCTATGCAGGTGAGTTGAAGGAGTTCGATATCTCCTATTCACGCTCGGGTATGTACGACTATATGACGCCTCATCTCACGCTCAAACCTCTTACCTTATTCGGAGAAACTGGTTCTAGTTGGTATGCCTACTTTGCACCAGACGAAGCAGAACAGATGCAAGAGCAAGTTCAAGCTATGATGTCTGATCTGGAATGGATGACTAATAATGTACAATACAATGGTTTGGATGTGGATCAGCAACGTCTTGCCTATTTGAAAAAAAATGGTGTGCAAGTCTATGGCGCTGTCGTTACAGGGCCTGTACGTGAGTTGGAAAAAATAACAAAGCTGCCGGAATTTCATCAATTCCAACTAAATCGCGTAGAGATATGGAATTGGAATTAAGCCATTGTAAAAAAAGAGATGATTCCTGTTCGACAGAGGATCATCTCTTTCTTGTTTATGTGTTATTGGGCTGCGAAATCCTTTACGTCACACAGCCAGATCATATGGTCTGTACCTTCTCCCCAGTGATCTTGCAACACGGTGTGAGGCTTACCGAATTTCCTTTTCCAGCGCTTTTGGGCATTCTTATAACCGCTATCCAGACAGAACTTTTCTAGACCACGCCGCTGAAGTTCACCGATTAACGCCTGAATTAGAGCAGAACCGATTCCCTGACCTTGTAGCTCAGGTAAAATGTACAACGTACCCAGTTCACCGATATCTGCCAGTTCCTGATTGGTGCCCTCACGAATTAACTCACTACAAGGCGCAAAGGATATCGTTCCAACGACTGTATCTTCCCTCTTCGCTAGGAGAAAAAACATCGTTTCATCCTGATTATGGCTTTGTTGCAAGGCCATTTGGAGCAGCCTTTTTTTGTCATTCACTTCATTCCAGAAGTCATCATGTAGAGTATCCAAACCTTCGTCCTGAAACGCACCTCGAATGGCTGTCTCAAACACCAAGTTGGCGCTATCCACATCTGATACCGTTAAGGGATGAATGGTAATCAGGCGATTCATACGTCTTGTTCTCTCCGTTTCAGTTCAACATTCACACGTTCTGCTTGTAACTGTTCAAATAATTGCGCCAGGTCTCTATGATGCACCGGCTGCTCTTGAACGAGCAGATCAATATAGGCTGAGCCAGTTGCATAGAAAACAAGCCGACTAAACGGTTTCTCTGTTCCCACATGATTCTGTTGCAAATCGAACTTTGCTCGGATTAAGTTCTCGATATATCGAGCGTAGCCCTCATTCCACTCCAGCCAGTTCCAGAATTCACCGGCTTCTAAGCTAAGTGAGCTGAATAACTGTGTTCGAATCTCTCTTACGTGCTGGATGTCCTTATGCTGTAGTGCAAGATTAAGCTCGTCCATGATACCAACAACCGTCTCATCGTCATACGGAAACTCATAATCAATTTCCCAGCTTACCCGTTTTCGCTGCTCCATCGTGCTTTTGATACCAATACGCCCGCCAACCTGCTCTCTGTACTGTTCATACACATAACAATGGACGAATTCATGAAACAGATAGACCTTCTGTTCAAAGCTTTGGAACACCGCATCGGTAACGACCGCACATACGCGCCAATCCATATGAGGTATTGGAAATGCTGCCATACATTCCTCTGGAATGTTCATGTCATCTGGAACGGTTTTGACCCATTCATACTGCTGTGTATCTATGGAATAATCGTAGATATATAGAAGAGATTCGTAGGCTACAACCACCGGATAATACTCTGCAAACATCGGGTGTATGCTTACCAGATCTTTTTGAATCACCTGTAGCTCATTAATTTGTTCTAAAAAGGTATCCATATCATTAACCTCTCTTAAATGGAGTGATAATGCAATCATACCAATAAAAGATCAATAAAACACTGAGAGAAAAATGATAATTCTATTTTTATTGAACTAAAGAATATTCACATTGGTCACTTCGATGACAGAACAACCTTCCGATCACTGTTATCCCCAGATTTCTTTTAATTCCCTTTTCCAAAGGGGAAATCCAGGGATAAAGGCGAACGCTCCGCTTCTTCAGGTTATTTCTGTCCTCTCCGTTTTCATGTAAATATTTTGTTCAATTTCTATTGCCGATCCCCGCGCTTCTCACTTAGATAAATATCAAGTGCCTTGATTCCCCGATGTCCAAGTCTAATAAATACAATAAGACCATATAGAACAAGCCCAGCAACCGCAAAATAATATAACATGACCAACGATGTAATGAAGTCAAAACTCATCATAGTACCTCCTGCTAAAATATAAATTAAATCGTAGTGTTATATATTAGCACATTTTTCCTAATCAGGCATTTTGATATATCCTGTATTCTGTAACACATATGCCGTAATCGGATTGATCTCTGGAATCGGTTGGGATAGATCAAAGTAACGCAGCTCCAATCCTTCATCGTCCATAATCTGAGGTTCCCCTTCTACGTCCAATGCTTCATATACAGCCATCACATTATAGATCTCGTCACCATGTGGATAGCGATAATACATGTCTTGTCCCGAAAACACAGTAATGAGTCGATACGCCCCCGCTCTCAAACCTGCTTCCTCATACAATTCACGTGCCGCTGTTTCCTCCAAAGATTCACCCAGCTCCATTGAACCTCCAATCGTTCCCCAATCCAGACTGTCGGTGCGTTTCTGCAAGAGCACATGTCCTTGTTCGTTAAACACCAGTACACAGGAGCCTGTCAAAATTAGTGGTCGTGAGCCCAAAATTGTCCTTAGTTCCGTGATATATCCCATAGGCTACCTCCTTCTTCTATACCAAAACTACATTTATTCTGAAGTAACCTGGGGTGCTGACTTCGCTAAAATCCCTTGATCGACAGAATCCTGTACAATCTCCTGTACGTATGCCCACAACGTCTCGGAACCTCTCTCGACTTCACGGTTTCGATTCAATACCTGTTCGCTGGTGATGTTGTTCTTCATCCAGGTATCTCCTTCATTCTGATGATTATGTATAACTGGTTGCATACGATCCAGTGATGAAGCAAATGCAGCTTCCGGCGTTTCTTTTGCTTCAAACTCTAACCATAGATTCATTAATTCTTCTGCTTGAGCCTGTGGCAGCAGTCCAAATAATCGGTTGGCGGCCTGAATTTCCCGCTCATATTTATCCGCATAGCCCACCGTATCATAAGCAAATGTATCTCCCGCATCGATCTCTACCAGATCGTGAACTAGTAACATCTTCATCACTTTAAGCAGATCCACATCCTGATTCGCGTGACCTTGCAAGATCAAGGCCATCATTGCGAGATGCCAGGAATGCTCTGCATCATTTTCACGTCGATCACCATGAATAATTCGGGTCTGTCGTTCAATCGTCTTCAATTTATCAATCTCAATTAGAAACTGCATTTGCTGTTGCAACAATTCATTCATGTCCAATCTCCTTCACATAACAAAATAACGATACGCCCAATTATGACGATAATGGATACCAATACACGCTGTAATCAAAATCGAAAACCATTCCTACACGTTCAGCCAATCGGACAGAACCTGTATTGTCCGGACTACAATCCCAATACGGCTGAAGACCCTCACGCCTGCATTCTTCTACAAAAGCTTTTGCTACGACAGCAGCATAGCCCCTATTCCTATATACCTCCACAGTTTCAATATCAATAGCATGTGTCTGTCCTGCAACAAATCCTGAGAGACAAATACTCATAATCTCATTGTTCCGTTCATGAACTAACATATAACCGAACCCATGCTTCAAAAAGTCATCCATCGTACTCCAAAAGTAAGTAATCTTGTCCTCCAGAAAGGTTGAATTGCCGAACTTACGATGATGTATAAGTGCAGAATCTACTCTCACAAGCTGGACAGCATTCTGCTCTAGATGTTGAACATTAGCATCGGTCTCTTCATTTCCTGCCACACGTTCCGTTCCCTGTGGTGAATGGAATCGATATACCTGCTGGTTATCACTGGAGAGTTCTCGCTTGTCTGCCATGTTACGCAGAACTTCTTCCCAGCGCTCATCCTGTACGCCAATTTCCACGGAATCGAGTGTTAACTCCGCTAATTCAGGTTCAATATGCGTTGTCATAAATGCAGGTAGTTCCTTCGCAAAAGGTTCGCTCTGCGGATCTCCGATTAACTGAAAGCCGCTTTGCCCCTGAATCCAAACGAGAGCAGCCGCGATATTCGAAATATCATCAACATAAATGCGGCCCGGATTATAGCCGGACACTACAGCCCGTACCTCAAGTGTGCTACAAGTGTTGATAATATGCTGCACCTTATCGAAATCCTGCCGTTGAAGTTCCGTAATCATTTCTATATCTCCAACCCTTCCTTCACGATGTTGAGCAAATAGGTTTGGTGATCCGGATGGCATGCAATGAGATAGGGCTCAGGATGGCTTTTCTCAAAAGGCTTTCCTTCAAAATCCATAACGATCGCCCCTGCTTCTTGAGCCATAAGTAAGCCGGAATAGAGATCGTCCCCATGATTGAAGTATGCACGAATTAAGGTATCAAATGGAGTATTCATAGATCCGTGTCTCTTCATCATCTAGCAAATAACCTTTGCCGATATGAGTCCAGTTATTTTGCTCATAGTAGTCGGTCAGGTCTGTGCAGAGGTAAAGCTTGTCGTACCCCTTAGCCTGCACTTCATGAATCGCATGGTTCTGTAGTTGTGCGCCAAGCTTCTTCCCTCGGTATTCTGGCTCTACATAGAGACAGGCAAACCACGGAAATAGATCCTGCCTACTGTTCAGATCACTACGTAATAATGCGTACCCTCCAATGATTCGATCCCCATCCAACATTACATAAAATCGGGGCACATCACTCTCCGTTTCAACTGAACGCTCCATACAATCTCGGTAGAAGTGGTAGCTCGTTTCGGTTCCCCACTGTTTCCAGAAATACTGCACAGCCTCTTGTACCCGTTCCGGCTTCTGTCTAATATCAATGATTTCAAACATCTCACAGCACTCCTCACTTTTCCTTTTACATTTCCTTCATATTGTCAAACTCCTTCTCCTTCTACACCTGCGTCTGCAGAAAATTCACTCTTGAGCACCGAGAAGAAATACCGATCCACATATTGATCATTCCAAAATAATTCATCTCTAAAGATACCTTCCCGCTTCATACCCAGATGCTTGGGTCACACTCCAATCTACACAGAAAATCAAGATCTTCCTCCGTTACTTGCGTAATCCGCACATGCTTACCTATGTATTCCATAACGCCACCTCCACCGCATTCAACTATCTAGCTGACACACCTTCAGCAAATCCGTCTATAAATCCAGAGATAAACGAAGGCCCCACTGTGATCAATACGAGTGCAAGGCTTGCAATGCCCCAACCTAGCAAGACTTTGCTTTTTTTTCGTTTCCCAACAACGAGTAAAAGTACAGTTACTACAATGACACTTAGTGCATAAACTGACATAATCGAACCTCCAAAATGTTAATCTAGTACATATGTACAAGTTACATATCCCTATTAGCGGAACATGCAACTGACTTGCTACACTTAATCAATCCCAGCAAACTTCCAACGAGCAGAGTCTCCCTCGCCCTTGATTTTAGTGAACACATACATGCTCGGTGATTTCTTGCCACCAAATCTAATTTCTTCGAGAAATACGAGTCCTTCGTATAATGTTCGTTGCTCCTTAATAGTAAGATCACTCGTGAACGTAACGGCCTCTATCTTATAACTTGGCATGCTAGAAACGCCTGATTTTTCTTGGAACAATTGTAAATACTGCTGTTCATCCTCTTTCCATAAATAACGTATCCGGGCGTTGATTAGTTGTATAATTTCGAGTTCATCGCCTGAATAGTTAGCTTCATCCAGATATTCAGGTTCTTCTATTACCGGCTCAACAACCACTTCGCTGGATGATTCGTTCTCGGAAGCGATCTGTTCTGTTTCATTATTGGTCGCTCGCGTTGAACTTGATTCTCGCACACGTTCACTTGTTGATTGATCTTGACAGGCAGTTAATACGAGAACAACGAGTACCAGTAAAAGCACACTTACCTTCCGCATCTCTCGATTCCCCCTTTTATAATATGGAAAAGGTAACTTACCCAATAGCACTTCCCCCAACTTTGGAACACACGTTACGACCGGATCTAGGAGAAACTCTGCTATTTATCGTTGCTACTGTTAAATTTTCTCTATAGTACATCATAACCCATAATGTGGAATTTGCGAATATCTATACAATCCTGCCACATACGCCTTAACAAAAATACGCCACGATGCATGATGTAAAATCATAGCATGGGCGTATGGTAGTCAACTCTCTTTTTCAGTTTCATGACTGGGAAAACAATAAAAATTTGTTCACTCGTTATTGATCCATTTTATTACCAGGACAGACTAAGATCGATCAAATAGCATTTTCAGAATACCGAACGCCTTGATATTTATATCGTTGCCGTCAGCATCCGTGTAACGATTGTCATAGAAGGTATAGATTCCAGCATGCTGGATATGACCCCCACGGTATTCAATCTTCTGATCCACACCATTCGTGGACATCACATACTCTCTACCCATCTCGGGAGAACTCGTATAATGAATACCGTGTTCCTCCGCCAACCACTGCTCATAATCTGCTTCATTGGGATTCGTAAACACTAGAATTAAAATGGCGAATAGAACAACAAGGATGATGTTTCTACCTTTTTTATTCATGTAACCTCCTTATCACGAAATACCATAATAACGCTAGCTAAGCCATATCATGCAAAGCAGTTCATCTTGACGCATTATTACTCTCCTTACCTACTTCAGTATTCGATTTAATTCTTCCACTTTTTTCTTGTTATCCATTTTAGCATAAAAATAAAAAGCAAGGATATGCAGCACAATGGATAGTAACCACATTCCAGGGAACCAAGGTGCGATCACATCAAACATGTCTGGCGAATATAACCAAACCATCGCCATCCCACCTAATATATTCAACGTAGATGTAATGACAATATTCCATACCGGCTTGAGGGTAAAGTAGTTCCATAAGGCATCATACATAACCCCGAATATTAGCGCTGCAATAACAGCAATCCCAGCAACATTCCATAGATAAATCATACGAATGGAATGGTTCGGATCAAAAACCGTTAACAGAAGCGTCACCCATAACGAAGTCAATGTGAATACTTGAAAGAACGATTGGCGAAGTTGTTTTATCATACTAATTTCCCCCTGAATTGTTTGATGTAATACCGACTGACATAATAGCTGGAGCCGTCCACAAGCTCGACTTGGATTCTTGCCTGCTGGGTTGCCGCGAATGTTTGAATACAAGCTGTGTTAATGATCGTTTGATTATTAATTCTCACAAAATGCTGCTCACATAGATCCTCTTCCACAAATTTTAAGCGTTTGGGGAGCAAGTAGTGCTCACCTGTGATCAGACGTACACTGCACAACCGATCTTCCGATTGGATGACAGTGATCGAACTGAGTGGAATCTGCACATTGCGGTTGTTTTTAGCGTTAATGACTACCATCTTTGTATCCATTTGTTGAATAGCTTCTCGGATCGAATCCCAGTGCTGTTGTTCCTCTGGATGTGTGACAATCTTAGCTGTACTTCGCTCAAGCAATGAACTGATCTCAAATATAAGCTTCACGTGAATGTCCCTCCTCTTACGACTTATCATACATGCCGAACTAAGCTATAACTACGATTCCGCGTTTTGTTGCAAGAACTTGTAGGTTTGTTGCACTTTGCTTCCTCTCTATACCAAAAAAGGCCACTCTACAGAGCAGCCTCTTAATTCTCATTCTCATCAAAAACATAACGACGATCCATAAAGTTCATGCTCTTAGCGATCTCATCAACCTTACTAGAAGACACGCCATCCTTAACTAACTTGCCAGAAGTATCGTATACGCGGACGTTCACCTCGTTAGTTCTGAACATATCTCTCTATTTGTGTAAATCCACTTAGAGGAAAATCTCCACTCCACCGCTTTTTATACTCATCAAGTCCTAAATCTTTCATTTTCTTTAGTTCTCTATACATCAATTTGTATAACCGTACCATCGGAACTTCTTCTGACATTAAACGGCTTCCCTCTTGGACTGCTTCTGAGCTAAAGTTATCACTCATTTCATACACTTCAAATCGAACTCGGCTAGGCGATTGCTTCTTAATCCAAAATCGATATTCCCCTGGCTCTGTCTGGATCGTAATTTCCACATCATTTGCTCCCTTTCTCAGGACAATAAGTTTATCTACTAGATCACGAATGGCATCCGTAAGAAATGAAGCCGGAATCTCGATAGCTTGACCAGAAGTCGGTGTGATGAAGATATCCAGCCAACCATGGGGTTCTAGATTCATTACGATATCTATCTTCCTCACTCCTATTCCATTTTATAATGAAAAATAAACTGGAGAACTTGCCCTTTCATCATTCGCCTGCCTGTATCCACGAACCCTGCTTTGAGGTAAAACTTCTGAGCAGGGATGTTATCCTCATTCACAGCCAGCATGATCACATTCACATCGGGAACAAGCTGTTGCACAAATGACGGCAATACTTGCATAGCTTCAAGGCCATACCCTTTCCCCTGATATTCGGTTGAGATCGATAACGCCCGGACTAGGAGACTTGTCTCATGATCAACGTGTTCATCTGCATATTCAGAGTATCGGTGCAAAATAAAGAAGCCAACTACCGTATCTTCATGCAAAATAACGATGGGATATTTATTTTCATTCTGAATCGCTTCCTCGATTACTTCCGCAGGCATTGCGGTAAATCGGAACTGTTCACCTGTTAGAGAAAAATTCGCTAATGCATCATCGTACTGCTGATCATACCGTGTGAGACGGATTGAATTCTTCATATTCTTAATCAGCGCTCCTTTATCTGACTTCTATGCGTTTAGTGAATTAGCTGATAGATGAAATTGCCTATGTTTTTGCCTAACGTATAGATTAGATTAATTGCGATAGCAGATAATATAACTGCCGATACCTTTGGATATTTGCGCATTAGATCAGTAATTTCCGTTATGTATTTCGTCATGTTATTATTCGTCCTCTCATTTCATAATTCCCGATTGCTGATATAGCTCCCTAATCTCATTGGCTGTATTCGTGATAAACTCATTCACTAGACTTAACGATATAATACTTGGATCTTCTGATGGTTCCTGCTCAGGAGCTTGGAGAAATTGCAGTTTCTCCTCTCGATATTGGTAGACTTCATGCTCTCGAAGACCACCTAAGTCGAAGGCTCGACCTACTTTTAGCTTATCTAGCCATTCGTTGGCACCATCCTGCTGTAGAATAAGGAATTCCAGCTTCGTAACATCTTGGGTGTAGATCTTTCTACCTTCTGGAAGAGCCTCATATGGAGGATAGATATTGAATGTCCAGACCCGATCCGTGTAAATATGCGAAATATAACCACACAGATAGTCCATAAATCGTTTATCCTGCATCGCCTGTAGTCTATTCAGTTCAAAATAATCCTTCAGTTGCTCATCCGTAACAAATACATGTTCTTCAATCATCAAGTGTGTTTTGGCTTTGTCAGCTCTAGTGATGTTGCTTCTAACATGAATCGAATCTGGCGCAATACTGCCTAATAGAAATTCTGGGGATGGATTCGCTACTAGTCGAGATGCAACGGCAAAATGAACCATCGGCCAAGGCATAAGACCACTCCTCTGTTTATGAATTATAGCATCTGCACAATGATATACCTCAAGCTGTATTTCTCTGTTTCCGTCTCACTATAGGGAATCTCTTCATCGAATAATCCTGTTTCAATAACTCGCATCCCAGCAAAATGCTGCATTAAGTCCTGCTCAGTAAAGAAATGAGCTGCTTTTCCCTCTTTATACTCATATGTATTATCCTCCAGCCTGCTTCCACGCCCATTGCGTTGATCCTGATCTGAGAAACATGTGAAATACATGATACCTTGATCACGTAATTGTTTCATACTATTACCGTTTGGCTTGGCTCCTCTCCCCATACCATCTCTTTGCTCTCGAATCTTTTGTCCCAGTATCCTTTCATTATTGATCTTCTCCTTTCTTGGAGTTGCAGATCACACAACCCAAACAGGACAGATACACATCATGTCGTGCGCACGTAGGATAACCTATAGGAATTGTCGGTTCGTAATCATCTTCTTCATCAAGCGCAGTCCATTCTATATATTGCTGTTCATCGACATGACTCTGGTCGAACGCCTGAATCATCGCGGAGAAATGATCAAGTGCCACATGACACCAGTCTTCACTAGGCACATAGTCTAACATCTGCCACTGGGTTTTGTTTCTCGCCCGATCAATCATCCTCAACATAAACTGCTTCTGGGGTTCAAGATCATGTTCTAACCAGGGCATTTCATCCAGATCGAATCCCACTGTTCCACGTCCAACGATATTCTGATCTCGCTGTGCCAACCAGATGACAAACTGCTTCTCCCGATCTGTCTCCGCGATATAAGAACCACTGAGGACTAGAATCTCGATAAAAACAGAAGTTCCAGTATTGGTCATTCGCAACGATTCAACCAGATGTGCTGCCGATCGGGGCATTGCAATTTCATTCATGCTATCCCGTCCTCCTCGGGTCTATTTCAGTTCATGTAGGCTCATAATAAATTGCTGAATCTCCATTGCATACTTCTTCTTTTGTTCAAATCTTGGGAAGTGACCACTTTCGTCAATAGTAACGTAAGTTCGTTTCTCCCCGCTGTGAAGAAAACAATTCACTTGATGGTCAGTTGTTACCAGATCACTGGATCCATGAATAAGCAGCATCGGACAGTCCATCTGAGCTAATTGTTGGGTTAACGATTCCAATATGGCACCTTCAGCCATCAGTTTACTCTGATGCACACTCGCTCTGCTCCACTCTTCTTCCGACATAGGAGACGCACTAATCATTTGATCAAAAAAGTGCTTATCGGGACCATAAACATATAATTCATCTCGGCGATGACCTAACTGCTGTAATATTTGGGTACTCGCATGCCATAACTCATACTTATCCTGCAATGCTATCACTTCCCTGCATCGCTCTGCTTCCACTACTCTATTATCTTGTTCAAACAGACGCGAGCTAGCATTCAATAAAGAACGTGACGAATCTACCAAGTCAAAGGTAGGACACTCTAAAATGATGCTATGTATTCGATCCGGATGTAGAAGCGTATACTTCACCGCCAGATAACCGCCAAAAGAGTGACCAATTAGTCCCCACTGCTGCAAATTATAATGCTCACGCACAACTTCGCAATCTGAGATAATGTCCATAAGTCCGAACGATTCCTCGTTTGTAATTGCATCAGATCTCAGTACACCGCGTTGATCAATAGCAATAATTCTTATAAATTGGGAGAGCAGTTCTCCCTGGGTTATTAGGAAATCATAACATCCTGTACCAGGTCCTCCATGCAAATATAGAAAAGTAGGCAGATGTTCCTCGCCTACGGCTTCGACATATATCTTTTTCCCTTGATTCATAATATACGTAGTTATCTTAATCACCTGATCATTTTTTTCTTCATCATAACCCATGAAATGGAAAATGCGAAGTAGTTCTATCTTCACCATATCCTATGAATAAAAGTTTAGCATGTCTATATTACACAAAAATCCCTCTAATGCAGCAGTTGAACGTTGCTTCAAACTACCCACTTCAGAGGGAAAGAATTCTATTTCATTTAAAGTTAGAATGTAACCATAGACAATATTTATTTCGCGTTCAGTTTCCCATTCTCCAAATAGAGTACCCGATCACAGAGCGATAAGATGCGCTCATCATGAGTTACCATTACAGCACTTTTGCGTTGTTCTTTCGCTTGCTTCGCAATCAAGCTAACAACAGTATGCCCTCGCTCTGCATCTAGACTTGCTGTTGGCTCATCGGCGAGTAAAACGGCAGGATCATTCATTAAGGCTCGCGCAATGGCAACACGCTGACGCTCCCCACCAGACAACTTGTCCGGATATGCGGTTCGCCTTGCTGACAAGCCCAACGTATCAAGTAATGCGGCTGCCCGCTTAGAAGCTTCACTCTTCTCCACTCCCGCCAGCTTGGCGACTAGAATCAGTTGCTCCTCAGCTTTCAAATAAGGAATTAAGTTAGCACTTTGAAAAATGAATCCAATATTCCGAAGTCGAATTTCTGCTATGTCTTTCGATTCTTTACCCGTAATTGACTTTCCATCTAACCATACCTGACCCTGCTGAGGTTCCAGAAGAGCACCTGCTATGGATAGAAACGTACTCTTACCCGAACCAGATGGCCCCATAATCGCAACCAATTCCCCTTCGGCAACCTCAAGATCTAATTCATCCAGTATTACTCGCTCACTTCCACCATCTTCAAAGGTTCGTCTAATTCCCTGCAGTACTAGTCTATTTCTCATGCTGCTGTCCTCCCAATCGCATCCAATGCATCAATCCTGGCTACTTTCCATACCGAAAATAACGAACCTGCCAGTGACATAACGACAAAGGATATACACGTCAAGGCCAGCGTAGAGAACCCTAATTGGAATGGCATTGTAGCTGGTAAAATGGACTCAAAGGCTTGAACCACAAGCACGCTTATCAACAGACTACCGACAGATAAAACCAATACCTGTAGTGCCACACTTTTAGCCAAATAAGCAGTACCTGTACCAATTGCTTTTAGAATGCCGAATTGGCTCGTTTTCTGAATCGTAATTACATAGAAGAACACCGCCAGAACAAAAGCAGAGATGACAAACAAAAAGGCAATCATCATCACTAGTGAACCCTGCTCTTCTTTGTAACCTGGAATAGCCGATATTGCTTCGGATTTTGTAATCACTTCTGTTCCGGGCAGAGCTTTCACTATGTTTTCAATTTGATCCGAAGAAGTGTTCTTAAGCGCGATGGCATTGTAAACGGGGTTCTCTGCAGATTCAGCACCTTGAGGTGCGGTTGATTTTGTTTGCAGGGTAAGCCAATCCTGCTTATTCAAGAACACAACTGGTGAATGACTGAATGACTCATTTTCCACAAATCCACTCACTGTCCATTGCATACCCGAAGCTTGATCCTCAATAATAGTTCCAAGCTGACCCCCTGACTCTGACAACTTCCGGTCAACCATCACTTGTCCAACCTGCTGCTCAGAAATAGAAGATCCTTCGCTGACGGTTGGCGATAGCCAACCATCAGGATTCACCATGAACAAGGTTACATCAACCTTCTTCGTATCTCCTGCCGGAATGACAGTCGTCATTTTCACACCTAGTGGCTCTGCATTCCCCTCACCTACGGCAAGGCGAGCTTGCTCTAGTTGGTTCTGGTTCAGTTGAGACCTGGTGAATCGATGATTCGAATTCTGCTCCAACACAAAATGAGTTGCAGTCATATTCTTAACAGAGGCTGCATTATCATATGCCAACCCCTGTGCAAGACCAGTGACAAACAAAACCAGAAAAGCAACAAGCACCATAATGGTAGCAATTAAGGCATACCGCCCTTTAGCAAATCTCATTTCTCGAATAGCCAAATACATTCTGCTTCCCTCCCTCGTAATGAACTCAGTATAGGAAGCGAAAATGAACGGCAAATGAACAACATGTTACAGTTGAGATATCGTAATTATGAAACGGGTTCCCTCTGGTGTACTCTGTACTTCAATCGTTCCTCCATGAATTCGAACAATCTTGTGGACAATAGCTAATCCCAGACCTGTATGACCAGAAGCACGTTCACGCGCACGATCTACACGATAGAAACGATCGAACAAAAACGGTATATGTTCTGGAGCGATGCCATCGCCCGTATCTTTAATGATAATGATGCATTTTCTATCTACTTCTTCAGCACTGATTGCAATGCTCCTTCCCTTGGGAATGTGATTTACCGCATTGCCGATCAGATTCATCCAGACCTGCATAAGTAACACATCATTCCCCCGGATCAGAATCGAACCCGGCACAGACATCTTTATAAGCAATTCCTTCTCTTCAAGCTGCCATTGTAACACTTGAACCGCTTGGCGAATGTGATCCTTTAGAGAGAATGTACTTTGAGTCAATGTTTCTTGTCCTTGTTCCAATGAAGAAAGTAATAACAGTTGTTTACTAAGCAAGGAAAGATGACGACTCTCTTCCTCGATAATAAATGCGTAGTGCTTACGTTCTTCTAGGGAGAGATCGCGCTCAGCAAGCACCTTGGCGAATCCTTGAATCGAAGTAAGTGGTGACTGAATTTCATGGGATACGTTGGATACAAACTGTTGACGTCCCTGCTCGACTCGTTCCAGCTCACCACTCATCGTCATGAAATGTTCAGCTAATTGTCCAATCTCATCCCGCCGTTTGGTGGGCAATCTGAGGTTGTAGTTTCCTTGAACGATTCGTTTGGTTGCATCGGTTAAACTTTCAATTGGTTTTACCAAATACCTTGTACTAATTAAGAACAGGGCAACACTTATTCCTACCGTCAACAATCCGATCAAGGCAAAAAATATGCGTAACTCCCCAAATTGTAGAATGATATCTGGACGCATAAACAAGGCGTACTGTTGGTTATCGACCTGAATTGGCACACCCACAGTATTGCTTAATCGATTGTCGAAGAACCCTGTTATAAACGGTTGATTCGGAAACTGTGCAACACCATGATAAACATTACCAGCAAGCACCAACTTGATTGATGACTCGTCCAGATCCCTCTCCCGGAACTCACGACCATAAAATCGCTCATCCGCTTGACCATCTGTCATATAGATTTCGTAACCAAGTGCTGCGGCATTATGCATATAAGAATCCATGCCTTCCGGCTGCTGTTCTGCAAATCGCTTCATTTGTTGCGCAATGCCAACCAACTTTTCATCATTAAAGGGCTTTAATTTGACATGATAATAGATATTAGAGAACAGAAAACCCAGGATGCCACTAACTACAATAACTGCGATGGTAATTATAAACACCCGAAAGTATAACGATGACCTCAAGGAGTCTTCACCTCAATCTTATAACCGATCCCCCGTACTGTTTGAATAACAAAATCATCCACATATTCAGCAAAACGCTGACGAAGCCGTTTAATATGTACATCTACTGTACGATCGTCTCCCTCATAGTCCGCTCCCCATACGAGGCGAATTAATTCATCTCTGGAGAACAGTCGACCCGGAAATTGAGCAAGCTGAGAGAGCAATTCGAATTCCTTCATTGGCAAGAAGAGAACAGACTCGCCATCCGTTACCTCTACATTTTTTCGATCAATGACGATTCGATTCATTCGGATGATATCACTAGAGGTACGATTGTAGCGACGGAACAATGCCTTGACTCGGAAGACCATCTCTTCTGGTTCGAATGGTTTGGTCACATATTCATCTGTGCCTTGCAGATAACCCTGCTTTTTATCCAAGAGTTGGTCTCTTGCGGTAAGCATAATGATCGGAATATCGTAATTTTGCCTAATGATGTCACATAGCTCGAGCCCATCCATCCGCGGCATCATAATATCAATGATGGCCAGATCAATGCTGTTTTCTCGTAACCTTTCAATGGCTTCTACACCATCCTCTGCCTCAATCACTTGATATCCTTCTTTTGTCATGACATACCTCAGAAGTGCCCGTATATGGGCATCATCATCAACTAAGAGCAAATGCTTCATAATTACGTTCTCAGACCCCTTACCTATCAAATTTACGCATACTTATTATTCTGAATACAGGATACCTTTCCGATATAAGAAATCGATCCCCTCCACCTTATACCACTGCATAAATTCATTGGTTACATGTTCATGCCTTAAGATGCCCATATGGTCGGTACCCGGCATTCTTGGCCGATAATCTGATTCAATAGTATAGAGGTTAAAATGAACTTCATCTTCATCCTCTGTAGCTTCCGTCTGCTCCAATACTGCAATAACTTCATCTTGGGTTAGAAACTGAAAACCATCTCGCTCTACGATATAAAACGGATAGTTGAGATTATCTAATTCGATCCGTTGCTGGAACTCTTTTAATTCATCTGGCATTGTATCTATATACTGTTCTGCTGTGGTCTCATTATCAAATATACCCGAGATCCAACTTCGCATGCCCTTATTAGCCACAATAATAAACATGACGCCCCTCCTTGGCTACTCTTATATAAAATGCTCCTGTTTTATTGCATAGCACATACCCTAGTTGCTACAAAAAAAGGAACCGACCAAGGTCGATTCCTATCAAGTCTACACTTATTTCACCAAATAATCGATCACAGGATAGGACACCACATTCCGATCCCGAAGCGCTGAAGTTATCGCATCTGGATGTGAACTTAGAATCCCATTCTGTAATAGAACCGGCTTGAAACCTCGTTCCTCTGCTCCATGATACGTAAATGTCACGCATTCTTCTACAGCAAACCCACATATAATGACAAGCTCTACATTCCGGCTGCTGAGCACTTGCTCCAGTTCCGTCTGCCAGAACGCATTCGAATTTTGTTTAGTGATGGTTAGGTCGCCATGCTTCACATCGATCTCAGGAATACAGCGGTATTCCTCTGGTTTAGCCTCATCCATACCCTCTACATCCTGAATCTGAATCACCACATGATTCTGTGAACGAAGCGCATCAGCAACATGATTGATGTATTCACATGCATGATCAATCTTTGATTTTTCCACCTGATTCCGTACAATATGCTCTTGCATATCGACAATCAACAAACCTATTTTCACTAAAGCTTCCTCCTTAACGTCCATATATGTACTAATCATCACTAATCTCTAAGTAGCTCCCTCAGCATCCGGTCTCGGTTCTCCAAGAAACTACGGGTAATCTGAACATGCTCGGTATCCTCGTACTCCACTTCCTGAATGGAACCATGGTCAAAGCTCAGTATACTTGCTCCAGGGTAACCCAGAATAATTGGAGAATGCGTTGCAATAATGAATTGAGAGGTGTCCGAAAGGTCATGCAGAATCCGCAGTAATGACAGCTGTCTCGCCGGGGATAATGCTGCCTCTGGCTCATCTAACAAATAGATTCCTTTGGAGTTGAACCGGTTCATGAACAAGCTTAGAAAGGACTCGCCGTGCGATTGTTTATGTAAGGATTGACCTCCATAGTGTTTAAGAGAACCTACCTCCTCGACATGTGAAGCAAATTGATAGAAGGATTCGGAGCGCATGAAGAAACCATTCGATATTTTGGGCAACCACGCCAGACGCAAGTAATGTCCTAAAGAAGATTCGGATGCATGCGTATCATAATAATTGTTGCGCCCGCCTCCAGCCGTATTGAACCCGCATTGATAAGCGATGCCTTCAAGGAGCGTAGACTTACCAGAGCCATTTTCACCTACGAAAAAAGTAATATTGCGCTTGAACTCAAGCCGTTCCAAAGAAGCGACAGTTGGAATATCGAACGGATGCTGGTCCTTTTGGCTAACTTGATCATGCAGCAACTCTACACTTTTTAAATACATAGATAAGCTCCTTTATGAGAGGTTTACTTCTGGCTTATTACATCGTAACCTATATTGCAGTCGATAAGAAATGCTTTTGACCAAAAAAAACCAAAAAAGGCTAACCAGTACGTACTGGTTAACCTGATGTGATTCATGATGCGCTTAGGAATAAACAAATCGACGCTGTGCCCAATAACTGAATAGGAAGATTGACGCCTCAGTCAACAATTTTGCCGCAATGAGCGGAAGAATTAACGTTTCGTTATAGAAGTACAGCAGACCATAATTTAATAGTAGTACGAGAATGACCAGTGCAAAATATTTGGGAAACGATTGGCGAACCTTGGACGGTTGCCCACCTGTGAACACATACTTCCGGTTAACTGTATAGTTGAAGATTGAACTGCACAATCTAGCGGTAACCACGGCCAGAAATAGATGATGTGTGAAATATTGAATAATGAATAATAGCGCAAAATCGATAAGCGCGGATACCACCGAAGATGTGCTGAACTTTAGGATCGGTAGATAGATTCGTAAAGAATCCACCAATGGACGGAAATGAGACGAACGATTATGATCCAGGTATACCGTATCAATATACTCCTCCGTGATCACATATCCTTCTTGGTGCGCAGCCAGCAGCATGTTCATCTCATATTCGAATCGTTCCCCAGGAATCTGGAGTAACCAGCCCAGCATGGAATAAGGGAATCCACGTAGCCCTGTCTGAGTATCATATACTTTGGTTCCTGTCGTAAGAGCAAAAACACTTCGGGTGACTGTATTCCCAAATCGACTGCGCAGCGGAATTCTTCCACTGAACTGACGGCTGCCAAGTACGATGCCCGGTGTCCGTTGCTCCTGCAACACATCGAATATTCGTTTAATATCATGCGGGAGATGCTGTCCATCACTATCGGCACAGACGACATAGCCTGTCGTGTTGCTCTCCTGAATGTGTTGGAATCCCGTCTTCAGTGCCTGTCCTTTCCCCAAATTAACGATATGTGTGAGCACGGTGCATCCATATGCTTCGGCCGTTTCAAATATTCCTCGGTACGCTGGCCCGCTACCATCATCCACGATTACAATGGAGCCAAGACCAAATGTCTGTAATTGCAAAATGAGATTCAGTAAACGAACATCCGGTTCATATGCAGGAATTAATACGGTCATGACGCTTCACCCTCCTTAAGATACAGGATGTCACTGACGCCGCGTTCCTGATCTCTCCCCAGCGGATTATTGACCACTCGCCCCATAAAATACATTGTCGACGAGCCGCCACCATCCAAATTGTACGCTTCCGTTGCTCCTAAGTCTTTCATCACAGCAGCAAGTTCAGCCAGCGTCATGCCGCGACTCTCATCCTGGCGTCCATCCACCACAACGAACACATAGTGATTCGGAGCAATCATACCAATGGCTGTACGAGGATTCGCATCCTGTATAGAGCGGTTACCGAAGTTAGTATCAATTTTTACACTACTAAAATCACTCACAATCTCACCATTCTGAATTAAAATGGGACCAAAAGATAACGTATTGGTCACTCCTTCAGCAAGTAACTCTGAGGAAGAAACTTCGGTCTCGTTATATGTCTTGATCGTACCGTCATTGAACAATGCGAGCGCATCCCGCGTTGGACTATCCCGGTATACTGTACCGTTACGGATAATAACGCCATCATCCCGGAAGCCGTAATAATCACCATTGATGGCAAAGATCGCGTTGTTCGCAGCAGCAATATCAGATGTGTTCTCAATAATATTCGTACCAAAGCTGTTATCCGCCAGTGCCGTGCGCAGACTGCTTGCGTCAGCTACCGTTACATCCGCTACATAATAAGTAATCTGATCCGAACCCGTCCCGGTCTGAACTTTCTCAATGTTAATCTGCATATCATCACTGGTATAGCTCCAGTCATCCGATGTTGCATTCACTTCACTGCTTGTCTGTGTGGCATCATTGGATGCAAGAGATTCAGTGTTAGTTGTGTCGTCGGCAACGACCACTTCGACATGTCTGATCAAATAACGGTCAGCTAAGCTATAGAGTATGGAACCAATCGTTATGCTAAGAACCAGCGTAAGGATTAGCCATTTACGCAGTCGGTTCGGGAGATTGTGTTCGTTCGAATTTGTTGGGTCATTTTCTCTTCTATATGAATCTTGCTTGGTTGGTTTCTCATAGATCTTCAACATGGAAGCTCACCTCTTCATCTAAGTTCTTACAGCCATCATAGGCTGAGTAGCTTAAATGAATCTGAATATAATTTTGCAAAAAAAGAAGATCATCCTTTCCCCTATCTAGGAGTCCAGATAACCTTCTATATGTAAGATGACGAATGCATTTTAATAATAATTTATAGCATATCAGTGATGAGTGATAAGCAACATACTACTTGCGTTAACTTCAATTATGCGTTTTGTTCGTTGGGGAAAAGTGCATCGTATGCCGGACAAGGCAACTTTTCTAGAAAATCAGATAACGCACGGGGTTGATTCGCATAGATATCTTTCAAGGATGTACCTTGATAAATATTACCAATGACCACCGGATGGCATAATTCACAGATGAGGATATCCCCGTTTCCATGTAAATGCAGCTGCTTGGTTCCGTCCACACAATTCGAGAAATAAACGCCAGGTTCCTCTCGGAAACCTAATTGATTGGCGAAACGATCCATGCACGTGAAATACAGGGTCGTATCCGGCTTCTTATGTGTAATGAGCTCCCTAACGGAATGAACAAGAGATTCCTTCGATGTAATCTGACTCCAATTGCTATGTGGCATCACAATGCTGTTCTGAATCTCGTGAATGCGAACCCCCATGTCGTAGACCTTCTCACTAATGGCTCGCATATTCGCTTGCGTACCTTCAAATAGCAGAGTCTCCAGCACTGTCTCTAATCCTGCTTCGGTACACAGACGAATGTTCTGCTCCAGACGTTCATACATGCGTGGATGTACTCGGTAATACGCTGCATACGCGTTAGGTTCCGTATAGTTAAATGAAATATGAATATTGGATAATCCTGCATCACGCAAAGCATGTATTCGTTCTTCTGTCAGCAGGGTTGCATTTGTATTCAACTGTGTGTCAATGCCATGGGCTGCACAGTACGTCACAATATCCAGACAGTCCTGATATTTCAGGGTCACCTCTCCCCCAGACAAACGTACTCGTTTAAGCCGTGGGAGCTCACTGATAATCCGGATAACCTCCTGAGCACTAATACATTTTCCATCATCTCGGTTATACGCACAGCAATAGTCGCATTTGTAATTACAATTGGATGTCACACCTACTTCCAATCCTTCTAGCTCATATACGCCGGGCGTTTCAAGTTCGAGCGATTTATACCTATTTTTAGCTGCCAATTCGGTGTACCTCCTGATTGCGTTATTCCATGTTTTACAACTTGGAGATTATAACGGATTACAGGAGATGTTCGATATGACATTATGTACGTTCTATGATTTGTATTGACCCATCCGATGAAATCGGTGTCTCCATAAACTATATTCCCCTTCGCTGGAAATCTGTTAACGAATCGGAGAGGCCTTATTAGATCGTATCACGACACATGGAGATGGTAACGAATCTGAGAAACGTTATATGACTGAATACCCCGGAATGGTTTTCGCGTCCATAAGGCGTATTAACGTGTCAACGATTCGTTAGCATTTTCTGAATGCAATTTATCCGCCAATAAGGTTGACTGAATTCGTTAGAGATCGTGCATGATCGAAGGGTTGACTTCAAATCCCACGCTCACTTAGGGGCATCATCCACAGCCCATTCGCTCCTGATGTGTCACTTTCTCCTGACTTGCCCCAATTAGTATGTCTCCCTCTTACCGGATAAACGTGTTCCGAACTCGTTCTGACTTAATAAAATAAGGAATCCATATTGCGCAGGTGATAACCAGCCTTACAATTCCGGTCAAACCACTTCCATCTTCAAGCTCTCTCGCAATAGGTATCTGAAGCAACAACAGATAATCAATGATGCTCACAGCTAAACTAATACTATAAAATATGATCATCAGACGAGGGAATACAGACTTCTTTCGATAAAACATTACAAGCGTAACTATGCTAAATATGAAGAACAACACATTATAGGTCACTTCAAAAATAATGATTGCTCCCCACCAAGGGTGGTAAAAACTTGATTGATCTGACGTTAAGATCTCCCATGTTCCTGGATTCAAAGCTGTTAAGGAGTACTGAAATAATTGGACCAGAACCATAATCATTGTAAGATAAAGTCCAATCTGTACAAGAACTAGCCACCCACCAAGCCCAGATATACCTAGTGGGCGATAATCTACTTTTTGCTCTTCCGTCTGTGGTTGCATTACACTAACACTTCCTATTCTATGTAGTTATTTTCTATGATTCTATGACTCATGATCTCTCCACCATTGATGAATCCATTCTCCATTTTTCTTCAATATACCTGATCGTAAAAGGTTCTTATCCTTCAACTCCTGAAATAACGCCATATAGTCGGATTCAAGACTCTCCCAATCTTCGTAAATCTTCATCTCAGGCAAAATAGAGGCATCTATGTAACCTCTCTCTCTCCATTCCGGCTTATCATCCACCCAATCGCCATAGATGAACCCTGGCCATGCATCTCCTTTTGCCGAGCGTAATAGATTTTTCTCCGTGTTCTCGCTCCCCCTAGTAAACCCTCTTAACTGATTCTTATCATTATCCAAGTAAATCGTGCCACATTCTGGACATTGATAAACCGTTCGAGTCAGATCGCCCCACAACCTTCGTAAGTTCATCATTGCGCTCTCTTTATCTTCCGCGGAAGGCCCCGATTACTCAATGGCTCGATCAATCTCATCCAGAAAATCAAACTCGTCCTGATCGGAGATGACATATCCCTTATAAGATAAATAATCGGTTGTGTCTGAAATGCGATTGCCGCAATAGCAATAGAAGTGCATATGGTTCTCTTCCTCTCCTCAAATATCTTCCAAGTTAATCACCGCGGGTAGGATCGAACTTATCCTCAACAGTCGGGATGTAGGGAGATAGAAATGGATCCTTTTCAAGGGTAACCTGTCCTCTGACAAGCCGCCTCACAGTGAAGCAGTCATTCTCGTCCTGATTCTCATCATCATGTATGTACAATAACCCATATGATCCTGGTAAATGAATAGCAATCCAATGAAATGCATCAATTACGTATGCTTTGGAATGATTATGCAGACCTGAAATGATCCAGGAGTCCTGAAGATTATATCTTTTTACCATAGATAAATTCATTGAATCCACTTCTTTAATATACTGTATGAAACGCTCTACAGCCTCATCCTGCAAACGTTCATTCGTATCATGTGTGTGATATCTCAAGACGACCCATCCATGGAATTCATACATATTTAATGATCCTTTCTATCAGTGATAACCCCTTCATCATACACTCCTCAGCGATCTGTAATCTTCGATGGTAATAGCGTACATGTTCAAGTCATGGAGCTCTTGCTTCACCTTGGCATAATTACGCAGAACTCCTTCGAACTTCATACCCGTTTTCTCCATAACCTTCGCGGAACCTGTATTGTTGATCATACACATTGCCTGAATTCGAACAAGTCCAACTTCTGTGAATCCAAATTCAATGATTCGGTTCACAACCTCGGTCATAATACCTTTATTCCAGTATTCATGTGAGAGAACATACCCAATTTCAGCTTTCATCGTATGGCTATCACAATTCAGATAATTACAGCTACCAATCAGCTTTCCCGTTGGCTTATACTCAATTCCCCAAGATCCCAACTGATCAGCTTCATACCGACTTAAGACAAAATCAATAAAGGCCTTTGTATCCTCCTTGCTCTTATGTTTATCCCAAGTGGTATAGCGCGAGACATCCGGATGCGAACAGTAGCCGTACATATCCTCCAGATCTGAATACGTAATGGGTCGTAAACGTGTGCGTTCCGTTTCTAGAATAGGAAATGGATCAAAGTAGCTCGCAATCGTTTTCATGGATATCGCCCCTTATTAATTAGATTGATGTTGAGATTAATCCTTGAAACGCAGCCCCTCTTCCTCCAAGGACTTGCGAAGACTCGGCATTGAGGAAGGGCCGATACCATGCAGCTTCAAGATATCCTTCTCACGATGGTTTGCAAGCTCCTGTACTGTCGTTATCCCTTCATGCTCCAATGCCCGTCGAGCCGGTGCACTAAGAAGACTTAAAAATCCAGTTAGGGGTTTGCGTTTCTTCTCGCATACTGGACATGTAGGACAGTCGCTGCTTTTATAATATTGGTGACCTTGTTCACACGTTCGTAATGTTTTATTGGTTTTTGCCATCATGACTCACCCTTTCAGTAATTTTATAAATTACCAAGCTCAACGAATTGATGTACAGCCCGTCATTCGCTGTATATCATTCTCTTGTTTTTCGTTCGATGTACTCCTGAATCGCACTGTTCAATAACTTTTGATTAAAATCGGGCCAATAGGTTGGCGTAAACCATAGCTCCGAAGTGGCTGACTGCCATAGTAGAAAGTTACTTAGACGGATCTCCCCACTCGTACGAATAATGAGTTCAGGTGAAGGTTGACCTTCGGTATATAAATACGATTCGAACAACTCTTCCGTTATCTCATCTGGATGAATGCCGGATGCCACAATTTGTTCCATGGCATGCATAATATCAGCCCTACCTCCATAATTCATCGCAAAATTCAGAATCATTCCATCATTGTTCTTGGTTCGTTCCACAGTTGATTGCATCATATCCGTTAACCCCGTCGAGAATTTACGAATGTCTCCCAAAAATTGGACTCGAATGTTATTCTCATCAAATTCCTGTAATGTTGCTTCATCAAAAAATTGCTCTGGTAAACTCAGAATATAATCCACTTCATCCTTAGGACGCTTCCAGTTCTCAGATGAAAATGCATACAACGTGAGATATTTCAAATTCATCTTGCAACAGATCCGAATAATCTTCCGCATCGTTTTCATACCAGCGTAATGCCCGGCTGTTCGTGGTAATCCACGCTGTTTAGCCCATCGACCATTGCCATCCATCATGATGGCAATATGATTAGGAAAATGATCATTTTGAATTTCTTGACCTAGCTTCTTCTTCGTTATCATGTTAAATCCCCTCCATATCAAGCTCATCCATAAAAATCATACATTTAGCTCTCATTCGGATTGATTCCAATCTCCTGATTCGTATAATGATATCTAAGGGAGATGATTCCAAATTAGCAAGCAAAATATCAGCACAACCATTTCAGGAGATTTAATCGTTACCCACCTAACTGGTAAGATTACAACAAATGATGTTGACGAATGGTTTGTAGGCTTTGAGCAAGCTTGTCAGCAATTTATTTCCGAAGGCCGGACATTTAAATTGTTGGTCGATCGAAAAGGGTACATTCCAGATCTTTTTTCTGTGCAAAAGGCTTGGAAAGATAAGTTCTTCAACAAACACCTTTTGCAGTACACTCAGGCTATAGCGTTTCTTCTTGAAGAAGGCGAGATCATGAACTATTTAGAACAATCGAATCAAACCGAATCCGTTAAATTCTTTGCTGATCAAGAACAAGCTTTGCATTGGTTGAAGAAATACTCCGTATAAATTTAGGAAGAACCAGTTGCTAACTATCAACTGGTTTTTATATGCCCTGAATGTTAAAATTCCTCTCTCAGAAACTCGTAAACTCGTATGTGCAATAGAAATCATCATTTTAGAGTTACTTCTTACTGCTTGTTACCTACCGCAATCCATCTTCGATCAATATCCTCAAACACAAATTCCTTATTGTTATAATCCGTGGTAGCTAGCGGACGTACAATATTCACACCGAACTCTCTTAACGTCTTCTCCATCTGCTCTTGGTTATCTGTGATGAAATACGCATCGTACCCATAACCGTGCACTTCTCGATTAGGAACAATCGCTTCTTGGTTCGATTGAGTTAATACGATTTCAATCTGATCCATATATAGGCACACATGAGGTTCACTCGCATCTAGATAACGTACAACCCGGAAGCCGATACGTTCGTAAAACCCTGCTGTAGCAGCCATATTCACACTCGGAAACATCTGCAAACAATGTGTAAAGCCCTGTTTTACCATGAATTTATCTCCCTTCTTCAGACATGTTCAAGCATTAAGCCAGCCTTCAATCTCACCACTCATATTTTCATACCTTTGCAAACTTTCTAACGTTCCACTGACTTGAGATGTTCCCAGCTGTTGTTCTGCTTGATCTGTGCATTCAATCTTTAAGGATCGCTTCAAGCTATATTCCAACCATGCTAACTTGCCTTCATAACCATGATTCAACACCATGCCCCAATCGGCCTTTGGTTCACCTGCTTGCTTCCGATATGCACGGACAAATGCCATGAATTTAACTTGACTGACAATGCCCGTATCAAGCACAGACCAATAGATTGCAGTTTCAACGAGATCATGCAGCGGATTAATCCGTCCCGCAGATTCCCAATCAATAATAATAGGTTTATTATGACGACACATGACATTTTTGGGCTCTAGATCCCGGTGACTGATTACCTGATCTACGCTGAGTATTGTTGAAGCAGTGTTAGCCTTTGCCGTCCACTCATAGAGCTTGTGCGCATGGTTTTCCAATAGCGGAGCCCATTCTATATTTTCGTGTAGACCTCGTTTCACATAACCGTTCCAGTCGATCTCTAATTGTTTGGCCGGCTGAAGACTTGTATCAAGAATCGAAGAACAATCCGTTCTATGAATCTGTCCGAGGATCGTACCTATCTGTTCGCAATGAAGTGGAGTAATATCCATAGACTGAAAAGTCTGTCCATCAATCCATTGAAATACGAGATAGTATTGATCCTCAATATGGTGCACAGCATTACCATTGAAGATCATGGCAGGTTGTGCAGCAATAGTGTCAGCTAGCTTATTCGCAATTCGCTCCGACTGTCTATAATTCGTAACCGCTTCAGGTCTGAGCATAATTTGAGGATTTAGTGCCTTCACTGCATATTTATCTAGGCTAGTTACTAAGGCATACGTTCTATGTAACAAGCCTCCTGAGATGGCTGTAGGTGTTCCTATTAGATCACCAAGCTCCAGCTCACTGCACAATTTCTCAAAGTTTAGCTTATATGGAATCTCATTCATGAGTTAACTACCTCTCTATTGTTAGCGTTAACAGAAAGACAGACAGCACCCAGACTATACCGAGTCTTAAAGCCAACGCTTAATCTATCGGCCCCTCGATCGCCTTCCCTAATTTCAACTGAAATTGTACAGAATCAGGCGATAGATTATTCACGTATATTCGGTACATCCCACTTTCAGGTACTTTGATCGTTACGCTGCCTGTTCCGGATTCTACAATTTCACTATAGATTTGCTCATCAGTCATCGACATAAGTCCAATTTCAAGTTCGTTTACTTTTTCACTCGTTACAACCATTTTGAATGATTCATCTTGCTTGAATGGAAGTTGCCCAAAGTTATTGCTTCTTGAAGCACTCATGTAAATATCCAGATTCTTGCTATCTTTTGTTTCAATCATTCCGATCATATTTACTTCTTCTTCCACTTCTGACGGAACCTCATCTTCAGTCGGCAGGGTATGATTCACAGCTGTAGTATCAGCTGTGATTGAGTTCCCCCCGTTATGCTCCATGTCATCACTGTTCATAACATAGATGATGATGCCAACTGCTACTGCACATAACATTACACTACTTGTCCAAACCCACATCTTCTTTTGTCGATCTTGCATACATATCCTCCACCTAACCGATCTCTTCCTTTAAGATTTAGTATCCCGTTCTATATGTACGAACACCCATTTTTTCATGTTTTTCCCTTATGTTTCACTCAATCATACCATAAGCTTTACTAACTTCACTCAATTACTTTCCATTTTATAACTCATAATTCTAATGAAACGGGTTGACACTGGTATGAGGTACTTTTATAATAAAAAAATAAAACATATGAGTAGTTGTTCATATGTTCATAATTAAATCATATTAGTCGTTCCACGTTTCATCAACTGCTTCTTAATGAGACATTTTTTTTCTAAAAGGAGAGAATTCCGTATGTCTGGACATCATCACAACCACGACCATGGTCATCATCACGCACACACCAACAACAAGAAAGTTCTGCTCATTTCCTTTATCATCATTACCCTGTATATGTTTGTTGAAGCCGTTGGTGGGTTTATAACGAACAGCCTGGCACTAATATCAGATGCAGGTCACATGCTCTCAGACTCCATTGCCTTGGGAATTGCTTTGTTAGCATTCACATTTGGTGAGAAAGCTGTGAACACAGGTAAAACCTACGGATATCGGCGTTTTGAGATTCTAGCCGCTACACTGAATGGGATTACCCTTATCGGTATCTCCCTATATATCTTTTACGAAGCCATTGGTCGCTTCATTAACCCACCCGAAGTAGCAACCGTAGGCATGCTGATCATCAGTACGATTGGATTGCTCATTAATATACTGGTTGCCTGGATTATGATGCGTGGCAGTGACACAGAGAAAAATCTGAATATGCGCGGCGCATACTTACATGTCATCAGTGATATGCTCGGCTCTGTTGGGGCTATTGCTGCAGCTCTGCTCATGATGTTCTTCGGTTGGGGCTGGGCAGATCCATTAGCGAGTGTGATTGTCGCTGTACTTGTGTTACGCAGTGGTTTCTTCGTTACCAAATCGTCCTTACATATCCTCATGGAAGGTACACCTAAGAATGTAGATCTGAATGATCTTGTACAAACGATCCAAAACGTAGACGGCGTGCAAGGTGTGCATGATGTGCATGTATGGTCGATTACCAGCAACCTGAATGCACTCACCGCTCATATTGTCGTAGATGGCAAGATGGATGTGTATGCATCCGAAATGTTGGTTCAGAAGATTGAACATCTGCTGGAGCATAAGGAAATTAAACATGTGACTTTACAGGTGGAGTCTGAGAAACACATGCATGATCGTTCGGTATTATGCACCGTCAAAGGCGACGCACCAGATGCGCACGCGCACCATCATCATTAAAATGGACACTTTAGTGTCCATTCCAAAAAAGGGGCTATTCCCGCAAATGGGAAAGCCCTTTTGATGATTCGTGCATTCCGCACTGCTCCATTGTCCCTATCTTAATCTCCACCACCGCCACAAGACGAGCAACTGGATGAACTACAAGAAGAATCTGAAGAAGATGAGCCTGAAGAAGAATCAGAATCTCCAGAAGAATGACTGTGATGATCGCTGGAATGGTCTGCATAACAACTGGAACTACTCGAACAGCCGCTACTTGACGAAGCCGCCTTCTCCCTCGGGAAAATGTCTTGTTCCAGACTCTCCATGTGCATTTCATACGTTGACTCATCTTGTATGGAGTAATATACCATTGCACTTGCCATGAGAAGAGCCACATTGCTCGTACCTGAGCCTGTCTTTTCAAAAGATAACTCTTTCTCGTTCAGGTTGGCTGATCGTTGTAACTGCTCGATTAGGTAAGTAACCACTTGCGCTGTCTCAGGTTCCTCCTGCGTACGCCTAGCATGGAAAAGCTGGTTCACCAGTTCAGACCGGTTCCCCTGTACAATCAGCTTCTGTATGTCGCCAGATAACGGATATCTGAAGAAATCACCCCAGATCGCGGAACTATACGGAGTGAACTCAAAGAGCTGACAATATACCCAGTCAAACCAAGCACGCGCACCTGGCGTATCACTGCGAGTAACTGCTGGCTCATGATGTACCATGGCACCCATGAATTCTGTACAAAAATCGGCGTACGATCTTGTAAACATCAGCATTTCATGCCACAACTGATCCACCTGTTCACTGAACATAGGCACCTGCTTCAGCAACGAAGCCATAATGAAGTACCGCTTGAGCTCTAGCAGCTTCCACTGATACTCTAGCTTATTCATGTAAGGATGCTCCTGTTGCATCCGTAATTCAAGTTTATCTTCAGAATGTGTATAAAAATGTGTTTGGAAGCTAGCTTCCAGTCTCTGAATGGTCTGGTTATATGCAATCTCTTTGCGTAGTCCAAGATTCTGAGGTAAATTGGTACTTCTGTACATGTTCTTCCGACGCCTTCTTCGGCCTCTTGTGGAACGATTTCCTTTCAGCTTACGCCCTACTGCAACTCCTATGATAATGAAAATAGCTGCTCCAAAGTAAAAGATCCACACCACAATACAGTCTCCCCTTCCTGACTCTCTCTATGTATATTCACACCTTCCATTTAGTATAAATGAGGATCATTAACTATGAAAAGAGCCCTTTGGCATACATGCCAGGGCTCTATCGTTGCTATGTTATTGCTACATAACATCTTATGACAATGCAATGACTAGACTCGTTATAAGAAGTAGAAGGGTTACAGGTGTCCAGATTCTTCGTTCCCACACACTTGGTGTCATAAGATTCATTATCGTGCCGAGCACCAAGTAGGCAATGATAAACCAAATCGCTGTATCAGCAAACGCTGACCATGCAGGCATTAGCGAACCTGATTTACTTAAAACAATGACTCCGATCAGTGCCAGAATGGCGATCTGAAACAAACAAATGAAACGCATAAATAGGGGGTATTGACCAGGGAATTTCCCACCCATCGCATATTCGCCCCATGGTACACCAGCAGCTAACGCAGCTTGGAAAAGAATGACCACAACAATCAACATAGCGAATATGATCTCTGACATGACAATCATTACGACCACTCTCCCCAAATAAATGAGAAAATATGACTTTAGCAACTAACCTTTACAACACTATATGCCCAAGTCCTTCACTAAATACAGCAATAATTCATCATCTACCATCACCGGTTGTCCAGGTACCACTTGAACATTCTTATACATGATCCCTTTCCCATCCATGACATAACCACGCTTGGTATACATCATTTGGGCATTGCCATAATCTTGATACAACCCTACGCCGAGTCCAATACGTGTGTAATCTCGGGCTGCAATGTTCTCCATCTCATCGAGTAACGCGCTGGCAATTTTCTTTCTTCTGAATTCAGGAAATACGTTGAGATCATTGATTTCGGGAATATTTTCGATGTTGAAAAACGGATACTCCGAGTGATGTAACAGGTGGCAAGCTCCTGCAAGTACCTCATTACAGAATGCCAATAGGGTTACTCGCGTTCCTTGTACATTCTCTTCCAAACACTTCGCAAAGTAATTTCCTGAACGATACCATGGAAAATGATTAACGAACTCACGATCCAACATGGCTGCTTGTTCCTGGGTCGAGAGTTGTTTTAGCGTAATACTGCTCATCTTCACTACCTCCGCTTCTTGTTTATGCTCCCCAACTAAGCTCCTCTTGATATGTATACTGATTCCCGCCTTCATAGGCGACTTGACCATAATATACTTTCACACCTAATTCTATTGAAATCCCTAATCCAACCGTATGAACCTCTACCTCTGAGTTATGATACTTTAACCTGACCGGACATTCGTAACTAGCTTGCTCCCCGTTGTGCGCTCTTGAAATATTGATATACACCTCTGTATTACTTAGGTCGCTTGAGCCATATTCGTACCATTCCCATGTATCTTCATAATCTCGATGAGAATCATCCAAGCCACTGAACAAGTTGACGTCTTGGATAAAATCGGTCATCTCTCGTTGGATATAAAACCAGAACTGCTTCTGTCCCATATTTCTTCGCTCCTAATTCAATGCTATCCTCTATCTATAGAGAAGCTCTTTCATATATTTCAGTGAATACTGAATCATAACAATACTCAAGGCTAAGTTGATTGCAACCAGACTAAGACATGCCCATCTAACAACGTGTGCAATATTAATATCTACTGTTAGAATGGATACTTCACTTTCACCAAGGAACACACTAGCAATTAACGTCACAATGCTTAGAAGAATAAAGGTACTGATCATAAATAAAATAAGATACAATGGATTTTTAGCATTCTTAAAAATATAGTTTTTTCTAAATCTTTTAGATAACATGCCTTCCTCTTTTAATCCTTTGATATAGTGGTCCCACCTAAAGGTACCAATGCTGGCCACAAGTGCCGCAATGGCTAATGCGCCGGTGATATTGACCTGAACGAATAACTCAATGAAATCTTTGAGATCTTCTGGCTCTACATTAATTAAACTCAAAAATATCACTAGTAATATTAAGCTAAATGAATGAATGCTTATGTATTCGTACCATCTCAGCCTTACCTTTCCCTTGTCGTAATCCTTCAACGTTGCAACTCCTTCTAGTTATTCATGCTGTGGAATCTTCCTACGCATATACAATGCGACCTCTTCACTTCCTGTATCGTTATTGGAGTATAGTGAGAGGTCAATTCCTTCGATCTGAAATCCGCATTGCATATAGAACTGTACAGCGGCTACATTGGTATTTTGCGTCTCGACCGTCACCGCTCGTAACCCGTTGTCTCTAGCCAATTCGGCCATCTTATCGATAAGAATCTTGCCGTACCCTTTCCGCTGATGACGCTCATGAACCTGAAGATGCCAGATTAACAACGTATTATTCCAGTATTGAGGCTCAGCAATCGCAAGTGCTACTAACTGCTGATCGACATATACCCCATACGAATACCCCATTGTAACAAGCTGGTTATATCGCTCCAGATCCTCTTCATCATTCATTTCTTCCTTCACATACGGCGGATCTACATCAATGAGATGGAGTCGTACGGAGTAAGAGTAAGGTATCTCCGTCTCTTCTCTTGAACATTCCAATTTACGTGTGGAGACGTATCCAAAATGTCCGAGCTGAGCAAATTCATCCATCGTGATTGATGTGATTGGTCTTAATTCCACAGGTAGTCCTCCTTATAACTTGATCACACACCCAATATGACACTAAGTCGTTGCAATACTCGTAACCACACCTTCTCCCACATTGTAATACAACGCTCTCCCATCAATATATAAGCAATCCCATTCTCTGTATACAGGTTGGTCGAACATCATCACGATTTTCTTCATGGTATGATTGATTTCTTGAACTCGAATGACCTGACGATTCGGCACTGTTCGCTGTTTCTTCGCTTCATTAAACCAAGCCCTGCATTCTTCTTCCGTCAAATCTTCTGCGTACATCCCAATCTGGTTCTCCAATAGTGTCGCGAGCGAAAACGTATCATGCCGTTCTGGTGAATATGATCTTGAACCATTGATTCTCCACAGATCATAGACATCCTCACTCATCAAATAACGCTCTCCATCCACATGTACTGTTCTCCCTAAGGATTGGATCTCTTGCTGCAATGCCGTGTATAATTCTCGACTCCAAAATAAACTTCCATATCGAATGCCCGAGGCCGCCATAAATTCTCGGTTCAAAGATGAATATTGATTACGGAGTGGTTCTTTCCAAACAACATATTCACCGAGATCCAGAACCTCTACATATCCCGAATACGAGCATCCGGGGTAAAAACAATGTTCACACACATCAATTTGAATCATATTGAGTTCTGCGCCCAGATCGTACAGATTTTGAGAGATCAATTGACCATTAACATATAATTGGAACGTGTCATTAGGTGTTGGTACGATTTTATAGTTCTGTGCTTTAATAGGTTCACCCCTCCAATGGAACATTTAATGTAAAATAAAATCTGACTCCATTAGGCGTATTCACAGCCCCGTACGATTGCTGGTGTAATTGCATAATTTCCTTCACGATGGATAATCCTAGACCGGTTCCCCCTGCTTGGCGACTGCGAGCATCCTCTTCCCGATAGAAACGATCCCATATCAGGGATAATTCATGCTCTGCAATAGTTGACCCCTCATTTTCTACCGATACACAGACATTCTGCTTCTGTACATCATGCTGGATAAGAATCTGAATTGGGCTTCCTTCCGTACCGTTACGAATAGCATTACTGAGATAGTTCAGGAGTACCTGTTCAATTTTCTCGGGATCCGCCCAAGCGTGCACGTTCCGATCTCCCTGAATTTGAATCTCCATGCGCTTCGCCTTCGCAAGCTGCTTCATCTTCTCCATGGACTCTAATGCAAGTTCATTCACCGAGAATAACTCACCATGTAACTTCACTGCTCCGGCTTCCAGCCGAGTAAGCTCCAACATGTCTAGCACTAATTTCTCCATCCGATCCGCTTCTCGTAAAATGGTACGGATGTATCGCTCTCTTTTATTTTCGGCGATCTGGTCCAGAAGCCCTTCGGCATACCCCTTCACCACACTAATCGGTGTCTTGAGCTCATGAGATGCATCGGAAACAAAGCGCTTTTGCAACTCTTCCATTTTACTCTTGTATTCCATCTCCAGTACTAGCTTCTCATTCGTCAATTGAAGTTCCTTCAATGTGCGATCCAGATTCGAAGAAAGGCTGACCAAGCTCTCTGACAGACTTCCCAGTTCGTCTTTACTTTCAATAGAAGAGATCGCAGTGAAATCAAGCTTCGCCATACGTGCCGCGTTTCGGTTCAGCTGTAATAGCGGGCGCGAGACCATTTTGGAGAATAAAAACGAAAGAACCACAATAAGCAGCAACGCCCCGGTAATACTGAAAAAGGCATAATACACTTCAAGTGCGCCAAATGCCTCGCCAAGCTGGGTTAACGGTGTTAATGCAAATAAATACTCGATCACCTTACCATCACGTAGGATGGGCTGGACAAACACGAGATTATGTACCCCGCTAATGGGCTCCTTCCACTCCATATGAAACGCTTCTCCCCGGTTCACCTGCTCGTTATACTCGGCTGGCAGAGGGAACCATACCTTAAGCGCAGCAGCCATAATGCCTTCTCTGTTATTCCACTGTCCGGGTGCTGGCAACAATAGAGAATCAATCGTTCCGCTCACCTCGATAACGCCTTCTCGATTCGCATTATACGGTAGTGATCCTACTTCAGGGGAGCCATTCTTACGAATGACATAGGGAGAGAATAACGAATGCCCTTGCTCCACATAGTACTCTCCCTGTACCGTTATGCGATCGCCAGGCTGCAAGCCATATGCCGTCAATGCGGACATATCCGGAAAAAAGGAGACTGCAATGGATAACGGCTGCCCTGCGTCTGTACTCAGTTGAATGCGGAACGGGTTATCGTAACGAACCTCTCCGTCTGTATCCAGAATCGCCATTTGCACATGATTTTGCGTAATGAAGCTGCCCATAACGGTTGGTGTCTTCTCAGCAGGCCATTTCTGCTGGGTGTAATCCGAAGCGAAGGAGGCTAACTTTTTACCGAGTTCAGTCGTTCGCTCATGCTGGTAGAAACGTTCGAAGAACCAGAAATGCCCGGCCACAACTGCTGCAAAGAAAACGATATAGAATACCAGGTTTGCCACAAACAGCTTAAATACAATGCCTCTTGGCTTCATGACTCAACCTCAAATTTGTAACCAATGCGAAACACCGTGCGGATGTAACGAGCGTCTGCATCGAGCTTTTTACGCAGATTTTTGATATGTGTATCCACGACACGAGGGTCACCAAAATAGTCCACGCCCCACACCTGATTTAACAGATGTTCACGCGTTAACGGAAAGTTCTTATTTTTCAGCAAATGCAGCAGCACATCATACTCTTTATAAGACAGCTCAATAGGCTGGCCGTTAATCTCCACAAGACGCTTTCTCTCATAAATGACCGTATTTCCAAAAGAAATCATTGGATCCTCCTGACCCATCGTGTGCTCCACACGTTTCATCAGCGTCTCTGCACGAGCAACCAGCACTCTTGGACTGAAGGGTTTGGTTACATAATCATCCGCTCCCAGTTCAAAACCTAGCAGCTTGTTCTCCTCCTCGGACTTGGCGGTCAGGATGATAATGGGCACCGTGGATTGTGAACGTATCTGCTTACACACATTCCAGCCACTCACTTTCGGAATCATCAGATCCACAATGACGAGATCAACTGGACGCGTCTCGAATAACTCCAATGCCTCTTCCCCGTTGGCCGCTTCGATCACTTGCCAAGAGGATTGTGTGAAGTAATCACTGACCAGTTCACGAATGGATTCCTCATCTTCTATTAATAAAACGGAACGTCTCACAGTTCTCCCCCTAAAAACACATGAATCACACAACTGTAATGTATTATAGCAACAATGATAATCATTTTCATTAAAATTGAACGTTGAAAAGGAGATGAAGGTGTTCCAGCATGTCTCTCTCAATTCAAAGCACATCTCATTCCTCTCCTGCTAGAAAGCGCTGGGGTCTATCGAAACGGGTATGGATCTACCTGATTTTGATCGTGCTACTTCTGTGTGGTTGTTACTTAGCCATGATATTTCATTTGCAGCCCAGTCGGAAAGAACCGATCTTGTTCAACTGGTTTGGCTGGTATGATAACGAATCACTGATTCGCTCAGTCACTACGATTCGTCTGCCAAGGATCATCGCAGCGGCTATAGTCGGAGCGGCACTTGGCATTGCTGGTTGCTTGCTACAGTCGTTAACGTCTAATGATCTAGCTGATCCTGAAGTCATGGGCATTAATCAGGGAGCCAATATGGCAATTGCGGTTCTGCTCGTCTTGCTGCAATTTCAGACATTTCGTTTTTTTACGGTCACAGCCTCCATGCTTGGAACAGCACTGAGCGGTATCATCATCTATTTGCTCAGTGTGCGCAGCCGTTTCAGTTCCAGTAGTGTGGTGTTGACAGGACTTGTGAATAGTCTGTTCTTCAGCTCAATGACTACCACTCTCATCATCTTTCATGATACGGATCTGTACCAACTTCTTCGCTGGATGGCGGGCGATCTATCAGGCATGTCCTGGGATGATGTTATCTTCTCTTTGTTCACGCTTGTCCCCATGAGTATCGTTTGCTGTTTATTTGCCGCGCAGTTAAACGTGCTATCCATGGGTGAGGACACGGCCATCTCTGTAGGACAACGACTAACTGTTGTTCGTAGCGGAATTATGATTGCAATTGTCGTACTGGTAGGTGCAGCGACAGCCATATGTGGCCCGATTGGATTCATCGGTCTAATGGCGGTACATATCATTCGTACACTGGTAGGTATAGATTACCGTATCATTCTGCCGCTCGCAGCACTTACGGGCAGCGTTCTGCTGGTATACGCTGATCTGGTTGGGCGAATGTTGTTCTACCCGATTGAATCACCTGTTGGACTTATTACTGCATTCATTGGAGCCCCCTTCTTCATTGTCCTGATGCGAATGCGTGGGAGGAAGAACGGATGAGAAATATGAAGATTATATCTTTCCGTAGCAAAGGTAGTTACTCTCTTCTAATGACTACCATACTAGTGATGATCGTTGTTGTCTTTATCCTGTCACTTCGTTTCGGGGCTACACCGGTTACCTTTGGCGAGATCGCTAACCAGTTCCGTGCACATGCCGGCACCATCTATGAGCTTCGGTTGCCGCGCGTACTCTGCGCCCTACTTGTAGGTGTTTCTGCTTCTGTGGCAGGAGCTATTCTGCAAACAGTGCTTCGTAACCCACTCGCTTCACCCGATGTTATTGGCGCGACGGCAGGTGGTGGACTTGTAACCGTGCTTATTATTCTGCTTGCACCTTTAACGCCAGCGATCTGGCTTCCAGTTTACTCAATGGCAGGTTCCGCAGCAGCAAGTGTACTTATATTCCTTTTGGCTTATCGGCGTCAAGGCAACTCCATGATTCGACTGGCGCTAGTGGGGATCGCTGTAAGTGCGGCTCTGCAAGCCATCATCAAGATGTTAATTGTCAAATACGCCATGAGCTCCAGCCAGGCACTCGTCTGGCTCAAAGGCAGCCTTTACGCACGTAATCTTCAACACGCCGAGCTATTATGGCCATGGACGGTAGCTGGATTAATCGCCGCCATGCTGCTTGTGCGATATCTGAATGTGTTGAAGCTGGATGAGTCGATACTTGTGTCATTAGGCACCCGAGTACGTACCGTCCGAACATTACTACTACTCGTGGCATTGGCTTTATCCGCAAGTGCTGCCAGCATCTCGGGTAATCTCAGCTTTGTTGGACTGATCATTCCGCATCTGTCTCATAAACTGACCGGGGAGAACTTCATCCGTTCCCTACCTTTTACCGCAGCTTTGGGTGCGTTACTTGTCATGCTCGGCGATCTTCTAGGTCGTGTCATTGTACCACCAATGGAGATTCCCGTCGGCATCATCACGTCACTTATTGGTGCGCCTTATTTTGTATATCTAATCATCAAGCAAGGACAGAAAAAATAACACATATGGAGGAAACATACCTAATGAACCGTAAAACACTACTTTGGAGCTTTATCTTAATCATGATGCTGGTGCTCGCCGGCTGTGGGAGTCAAACAGCAGGAAACACCGCAGGGGGTACAGCAGATCAGGGGCAAACTACAAATACTGCTGAAACAGACAATAGTCAGAGAACCTCTGCTTCCGACGTAACGGCAGATCAAAGCTCAAGTGAAGACAAGGCAACTAATGCACCGTCCATTACTTCGAATTCCGATGGTTCCTATGTTGTAAAAAGTGCATGGGGAGACACCACATTACCTCGTTCACCGCAAAAAATTGTAACGCTGCACTTCTCCTTTACGGAT
This sequence comes from Paenibacillus tundrae, assembly GCF_036884255.1. Taxonomy (NCBI): domain Bacteria; kingdom Bacillati; phylum Bacillota; class Bacilli; order Caryophanales; family Paenibacillaceae; genus Paenibacillus; species Paenibacillus tundrae. The sequence goes on along the minus strand of NZ_CP145605.1, from coordinate 1,761,704 downwards.
GAAGTAGTCTCACTGGGGATTACACCCGTTGGCATCGCTGGTTCTTACAATGCGGAGGTGCTTGGTTATCTGAAGGACAAAGTGACGAACTATACCTTCGTAGGCAATCATCAGCAGCCTAATCTGGAAGTCATCTCTTCCCTCAAACCTGATCTCATTATTGCGAATGCCGATGTCCATGGAGCGATTCGTGATGATCTGGAGAAGATTGCACCAACCATCGCCCTCTACACCAACGGTTATGGTGATATGGAGCAGAACTTCGCTGTGCTCGGAACATTACTCGGTAAAAACAAAGAGCACGATCAGGTGATGAGTGAGTTCAATTCGAACATAGAACAAACGCATTCGCAAATTACCGGCACTCCTAAAGTTATGGTAGTGAAAGTGCTGGAGAAGAACTTTTATATCTGGATGAAGACATCCTATATCGCTACACTGTTAGAGAAGATGGGGGCAGAATATAGCTTCGATGAAACTAAATCCAGTCAGCAGCAAACACCAGGTAAAATTGATGTTGCCGATGTTGATCTCGAAACGCTAGTACAGGAAAACCCAGATTATCTGGTGATCTATGGCGCTCAGGCCGACCTTGATAAATGGATGGGCAACAGCACTTTCCAAACGATCAATGCAGTGAAAAACAACCATGTGCTGGTTGTAAATGACGAAGTATGGGCATTAGGTAAAGGTCCGTTGTCCGGAGCAGAAGTCTTAAAAGAGGCTTTGCCATTCTTTACCAAGTGAAACTAGGGAACTCAATCCCTTACGAAAGACCAACATCAAGTTCATTATTGTTATTGGTTAAAACTAAATTTGACCCATTTAAGTTAGCACTCAAAAAAATTCCACCCCTCATAAAGGGATGGAAATTTTTTTGATTCTATCTTGCTTAGCTTTTATTTTTCTTACATAAATCGGCTCATGTCTGGATAACCGCTGATAGCCCACGCTCCATCAACAATTAGACTCGCTCCATTAACATAAGACGCATCTTCGCTTACCAAGAAAATCGCAGGAGCCGCAATTTCATCAGGTTGGCCTCCTCGTTTCATAGGAATGCGCTCCATGTATGCATCATTAATTTCTTTCACATCAGTTAAAGACGAAGTTAAAGGAGTAAGCACGAGTCCCGGTAAGATTGCATTTACGCGAATATTGTATTGGGACAGTTCCAGTGCGGCATTTTTGGTTAACATCTCGACACCTGCTTTTGCAGATGAATATGCACTTCCGGAGTACATTGGAACATGCGCGTTAAGAGAAGCGACGTTCACGATGGCTCCGCCACCGTTGTCTTTCATGTATCTGGCTTGATGCTTCACAGACAAGAAAACTCCTTTTAAGCACAGGTCAACAGTAAAGTCCCAATCTTGTTCCGTCATATCGACAATGGGAGCTGGCTTTTGAGCTCCTGCCACATTGAATGCATAATCAAGCGCTCCGAATGTCTCAACCGTTTTACGCACGAGGGCTTCCTGATCTTCCTCTTTGATTACATTTGTAACCACAGTAAGGACATTATCCGGATTGGCAGCCTGAATTTCTTTCAAACGATTCTCATTTAAATCACCAATAGCCACCTTTACTCCTTGTGAAAGCAATCTTTCAACGATGGCATATCCTATACCGGATGCTCCGCCAGTAACAATCGCAACTTTGTTTTTCATATTTTGTATCCCCTTTCATTGACGTGTACAAGTATTTTACTACCTCATTTAGATTAAGTATAATTAAAGATATTAAAGCTTATTTAAATAAAACTTAAAACTAAGATTAGATCATACAGTGAAAGGCGTGTAACCTTTGAATATAGACCAAATCAAATATGTACTTGAGGTCGAAAAAACACAATCCATCACTATAGCATCCCAAAATTTGCTTGTAACTCCATCCGCAATAAGCCAGGCCATCTCCAAAATGGAAGAAGAACTGAACCTGAAGCTGTTCAACCGAAATCGTCTAGGCATGTTTCCGCTTGATGAAAACCATAGCATATTCGAAAAGTTGAGATTAATTGTTGAAACGGAGAAAAATATAAAACTTGAAGCCTCCAATATCGGAGCAGTTCTTAAAGGACACATTCATCTTTCAGTCATACCCGGCGGGTTGCTGTCAGTCATCAAGACTATTGCTACGGTAAAGGAAATTCATCCAAAGATCAAAATCGAGGTCTCCGAGAAAACAACAAGCAAGATTATTCAAGATATTCGTCACAACGATGCAGATCTTGGATTAATCGCTATCTATAAGCACCAAGCCGCCACTGAGCTTACGAATTTAAACTTCATTCCGATTACCGAAGGGAAGCTCGTGTTATGTGTACGATCAGACAATCCGTTAGCACAAAAAAGCTTCGTTTCCGTAGAAGATTTGCAAGATCAAACCTTTGTTTTTTTTAACGATGAATATACTGATGAGTTTATTGCTTCTCTGCAAGCATGCAGTGCTGAGGTAAATGTATTATTCAGAACCAATAATTCCGAAAGCATTTCGACCGCTCTCCAATCCTTGGAAGTTGTAACCATAGGACATGAGTACTCCTTCAAATATTTGGCGGGTTTACATCCAAGGAAATACAAACTGTTACATTTTGATATAGTTCAATCACCGATACAAATTGGATGGATCTCAAAATCGGATCTCAAAAGTAATGTGCTTCTGGAAACGTTCCTGAACTACTTTTAAGATTTGAACGTCGATATTGTGCGGTTTGCTCAAAACCAAAATGCATAGAACTCTTCCGAAAACCAAAACCATACAATCCCCAGGATCATCATAACGCTTCCGCATATTTTTAACATCACTTCTACCCAACTTGGAATATCGCCACTCGGTGGGTTATCCTCGAACTCCGCATTGGGTTTAATACGTCTGTATCTCAAGAAGACGAAGCACCTATATAGAATGTCTGGAAAAAAGTACACGATCAAACCCATGATAAACATTGGAATGGATAAATAACCAAATGTACTGGTGTCCCATTCCATCTCGATCATTTTCATTTGATAAGGATACAGATCCATTAATCTTTTATTTAACAAAATGCGCCCGCTCTTCCTGCTGGGAACTAAATATATGATCTGGGTACTTGTTTACCATGGGAGGAAGCTGATGTGCAGGGAAAAATTGAAGCTCTTTCAGCTCGTCATTATCGGGAGAGAGTTGTCCAGCCTTGATTCTGCATTCAAACATAATCGTTATGTATTCAACCTGATGGCCGTTCGCATAGGTAAACCGTTGATCTTCACCACCGTAAACCCCAATGATCTTCTCTGGTTCAATCACAAGCCCCGTCTCTTCCATCGCCTCTCTAACCATCGCTTGAGCTGGTATCTCACCTAGTTCAATAGCTCCAGCAATCAATCCCCAAGTCGACTCCTTATGCTTACGACCAAACAATATCTCCCCTTGCTCATTACGGATAATCCCAGCCACACCTGGCATAAAAATCAGCTCGTTGCCAATCTTATCTCTTAGATTTTGGTAATAGTCAGACATGCCCATATTCTTACATTCCTCCTCTGAATAATTCCACTAGAATTCAACCGTTGAACTTAACTTATTAAAAAGAACGTATTTACCTTTAACTAAGTTTCACTTTTATTCCATCTATGGCGGATTTTTCTTTCATTATTACATTTTACTTCATCCTCTCTTCAATTCACATTGCTTGTTTCATGAAGTATTAGGATCGTTTAAGGAATTAGAGGAAAATAGTACTAAATTTATATTTTTAGGAGGTCACTTTTGAAGAAAAGATTATTGACTGCAGCGCTGATTTTGACCCTATTATCTGCTTGTGGCATAAGCACTACTGATGAGAACACCGCTATGAACGAGGAAACGTCCAGTGAACAAACGAATAGCACAGAAGCAAATACTGAACAAGTAGACAATGAGAACTCTGACGCATCGGCTGAACCTGTCATTTCTGCTACATTATCCGAGGCTGAGGACATCCCAATCCAAGACTATGATAACAGCTTGTGGGGCTCCCTCACGGAGCATCAGGATGAGATGAACGGTAGAGTCTACGAAGAGAATGGCATCTTCTATATGAAGCCTTTGACACGAGTTAATACTCCCTTTGATTCCACTACAGGTGAATATACTTGGGAGCATGATTTTAGACCAGGTACAATCGTTAACCCTAACTTCAACGTGGATGATCAATTAATATACCTGACCACAAGAGAGATTACAGGTTTGCAGAAATCGGACGGTAAACAGATGTTTTCCATCGACATTCCCGAATACGAGTTCATGTCAGACCTACATCTCACCGATAATTATTACGTGATCGCTCAACAACCCAAGGGTGCTGACGCCAAAGACTATAAGCTCTATGCTTATGACCGCCAAACCAACAAGCTTGCTCACGAACAGGAACTGAGCCTGAATACAACTGTAGTCCTCTATCAATTTGCTTCGCATGGGGATCTCCTCTATTATGTCGATAATGACAATATTCTCACTGCAATTGATCTTGCAAGTGGCGAGCAGGTATGGACTCAACAGGTGCCTCAGCTTCGATTAGTGCATCCACTCGTGCGTGAGGATCATGTCTATGTATTTGACTATGATCATACGATCTACAGCTTTGATGCAACAACAGGCGAGCAGCAGCTAGAACTTAAAACAGAGGGTAGTACCATCGGTTTCAACATAGCCAATCCCATTGTTACGGATAACAGGGCTTATATCCTTTCAGAAGAGGAAGCTTTCTACCTTTTGAGCTATGATACAGAAACAAGTCAAGAGCGCTGGAGACTGGATACTTCTGGTTATCATGTCTTTGGAATGTACTTGATGGAGGGTACACTCTTCGTACTGGCAGATGATCTGGAAGATGAAAGTGATGACCCGATGACGTATGTTGTCAAAATCGACCCCGAATCTGGCGAGATCCTAGAAAAAATCAAGCTTGAGCACAAAATCTCCAAAGGGCCACGTAGCAGCCGTGAAGCAGTCCTAACTTACGTGGACAATGACCGAATCTATATGAAATATAAATATAATATGTACTATATCTCGAAGGATATCTAACATAATAAAAGTGGGCGACTCTACGTAGTGAGAGTCGCCCACTTTAGATGTGTTTAAGTAACATAAGTACGTCCACTTCTACATCACTACTGACTGAACTGAACAAGTTTCTACACTTTTTTATCAATAAAATGGTTGTTGTCATCTGAATTATCTTGGTTCTGTCTTTTCACTTCAGCTCTTAAGTACCTAACTTCTTTAATTAGAACGTCAAGTCTTCTCGATGTTTGGGATGAATCTATGGCATAACGTATAACAAAGGCAATGATTAGAAACGCAAAGATGCTCACGAATATTATTAATAAAACGCCGAATAATTCCATACAAGTACAACTCCTTACTAACTAAAGCTTTAAATCTGCGATTGCACATGAATGCTTATCTCAATTTTTCTAAACAGATCGCATTCATTATACCCCTACTCGATTTCTACCAGAAAATCCTTACAACGAACAATCAGTTCAGGCATGCCTGTACCTTCAAATAGAATATGAAGCTCATATCCATCATCAATCCGATAAAGTTCTTCATATAGCCAGTATCTGCCGACAATATCTCCTTCTTGCTTGATGATTTCGGGTGCAACCAGTGTGAGCTTGTTCATATTAGTGAAGCCTCCACGAGTATCAAATCGAATAACAAGTTCATCACCTATTACTAGTTCAGTCACCGTACAATCGTGGAAATGCAAGCGTCGACGCACCTCAACTGGAATGTCTTGCGCCACGTTTACTTCTCTGTACTCCTTCAACACAAGCTGCATTTGTTCTTCATTTCGTTTGCTCTGTTTCTTCAATTGGCGCATTATGCCTCTCGTGCAATAGCCTAGAGTAAATAAACGGATATCCGCAATTCGGTCAACGATTTCTTGGGGTAATCGCTCAGCCTGTTGTTTATAATTCCAGTCCATCATTTCTTTGTACTCTTCTTGGCATTTCTTCTCGTCAAACGGAGGGCGGGCATCATACGCTGCAATGAGCTTCTCGATATGTGCTCTTTCTTCCGGTGGCATGGAATAAACGATCTGATGCTCTTCTGTTACCTCTTCTCCGCTAAAAAACGCATCAGCCTGTGTTAAGACCTCACCATCATGCTTTAACATATAACGAGGATCAGTGTCATACATCTGTCGTTCTAGATTGACATGTGCTTTTTCTTTTCTCTCATAGGTTCGTTGAAAAAGGGCTTCGTCCAACTCATTAGCTCCGCTATGTACTTTCATGCCAAAATGAAGTCCTGTCCGTTGGCACAGCTCATACCATTCGTTCGTTAAATATTTCATAGATGATCTCTCCCACTGATGATTTAAATCTCTCCAAACCCGCTATGTAGCTCTATCTCAATTGGATGTACTTTAATGATCTATTGGGCTATGGATGCATACACCTTTTTAATCTGTGACGAAAATTTTGCTGCACCTGGAATTCGTGTCCGTTTATAATAAGCTGTTAGTAGTTAGACGCACAGATCTACGTTAAGGTTTGAAAAAACTTGTGTTTCACCTCTTTTTGGTTACGTGCTGTCCATTCCTCTAACTCTTCTAACCCTGCATTCTCTTGGCTAGATTCAAAATAAAAACATAGATCCGAAGGAACGAGCCTACGACCATAAAGCTTAATACCAATTCGCTTGTAGGTCATATAGACACACTCGATTTGGGAGGCGTCATACCTCTTGTTTTTGGTCGATATCACATAATCTTCGCCTAGAGTAACGCTTGGCTTGGGCGAGACTACACGACGGGTTAGGATTGCCACATTAAGTACAACGATAGCCAGGATACCTAGGGCAGCATATTTAGAAAAACCATCGCCGCTAGTGTAAAAATTTCTACCCATAAGAAATCCAAGGATCAGCATGCCTACTAACATCAACTTGGCTCTCGGATAGACAGTCACATAACTCATGAGTTATTTCTCTCCTTCATTCATTGAGATGATTATTTATATGTCCTAGACCTATCAGTTAGCCATACCTCTTCCAATCTAACACTTTACAAATTTCTTCCTTCTTTTACATAGTACCTTATGTACTTTTTAATATTCAAATGAAATATTCGCTACTCCGCTTGATCCTCACATAAATAGGAGATAAACCTGTCCTATAAGAGCCATTCGCAGAATAAGCTAGTAAAGTATGCGAAAGGAGGAGACATCTATCTCGATCTTATTAGGCTATGTTTTTCTCGGGTTAACCCTGTCGGCGCCTATGGGACCCATTAATGCAGCGCAATTGGACAAGGGTGTCCGTGGAGGTTTCATGCCCGCCTGGTTTGTTGGACTGGGAGCCATCGCAGCAGATATCCTGTACATGTTGCTCGTATACTTTGGCGTTGTGCACCTACTGGAGCTGCCTTTTGTAAGGGTATTCTTGTGGCTATTTGGTTGTTTTGTACTCGTTTACACTGGCGTAGAAAGTATGAAAAATGCAGGAAACCTCGCTCTCAATGAGACGAGAGGAGGTCATTTCGAACTATCAAAGTCATTTGTTCAAGGGTTCCTAATGTCTCTATTCAACCCTCTATCCATCATGTTCTGGCTTGGCATATACGGATCTGTTCTGGCTAAAGCGGTCAATGACTCCCCGCTAGATCAGATGTTGATCTACAGTGGTGCTATCATCTTCGGTGTTCTACTGTGGGACTTGTGCATGGCGACAGCGGTCAGCTTTTTCCGCAAATATCTCACGTCTGCGGTACTTCGATCCATCGGACTGATCTCTGGGGTGTCCCTGATTGGTTTTGGCATTTATTTTGGCGTCAAAGCCGTACAAGTTCTGTTAGTTCTATGACCTAGTTGTCCGTCATTTCACCTTACTTCTGCGAAGACGTATGCCGGTGATGTGATAACCGGTTGCTTCCTCATCCGCTTCCTCGTCTTCCTTCCCAGCGCTTGCCGATTGAGCCGAGGACTTTTTCTTGCGTTTACGCTGTACAATGACATCACTAATTCCAATAAGCAACACCAGCAGGAGACTTATGAATAAGCCGGATCTACTGAGTGCGTGGAAGAGCGTACCGGTCACGGCTAACGTAATGAGCACCAGTCCAATCCAACGTTTGACGACATCGAACTTTCCTGATTTCAATAGTCGACCAGAGGACAACAAGATAAACGACCAGTTATATAACAGCATCAATCCAGCTGCAGTCGTAATATATTCATACACTTTACCAGGCAGTAGCAGAGACATAATAATCGTTCCGATAAGTCCACAACCGATGAGGGAGAGTGCGAATAAAGGATATTTCTTCTTCCACTTACGCGAGAATAACGTCGGCGCATCTCCCTCCTTCGCCAGTGTAATAATCATTGAGGTCACCGCATAGAGCGATGCCGTCATGGTCGAGAAACCCGCCACAATCAGCACGCCATTGAACAGGTGTGGAACAAAGGCTAGATGATCGCTGCTCAGTGCCAGGACAAACGGACTTTCTTTGGGATTAAACGCACTCAGTGGTACCATGATTAACGCAAGACCAATGGAAACGACATATACAGTCGAAAGGGAAATGAGCATCACCTTGCCTGCCTTGGGTGCGTCATCGGGCTTTTCCAACCGATAAGACATAATTCCCAGCACCTCAATCCCTCCGTAGGCATAGAACGCAAACAGAAATGCAGCCCACAAGCCTACTCCACCCTTGGGAAAAATCGCTGCCATGTCCATTGGCACTTTATGATCGTACTTCGTTCCTCCAATCCAACCGGCAAGAAGCGCAATAGCTAGGATCAGGAACATAATAATGGCTGCAATCTTAATGATTGCGAGCACATTCTCAACCCGGTCAAATCCTTTGTTGCCAAAAAATACGATACATAGGCCGATTACGCCAAATCCTGCGGCAAAGACCCACAGCGGAACATTGGGAAACCAGAATCGAGAAAATATCGACAGAGCCGTCAACTGACTCCCCATAATAAGCAACTCAGAGAACCAATATACCCACCCGCTGGCAAAACCAGCCCAATTCCCAAAAGCCTTCTTCGCATAGGAACGGAATGAACCCTCTTCTGGATGATCTGAAGTCATTCGTGCCAAAGCATCAAAAACAACATATGTACCCAGAGCAGCTAAGGCATAAGCGATTAATACCGCAGGGCCGCCAATGGATATCGCAAGACTTGAGCCTAAAAAGTATCCTGTTCCAATCGTTCCTGCCACACCAAGCAGACTTAACTGCCACCATTTCAATTTCTTTTCCTCTGTTGACGATTTGGATGCCTTACTCATGTTGTCAGTCCTTTCTACATCATTTCCAAGCTGCTTCAAGTAGCCTGCCCCATTCGCGTGGAAACATGTCAGGACTGTGTCTAAGAAATAAAATCATCTCGCCTGATGTATATCAAAATTGCAAATAGAAGAGGGAAAACAGATTGGACTCTGTCTTCCCTCTTCTTACGTCAATGATAAATGATATTCGAATTAATTATGGCATAAAAGGAGGGGCATCAGCTGAGCTTCCCTTTCGAAGAACTTCCGGCGGTGTATCAAAAATATAAGGCGGCGCTGGTGGCAGCTTCGGTGCAGGCGCTAATGGCTGTGGATGTTGAACATATTGGAATGTACCTTGACCGTCCATACTTGGCCCGTGAGCCCAACGTCCTGTTGCGCTCTCATTGCCTCGCGAGAAGTTGAAGAGAACGTATGCAACGTCTCTTTTCTCCAGCTCTTTCGGGAAGGTGCTTGGTACAACGACTCCTTCTTTTTCCTCAAGCTCTCGTATTGCAGCAATCCATTGGTTCTGGTGCATTGTGTCCCGTGCAAGCAGCCAGGACAGCATGTCTTTTACGCCACGATCGTTCGTCATTTCATATAGTCTAGCTACCTGAAGTCTGCCTTGAGATTCAGCGGCTAGATTCTGCCTGAAATCTGCTAATAAATTCCCACTTGCTATGATGTACTTGGCATTCCACGGATACCCATTACTATCTGTTGGTGCTGCGCCCAGGCCACTTACAATCGCGTGCTGTGGATTACTCCCTCCCAAAATGGCGTTGATGACTGGATCCTTGGCCGCTTCTTCCAATGTAGCAAGCGGAGCATTGTCTAACAGTCGAGCAATCATCGTAGCTAGCATCTCGACATGAGCAAGCTCCTCTGTGCCCGTATCCATAAGAAGATCTTTATATTTACCATCTCCACGGACATTCCAGCCTTGAAAGAGATATTGCAGAGCAACGGTAATCTCTCCAAATTGCCCGCCCAGCACTTCTTGAAGTTTTCGGGCAAACACCGGATCAGGACGGTCTGGTTTGGCATGGTACTGCAGTTCCTTGATGTTAAAAAACAACACATCACCTCATTGAATTCGGATAGGTGATTGTATGTGCAGTATGCAAAATACTTGCATATACCACCAAGATCCGTTGAATTTCCTTTCCATATAACATCCTTTTACATCTCAAAGTTGAGTTGTGGACAGTCACCATTTCGACGCTAGGTTATATCCTAGTAGTAGTAAAAAGGAGGACTGTTCATGCCGCTGTTGTTTTCTTCTGTCGAGATTGAAAACCATGATCTGACGCTTGATCCCTGGATGAGGGATGCGCATCGTTTATTTTCTACCAAAATGAGCGACCGGGAAGCTCGCTTTCCGTGTATTCCGGCTACACAGGCTCATGCGCTGGGTCACCTCCGATATGGATTCATCTCCTGTTCCGAGCGCGATCTCCCCGCAAAGCAATTATCAAAAATTGTTGAGGAATATGGGAAGTCGTCCCGTTCTTTCGGTGACTATTCTTCTCTCGTTGTGTTCTTTGAGCAAGAAAATGAAATCCGGAGTGTTCTTGACTACGAAAAAACCTTCTGGAACTTATTAAGTGAAATTCGGGATTTGGACAGTGAGCCTTGGCCAGGTGATATTCCCGAAGATCCGGAGAATCCACTCTGGGAATTTTGTTTCGGAGATGAACGATACTTCGTGTACTGTGGCACACCTGCACATACGTCTCGTCAAAGTAGGCACTTTCCCTATCTCATGCTGGCTTTAACACCCCGCTGGGTGCTGAATCTCTGGAATGAACAACCTCAACGGGCTGCAGCCATCGCTCCTAGAATTCGTGCACGCCTGGCTGCGTACGATACCGTTCCAGCTCATCCTGAATTGAAACAATATGGAAGCGAAGGTAACTTGGAGTACAAACAGTATTTTCTTCGTGATGATGATACCGCTCCTTCCAAATGTCCATTTCTTCGATCCTTGCAGGAAAAAGGCAAGTCATAACGGCATCTCGATTCTAAAAAAGCTCTCCTCCGAATAAGCTGAGTACCAGCGGTTCCCGAGGAGAGCGGAATGCACCACAGGTATATTTCTCCAACCACCAGCGGACAAGCCCTCATGTAATCATTCATGTATAGAAAGGAAATGATTATGGAAATCTATATTAAATTCGTACTCATTGGACTCGCTATTGCCATGCCTGTTGGAGCTATTACCGTAGAGATGACCAAGCAGGGGTTACGAAATGGATTCATGCATGGCTGGGCGGTAGGCCTTGGTGGAATGACTGTCGATGCTGGATTAATCCTTGCCATGTATTTTGGCTTCGCCTCTCTATTGTCACTTCCGTATGTTCAGATTCCGTTATGGCTCGCTGGTGCAGGCTTCTTAGCCTTTCTGGGTTATGATTCTATCCGAAACTCAGACCTTAATCTGGTCTCTACCGAGGGAAAGAACGCAAAAACCAACAAATCATTTTGGAAGACATATCGCAATGGATTACTGGTTGCTGTCTCGCCAGGTAATCTTATTTTCTGGATATCCGTGTTCGGTACCGTATTATCTGATTCCTACCAGACGGCTGGAAAATTGAGCTTTGTTTTCGCCGCACTCGGTGTGCTCTGTGGAATTCTTCTACATGATGTGGGTCTGGTCTCGATCGTCTCCATCACACGCAAAATGATGAGCTCCAAAATGATACAAGTTGTCTCGGCTCTGGCGGGTGTACTTTTACTGGGTTTCGCGGTTTACTTTTTGTACAAATTTGTACTAGCCGTGTGGCTCATCTTGTCATAACTGAAAACCTTTTTAACGCTCATATTTATGCGATACATGTCTAATCAACCTCCTTAATAAAGAGCAAAAAAGTGTCGATCATGCACGAGTGCACGAGCCGACACTTTTCTTTTATAAAAATCATGTTCGATTGAATCTATTCAAACTTACAGCTCTTCACCATTGGTGGCAATAACCTGCTTGTACCACTCGAACGAATCCTTTTTGAACCGTTTCAATGTACCGTTGCCCTCGTCGTCTTGATCCACATAGATGAATCCGTATCGTTTGGACATTTCGGAGGTGGACATGGAGATTAGATCGATCGGCCCCCAAGCCGTGTACCCAATCAAGTCTACACCCTCTTTAACCGCTTCTTTCATCTGCTCTATATGCTTCTTGAGATAATCAATTCGGTACATATCATGAATCGAGCCATCTTCTTCAACCTTATCATAAGCACCCAGACCATTTTCTACAACGAAAAGAGGTTTTCTATAGCGGTTATACATATCACGCAACGTGATACGAAGCCCTTTCGGATCAATCTGCCATCCCCAGTCGGACGTATCCAAGTATTTATTTTTCACCGCATACGTCGTGAGATTACCAGATACCTGTTCATAATCTTCGGAGTTGGATGCAACTGACTTGGACATGTAATAACTCAGCGATACATAATCCACAGGATACTGCTTCAATATTTCATCATCGCCAATTTCCTTCTGGATCACAATATTGTTCTCAGCAAAGTAACGATTCATAAATGAAGGGTATTCGCCGTGAACATGCACATCTGTGTGGAACAGGTTCAGGTCGTTATAATGCTGTGCGAGTAACACATCTTCCGGATTGTTGGTTACCGGATAAGTCTGTCCCCTAGCCAGCATACACCCTACTTTAGCATCTGGATTGATCTCGTGTGCGAGCTTCGTCACCAATGCGCTCGCTACGAATTGATGGTGCAACGCCTGATATGCAATTTGTTCCTTAGTTTGGTTCGGAAGCTTATCGACCAGTACGCCTCCACCCGTGTATGGACTATGTCCCATCATGTTAATCTCGTTAAATGTAATCCAGTATGTCACTTGATTACGGTAACGTTTGAAGAGCGTTTCCGCATATTTCACGAAAAGTGGAATCAACTCACGGCTGTACCAACCGTTATATTTGCGCGTCAATGCCAGCGGAGTCTCATAATGAGACAACGTAACGATTGGTTCGATGCCGTACTTCTCTAGCTCATTGAATACTCGATCATAGAATTCCAGTCCTTCGAGACTTGGAGCTGTATCATCACCGTTAGGGAAAATTCTCGCCCAGTTAATGGACAAGCGAAAGGCTTTGAAACCCATTTCCGCAAACAGCGCAATATCTTCTTCGTAGCGGTGGTAGAAATCGACGCCGTCACGTTTCGGATAGCGATCGTCTACTTCCCCGTTGAGAGCCTTCTCGATATAATCAGAGTTTACATCGATGGCGAAGTTTAACCCACGTTTTTCTTTGGGTATAAAAGGAACCATGTCAGCTGTTGTGAGCCCTTTGCCACCTACGTTATACGCCCCTTCAACCTGATTGGCGGCAGTTGCGCCACCCCAGAGAAAGTTTGTCGGAAAATCTGTTTGATATGTTGTCATATGGAATCACTCCTTAGTTTATGTTTTATTTCATAATAGTTAATGCTCGTTCTCCTTCAAAAATAGGACCTGTTTCGTTAATCGTCAGTACGTCTAGATAGTCGGCTGTATTGGTGACAATCATCATCGTTACCGTCTCAAGACCAGCTTCACGAATGGCGGCGCGATCGAATTCAATCAAAGGCTGTCCTATTTCAAGTCGATCCCCTGGCTTCACGAGACTTGTAAAATGCTTACCTTTTAGCGAAACGGTCTCGATTCCGATGTGGATAAGCAGTTCTTCACCGTCGTCTCCTTTAATACCAATGGCATGACCGGATTTCGGCATAATGCTGACCTCTCCATTAACCGGCGAAACGATGCGATCTTCGTCTGGCTCAATTGCAATACCTTTGCCCATCGCTTCTTCTGAGAACGTCGGGTCGGATACGTCATGGAGGTTTACAATCTGTCCTTTCAATGGTGAATGGATGTTGATCGGTCCTTTCGTTGCAGCTGCTGTAATACTCGCACTCGATGCTTTCGGGTTTGTTGGAACCTTCGGTGCGCTTTTCTCTTCCTGCTTCCCTTCAGCTGGAATATCTTTGAAACCGAAGATCATGACAAGCACAAAGGCACCGAGCAAGGCTCCAACAAAAAGAATCGAGGTCATGATCAAGTTATACGAATTACCCAACGGATCGGCATACGCTGGTAAAACGAAGAGCCCCGGCAGTCCGCCTAATACCTGTTTCTTAATTCCAAGCCATGCAGCAATTCCACCCATAACCCCAGCAGAGATCATGGCGAGATACAGCGGTTTTTTCAACTTCATGTTAACTCCGTACATCGCAGGCTCCGTGATACCCAGAAGAGCCGAGAAACCGGTAGATGCACCCAACTGTTTGAATTGAGAGTTCTTACTTCTCACTGCGACTGCGAATGCAGCCCCAGCCTGTGCCACATTACTAAGTAGCATCATGGGAGAGACAATCGGATCGAAGCCGTAGCTTGCGAAATTTTGAAAAATAATGGGAACAAGGGCATAGTGCATACCTGTCATAATGAGCAGCGGCATGAAACCAGCAACCAAGAAGCCTGCTAATGGCCCAGCCACATCGAACAACCATACGAGTCCACTTGCGACCCAATTACCTGCATAAGTACCCATTGGTCCAATGAGCCACAGTGTAATCGGAGCCACAATAATCAGGGACAGCAGTGGTGTGAACATCATCGTTAGCACATTCGGCATCCATGACTTAATAAAAGCACTTACGTATTTCAGAAGAATGACACCGAGTATGATCGGAATAACCGATGACGAATAATTGATCACCGGGATGGAAATCCCACCGAAAATGGTAAAGCTCGTGATCTCTCCACCCGAGTTGACTGCGTTGACCATGGTTGGATACAGCATCGGTGCGGCAAGAGCGAGCGCAACATACTCATTCGTCTTAATTTTGCGCGCAGCCGTTACAGCTAGGAACAAGGGCAGGAAGTAGAAGAGCCCGTCTCCGATCATGTTTAATACTAGATATGTCTCGCTTTGATTACTCAACCAGCCAAATGTTACAAACATTGCAAGGAAGCCTTTGAGTAGACCCGCTCCGGCAAGTGCTGGAATGAGCGGAGTGAATACACCTGAGATGAAGTCAAAGACGGAGGAGATTATCCCTTTTTTCTCTCCGCTTCCTGCCTGAGTTCCCCCCGTACCGACTAAAGGTTCGACTTCTGCGAATACATCAGCCACCTGATTACCGATAATGACTTGGAATTGATCACCTGAGAATTGAGCACCGATGACTCCTTTTAATTGTTTGATCTCTTCTAGCTTTATCTTCTCCTTGTCACTCACCAAGAAGCGCAAGCGCGTCACACAATGCCAGGACTGCTCTACATTCTCCCTCCCTCCGACTTTCTCTACAATCTGTTTAGCTAACTCTTGATATGCTTTCATCGCGAATCCCCTCTCCACAATTTCCAAAAAAAATACCCAAACAACGTAGAGCCTTGTTGGCTCTCATATGCTTGGGTAACGCCTGAATCGATGATTCAGTAACAATTCCACGGTTGACCTATTTAGTTTCTAGTTGGCTGGTTAAACGCCAGATATGAAGAGCAAGATACAGTCTTTCATTCGGCGAAAGCGACCAACCATACTTCCGTTCGAGCAGATGTGCAATTTTCTCAACTGCCTGATAGGAACGAGGGTACTTACTCTTGACCACTTCCACAATCGTTAGATCAACCTCTTGATCTTCGATGTGATTCTGCTTGAATTGACGAATAAAAAAGTGACGCAGATGGGTGATAAACCGCGTGTAGCTCAACGATTCTTCATCCAGCTTGACTTGAAAATGATATTGGATAACCTCAATAATTCGATTAATCACTTCCGTCATTTTCAACGTTTCTTCAATCCGTGTCTTTTTAGTCTGCTGTCCATTTACGAAATGGTAGGTTAGAAAGGTTTCCTCACTTTTGGGCAAAAGAACATCAAGGCGATCGAATACTAGCCGGATGGCTTCTTGAGCTGCGAGATATTCCTTCGGATATAGATTCTTGACTTCCCAACGGTTCGTTTCAACGTATTCAATTTGCTCATTTGCTCGTTTGATCGCAAAGTTCAAATGATCGGCGATGGTTAAATAAATGTTATTTTCGAACGTCGTATTAAGCGAAACTTCCGCATTTTTAACCACTTCTACCGCTACATCGAGAACATCAGGGTCCATATGATCCAATACTTGCACGAGAGGTTTCTTCGCTGCTGAATCCTCTGCTGCAAACTTCCGGCGAATACTCTCTTCTTCGATCAGATCTCCTTTTTTCTTTTGGAAACCTACTCCAGTACCCATCACTACCCATTCAAGTCCAGAGAGATCTTTAACTAAAGCCACGTTATTGTTGAAGGCTTTAATATACCTCACTTTACTGACCCCACCTCTTAAAAAACACAAAAATCCATCTTGAAAATACATAAGGTATTTTCAACATGGTAATGCCTGATCTAATCAGTAACACCCATTTCAAATTATAGCCTTAATGTATCATTTCATGAAAACGGTGTCAACCGAAATTTTGCCAAAGTTAATGGATCATAAGGAGAATCGGAAAAAGGCTCAACTATTTAAGCAAAACGTTATTACTGTGCGTATTTTCCACATTTTGTATAACATATGTAAAAGGTTATTTTGCCGTGCAGTAGAGCCCTTCTCCTATTCCCTCGCTACAGGGTCAACACTACTCTGAAGAGTCGAACTCCTCTAGCACCTTGGACTTATCTCCATAAACTTTGTCCAGGTGCTCCTCACCCCAGTAACATAGTAGATCAAGGGCAGGCTTAAGCCCCCAGCCATAGTCCGTTAACTCATACTCCACTTTAGGCGGAATCTCCGAATATACCTTTCGCTGCACAATCTCATCCTTTTCCAGACCTCTAAGCTGTGTTGTCAGCATCTTCTGCGTGATTTCGGGGATCAACCTTCGCAGCTCCGATGTACGTTTCCTCCCTGTCGTCAAATGGTAGATAATCAAAGGCTTCCACTTCCCACCCATGACTTCCAAGGCAGCTTCCACGCCTACTTTGTATTTCTTGGGAGCACTCGTATGTCCATCCTCTGTCAACGTTCTTCCCTCCTGATTCAAGCTATTGCTAGGCGAAAACATAACCTCTTGTTTCTTGCGTACTACTATTGTGTATTGAATGTTAATTGCAGTTAACTAGGGTACTTTCATGTTCCTATAGAACTTATTTCTTCCTATAGAACTTCAAAGTGCGTTCTTCCCAACGATTTCATTCCTTGTCTATAATAGCATTGGCAATAGGGTATGGCTATTAATCGTGATCGAGAAAGGTAGTGAACTATACGTATGAACGTATTAGTTGTTGTGTCGCATTCGAGGAAGAATTCCCTGACTTTTCAGGTTACTGATCGTTTTGTGCAAGGTCTAACTGAGGCTGGTCACAGTGCGGAGATATTGGATTTACACGGCATTAGCTTCAACCCTCTCCTCCTCGAAGGAGATGAACCAAACCTTACGCAAGAAGTTCAAGTGTTCTCTCCTGAAGTCCAAACAGAAATGGAGCGGTTGAAAAAGCATGATGCTGTGGCTTTTGTGTTTCCCCTCTGGTGGTGGCATCTGCCAGCTATGCTGAAGGGTTATATTGATCGTGTATTTAATAACGGATTTGCCTACGGCGCAAATAAGCTTCATCATCAGCAAATATTATGGATTGCCCTTTCGGGTGTGACAGAACAACAGATGCAAAAGCGCAATTATGATGAATCCATTCAGAATCTACTCAACGTGGGGATCGCCGATTACTGCGGCGTGTCTCGTTCGAGGGTTGAATTTCTGTATGAAACGCTGGGTTCCGAGCCAGAGCATTATGATCAATTGTTTAACTATGCGTATCAGTTAGGGCTGGATTATGCTAAGGATATTCCGGCGCAATAAGGATCAGAGCGCATTGATGTAGCGAAAAAGGTCACTCCGAAGAGCGACCTTTTTGCTGTGTGACTACCTTATTTTACTGCAGAGAAAAGAAATTTCTCCAGCATCGTAATATCACTAATGCTATGGTTACAAGCATCGTTATCCATGCATACATACTGGCCAATGGCACTAAAGTGATCTGGCGAATGGCTCTTAGTCTTCACGTTGAAGAATCCAAGTTCCTGATGGCGATGGCAGAACATACAGTATCCCTTCTTATTCGTAGCTGTGATCCGTCCCTCAATACCGAAGAATTTGCCTTCGTGAGAGTACACGATGAACAAGCGGCTCGTCGCAATGTCGATCCATCTCAGATAGGTCGTGTGTGCATAATTGATAGATTCGAGATCGGGCAATTTGAGCTTTTTCGCCTTAGGAAACAGCTTCTGAATCTGCTTTGCCGATATTTGCGGAAACGGAATCAGATATGCTTCCAGCTCGTTCAGATACAATTGCACGTCATGGGGCGTATCAAACGTGGATAACCGCTCCAGTAAATGCTTCTGTTCCGATGTCAGCTCATCAAAGACTTCAATGGCATTCGTGCCGACCGTATAACGCACGGTCTCCAATACTTTAGGATCCACGACAGAGCGTAGCGTTTTGATCAGGAAATTGGCTTGCTTATGAATATAATTAAATTGATGATTATGAATAAATGGTGTTTGCATGGCGTTCAGCCCCTTATAGTTATTGATCAATCCAATAAGGTGCAAAGCCAGCGGGATGATACATGTTGTTTATGGTACTCACGTACTTACAGGGCGATCGATTGCATTCTCGTCGCGCCCTACACAAAGTCCACCCCTATTCAGGCTTTGCGTAAGGCCTTTCTAGCGAACGAGCAATCCGGCACAGCCAATATTGCCACGGTATAACCCCCAATACAGTAGATATACCGGCATTATAGCAGGACTGGGAATGTGGGGGCAATGGGTTTCGTTCTATTTCTAATATCCTTTAATTAATGCTTTGAGGTAACGCTTTTGTACTCATCTTTATAAGTTATTTTAAGATACAATTCAATAAAACATTCTCTTATAGGGAGAGCAATTCTCCACGTTTCGTTATCTGATTTAGGCCTAAATTCAAATATGTTGCTAACGATTCCTTTAGTCATTATTGCGAAATAGAATAACAACCAATTCAATGTGGATAAAGTATTTTTAGACGCTTTAGAGGCTTTTCCTCCCACGCCTATTTGTAATTGATCTACATTAAAATCAAAAGCATATGAACCTAAAACACTACTATATGCTGACGAATGAACTACGCTAGAATATTCTTTATAAATAGATGTTCTAATTTCGTTAATTTCACTAACAATTTCTTCTGGCAATCCAATTCTTTTTTCAATTTTTTTAAGTTCTACGTGTATTTTCTTTTTACTAAAGAACTTATACCAAATAGACCTAGCTTCTTCATCGTTTGTTCCATTACAGTAGTTATCAAAGTGATCTTTACTAGTGAACACAATAATAAAGATAAAAATCGTTTCTGCCAACACTCTAATTAGTGCCCTTGCTGATGTGTCCAGTCCACCCTCGACTAATCTAATGATAGCCAACACATGATTGCTAATAATAGTTATCATATTTTGATAGAGCAGACTAGGTGTTAAACTATCAGATGTTATATCCAAGAAATCATCAAGCATTGGGTTTTTGTGATCATCTTGATTTACAGCTAAACTAAAATAGGTAGTGTATGTCAGTCCGACTAATGCTAATGTTATATCTTCATTAAAATTTTTATGAACCTCTTTATAGCTCTTTATATTCATAGAACAAATATAATTTATTGTGTTAATTATTTCTTTTTCTTTGATTAACCTCTTTTTATTGGGATCATATTTTATTACGTTCTGATTAAATTTACGAATATAATCAGTAATAAAGCGCTGCGCATTTTTATCAAGTTTTGGATTGATGGTACTTCACTCCTCTAATTGATAATTCCATGCATGTATAATATATGTCCCTAGTTCAAAAGGTATGTTCCTACTTTTATTCAATCAACATCTTAATAAAATTTTTCTGATCTTTGGTAAACTGGTATCCTCGTTTCTCATAAAAGGCATGTGCATTCTTTCTACTAGGGTGTGAAAGCAGTTTAATTCCATAGTAACCCTGATCCTGAGCCCATGATTCCAAATGTTGAATTAAACGTCCCCCGATTCCCTGATTTCGATATCCTTCTTTGACAACAAACCCTAATACATTGACCAACGGCTCTGAAAATAACAGTTGATACGGACTACCGTGGATATATCCAAGAACTTCATTATTCTGCTCATAAACCCAGACCACATCTCTGGTATGTTCAAGAATGGTTTCGATTTTTTGCTTCACCTGTTCAACACCGAAATTTACAAACTGAGAATTAAAATGCTGATTTAATTTATAAATATCATGAACATCTGTGATTTGAATGCACCTAATAGTATACTCTGGCATTCGTACAACTCCTATCTCACATTTATGCCATTATTATACTATTGAAATGGAAAAATATAAGGATTCAATTATTCATAAATAAAATGAAATATTTACACAAAAAGAAGCCACTTCCCTGGCCTTCCCCAGTTCAGTAGCTCCCTTTTTACGATCCTCTTGTTGCTCTACTACATACAACCGTACACTTACTCCTTCACAGCCCCAACCACAATCCCGGTCACAAAATACCGTTGCAGGAACGGATATACCAGTAGGATCGGTAATGCACTAATGAAAATCTGTGATGCTCGGATCGTCCGCTGCGACAGGTTTGCAATCGCTTCGGGATCAAGCTTGGTCATGTCGGCCTGCACGATGATCGTCTGCATAAACGTCGCAAGTGGCAGCTTTTCCGAATCACGGATATAAATGATCCCGTCAAAATATGCGTTCCAATGCCCAACCATCATGAACAGAGAGACGGTGGCGATAACAGGCACGGAGACGGGCAAATAGATTTTGATAAATGACTGAAAATATCCTGCGCCATCGATAAATGCCGCCTCTTCCAGATCCTTCGGCACCGTGCGGAAGAAATTCAGCAGCAGAATGATGTTGAACACCGCCACAAGTCCTGGCAGAATAAGCGCCCACAGCGTATTCATGAGTCCCAGCTTCAGAATAAGGATGTACCCCGGAATGAGTCCTCCGCTGAATAGCATGGTAACAACGAAATACCACAGATAGATGTTGCGCGCACGGAACACCTTTGTCTCCTTGGACAGCGCATACGCCGCAAGCGTATTGACGATGAGCGCAAGCCCAGTACCCAGCACCGTCCGTTCTACGGATACCCACAGGGAGGAGAGGAAGTTGGAATTATCAAATGTCTTTGCATGCGCTTCAAGTGTAAATCCAATCGGCCAGAACGTGACCAAACCGGCATTGGCAGGTGCAGACGCGCTAAGCGATACCATCAGCAAGTGATAGAGTGGCAGCAGACAGAGCAGCGAAAGGATGGTCAGAAACACATTGTTGAAGATGCTGAATATGCGATAGGGCAGCGTTTTATGATACATGGCTCGTCATCCTTTCTAGAAAATTCGGTATCCGGCGAATCGGTAAGCCAGTCGATAGGAGATCACGATCAGGATCAGACTAATAACCGATTTGAACAGATTCACCGCGGTAGCGAAGCTGAACTGCCCACTTAGTAGACCTTCCCGATACACAAACGTATCAATGATATCCGCTTGCTGATAGATTAATGGACTATATAAGTTAAAGATCTGGTCAAAGTTCGCGTTGAGCACATTACCCAGTGCCAGCGTTGCGATTACAATCCCAATCGGGATGAGTGCCGGGATGGTAATATAGATCGTTTGCTTCCAGCGCCCTGCTCCATCCACTTCCGCTGCTTCATAGAGTGATGGATTGATGCCGGACAAGGCTGCAAGGAAGATGATTGTGTTGAAGCCGAACTCTTTCCAGACATCACTTGCAATGACCGTGAACCGGAACCAATTACCGTCCCCGAGGAAGAAGATTGGCTTGATGCCAAATACCGATACCAGGAACTGATTGACGATGCCCGTTTGCGCCAGAATGTCGATCAGAATACCGGACAGTGTTACCCAAGACAAGAAGTGTGGCAGATACACGAGTGTCTGGATGGTTCTTTTGAGTGCCATCTTCCGTACCTCATTGAGCAATAAGGCGAAGACAAATGGAATGATCAGGTTCATGACAATTTTGGAGCAGGCAAAAAACAGTGTATTCCACGTAATTTGCAGGAAGTAATCATTTTCCCACATGTACCTGAAGTGCTTCAGTCCTACCCATTCTGAATTAAAAAAACCTAACGCAGGTTTGTAATCTTGAAATGCCATCAGAATTCCCGACATCGGAATATATGAAAAAATAAAGACCATAATGGCCGCAGGCAACACCATGAAGTGTAGAATCCACGGCTGTTTATAACGTTTTTTTCTCTTGTGCTCCAGCTTGTTTCCAAGACTGGCCTGCGGGACTCGTTTACCCTCCAATTTAGCCTCCATAGCGCTTCTCCTGTTCCCAAAAAAAGTTTTTGTGTGTGATGGGGTTCTCTGATATAAATAGTATCAAGCCATTCTGAGGTCTGACTATATAACATTGTTAGGCTCGATAGGGTTTTGTTAGTTTGATCTATATCGCTGAACACTATTTTTCACACAAACACTTCGATGACAGAACAACCTTCCAATCGCCGTTATCCTCAGATTTTTTAAAAAGGAGAATTTTCATGCATACATGGAAGCGCTTAATATTATTTCCAGCCAAGGCGAGATCACGCTTTAGCCTGTTTGCCAAAATAAATTTGTTAATTGTGGTGTTATTCATCCCCATTCTCATCATGTACACCTACTCGAATAGCGTCACCTATGACGTGGTCAGTAATGAGTTGCAGATTTCGAACACGAAGCAGCTGACGTTCCTATCCAGCCAGATCGATTCGCGTATTACTCAGATGATGGATTTCAGCCTGATTCTCTCTCGTGATCCGAATGTACGAGCTTTCAATGGATTGAACATGTGGGATGATCGATATGATCAGATGCAGACCCGTTATGTTATACAGGAGAAGATGACGCTGCAATCTGGCGTTACAGATATCTGGCCTACTCGCTATGCCGTCTATTCCCAGCAGAATCAGGATGTTATCGCCAACTACAACCGTTCATCCGGGTATGATGAGGATTATTTGAAGAAAAATATGAGCGGACAATGGACCTACGGGGATCAAGGGACAGCACCTCAAGAAGGGCTGCAATCCTTCTACTGGTTCTTCACCGATTCCTTGGCTCAACCAGGGACGCTCACTGGAAGCAACCTCGTCATTGAAGCCAGTTTCAGTTATGAGAATATTCAGAATATGCTGGATACCTATAAAGCTGGTGGGCAAGGCGATCCTTTCTTTTATCACAAGGGTGACGCCCCCATTCTGAATCGTAGTGCCGACAAGCAATTATCCCAAGAGCTCATTCGTTATCTGGATACACACTCCTCAGAAGATATAACGCAGGATGTTGTCGAGCTAGGTGGGAAAAAGTACTTGGTTAGCTCCGTGAAATCCACGTATCTGGACTGGCATCTGGTTGATGTCATCCCGCTCTATCAGATTCTCCAGCCGATCTCACTTAGCCGGAATCTATTCTATGCTTGTATGATTTTGTTACTGGTGGTGGGCATCTCGGCGTCGATCCTGCTCTACCGGAATGTACAATATCCAATCAAAAAACTGATCAAAGGCTTACGCCGTGTAGAGCAGGGAGACTATTCCGTACGCCTGCATAGTAACAAGCAGAACGAGTTCTCGTTCCTGTTCCGCCGCTTCAACGACATGTCCCATCAGATTCAAGACCTGATCGAGAATGTATTTCATGAGAAAATTAGAGCTAGAGAAGCTACGCTGAAGCAGTTGCAGGCGCAGATTAATCCACATTTTCTCTATAACTGTCTTGGCTATATCATCAATATGGCTCAGATGAAGGACGAGCAAGCCGTCGTGTCCATGGCGCATAACCTAAGTGCGTATTATCGCTATACGACGCGCATGGAACGAGAAACCTCTTCCCTTCAGGAAGAGATTAAGCTGCTCATTAACTATTTGGATATTCAAAAGCTGCGTAACGGTCGCATAGAGTATCACATCGATATTCCGGAGGACATGCTCCACCAGTCTGTACCCCGATTAATGCTGCAACCGATGGTCGAGAATTCCGTTATTCACGGTGTGGCGAAGTCCTATTCTTCCGGGGAAATTCGAATAACTGGCGAGAGCGAGGACGGAATAGGCAAAATATACATCGATGACGACGGCCCTGGCCTAAGCCCAGAACAGTACGAAGCACTGAATATGAAAATGCAAGAGCCGTTGCAAGAGGAAATGGGCTGTGGACTTTGGAATACCAACCAGCGCATCATGCACCTGTTCGGTATCCAATCCTACCTCCGATTCGGCCCCTCCCCACTTGGCGGATTCCGAACCGAAATCATCTGGGAGATTCCGAAGGAAGATACAGATCCCGAGCGAGGAAACCGAAACTAATATGAGAGGTTGTTCAAAAAGTCAGATTGGGATGACAAAGGATGCCTAGAGGCATATCGCATCGGATATAGGATTCAGGGGAAATAAGTATCTGAACGAAATATGACAGAAGCGCGAAAACCTGGAGCACAGTAAAAAAACTTGAAAAGAACAGTGTATGTACGTGTTCAACTGAAAGCCTTTTTTGATAACTGGCTGTAGCGAAACCATACGATCCGCCCTTAAATTAATACTAATTCACCTTTATATTAGTCTTTCTTTAAAATAAAGGGGAGCTTTATGTGAACCAAAGCAAAGGATCAAAGGGATTCTGGAGAAACGAAGTGTTCGCCTTTATCCCCGGATTTCACCTTTTGAGAAGATTCAATAAAATCTGGGGATAACAGCGATCGAAAGAACCTTTGAATCCGTAGCGCCCCTGCTCACTCATTAATTTTTTTATTTTAACCTCAAGACTTATATACCACCCAAGGAGACTAACATCGTGCAAATTATCATCGTAGACGACGAAGCACACTGGGTAGATAATCTATCCATGACCAAGCCCTGGCATACGCTGGGGATCGAACAAGTGCATAAAGCTTATTCGGCGCGTGAAGCTTTACAAATGATTGATACACACCCGATTGATATCGTGATTTCAGACATTCAAATGCCAGAAATGACGGGTATTGAACTGATAGAACGGATTCGAGTCCGTGACAAAAAAATAAAATGCATTCTTTTATCCGGGTACTCCGAATTTGAATATGCCAAAAAAGCCATCCAGTACGAGGCCGTAGATTATCTGCTCAAGCCGCCTACAGATGATGAATTAATGGGTGCCGTGCAGAAGGCAATCGACCAACTCAATAACGAATGGGAGCTTGTAAGCTCACTTACGCGAACTCAGTTTACGTTACGGGAGAATCTGCCTCATTTACGTGGACGACTGCTGTTGGAGGCTTTACAGGGACATCGCTACTCAGCTAGTGAATGGGATCGGAAGCTCGCTAACTACGGTCTGCCCTTCCATACGGGGGATGCGGCACTTATGTTGGTGCGTTTGGAAGAGGAATTCGGTCAATATGACAGCCATGATCAGACGCTAATCGAATATGCCATCATCAATATGGCGGAGGAGATTATGGGTGAATTTATGGAGGTATGGGGTGTCAAGGAAGAGCACGGCTATTTGGTGTTCTTACTACAACTGAAGGAGCGCAAAGGTGATATTGGCAAAGAAACCATTTTAGAGAAGCTGTCCATTCAGCTGCAATCCAAGGTCAAGCAGTTCCTCAAGGGCTCCCTCTCTATCGTTATGACCGAGTGGTTTGCTTTCCCGGATCAGCTCTATCCCCGTTTTCGTCAAGCCTCAGCCTATTTCCGGCAGATCGTTGGAGACGAACGTGAATTCGTGATGCGGGTCAGTGATGTAGAATCACACGCAGCGCAAGGCCCGTTGGATGAGCTATATACCCCACCTACGTTAGCACAGCTTCTAGAGAGTGGGCAATGGGATGCTGCTGAAGAGAAAATTCTCGCTGTCTGCACAGAACTGGATGAGAAATGGTCGGAATCGTGGGAGCACTGCATGGAGGCTGGTTTTCTCATTACGGCTTCATTCACTAATCTCGCACACCGTAACAAGCTCACACTGGCTAATCTAATGGGCAGCGATATCGAGTTTCTCCAAAGCGGAGAAGCCTTCTCCACGATTGG
Source organism: Paenibacillus tundrae (assembly GCF_036884255.1). Lineage (NCBI taxonomy): Bacteria > Bacillati > Bacillota > Bacilli > Caryophanales > Paenibacillaceae > Paenibacillus > Paenibacillus tundrae. Next base: position 1,735,313 of record NZ_CP145605.1, on the reverse strand, counting down.
CAAGCTGCGAAAATGGTCACTTAGCGTGCTTGGCAAACTCAAAGAAGGCACGTCCAACGAGATCAAGGATATTCGCTCCGAGTACGTGAAGAAAATTCAGGATTATACAGATAAGAACCTGCATTTGGATGTTTCTTTGCGTGCCTTGGCCGATCATGTCAATCTGCATCCGACCCATCTGTCCAAGATATATAAGATTGAAACAGGCGAAGGCATCAGTGAGTACATCTCGCGCCTGCGTATGGATCGCGCATGTCACAAGCTGGTTACGACCAGCAAAAAAGTATATGAAATCAGCATGGAGATTGGCTATATGGACCCGGCTTATTTTATCAAAGTATTCAAGCGTCAGTTCGGCGTTACGCCGCAGGAGTATAGAGACCAGCACTAATAACATAATAGAGTCCTATCAAAACTAACAAACTCATATAGATGCCCTCCCACCCAAATTGGTACAGTTACATTATTAAAGATCATACATCGTAGGGGGATTGAACAATGATCAAATTCAAAACATGGTGGTCACTGCTCATGGTTATCGCACTCATCACGATCACTGCATGCGGCAGTGGTGAGACTGCGAGTGAAGATGGTACTGACGATAATACGCCGGCAATTGTCGGTTCGGCTGAAGCAGAAGCTGCTTTTGCTAATGGAAAATACGACCCACCTATCGAGTTCAGTTCGGTGCTGATGCCGAAGAAATACGTGCAAGGCGATACAAAAGAAAACAATGTGCACGATCGTTGGATGCTCGAAACGCTGGGCATGAAGCATAAGGATACATGGTATCCGGCCAATGACGATCAATACAGACAGAAGCTGCAGCTCGCGATTGCGTCTGGCGAGAAACTGCCTGATTTCGTAACTGTACCAACCAACGCTGTACTGACGAATCAGCTGATCGACTCCGGTCAATTCATCGCCATCGATGAGCTGTTCGACAAGTACGCAAACCAAACACTGAAAGATCACGCAGCAGCGCATCCTGAGCTGTGGTACCCGTTTACCAAGGACGGCAAAAAATACAACATGCCGATCATGGAGTACACGGATAACGACGATACCCTGCTCTGGCTCAGAGAAGACTGGATGGAGAAGCTGAATCTAGAAGCTCCGAAGACCATAGCAGACCTGGAGAACATCATGGACAAATTCAAGAACGAGAATCCAGACGGTCTGTCTCCGGATAAAGTGTTCCCACTGGCAATCTCGCTGAAAAATAACACCAATACCTGGATGGGCTCGCTCGACTGGTTATTCGGTGCATACGGCACGATCCAGGAACAATGGAATAAAGACGCCGATGGTAATCTCGAATATGGCTCCATTAACCCAGGTGCCAAGCAAGCTCTTGCCAAGCTAAATGAATGGATGAACAAAGGGTACATCCACGCCGACTCCGCACTGTGGGACGAAGGTAAATCCGCTGAAAGCTGGACTGCTGGCACCGCTGGTATTCTGCCTGGCGCGAACTGGGTACCTGACTGGCCTGCACCTGATCTGCTGAAGAACGTACCTGGTGCCAAATACAAAGCCTACCCTATTCCGGCTGGCCCAGACGGCAAGATCGGTACGAAGTGGCAGAACTCTGGTGTGAACGCCAGTATCATGATCAATAAGGATGCCAAGCATCCAGAAGCGATTTTCCTGTACTATAACTATTTGCTCGATAACCTGGCTAACCCGGCTGCAGGCAGTGATTACGAATATGGCTTTGCCAAAGGATACGACTGGGATATCATCGACGGTCAACCAACCAGTGACAAGGAGAAAATCAAAGACTTCTCCAACGAATTCCCGTTCCTGACTGGTCCAGCGCGTATTCCAGACCTGTACATGAAAACCCTCGTGAAGCTGGCTGACGGCGAGAAGCCCGAAACGCCTTATGAGAAACAAATGGCTGAATTCCGCAAACCTGAAAACTGGGCCGCTGCCAAAGTCGTCATGTCTCAGATCGACATTCGCAAACAGAACTACTTCACTGGAGCAGCCACACCAACAATGGTGTCCAAATGGAACCTGCTCCGCCAGTCTGAGATGGAAACGTTCAATAAGATCATCTACGGCAAACTGCCAGTCGATGCCTTCGACCAATTCGTCGCCAACTGGAAATCCAACGGCGGAGACCAGATCACGCAAGAAGTGAATGATTGGTTTAAGTCGGTAAGTGGGAATTAATGCTTTATTTTTGGAAAAATAAAGCATTAAAAACCCGAGCCGAAGCGATTTATTCACGCTTCGGCTCGGGTTTTTTAGTGAAGATCAGGGCAGCTCCCCCATGACTTATGGGTTCGCGTAAGTAGATCAAGCCTTCGTATCATTCTCCTCCGGTATTGACTGATTCAACAAGGATACAGTGAGCTGAATACCATCTCGCAACCCTTGCATGTACAACCGTTCATTTTCTATGCCTTTGCTGACAATGTAACGATTTTCCCATTCGGTATATTCAGGTGTCTGTTCGACATCCTTGCCCGCAAACAAAGCTTCGAAGGCTTTGTCGGTTTCCCCACGTACTCGACTCAGTTCAGGCTCGTGCTCAATCTGGGCACTCACCTCATCTAGCCTCGCCCGAATTACTCGCTGCATCCATGGTGGAAAATACATAGCTTACCTCCCCTACGCAATATGTACCATACTCATTATCGTATCACTCGGCTATGCTTCTTCTTCGTTTCGCTCACTCGTGACACTAGTTCATCCACCCTTCGGCTCTGTTCCTGAACCCCAGGGTTGTCCGATAACGGAATCGCTTGCTTCAAAGATGCCTCACCAAGCTGATTAAGCTTGCGCCGTTCCTCTTCCAATAAGTCAAGCAACCGGCTCATACATCCACCTCTCTGATGGGTCTAAACTGCGCCATGTCTTGTTAATGCTAGACATGAACAGTCATTTTTAATGCGATTATCGGTTTATTTTATTTTAATTCGATATTCGCATTAAAATAACCATTATTTCTCATACAATTTGGTTGAAATGAGAGGTGTACATAAATGAAGCATAGACAAGAACCACCAGGTGACAAAAACATCATCGGCTCCCGAGTCGTAGCTATTCGTAAAAGTAAAGGCATCAAACAACGTGAGTTCCTCGCCAGACTGCAAACATTGGGTTTGGATATCAGTCAGACTAGTCTTTCACGTCTGGAAGGTCAATACCGTCTTGTTCAAGATTATGAAGTGGTGAGTATTGCAAAGGCTTTGGAGGTTTCTGTGGGGTATTTGCTTGGAGAAGAGCATCGTGCTTAAAACTTTTGATTTGGAATAAGTTACTTACTAAAAAATGAAGTCTCATCCAGCTAATGCAACCACATAAAAATACATTAAATAGAAATTCAATTAGAAAGTACATCGAACAGAAGAAACTAATTTCTCTCTTAAATCTTTCTGAATGCTACTTTTATTTATAAGCAAAAGCGGCTCCGTAGAACCACTTTTGCTAATGTTTTTGATTTTCAGAATAATTTCTAAATCATTCAACTGACCTAAACAAATCCAACTTAAACAATAAATCTCGAAGATCATCTGGAATGTCCTTTACTGAGAATTCATCAATTATTTTAAAATCAGTCAAACTAATTGCATAAATTCTTTGTAGCTCAGCCCTTAGTTGTCTTAGGACTTCTTTGCCCGGAACTACCTCTAATCTAGTTTCAATTTTATTCCATTTTTCTTCAAATCTCTGCATAGAGTCTCTATTTATTGTTGCTTGATCTAGTCCTGAATTCCTTAAATACTCCGCCCTCCTAGCTAAATATTGTGATTGAATATCTATCTTCATAGTAGTGGTGATATCATCTAGTATTCTTATTATTGAATCAGATTCTTCAATCACTAATCCTGTTCGTTTCTCTCTTTCACGAACGGACTTTTTAAATGCCTTTTCAAGAACATTTGGTACTAATAAATAATTCTCGATTTCCTTTCTTCCATGTATATGAGAAAATTCAAGGTGTTTACCAAGATCATCCTGTATATTATTAATTTCCTCATCGCACCTATAATCTCTATCAAACACAGCACCAATATGCAGTGAAGTTTTTAGAGTTTCTTTAAATCCCCAAGCAAATGATCTAATGGTATCCCAATAAGAAAAACCACCACATTCAAAAGCAGTTATATCATTTCCTGTTGAAAGTTCAGATAAACCAAACTGTTTGGCAAACCTTCTAATTATTTTGTAGTCATCTAATCCTTCTACAAATAATAATCTACCTGTTCGAGCTAAATGAGTTAATGTAATATTTTGTATTGAGCCCACTGCATCCATAGCTTTTTGTATATCCTCGATATCCTTGAGCCTCTCAGCAGAACGCATCTTCTTATTAATTAATAAAATTTCTGATGCATCAGCTTCACCCATAATTTCCGTAGAATGCGAAGCTATTAAAATGTCAGGGCCACAGTCTCTAAGAATTCCTAAGAGTTGTCTTTGAACATCTGGATGTAAATATACTTCGGGTTCATCAACAATCAAAATTGAAGCTTCCTTACATCGTGAAATATGTGTTAAAAGTTGACACCATATTTGAAAACCGAAACCAGACCAATATAGTTCACGTGCTATACGATTTTCATTACAAAACATCACAAGCTCAGAGGACATCATATCTACTTTTCTAGGTGGTTCTATCGTCATTCCAGGCCAAGTTTTTCTTACAAGCTCAGAAAATTCTTCGAAACCCTCAGGATAGAATCTCCAGTAATTACGGAAATGCCGAGATGCTCTATGTGTAGTCAAACCATTTCGGACAGTTTTTTCAGAGATTAATTGTTCGTTTTGTTCTATTGGACCTAAAATTGGGACTATCTCTAATAAGAGAGGGAATTGTTCCATAAAGTGCCTTGGGCTATTTACAATTTTCTCATCGCTTGTCTCGGTTAACAAAAAACAGCCACCTGAGATAGGGAAATACAATATAAGACGGTTCCCATTTGATATACGAAAACTAATTGTAGAATCAATCTCTGCATAATCAGTGTGTACATTTTCAAGTGACATGGGTAAGGCTTCTTCTGAAATTGAATAACCAAACTTATCACCTACAGAGGTACTAACAATTGTGGCTTTTTTTGAACGTGCATGTTTTATACCTACACTTAACGCACGAAAGGCACTTATTATTGTTGATTTGCCGCTATTATTAGGACCAACTAATATATTCATTCTTTGCATTTTAACAGAGTAGTTCTTTAACGCCTTAAAATTTTTAAATTCTACGGATGTTATACTCTCTTTACTTGACATGTTTTTATCCCTTCAAATTCTAATAATAAATTATCTCTATCTTTCCCCGAAAATTGATATTGTTTTATAATCTGTATCTTCAATAAATAATTGTGATACTGGAACTACTTGATGAGCGAAACTCGTACTAAAACTATTTCCAAACATCGGTCTTTCTAACTTTCCACCTACAACACCATCTCCATAAATCCTACATATCATTAAATAAACAGCACCTAACGACAGCAAGGCATTCTCAAAAGTTGCATACTCTTCAAAACCTAACAAATCATGCTTTAATTTATTATAAGCCTTCCACCATCTTGGTACATGCTCTTTTCTAATTAAAGATTCTCTATCCCATGTGTCAAGAGAACTGAACGGTTGTAAGATATCACTAGAACTGAAGTCGTCCTGTAATAAAGGTGCTGACAATACTCCTTGTCTTAAATTAAGAAACACATCAAGTGTCAAAAAATTTTTGATGTCTAAATTTGAGTTCTCCTGAACGTTAAATAACTTGTTATATATCATCCTAGATAGTATTTCGAATAAGTTAGACGCCTCTCTAATAATAGTTGCGAAACGTACTGACGTTGTTGATCTATTCTTAACAGTTGGTTGAACATATTGAAATGAATTAATAATTATTTGCTCGGTACCCAGATACTGATTTTTTATTGTTGCAGCTTCTCTAGAAATCTTCCTTCTATATACGATCTCATATTCTTTGAAATCTCCATAAATATGGTTATAATAAAATATTTCATTAAGCGGAACATTATTTCTCTCAGGTAAAGGAAATGAAGGTATAGTTCTACTCATTTTCACTGAATCTCCTTGTATTAAATTGAAAAAAGATCCAAAAATAAACATCATAATATATGTAAATAATTATATTTATCCCGTTATCGATCAAAACTGCATCTCCTGATGCGCTATTTTCGTTTTCATGTTTGTATATTTTATATTGTAGTTTTGATCAGTTCATTTGACTGCATCATATTAGATATGACTATCTTTTATTAATATTATACGAGATTATCTCGTCTCGGTTCGTTAACTATAATAATATATTTATCCATCCTATAATCAAACGAAAAATTGAATTTCCTGTTTCATAAGTCACGCCGATTTCCTCTAAAACATCAGGATTAAAGATCGTATGTGAGGATCCCGTGTCTATGATGACATCATCTATTTCTAGTGTTCTTCCTCTAAATGTAACAGTGAGTGACGTTGTAACTAGTTGCCCATCATAGTTAATTTTCATTCGTATTACGTCTCACTTTCATTTATGGATCCTTAAGCAGATGAATCACAAAGTCTTGATTCGAAGTATGATATACAAAGTTACCAGGCTCTACTTGAAAAATTCTTTATTCGCATCTTGTTCTGATAACGTGCGAATGGGTGCAACTTCATCTACAATCTTTTTATTATCTTCCTCATGATAATGAATGATATTTACCAGAACAAATTGGTCAGGGAACAGTTCTCTAACTTCTTGCCATTTCATGAGTTATCCTTCCTGTTATCCGTATTGGTTCAACTTTCTATCATTTTAACATATCCCCCACTTAAGTATAGAAAAGTAAAAAGAAACCGTCTCTTTGATACATGGTTACTCGCACTTCCATGACCAAGAGACGGTTTTTATTTTATATATTTTAAGCCAAAAAAGCCTGGGCAATCTGATCCACGATCCCATTAATACCTGTCGGTCCATAACAACCGATCCAGGTTGCGGCATCGACCGAGTGTATGTGTTGTCGCTCACCTTCATCAAGCATGCCCCACACACGGTGCTCTGTCGCGGATATGCCATCCTGAATGAGTTCGTTACTCAGCAAGAAGTAGTGACTGGCATGTACAACGGGTAGTCTATCTACGGAAATATGATAAGCCGTGTCAGAGGTATCTGCGACAAATAACGGAGCAGGCAGACCTAGATCACGGTACAGCACAGCACCTGTACGATGAGTCGGCGAGTGTACGCGAACCAGAGACTCCAGCGGACGAATCAATGCCACACTTTTGCCTGCTAATACTGGAGCAAGCTCTTCTGACAAGAGTGCCGTGCGTCGATGATAATCCGCAATAATACGTTTGGCTTCTGCTCGCTTACCCGTTAGTTCACCGAACAAGCTCAGAATGGTCTGCCAGCTCTCATTGCGCTTGAACATGAGAACTGGCGCGATCCGGCTTAAACGTTCATAGTACTGGTCATGCACCTCAGTACAGATAATCAGATCTGGTGCCAACCGTTCCACCGCAGGCAGATCGGGGTACTCATAGGTTCCTAGCAACTCGGTATTTTGCAGTCCTGCTCTAATATATTGAGGGAAATTAATCGTCGCACTTCCCGTTCCCACACTACCTGCTGGAGACAAATCCAGCGCAAGCAAATGATCCGCAAATTGGACATCGAGTACAGCGATACGTTGAGGAGTACTAGTGACACAATATTCACCACGCAAATGGCAAATGACCGAGCCTTGTGCAGACTCATAGGAAGAAGCCGTGCGGTCTCGCAATAAGGGATTAGTTAAGAGTGTCTCTCTCGAAGCGACCGAAAGCCTATAGCGCTGCGGAGGCACTCCAAAATATTTTTTAAACGCTCGACTGAAATAGTACATATCGCGATAACCCATCTTGTCAGCAATTTCACCAATGGGTGCATCTGTATGGCGAAGCATCCGCGACGCACTCTCCATCCGCAACTGAATGACGTACTCCATCGGTCCGAGCTCTTTCTCTTGTTTGAAACGTCGCTGTAGCTGTCTTACGCTACATCCAGCAAGTGCGGCTAACTCCTTCAGCTCCAAATTCTGGCGATAATGCCCTGATATATACGCAGCCACAACATTAACCACGTCTGATTCTGCTCCGCCCTGACTGCCTTCATACTCCATAATGAGCTCGTAGATGATCCCCTGCAACAATGCATTGGCATGAAACCGTTCCAGTCCTTCGCCACGACTCCATTTCACTACGATTTTCTCAGCCACCTGAACCCATTCCGCTTGGGTTACCGAATGCTGAACAAATGAAATGTTCAGTGGATGTTTGCGATACGAGGGCATGACAAGGGAGGCTCCTTCCATGGAAGAAGCCTCATACATGATCACAATATATTGAACATTGTCTGCTATAGCAGTCAGCGTAAAGGATGCCCCCTTCACCACATGAGCAGCAAAAGAAGCACCAACATGGCAAACCTCACCATTTATGAAGAGCTCCCCTTCTCCGCCGCCTGCCAATAGCAGCACATTGGATGTTAATTCGGTTTCGCTAAGAACGCTGCCTGTCTGCAAAATTCCGCTATGCACGTCAAGCACCTTGATCGCCGTATTACTCCATAGACTTGTCTGTTCTTGCAGCGGCATTTCTCTCATCTCCTGACAATAGCATCCTTGGCTAGAAAGAATCGCCCGAATAGGTGTACACCCTTAATTCCAAGCGAGTCCCTTAGCAAAGGTAAAATGGTTGCTCTTGTCATTTTAATTGAGATTCATTCTCATTGTCAATTTTCGGACATTTCCTGCAATATTCCCCTGACATCTGGTAATAGAAACAACAGGTGATCCGTTCGCTTTTCGCAACTGGAATATTGTCTTTAATGTACGTGAAGCGGGTTAACGGATTCTTTCTCACACCAAACATTTGCCCCGATGCCACCTGCGTCAGATATGCAAAATCAGCCTGGATATGCTCATTTCCCTGCTCTACCTCGTCTGCATCAGGCGTATACAGCGGCCCAATGCGTACCATGATATTCTCCCAAAGAATGCTCATGGAAAGAGGTGCAACCACAGCAAGCGTTTGTAACAACGGTGTAAGCTGCTCTGCAAACATCTCCTGTACTACCTTTTCCCGCCACACGTTTCTTTCTCCCGTTAGTTCTTCTGCTTGAAGCCCATTCACCGCTAGAAAAGGAAAACGTGTACCGCCCTCATTAGATGAGAGCGTCGGATGATAGAGGAAGCTGTTCTCCAGCTGAAACGAAACATGCTGATGATGAAACGTCATTGCGGTCACAAGTGGAGCTGTCCACAGATAACCAATTCGCTTGGCTAACATGGAAGCGGCAACCTTCATGTCAGGCGCATCAATATACTCCTGAAACCAGCTGATATACTCTCGGCATGCCGCTTCATCATGCAGCTCACTCAAAGCAATGGTACGAACACTATTCTCAGGCGGCTTACCAAGCAGAATCGAATGATCCTCCACGGTTACTTTCCATAAGTCACTCGAGAGATACTGATTCATATTAATTCGATCCCAGTAGCGCTTCTGATGCTTGATCTACAATCAGATTAATCGCGATAGGGCCATAGTATGCGATCCAAAGTGTTGAATTTACGTCATAGGTAAGATTGTTTTTCACTGCATCTAGAGATTGCCATACTGGATTGCTAACCATAGCCTCTGCCTCTGCTGCAAACAACTCGTCTGACAGTACGAAATAACGATCTGCGCCGATCTCAGGAACCTTCTCCATCGAGATTTCAACAGAAGTATCGCCTTTGATCTCCTCAACGAGTGCAGGCATTTTCAAACCTAAGTCCTTATACAGAATTTCGCCTGTGCGATGCTCGATACCATGAACACGGATGCCTTCTTTTCTCGGACGAATAAGGGCTACCGTCTCATCTCCCATTTTCTCTGCCAGTTGCGCCTTCACTCCAGCGGCTTTCTCCTCATACGCTTTACGCACTGTCTCTGCCTCGTCCTGCTTGTCTGTAATCTGAGCAATCGTAGCTAACGTATCACGCCAGTCTTCGTAGAAGTCGAGTACGAGGGTAGGTGCGATTTTGCTCACACTCTCATACTGTTTCTCTTGAAAGTCAGTCATGATGATCAGATCCGGATCCAAAGCTACAATGGCTTCCAGATTAGGCTCGTCCCGTGTACCCAGAACCTGTACGTCCTTCGGCTCATCACCTAAGTACTCTGGAAAATCAGTGTTACCTCCAGCGATAACACTACCTGCCGGCTTCTCGCCAACAGCTAACATTTGATCCAGAAATTTAACATCAAGCACAGCAATTCTCTGTGGTTTCTCGTCTAGTGTTAGCTCGCCCTTCATATGTTTGAGCGTTACAGGAAAAGCTCCAGCAGCTTGAGTTTCTGTATTCGAAGGTGTCTCCGCAGGCGTTGCAGCGGACTCATTGCCCCCATTTGTACCTGCTCCGGCACCACAAGCCGTTAATACAAGCACAAGTGCCAGCATCAGACCCATTACAAATCGTGTTTTTTGGGCAGCGTATATCTTGCTTATCGCCGTTTTCCCCTCTGTTCCTTTAATCAAGATGAATCCCCCTTGTATGTGATAATGATTTTCATTATCGTATGATAAGGCGAGTATAAACGATCTTCACATCGCCTTACCATGTACTTTTGCGACATTTCAACCGGACTAAAGCGACATCACATCTACATACCAAGCTCACAAACTCAAGGTATACTTGAAAATAAATGTAATTACCACAACATAAGGATGTGTTTTTCTGAAGAATATAGGGCTATTACTCAGTATCGTTACACTATGTATTCTACTTATATTGGGTAATTTCAGGTGGGTTGACCTCGAATCCAGCATAGACTTCAGGTATAAGTGCGTGTTCAAAAAGGTCGGTTTTCAGTATCGAGAAGATGGGGTGAAGCTAGAAATGGAGTAGCGGAGCGTAGATGGAGCTACGTGAGCAACGGACATTTCGGCTGAATCCCAGCTTCGATGCTGATGATGCCGCTAGGCATCCTTCGTAATCAAAAGCGGACTTTTTGAACAACCTCTATAAGTATGACAGATGGGCAGGGCAGAAATGGGTAGACTTCTATCCACCCCTTGCCTCTACCAATAGTATGGAGTTTCCACTCATATATATTGATGAGATCAGCCATGACACACTAGAAACATATTTGCACAAACAAGCTCTCTCAGGAGAGTTAGCGAATAAGTGGGTTGAACGTACGAGGATCACAGACGGGTATGTCGGTCTATTATTACTAAATATTATAGTGGTCATATGGAGTGGATTTAAACTAGTTATTCTAAGAAACAAAAAGAAAGAGCGTCTTAGTTAAAACACCCTTGTCCTTATTCATTCATTTCCCATCTCAACTTCATCGTATCACGATTAGAAACCAATTTAGCTACTCATTTAGCTACTCGAAGCAACATAACGGTTAACGGGAACTTTAAGTCCCAGATTGCCACGTAACGTATCGTGCTCATACTCTGTGCGGAACAGTCCGCGATCTTGCAGCACCGGTACGACCAGCTCTACAAAATCCTCCAGACCATTCGGTACCATCGGAAGAATAATAAAGCCGTCCACCGCCTGCTGCTCGAACCATAGCTGCATCCTGTCAGCAATCGTTTCAGGTGTGCCAAAAAATAGAGGGCGGGGCTGTGCCACATGTAGACTAACCTCGCGCAACGTTAACCCTTGCTCCTTCGCATCCCTTTTGATCTGATCCGTCAGACTTCTGAAGCCGTTGGAGCCGAAATCGCCCAGATCCGGAAAAGGCTCATCCAGAGCATACTGCGTAAAATCATGATAATCGAAGTAACGACTCAAGTATTGAACCGCATCTTCGACGGAACCAAGACGGACAACCTCATCATATTTACGTTGAGCCTCCTCTTCGGTATGCCCTACAATCGGTGCAATGCCCGGCAATATCAGAATGTCCTCCGGCTTGCGTCCGTGGGACACAGCCCGCTGCTTCAGGTCAACATATACCGCCTTGGCTTCCTCCAATGAATTCCCATGAACAAAGACAGCGTCTGCTGTACTTGCAGCAAAATTTCGCCCTGATTCCGAAGCACCTGCTTGGAAAATGACAGGATGTCCCTGTTTCGAACGTGCGATGTTCAGCGGGCCTGCCACCTGGTAAAACTCACCTTTATGATTAAGCTTGTGTAGCTTCTCTGGGTCAAAGAAAATGCCGCTTTCCTTATCTCGAATTAACGCATCATCTTCCCACGAGTCCCATAGGCCCCGCGTAACCTCCACATACTCTTCTGCCATGCGATAACGGGTTTCATGATCAGGATGGCCCCCCTTGTTGAAGTTGTCCGCCACCCCCTCCGATGGCGAGGTCACCACATTCCAAGCTGCACGTCCACCGCTTAGATGATCTAGAGATGCAAACTGACGAGCCACGGTAAACGGTTCGCTGTAGGAAGTGGACAGCGTTCCCGCAAGACCGATGTTTCGAGTTGATGCTGCCAGGGCAGACAAAACCGTAAGTGGCTCAAAACGATTCAAAAAATGAGGAATTGACTTCTCGGTAATATGTAAACCATCTGCAATAAATACAAAATCAAGCTTGCCTGCCTCCGCCCGCTTAGCCTGCTGAATATAGAAGTCTATATTAATACTTGCATCTGCTGGTAGATCGGGATGTCTCCAGCCCGAAACACTGGAACCAACGCCGTGCAATGATGTGCCCAGCTTTAATTGACCTTCTCTCGACATAACCGTTCTCCTCTCAACTCTTTTGGAACACACATTTTAAAATGCGGTATTCGCTTCCTTCCGCTGGGCAAAACGATTTTCCGGTACTGGCAACCCCAGATGACCTCGCAGTGTGTCGAACTCATAATCGTTACGAAATACACCCCGCTCTTGCAAAATCGGCACAACGTTATCGACAAACACATCAAGGTCTTCCGGTCTAATCGGATGCACAATGAAGCCGTCGGCTGCTCCCGTCTCGAACCAGTGCTGTAGCGTATCTGCTACCGTATCAGGTGATCCGATAAAAGGAGTACGCGGCGCCACCGCTTCCAGCGCGACCTGTCGCAATGTCTGTCCTAGTTCACGAGCTCTCGCTTTGATGCGATCGGTGCTGCTGCGGAATGAGTTTTGTCCTATATTGCCAAGCTCCGGGAATGGCTCGTCCAGCGGGTACTGATGAAAATCATGATGGTCGAAAAACCGCGCCAGCACATCCAGCGCTTCCGTAATCGGTATGCGGTTTATAGACTCCTGGTATCTCTGCTCCGCCGCTTCGTCCGTTTGCTCAACAATGGGAACAATGCCTACCATAATGGCAAGGTCATCAACTCCGCGCCCTTCCTCCACCGTACGCTGCTTCACATCCTGATAGAAGGCTCTGGCATCTTCGATGGAGTTCTGTCCCGTAAATACTGCGTCGGCTCCCTTCGCCGCGAGTTGTTTGCCGGGCTCCGATGAACCCGCCTGGAATACTACAGGCTGTCCCTGTTTGGTTCGTGCAATGTTGAGTGGTCCCGCTACCTTGAAATGTTTGCCTTTATGATTAAGCGTATGTAGCTTATCAGCATCGAAAAAGACACCCGTCTCCTTGTTCCGTACAAAAGCGTCATCCTCCCAAGAATCCCAGAGACCACGCACAATGTCCAAGAACTCCTCTGCAATCTCGTAACGATCGCCATGAGATGGGTGCTGCTCTTTACTGTAATTAGCTGCAGAACCTTCCAGCGGTGATGTCACCAGATTCCAGCCTCCACGTCCCTTGCTGATATGATCAAGAGAAGCAAACTGACGGGCTGCGTTAAAAGGTTCACTGTACGTGCTGGATAACGTCCCCACCAGCCCGATTCGAGTGGTGACTGCCGCAAGCGCGGACAAAATCGTCAGTGGCTCGAAGCGATTCAGAAAGTGAGGAATCGACTTCTCATTGATAGATAATCCGTCAGCAATAAACACAAGATCGAATTTACCTCGCTCCGCCGTCTGTGCCTGCTGTGTGTAAAAGTCCAGATTAACGCTGGCATCTACGGGTACACTTGGATGACGCCAACTGGACATCGTTCCACCAACGCCCAGAATAATACTGCCTAATTTAAGCTGTTTAGGTTTACTCATGATTCAGACCTCCCGCAGAGTTGCATTTATTGAAGCAGTGGGGTGTTGGCTAGCTGTAAGCAATAGCTTTTGACCAGCGTCTGCCCTGTAGTAAATTCTTTATCGTAGGCTCGTTCAAAGCCCAGTCGCTCATAGAGACGGATAGCCTCCCCCATCATATCCGAAGTATGAAGGTGCAACGTATTCGCTCCACGTTCTCTAGCGAATTGGGCGCTAGCTCGAATTAACCCCGTAGCTACGCCTCTGCCACGTGCCTTGCTTGTCACGCCGAGCAGACGAATAACAGGGGAGTGGATGCCAAGCTCTGGCCTACCGTAAGCCGTGTCGGATGAAGCATACACAAACACACTGCCTACAACTTCTCCGTCAAGCTCAGCTACCAGCTTCGCTACCGTTGACGATTGCTCGATCGCTTCTACAATACTTGCTTTATACGCAATCCATACATCATGAGGCAGTTCCTGTTCATATTGGCTATATGCATCCAGCAGAACTGCCTCCAATAAATGAAGGTCTTCGGTAGTGGCTTCTCTAATGAAAGGTTCGCTACCATCCGCACCCTCCGTCGTATGCTGACTTCCATTAGATTGCGCCTCTATATTTCCCATCACAGCACCTGCTTTCCGGCTGCTTCCTGCTTAATTCTCCGAATCTGGTTCACATGATGCTGCACATGAGCAACAAAGGCCGGAATGATCGCGGAAAGAGAGACCGACTCGCCTTTAAAGTTGATACCGGTTTTGTTCCATTCCTGTTCATCAAGCCGCTCCAATAGACCGGAGTTGTATTGAACCAAACCGTGAGCAATCGCAATAAGTTTGGATACGTGTTCCTCATTCGCTTTTTGTCCAGCAACCCATGCATCCTGATCAAACGCAGGTAGCTTTACCTGCGATCCCGCTAATATCTCACGGATTCGAAAGGAAACAACGATACTATGATCCACCAGATGTGCCAGCACCTCCGTAACACTCCACGAAGTTGGAGATGACTTCCATCTCACCTGCTGCTCGCTTAGTCCAGCAATTTCCTGTTCAATCTCGCTATACGCCTGTGTATATGCGGAAATGATTGACTCCGTTGTGTCTACTGTGTTCCCCATAATTACCGCTCTCCGATCTGTATCATTAATTTAAACGTGATATGTTTACACTAATTCTTCTGCAAACGCCTCTTTAAGCAACTGGAAGGAGCGAACCCTTTTATTAAAATCAGGGACTATTGTTGTAAATACAAAACTGTCTACACCGTATTCCTCCGAAAGTCCAAGTAATCGCTCCCTCACGGTTTCCTTCGTGCCACGGGTGATGTCCGCTTCGCGCTCAACCGCTGTATACGTTTCTCCTGCCTGTCTTGCGAATTCCTCCGCCTGCTTCAGCGTCTGTACATTAACGGTTTTGCCACTGGCCAACGTCACACGTACACTTTTGTGCTGTCCTGCCAGTTCCGCTGCCTCTTCTTCCGTATCTGCTGCAATAACAGACAGGGCCAGAATGGCTTGTGGTTCCCCATGCTTCTCACGATTGAACTGATTGCGGTAGGTATCCAGCGCAGCCAGCGCTGTCTCAGGATCACTGTTAATAAACAATGCAAATACATAAGGCAGCCCCTGCTTTGCTGCTAATTCAGCACTGGAAACACTCGTACCAAGCATGTAAATACCTGCTGGTTGTACCGGCAACGGTTGGGCAGACAGTCCAGGCTGCGCATGGTGTTCACCGGCAGAGGAATGCAAGAAGTCATGAAGTTCCACTAATTTGTCTTCCAACGTTTCCGGTTCCGCGATCCCTTTTTGCAGTGCCTTTGTCGAACGAGGTAAACCTCCCGGTGCACGTCCGATGCCAAGTTCTACCCGACCAGGTGCCAGCGTGGCAAGCACATTAAAGTTCTCCGCTACTTTATAAGGACTGTAATGCTGGAGCATGACGCCGCCAGAACCAATTCGGATCGTACTTGTCTGTGCGAGCAAATAAGATACCAACACTTCTGGAGAGGAGCCGGCAACACCTTCCGAGTCATGATGCTCCGCTACCCAAAACCGATCATAGCCAAGCGACTCTGCGAGTTTCACAAGTTCGACTGTATTATTCAACGCTTCCGCAGCCGTTTGGCCTGGAAACACAATGCTTTGATCCAAAATCCCCAATGTAAATGACATATGCATTCCTCCTCAAATGTGACCTAGATGGAATACGCGCTATCAGGCGTAATCCGTTTAAGGAACTGTTTCGTACGTTCCTCTTTTGGATATCGGAATAACTGAGTTGGTTCCCCTTCCTCAACAATGACTCCACCGTCCATAAATACAACGTGATTCGCCACTTCCTGAGCGAAGCCCATCTCGTGGGTAACGATGATCATCGTAATGCCTTCCTTTGCAATTTGGCGTATAACAGCCAGTACCTCACCCACAAGTTCCGGATCCAGAGCAGAGGTTGGCTCATCGAACAAAATAACTTCCGGATTCATCGCCAAGGCTCGTGCAATGCCAACACGCTGCTGTTGTCCACCTGACAACTCACTAGGGTACGAATCAAGCTTATTTCCGAGACCCACCTTCTCCAGCAAGGCAGCGCTACGCGCCCGCGCTTCATCCTTTGGCACTTTGCGAACAGCAACGAGACCTTCCATCACATTTTGCAGCGCCGTTTTGTGGCGGAACAAATTGTATTGCTGAAATACCATCGCTGATTTTTGGCGTAGAGCATGGATGTCCTTTTTGCCATGCTTCTTATAATCCAAGGTGAAATCTCCGAGTGTGATATGCCCGGAATCCGGTTTTTCCAGATAGTTAATGCAGCGCAGAAGTGTGGTTTTGCCCGAGCCACTGGGCCCCAAAATCGCAACGACCTCACCACGTGCCACATTTAGGTCAATGCCGGTAAGCACCTTGTTGTCTCCGAAGCTTTTATATATTTGCTTAAGTTCAATCATGACACGCCTCCCCGACTGTACGCTCTGAACCGCTTCTCTGCCAGCGCGCTCAGTCTTTCAATCCCAATGGTCAGACCCCAGAAAATAAGAGCAGCTGCCACATATGCCTCAAAAAACTTCCAATTCGTTGATGCAACAATCTGTGCCTTGGCATTAATCTCGACCACCGATACGGCAAATGCCAACGTTGAACCATGCAACATACCGATCAGCATGTTCGAAATGTTGGGTAGACTCGCTGCAAAAGCCTGCGGCAACACAATTCTGCGCAAGGCTTTCGTCGCAGTCATACCTAGAGAATAAGCGGCCTCAATCTGCCCGCGATCAACCGAAAGCAAACCTGATCTGACAATCTCGGATGCATAAGCTCCAGCCGTAATTGAAAATGCCAGATAAGCAAATCCGATCAACGGAATAGAGGCCGAATTAAACCCAAGCCCGAGCGATTCCGACACACTATCTAGCAGCATGGGAACACCAAAGTAAATCAGTAACAGGTGGGTAATCATCGGTGTGCCGCGAACAAATGTAACGTAGGCAGCCGCCAGTTGACTTAGCACAGGAATTCGAAATTGACGAACAAGTGCAACGGCTGTGCCGATTAGGAAACCGAAAACAACCGATACAACCGTAATCGCTAGCGTAATTGGGATTACGCCGAGAAGCTCCACAAAGGCGGTCCACACAAAAGAGAGATCAAAGCTCATATCGGAGCAAACCCCCTTTTCTGCACTCTCCGCTCAAGTACACGGAACAGTCGTTCTAGCACAAAACTTAGGACGAAATAAATGAGAGCCAGTGAAATGTACGCTTCTATAAAATGCCGGGACATCGTCGCCAGCGTAGAAGATTTTCCTGTCATCTCCATAACACCCACGCTAAAAGCAAGCGAAGTATCCTTCAAGCTGCCAATGACCATATTGGAGAAGATCGGCAATGCCGTAACGATCGCCTGTGGCAATACAATGCGGAAAAACGCTTGCGGCCCCGACATACCAATTGCATAAGCAGCCTCTACCTGACCACGATCAACAGAAGCAACGGAAGCCCGAATCATCTCCACCATAAATGCCCCGCTGTTCAGCGCGTATGTCAAAATAACAAAATACAGGGCTGGTACACGATCTGTATTTACACCAAACAACTTCAATATTTCTGGAAATCCATAATAGAATAAAAACAACTGAATTAAGATCGGCGTACCACGAAAAAAGGATACATACAGTTTCGATAACCGATTCAGCACTGGGATGTTATACATTTGAGGCAGTGCTGCGATAGAACTAATGACAAGTCCCAGTACCATCGCACTAACTACAATCAGAAGCGTAGTGCTGATGGTCGGTAGAAGCTTTATAAAATAGTCAATGATATAGCTGAACTCAAATGTTGCGCCCATCGTTGCGGCCTGCCTTTCCTCTAAGAGGTTGTTCAAAGTACGCAGTACCGAGAAGATGGGATAAAGATAGAAATGGAGTAGCGGAGCGTAGGCAAAACTACGTGAGCAACTACATTGTTTCCAACGGAAACAAGCTTCGTAAGCCTCCACTTATTTCGGCTGAATCCCATATTCGATGCTGAGATGCCTCAGGGCATCCTTCGTAATCAAAAGCGGACTTTTTGAACAACCTCTCTAAGTGTTATTTGATCTCCGATTCCGTAGCGTCAAACCCAAGCCATTGCTCACTCAGTTGCTTCAATGTACCGTCCGCCTTAATTTCCTTCAGCACCTCGTCAACACGGTCAGCGAGCTTCTGCTCTTCAGGGTCATTTTTGCGGAACATAAACAACGTGTCGGATTCACTAAGCGGCGCACCGACTAGCTTCAAATCGTTGTTAGGATCAATCAGTGGAAGCGTGAAGTCCGCAGCAATCGATGCTGCAACCCGTTTCGACTTGAGTTGTGAGATGAAATCGTTGGCTACACCGCTCGAATAAACAATTTCAAGTGCATTGTCATGCTCTTTATTGTAGTTTTCCAACAGGATTGCTTGTGCACTGGTTGCTGTTGTAAATACTTTTTTGCCCTTCAAATCGTCAATCGATTGAATGGCGTTATCGTCTTTGAGAACAGCAATTTTGTTTTTCCAGTGTGAATATGCTTCTTTGTTAAACAGATACTTCTCCTCGCGCTCCGGATTTTTCTCCATTTGATGTGCAACCATATCAATCTTGTTCGTTTCTAGGCTCAGCAGTAAGTTAGTGAACTCCAAGGTCTGAAACTCGAACTCGTAATCATCCAGACGTTTATCAATTTCTCTGACCAGCTCTACGTCATAACCTGTCAGCTTGTTATTATCGTCAATAAAGGCTACATTCGGAAACTGCGTGCCTGTCCCTACAATAATTTTGGTCGGCGCCTGTGCTCCATCTGCCCCTGCTGCTGTCGGAGTTTCCTCCCCAGCGCTGCATCCTGTCAACGCCACAAGCAGTGCAGTAGTAACCGTTAAAAGTGACCATTTTTTCATGAATATTTCCCCCGTCATGTTGGTTATTATTTTTATACCACCAATTCTTACTTGTTAAGTAGGAATTAATCTAAAAGTATCATTCCCACCGATCCAGCGTCAACGGATTGCTTATAGATAAGTTCTATATGAAGATTCAATTATTGAATGTGTGCGAATACATTGCCGCAGCATCACGAGTGTATCGTAGTGATGGGATGCCAAAAAGCGCCACGTTTGTATCGCCGTGGCGCTTCTTTTCTGCTGATGCATGATGCTAATCGGTCATGTAGCACAATAATCTAGGCTGCTGTACCGACATGGCAGCAGCTTCTTAATCTAGCAGCAGCGTGTAAAACTACCTCATTTACTGAATATGCCGCACAACATCACACCTAGCTGAGTTGCACTACACCAGTCAACGTCACTACCGATTGCTCTGGAATCGTAACGAAAAAGGATTGTTCATCGCCTGCCTTAACACACCCCATATTAACCAAATCCAGCCCGGCATTGGTCACGTAACATTCCAGTGCGGAAACGAATCCGTTCACCCCTAGATTGTGAAGGCTCAACTGAATGCATTTGTCTCGTGCTCCATGATTCACCAAGACCACGGTCACCGTCTGCTCTTCATCATGCACATAGGCAGAGCCCAGCAATCCGCTGTCTGCTTCTTCACCCAGACCCGTGAGGCCGATTCGCTGTGCGCCGGGGCGAATGAATTTGCTGTAGTTGCCCAGCACCCACAACATTTTGGAGGTTACAATGTTCTGTTCGTCGCCCTCCTCCTGAAAATCGGTGTAGATCAGTCCGTCCTTATAGTCCACTTTGGATACCGCCGTCCACCACTGCCACGCAGCTGCGTTTGCTTCCACCAGGTCGAAATGAATGGTCCGTGCAACATGCAGTGCAGGCTCCATGCCCAGGTCCCGACCAGGGCCGTAATCGCCCAAAATGCAATATTCCGTCACCCAATATTTGGTGCTCGCATCATAATGGTTCATATTGTCACTCAATAACCGTCTGAGTCGAACTAGCCGATCATTACCCGGATGGCTATAATCCGACCAGTAGGAGTGTGAAGCTATTTTATTGCCTACTGCTTCCTTCATCTCGGGGTCGCCAATCAGCGCCTTGATGTATTCCCGGTATTGGCCTGTACCCAGCTTGTTGGCACCACTTGAATACGTACCACTGCCTGCAAACTGGCGATAATACGTGTCATCCAGCAGTGATGTAATTTCCACCCCGTCAGGTGCACTAATCCGTGTTCCCAGATGGGTTAACTGCAATTGCCGATGCAGCTCCAGAATAACACGTCTCATATCCTCGTTGTTATAGCGATTGCCCTCTTGCCAAGCCTGGTTCCAGTCCCAGGTAGGCTCATTAATCGGGCTGATATAATCAAAGGACAGTCCAATCTCCTGAAAGTGCGTCAATATATGTAGAAGAAAAGTTGCAAATGTCCCCTCATACCCCTGTTTCAGATTGGTCGAGCCCACTTCGGAATCTGGCTGGGCATGACCGTTTTTGGTCATCCATACCGGCGGACTATTCACAAATGCAATGAGCATCTCCACCCCCCGATCACGTGCAGCCTGCAGGAACCATTGTTGTCCGGACTGTTTGCTCCAGTCGTATTCTCCATCCTCCGACATTTTGAAAGCTTCTGCGCGTCTCCAAGAGTCAGGAATTCGGTCTTTATCTGTTACTGAGGAACCTGCACCAATATTGAAACGCCATGCAGATAATCCGATGCCCTTCTCTCTCGAAAATAACAGATCCGCCAACCGGTTTTTATTCTCCACTGTCCAATGCTTACCTAACGGTTCCATGGACCATGCATCCGATGCGCCAAAGTTATCTATTATCTGGTAGCGAAGCTCCCCACTAACCGTTACCACCGCATCCGGTGACCCTTCTGACTTCGATAGCGTTTTCCCCATCTATGATCCTCCTCTTTTCCAGCCGAAGCGACTACATTTACTTGCAATACAGGGGCCACGCTTTACAGTGGCACCCATGTAATTGCAAGCTTTCTGTCCTAACATTCCAGCCTCTTCTCTTTCAGCCATTCTCTATGTTCATCTAGCCTACAAGTCCGGAACGTTCCACACTCTCTACGAAATGTCGCTGAACGAACAGATAGTTGATCAGAAGTGGCAGAATAGCCATTAGCACACTTGTATTCATCATCATGGACATGAAAAATGGGTCTTGCGTGTACGATTCTGCGGCTTGCCCACCACCGGTCAGGTACGTTGCGATCGTATATCCAGAGGAAGACATCATCGACGACATAACCTTGGGCTCGTTTAGGTACATATTGGTGAAGAACGAATCATTCCATTGCCATACAAACGAAAACAGCATTACAGTGACCATGGAGGGTATTGCATTTGGTAAAATAATGCGTCCAAACGTCTTGAAATAGCCTGCACCATCAACGTATGCCGCTTCTTCAATCTCACGCGGAATGCCCCTGAAGAATTGGCGGAAAATGTATACGTACAGACCTGTTTTCACACCCATGCCCAATAATGCAGAGATCAGGAACGGCCAGTACGTATTAATCAGATTCGCAGGACTGCCTCGAAACAGTTCAATCAAACCAAGCACATCAAAATTTTTAAAATTCAGATAGAGCGGAATCATGATTGTCTGTGAAGGAACCAAAATGGTAAAGATAACCGCGGCAAACAACAGACCACTTCCTCTGAACCTGATCCTTGCGAACCCATAGCCTGCGAGTACACACGTTATCGTCTGAAGCAGCATAACAGCAGTCGACAACCATAAGGTATTCATCAGCACACTGGGGTAGTTCATTGCCGTGAATACCAATTTAAAGTTATCCAGCGTGAATTCGCGGGGGATCCAGATTACTGTCGGGTCATACAGATCGGACATACTTTTAAATGAAATCGATATCTTCAATAAAATGGGATACAGAATAACGAATGAAATGCCAAATATCAGGACGAATCGTACCAAAATCCACAGCCACTTTTTAATGAATTCAAACCAGTAGGCAGTAGAAGTTAGGCGCTCTAGCCCTACTTTTTTTGCAGTTCGCTGCCCTGATGCGGTTCCTGTCTTCATGTCATGTCATGCCTCCTTCGGAATTACTAATTCTGATAAAAGACCTTGCGAGACACAAGGGCAGTCGTTACCCACAAGATCAGTGCAATAACGGCAAAATATATCCAGGACATCGCCGCACTGAGCCCAAAATTAAAGCTCTTGAAGGCCGTATCCACCACAAGTCGACTGGTTTGGTCACTGATGAAGCTGTCCACGATCGTGTAGACCAGATTGGTCAGAATCAATGGACTCAGCATAGGGAAAGTAATCTTCCAAAAGGCTTCATATCCCGTCGATCCTTCGATCTTGGCGGCTTCATACAGTGAAGGTGAGATCGACTGCAAGCCTGCAAGGAAAATCAGAATTTGTACTCCGGACTGACTGACAATCTCATAAATACGACTTACCGCACCTGTCAAATATTCAACTAGAATCGGACTCATGCCGGATTCAAGCAGCATAATCGTCAGATCTAGGTTTTTTAAGACGGACAGTCCACCACCGGTCATATCATTGGCATTGCGTACAACGGATTGCATCAAGTCCCCGTTTTCAATACTGGCAATGATGCCTGAGGCCAGAATGACTGGCAGAAAAAAGATCGCTCTTGCCAAAACCCGTCCGTGAAACTTCTGATTCAGAATGACGGCAAAAAACAGGCTGAAAATAATAATCAGTGGTGTATTTACCACAATATTCAGAACCGATTCCGTCAACATTCGTACATAGGATTCATGGGATAACAGAGCCTCACGGAAATTAGCCAAACCGATAAACTCTAGGGTGAACCCTTCATTAGACACCTGAAGATTACTCAGACTGTATCGGAACGATGAGATTAACGGCACCATGAACAGAAATAGGAAACCGATGAACCAGGGCAGAATGAAATACAAACCGTAATATCTGTTTTTTTGTTCAAGAGATAACTTTTTGAGTTTCATTCCGGAATGTCACCTCCTCCTACACGGTAACTCTTCGCTGCCACACTTACGCCGTTAATGTTCGCAGCAACATCGTTGTAATTGACCATGACCGTTTTTCCTTTTTCAAAAGTCGTCTGATAGACACCATCGCTCAGCTTCTCATGGTTCACAATGGTTTGATTCTGCACGTCGTTCAGGACATCGCTAATCTGCTCGTACCGCTCGGCTGATTCCTGAATCCAGCGCCGATAATCTGCTGAATACAACTCGTCGAATCCAGTCATCTTAATGGCAGATGGATCCGCATAGAACCATGTGTAGTAAGGTGCTGATCCCGTTTCAATCGCTCGCAGCATCTGTACAAGAGAGTCCTGATCGTCAGCCATATTCCATGCTTTTCCCGCATATTGGATGTAGCCGTGATATACCAGCTGGAAAAAGGGAACGGCTTCGTCGGTTAGGTTAAAGCCGCTGTTACTCATAGGTGCATCGACAACATGCCGGGTGTAGGCACTTGCATACACATTGCCACCTTCCACAAGAAGTGACGCATCGGAATGATGCAGCTGCTCAAGCTGTTCGACTACAACCTTCTTCGCCTGCTCGCGATTCACCACATTTGTACGATTGAAATCGGAGTTCAACTGATCGCCTAAATCTCGAAGGGACAGTCCCGAAAGTCCCAACCGGGTGTAGTCTTGCATAAATCCATCCACAATGCCAGGTACGGCTTGCGGGCTGACGACATATCCTGGTGAAGCCTCTTCATCCCGCGTAAATGTAGAGATCCGGTATGGGAACAACTGAGCAAGCTTGCCTGTAACTTGACGTGAAGCATATGATTTCTTGAACGCTTTAGCTTCTGGATACACCTCCAGAAAAGACACATCCGGGTAAAATCCGAAGCCATTCTGCTCCGTGTAGGCCTGCATGCTTTGCAAACCCTGAGCACCTCCCAGCTTCTTATCAACATCAATTGACTGAGGCATGTCATGATGGATTCCTCCGTTAAACCACCCCGAGTAACGAAGCTGAATGTCGCTCACACCGTAGCTCTGCATCTCCTTCAGGATTTCCTGTGCTTCCTCAAAGGTTGTCAACGGCTCATAGGCATTGTAGGGTATGCCCAGAAAGAACTTTTTCTTCGGAATACCGCCAATGAGTTCTACGTAAAACGGCAGTGCTGTGTCATCAGCCAAACGCGTCAGCTGCTTATGCTCAACCAGATAATCCCGATACGTTGAAGCCATACCTGAATAGCTCGCATTGTCCGCACCCAGAAATTCAAAGACAACCGCCATCTCATTATGGAAAGGCTGTGCCTGAAACCGTTTGACCGTGCTGGAACGCCATCCATTGGTGAGCGTAACTTCCTCCATACTGCTCAGCGTAAAGCTTGAATGCACCGTATTGTATTGATTCAATCTACCACTGATATCTGCCTCAACGGATGCGACCGCATCGCCTTTATCAATGATGGCTAAATACCCTTTGTCTCCGTAACTCATGCCATACACAGGAATTCTAGCCTTCTGTTCCTTCTGAATCTGGGTGAGTTGATTAACAGCATGATCCCCACCATACAGGGTGGTGCTATACGGTGATGCATACGTCTTTTGGTTATTAAAATAAATCAGTGATCCTGATCCGTCCGGCACCAGACTGTATCCTTCTTCTGAAGGCCCGCTGGCACCGAAAAAAGGTAGCAGTGACAAGGATTGAATCTTCATGGAATCCGGATACTGGATACCGCCCTCAGGGATCGATACTCTCAGCCGTCCATCTTCGAGTCGATAGTGCACTGGCACGACGACATTCTCAAGCCCGCTCTCTCCCTCACCGTAGGCTTCCTTGTCAATCGCGATCTGTACCTCATCATAGCCAATGGATTCCAGAATTCGGGTTACTTTGGACAAACCAACACCTTTCAGAGATGAATCCCGTCTTTCGTAACGCTTGTTCTGCTCATCGTAACGAAAGCGCTTCTCTAACTCTTTCTGATCCTTTTCCTCCAGTTTCTCGAGGATTAGAGTCCTGAAGCGTTCCTCGCTAATATATTTGGGAATAGCTTCAATATCGCTCTTGACTTCACCCAGCGTATACACGATATTAACGCCGTCTTCGACTTTTTCGATCTCAAACTGACCACTCTGAACACTATGTGTATAATTGTCGTATTTGAGCGCGTTGCCGGCGTTATCGTAATACGTCAATTCGAGCTGTACATTCAGCTGGGACTTGTTATATCCGGTTGCGATGGCATCCTGTTCCCGATCCTGCGGATTGGAAAACCATATCTCACCATGCTGCTTATCGAGCGTCGCAATCTCTGTCGTTTCCGGCTGAAGATATAGAATCAGCTCTTCGTTTTCGGCGATAGCCTCCATACCATCAGGAACAGTTATTACGTTGTGGCTTGCAGCTTGATTTGCCAGCTCTTTGGTTATGGATGGATCTGCGTCAGCCTGAATAGACTCTGTCGTCTTTTGCTCTGGTGATGCTTCTGTTTCTTCTGTTTCGGCAACAGTGCTACGATGAGGTTGTTCAGAATCAACTGTTGTGGTCACCGCTCGTTCATAAACCGACTCTGCATAGTTGACATGTTGAGTCATTAACAAGCTGCCGATCATGATGGTTATGGCAAACGTAGTACGACTTTTGCTCACCTCCGACACCTCCTTCCTTCTTCTATTTGCGCAGCGCGACCTCTTGATAGAGGGTGTACACAAAACTGATAATCTGTTGAATCAAGCTAAAGAAAAGCAGACCCAGAAAGATAACAATCCCCATAACAACCAGGGTGAGCAGCATCGTGCTAATCGTTTTGATCACGGAATACTGATGTACCGTTTTGGTTCCTATAAAAAGCAGCCAGACAAACCAAATGACCCCTATTGAGTCAAATAAATAATAGAAAGAAGATTCACGCAGTGTAATCACATTACTCAGTAATATATTGGGAATGTTGATGAGAATAAGCGGGAGCATGGCATATCCCGTCGCAATCAGAATATCCCTGAACTTGCCTTCTCCGTCCATCAGCGTGGTCAGAGACCAATTGGAGATACACCAGAGCAAGAAGGGAAGAATGATGTACTTCAACTCATTGATACTGTTCAGAGAGAGTGGATAGTTGTCATTCACGACATATCCGGCGTACTGACGTTTCAGAATCATCGTTACGGTAACACCGAGCAGCACTAATAGCGCCACACGCAGCCTGCCTTTATTTTCATACTTCAGATCCCAGTATCCGTCGAATGGACGTACAGTGACATGTAGAGAGTATTTGATTTCCTTAATTAGCGACATCTCGGGCTCCCCTCTCATTCCTCGATCTAGCGATTCGGCGCCAGAGGATTAGGCTAACAAGCACTCCGATCGCCACCGTCATGTAGATTCCGAAATATTCCCGCATGTATTCTCTCCGATATTTCGCCAGAGCTCTGGAGTAATATTCGCGATCATTGCCAAGCTTCAGGTGGGTCATCGCTTCCTTGTACTTCCCTTCTCTCAGCATTGATTTGCCGATGCCTACATAGGCCATTTCATAGTTGGCGTCAAGTCGCAGCACCTCTTGCCACAACGTTGCAGCTTCCGAATGCTTGCCTGAGCTGTACAAACGATTGGCCTCGTTCACCAGGCCTCCAAATGTCGTCGGCTTAAATTGGGTGATCTGGCCGAGATCACGATCCAGCACATAGATGGCGTCGCCATAGCTTTCAATGGCTACCGGATTTTTGAATGTGCCTTTCTGATTACCTAGCTGACCAATCACATACAGTAAGTTGCCATCCTCGTTGTACGTGAACACACGCCCTCTCGTAGAATCGAGAGCACGGTATACCCCATTGCTGGACACCTGAATATCAATGAAGGAGGAGCGATTGATACTCAAGTCCCCCACCGGGGCAAATTCCCCGTTGACCCGAAGTACATCAATGCCGGAGGGATTCAGTTTTTTTACCGCCGAAGCTGTGTTTTTGTCCGCCGTCGTTGTATAGATGAAACCGCCTTCATCAATATCTGCGTTATTGAACTCCAGTGGAATAAAACGAATCATCTTTTCCCGCTGTTCCTTGGTGGACACGCTTTTCCAGAATAGATCAACCGGATCAAACTGCACACGATTCGTGCCCATAAACCCCGTAAAGCGCCCGTCACTATCGAATTCGATCAACCCTTCATAGACACCCCGACCGACAACATAGATGCGCCCAGCCTTGTCAACGATCACTTTCCTGGGAAAATACTCAAATGTATCACTGATCACATCCGACTCCGGCGCACCAATGGCACGAACGAACGTACCGTCAGGATTCAGCTCCACGACTCGCCTGTTTTCGGTGTCGGCAACGTAAATCTGACCTGACTCCGTAACGAACAGCCCTTCAGGATTCAGAAAGCTATCCTCTTTGCCTTCATGCTCAAAATGTTGGATGACTCGCATCGTTTCCCATTTATCGTTGAGTACAATAATTCGTCCATTGCCTGAATCCAGGACATAGAGCAAGCCATTATGTGCAGCATACAAATCCAGTGGAGACTGCCATGCTCCCGTTCCGGCGTCGTTACCCGTGATCACTCTGGAGGGGAGAAAAGCAATCGGAGACTTGACCGAATTACCCCAGTAATTGTAGGTATATCCCTCATACGGTGCCCCATAAGACACGTTATGTCCGAATCCGGAGATCAGCAGGGAAGCTGCCAGAACGATTAGCCATGATCTTACTTTCATCTCTAACACCCCCCTCACTTAGTCCTTCATGCCGGATGATGCCATTGTTTGGATGACCTGGCTCTGAGACAATACAAACGTCACGATCGGCACCGTCATCATGATGACAGCAACGGCAGCGCCCACACCCGCACGAGCTATTCCCCCCTGAACAATCTGTCCCATGGCATAATGCATCGTTTTGAGCTGCTCACTATAGATAAAGCTACCGCCATCCGTTCCCCACAACATCTGCATCATTAAAATCAGCAGCGTTAACCACGCAGGTTTGACAAGTGGCATAACTACCTGAAAGAAAATCCGATATTCGCTGGCTCCATCCATTTTTGCCGCCTCTAGAAGTGCATCTGGTATCTGCTCCATAAACTGCTTCATCAGATACAAGCCCAGCGGATAAGCGAAGGCGGGAATAATCATGGCCTGATAGGAATCGAGCCAGCCTAACGTGGACATGATCATGTAATTAGGAATAGCCGTTACATGCGGCGAGAACATCAGAGACAACACGATAATCGTGAACAGGATTTTGTGCCCGCGGAACTTGTATTTAGCTAGTGGATAAGCCGCCGCAGAGGCTAAGATAATATGTCCGAACGTGCCTGCCGCAGTGATAAACACCGTATTGAAAATATATCTTGAGAATGGAACCCATGAATTTTTCATCACCTGAAATAGGTCTGAAAAATTCTCAAACGTTGGATTCCGGACAAACAGCGTTGGTGGGAAAATAAAAAGTTCATCCAGCGGCTTAAACGCATTATTGATCACATAGATAAGCGGAATGACCATAAAAGCACCAAATCCGCCGAGTAAAAGGAAAAGCAAGATATCGACCTGCCAGGATCTGTTGATTTTCCTTTTCATACGCAAGGCCATCTTCATCTGCTATTCCCCCACTCTCTTTAACAGCTTTTGAACAAGCAGGTTGGAACCGAGCATCAGACTAAACAGCACTGTTGCAATGGCAGAAGCGTAGCCCATCTCGAAGCGGATTGTTCCGTAATCCATCAAGTGAGTAACAATCGTATGCGCTCCGTACTGTACGCTCGGGAAACCTGCCAGCGCAGTAGCCACTTCGGCAACGGCCAAGGACGCGGTAATCTGGATAACAGCTCCGAACATGAGCTGCGGACGCATCGAAGGCAAAGTAATATACCACAGCTCCTGCCAACGATTTTGAACCCCGTCGATGCTTCCTGCTTCATACAAGGTGCGATCCACGGTTTGCAAACCGGCAATGAACGCAAGAAAACTGGTTCCAAGGCTGAGCCATAGCTGTACAAGCATAATGATCGCAAGCATGTATTTGGGATTCTGTAGCCATAGGATTGGCTCATAAATGATGCCTATTTTCATCAGGAACCCGTTCATAATGCCGTACGAATCTCCAGAGAAAATAATTTGCCAAATAAAAAACACATTGCCTGAAATGGACGGTGCAAAAAAGATCAGTGTCATGAAGGCTCTCACCTTTGGATTCAGCTCATTAATAAGCCAGGCAAATACAAAGCAGGCAATGTAGCTGATTGGACCGGTGATCACCGAGAAAATAATTGTATTTTTAAGACCGATCAGAAACACATCATCATTCCAGAGCAGCTTGGAGTAGTTCTCCCAACCAACCCACTCTGGAAACTCCAGCATGTTGAAATTGGTGAAGCTGAAGAAGATGGAGATGATGACTGGAAACACGGTAAACAAGAAGAATAACAACATGTAGGGTGAAAGAAGGATATAGAGATGCTTATCCCGCTTTATATCTCTCCTAAAGAGTTCCCACTTCCCGGGTAAGCCGGCAGGCGTACGTTTGGGCTGAGAACCGGTTTTGGTCACCATATTAGCCTTCTGCAAAAGAGTCCCTCCCTAGTGCATTCCGTCCAATTTAAACTCTTTTCGTTTCTCCTGAATTTCGTAGTTAATTTCCTGCACATAATCGTATAAGGCATCGGTGGAATTCGTCCCGTTATTGACGACCTCACGCAGAGCATTGTCCAGATGCCGACCCGTAAAGTAACCTCCCGGAACCTCCGGAACACCCTGAACCCATTCCCATTGTTCTTCCAGACTTCGATAATCGCGGACAGGCCAAGGTAACTCCTGTAACGCTTCAATATTCGCCGTTGGATACCGCGCCGCCGCTCCCATCAGACCTTCCATTTCGCGTCCGAAGCGAACCTGTGCATCCTTGCTGACCCACCATTTCATAAATTCCCAGGCCGCATCCTTATGTTTCGATTGCTCGAGCATAACGGTCGCCGTGCCTCCACTCGCGACATCTCGTTTGATACTTCCGTCTTGCTGCTTGAGGCCGGGAACCGGAATGAACTCCCATAACCCCTTGATCTCGGGAGCTGATACGGACAGATAGTTATAAAAGGTGTAATCCATAATACCTATAGGCATTTCTCCGGTTCTAAAGCGCATTGGAAAATCGAAGGTGAGTGGCAGCTTGTAACTGGTATAGAAATTCGTCCACTCCTTGAACGCCTCCAGCCCCGTTTCCGTATCCATACCGCTTTTGGAGCCATTGTCCAAATAAAACGAACCGCCCATCTGGTACAGCAGCATGGCATATGCCCGGTTCACTTCCAATACGGGTACACCTGTCGTTTGAGCAAGCGGCAAAGCCATTTCCATATTATGCTTCTGTAGCACCGGGATCATGGCGTAGACGTCCTCCCATGTCTGCGGCGGCTCCAGATCAAGCTGTTCCAAAATATCCTTCCGGTAAAATAACATATTGAAGATTTGTTGCTCCGGCAGTGCAAACACTTGATCCTCATAGTTATAGGGAACCATCGCACTATCCCTGAACTGCCTAATTAACTCGTCATAGCCGGGATACTCGGACAGATCTTCTGCCGCGTTCCGCATTCCGAAGTTGACAGGCACATCATTTCCGACCTGCATGGCCACATCCGGCCCCTCTCCTGCCAGGGAAGCACGCAGCAAAACATCCGCATTCACCAGCTTGAGGTTCACACTAATTCCCGTCAGCGGTGTAAACGTATCGTCAATCATGGCCTTCAACACCTGAGCCTGATCCCGGCCTGTACCAATCCATACCGTGACTGACTTGTCTTCATCAGATGTGCTACCAATGGTGTCATAATCCTCGAAAAATGAATGGAAGAAAGACGAAATTTCGTGTCCAACTTTTCGGAAGGACGAATCATTCGCTTTCGGCAGCTTCACATCAGGTGAAGCAAGCAGCAGATAGTCAATTTCCAGCGGCTGTTCGCGTACCTCCAGAAGCCAAGAACCGACACTGCCTACATTGATTTTGAATTGACCCAGCCGCTTCTGCACGGTTTCTGGCTTGTCGGCCAGATCAGCCAGTTGATAGGCTGTTTTACTCAATATCGCGGTCTTATCACTCTTTTCCCCCGTTAAACGAATTAACTCTTCAGATACGGCATTTAGAATGTCACTTTGTTCGCGAAACACCTTCACCATATCCGGAATCTGCTTCTCTAATTGATAATCCCGATAGGGGTCAGGTACGTTACCTGTGATCATCAGAATTTTGCGATACATCGCATTGATATCGAGCACACTGGCTTCCACCTGACGGATCAGAGGCGCAATCGCTCCCAGACTGACCTCAAGCTGCAATTCATGTTTTCCTTCGGTCAAATAAAATAAATAAGGTTCGTCCTCGTTGCCAAGCACATTCATCTGCCAATTCGAGTCATAGAAGAACGGAATTTGCATCATTTCACGGAAGGGAACCTTATTGTCGATCTGCAGCGAACGGGTAGAATAAATCCCCCTCAGCAGTTCCTGTCTGCCTTTGATCGCAATCTTGTATAGTCCATCCTCCGGCACATCCATTTCCCATGCAATCCATTGTCCTGGCACACGCCAGTTGCTTCCGCCGATGGTGTTCATTCTGATTTTGGATACATCGTATGGTTCCGTGGATGTGCTTGATCGATCAGTGATTGGATACAACGTTGGTGATGACTTGTAATTGGCATGCTCACCTTGAACTTTGATCAAGTGTCCACTGGTTTCCGTATATCCCTGTCTCTCATACTCCTGCTTCACTTCTGCATAGGATATCGGTTGTTCATACTGGTGTAGCCTGATCGAATCAATAACCATAGGCTCCCGGGTGGACACAAGCGTCAATGAGTGTTTGCCTGCAGAAAAATAAAACTGGTACGGCTCCTCATAATAGCCCTCCTTGTCTCTCAGAAGAGATTCTTGCCACATCGGTGCCTCCGTCTGACGTGGGCGCAGGTCGTTACCTCTGTTATCTTGTTCGATCTCGGATTTCTCGTTGACCCATACACGATGAAAACTCAGATTACGTGCGCTATTGAAAGGCAATTTGCCATCGATCCATAGTTCACGTTCTATTGCGGAACTTTTACCCTGGATCGGGTAATAACGCAAAGTCATGTGATACATGCCCGATTCAGGAACATCCACTTCCCATTGCACGGAACCACTCTCCTCTGTTCTTATGAACTTGCCAGTCTCACCACCTAGCTCCGTGACCATCTTCGGTTCCATTCCTTCCGCAGCTGTGTAGTCAGCTCCGCGAATAACAATTTCCCTCGAAGGCTGCTTCTCGTTCTGGAATTGCTGCAAATAATAATCATAGCTATCCTCCGAAGCAGATTCAGAAATCGGCATCACACGGCTCGGATCTGATGTTCGCTTCCCAGACTTTTCATTGCCGCTTGCACCAGAACTGGATATCGTGTACACCATGACGAGGATTAGCATAACGACGATAAGCGTCACTCGGGATAATGTAAACTTCACCCGATGCCCCCCTTTAGCAGACTGTAGTGAATTAGATAGACGGCCCGCATATCGATTTTGGGATGAAATCAGAAATGAGGCCGTCCTGTTTGTTAACGCTGATTACTCGAACTATTTTTTCTCGGGCTGTTCCCCGCTTAACACTTTTTTCACTGCAGCCTGTGCAGGCCCGATAACCTGAGCAACACCTGTTGAAGGTGTAATCTCGCCTTTGATGAATTTCTCCGTTACTTTGTCCAGTTGATCCTTAATGCCCAGACCACCAAAGCGACCACCAAACAGACGCTGCACCTGGCCATTATCATTCATCGCGTTGGCAATGGATGCTTCGTCCGGCAAAATATTTTCGAGCGAGAGCCTACGGTTATCTTGCCAGTTATCGAAGTCTTGCAGATCTTCCCAAATCTTCACGATCACATCTGCATCCTTCACTCCCTTTGGAATAACGTAAGCTGTAGCCTGACCGAATGGTTCGTAATACGACTCCGCTTGAGGTCCCTTCGGCATGTATACATAACCCCACTCATCCTTCATCTTATCTAGAATCCGGCCTTCGATCTCCCAGAGTCCACCCGGATACATGGCAATGGTGCCTTCTCCGAAGAACTTGGCTGGATCTTCCCAGTCGTTACCTCCGTTGGCCTTCACCACTTTGTGCTCATTGTACAGACCATGCAGAAAATTAAGCGCTTCCATAGATTCGGGTGAATTAAACGTCACTGTACCTGTTTGCTCATCATATAATTTGCCTCCGTTGCTCGCGACCAGCATCTCAGAAAGTACGTAATGCGCTCCAGCCAGTCCGTATTGATCCATTTTACCGTCACCGTTACGATCAACCGTTAGCTTTTTCGCCGCATCCAGCATCGTATCCCAATTCCAGTTATCTTCGTCCATCAATTGCTGCGGGTCTTTCAGACCAGCCTCCTTGAATATACGCTTGTTGTAGAACATGCCACTATCATTAGGTGTATACCAGCTTTCGAGTCCGTACACCTTGTCGCCTCCAAAGCGCATAGCATTAACAACATCCTGCTCCACACGAGTATCTTGAAGGTAGTCATCCAGCGGTGTCAGAAAACCACTCTGCATAAGTCCCCAGATAAATCCATCAGGAACTCGGACTATTTCAGCAAATGGTTCGTTCGCGAGCACAGAGGAGGACAGCTTTTCAGAGGTAGACCAATATTCCGTATTCAAATATTTGATCTTTACGTTATACTTTTTTTCCACCATTTGAATACGCTCGCGGGCAAGTTCATCTGATTCTGAATCCCCTTTTGGTGTCGCATCCCACCAGTGAGAAATTCGAATAACACGACCGTCTAAATCTGGCGCCGGCACAGCTTCTTCCTTGTCCTCTTCCTCTTCCTGCACTGGTGTTGTGTTCGTCTCTACTTCAGCTGGTTGAGCAACTAGATCGGCTGGTTTGTCATTTGTACCACTGCATGCAGACAAAAGCATGATTAACATGGCAAATAATACGAACATCATCATTGGTTTAGACATCATTTTTTTCAACATGGGCGGCCTCCCTCAAGTAAATGATCTTAATCTGTTCCAATGCAAATGTGATAAAACAGAGCCCTTTAAATGAGTCGTTCATCTTCCCTTTAACGAACGCTTCAAAGATGATCCAACCCCTCCTTAACACCTGACCTGCTAGTGTGAGCGTAATGCCTATTCAGCTTCTCAATTCCGTTCAGGGTGTTCGCCCCTTTCTTGAAATGACTGAATTATGCAGCGGGTTAAGCGCTTACAAACATTGAACAAAGTACACTTCTCGGTGTTGGATTATGTACCTTCACCACCCCAGCCATCCATATCGATTCCTCGTAAAGTACTCATTTCTTTGGGCTCAAACTTCATCCTACACACGCTCCCCCTCAAAGTTGATAACATTGAATCAAGCTTACAAAATGCTTTTTGATGACTGCCCTGAACAATCTGAATCATTACAAGGCCGCCTTAATGGGATTTGAAAACCTAGATTCACACTTCGCTTTCAAGAGCATTAGCCAAGTTGTTGAGTATACTTGAAAAGGATTTCATGAAACCCATTTCATTTATAGTATTATTAAAATCCTTAAGTCAGTACACATTCTGATATTTTTTAAAATATTTTCGTTTCCGTTGGTTCATTCCACAGCATTTGCTTGCACTATGGCAAGCTATATAAGGGTAAGGTGCTGTGTCCAAAAGAGGTAGCACCTCTCAGAGTTGCACCGCGTATTATTCAACGCAGTGCTTATCATTGAAGTAACATCACGAGTTCATCATCGTGATGCATAGCAAAAAGCGCCACGCTCGTATCGTCGTGGCGCTTCTTCCTGCTGTATGATGCCAATTGGTCATACAGCACAATCATAAGCTGCTGTTTTACCTTCATCGCAGCAGCTTCTATACCTTTTGATAATCCTCTGCTTTTATCCCGGCGTTTTCACAGTATTCTTTGAATGCCTTGATTACGCTATCTTTATCCTGACTTTTTAACGAGAAAGATAGCTTTTTATTTTGATCGAGAAGATGTATTTGAAGAAGATTAGTACCTATTCGCATTTCACTAATTTGATTAATCGAATAGTTCGTCTTATTTACTGTTATTCCCTCGGGCGATAGCACTATCGTATATTCCTTTTGTGAATCTATCCAATTTTTAATAACTAGAGCGATCACAATCAGCCCAGTTGTTAGCAGTAGTATTACTCGAAGGCCATCACCAATATAATTACTTAATAAAGTAATTACAGAGAGAAAGCCAATAGGCAAAAATATAAATAGATAATATAATGGGTAACCCTTCAACATAAATTTATAATTCATTCTGAATTCCTCTCATACAAAGTATCGCCTAAGCGTACTTTATCCTTTTAATTTATAGAAATTTTCTGCCGTATACACTGACCAGTCCCAAAATTTATCTCCCTGACTGATAATAAATCGATCAAACCACAACTCGAAGTTCATATTAAAGGGTCTCGACTCATCAAAATTGTCTATGTACCCCTTAACCATTAAGTAATTATTTGAGCCTTCGCTGTATTTTTTCAGATCAATTACGATATTATCTTGGTAGATATAGGCGATCTTCAGGTACCCCTCGTTTGAACTCTCATACGTTGCTTCTTGGATATCCTGCCACTTATATAAATACGCCTCTCCTCCGTGTTGCGGATGGTCAAATAACGAGCAACCATTACTTATCTTCAAAAAGTTAATATAATCATTCGGAAGTTCAAACCCTAATTTCCTTTGGAATTCGATTAAATCACTTTCATCTGCCGGCTCATTAAACGTACAGGTAGCTTGAGTTAAATAACCCTCTTGAAGCTGTAATTCTAGCAGGTTGTTATTTTCCAATCTTTTCTTAAGCGAGTCTATTGTTTTATAGATTAATTCTCCCTGTATCAACTTCCATCCACCCTTTCAATAAGACCCGTAAGGAGTCACAGCGTGAAAATTATGTAATATGAAGTCCGTAACTTTCCTTTCTAACTGAGCATTTACTTAATTATCTTGCTCTCGTTCTCTAATTCAAACTTCTTCGCTTGATTAATGATGCCTTCCCCTGAGAAATGTACAATCTCATGATGATCTTCACATACGAGCCATTCATATTTCTTCGATACCAGAAAGTATTCGTCCAAATGGTAAAGTTCAGGAATTATTTTATCGAAAATAATATTCTTTTCCCCTTCATAAACCCACATTTTATCGTTGTGGTCTTCAGCAATAAACCATATAAATTCATCTTTAATAATCTCTTTAATGGATTTATAAGGTTGCTCGATAAACCTCAATGCGTAATACGGTTCTTGAAGTCTATTCCATCCCCAATGCAAGTCTTGAGTATAATGAATCTTCTTTAGAAAGTGCTTTTCGATATGATCTAAAATGGATTTCCACTGATCTTTTCGGACTTCAAACAGTTCCTGCCTGTTGATTGAACACTTTTTAATGAGTTCTTCAATCTCCAATCGAACGGATAAAGACTCCATTTCTAATCTCCTTGTCTCTTTGATTGGAGCTCTCTACTCCTAGTTTTATTCTTCATTCAATTTCCTAATATCAAAACTGCAAATGAAATCACCCACAGAAGTGGAAATGAACTGATTAGAATAAGGCCTAACGTCTTTACCTTTTTCTTTAATAACCAAGATAGAACCGAACTAATGACAACAGCCAAAGGATACAACGTAACGATCGTTACAAGTGCTACTCCCCACATTGAAACTCCACTATCAAATGCCATGAAAGATAATCCCCAAATGATGAACCAAGGCATTAAGGTCAACACATAGAAGCTTTGAATAATAAATAAGTACAATTTCATCGATGAATTCCTTTATCATTTAGTATTAGTCCGTTATATTCTCTTATTTCTTTATATCTTGGCTCCAGTAGAATGCTCCTTGGTTCTCTTCTCTTATTCTTGCTAACGCTCTTTTCGCTGCGAGTTTCCCATTATGCATTCCGTTTGTCGAAACCTCTATTAACTTATCTCTAGCTGGAATGTATCTATGAAAACCAAGAATCTCACACGCTCTCTCTTGAACATACATATCTTCATCATCCAAATATGGTATTAATGAGTCAAGA
Source organism: Paenibacillus tundrae (assembly GCF_036884255.1). Classification (NCBI taxonomy): domain Bacteria; kingdom Bacillati; phylum Bacillota; class Bacilli; order Caryophanales; family Paenibacillaceae; genus Paenibacillus; species Paenibacillus tundrae. The sequence goes on along the minus strand of NZ_CP145605.1, from coordinate 1,697,710 downwards.
TTCCTTTTCGGTGTTAACGCCATAACTGAAAAAATATACTGACAACGGATATCGTCATCTATTAGTGGGTTAGAATTTATCAGCTTGTTTAACGCTTCAATACAACGTAAGTCTTCCTCCATCTCAGCATCACTAATTTCTATATCTGAGGGATAATCTTTCTCCAACTCGTCCCAATCATAACTAGGATGTTGTTCGAGTTTCGATATAAAAGAACGTACACTTCTAAAACCTGGAGATACATCTGTTTCTTCATGATCGATATAACTAATTCTGTATTTGCAAGCACCCTGAACCTGTAAACCTATGTAGTTCGAATGATCATCTGTCCATAAAGGAATAATGTCTTGATACACCTTCATTTCAGACAATAATTCGGCCATTTCAATGACTTCGTCAAATTCCATTAATCTTAACAAGTACTCCTGATCCTTCTGTTTCTTATAGTGAGCTTCTAACTCCTCAATGAGTACAATAGGTAATGTGATACTAAGTCTATTAAAAAGGTCTATAAACATATTACCTCTCCTTTGTAAATTTTGATTTTTCTCAATTTCACTTAAATCGTCCTCCAATAAATTTATGCTTCGACTTTTCCTAATACCATGAGTTGTGTAGGTCGTTGAATACCTATGTTATTAAGCCGTTCAATAATTTCTTCCCCACGTCTTTTGAATTCAATGTAGTCCGATAAATTCTTAGTTCTCTCTATATGTTTTCGACATGCCTCTGTGACTAAAACAATATCTTGCTCAGCTCTTACATTTCCCTTGGATTCATTGTATTCATACACAATCTCTACTCTTATTCCTTTATCCCTAATCAGATCTAAAATTTGTTGTTTTGTATAAGTCTGACTATGGTAAATCCCTAATCGTCGATCAATTCCAGCGCTAAAATGATGATACATCACATGAGATAATTGTGCTTCATTTTGACCATCGCAAAACAATTCGTTAATTAGGAATAACCCATCACTCTTCAAAACCCTTTTCATCTCATCTAATACTTTGGATTCTGGGGGCATATGATGTAATGCATTCGATATGCATACCGTATTAAAAGTATGATCTTCATAACTTAACTGCTCAGCGTTCATTGCAACAAAGTCAATTTTAGTATTTTCTATGTAGGTGTTCTTTGCTTGGAGTATTGCTTCATGATCCATATCAATGCCCACAATCTGGTCAATTCCATTAAATATATTCAACATCATCGGAATAAACTTCCCTGTTCCTGTGCCTACTTCGAGTATATGACCTGCCTTATACTGGACAAGCTTACTTTTTAATGTTTCCATGTATATCCTCCCTCTTAGAATTATTCTACTCGAATTCCATCTAACATTCTTCTTCACATCAACATTTATATCTCCAGATTTCTTTCAAGCAATACGCCCACTCGCTGCGCCATAAAGGAAGGAGTAGGAGGCTTCCCTTGTTTAAACCACCACTCCACTACGCCAACGATCGCTGACCCCAGGAACTGAATATCCACATTCATACCCTCCGTTAATTCAGAGTTACACCCTTCGGACATGCCGTTTTCTTTCTCTAGTTCTTCGATGAAAAACGTAAGGAACTGATCGCGGAAAAAAGGGCTACCTTTACTCGCTAGTAATGCAGAAAAGAACATCGAATGATTCTCGAAGTACTGGAACCACACCAACCCCATATTCTCATAATCCGTGTTATCGTCTGTAGAATTGCAGATCCTTCTTAAGTCATCAATATGTTCTTTGATGAGCTGATCCAGAAGATCGAATTTGTCCATGTAGTGAAGATAGATGGTCCTTCGACTAACATCTGCTCTGTCCGAAATATCTTGAATCGTAATTTGATCAAATTCTTTTTCCATCATCAAGTACTGTAGATGTCTTTAATCTTCAACCATGTTTCATACCAAAATGTTTTTTGATTCAAAGGCTCTACTACTACAGATTGACCATCTTTTCTATTTAAATAAATAACGTTCTCCCGCTGAACAAGCTCATCGTCGAACTTAAACACAATATCTCTACATTCTTGCTCATACTCCTTTTCTCTTGTTTCTGACCACTCTGCTTTTTCAATAGAATATCTCTTCCTCATTAGCAGAATCCTCCTGGAGTTATTATTGAAGTAACCTCCCTGTATGTCTTCTGAGCGTATTTATTCAAATAATCTTCAGATCTCGGTTGTTTCTGTTTACACTCTTAGTTGTTCTTCCAACCATTCTTCAAGTTGCTCTTTAATTACAAATCGATCTTTAGAAGAAATGCTTTTAATTTCATTCCAATCCCCATCAACAAGTTCCAGACGGTAATGGCCGTTAATATCTGAATCTGGATACCATCCTAGATCAAAGAGTATCGTGTCTTCTCTTTCAGGAATAAACCACTTCCCATTGTTGATTTTCATTTTAACGATCTGTAATAAATCTTCTGTGAAGAATCCCCAATTCTCAATAAAGTAGTCACTATCTGCACTAAGAACAGGGTCTACATCGTAGAATTTGTTATAGGTCACTGCATAACCTGCTGGAATCTTGAGTTGCATTAAATTCAAATTCTTCTCACTTCCTATCTTCTTTTTAAACTTCTTCTCTAGCTATTCATCGCTGCCATTCTATATGTACGAATAATCTCTCTCTTATAATCATTCCACTTGAAAGTGAACGATTCTAGATCAATTTTTCTATTATGTGGTTCTAATCTAAAATCGCTCCACCTTACAAAATCCCCTTCCCTTTCAATCAATACTGATACATAACCGCAATCTTCATCCTTACACCAAGGACACACTAATATGGGGTACCTATAATATAAGACTGGATGTAGTTGCTTCAGCAGAAAATAATCAATAGACTCTTGCTGTTCCTCTTCTGTCCCCCAGCCTAAACTTGGTACAAATTCGTACTTTTTAAGCATCTGATAGAGGGATTTCCCATCAATGATCCAATCAGCAAAAACCACATTTTTATTTCCTTCTTGATCAGGGTCACTGTCATCATAACGAGGTGCAAGCTTCGTTTCAAAATGATTTACCTTGTTCATTTCTCCTCCTACGTTTTCTCTCATATCATTTACTTGATAACTCATAAATTCCCACTAATTAGTTTTAGTTAATCTCGCTAATACTTCGTCAACGTTATCCCATTCATAGATTAATTCATTAAGGACTTTTCCTCCAATTTTTATTTGAACTGATTTAGATAAGTGAGCTCCATAATACTCATAAAAATAGCGTGTCTTGTTATCCTCTAGAACATCAACGAATATTTTCTGGTAACCCAATGAATTGAATCGATTAAATATACTTTTAAGTAATTCCTTCCCTAATCCATTCCCTTGGTATTCCTCAAGTATGTAAATTGAAGTCAAATCGCCTGCGTTGGGCACCGTATTTGTCTCTCTCTTCCAACAATCTGCAAATCCAATGATTTCTCCTTTTGTATTCTCTGCCAGTATTACAAAATTATCTGTTTTCTTGATATTGTTAATCCATAATTCAGTCCTTTGTGTATACGATAGATTGTTTAAAAATTCCTCTGGAATAATCCCCTTGTATGTCGTTCTCCAACTATCCACATGAACTCTTGCAATTCCTTCAGCGTCATGAATCGTAGCTTCTCTAATCCGCAAATTATCATCTCCTACATGTTTTGGACGAACTAATTTGATATAAAAGTTGCGTTAATGCAACAGGCTGCCTAATCTCGGCAGCCTGTTGGCGTTCATTAATAGAATTTATTAATTCATATTCCAAAGTGCCCGCGAACTAATTTAAATTGTTCATCAACACTCAATTCAGGTGTTCTTTCTATTGTTTTGATACCATGTTTAATGCAGGCTTCTCTAATATCGTGAGAAAACTTCACCATGTTTTTGTTACCATTCTTTATTGATTCCTCTGGGTTAGCCGTACGGTTAATAACATCCAGAATCATTTTATGATCTTCTCTAAAATAATATAGCCTCTCAATCTCTTGATCAGAAGTATAGAGGCATACGATTCTTTCCTTGGGGATAAACGGCAATATTTCCTCTGGCATGATCCCTAGGTCTATTATAATTGGCTGATCATTAGGCATCTTCAACAAATCGATGACAAAAAACTCCATCATTTCTTTGACAATTTGAAAAAGCCATTCACAATGTTCATCATTCGGTCTGTTAAACCATTTGTCCCAATCCAATTTAGGATGAGGATATTGAAGCGCAGGGTATTCAACATGGCTAGTGAATGATCTATACTTCAAGACATCATCCCGAAGAGTTTGAAATCTCAATTCCTCCACAAATTTCCTAGTCATGGTGGTCTTCCCCGCGCAACAACCACCATTTAACCAATAAACATGCTTTAATTGTTCTTTTAAATAATTATCGTTTACTTTCATATTTACCCTCCTCAATTTTTTAGAATTGAGAGAGGTGACGAATCTTTATTGGAAAATACATGTTAATACCACCTTTCTTCAAGTATAAAGGTAGTATTCTATGAATTGTGATCTAATCCTTTTTATTCCTTACACTCTTACGCTGAATTGCTACTTTTTCCGCTCTCGATAGTTTCCTAATGAGAAGTTATATAATTTCTGATAATGGTTTGAAGTCGCAATTGTTTATTTCAATCTTGTTCATTTTACCGTCACATTTTTTCAATACATATGCCTTACTTTCTGTATTGCTCTTTACTATCTTGTACATATCTCCATCAATTACAATTGCAACATTGTTCTCAAGAGCAATGCCAGGAACCTCTTTATCTAACATATTGTCATCAAATGTTTCATGACCATCTTCATTGTAATGTGGACAGTGATTAGCGGGGATTAGCCCCAGTCCTATGACTTGTTCTCTATCCCACCATCCATCACGATTGGTTTCTATACTACTGTTACTATGGCCTTCTAAAAACCAACAAATAGAACCTGCACTCAAACCGGACAATACTATATTATGTGCATAGGCTTCTTTAAGATATTGATCTACTTTATTAGCTCTCCATATTTCCATCATTTTAACATTGTCTCCGCCACCTACATAAATGATATTTGAGGATAGGATCTTGTTCTTAATGGCTTCATCAGAGATATCTTGATCGACAAGACATAACGTATCAACTTCACAACCCAATTGCTCTCCATATACAGCCTTAACAGTATCAATGTAGCCTTGAGCATCATTACTTGCTGTTGGAATGAATAGTAGCTTCGGATTTTCAATATTTGAAAATTCAACGATATATCTGTCTATAGGCAGAGTCTCATGAAACCGCATTTCGCCACCACCGATTGCAACTATTCTCCCCATTGGTACGCACCTCCCAAAATTCTATACGAGTGTTTCGTTTATATAATATTGTATTCCAGCTCGATCTATTTCTGAAAATTGAAAGGGATTTTATTCCAATAGTTCTTTTAAATCTCTTATCTTGATCCATCGAATCCCTGATGTTTCATCTCCCGTTTCAAGCAACTCTCCGTTTGCTTTACATCTAAAATAATAACCTAGAGAATCCACGGGCCCTTTAATAGTTTGGTACGCTACAAATGGTTTAACACATTCTACTTCAAAGTGATTTCCTTCAGTAACTATTCTTAATTCCTCTCCTTCAATTTCAGATAAATCTAGCCCCGTTTCTTCTTTCACTTCTCTCCTCAATGCTTGTGTTAATGATTCAAAGGGTTCGATGCGCCCTCCAGGAAGTTCAATAGTTAATGGCTCATTCGGTTTTACTCTATTCTGAATCACAATTTCGATATGATCATCAATATGTCTTTCAATGATTGCTCTTGTATTAACATAAAACAAGGTAATCCACCTTTCCTGTTAAAGGTTATAGTTACTTCAATTAAAATCATTTAATCTATCATCATACTTGCAGTTTTTTGGATTTTACATCCTTATCTTTCTTCTTTCATAGTCACATGATTTCCTCTAATCTGATAACGGATTCTAATGTTGTTTTTCAGATACCCAGGTACTTTGTTTTAAGTATATTGATCTATATTTGAGAGGATCCAAATATTTTTGCTTCGCAAATAAGATGAGATAGTTAAAAACCATGCTCTTTTCGAGCATGGTTGACGATTTAGGTTTGGCAGATAGATGATTTATTTCATTTGTATTTTTTCATGCTAGCAAGTATCACAGCAGAAAGCCCTACGCAAAACATTAAGCTAATGCAACTAAGAATAACCTGACTAGTCGATGCTTCATAGTAGCCAGAAATGGTAAATACAGCTGTAATAGGATATAAAGCTTTTAGGGTGTTTGATGTACTCGCAAATAATCCAATAAAAGAATAAAATTCAGTGATCACTAACGCAATCCAATATCCCTTTTTCATGTACGATACCCAAGCAATAATAGGTGAGATCGCAAGGAATATGCATAGACCATCCAAAAAATAAGCTCTCAAAAAATTTAGGACCACCCCTATGGATAAATCAGAAAAATGTAAAGCTGCTTCAGTAAAAAATGTTATAGCAAAGAGTAATAAGTAAAAAAGAATACTATATATAAGGGTTATAATCATTTTTGCAAGGGTTAACTTCGCTTCATTCACTGGGATAAGTCGAAGAGATTCAATTGTATTCTCCTGTTCTTCGCGACATATCATGTAACTACCTAAGAGAGCAATAACCGCCGGAAGAACGAAAAATGTTCCCAGTGGTTGAGCTACAGCCATATACCAACCTGCAGTATCTATATCCCTGATGCCGTCATTATCTGTTAATCCGGATAAAAAAACAATAACCGCTACCATAACTGTTGCGAAAATTGCAATCCAAACAAAACTTAAACGCCGAATCTTCTGATATTCTGCCCAAAGTAATGTTCGCATGATGAACACCTCACTTTCTTCTTGCTAACGCAACGTTTGCAAGGAGAACGGAACCAATCCCCCAGACAAAAATGCTAAAAAACGCCAAAGGTATACTAATTACCTGTGTATCATTCAGACCTGGAATATCTCCGTTTCGAGCAACGATCAATGCCATACTAGATAAAGGATGTATGTACATATTTATCGACACTATAATAGACCCCAGAAATGCATAAACCAAGGTTATAGAAACGGGAAGAATGTATCCATTTTGCGTGGTAGCAATTGCCAGGATCGGCAGCATAGCAAAAGCTGTTATAATACCAATCTCCAAACACTTTCTTATCAAAAACAAAGTGTTATGCCAATCCAATGCAAGGTCGTCAAGAAGTATACTAAATATAACGGAACCTAAAGCTGTAACGATCATGAAGCAAATAGAATAAATTAAAACCACAAAAAATTTACTAAAGAAATACCTCATTTTGCTGACAGGCACAATCCAAATTTGTTTAAGCATATCGTATTGATTTTCATTGTACATTAACATGCTGCTTAGTATTCCTAAAACAACAGGCAAGACAATAAAAAGTGTAAGTCCGAACGCTGACCATTTATAAAACTGTACAGGGTCGCCCCCTGTACTCCACGCATATTTAAATAGTAAGTATGATAGAAATGGCATGATAAGAGCTGAAAACATCATCATCCACAAAAATTTTCTACGTCGCAACTTAAAGAATTCGATTTGAATAAGTTTAAGCAATGCCATCTCCTCCCGTAATTTTCTTAAAGTAGTCCTCTAAAGTATCATTACAAAGCTGAGAACTAATAACCGACACATCTCCCAATATAAGAGCCTTATTAACAGAAGCCATATCCAGAGAATTATTGTAAATTTGCAACGTATGGTCGTCTTGCACAGAATAATTTTTCAAATCGAATTGACGCTCCAAAATCAAGCTAGCTTTAGCAGCATCAGAAACTTGAAGCAAAATGTACTTGCCATTTTTTCGTTTAAGTTCATCCATACTGCTTTCTTCCAACAGAATACCGTTGTCGATAATTCCAATATCATCCGCAAGCAATGAAATCTCCGAAAGAATATGGCTAGAAATAAGAATTGTTTTTCCACGTTCAACGCTCAACTTCTTAATAAAATCTCTAACTTCGGCTATACCTATAGGGTCAAGACCGTTTGTAGGTTCATCCAAAATTAAAAGTTCTGGGTCATGCAATATAGCGTTAGCAATACCCAGACGCTGCTTCATGCCGAGGGAGTACTCAGCAAACAGCTTCTTATCTTTATACGGTAATCCTACAACCTCCAATGCGTTCTTCACGGCGTTAGGAGCAGCTGTACCACGCAATTTTGCAAAAATACTCAAATTTTCTGTACCAGTTAAGTTTGGATAAAATCCAGGTGTTTCAATAATCGCTCCAATTCTGGGATATACCTGCTTTTCTCTACCTTTAATATTCTTACCAAATACGTTCACCTCACCAGAAGATGTAGATGTTAACCCTAAAATCATTTTCATAATTGTCGTTTTACCAGCGCCATTACGACCGAGCAAACCGTAAATACGACCTTTTTTCACATGCATATTCACATTATCTACAGCTTTTTGATCTCTATAATTCTTAGTAAGTTGTTTAGTTTCTATGATATATCCTGTCATACGAACCCCTCCTTTAATTAAAGTTTATCAAACAAAACTTGCCTAAACCTTGCTGAAATCTTGTTTGTTTCTTGATAATAAAAAAGCCCTCAATAATTAAAGAGCTTTCGGAAGATTTACTATAAATGTTGTACCACCAGACAATTGATTTTGAGTATGGATTGTTCCTTTATGCAAAAGAACAAGTTCTCTCGCAATAGCAAGCCCTAAACCATTTCCGTTAGTCGAACGAGATTCATCACTTTGATACAGTCTGTCAAATATGTGTGGCAGGTCATGTGGAGAGATCCCTTTTCCATTATCACTTATCTGAACTATAACACTTTGTTCATTTTCGCTTATTTGTAGATCAATACTAGTTCCCTCACTATGTTCAATAACATTCTGAATTAAATTATTCACAATCCTTAAATAAGCATTTGGATCTAACCTGATAAAGCATTCTTTATCAGAAATATCAATATTAAATTCAAAATGTTTGTCCTCGAAGGTTGGTATCCAATTCACCAAAATATCACGAGTAAATTCGTTTATATCCTTTTGTTCAAGTTTAAAAACTTGCTCTTTTGCATCAAGTTTGACCCAATCAAATAAAGCTTCAACAAAACCCTTCAAATGATGTGCTTTATTTAAAGCGATTTCAAGATATTCTTCTTTTTCTTTGCCTGTAACAAACTTTTGATGAATTGCTTCTAAATAGCCAACTAAAGAAGTTAAAGGTGTACGTACATCATGAGATAAGCTCGTCATTAGTCGCTTATAAATCTGTTCAGATTGCTTTAATTGTATGAGTTGATTTTGACTATTCATTGCCATATCATTTATGGAATAACAAATTCTTTTAGTCATATCATTTTCATTTACTAAAATACGACGATTCCAATTTCCTTTTTTAATATCCGCTAATGAATCTTCGATAATTGAGAGTTGTTCAGAAATCTTTAATAGTTTCGTTCCCAAATAAATGATAATAACAAGACAAAAAGCTAGAACAAAAAGTAGAATATAAGTCCAATCCATAATTAAGCCTCCTTATTAAAACGATAACCTACTCCGTGTACCGTTAAAATATAAAATGGCTGTTCTGAATTAGGCTCTACTTTCTTCCTCAACTTACTTATAAAAGACATAATATTATTATCATCATAAGCATAATCATCTTTCCAAACTTGTGTATAGATTTGTTTCTTCGTAAACACACGCCCCTTATTAGAAGCTAATAATACTAATAAATCAAACTCCTTGCCTGTTAGATCTATTAGCTTGCCCTCAACTTGAACAGTTCTTATTTCTTTATCAACAACCATTCCTTTAAAGGTAAGAATGCTTACGGAATCTCCAGGATTAAATGTGGTATATCTTCTAATCAAAGATTGTACTCTAGCGATAAGTTCATTGATACTGAACGGTTTTGTTAAATAGTCATCTGCCCCAAGGCTAAGACCTGTTACCTTATCCGGCTCACTTCCTTTAGCCGTCAGCATAAGTACGGGTACATTGCTATACTTTCTGATTTCAGATAATACTTGAAAACCGTCCATTTTCGGTAACATCACATCTAAAATAATTAGCGAATAAGTATCTTTTTCATTGATCACTTGTAGCATTCCTGATTGTCCGTTATATGCCACATCGGTTTCCAGGTTTACTTGCGATACGCATTTTTTTACTAATGAGCACAATTCAATATCATCATCTATGATGAGAATTCTATTGGTCATGAGGATTCTTCCCCCTTCTTTCTGTCAGTCTAAGTGTAGTGTAGTGTAGCTGATTTGTGCTCTTTTCCGTACAACAACGATCATCTAGCCAATAAACATGCTTTAAATATTGATCTGAATAAACTATCATTTAATATCATTGAATCCGAAATAATACGATATCATACGCTCCTTATCCACCCTTTAACTTTTCAGCAATATACGCTTGAAGTTGATATATGTCAGAGAGAAGCTTCTCTTCCTCCTGTGTATTTCCATACTCTCCAAGCCAGCGCGGGGTGCGGATGTGCCACTCATCTGTCATGTATTGCTTCTCTTTCCAATACTCTAGAATGTACTCTAAGAAATATTCCAGGGAGCCAAAGGATTGTCTATGTTTATCGTTAATGATGGAATGTGTATCTTCAATGATTGCCTGTAACCTTTGATGAATATCATCTTCTGGATGCATAGCGTTAGTTTCCATGAGGTGATCTCCTTTTGTTCTGACAAAATACAATGAATCGATGCCCCAAATTGTATTGAGACATCGATTTAAATGATCTAACTATGTGAGGTAAACGATAATAACGTACCAAAACTGGAGCTGCTTCTGCAGCTTACATCATTATTTTCTACTTAACTTTTTGAAGGCTGGGTATTCCTGACCGGATTTCATATAACTTAATATTTTCTCCGCACATGCTGCGGAACTGAGTTCTTCCGTATTCACTTCCAGATCATATTCATCGTAGGAGTATATATAATCGAACTGGGAATGGGCGAGTCCAATCTCGCGATCTCCCCTACTCTGTTCTCTTCTGGTGAGTTCTTCTTTGGAGCAATGTACACCTACAAACATGATCGGATAATCCGAAAGCAAATCATAAAAATCATTAAACCACTTGTCATTACTGATGACTGTATCCACAATCACATTCAAACCCAGCTCTGAAAATAATTTAATAGTTGCATAGTACAATGAGCCAATCGGGTCAAAAAGAATATCTGATATCACACCTGCATCTAATTCTCTTGTTGGTTTTATATCTGGATATGTAGTATCGATAAACTGATCATAATTTTGGAAAAATTGATCTACAGACAGATGATGAAAGGGAATGTCAGCCTGATTTTTCATTTCCATCGCAATGCTGGTCTTCCCCGAACTTGACGTTCCGTTCAAAAATATAATGAGTCCCCGTTCCACATTGATCACCCTTATCTTATGAATTGGCTCAAATTATTGAGCATATTTTGGTTTAACATCTACGTACGTTTTCCAATGAATAACACGTTCTGAGTCCAATGAAGATTGTATCCATAACGGTATAGCTCAAAGTATGGATATAGGCAGGCTTCCATGTCCTGCAAACCTTGATAACGAGGCCATTGCAAGTAGTATGCTACCCAATAATCACAAGCGATAGAGTAGTAGGCTTCATTCAATATTTCAATCGTCTCATTGTAGTCACTGCGCGAACTGAGAAGTTCTCCAAGTGCTTCGTAAACTGCTTCGCTATGTTCTTCATTCGTGCCTTGAATCGCTTCTTTCTCTAACTTTCCAATTTCACCCTGCTTTAAAACTACGACTGCCTTCACACAAGCCAAATCGTGTAATGCTTCCTTAGCAATGTCCGCTGCTTCGTCATCTTCCGGCACGATGGAGAACAGACTCTCCAACCCTTTTATTAGCTCTTGGCCGAGTCCTCGTAACGCTTCCTCGGATGTACCTTCATGTCCACCATTGAAATAACCTGGTACATATTCGCCGGTGAAATCTTCTGGATTCAACATCTCATAAATTGGACGTATTCTGTCCAGAAAACGCTGCCCGCCAGGAATAGGTTCAAATACACGCTCCACCCCCGAGCCCGATGGCATAAACCACTGAAAAAAACCGTACAGATGGTCTGCTTCCACCTGCTCATCTTCTTCTATCTCTAATTCTTCTCCGCCCATCGCTAACAAATAACGACCATATTCCTGCTGATCCATGAATACCTTCCCCTCTCTCGGTTGACTGGACTGAATATTATTTAGTTTTATTGCTTGTTTTCTAGATACCAAGCTGAGATTTCTTCACTAAAGTTAATTTGCTTTTGAATATATTTTTCTTTAAATTCTTCTCCTATTGATTTGATTCCTAACTCAAAATGATCTTCAAGTTCACGCATCACAAACTCATATATTTCAATACTACTTTTTCCTTGTATTAGTAATTCAATTAATTGGACTGAAATGCAATCGTATTCATCTTTTGGCGCTCCACCTTCAATCAGCCCTACTGGATCCCACTCATTGACTAATGATTCAACCTGAGGATATAAATCTTTATATTTTTCTTTAAGTTTTTGAATTTTTTTATGAGATGGATGTTCCCACATAAAATCTATACCTTCCTTTATATGTTTGGTAATTTCAGCAATCATTCCTAAAATGATTATCTGATACTTTATATGCACTTAATAAGGGTTCATTGGGTTCGTACCAATCCTTATTTCCAGCTTCCCCTACCTGTCTTTTACACGTTCCAAATGCGCAACCACAATATGAAGTTTTTGAAGGTGTTGCATTATTGGATAATTTTAATGTTTCTTCTAGTTCTGTAAATTGAAAAGGAAGCTTAATACTCCCTTCATCAACCCAGTGGAAGCAAAATTTCTCTGGACATACACGAAATCGTTCTTTGTCTTCTTGATAAATTAACGGTAATACTTCTTTATGTGAAGAGTTCTGGAGATTAGTTATAATTTGATCCGAAACCTGAAGTAATAAGATCCGACACTTTTCAAAATATCGGTGGTGTCCCACTCTGTCAGTTAAGAAATTCAGCTCTTTATCAGCCCTATTAATGAATACTGGAATGAACTCGAATGTTCCACTAAGATACAACCCAATAATGTGATTTATGTATGAAACCAAATTGTAGTGAGTTGAATTTCTTCTGAGCCACACACCTGGCAAGTTATCTTTATTATTTATTTCTTTGAAAATGGTTAACACTTCATCAGTCATTGCATGACTCCTTGCTTCTTTGTTAGCTCTTTCTCTAAACTCATTTTTCAACTCGTATTTGCTTCTTTAACAACATGATCTGCCCGACATGATAAGCATTATGAATGCTCAAATTAGAGACAACTCCCCACCAAGGAGCATTGAAATATTCTGGAAGTTGTTTGGTGAGCTTCGAATCTTCTGTTTCTTCTAAGACAACTTTCCAATTAACGAACACATTCTCAAGTCTATTCAATGTTTCTGTCCAGCCAATCTCATTCAATTGATCTTGTGCCACAGCAAATGTCCTATCATTATCAATATTATGATCTAATCTAAATTCTCCAGCCTTAAATCGCTCAAGCCATTTTTCATTCCAAAAAATAAGATGATTCACTATCGACCATATGCTTTGTTCATTGTCATTCTGAATGACTGCTTCTTCTGCTGTTAGATCATCCAAGATCTCCGCAAGAGGAAGAAACCAACTCTTATCGTTATAACATGCCGTTAATTGATCTACAAAATGGATTTATAGCTCATCATATCATCCTCATCTCTTCATTAATTTAGGTAAGTATTTCTCCCATCCAATTTACTAAGATTAGATCCTTCTCTTTTGAATAACACCAATCAATGATCTCGCCTACTAGTTTTGGGGTTATCAGTTTGTCTTGCCAAACAGGTGTCAGAACCCTTCTATATCCCGTATAATCACCACTTAACCCCTCAAATTCCTTCCCCATTACGACTAACTTCGGTCTCCAATTCGGTTTATCTGCTTGTTCTAGTTCATAGGCAACGATAAATTTTTTATCTTCAGATAAAATGTGAAGCTTGTAAACCCCAGCATCATCGTAGTCTGGAGCCACATACCAATAAAACACTCTATTAAGACGAACTATTTTCCGTCGTAGTTTTCTACTCACCGCCATGTAATGCACCTATCTTCGTTTTATTTGTTTATATATTTCTTGGCATTCACACAATGTTTCGTGTTCACCATGTCCTCTCACCGGAAGCAAGCGGGTACCATTCAGGTAGGATAGTGCGGGTGTGCTACCTAATGAGTCAACTCTCTGGAATTCAGGATTTGACAGCCACTACGTAATCAGGTTTTGCAATATTTATTAATCCTGATTTTCTGTTTCACTTTCTATTAATCTGTATTGAACATCGAATTCTTCACCCTTGTTCAATCCATCGATTAATTGGAGCAGCCCAGAACTCCCTACAATGGTGTACCACCGGGTAACTTCGTAGCACGCCAAGTTATAATTCATCCAAGCCTCTGCAGTTCCATAATTATTAAATGCATCATGTGAGTCTAGTCTTTTATAGTCAATAGGATTCTCGCCATCATTCGTATGTTCCTTCCATACTTCTTCGTTGCTGGAAAATCTACCGTCAACCATTGTAGCTAGACCTTCATCAAACCAAACAGGAACTTTATTCTTATTATGTAGCCTTTCTCTCAACTCTGCATGTGTAAACTCATGCGATAGTACATGATCAGTTAGCCCTTTTGGTCCTACAACAATGTAATTCTTCCATGGATAATAATAGGTTTGACCCGTTAGGTTTTCTGCATACATATCCAATGCTCTTTGACTTAGAGCAGCTATTACATATGGAGATGAAACTTTATTACCAAATACATTAATAACTTTATCCTCTGATAATTGAACCAATTCGAGCAACTGATTTTTCACATTGCTCCCTACATCAGATTCTATATATACATTGTTTTTGATGTGATCCATATTTGAATAATTTACTAACACAGCATGCACAGGTTTTGCATAAACTTTTAAAGAAACAGCAACAGATGATACTATGAACAAAACTATGATTAACCCAATAATCTTGCTCTTGTTCTTGAAAAGCTTCACATGATCTCCACCTTTGAGTGATTTCACTTTATCCCGCTAAGTTTATAAGAACTCCAAGGATCTTCGAATTACCTTCATCCTGAGCTCTTTGCGTTTATCTAGATACTCCAACTCTTTGAGCCCTGAAATCATTAAATGCATCAGTATGTTGCTGATTAAATAACTCAGGCACTTCATCTGGATTAAAGAATTGAAGTTCTATAGTTTCTTCATTACTACTAATCAGTTCTCCATCGGAAATGCGTCCCTGATAAAAAAACGAAATCGTTTGTGCCTGATCCCCATTTGCATACTTGTCGAAATACTTGGTATATACGCCTATTAATTTCTCAACGAAGATTGTTACTCCTGTTTCTTCTTTCACTTCACGAATAGCTGTCTCTTCAGCAGATTCGCCTAACTCCATAGCTCCTCCTGGAAATCCCCAAGCATTTTTATCTCTTCTCCGTTGAAGCAATATTTGTCCTTCTTCGTTTAAAACGATGGCTCCTGCAAAGTTAAGAATGATCACTTCAGTGCCTACCTTACTTCTAATCCACTTAATATAATCCATTGATCTTCTCCTTTTCATAAACTTCTGTAGAGCTAAGCTTAAATATATCTATTCATTCCACAGTCTCGTTACTTCTTTCAATTCCAGGTCTTCAAATTGCATTTTATAGATATCCGGTTTCTTTAATTGATCTAAGAAAGCTAAGCCATAATTTGAATCAAAATGATTCATCATCAAAGTCATTACAAGACCGTGTGTTCCAATCGCAATTTTCTTTCCCTTGTGTTCTTTTAATATGGTTTTGAGCACTGTAATTGACCTATTCTGGCAATCCGCGTTAGATTCGCCACCTGGTAAGGCATATTCAGCGTTGTAGAAGTTATTTCTAATATTAGACATTAAATCAATAACATCATCTGATGAAAAATGACGTTCCCTTAGATCTTCAAATGTTTCTATTTCTAAGTTTAAGTGCTGCGCTAATCCCTCAACACTCAATACCGCTCGGCGATATGGACTTGAAAGTATGATATCTATTCCTTCATCACTAAGTAACTTCGTTACTTGTTCAACATCCGCCTTACCCTTTGCAGTAAGACCTCTAGTTCTTTCATTTCCTTCATCATATGGTGATTCCGCATGCCTAACCATGTAGATTGTAGTTTTCATTTAGACCTCCTTGAGCCGCTCTGATAAATAGATTTACTGTGATTTCACATCAGTACTTTATTTACAAATTCGGTTTTCCCATCCGTGTAAGCCTGTCGATTTTCACTATAACTATTAACTAGCTCTTTCTTTAGATTGGCATATTCAACTACAAATTCAGGATTACTAATTAATGCATCTCTGAAGGATATATTCTTGAGATGCCTCCAAAAAAATAAGTATTTATGAAGATTATCCAAAACCCTTCGCGCCATCCTGACGTTCAAACAGTCTACGTGACCCACAAAATCTTTCTAAACTTATAGCTACACCATCCTCATCATTATTAGCGGTTATTTCATCAGCAATTTCCTTCAATTCCTTTATTGCATTCCCCATAGCAATAGCGTATCCAGCCTTCTTAAAGAGGCCTACGTCATTATGGTCATCACCAAATACAATAACGGAATCCAATTCTACATGATACAATTCACAGAGTTTAGCAATCGCCAGCTCCTTAGAGGCGAGAAGAGGCATGATTTGTATTAATTGATGATTATCCGTAATCAGTATATTCACTTTACCTTCGAATTTTTTTAATAATCCAGAACTGTCATTATTGCCGGAAAGGAGTATCTTCGTAGCATCATATTGCTTTAATTCATTTAAGGGTTTTACTATAGGGTTTGATCGTGTGTTCATTGAGGTAATATAATCAAGCTCTCTTAAACTAAACCACTCATCTCTTACTTCCATCGTCAGCTCAATCTCGGGGTTACACTTCAAACAGTAATCAAGAATTTCTGTGGTTACATTAGCAGGGATTGATTCATTAATTTCTATCTTGGTTTCCTTACAGATCACTTGAGCTCCGTTGTAATATACAAAAGCCCCGATATCCAATAATTCTTGAGGAAGAAACCAATTAACAGCCCTGGGCGGTCGAGCTGTTGCGAATATTATTCTCATTCCTTTCAGATAACAAGATAAGACAGCATCTAAATTCCTCTTGGATACTTCTTTATTTGAATTCAATAATGTTCCGTCCAAGTCAAGAACTACAGTTGAATACTTCAATGGATTCAACCCCCAACAACGTTTTTTCTTCGTTATTTCTACATAACGTTCCTGGATTCACGACGCGAGCCGACCTTAGATAAACTCTTATCTTAGATCGGCTCGCGTATCGTCCGAGTTATCTCCTATAATTATACATCTGGATGACCATAGGAGTAAGCCCGAAGCGTGATTATAATGTTAGGCTATGCCGCATTGCACTATCTACTAAAATCCATTTCAATATAAGGAATTTCATAGAATAACGGAATAGCAATGACTCACGCATATTTTCTAAATAGAACGCTTCCATCTTTGTGAGATTGTATCCCTATTTCTTCATATTCAACGATGTCATTCATTCTTATTGGCACTACTAATCTTTCATACTTGTACCTCTCATTAATTAACATATAGAACGCCATTAAAACTGCATTTGTTATGTTCTGATCATTAGGTTCTCGAACCAAAAGTTCAGTTACAATAACCTCTTTGTCCTATTTGGAACGGTTGATTGCAATGTGGTAATCCCAGAATGGAATTGTACTCTTGCTGCCTGACTTACAAATGATAGGATAGTCTGAGTTAATAAATGTATCGAATGTATCATTTAGTTTTTCCAATTCGAATCTTTCAGTTGTACTATTGGTATCGGCTACACCGTTATGTATTACACGATGGTATTCAGTGTTGGTGAGGTGCTCTTTAAACTGATGAATTAAATCACCTCTTAAGAATATCGGACCAATCACATTTCCGCCTCCTCTCCACAAAACCCCCGTGCTTTTGTTTACGTTCGGGTCAATTGATTTCTATGAAATACTCTTAAATATCTTATCTATCTCTTTCCGATCGTAATCAAGAATCCAATCGTTAAATTCCTTGTACAAGTAAAGCAAGGCTTCCTTAGTCGGTGAGACGATGTCTAAACCACGATCATCATAAATGTGAAAAACCAATTGGGATTGAGGATCTATGAAGTAAATTCTTGAATTAAGGTAACTATTCTTCTGAGTAAATCCTCCAATAAGTCCTAACAAATCAATATAGTCTATCTCGGACAGTTTGCATTCAAGAGAGTAAAATTTATAATGTCCAGTCAACTCTAGTGTTTCATCGTCATAGTCTTCTTTGTTAAGAAAATTTTCAATTGTATGGTCTGCAAAATATTGAAGAAGGTCAATTTCCTCTTCAATATAAGCATCTAAATCTTCAATAGGTTCATATGATACCCCAACAATATAAACCGGATACTTCTCTTTAAATATTGCTAGAAATAAGGCAAGGATTCTCTCCTGGACTACACTATAGTATGTGTCATTATCAATATTGCTGTTTGGTGGTCCCAGTTCAAACCGGATACTAAAATCATTATTGTAATAGAATGGTGGTTCAAAGATTATATTAGAGAGATGTTCATTTATAAATTGTTGAATAGACATCTAGTTAATTACCACCTTATATCATTCGTTTCGTCTACATCTTTATATTCACGGAACTGGGACGGACGGTGATATGTTCAGTTACACTTTAAAAACTTCTTTTAGGCCTATCAACGTTGCTATCTTATAATCCATTAATTTACTATCATATTTGTGAATATCAATGTTTATTAGTTTAAATTTGAAATTCCCTATGGCGAGGTTATGTTCATCATAAGAATTTTGAATATAGGATTTTAAAGCATCAAATATGGCACATATAATCATAGGAAACCCTAATTCCCATTCATTGTCGCCTTTCAAATCTTCTTGAATTCGTGCTTCATTCTCAAAGATAATACTGCCTTCATATGGCTCGATTACAATATCAATACTGGCGAATCTTCCTGGCGGCCCACTCTGTCTAACGAATCTAGCTTTTTTATCAATACGTTCTAAAACAGAAATAATTGATACTTTTTCTTTTTCATACGGTGGAAATATCTCAATTTTATTTGGCATTAGCAGTGCCCCCAAGATTAAAGGTTTGGATTTACTGAATTATTCATTTACTTGATATTATTCAAAATTTGCGCTACTTCTGCACGTGTCACCTTACTTTTTGGTTCAAACTTTCCGTTAGAATTCCCACTGACGATCCCTGCTTGATATGCATAGAGAATCATACTCTGCATTCTGTTATCGATCTGATTCCAGTCTGTAATTGAAGTCGATGGTACTTCTTTGACATCTTGCTGTCCTGCTGCCATTGAAATAGCATACACGGTTTGCTCACGCGTGGCAGGTACGCTCCAATTTTTTGCTGTGATCGTCTTTTTCTCAAGAAATAGTCCGGTGTCTTGTGCAAAGAGAATATGCCCCATTGCCCAGTACTCTGGATGGTTAGGAATTCGTTGTCCTGCCACTTCTGAAGCAATTTTTGCAAGCTCTGCCATGGTAAGTGTGTCGTTTGGTTTGAATGTCCCATCACCAAACCCCTTCATAATCCCCTTGCTGTTAACTTCGAGCACTGCCTTGGCATACCATGCGTTTTTTTTAACGTCCTTGAATATTGTA
The DNA here is from genome assembly GCF_036884255.1 of Paenibacillus tundrae. NCBI lineage: Bacteria > Bacillati > Bacillota > Bacilli > Caryophanales > Paenibacillaceae > Paenibacillus > Paenibacillus tundrae. Next base: position 1,677,932 of record NZ_CP145605.1, on the reverse strand, counting down.
TTGTTTGGATCAACTTTATTAGGGTTCTTCCTAGATTCGAATTTCCATTCGCGGCTACCGGATTCAATCATCTTCAGATAATCTAATTGAATAGTTTTTCCATTTACATACACTCCACTAGTTCCGCCAGAAACTTGTTTTACCTGATAGGGCATGCTGAATTTCACCTTGAGTACCAGTCCATCAATATCCTGTGCAATGAGATCTTTAAGTCGCATGTCTCTAAGTGTTTTATCGGAAATGTCTTTAACCTCGGGAAATTTGGTATCATATCTCATGTCCTTACTGATAAAGTCATGAAGTTCAAGTTTCAACTCAAACCCTTCATATATTTTGTTAAGAGATACGAGTCCCATTTCATTTGAAATAGTTGCAACACCGGAATCGTTAATATCTTCTATAAATTTGTCCTCATATGTACCTACAGTATATTTTTTACCACTATATGTAATTTCATAGGATTGGTTACTTTTGCTAGTAAAGTCCTGATACGTTTTTCCCAGCTTGTTTAACATATTTTTATCGAAACCAACGACATGTTTTACGCTACCCGAACCATTTTCATTAATAGTCACTTCAGTGTTTGAATAAATGCATCCTGTAAGCAACATTGACGTCATTAGAATTATCGTAATGACCTTCAAAAATTTTTTCATAGATTATCTTCCTTTTAATTTGTGAATTTCACATAACATCTTTGTATTCACGAATCAACGTATAGAGCGGCTGACTAATGCCAGATCAAGACGCATGTCCACAGTGTGAATATTATGTTATATGATGTTTTTAGCTTCTTTGAATCACTCACTATATGCTCTTGAGGCTTTAATCAATTCATCTTCTTCATCAAAAACTCTTAACACTCTGTCAATATCACTTACTTCATAGCTTCTAACTACAATCAGTTGTTGCATATGTAAACCTGGTGGATCAATGTTTGGTCTAGATAAGTTATTTAATAATCTTTCTGGTGTATACAAAATACTCCATCTTTTTGAACCATCCGTGAAATACATGGTGATTTCTATCCAATTCCATTCTTCCTCATGATCTGTTTCAACTTCATCATCGAATTTCCAACTTAAAAGTCTTGGTCTTAAATTTGGATCTTTCTCCATAATTCCACCTCTAATTGCAATTAAGCAATTTTAATAAATGATTTATATTGATGACGTACTAACCCCTTAGAGTTGCTGCTTATAGTTGGCTTACCGAATAACTAAAGCAGTGACGTCCCCAACCGGCTTAGAGGACTGGATGACGTCAATCGCTTCTCAGAGTAATCCGAAGCGTCAATATTTTATTATCCGAATTAATTTCTGGAAGCAGCCATTGCCTTTAAGACATTTTCAAAATAGCTATATACTTCATCAGCAATTTCCAGAAACTCTTCAACAAGTACACTATTAAAATCCAAGTAACAAGCGTACAGATAATCAACTAAAGCGGAGTCAATGTCACAATAGTCTAATATAGCATTCTTCATCTTAAGCATGTCATCTTGCCATACACCTGTATCTACTATAACCAAAGAGTATAATGCACGAATTAATCTCTTAGAGTAACCTTTAATATATCTAGTTTTTAATGCGTTATCACTAGTATTAGAAAGTGAACGATGTATACGATCTACTTCCTCCTTTGTCTCTGTATTTAAGTCTAAAATGAATTCTGGAGAAATAATGATCGGGGGTACTTTTTCACCAATGTCATCCCCATGTATACAAACACATATGATCTTAACCCAGAACCCCCACTCATTCGGTTTATTTAATACATCGTCTATAGAGCAAATTATCGTATCAATCTTAGTGACGAATGGATATTCTTCCAAAAGCCTGTCTTTGATATTCGACAATCTTTCGTAATCGATACCTTTGGGATTTTCACATACAATCGTAAAGTCTGCATCTGACTTAAAAGGTGTAGCAGTTCCTTTGGGAATTGAGCCGCACATATAAATGCTATGAATTTCACCTTTGAATTCGGTACGTACATGATCTATATACTTATCAACCAAATCCTTATATTCACTTTGTATTTCAACTCTATTTATTACTTTTTCTAATATCATGTAGACCCCTCCTAAAACATGCTTAGTCCACTAAGATTGAGATATATTCTTCATCTTTAAGCCTTGTCACCTTACAGTTCTCATTGGATTCAAATGCTACTATTCTCTCTTCTATTGTTTTATTCGTACTATCTTTAAATTTGTCCTCTCGATCATAGTGAGGAAAAATAAGTTTGTCGATTAGACCTAATGCCTTAAAATCAGTTAAATCCATTGTGTTCATCTGTGGAGTAAAGAAATCGACAATGTTAATATTCGGCCCCAGTAATAACGTCCCAGCACTCACTCCAACTATAATTACATTCTGTGCGGCCAAGGTTTTAATAATTTCATCAGCACCACTTTTCTTAGCGTAAAACAATAATGTAAATGGATTTCCACCATTGATATATATAACATCGCTATGTATGAGAAGTTGCGGATCATCAAACTCTATATCTACAAAATCAATATGCTGAAACCCCATGTCTTTGAAGTCCTGCACTGCCCTTTGTGCATATCTATTATTTTCTTTCATAGGGGATGCTGTTGTAATAATAGATACATTTAATTGAGAAATATCTCTTTCAATCAAACTCAGAAATTGATTCTTAATATCTTCAGTATTAAAACCACACGAAGTTAGTAACAAGCTACTCATCGAAATCCCCACCCTTAGATAATAGTTTATCTAATCTTTATAATAATTAAGCATTCCCCTAATTTCTGCTAAAGTTCCTGTATTCAAGAAACGCCCCAGCCTTAGATAGCTCTTATCTTGGGCTGGAGCGTTTGTTGTCTGATTATCTTCCATTATTATACACCTCACAACCAAGGGACGAAAGTCCACAACATGAACAATGTGTTAGGTGATGTATAAGCTAAGCCATCATGTTATCGGATGGACTAGAAACTTCTTTTGAACATGTTTACAAAAGTTCTTCTCCCTCTAGTATTTGTTTCGAAAGTAAATCTACCGCTAGCCATGTGGAAATATCTTCTTCTATCTTTCGATTCCAAGCTGTTAAAAAATGTACTTGGCATGTCTCTTGAGATTCAATTCGTGTCATAGGTACTTCAATGCCTTGATCTGAACTTATAATAAAACCATGTTTCTCAAAATCTGAATTCAAATTTAGCGATTTAGGAATCATATCGCCTCGATCTCGTCTTGCCATTAAAAGCTCTCCATCCTGAGTTCCTACATGTAATCGGTATTTCTCGTTCTCATACTCAATAGCTTCAAGATGTTCCCCGGTATTAGAGCCGTAATCTTTCCAGCTGTATCCCTCCTGCCAATAAGAAGAAAAACTACATGTATCAATCTGACGGTTTTTATTCGGTTGAATTCTAAATACGGCTCCCCAACATTCCTCGATTGTCAGATGCGAAGCAAGATCGAGCTTAGGTTTGCAGACCACTAATTCGCAATCAAACAAGTCATAGCTATACTGGTATAATGAACCACCTTGTTTGAGTCGAAAACATTGAGTTGGAAGATAACATTTGTTGGAGACAGAAAGCGAAAACTCAATGGTTCCAAGTGGCGTATATATTGAGGGTTGTAAAAGATCAGCTTCTTGAATTAAGGGCTCTACTCCAGAAAAAAGCTTCATCTTCTCCCTCCTTTATAGTCTTTCTGATAAATCAAGGGCATGTGCCCGCAGCGTGAATATTATGTTATTGGATATCAGAAGCTTCTTCGAATCACTTATACTTCTTATACCATCCCTTTATATCAACTATATTTTTCTTTTAATATTTCTATGTATTTGTGTGGAATTTCTGTGATTTTCATAATATCTGATAATTCAAATCCCAGTTTTAAAGCGCTTCTTGCAGTCTTCAAATTATACTTTACTTTAATCATACGATCTTTAAGTAACACGTCTCCAAAATTCAGGTATTCATCAGCGATCTCACCGTTCAAAAAGAACTCTATATCATAAGTTCCTATTTGCTCTTCTATGTAAAAGATATTAATAGAGCAAAATAGCACGGCTTCTGCTGTATTAAAACTATATTTTAGGTATATAGCACGCTCTTCAACACTTATAAATTCATCATATAACTTTCCCATAAAAGTATCATGATAATCGCTCTTGTTCTCGTCACGCCACTTCCTATAGGTTTTCCAGTAATTTTCTTTCGTGCGTTTCATCGCACGATGCTTACTGTCCCATTCAAGTAGAATGTCTTTATTCACTCAATCACTTCTCCTCAAAAAAATATGTTGAATAATACAAGTTCTCTTTGTGTGTTTGTTGATTTCCTATAACGTCCCCGTATTCACGACCCGACGTATGTCGGGTGTCCGGCGAAAGCCGGGCCAAGGGCGCATGCCCACAGCGTGAATATTATGTTGTCGGATGTTCCTTCTTCAAAGATTCAACTACAAATTATCGTTTATATATACTTCGCTATGATAACTATTGATTCCCATATTACTCAAAGTACTTTGAATAATCTGTTCCAATAAATTTTCTTTAATATGTCCTTTAAACAATAAACTTATGAGAATTTAAATACGTTATCTTGTCCAATTCTCAGCGGTATAATACTATAATCTATCAATTGATATTCTTCGTTTATTAGAGATAATTCCTTTTTTATTTCTCTTACAAACTCAGGCCCTCCCCATTCCTTATTAGTACTATAGATGCCATTTATCCGTGTGATTTTTTCTCCTTGAGTTTCTACTTCTGATGCGTCTATTGTTTCTTTAGAATATGGTTCCATCTTATTAATTTGACTGTCTATTGATTCTAATTTTTGATTAATTAAAGCTAAAGTTGTTGAGACATGCCCATCTAATCTTGCAGAGCTGTTATTTTGTATAACTGAAATTAATATAGCTACAATCCCAAGTATGATTGACACTAGGCTTCCGCCTATAGATAAAATATTAGTGACGTTTTGATCTGCGCTGATTCGTAAAGATAGTATCAATATAATGATTGCAACTAGTACAACTATCGACCATTTCATATCTCTATACGTCCATTCAATGCCATTCTTATCGTTTTTTTTGGTTCTCAATATTGATCCTCTTTTCATATAAAGTTTTAAGGAATTTCCGATAACTTCACGCTGCGGGCATGCGCCCTTGGTCCGGCATACGTCGAGTCGTGAATACAGGAACGTTATATATTATGTTATGCGAAGGGATCTTGAATTACTCACAAATGTTTAAGACAACAGTCTATTAATTCTCTTCAAGCTCTCTTTCAGTAGGTTTAAAAATTCACTATCGTAGTCAAAAGAGCCTTTCAATGTCGTTTCTATTAATCCGTTTCTTGAATATCTTCTCTTTGTAATGGAGTAGGCAATTTCATAATGCCCCATTTTTTGATCGATAAAACTCATTTTAAACTCCTCATCACTCATTGCTTTTAAATGAATCGTTTTGACTTCGCTATTTTTAGCTTTTAAAAGTCCTTCCATAAAGTCATGGATTTCTTCATGCTCAATCCAGATTTCAGCTTGTCCAGCAAACTGATCGTCCTTAATATGTACCAAGTAGTTAATGGATTTATATCGCTCTAATTCAACGTCTTTAAATAAAAAAAGGATGCGTGATTTTTTATCTTCGGACTGAAGAAAAAAATCGTATGGATCAAGTGGTTTATTAAATATCACTCGCTTCGGTCCTTTCGTATAACGTTCCTGTATTCACGACCCGACATATGTCGGGTATCCAGCGAAAGCTGGATCAAGGGCGTATGCCCGCAGCTTGAATATATTGTTAAGTGATGTTCCTCTGAATTACCTATCAAATACGTCTTGAAAATATTTATCCATTAATCCTTTATTCTTAAATCTGTCTGTAATATGTTCTTTTGCTCTTAAACAAGCATTTTTATAACCTTCACTTTTCATACTATCCGCAAGAAAAAGCATTTCAATTATTGGATCACTTGGTTCCAACTTGTATGCTTTTGACAGCATGTTTTTACCTATGCTTTCCCAATGCTCATAGTCTCCAAAATGTTGAGGAAACAACGTAATCATATAACCGAAAATCAATAAAAACTGCGTTTTTGTAGAGAAATTATGTATCCCTTTCTCTGTAACTTCGTTTAATGTCAATTCAATCATCTCATAATCGTTTTCATTAAGCCCCTCAGTAACAAACGTATTTCCAGATTCGACACTCAAATACCAGGATAAAAAACCTAAATTCAAGCATATACTCAAATCACGCTTCCCTTTGTCCCACTCTCTTTTCATCGACAGAAAGGCTTCTTGATAATTTTTTGCAGTCTCAAATTCATTGAACAGATCTCCATGAAACATCACTTACCTTCCTTTCAATTTCGCCTCGGAATTTCACTTATCGTTCCTGTATTCACGACCCGACGCATGTCGGGTGTCCGGCGAATGCCGGACCAAGGACGAATGTCCGCCGCGTGAATATTATGTTATCAGATGTCGGCACTACTTTAGAATATACCTTCAGTCATTAAATGTTTACTTCTTACGTTCCCAGCAGCGGGGTAAAATCATTCCATTTATTATTTGGGGTTTATCAGGATCACCTGTACCAATAAATATTTGCCCTGGTTCCCAATCTCTTATTATCTTTTCAATTGATTTTGTAGCTTGTGTTCTAACACTTGGTACTGAATCGATAACTATAGATTCCTCAAAATTATCACAGACAAAATGAAGCTTTTGATTCTTACAATGGTGTAAACTTCCAGAATAGATCATTTCATTCTGTAAAAACATAGTTATAGCTAATGATGGTTGTTCAGGATTGATGTAGATTGTGCAAATCGAATCCTGTTCCCAAGATCCACTGTTTAACTTCTTAATAAAACCACTATTAATAGTGTTGCTATAACTATTATTACAACATGGACAATATTCAATTTCTAAAGGATTATCAATTAATACTAATTTAATGTCTTTACCTAACCATGATATTTCCTCTAGAGCTTTATCGATTAATTTATCCATTGGTCCATCTAGCAAGTGATAAACACGTTCAAATTCAACTTTCTCGTTTTCCCATTGAAAGATTAGTCTTAGAGAGTGAATCTTATCATAATCTCCATAAGCATTTAATACCGCAAGCACTTTTGTATCATCTTGGGAAGCTTCATAAACAAAAGCTTCCCAAGATATTTTAAAATCTCGAATTTCGGATTCTGTTAACTCAGTATGATTTGGTTCATCATATACCTGTGGTCTATGATGAAAATCATGATCTCTTACGCATAGAACAGCTAAATTGCCTTCAACTGTATTAGAGTTATTACCATCAATGTGATGAAAGTGAAGTCCCTGCCCTCTTTTCTTACATACGCAACAAACACCTGCATTTTTTTGCATTAAGATTTCTTTTAATTTCTTCTTTGGAGATTTTCTCATTTGAATTATTTAGCCTCTTTTCTTTGGCCGGTTTCTGATAACGTTTCTTTATTCATGAACCCCAACGGGGTTGTCTGCTGAAATTCCTCTTCGAAATCCCTCCCCCAGACCTAGGCTCCAACGGAGCCGTTGCTTGAATATTATGTTATCAAATGTCCTATTCTCCTAAGAATACGCATCCATTAATGTTTTACTATTATTATTTTTATGCCTTCATTACTTTCAATGTCTCTACAGAATTCCAATTCATCTCGTATAACACCAAGATCATAAACTACAAAAAGAACATTTTCATACTCTTTCAAGTATGCAGTTATGTCAGCATTAATCTCTTCAATTATCTGGGATTTCTTAGCAACATCTTTTAACAATTTTACTTCTATACACATTCTAAGTTTGGGCAGAATAAAATCAGGTATGTATTCCCTACCTGAGAAATTAAATTTCCCTGTCTCTCTATCATAATCAATAGCTTTATTGAAACCTTTTCCAACAAATAAGTTTTCTATAGCATTCTGAACTTCCTTCTCTTTTTGTGGAATTTCATAAAGTACACTTCTTAATTTTGTTTTAATAAAGCTCTCAATGTTATCTACTTCTTCTTCTACAAAGTCAATATTGCTTTCTAATGAGGAAATCAGGATACGTGTGCTTATCAGAACAGTTTCTAAAATGCTTTTTGCTGTTGGCCAAAGTGTATCTGCCCATCCCTTCATTTCTTCAGTATTCATTTTGTAGAAGTTCCCAATTTTCATTACTGTTGCAGATCTTGTAGCTATATCATTATAGATATGAGCCATTGATTTAAATGAAGTATACTTATTAGCTTCCATACCATCTCTGCTCAATATGTCATCAATTGTTTTCTCAAGACTCCTAGCTTGCATAATAAGTGTTTTTATTTCTTTCACTTCTGCTATTGTTAAATGCCCCATAAATTCTCCTCTCATTTAATTGTTTAATAGGATTTCTGATAACGTTCCTGTATTCACGACCCGACGCATGTCGGGTGTCCGGCAAATGCCGGACCAAGGACGAATGTCCGCTGCGTGAATATTATGTTAGGCGATGCCTCATTGAATTACTTACAAAATGCTTTTAAATAATGTTTACTTACTTCGCTAGAAAAATCAATAAGTACTTCAATCGATTCTCTAATACTCATTATCAGCTCTTCAATGGTAGCTCTTTTTCCACCTTAAGTTCGTTGGGTGAAAACAAGGATCTTAATAAAATCGTATTCTTTATGTGCTCTGCAAAGAAAAACTTTTGATTATTCTCTTCATAAGCTAAAATTTCATCACCTGATGCTTCTAATGCTTCTGACAACTCTTTTCTTTGAGGTTTAGTGTAATGATAGGTTATGTTTCTTGTATTAGATAATCTCTGCAATAACTCTGCTTTCTCACCGCTTCTAAATAGCTGTTTGAGAATTTCATATTTCTGAATCATATACTCAGGTAGGGAATTAATATAAATTCTTACCTCTTCCAATTTTTCAGACTCTTCTAAGTAGAAAATAGCTTCTCTTAGAGAGGCAGTAAGAATTTTAAGAACAGATGTTGTTTCAAAAATCCAGTCCAAAATGTCATCTGAAGTTTTAAGTAATTTTCTCTTGAGAAATACAAAGTCGTTATGTACAATTGCCAGTCCAACTGGAGCTAGAATAAAAAGTGGACACCCAATAACGGACAGAAGGATAATAAGGCTAACGGAGGTGTGTCCACATGGGAGAACAGCGGCAACGATACAATGAAGAATTTAAGAAACAAACGGTAAAATTTATCCAAGAACAGACCAAGACACTCGGAGACTTGGCAGAAGAACTCAACATTCCAAAAAGTACATTACACCAGTGGATGGGCAAGTATCGCGAACTTAAACATGAGCCCGTAGCTAGCGTAGATCGAGTGAAAGAACTGGAAGCAGAGCTTAAAGAAATGCGCCGGTTACTTCAAGAGAAAGAGCATACGCTTGCGGACACGCAAGAGGAACTGGCTATTGTAAAAAAAGCAGTGCACATCTTCAGCAAACCAAAGAGCTAAGGTTTCAGTTTCTGGAAAACCATCGCTCCCTGTTTTCTTTGGAGAAGATGTGCACTCTGTTACACGTGTCACGGAGCGGATATTACAAGTGGCGGATGGATCGAACAAGTAAACAGCAGCACCGGAGAACTGAGATCATGAAGCGTATTCGATTTCATTTCTACGACCACCAGAAGCGGTGTGGAAGTCCGAAAATTACGTATGCGCTCCATCTGGAAGGATACAGAATCTCTTCCCGTACCGTCAGTATATACATGCGTCAAATGAATCTTCGTTCCGTGCACACTCCTCGGTATCGTGTCCAAACGACGGATTCTAACCATCATCATCCCATTGCACCAAATACGCTGAACCAGCAATTTCAAACGTCCAAACCGAACACCGTATGGGTCACCGATATCACCTACATTCCCTGCCGAGGAGGCCGGTTATATCTCGCCAGTGTTCTGGATTTATGTACGCGTGAAATTGTAGGCTGGCGTCTGTACAACCATATGGAAACGAGTCTGGTGCTAGGTGCATTGAATGATGCTTACCGGGCCAAACGCCCCGCTCCAGGACTGCTACATCACTCGGATCGTGGCTCGCAGTACACGTCAAAAGAATACGTGGAGCAACTGAAATCGTATGGTATGGAGCTCAGTATGAGCCGCCGAGGAAACTGTTACGATAACGCATGTATCGAGTCTTGGCACAGTATTTTGAAGAAAGAACTCATTCACTGTAACCCTCGTTTTAAGAATCCAGAAGAGGCTTATAACACCATTTACCAGTACATTGAGTTCTATTACAACCGCAAGCGAATGCATGGTGCGCTAGGTTATCTTTCCCCTGCTCGTTTTGCGAAGAAATTTACGGACAAATCCGTCGCGTAAGTGTCTACTTTCTTGACATAGGTCCAAACTATCCACTTAGCAACATCACTGTTATGTGGAAAAACTTCGTTCATACGAATAAGAGCATAATACATCATTGTATTCCCCTCTATTTACTATCTACTATGAGGTTTCGCCTAACGTTCCTGTATTCACGACCCGACGTATGTCGGGTATCCGGCGACTGCCGGATCAAGGGCGTATGTCCGCAGCGTGAATATTATGTTAGGCGAAGGGGCTGCCCCTTTGAATATACGAAACAATAAGAAGCCAGAATTATAATTTAATTGTTCTAACTTTTTATCAAAATATTAATCTGTTGAATTTCCTTCATCTTGTACTAAATTCAAATCGCCGTCTTGATTTTCAATAAACACATCACTAAATTGCTTATCAATGTATCGAAAATTTCTCATTGGTCTATTATCATCAATATCGTAGATAGCATTTATTATTGCTTGTCTACTTGTTTGATTCAGAATAGTGAATTCCATCCAGTCATCTTTAAGCCTTTCAATAAAACCAATCGGATATCGCAATTCAAAAAATGTCCCATCTTCAAGTATTAAAGCAGTTAACCGATTAAACCTATTCGAATTATCAATAGAAATGATATCAATAATGCTTAATCTTGTTAAAAGGTCTTGAAATGTTATGTCTAATAATAGTAAGTCTCTTGTATTTGAATTCTTCAGCTGTCTAAAAAAATCTACTAAATGTCTAAATTTTATAGCACCTCTTGCTGTATCTTTTAGATCGCTACTAGAAATAGATGTCATTATCGCAGTTTTTATATCGGCAATTTGATTTGCCAAATAGTCTATTTTAATTTCTTCTTGCTTTTTAAATCTTTGTTCATACAATAATCTTTGAAGTAATCCTGACCATTGTTTTCTTAGATAGGATTCTATGTCCTCCATTCTATTAAAACTAACTATGCTGTTATTTTCGATTCTGTGCCTTAAGAAGTTTATAAATTCAAAGACATACTTCGCTGTTTCTGGTTTATCAGCAAAAGATGGGAAATCTAAACTTTCAATAAATTCTTTGTCTTTATTTTTCTCGTAAACTAAATGATCATGCATGACCTTATTCTCTACGAAGGTGAATATTGGAATTCCTGACTCTATTGCTCGAATAACTTCTAATTGAGTGATAGACAGGTTAGCAGAATCGTCAAGTATTTTATTACTTTTACTTTTATCTTTCAGGTACTCCAGATTTACTACTTCGGCTGCTTTAGGAATTGCTTTCCCTCCAAAGCGGGAACCCATAATTAAAATTAAGACGTCACAATTTGTAACTTCTTGAACACAACTTGTGTGAGTATGTACCCGCGGATCGTATAATACATCAGCATAATCGCTCATGACTGGATCATAACCGAAATTATTGACGAAATTTCTAAGCTGAGATCTTACTACGTTTAAATCATAACAAGTTGAAGATATAAACACTTTTAAATTGGCCATTGTATAGCTCCTTTTTTGGTAATAATCTAGTTAAGTTAGTTCTAACTCTTCATTGGTGATTCAGAACTTTCGTATAACGTTCCTGTATTCACGACTCGACGTATGTCGGGTGTCCGGCGAATGCCGGGCCAAGAATGAATGTCCGCAGCGTGAATATTATGTTAGGCGAGGTTATTGCCTTCTTGGGAGACTTTCAATTTGTCTTGTTCTTTTAGATATTCATATAACGCTGAAATATATGTTGAGATGGTTATTTGAGCACCTTTTCCATTCTGATTCATATGTATCCCTAAGTTTCCAATGATTTTACCCTTTATCTCTCTATTTGCAATTATTTCGTTCAGCTCTTCAATCCTGTCTTCAAGTCCAAAATTTTTCATTTCCTTCATTACTTCATCTCTAAAATTCTCATACCAATTTTGCTTTTCTGTCCATATTAAGAATGCTTCTACCGATCTAGTATTCGGAGCTTTATCATGACAATCCCTGCACATTAAAAACAAATTTGAGGGTTCGTCAGTACCGTCAAATTGCTTGGCAATAATATGGCATCTTTGTAAAGGGACATTATCCCAATTCTTTATTATTTCTTCCCTAGTTGCATGAGGTTTCTTTATATCATATTTATCCCCCCAAAACCTTCCACATGCCCAACAACACGGCTCTCCCCAATCAATTCCCTTCTCAGCTAACCAATTCATCCAATATTCAAATATCTTTGATTTTGAAGGCATTCCCATCTTCAACTATCCTTCCTTTCATTATTTGATTGCAATAATTTCGCCTAACGTTCCTTTATTCACGACTCGACTCATGTCGGGTGTCTGGCGAATGCCAGACCAAGGACGAATGTCCGCAGCGTGAATATTATGTTAGACGACGGAACATAGCTACACATTCAATCTTTTTCTTTAATCATTTCGATCTGCTTCTTCAACTCAGATATTTCGAGCTCATATTCGATCATTTTTTTTCGCAAATTATAACTTTGAATCATTTCTTTCTTTTTATCTCTAAATCCTATCATAAGTAAAATTAAAGCCATACTCATCAGAACCATAAATGAGTTTACCAGTTCTAAATCGGGGAACATCTTTGAAAGTGTATGAGGCAATACAATTAGACTCAATATTGCAAATATATCTAATATGTAATTTAGCTTACCAATTTGACTCTGCACGTATATTAATACATTGTTAACTACCTTTATAAATCTAGTTTTATTTTCTCTATCATCTATAAATGGTCTAAATCTAAGAAAGTCCGCAAAAGCAAAACACCATGCCGAAATAGAAAAACTTAACAAAAAATAGTCACTTAGTATTATAGTCTTCTTAATACTAAGTAGTGCCATTACGATAAAAGAGAATCCCAATACTTTCAAGTACGAGCTGGATGACATTTTCATTTCCTTTCTTAAGTAACATGTTTCGTTCTTTCGCCTAACGTTCCCGTATTTACGACCCGACGCTTGTCGGGTGTCCGGCGAATGCCGGATCAAGGACGAATATCCGCAGCGTGAATATTATGTTAAGTGTTGCTTCTGACTTCCTGAGGTATCTTAAACTTATTCTTAATTTATCGATTTACTTTGCTCATCTTTTCAATATAGAAGTTTTAATCTGCTTCGTGTGTCCTAGCATAGACTAGCAAACATTACTTGTTTAATTCTTAAACTTAAAATATTATTAACCCATGGTTTGAATAAGAATAGCTTCGCTATAGTTCAATTCCAATTCATTACAGACCACGTTAACTTGAAGATGCTTGCTAGATTTTTCGAATTCATTCAACTCATTTTGATGTAATTCAAATGAAATTATTATCATATAATCCAGACCATTGGTAATTGCTGTTTCAATGATGTGCTTGTCGTTAGAAGAGTTTCTGATGAACGAGTTTTTCCCTACTTGCACTGATAACTTTAACTGGGAAGGAGCAGTTAAAGTGATTAATGCTTTTGGATTCTTTTTTAATGCTTCTTGAGATAAAGTTCCATGGTAAAACAATATAAATCCGTTAATTGACTTATATATTTCATCATTGTCAGTCTCAAGATCAATAGACTTTGTCGATACGCTTAAATCAATTCTATCCATGATACCAATTATTTTTTTATTTTGAATATTTAAAAGAATTATAAGTAAAAATGATCCAAAACAAATTAAAAGTATAATCCAATTAAGGGATTCATTGAAAAAATAGCTTACTATTAGTGATACTATTGATGACAAACTAGCTATAAATATAAAGATAGGATTTTCGGATATTCTTCGAAACGAATCCATCAAATTTCCTCCAATCCTTCAGCCAAGTAATCTACTATTTTTTTCAATGCATATTCATCTACCCACTTATTCAGTAATACCCGTCCTTTAGAATTTAGTTTTATTAAAACACCATAATATTCAAATTTAACTTCGGTGATTTGTGCCTCATATAGATCTATACCTAAATCATTTATATTTTTTAAGAATCCATCTCGCAATTTAAATGTAATTTCCATTTTACTAGCATTAATGTTTTCAAGTCTTGCATCTTGAAAATACGTAATTTCTTTAAAACTAAGATTATTTTCTTTTAACAATTTCTTGAAATATTCATTCGGTATATCAATAGGAAGCATTACTTCGTTATTTTTTTTGTAATCATAAATAGGTATGATTTTCCTCAATAAATTAATATTTAGTACATTGGATATAAACAAAATTATCTTGTACTCTCTAAAGTATAGCAGCTCAATTTCTTCATCTACTACTTCTCCCTCGTTTATATGCTTATATTGTTTTTCAGGATAATTATTAATGTATTCTACACCGCTCTTATCTTGCAGTTTTCGATACTTGATTAACAGACTATCATAAAGCTTAGACTCCTTTGTTTCTATATCTGTTATGGAAATGTATTCTACGCTACTCATTTGGTTTTTATCAAAAAGTGCAGCTATTTCATGAAACGAAGTTAGACATCTGAAAATCATGAATTTCTTATACATGTTTATAAGATCATCTCCCTTTAGCATTATTGATTTTTTCTATACTTCTTTATTATCATATCAAAATTGATAGCTTAAACACGCCATCAAATAAAGAAGAATTAATTCTTAATTCTTTCTTGCTTAATTTAGAATCCGCTTCTCTGTTCCCTTTCCAATAGTAAGCACTCATCAGTTTTAAATTTGTATTACAGTTTTCTTTCAGAAGTTACACTTAACGTTCCTGTATTCACGAACCCCGGAGGGGTTGTCTGCTGAAATCCCTCTCGAAATTCCTTCCCACAGACAAAGGCTCCGTTAGGAGTCGCAGCGTGAATATTATGTTAGATGACGTATAATCCTCATGAAATGCTAACAGCTGTTTTTTAAATTGTAATAGTTTATTGAATACTCTATTAAATTGAAAACTCGCATTTGAATAATTATACTTCATACTTTGACTCCTTAACTTTCTGTTCTTAATAAAACCTAATTTATGTATTGAAATTTTATCATAAAGAATGAGGAATTCAGTAAGTTCAATTACCGTACGGTCATCGAAGTATACATAATCGTCATCAAAGAAGACTGTTAATCGATCATTAGTTGAATCATAATCCAACTTAAAGCCTCTATAAATATACCCATCCCACAATTTTTGTTTGTTTGGATTCCAAATAAGCTCCGTAACATCGCCTACAACATAATCAAATTCCTTTAATTTGCAAATAGTAATTCGGTGATTACCGGTATCAACGTAATATTCATCATTTAGTTTTATAAAACATGGTCGATCATTTTCATCATCAGATATATCCCGAGTTAATTGTTCAGTATAATAGGATGAATTCTCCAAATAGTTTGATACAATTCTTTCTCTCCTTTTAAGTTTTGTGAAAATGTCTAAAAATGATAGACCTTCATATGAAGGATGTAATGTGCCGACTATATCTTTAATATACACCACATGGTTTGTATAGTGTTTATCTGAATCATATATATAGCAGTTGTATTTGAACTGCTTGGTTTTGCTTAAATTGCTTTCATCTATTTCAAACAGATGAACCCCCATTGATTCTAACTCTTGTTTTAACGTATGTGATAATTCTTTCATCTTTTTCCTCTTTCTATTGTCATATTTCATCTAACGTTCCTGTATTCATGACTCGACGTATGTCGAGTATCCGGCGAATGCCGGATCAAGGACGAATGTCCGCAACATGAATACTATGTTATCTAATGGATACGTCTTCTTCGATTTTTCTTACTTCTTATGTTTGTATATTTAAATAAGTCTTCCAATCGCTTCTCTTTAAACTGACATAGCTTTCAAATTCTATTTTCGCTATGCCTTTTAATTGCTTGTAAATCTCTTTCTCAAATTGATCGCTCTGTACTAAAATCATGGCTAAAGATTCTCCACAACTTGCTTTAATCATCTCATCCGTTAAATCATGATTGGCAGTCATCACTAAAGTCTTTATTACCGTTTTATTATTGTATTCACTTAGATCCATGGCTGCATCATCTCGCTCAGCATATGAAGCCTTCTCATCTAGTAATATTTCTATAAGCTCTTCCCACTCCTCCATAGAACCCCCTTAACATTCATGTTCTTATTATTTGTTCAGATTATTCTCTATCTCTACGTATCTTTCAGATAACGTTCCTGTATTCATAAACCCCAAAGGGGTTGTCTGCTGAAATTCCTCTACGAAATCCATCTAGCAGACCAAGGCTCCGAAAGGAGCCGCTGCTTGAATATTATGTTATCTGGTGCCGATTCTTCATTGAGCTACTATTAAGGCTGTGTATTTTCAATTCCCCACCTCTCGACTGCTCTTCTTCCCATTTCTTTGTAAGATTCTTTTACACTATTAAAATGTTCAATAATTTCAGAAGTTGTGTTATCTATAAGATGAAAGTTTATATAAGCTGAAATCGATATCATTGAATAATTTATTGCTTTTTCTAACGCATACCAGCTTATTTTTATAGAAAATTCACTTGTTTCTGGTCCAAAATCAGCAATTACCGAGTTCCCTTCAACTAAAAATACGAGATTCTTTTGCACTAAAGGATTACCATGTTTTATCATGCATAGCTGCCTATAATCATTGTATTCTTGTAGATAAAATTCTTCGTAATTTGGTGCATCAATATTTTTCAAACCTTGTTTTGTAAGTTCCTTTACATTGATAAATAATTTAGTAGCATCTTCGTGTTCTATCCACTTATTTGCTAAATCATCATTATCTCCTATGTAAGCTATCATAAAGGCAGATTCGTATAATGATGAAACAATAGTTGCAGCCTGAGACGGATATCCTGTTGCTGATAATAATGAAGCAGTTCTTAAATCATTAAGAACTTTTGCAAGTAAGGAAGTAACAACTTTAATTGAACTTGTTGCATTATCTAAATCTATATCTGGATATGCCTCAATAGACTTTGCGATAACATTGCAACAACTCTTACAACAATTTATGTGGAATTCCAATTCATCTTTCAGTTGATCAGCGACTATCTTTTCGCCTTCTTCAATTGATGGTAGGTTATTCATTTTTCTACTCCTTTCAATCGGTTTCAGATAACGTTCCTGAATTCACGACCTAGCAAATGCTAGGTGTCCGGCGAATGCTGAATCAAGGGCGTATGCCCACAGCGTGAATATTATGTTATATGATTGGGATGCCTTCTTCGTGCTCCATGATTGTAATTTATTTCTTTAAATATAATTAATATGATAAAATTAAAGTGTTATTTCAATAATAATCCAGGAGGAATGCGAGATGCATGAGCTATTTTTACAGGCTATTAACGAAAAAAGAAAAATTATGGTAACATTCTTTTCTAATGAAGACGGACACTCATTAAAGCGACTCTGTGCTCCCTTCGATTATGGCCCAAGTAACAAATACAAAGATAAATCGCCTAGATATCATATGTATGATTATACAAGTGATAGCGGTAGTCACGTATTGAGCATATTACCAGGTCAGTTAAAAGAAATCTTACTAACTGATGAATATTTTAACCCTTTAGATCTAGTTACTTGGAATAACCCGAAGTGGCATGTTCAAAGAGACTGGGGAATTGTTTCTTAATATATTCTGTGTTGGCCCCTTCGTTGAAAGGGGTTTTTCTTAGTTTGAACGAACCTTTTCAATTTGTTTATTGTAGGTATAAATTCTATGATACTAAATAAAAGAAATTCAAATAGTTAATCATTTCATATAATGTTCCCGTATTCACGACTCGACGACTGCCGGATCAAGGGCGTATGCCCGCAGCATGAATATTATATTATATGATGCGTGATGTCTTGCTGAAACAATCTAGGATATTTGGTCAAAATCGCTTGTAAATATATGTGATCCTCTTTTCTTTTTCCGTGTAGATTTCCAAGAGACAATAATCTATATTGATATTTTTCTAAATACGCTTCTACTAATGAGTCACTGTATTGTATTAATAAATAGAACAAACTCATCTTTTCAGTTGTAGAACACATTGTTATCTTTGCCTTCAACGTTTCCTCATCCATTTTAAAATAATTTAGATATGTTCCATCATGTTCCCAAAAATCATCAAATTTAAGAATAGGTGTATCAAAAAGATAATCCCATATTTCCTTCATAGCTTTTATCTTCGTATAATCTTTATACTTCATTTGAAGTTTAGTTAATAAATAAGAATCCATGAAATCAACACAAAGGTTAAGACATTCTTTGATATATTCTTCATCAAAATCAATATACTTATTTATGTCCTTGTCAGAAGCTCTTTTATAATTCTTACACTTTGCAAGATATATTTCATTAACCTTTAAGTCATTATGAACTAATAAATTCCTTGTTTCTTTCATCTCTATTAACTTATCAATAATTTCATCCGTATTTTTTTCAATACTTGTTATATCAATAAAAACCTTTAAATATTCATGGAGATTTTTATACGAAAGCTCATTTATATAACTATCAACAACAGAAGATATTAAAGATTCTGAATTCTCGATAACTTTTTCTTTTGTAGGTTTAAAACTTTTCTCTGGATCTTCTCAGGAAATGCATTCAAAAACATTTTAATAATTTCATTCAAGGTTGTCTCAAATTTAGAAACTTGGTATGTAAATAATCCTTTTAGCAATATATCGCTAAGTCCTGAATTTAATTCCTCTTTAATTTTAACAAATTCATTTCTTGTACTATTAAGCTCAGATATAATCGTATTAACAAAAAGAAAATTTCTTTTCATCGCTGCCCCACCTTATCCATTGAATTTTTCATTTCTTATCATCAATATAATCTATATTTGATCATACAATCTGTTTTAATCCTTAATGGTTGGACTGCAAGATGTCATATAACATTCCCGTATTCACTACCCAGCGCATGCTGGGTGTCTGGCGTATACCAGACCAAGGACGAATGTCCGCAGTGTGAATACTATGTTATCTGAAGTTCATGGCTTCTTTGGACTACTTTCAAGCCCTCTTTTAAATACCCTCAAAAATTTAATAAACTCATCTATTACTTCATCTATATTTTGAACAAATTCGCTTGACGGCGTATAACTTCCGACGCCAAAGCTTATCTCTTTCAATTGCCCATCTTCTTTCTTTTTACTTATTCCAGAACTAATATCATTAGGAGCAAAATTATGTGTGATATCATTTCTAAGTACCCTTGATTTTTTAAATGCCTCAGAGTAATTAGTTTTATTAAACTGTTTCTTCAAAGCTGGGTTAACCTTATTAAGGTTGGTTAATATGTTTCGATTAAAATCTTTATCTTTATCTACATCAAATTGGTATTGGACATTTATGATATGAAAAATAGTATCCCATGCAGAGAAAAATTTGTAATAGAAAGCATCGACGTAATAATCGAACATCACTTTGTAGTTAATTGTTTCGTCTTTCTTAAAATGAGGGAAGTATTGAATTGATTGTCCATCTTTACCCGGTGATATGTACCACTCTTCATCAGGAATACCTTTATTGTAATAGTGTTTAAAAAAGATATAACTCATTCTCGACTGACCAAGTCTATTATTAAACAATCTGATCCAACTAGCTAATTCTTGTTCTGCAAACATAGCAAAAAGATCATTTATTTCTGGTCGTTTTACTTCTAAATATAAGGAATTTATTTCCGAATTTTCTTCTATCTCTATCCACTGCTCTTTAGTTGGATATTCCAAGTATTCGTGTATCATTATTTAATCAGCTCCTAACATGAATTTCAGATAACGTTCCTGTATTCGCGAACCGACGTATGTCGGTTGTCTGGCGACTGCCAGACCAAGGATGAATGTCCGCAGCGTGAATATTATGTTATAGGATGTCAGCGACTTCATTGAATAATCTTGCTTACAAAATTAATCGTATATTGAAATTCGAATATTCTTATCTATTAAATAATCTATCAAATTGAACTAAAGTCAATTTATGCAAACTCTGTTTTCTATACTTTTCTTTATTCCATATTGGTCTAGGATGAGGAACATAATAAAAAGGTTTATTAATATACTTCTTATTTTTAGATTGAACAAATTCATAAGCGTAAATAAGTTCCTTTGCTTCATTTAACGTTCTTATTACATTCCTATTCTTTTTAATTTGTTGTAATATCCCATTTTGCCCTTTCATTCCCCATCCAATAAATATTATCTTTGATTCTGATATAGCATGTTCTATATAGCTCCAATTTATATTATCAAAAATAAATTTATCACTTTTCATTTTTTTACTACTGCCCTCAATATAACTTGATACATTAACTACATATAGAGCATCACAATTATTATTCTTAGCTACCTCAATTAATTGGTTGACCGTATCATCAGAATTATCATGTGCCGCTTTGCTTGGATTCATCATAAGTGCAGTTAGTACATTCGTTCCTTGACCCCAGCGTTTCTCCAAAAAATAACGTTTACGAATATTATTATTTTTGCTGAATACCGCCTTACCTGAAATTCCATTGTAAAATCCTTCTTTAACTTTCAAGTTATTTATATTACTAAGCTCTAACAATTTCATATTATTCTCCTTCATTATTTTGATGAAAATAAGTCTTTTGCTGACTTCCTATAACATCTAATTTATGTACTTCGTAAATACCACATGTTCTGTCTGATATCCGACTACGTATATGATACCCCAAGCACTGGTATTTGCGAAGGAGAATTTGGCGAAAAAGGGAGATTTATAGCAACACTCAATCGCCCAGATCCAGACGATCCAACGGACTCTGAATACGCTGAATACTCTTGGTACTCACATGCGTATATCGCTGGGTTGTTCGTGCACTTGTGTGACCAAGCAGCTCTTGGATATAGCGCAGGTCTGTACCGTTTTCCAGTAAATGCGTGGCGAAAGAGTGTCGTAAGACATGAATACTAACCTTTTTCACAATGCCTGCGCGTTGTCTGGCTTCCTCAAAAACCTTTTGCACACTATGCTCGGTCAGATGCCGATCCGAAGATTGTCCCGGAAATAACCAACGCTGGGGTCTATATTCGACTATATATTTCTGCACAATTTCCCAAGCAATATTGGAGAGTAGGGTTCTTCGATCCTTCTGACCTTTTCCCTGCCCTACAATAAGGGTCTGGCGCTCAATATCCAGATCGCTACAACGTAGACGAACGACTTCACCTACACGAAGACCAGACGAATACGTGAGAAACAAAATCGTTTTATGCTTGAGATTAGTTACGGATGTGAGTAATTGAGCTACTTCTTTTTCAGACAATACTTGTGGCAACTTGGTCTGCTTCTTGGGACGAATATACTGGATCTCTGTAGGATGATGGAGCACATGTTTGCAATAGAAGCAAATCGCGCTGATCGTCTGGTTTACACTGGAATGGGAAATCCCTCGCTCAAGCAAATTTAAACAATACGTTGAACTACTGAAGTAGTCACAGCTGTACTTTCAATTTGGCAGCTACTCAGAAAGCGTTCGATCTGATTACAATAGGCTTTGATCGTTTTGCGACTGTATCCTCGTAATGTTAATGCCTTCTGTAATGGTTCTTTGCTCCATGCACTGTTTCCCTTGCTAGCTTTCCATTGCTGTAAATCCTCACTCTCCACCCACAACTCTGGGGCAATCTGAACATCAATTGGATCAAATTGATTCATGAACTCCTGTATAGCTGATGTGGTGTAGGGGATGACCCATACTTTTTCTTTCGCTTGCCACGTTCTACCCGTGATCCGACGAATCCGCTCAATGTGAGCAGGGTTATATGGAATATAAATGTGCAGTACCTCAGCAGAACCTTTTGATATCGTAATCGTCTCTTTGGTCGTAGCATGTTCATTCATAGGAAACCTCCTTAGATTGGGTGGATTCTGCTTTTGCTATCATTCTGAAAAACAAAAAGGAAGGCCCTTCTTCCTCCCCTAGGGAATCAGACGACCTTCCGATGCTTTCGGAACCTATATGCTGTTGTAAAAGGTAGAACGGAGCGCGGCTTGTGCAATGGCAAGCCGCGTAAGGGTGAGGTGCTGCGCCCAAATGGGCAGCACCTCATGGCGATGCACCGCGTTAATAATCGCGGTGCTCATCCACGCCGCTGCACCTACATAGCAGCGGCTTCTTCTCCCAGCGGCAGCGTGTAATACTGCGCCTGCTGCCCTTCATGCTGCTGGTATACTACGACCAGCAGCGTCCGCCCTTTCGCGGCAAGCGGGCTAGCGCCAGCAAGCACTCGCTCAAGCCGGAACGGAAGCACGTCCAATACGGCGTGCTTCTGCAGTTCCTTTTCGCCGAGACCAAGGTCGGCGAAATCACGGGCACCCATGACCGTCTGTGCGGTCATGGCCGAGGTCATCGGCAACGCACGCGAAGCGTTGCCGTCAACCCCGTCCGCCGCTCCATCCGCGGCGGACATAACCCCGGCGTCGCGCGCTGCAAGCGCCGCAGCATCCTCGCCATCGCTGCCGATCACACCCGCCGCATCTGCGGCAGAGTCTTCCCCGGCAGCAGCCGAACTTCCCACAGCGGCACTCGCACCCGTGCCGCTGCTTTCCAGCCATGCCGAGCCTGCGGCACCGGCAACACGTGGCAAGCGGACGTCTTCCGGACGTTCAGCCAGCGTTTTCATGTAACCCGCCCACTGGTCTTTCTGGAGTACGTCATCCCACCAGATTTTGCGTGGCTTGTACTTGTGTCCGAGGAAATAGTCCAGCTTCATCAGACCGAGCACAATATCCATATGCGGTGTATTCCGCGACTCTAGGAAGCTGTGCAGGCGGGTGAATAGATCCTCCAATTGGTGACCAATCTTCTGCCAGCCCTGACCTTCCCAGTAATCCCCGAATGCTTGGAAGAAATCAAACGGCGAGTTGAACTCCTGCTCCATCAGATACTTCAGCGTATGATCCATCCGGTGTGCGTTCCAGTATTTCTCCAGCACATCCTCCAGACGCTTCAAGCGCACGATGTCGCTGAACGGCAACACATCACTGCCCAGAATTTCATACGGCGCGTGATCCATATACGTATAGTTGTACTTCTCTGCATCGAGACGCAGACCCGTACCGCGCAGCATTTTGAGGAATCCAAGCTGAAGCTCTTCTGGCCCCAGAGCAAATACATCATTAAACGTCTTACGGAACGTATTGTAATCTTCCTCCGGTAGTCCTGCGATAAGATCGAGATGCTGGTCGATTTTTCCACTGGCTTTCACCTTGTTCACTGTACGGCTCAGCTTGGTAAAGTTCTGGCGGCGTTTCACCAGTTCATTGGTTGGATCATTCGTGGACTGTACCCCGATTTCGAATCGGAACGTACCCGGCGGCGCATTCTCTGCCAGATAATCGAGTACCTCAGGACGCATGATGTCAGCGGTAATTTCAAACTGAAATACCGTCCCCTGATGATTCTCAATCAAGAATTTGAACATCTCCAGCGCGTAATCCCGCTTAATGTTAAACGTCCGGTCTACAAACTTGATCAGCTTCGCACCCTTCTCAATCAGGTACAGAATGTCCGACTTCGTCCGCTCGATATCGTAATACCGCACGCCGACCTCAATACTGGATAGACAGAACTGACAGCTGAATGGACAACCACGACTCGTTTCAAAATAAACAACCCGCTTCCCGAGATCCGGGATATCCTCTTCAAATCGATGCGGTGACGGCAGATCGTTCAGATCCGCCTTCGGGCGTCCTGGCATGAGAATGACCTCTTCCCCTTTGCGATAAGCCAGTCCGTATACAAAGTGGAACTTCTTACTGCCCGTAAGCTCCGTCAACAGCTGATGCAGCGTCTCTTCGCCTTCTCCCATAACGATGAAATCCACATTAGGAATCCGGTTCATCCAATATTCCGTGTCATAGGATACTTCCGGCCCGCCCAGCAAAATTTTCACCTCAGGCATAACCTTTTTCAGATTATCAATAACCTTAATCGTCTCTTCAATGTTCCAGATATAACACGAGAACCCAATCACGTCCGCACCGCGTTGGTACAGATCAGACACAATATTCATGACCGGGTCTTTAATCGTATACTCGGCGATATCAATATCAAAATCCTTCTCACTGTACGCCTTCAGACAACGCAAAGCCAGCGAGGTATGGATATACTTTGCATTTAATGTAGAAAGAATAACCTTCATGGTTCACAACCTTTGCCTGGACACCCAGACCATATTTTTGAAAAAAATACTTGATCCTGCACTCATAGTCATACTCATGCGCTCACTCAATCACTCACCTGAACGATACAAGACATGTTCATCTACCATTCCAGCACCTTACTCATACTCGTAAAAGGCATCATCATCCGTATCAACCTCTTCGCCCGATTGTTTCTGGAAAAATTCCAAGAACGGTAATCCGTACTTACGATACTTGACCTCACCGACCCCTTTAATTGTCAGCATGTCACGTTCCGTCTTGGGACATACCACACTCATCTCGCGAAGTGTTGCATCGTTGAAGATAATGTAGGACGGCACATGTTCCTTCGCCGCCAGATCACGCCGGATTAAGCGTAGTTGCTCAAATACCGTTTCATTAACCGCAGACGGCATCGCATCACGTCCACGACGTCCACCATAGTTGGTGCCCGAGGCTGTTGCAGCCGTCTTGCGTACCACCCGCTGCATGACTTCACGCTGACCTTTGAGCACTTCCACCGCCAAGGGCTGCAAACGCACTACCGGATACTGCCCCTCGGACAGCATCAGATAACCTTCCGATACCATCACGTTGATGATCTCTGCAATTTCACGCTCCGTGCGATTCCCCATCACACCATATGTTGGCAGGGAATCGAAGCCGTAATCCAACACTTTTTTGGCACGGGAGCCTTTGAGCACCGAAGCAACCAGAGATACACCATACCGTTCACGCATACGATGAATGCAACTGAAAATTTTCTGTGCATCAATCGTCATATCTACCAGCTCGCGATCATCCGTACAGGAACTGCAGATGCCGCAAGGCTTGTCCTCATGCACCTCACCGAAGTAGTCCAACTGTGCACTGCGCAGACAACGTGTTGTATAACAGTAATCCACCATCTGCTGCAGCTTGCGGTAATCATTCTGTTTCCGGTCACCCTCCATCGGGTTCTGTTCGATCAGGAACTTCTGGGTGATAATATCCTGTGCCCCGAATAACAATATGCACTGGCTTGGATCTCCGTCCCGTCCAGCACGTCCGGCTTCCTGTACATATGCCTCCATATTCTTCGGCATGCTGTAATGCAGTACGTAACGTACGTTAGACTTATCGATCCCCATCCCGAAGGCATTCGTTGCCACCATCACGCGGATATCATCGTACAAAAACTGCTCCTGGCTCTGAGCCCGTTCATCGTCCGTCATACCTGCATGATAACGTCCTGCGGGCAAGCCTGCATGCAATAAACGTTGATGTAGATCATCCACGTCCTTACGGGTCGCGGCATATATAATACCTGGCTCACTCTCATGCTCGCGCGCGTAGTTCAGCACAAAATCCTTCTTGCTCTCACCGCGCAGCACGCTGAACGCCAGATTATCCCGCCCAAGTCCGGTCACGTATGTCTGCGGATCCTGCAAACGCAGCAGACGCAGAATATCGCCCATGACCTCGGGCGTTGCCGTTGCCGTAAAGGCCGCAACCACCGGCCGCTCCGGCAAACTGTCCACAAACGGCGCTACCGCCAGGTAGCTTGTCCGAAAATCATGGCCCCACTGTGACACACAGTGCGCCTCATCCACAGCTACGCACGAGATGGGCAACTGCGCCATCTCATCGCGGAACCAATCCAGCTCCAGTCGCTCCGGCGCGACGTAGAGCAACTTCAGATCGCCGCGCTGCGCTGCGCGGATGCGTTCATTCACTTCTTTGCCGCTTAACGTACTATTGATGTAAGCGGCGGCAATGCCAGCGGTCGTCAGCGCATCGACCTGATCCTTCATCAGGGAGATGAGCGGGGAAACGACAAGCGTTAGTCCCGGATATAACAGAGCGGGAATCTGATAACAGATCGATTTACCGCCCCCGGTTGGCATAATGCCCAGCGTATCCTCATATTCGAGCAGGCTGGATACGATTTTTTTCTGACCCTCGCGGAAGTCGGGGTAACCATAATATTTTTGCAGGAGACCCTGCGCTTCTTCTAAAGTAGGTGCTTGGACACTCATGTAAAGACTCCTTACTTGTCACCGGTGTTCCTCCACCAGCTTGGTCCGATCCGATTCTGACATCCGAACACGGCACCATTGCCGTATCCTTGACAACAAAATGGCGTTCTCATGACTTGTCCGTCAAGCAAAACGCCGCTCCCTTTAGTTTAACGGGACAGACCCGAATGAGCAACCGCGTTTTCATGTCAATCGAATCTTCTCAGTTCCACCTATCTCTGACTAGATCAATCTAAGGTTTTAGATACCTATTAACCTGAATCGTTCCACCCTCAAATTAGGATAATTTTAACTTATTTGCAATCATTAAATTACTCTCTATGCTATCATTATTACAAGTTTTAGTGTGAACTGAACTCATAGCTAAAACTTGCAAACGAAATGCTCTCTTACAAAGGAGACTTGATCCTATGACCCAAGATGCGTCTGGTACTCCCACGACCAACTTACGTAAACCCTGGATACGTAGACATCCTATTCTCACTACATTTCTATTCTTACTACTAATTCTCTTCGCTTACATCCTGCTTCGTCCTTACTTTTCGACATTCGATCGTTCTGAACAAGGGCACCTTTCTTATTCGATGCCTTCAAGGAACGGTGAATATGTAGCCGAAATCTATAGTGTTCCTTACGGTGGTGCGGGGAAAGGAGGAGAGTAACCTTATGGGTCGATGTTCGATCCACCGGAAACGGATCTGATGGTGCAGACTCTAGTTTTGTGAAAACCATCTATCGCGCTGAACACCGCGGAGCTAACCACCTTGAATGGGAAAATGAAAAAACGCTCCGGATTGAAAACCGGAACGAATATAATGATGACAGCGTAACGCTGAATATTGAAGAGGACATCTATGATGGATGGAACTTTGCATGTAAGAGCCTGCGTATGAAAGGTGAATACGTGCTTTGCCTCTCACCTGAGAAGCAGTAGTAGCAGTGACGCTTAAATACGTTATTTCCTTTTGCAGTACAACAAAATCAAACGATTAGAGCAAACATTCTAGCACGTAGCTTACTTATTAATCACGACCCTGGGCTGGTTTCTTTGCATACTCTTTGCTTGTTCTTTGCTTGTTCTCTGCTCTTGCTCTACGCTTCCTTCCCTCTACTCGCTGTCAATCCCGGTTGCGTCAGATGTTGTCTGACGCACCATCGCTTCTAGCTTCTCCCGATTACTGAGCAATCCGGGATCAGTCGGCACATATGCCAGCGCTTGAACATTATGCTTAAGCGCCTGTTCCCAATGTCCCAATTGTGCATAGGACAAGGAGAGCCGGGCATGAGGAAGCCAGGATCGACATGCCGCAGGTACGGGGCGGAACCCCGGATCACGAGTGCCTACATCTAGGGCTTGCATATACCAATAGATTGCGGTCATATGCTCCCCACGTTCTTGAAAGCAAGAAGCAATCGCGCAGCAGAAGTCTGCATGAGGCAGGTCAAACTGGAACGACTGTAATAACGCACGGAGCTTATAGCTCGGCTTGCCCAGCCGTTCATAACATTCCGCAAGTCGCGCACAGGCGATTAATCGATCCTCGCGATAACCCTGCGGCTCCTGCAACAGCTTCTCGTAGCCTTGCACCGCAGCCCCGTAGCGCTTGCGGTCATAACATTCGCCTGCATAATAGAACAGCAGGCGACCCTGGGCTACGCCCTCTTCGGCGATCCATTTGCGCAGGATGCGCACGTTACGCGCCGAATGATTGCTCGCTTCGCGGCGGTGCGTGACGGCAATGTCTGCCGTCATCACTCCGCTCCGCGGAAAGCTCAACTGCTCGTGCAGCCGGCCATGCCAGCGGCACCCTGCGCTGCGCTTGACCAGGCGGTTCCGGCGGTCCGTCACTAACGGACTTGCCTCCGCCCCCTCGGCCAGCGTGTAGTTCAAAACCACAGCTTCCGTCTCACCACCTGACGGAAGCTGCTCTTTCAACACCCGAAGCTTTGCCTGATCACCAGGCAACAGCACATCATCTGCATCCAGCCAGAGGATATACTCCTGCGTGGCCTGCTCGAATGAGTAATTACGAGCTGCAGCAAAATCATCCTGCCATTCATATGTGTAGACTTGGTCGGTATACTGCGCAGCCACATCCATGGTTCGGTCAGATGAGCCTGTATCGACAATGATGGTCTCATCCACGATTCCACTCACCGAATCGAGACAACGTGCCAACGTGCGTTCTTCGTTCTTCACGATCATACATAGACTGATGGTGATCACGGATATATGCCCCTTCCTTGCCCCTACACTTATGCGATGAAGCATCTTATTCAACATGGGTGATGACTTTCATATTCCGAGTTGTTACCCTTGAGACTTGCCCTATTTTCAATACAGCCTACGGTTGTACATCCATTCTATAAGTCTCCTTGGTGCAGCTTAGCTTGATATATCGTACTCTCCCTCTATACTTGTTGTGTCCGCCTTATCTTACTTCTCTAACTGTTCTTACTGTTCTTACTATACCTTACTACTTTTACTGTTCTGACTACTGTTTCTCCGCTTCTTGTTTGCGCAGACGCTTTACCTGCTCAACAGCATTGTCGAGTGCCTTCTTCCGTTGATTCATCAGTCGTAGGTGGCTCCGTTCGATTTCGGCAAAATGGGCATAGTCCAGTTCCATCCATGTTTTCATTTCACTTGGCGCAGGCGAGATATATGGATTCACTTCCCAGCGTCTACGTGCAGCGCAGCATAGATACTTATGATGAACCTCCAGCTTCACCACTTCGAAATACGGCAGCAGACACATCACAAGCTTGCCTGCATAGAAGGTCTGTTTATGATCATGAAACGGATGATATCCATAGGGAACCGTCACGACCAGCGTTCCTTTTTCATGCAATAACCGATGGATCTGCATTAATAACTTCTCGGGATGTGCAAAATGCTCCAACACTTCACCAAGCAGTACCGTGTCGAAGACAGCCCTTTCCTTCCACTGCGTAATGTCCATCAGCCGGAAATCCACTTTACTCCGCACAGGCTTCGATTCCTTCGCCAGCTCTTCCTTCGCAAACCGGATGCTCTCTTCCTCCAGATCAATGCCGGTTACCCGAAAGCCTTCACGCGCTAGCAGTATTGAGGTAATCCCCTGACTGCATCCGACATCCAGCATTCGCTCGCCTGTCGCTTCCCGGCACATCCAGTGAATACGTGTCCTCGTTGCTTCATGAGACTCTTCCGAATTAATCTCGCCATAATATCGTTCATTCACCCGGTCATGATTCGCCATTGCTATCTCCTACCTGTTCAGACGAATGGCTTGCCGTTTCCTCTAGAGCAGTTAAGACGGGCGTTTGGGCTGGATGCCCAAGCACCACAATGTTGTCCCCATGGACACCTTGGGTAGCATTACGGGTATCGAAAATTCGTTTCGCGTGGTCAGCCATCTCTTGATAATCAAAGCCGGTATGATCGGTTGTAATAATCACAAGATCCGCCCATGCCCATAGTTCAGGTGAGGCTGGCTGAGCTTGGATAATCGTGCCATCGTCCTTGCGGAAGACAGGCACCATCGGATCGGTGAAGACGACCTCTGCTCCCGCTGCACTCAGCAGTCTGAAGACATCCAGTGCGGGAGATTCACGCAAGTCGTCAATATCTTTTTTGTACGCCATACCTGCCAGCACAATCCGTGCATCCTTTACGAAAATTCCACTCTTCATTAACAATTCCACTGCCCGTGCCACCATGCGTTCCGGCATCTCCCGGTTCGTTGCATCGGCTAGTTTGATGAATTGCAGCTCCGACCCCTGTCGCTCTGCCGCCCAGGACAGATAGATTGGATCAATCGGAATACAGTGTCCACCAATCCCCGGCCCGGGGTAGAAAGGCATATATCCAAACGGCTTCGTCGCAGCAGCGTCCAGCACCTCCCAGATGTTCACTCCCATCTGCTCGCATGCAGGCGTAAGCTCATTCACAAGGGCAATGTTCACGCTGCGAAACGTATTTTCGAACAGCTTGGCGGTCTCAGCTACGGTGGTAGAGCTCACCGGCACAATTTCATTCAAGAACGAGCCGTAGAACGCTGTTCCATAGGCTAAACAGGAGGCTGTAGCACCTCCGATGATCTTCGGTGTATTTTTCACCCCATAATTCACACTACCTGGATCGACCCGCTCAGGAGAATAGCAGACATGGAACTGTTTGCCCACCGTCCAGCCTGTGGCTGCTTCAATCGGTTGCTTCACATGCTCCTCCGTCGTTCCCGGATACGTGGTGCTCTCCAGTATGATGAGGCTTCCCTGCTTCAGATGAGGGGTTATGCCTTTGACTGCTGCGGCGATATATGAAATATCCGGTTGATGGCCTGGCGTTAGTGGTGTTGGTACACAGATGACAACGATATCCGCCTTAGCGACTGCCGTATAATCCGTTGTTGCCGTGAATAATCCGTTTGCGGTTAATGACTGCACCACTTGATCCTCAATGCCGATTACGTAGGAATCCCCCGCTCGAAGTCTCGCAACCTTGAGGGTATCAATATCAATGCCATGTACTTGATAACCAGCCTGCGCCATCTCCACCGCCATCGGAAGCCCCACATAACCCAGCCCAATGACAGCAGCAAGAAGGGAGCGGTTGTGTATGTTGTCTTGCAATCCTTCCATCTCCAAACGCTCCGCCTCCCTTCTATTAATTAATAAAGCCGCCTGCACGCAAAAACTGAGCTATCGCTTGTTTGTTCATCATGGCAGTGTCTGAGCGGTATTCGGAAAGTGTGACACGAGGCAGGCTACTATACTGATCTTGCAGGCGCTTGTCCGGTTCTTGCGGCAATATGACGTAATATTGCTCATCATACTTATAGGTTCGAGGTGATTCGAAGGGCGAGATGAGCACTTCATGTAGTTTCTCGCCAGGGCGAATGCCTGTAACCTGATAGTCAAAGGATGGGCGACCCGCCCTCTCTAACATGACCGAGGCTAGATCGGTC
Organism: Paenibacillus tundrae; assembly: GCF_036884255.1. Lineage (NCBI taxonomy): Bacteria > Bacillati > Bacillota > Bacilli > Caryophanales > Paenibacillaceae > Paenibacillus > Paenibacillus tundrae. The sequence goes on along the minus strand of NZ_CP145605.1, from coordinate 1,646,527 downwards.
ATCTTGCAAGCTTTCATTTTCATCACAAATGTCTCGCCGCCTACCGCCGCCTCAGCCGCCTTAAGCAGCAAATGTATCGCTTCCGCTCGTGTCAGAAAAAAGCGTGTCATGCCTTTGTCCGTAATCGTAAGCACCTTGCCCTCATCAATCTGACGACGGAACAATGGCACGACACTGCCGCTTGTTCCTAGCACATTGCCACCACGGATGCAGACAAATCTAGTATGCTCACTTAGTCCATTCGCACGAATCATCATCTTTTCACCGAGCGCCTTGGTCATGCCATACACGTTGATTGGATCGACCGCCTTATCGGTGGAGACATCAATCACCTTAGGAATCTTCATGCGAATGGCTGCTTTAATGATATTCTGTGTGCCAATGACATTGGTTTTGAAAGCTTCATCCGGCTGGTCTTCACATACGGGTACATGCTTCAGTGCGGCCAAATGAAAGAGAACATCCACATTCCGGCACGCTTCCTCCACTGCTCCATAATCCCGAATATCTCCTATGACAAAACGTAGCCTTGCATCATGACCAAAATCACGTTGCATCGCGATCTGAGCATACTCATTACGCGACATGATGCGAATCTCAGCCGGATCCTGTTCCAGCAGTACCTCGGTCAGCTTCTGTCCCCAGGAGCCTGTTCCTCCAGTGATCAAAATAATTTGTCCTTTAATCATGCAAGAATGCCTCCTTCATTAGATCGTTAGATCATGAATTCACGTAATACCTGAGCCATCTCGTCTCGGCTTAAACGATCTTTCGGTGGTACCTTTTTGACCGATGTGTTGCTGCTATGCACGATATTGACATAATTGCGAGGTGCGAGCAGTTCGTGCGGCAGATCAATTACATTTCCATGCGTACCGCGGCCTGGCAGCTTCACTCGATAGCCTGAAGCATACTCCTCCGTCCGGTACAGGTAGACATAGAACTGCGGAGAACGATGAAATGCGGGTGCCATCTCATGATTCACACTATCCCACAGGTAGCCGTTCTGATTGATCAATGCCATCGTCTCCGGCTGTGGCTGAATATCGTATAACTGTTGAACAAAGGTACGGTGGTACAGATCATCCGAATCCAGACGTGCAATATAGATGTGTTCTGCCCCTTGTGCAAAAGCTAGAATGGCACGCACACTCTCAATATTGGTTCCAAAGCGAATATTAGAAGGTAATGGCTCTTGTTCCGCAAGAATTTCTTGCATCAACTCGCCTGATTCCTTCGACAGCTTCACAACGGTAAGAAAATCCTGATTCGTCTGTGCCTTGAGGCAATGCAACGTAAAGGTACGAAAGATGCTCATCCGTCGCTCCAGCCATTCTCTCGTTAACCGCTGCGGATCCATGCCATAATTGTTGAAGTTAATCTCAATAACGACTTTCCTAGACATAACATCCCTCCTCATGTAAACAGCCTTTCTTCTAGTGCGTGTTCAAAAAGGTCGGTTTTCAGTACCAAGAAGATGGGATGAAGATAGAAATGGAGTAGCGGAGCGTAGACTAAGCTACGTGAGCAACGGATATTTCGGCTGAATCCCATATTCGATGCTGAGATGCCACTCGCGCATCCTTCGTAATCAAAAGCGGACTTTTTGAACAACCTCTTCTGGTTGCCTTTGAACATTTTCATAGTTTTGCAGCCTATGCCTTGCAGAAATACATGTAATGCGTTGTTGCATTCCAACCAACTTTCATAGCGTAATTCTCTTATCCGCCATCCCTACAACGTATGAAATAGAAGTAGAATCGGTCAGTACACTTGAACTACTTTTCACAAAATAGATTGATATACACCCGAAGATTCGCCTTATAGTGCGTGTTCAAAAAGGTCTGGTTTGCAGTGCCCAGAAGATGGGACGAAGGTAATCACCTCATCAAAAGTGGACTTATGGAATAGCCTTTTACAGGTCGAACGTACAAAACGTTAGCGCAGCCATTACATAGAATAGGTCAATAGAATACGAAGGAGGTTTACATCTAAAATGAATGCTATTTATCTTGAGACGGATGGTGTACTTGATCAGCTCGAAGCAGCACTTGTAGAGCAGCGTCCTTTTTCTCTCGTTCGCGTGGGCGATGGCGAGAATATTGTCATGTCTCAGGAAACGGTCTGGACTGTGGAGCAGGTGCTTCAAGAACGCTGGGCGATCAAAGCCAATTTAGGTCAAAAGGGACTTCGTCTCCCCGATTTTCAGCTCAGAGATCACGTGGCCGCTTCTATACAACGAGCTAATATTGTTGGTGTGCTTCCCCCAGGGGATATGACGATTAAAGCTCCGGATTATCTCAAGCGACCGCTCACCGATATGTTATTTGCTCACTACGGCATCTCTCCAGCAATGACCTGCCATGCTTGTGTCAACCGTGAGCTCGTACAGATGCCTCGGTTCTGGTCCATGCTTGCTGGTAAACGGGTGCTGCTCGTGACTCGCGAGATTGATGCCCTTCGCGATCGGCTTGTTCAAGAACCGTATCATCTGCAGATCGCAGCAGCCCTTCCTTTTGATAACTGGGGTCAGACCGATGAAACGCTGCAATGGATCGTCACGAACCAGCATACGTTTGATGTCGCTCTCTTCTCCTGTGGCGTTAATGCTGTTGTTCTCGCTGAGCGCACGGCCGCCCTAGCGGGCAAGGTTGCTATTGATTTTGGCAAAGCAGGCAACATCATTCTGAAAGGCCGTGCTAACTGAGTTTGCTTGTGGCTCTTGAATTACATCTGGCTCTCTTCATGCTATTGGTGCATCACAATACGGCTGGAATATAACTAAAAAAAAATCCCGGACTCCTACGATACTGGAACCGGGATTTTTAAGTTGACCTTTTACCGCTGCTAATTGCTGCTTCTATATGATGATTGCTGCTGTTTTCCGGTTTTCTGTTTACTGTTTGCTGTTTGAGCTTCTGTTTGTAACCTACTGCTTACTGCTTACCACTTACTACTTCTGTTGATGTGCACTTTGTTGTCTACTATCTTCTGTGCACTGCTCTGTCTAAATATTTCGATCCATTGTCCTGATCTACGATCACTTTTCCTACAGGCATTATTGACCCATTACGTTACGCCATCGAATCTGCATTTCTTGAATTGATCGGGAAGTTCTCATGGTCATCTTGTCGAAAACTAGTTCGTAGCTGCAATGCCGTAGAACATCTCTGGTCCTGTTCTTGCCACTGTAGACACCCCGGATATAAATGAAGTGTACACACTTTCCAGTGCTGGTGGTGCAGCCAAATCCTGTGCGGTAAAGGAATGAAATTCAGCGCCGCCCGTCTGACCCACCGTACCTTCGGCACGATAGATGACAAAGAACGGATCATATACCGTACCACGTACCAACTCAACAACGAAGGTATCTCCTTGCTCTCCCGTCACACCAACTGTGCCATTCAGGGTGATAATGGGATTCGCAACACCTAAGGTCTGCAGCCCAATTGACCCGAACACTTCTGGTGATACGGATAAAGATGTGTTAGGCGATCCTACGCTTCCTGAGTTCATTGAGGTTCTCATATCGAGAAATACACCCAAGAGTAACACCTCCAATGCAATGAGATATCCTATTCTATGAATCTCAACTCTCGTTCGATTGGATAAATAACAGTTTCTATACACCTATTTTTATTTACACCCGGTTAATGGTATATTGAACTGCATAACGAAATGAACGGATCGTATGCACGCAAGCGGTACAGGCTGTTCAGAAGGAGATTATTATTTATGAATACACGTAAACGTTCCACAGGCAATTCATCCAAAGGAAAGTCATCGAACCGCCCCTCTGCGGGACGCTCTCAGAGATCAGGTGCTTCATCTTCCGAATCATCCAGATCCTCTGCATCCACATCTCGCAATACAGCGAATACGAACAAGCCACTAGCTGCCAAGTCTTCAACAACAGGCAACCAAGCAAGATCTGGCAAAGCCAAATCATCAGGTGCGTCTAAACGCTCCGGCAATTCGTATTATCGTAAACAAGAGCCACCTCGCCAATATCAAGTGACAGAGCCAGAAGAACTGCTACCGTTCCTGCTGAAGCATCTGAAGGATGGTCGTAATGCCGTGAAGTCCATTCTAGGTCGTGGTCAGGTATCCGTAGATGAGAAGGTTGTGACGAAGTTCAACCTGGCGCTCACGCCGGGTCAGACCGTATCCATTAGCAAAGAAGGCGCCGTCGCTGCCCCTTCCATGACCGGAGTGAACATTTTGCATGAGGATAATGACATCATCGTCATTCGTAAGGAAGCTGGGCTATTATCCATCGCCGCTGACCGTAGCAACGACCTTACAGCCTACCGCCAGTTGATGGAGCATGTGCGCCGTACGAATCCAAACAATCGGATATTTGTCGTGCATCGTCTGGACCGGGATACATCTGGCGTGATGATGTTTGCCAAAAGCGAAGAAGTACAACAGAAGCTGCAAAACAACTGGAAAGACAATGTACAGGATCGCGTCTATGTTGCTCTCGTTGAAGGTGCTGTGAGCAAAGAGGAAGGTACGATCTCCTCCTGGCTGAAGGAAACCAAAACGCTGAAAATGTACTCAAGTCCACGGGCGAATGACGGACAGCACGCGATAACACACTACAAACGTCTCAAATCCAATCGTGAGTTTTCTCTGCTTGAAGTTCGATTGGAAACAGGACGCAAAAATCAGATTCGTGTGCATATGGAAGACCTCGGGCATCCAATTGCAGGAGACAAAAAGTACGGTGCGCGCACGAGAGACCTGGGACGCCTTGGACTCCATGCACGTGTGCTCTCGTTTATCCACCCAACAACCGATGAGCTGATGACATTCGAGACCGATATTCCGAAGCAATTCCTGTATCCGTTCCGTGCAGATAACGCAACCGCGGAGTAACTGAAGCTCTCGGGTACGGAGTCGCGCTGAAAGGAGCAACCGATGCTGAAAAACTTGCTGATTACCGGTTATCGGGCACATGAACTGCAGATTTTTGGACAGAAGCATGAAGGTATTCCTTATATCAAAAAAGCCATCGCCTCCCGTCTTACACCGCTTGTAGAGGACGGGCTGGAATGGGTGCTAACTCCAGGGCAATATGGCGTGGATCTGTGGGCCTGTGAAGTTGTGTTGGAGCTGAAAGAGACATTCCCTGATCTGAAATTATCGATCATTACTGCCTTTCAGAATCCTGAGGAACAATGGAAGGAAGATAAACAAGAGTATTATCGTTCCATCCTGCAAGGTGTTGATTACTATGGTGCCATTAGTCGGCAGCCCTATATTGGTCCATGGCAGTTCACAGCGAGGGACGATCTTCTACTACGCAAAAGCGACGGTCTATTGCTTGTGTACGATGAGGATGCCGGCGAGGGCAGTCCACGGTTTATGAAGGAAAAGGCAATGAAGAAACAGCAGAATGAAGACTATACCATCATCAGCATAACGTCAGAGGACATTCAATCCATCGCGGAGGATGAGCGGATGAATGATGTACAGCATTACGAAGATACTTCCTTCTAGAATTATTGTGGTATTGATGTAAAAAGAGCTATCCCATGAGTCATATAAATGACTAGGGATAGCCTTTTTTGAGTTCTATTAAAATGGATTCTCTCCTTTAACAAATGGAACAAAAATAACATACAAAGAGCCAATTAGAAAAGCCCAGAAAATCAACGATTTGAAGCGTTTCCTGAAGAAATCAGCATTCTTTTTTATACATAGCGTACAAATGAGTGTGTAAAGGAAAAACAAAAGATATGAGACCCCAAACCAGTTAACCCATACGTTCCCCATAAAAGGAATATTGAAACGCTCATAAATATTTCTCATAACATTTTCTGTAACAATGAAGCCAATAACCAAAAATCCTATGAATTCCATATAGATTATCATTTGCTTTTTCCAAATGGACATTCCCCTCATCTCCTCTATATCCTTATTCATCTATCTATCCTAAATATCGAAGAATTAGCTGGTATAGCGCTACGGAGAGTCCTAATAGACTCGCTTTCATTTTAGCTGGATGGTATCTGTTACCCCCGGAAAAATATAATAAAATCAATAGAAACCCCATAGGTAGCGATAACTGAAAGAAACCTTCGGTTGTAGCATGAGAATAGATTGGTGTATTAAATGTACTGATCCAAAAATAAAAGAAAATCGTAAAACGTCTTGTTTCTAATTGTCTGCTCCATCTTACTAACAGGAATATAATAATGACCATAATCATTGAAAAGAGCAATGGTGGGAGAACAATAGTAACGTTCCCAAAGCTGAATTCCATCTGGCATAGCCCTCCTCTTCATCAGTAATCGCCTCGTACGTCAAAAAACCGTATGTTATACATCGAAAGGTTTATTTTACTAAAAAGTAAAGATAGATGTAAAAGCCTCTTATGACCTACTCATGTTTTTTTTGGCACCAATATGGGTATAAGTAGTATTAAAACTGCGATTACTATGTCGTATGGATAAAGGGGAACTGCAGCCATGACATTAACTCCCGAGCAGCGCATTCAACTGCACGGATTCAACAACCTGACCAAATCGCTGAGCTTTAACATGTACGATATCTGTTATACCAAAACCAAAGATGAACGTGAGGCTTATATTGAATACATTGATGAACAATATAACGCGGCACGATTAAGTAAAATTCTCAGAAATGTATCCGACATTATTGGTGCACACGTTCTGAATGTGGCGCAGCAGGATTACGTCCCACAAGGCGCTAGTGTAACGATGCTCGTATCCGAGGGACCAATCGTGGAAATTCCGGAGGAATCCTTCGATGAATCCCCGGGGCCGTTGCCAGATAACGTCGTGATGCAGCTGGATAAAAGTCATATTACGGTTCATACGTATCCGGAATTTCATCCAAGTGAAGGGATCAGTACGTTCCGTGCCGATATTGACGTGTCCACTTGCGGGGAAATCTCGCCTCTCAAAGCGCTGAACTACCTCATTCATTCCTTTGACACGGACATTATGACGATGGATTACCGTGTGCGTGGATTTACACGTGATACAAGTGGACGCAAGCTGTTCATCGACCATGAGATTGGTTCTATCCAGAACTACATTCCGGATGAGATCAAGAGCAGCTTTGACATGATTGATGTGAACGTCTATCAGGAGAACATTTTCCATACTAAATGTAAGCTGAGGGAGTTCGATCTGGATAACTATCTCTTTGGGTACACCAAGGATAAGCTAAGCAAGGCAGAACAACATGAAATTACGGAGTGGCTGAAGCTGGAGATGGACGAGATCTATTATGGCAAAAACATTAATCGTCCTACTTCATGATCGACCTTGAAGGTAACTGACACCTTTGTCATGAGGCGATGCCCTCTTATTGAAACCTTCACTTCTTGCAGAGTACGATACTCATTGCATCTTTACGATTAACGTGATATGTCACCAATAACACAAGATGAAGATGATGTTAAAAGACAAACAATAATTCCGTAAGGTTCTTCGCTTCATGAGAGCCTTCGGTATATGTTTGTCTTTTCGTCATTTGTTGACATGATGCAACATATTTTCTTATTATAGGAGTAACGGTATTACTTTGCAGTGAAGGAGAATGAGCCGTGATCGAAACAAACACTTCCAAGCGTAACGAATCGCTGTTACAAGTATTAACTACCCGGCATAATGTAACTGCTAACAACATTGCCAATGCGGATACACCGAACTATAAGAAGAAGTCGGTAGAGTTCCAAGAAGAACTCAGACGCATCGTTGAGCAAGGCAAGACAGATAATCTGGATTTACACCGGACTCATCCGAAGCATTTTCCAGTGAGTACTCCTGGTCCTGTCGTACCCTACCGCATTGTAGAAGACAACAACACATCGATGAACAACAACGGCAATAACGTTGACATTGACAAAGAAATGTCGAATCTTGCGGAGAATCAATTGATGTACAATTACATGGTCGATCGAGTAAGTGGACACTACAAAAAGATAAAGAATCTTCTAAATGATCTAAAATAATGCACGACACTGCAGCCTGTAGGCTGCTTTTTTTATTGAGATTGTAAATACATAACCGCGAACAAGCACATCATCGCTTCATGAACGGCGTATGGGATTGAATTGTGAATCAGGTATTCCCTTTTTCGGATCTGGGCTCATTCGTAGTATAATGATAATTAATGAACGATTTCATATCGATAAAAGAGGTGCAACATGGCTCCACTTCATTTCAATCATTTTCAAGGCTCCAAGGTTCGGCTCGCAGCACCCTGTCCGGAAGATTGTATGCGATTATCCCGTTTCACAGACGATTATGGATATCTACGTAATCTAGATACGGACATTGCAGTACCGCTAACGCCGGATGAAACAGGTTCTTCTTCTGTCCGCAGAGATAATGGATTTGAGTTTGCCTTGCGTACACTAGAGGACAATCGATATATTGGCTTCACCGCTCTCTACCGGATCGAATGGAATAACCGCTCCGCGCGTCTGGCCATTGCTATTGGTGATGAAAAGGATCGTGGCAAAGGCTACGGTAGTGATGCGCTTGCCCTGATTATGCGCTATGGATTTCATGAATTGAATTTGAACCGAATTGCACTGGAAGTCATCGAATATAACGAGACTGCGATGCAGGCGTACCTCAAAGCTGGGTTTCAGGTAGAAGGACGTCAGCGTTCAGCCGTATTACGAGATGGAAGGCACTATGACCTCATCTCTATGAGTATCCTTGCAGAGGAATGGTCGAAGCAGACAGAATCGCCTCTATCTTTTCAATCTACTCGTACGAATGTCTCAAACAAAACGTCAGTTAACATAGATCAATTTCAACACGCCGCCTCAGTCTCTACTTCTGGTTCCGGTGCTGCATCTGAGTCCCAGTCCACGACCAGTGAGAACACTTCTGTTCAACCTCGCATTGGCGTAGGTGCGGTCATTGTTAATGATCGTAGAGAAGTACTACTTGTCTGGCGCAACCGTGAACCAGAGCAATTCACCTGGAGCATACCCGGAGGTAAAATCGACCCTTACGAGTCTGCTGAAACAGCAGTTATTCGGGAGATCAAGGAAGAAGTCAATCTAGATATCTCCATCGACCGGTTGCTCTGCACAGCAGAGACGATTCAGCCCGACCAGCAGGAGCATTGGATTTCTCTTCTCTACTCCACACGGATTATTGGGGGTGTCGCTCGGAATCTAGAAGAAGGCGGAGCCATCGGTGAGATCGGGTGGTTCCCATTGGATGATCTACCATCTCCACTCGCTTGCTTCGCTGTTCCTGGTCTTGATGCTGTGAAGAAAATGTATTTCGGAGAATGACTGGAGGTCTGCCACTTGGCTCATGAAGAACAGATTAACGAACTATTCAAAGCTAGTCAGAACGGGGATATCGTAAAAATAAAAACATTACTCGCCTCTCTGCCTGATCTCGTCAATACGGAAAACAGTGATGGCCTCACCCCGCTTGGGTACGCTGCGCATTATGGACAATCCGAAGCGGTGCGTATTCTACTAGCACAGGGAGCCGATGTTAATGCCGTTTCTCATTCAAAAATCTCATTTATCCCGTCCAATACTGCGCTGCATGCCGCACTTGCAGGTGAACGCTCGATGGAGGTTGTGCGCTTATTGTTAGAACACGGCGCAGCCACGAACATTCTTGATAGCGATGGTCAGAACGCTCTTCATACGGCTGCATTCCATACTGATCAAGCTGAATTGATTGAGCTTCTTTTACAGCATGGCGCTGATCCATCAGCTCTGTCCAATTCAGGACAGACTGCGCTGGATATTGCACTTGAAAGAGAGAATCACTTGGCAGCCCAATGTCTGAGAGATGCCCTTGAAGCCAAGTCCTAATGCTCACTCACATATGCTGAAAACGTTTAACCGCTAGGCTCCTTAGCTGTATCATGGAGTTTGGCGGTTATTTATTTTGAGGGAACGGCTCAATCAAAAAATATTATATTTTTTGGGGAAATTCAAGAACCGTTTGGCGAGCTGCGCCGTCTAATACGCAACACATCCACGAAAGGAGGAGCCATGTGACCCTGCCGAGCTTACTGTTGCCGCACAACAAGGGGATGCCGAAGCTTTTGCAGCCTTAATGGAGATGCATCAGAACCGACTATATCGCATCGCCTATGCGTATCTGCATAACGAAGCCGATGCACTGGAAGCGATACAGGAATCCACCTATAGAGCCTTTCGCAAACTCAAAAAGTTAAAGGAACCATCCTACTTCGGCACCTGGTTAATTCGCATTCTCCTCAATTATTGTGCCGATGAACGTAAACGCAAAAGCCGATTCAGCCAGATCACCGATATTCAGGAATCCAGTAGTTGGGATCAACCTGAAGACCCTGACTTGGCTGCTGCTGTATCTTCATTGGATCGAGATTGCAAACAGATTATTATTCTGAGTTATTTTGAAGGTTTCCCCTTAACAGAAGTTGCCGAGATTCTCGGCATTCCGACCGGAACCGTAAAATCACGATTGCATCGAGCACTCGGACAGCTCCGTGATCAACTAGGAACGAAAGGAGATACATAATATGTCTGATGAAATGAAACCTATTGAAGATCTGGAACAACGTCTACATCGTCGCAAATTAGAATATGATGCCCTGTCCATACCCGAAGCCACCACGCAGCAGGCTGTGCAAGCTGGCATTCGTAAAGCTACACGCCAGCGTAAATCCCGATTGCGCTGGATGATGAGCTCCGTTTCAGCCGCAGCAATCATTCTTATTTTTACCGGATGTATCCGGGTGTCCCCTGCTTTTGCTTCCTTCGTAGAGCAATTGCCTGGGATGGATAGCATTGTGAGTCTGATTCGTCAGGATAAAGGGCTGATGATGGCGATCGATCAATCCCTATTACAGAAGGTGGGTATAACCGACGAGCATAATGGTACTTCTGTGACCATCGAGGGTGTAATTACGGATGAGTCACGTATGGTTATTTTCTACACAATGAAAGGCATCCAAAATCCCAAAAATCTGATGTACGACATCAAATTGCTTGATAAAGATGGTAAGGATCTTCCCGTTGGATTTAGTTATTCGTACCCTAATCCAACTTCAGATGAAGACATCTATGAGAATATGATTAATGTATCCTTTACCGAATCTTTACCACCACAAGATTTAACCGTTGTGTTTAAAGAAAGCAAAGAAGCTGACGCAAACGAGTGGAGAATTACATTTCCCGTCGATCACAGCTTAACCCAAGGCATGAAAAGGGTTATCCCTGTTAACGAAACCTTAGTTGTAGATGGTCAGCAAATTAATGTAAACCAAGCTACGTTATATCCAACTCGGCTTGTGCTGGACATGACCTATGACCCGAAGAACACCAAAAAGATCTTTGGCATTGGTGATCTGCAGCTCGTGGATGAGCAAGGTAGAGTATGGACAACAAAAGAAGCATCGCTTCCCGAGGATGGGATGTCTGCTTTCTTCGAAAGTATGTATTTCTCTATTCCAAAAAAACTGACCTTACATGCGTCTGGGATTAGAGCCGTGGACAAAGATAAACTGAATATACAGATTGACCCAACATCGGGTAAGATCGAGGGTGGTCCGAAGAACTTGAAATTCCTTAAGAAAGAAATTAAAGGTAAAGATATGATACTGCACTTCAATATTACAGATTCGGAGAATGCCAACTCAGGTTTGTCATTTACCAATATTAAGGATCGTAAGGGAAAATCATTCGAGGTCAGCCAGTTGGGATGGAGCCCTTCCGTTGCTGAAGCGTCTGTCACAATCAAGAATGGTGCTTCTGCACAAGGCGCTTTGGATATGGAGTTATTCTCATACCCGGTATTAAGTCAATCACCGTTCTCGGTTGATATTCCGGTTAATCCATAGACTAGACTAAAGTGATCTAGGCAACTCACTTGGAAGAAGTAAATTGGTGTAAGGCTCAATATTTACGGCTTAACCAGCTTCAGTAGTACTCATAGATATGGTGTTGGTGTAGTCACCTTTTATAGGCAGATGCATACCTTGAAGTAAGAAGTTTATTCAAAGGAAGGGTTGTGCATCATGTCTGAGTCTACATCCACACCGTCGACACGCGTCGTCTATCAGGCGAATACACCTATGCTTCAATCCGTACATAGCGTGCGGAATATGATTCATCATACAGCTCGGCAACATATAGGCAAGAAAGTCCAAGTTCAGAATATCGATGGTCAGGTATGGGAAGGAGTTATCATTAGCGCAGACCGGGGGATTCTATATCTTCAAGTTACGCCGATGCATGGCTACCCTGAGCCGCGAGCTTTGTTTGGACCAACGATTTTGCCATTAGTGCTGTATGAGCTGTTGGTCATTACTTTGTTGATGTAGTTTGAATTCATTTTTAAGTTTGACATGGCTCCGTTTCGGCCCTACGGGTTTGAAGCGGAGCCTTTCCATTAGGTATATCGTGTTAATTCGTGTCGCTTATATAGGTGTTCACCCATTCGTACAGTATGTTTCCGTTCTCTCGTGTGAAATATGATACAATGGTGTCGGCTTAAGCCCTATCTTATAAGAAACGGAGTATGATCCGGTTGGAATACATACCGCATGACCCTCCCCCCATCCCTCAGCCTGAGACAGAAATGGCGGGAAATAGTACGACAAATTCAGAACAATCGCGCGTGATTGCTACATGTCTGCTCGCAGGAAAAATTATGCTGCAGAGCGGCGGAGAAACTTACCGTGTAGAAGATACGATGAAACGTATGGCTGCAGCGCTTGGATTACCCCATTCGCATAGTTATGTTGTGCCTACAGGCATTTTTTTCTCAGTGGATGCGACCGAACCGGCAAAACTCATTCGCATCTCCGAACGAACAACGGATCTGCACAAGGTATCCGAGGTGAATGCCATATCAAGGCGAATTGGACAAGGTGAGTTATCTGCCATCGATGCCTACGGGTTGTTACAACAAATCGAAGGACAGCCTTCCTCCTACTCCTTTGCTGTGCAGCTTACGGCTGCTGCATTGTCTAGTGGCTGTTTTACGATTATGTTTGGCGGAGGTTGGGGTGACTTTATCCCGGCACTGATCTGTGGTGGCACCGGTTATGCAGCAGTGATCGCCTTTCACCGCCTGGTGCTTGTCAAATTCTTTGCCGAGCTAACAGCTTCATTTGTGATCGGTATATTCGCATTTCTGCTGGTCTATCTTGGATTAGGCCACGAGCTGGACAAAATCATCATCGGTTCTGTCATGCCGCTCGTACCAGGACTGCTTATTACCAATGCTGTGCGGGATTTGATGGCAGGTCATCTCGTGTCTGGGTTATCTAAGGGAGCCGAGGCATTTCTAACCGCGTTTGCCATCGGCACAGGTATAGCTGTTGTATTTTCACTTTTTATGTAAGACGAAGGAGTGCAGATGATGCTTCATTTTATAGAACAAGCCCTGACCAGCTTTGTTGCTTCGGCAGCGTTCGGAATTATCTTCAACGCCCCGCGCCGGATGTTGTTACACGGCGGTTTTGTTGGCATGATTGGTTGGATCATCTATGTAGTGCTGGAGTATGCAGCCGATGCAGTTCCTGCTACGCTTGCTGCCACGATTGCAGTTGGTGTGATCAGCCAGTTATTCTCCCGGATGTTCCGTTCACCTGTCATTATTTTCAGCGTAGCCGGTATTATTCCCCTCGTTCCAGGTGGACTGGCCTACAATGCGATGCGTAGCTTTGTGCAAAATGATTATAATGCCGCCGTAGAGCTTGCCGCCAAAGCACTCATGTTATCCGGCGCCATCGCCGTTGGACTTGTATTGTCCGAGGTGCTGAATCAGATGATTCGACGTACACCTCATTTATTCCGATCCAAAACCTAACTACATCAACGTAGTAGCAACAACCTAGTCAGGTTAGATTAGTTAAAATAAAAACCCAGGAACATAACTACGCAACACTTCGTATATATTGATCTCGTAAATGTCGCCTGTTATCCCTATAGTTTAGATTTAAAGGCCGTTCAACAAGTTCACTTATGAACATGCACTTTTAAGCCTACACAGATGAATTTCGGGGATACAGGCAAAGCTTATGCTACTGATGCTACTGATGTAACTTTCTGCTCCAATACTTTCAGACGAAGCAATTCTCGGGAAGTCACTTTCTTCCAGAGAACTTCTTCACCTCTTCGCATTTTTGGCTATGGCAACGCACGCCTCATGACCGATGCAAACAAATTCGCCGCTGCTCCGCTGTTTGCTAGCATATAATGTTCCGCATCCGTATAATCGAACCCCATCCACACTGCCGCAGTCCACTTGTTCGTATAACCTACAAACCATAGATCCCGATTCGCCTCTTTCTTCACGCCAGGCAATGCAGCCTGGGTTGTACCTGTTTTGCCCGCCACCTGATATCCATGTAATTGCGCCTTGCCTCCTGTGCCATGATTGACTACATTCTGTAGCATAGCGGTCATAACACGGGCTGTATTGGGAGAAATGACCTGCTCATTCTCTGCCTTACGCACATAAATGTTCCGTCCCTGTGCATCGGTAATCTCTCGAATGAGATGCGCGGTATTGAATCTTCCTTGGTTCGCAAATACGGTATACGCCTGAGCCATTTTCAGAGGAGACACCCCTTGATGCAATCCCCCTAGAGCACTCGACAAGTGAAGATCCTCTTGACCAAGCTCAATCCCCAAATGCGCAGCAAACTGCTGGGCACGCTGCATTCCGGTCTCATTTAGCAACCATACTGCTGGTGCATTAACTGACTTCCGGAGTGCTTCAGTCATGGTAATTGAACCTTGATAACGTCCTCCCAGATTACTCGGTTGATAGTTGCCATATCGCACCCGTTTATCCTGTAAAATACTATTTGCATTGAATTTCCCCGATTCGAGCGCTGGCCCATACGCAATAATAGGTTTAAATGCCGAGCCAGGCTGCCGGGCATCTCTCGTGGCTCGGTTCATGTCACCTCTTCGAGGGTTGCGTCCACCCATCATCGCTTTCACTTCTCCATTTCGTTGGTCGATAATGACCATGCTCGCCTGAACCCGTTCATCGGCACGGTCATCTGTGAAGTGAGCAGATTGGCGAAACTCCTCTTCCATCGCCAACTGGGCACGACTGTACAATCCAGTATGTATGACCCAGCCTGCTGATTGAATATCTGCGACACTTCTGCCAGTTAACTGTGAGGCCTCCTGTATGACCGCATCTATAGCAGAGGCGTAAGCAGGCTGGGGTGCAGACAAATTCATTGAAGCCGTAGTAGCAGGAGGCACATAATCCACCTTGCGAGCTTCCTGCATTTGTTTTCTCGTAATTATTCCTTGTTCATGCATAAGGGTGAGCACTACCGCACGTCGATCCTTAGATAAACCTGCGTTATCAATCGGATTATAGATGGATGGCCCTTTAGGAATTCCCGCTAGCGTTGCGACCTGCCAGAGCTCTAATTGACGCAAATCCTTAATGCCAAAATAACGCCATGCTGCTGCCTTTACACCGTATAGCCCCTGTCCCATGTAAATCTGATTCAGATACGATTCGAGAATGTCATCCTTTGCATACTTCTTCTCTAAGGCTATGGCGATGGACATTTCATTCACTTTACGAACCATTGTTTTGTCTCCATTGAGATACAGATTCCTCGCTAGTTGCTGCGTAATGGAGCTTCCTCCCTGACTTAGATCAAGGTTAATTACATCCTGTACCACTGCTCTCCCAATACCGATGTAGTCCAATCCATCATGCTTATAGAAGCGTCTGTCCTCTGTAGCTAGAAAAGCTTGCTTCAATACTTTCGGCATTTCGTTGAGGTCGGCATGCGTTGCATAGCCATTTGTACCAGCTAGTAGCCTCGTTATTTCTGCTCCCTCTGAGTTCAGAATCGTCGTTGAGGATATCTTGGAGGTTATGGCAGGATGACTTCGAATCATGCGTTCACCATAGGTCACCATGTACACGTATCCAATCAGTAACACCATCACGATAACCACTGATGCATCAAAAGCATAATAAATTCCGCGTTTTACTTTGACATTAAACTTCACTCTACGCCGTAATCCGAGTGCTTCCTTAACAGTGGAGTCTTCTAGTCTAGATAATTTCTCACGTATGATCGGTACACGCTCTCGGGTTTGCGTTTCGGAGTATTTTGCTGCAGGTCGATCATGGCTAGCCTTGGGTATCATTTCAAATTTCAATGTTAATCCCCCTTGCTCACCTGTTGATGTAACGCTGCGACGTCGAGGGCTTGTTGAAGGCTTAATGTTTTCTGATACGTCAATCGAGCCCAATGCTGGAGCTCAGCCTCATCCTGGTACCGTCCTTCAATAATGGTTTCAAGAGAAGAGAGAATGCTATAGATGGTAAGCTTCACCGGTAAGTCTACCTCTACGGCGTTATCCTGCACACTTGCGGTATGCTCATTGCTGGCTATCTCTTTCTTATTCCAGCCATCCTCACTTTCGGGGCTCCCTCCCCCATTCATTCGCTCCTGCTCCATCTGAAAAGCAATCTCGTTCAACTGAGCAGCAATCTGGCGCAGCTCTCCACCGCTTAGAACATCAACGCGTTTACCCGTATCCCCGCTCGCTAAAGCATGGGTCATTTGGGATATACGCTGAAGATCATCCGTAATTTTCTGCGATCGAATCCAGAAGAAGGTTAAGAATAAGGCCGCTCCGACAACGATAATAATAGGCCGAGTTCCAATATTATGGATTCCCCAGCGAATGAGCTGAGGTAACCATGATGTCCCCCCTGCAGACAGATGCGTAAGCGCGAATCGTAACATTTGATAAACGACAAACAGGAGCACCACGCTAAGCAGCGCGCTTGCTCCACAGATGTATATGTATCGCGATCTAACCGTACGTAGTAATGAATTCATATCGGCACCCTCCTCAATGTAGATATCTATCTAACTTCGATCATTGAGTTTAGGATACCGTGTACTTCTTAATAAAAATGTAACGAACTTCTTATCATTTTCTTAACATGCGTTGAACTAATCACCCTCATACGATTGTGCTATATGAATTGACTTAAAGAATGGTTACACTTGCCACTTCGATGACAGAATAACCTTACGATCGCTGTTATCCCCAGATTTTTTTGATTTCCTTTTCCAAAGGTAAAATCCAGGGATAGCTTACGCTTTCGATGTAGCTTTCTTGCAGAAAGCTTTCAGGCGAACGCTCCGCTTCTCCATGTTATTTCTGTCCTCTCCGTTCTCGTGTATATGTTTAGTTCAATTTATATAGAAGCTACAAGCACATTTAACATAGCTAAAATGGTAAAGTTCATCTAAGAACGGGTATCATGGTCATCCACTGACCGAGCACTTGCAAGTGGCGAGGCTATTGGAAAGCGAGTCACAAAATCGGTTCTGCCCTTGTCACTATATGCGGCGATCGTGCCGTGATGTAGCTCAATCATGGATTTGGCAATGGCAAGACCAAGCCCGGTACCTCCTGTTTCACGCGAACGAGACTTGTCCACCCGGTAGAAACGATCAAATAAATAAGGCAAATCCTGTGCAGGGATCGGGTCACCGTAATTGCTAATTCGCACGACAGCCTCTTCTCCTTCAAGCTCTAATCCAATCTCCATGACCTTTCCTTTGGAGCCATAACGAATGGCATTACTAAATAGATTCTCATATGCACGTACTAATTCTCCCGGTGCAGCCTCAATCCATAATGGCTCCTGTCTCCCAACAAACGTATACGTCATACCTGCCTCCTCTAACATAGGCGTAAATTCCTCGGCAAGCTGCATCAGAAACGAGTTTAGATTCAGTGTTGTCATAGATAAAGGCAGATTCCCACCACTTACCCGGGTGTATTCAAATAAATCATCAATGAGCTTCCTTAACGTTAGGGACTTTTCATAAGCAATACTAACGTAATAACGCATTTCAATCTCATCCTGATAACGATCCTTCTCGATGTATTCCAGAAACCCAAGAATTGACGTTAATGGCGTTCTCAGATCATGAGACACACCTGTGATCAGATCATTTTTGGCGGCAACCGCATTCCGTTCCTCTTCCAACGATAGTTGTAATTGCTCTGCCATCTGATTAATGCTGGCCGCTACCACACCAAATTCGTCGGAGGACTTCACTTCAATACGATGCGATAGCTCCCCTTTGGCAACTTCTTGTATTCCCGCAGTGATCTCATTCAACACCATGATCGTCCTGCGTGTGAATAAGAAAAAGAACAGCACAAACCCCAAAATACCAATTACCAACATTAACGGTATAGAACCAATGTTGTTGATTAGCCATCGTACTCCCCTTGCAGGGATCGAATAATTGGGATAGGTCTGTGCTGCCAGGATCGATTGAACCACCTTGCTGCCCCCATACAAAATAGCCGCTGTCAATATGCCGCTCAGCAGAAATGCATAGATAAATTTCCAGCGAACCGTATTAATCAATGTAGAATTCATCTCAGATACTCCCTGTTCAGGTCTTTGGCAGTATAATACCGCTCATATCCTTGCACGTTATGGCTTGAACATCTTATAGCCCACACCCCACACGGTCTGTATGAACTTGGGATGTTTGCTATCCATTTCGATCTTCTCACGAATCTTGCGTATATGCACCATTACGGTGTTGTTCGACTCCATGAATTCTTCCTTCCAGACCTGTTGATAGATCTGCTCCATACTCAGCACGGAACCCTGATGGCGCGCCAAGAGCTCTAGAATCGCAAACTCACGAGGCGTTAAACGAATAGACTGCTCATCTACCCATACTTCATGTGTATCTGTATTGATAACAAGATCATCAATGATCAACTCATGCTCCGTTTTCTCCCGACCTTCATTAAACGTATGATACCGCCGAAGCTGAGATTTGGCTCTAGCAACAAGTTCAAGCGGATTAAATGGCTTCGTCACATAATCGTCCGCTCCAATGCTTAACCCTGTTATTTTGTCCATATCCATGCTTTTGGCAGACAACATAATGATCGGCATCTTCTGTTCTTCCCTGATCTTCATGCAAGCTTCAATGCCGTCCATATTGGGCATCATGACATCGAGGATAATGAGATCAACCCGCTCATTCTTCAATTGTGCAAGAGCTTCGATACCATCATGTGCTGTAAGCACGCGATAACCTTCATTGCCAAAATAAATCTCCATGAGTTTAATAATCTCCTGCTCATCATCCACAAGCAGAATAGTTGCTGGATGTGCCACGGCATTGTTCCTTTCCATTCTATCCCGAATCAGTAATTCTTCACATTATACCATCTAGGAATCAATCTGCGAAAATCATCATGGTCTTCCCGAACTCGCTCAATCTTAGCCATCATATCCTCCGTTTCCTCCGGCTTCACTTGTTGAATCCAGACTACAGAAGATATAAGTGCCATAGCCATATACAGAGAGTACATACGCCAGAATAGCTCATCCGGATCTCCACCGTTGAAGTACCCCTGGATCTGTCCAATCGAATACAGCGCACTCGTCTCCGAAGCAAATAGACCCAGCTTAAGAAACTCATGAACTGGATCACCCTGATCATAACGATTAAAATCAATAACTCCCGCGAACCTTTCGTCCTTCACGATCAGATTCCCTGGATGAAAATCATCATGCTGGAATCGATCCGGGCGGTTCTTCATACACTTCATATTCTCTTCGATAAATGTCAATATAGCCTGATCATTCCGCATACGAATAGGGCAATGATGATACTTATCTACATAGCGCTGATGCTTCTTACTCTTACGCACATACCAGGATTCAGCAGGCTCCCCGATCTGCAGTTCATGCATACGCTGCAGTTGCCCTCCTGCTTCAATACCGATGCTCCACTGCTTCTGTTCGTCCATTCGAGGCAGTACTTCTTCCGCATCTTCCCCCTCAATGTAGCTAAGTAGCATATAACCTTGTTGCTCGTTCAGTTGACCTATAGCAATCGCTTGTGGGCAACGAACTCCCCTCCGGTGTAATTCAGCAATGATTCGATACTCTGTCTGTTTCACAGTCTGCTGAGACCATTCATATGTCCGCAACAAGCAGCTTTCTCCTCCAGACCGTTGGACTTTAAATTTCGAATCCGTCGAATAGCCTTTGTGGATTGGTTCAATCATTAAAGCACCCTGTAGTTCAGGGATCTTCGCCATCATCTCTTGCAACACATCATATGTATCCTGCTTATCCATCTTGCAACCCTCCGTTGGTTAACGATCTGCATTTCTTCCCGCACAGCAAATAGACTGCACGTGTGCCTGAGAGATACCTCGCCGGTGAGTGTCTATGTTTCCCCTGAAGAAGATCTTCCGTATTCGACCTTACCTTCTATGTATTCGATGGTTCACAAAATGTATCCTTCATTCGTCGTGCATTTTGATCGCACAAACCTCCTATTCTATTCAAATAACCTTACCTTCAGATCTTTCCCTGTCATGTTAAGCATCGTATACAGCTGACCTCTGTGATGATAAACATGCCCCATAATTTCTAGCAACCATTCCAGCCGGCTATACGAAGCGCCCCAATACGAATCGGTCACTTGTAATAATTCCTCTGTATTAAACTGTCTATACCGCTGATACAGATACATCTGATTGTCCACAAGAGCTTGCTTGATCTGACATAGAGTCAGTGGATTGTTTTGTTCATAAAAGGTCACCATATCCTCTTCGGAGGCGCCTTCCGATATGTATACATCCGCTCGGCAGATCACCGATAGATGGGATAGCAATTCTCCAACAGGTCTCTTCCCTTCAATTGGAGTTAACTTTAGATCTTGCTCAGACAGCTGGTCACATATATCAATAAGTGAAGTCACTGCCACGTCGATATGTTTAAATGCAGATTGAATCAACAGCTACACTTCCTTTTCGTCCCATTATACAGAACATATGATCGGTTTACAACCAAGATATTCCTCCTTCATATATAAACCATTGTTATCTGAAACTTAACATTTACAAATAAAAAAAGCCCCTCTACCCTCTATTAGACGGGTTTCGGGACATTTTGTTGCTTATAGAGGTTGATTAATAAGTCCGCTTTCTAATTCGGTACTGAAAAACCGACCTTTTTGAACACGCAATGATAATTCATTTCTTTCAGAGACTTTCCTCTTTGGATTGCACGCTTATTATACGAATAGATATGATTCTGCCTCAGCTAGAATATAAAGAGCAATACGTTTGATCGAACCGCCCTGCCAGCAGATCAGCCTTACGAATGAAAAACTGCAACTCTCCGCAATCCCACCACTGGAAACCAATCTCGTCATGTGTATCAATCTTCAGCAGCAGCAATGTATCCTCAAGTTCTTGTAAGGCTCGGTTCCGATCCCCATCATAATGAGCGGTTAACTTCTCCTCACATGCCTTTTCGTCATAACCATACTCTTCACCAGTCGCAATCTGAAGCAGCGCTTGATGTTCAGCATCAGGGTGCTGGCCATCAGGGTAACCAAACATCCCACCCCAGTTCTTCGAACTCGGATGATTCCAATGGGATTCGAAGTCCAGATATCGGTCGTACAGATCAATATCTGCTTCCCCTTCTTGCTGTACATCAGGTTGTGTAACAGCTGCTGCACTCAGCGCCTTAGAGTCAACATAGGCATATGTAGGAAACTCTAGATTCGGCAGTACAGTTACGGCATGACCTACAAATTCAGCTTGTTCTAGAGCCGTGCTGCCTTCTGGTTCACGTTTTACCAAATGCCGAGCCTCCGGCTCAAATATTACACGATGTTCAATATTATAAGCGGGTTCATCCACACCAACGAAGAAGTACAGCATCCCTCGTTCCGGCAAACTTCCACGCCCGTCATTCGGTGTATAAGGTGACAGATCCACAAGATTCAACTGTGCCAAAAAGGTCATCGGTACACCTTCCTGCGTCACAGGCCATTCCATTTTTTCAGGCAGATCAGGACTCCCACCAACTCGCGAATTGCCCGTTCTACGGTACTCATCAATCGTGGACACATCGAGGCGAATGCCCCAGCGGCCAGATGCTAGGAGCAGGTCAGAAACTTCACCTAATCCATACTCTTCTAGTGTTTTACGAGCTTTGTTAGTCAAGCGTTCACATTGTTCAGGCTTAATCATCAAGATCCTCCCCTTCAGACAATACAATACATCTATGGTGAGACATATTCAGGTTCACACCTGTATATTCTTCCGCCAAGACATCTTTCCCTGCCTAATTGTAAAATTCAATAGAACTGAAACATAGAAGTTATAAAAAAAGACCAGCGGCATAGCCGTTAGTCTCTATTACTCTCTCGAAAAGCACGCATGTGCTCTTCTCCATCCAGAAATTCATGGGATTGATGAGCTGCCATCACCCCGTGGTAACTGATATCCAGACCCAGATCCTCCTCTTCTTCCGTCGAACGAACAGGTACAATCTTGCCAATCAGCTTCAGTCCGAACCAGGTCATGACAAATCCCCAGACAACGAGGGCAACCAGCCCCAGCGTTTGAACACCAAGTAGTCTCCATCCTCCACCAGTGAACAAACCTCCATCGGTTGCAAATAACCCTACCGCAATCGTGCCCCACATGCCGGATACAGCATGCACAGGAAAAGCACCTACAGGATCATCAATCTGACGACGATCAAGCCAGTTCGTAGCAGCCATCATGAGCAGACCGGATACTGCGCCAATAAAGATGGCTGCCAGATCACCTACAAAGGCACAACCTGCCGTGATCCCAACAAGCCCAGCAAGCGATCCGTTAATGACAGAAGGCGCATCTGAACGATTAAAGCGGAATAACGTATACAGCAATGTCGCTGCTCCGCCAGAAGCGGCCGATAGCATGGTCACAATGGCGATATGACCGATCCTTACATCTGTTGCACTAAGCGTACTCCCTGCATTGAAACCGAACCAACCAAACCACAGCAGAAAGGCTCCTACCGAGGCTAACGGCAAGTTACTGGGAAGCGCAATCGCACTTACACCAAGTGGGGTGTACTTCCCTTTACGCGGGCCAATGATAATTGCAGCGGCTAAGGCAGAGAATCCACCTAAGGCATGAATGACTGCCGATCCAGCAAAGTCCTGCATACCCAATTTGCTGAGCCAGCCGCCGCCCCATGCCCAGTGTCCACCAATTGGATAAATAATCGCAGTCATTAAGATGATATATAACAGGTAAGCACGGAAGTTAATCCGTTCAGCTACCGCACCTGAAACGATCGAAATGACGGCGATGGTGAACGCAGCTTGGAACAACCAGAACGTCTCTAATGAGACAGGTACATCAATGTGAGATAAGTCTCCATTTAAGAAGAAGCCGGTAACACCAGCCAAACCACCAACATCCGAACCGTACATCAAGCCAAAGCCGATCGCATAGAACAATAATGTACCAATCGTAATGTCAGCAAATACTTTCATAATAATGTTCACACTATTTTTATAACGTACAAAGCCAGCCTCTAGCAGAGCGAAGCCACCCTCCATCAACAAAATCATGGCCGCGCTCAGTACTACCCAGACCGTATCGATTCCCGTGCTCAAGCTCTCTAACGTCATGCTTGTACATCCTCCGTTTCACGTAGCTGCCTAATCTCACGGATGGTATCGGGTGAAAGCTCAATCTCATCTCGCTCAATGCTGTCAGGATGTTGAATTTGTTCGATTATCCGATCAAGGTCTCGGATTCGTCGTCGAATTTGCTCCATTTTACGAAAACGTTCCTTCACCTGAACCATATATTCTACGGCCTGATGATGCGAAGCCGGACGTCCTGCGAACCATTTGCGCACTGGAGATAAAGATTGATATGCCATTTCTTCCGCACGTTTTTTCTGCTCAAATTGTTCGATTTTATGCTTGAGAGTCTCTATTTCATTTTCCTTTTTGACCTTAAGCTGTTCCATAAGGTACAATAAATCGGACGATGATATTTGCAATGCTGTATGGTGATACACCTCGTCAATTACTAACATATCATGTCAGGACTCCTTACATATCAAGTTACTTGCTACCGATTATAGAATGCCATAGTCTAACCGTCAATCCTTTTTTGGTGATGGTAATGATTGAGAGGAGCCCGTTGGATCACAGCGAGCTTTTTTTGTATACGTTTTATTCCTCTAACAGCTTAAATACTAGATCGAACCCTAACTCAAACAATGTGCTCCATCCTTCTTCTATGCCAATTCTTCTATCCTGAACCCACTTAACAAAAAAACTCCGACACACCATTTAGGCGTATCAGAGTTTTCATGTCATATATTTTCCCACACAATCTGTTAACTAATATTGCATGTTCAAAAAGGGCGGTTTTCAGTCCCGAGAAGATGGGATGAAGCTAGAAATGGAGTAGCGGAGCGTAGATAGAGCTACGTGAGCAACTACATTGTTTCCGAAGGAAACAAGCTTCGTAAGCATCCCGCTTATTTCGGCTGAATTCCATATTCGAAGCTGAGATGCTGTCAGGCATCTTTCGTAATCAAAAGTGGACTTTTTGAACAACCTCTAAATAGGAACATAAATCTGGATTTGAGTTTCTTCTTCCCCAGATAACATCGCTTCTGTCCAGTGTTCCATATCAAATGCACGTGGCTCATCGTATCCGTTGTTAACAAGCCAGTCATTCACAGCATGATATGTTTCATCAATCTCAGCTTCAGAACCTGCGTGTATAAATCGTATAAACCGACCTGCTGGCACAGTGTGCGTAATCATCTCTTCAGCGATCTGCTGAGACTCCTGGACTTCAATCGCGACAATATGAGTGAACACCACATCTGGCGTCCATTCCACATCCGGATAGATCTGGATAAGGTACATCCCAGCATGCTTCATATTAGGAACGTGCGGAGCATTCAACTTCAACTTTGCGCGTAAGTTCCTCACAACGCTACCCTGAATGTCCTCGTTCAGACTTGCCTGCGCCTGGTATCCTACCAGCTTGATCTCAGGCTTCATTACAATTTCAATATCATCCAGCAACATAACGAAACTGCCTCCCTTTGGCTGCAATTCATCATCTATCTCGTTCAACGATATAACTAATCAATGATTTACCACGATGATACCATGGTGAGTTATCTATATTTTCTTACCTAAAATCGCTAGATCTCGTTTCACCCCATCTAATACAGCTACTTCCGGGTAATAGCCCCATTGCTCAAAACCATGCTTGCGCAGTAAACCTAAGCTAGGTTCGTTATGTCCAAAGACAAAGCCCAAAATAGTGCTTATGCCAAGTTGTGGACACGCCGCAAAGATGGTATTCAGCAGTCGACTGCCTGCGCCAATCCCCCGGCAATTTTGATCCACGTAGACACTCACTTCCACAGTCCCATTATAGGCAGGCCGTCCATAAAAAGAGCTCAGACTCGCCCAGGCTACAACCTGTCCTTCTTGCTTCATCACCCACAGTGGACGCCGATCGGAAGAGTGTTCCTCAAACCACGGAATGCGCTGTTCAACCGTTACCGGCTCCAAATCGGCTGTAACCATACGACTCTCAATCGTCGAGTTATAAATCTCCACAATTCTTGGCAAATCCTCAATGCGGGCATACTCAATCTGCACACGATCTAACATCATCATAACGCCTCCATCATCCAGTCCAATCCGACTTTATGACGATATTATAACGGGATACAGGCGCAATCGTCACCCATAACATTTGTATAGCTGCACATATAAGAAAACAGGCGATAGATTAAGGATTGCCTCCTTCCTATCGCCTTTGATCAAGAGATGCTCTAAGCCATTATGGGATTATGCAGAAACTACCTCGCTTGAATGGTGTTACCACGTGTTAACTGCTGACTCTGATCTGCCCAGCGAATGTTGATGGATCGGGACGTGAACAGATCAGCCCCATCCGATACTTGGAAATGCAAATGTGCTTCACTGGAGTTACCTGAGTTGCCTAATTCTCCAATGAGGTCGCCTTGCTTCACTTCATCCCCTTTCTTAACCGCTACACTCCCTTCCTTCAAATGCGCTGTAATGCTGTACTCCTTATTACCATGGTCAATGACTACGAAGTTGCCGGCTGGTTCTTCCGCATTCATCACACCCGGTGTGTTATCCGGGAGATCATTTTTAATTTCCACGACAGTTCCGTCCGCAGCAGCGTAGAGCGGCTCACCAAAAGCATAGTAATTTTCATTTTTAGTCGGATCATCTTGATAACTGAAACCGTCTTTCGTTCGAACGATATCAAGTGCATAGCGCTGAGTCTCATGCTCATAATGGTAGTTGGACAGAACATCATTGCCTCCCCAAAATACAAACCATTCGCCCTTCATAGGGAACTGGAACTCCGTTTGGGTATACTTGTTATCTGTATCCTCATGAGGTTCCAGAGCATGAATGGATAAGCCTTCAATTTGTTTTTCCGAAAAATAAGCGCGAATGCCTTTCGTTCCAGTTGCATCCTTCCAGACACGCTCAGTTAAATTATTCATTTGCACATCTACCACTTGGTCAAGCGTAGTTACCCCCTGCAAAAAACTGTCAGCAGATGATTTGAACTCTTCAAGCGATACCGCTTCTTTCAGCTCAGGGCTCATCTGACTATAAATATCATCCTTCGAACCATTCAACAATGTATCTAAGAAATTATCTGGTGTGATCACTGCTTGCACCTCTGTTCCCGATTGTTCTTCAGTGCCCTCTTGCTTATCATTTTCTTGATTTTCAACTGTTGGAGTAGAATCAGATGTCTGCGCTGCGGACTGTTGCCCTGCCTGATCAGATGAAACATTACTGCTACATGCAGATAGAATCATACAGGCTGCCAGTGACATCGCAAATAACTTCCAGCTCTTCTTCGAATGTGATCTCACTTGTACAGCATTTGGGGATTTCGAATCTGCGGTTGCTTCATCTTGCCGTTGCCTCATATGCCCTAATTCTTCATGTATCTTGTTCATTGTTCCACACCCCTTATTAAAATCGTTATCTCTTGGAGTTAACTCTACACAATGAATCTTATCCTGCGCCTAACATATGCTTACACCTAACATAACTCTTTGACTTCCACGGAACTCATAATTAAGATTCTGTTAAGATAGCGCATGCTCCAGATCAACGATCTTAGTGATATGATGAACTGAGCCAGACAGAAGCCTAAGGAGGTCACTTTCAAGCATGAATCACGTCTCATTACTCCTTGTAGATGATGAACAAGCCATATTACATATGCTCCGCACCGTTCTGCTGAAAGAGCAGTTTATTGATATCGATACCGTTACAACAGGTGAAGCAGCACTCGAAGCCTGCAAAAGCAAAACCTATCATTGCATCGTGCTGGATGTCATGCTTCCGGGGAAAAGCGGACTCGAAATCTGCCCATTTCTGCGAGAGGTAACCGATGCACCCATTCTGTTCCTCACCGCCAAAACAACGGATTATGACAAGTTAACTGGATTCGCTGTGGGGGGTGACGATTATGTCGTCAAACCCTTTAATCCACTCGAAGTCGTCGCCCGAATCAAGTCACTACTCAAGCGTTACTTGCCTTCAAAATTAGCGAATGCCTCAAACAGCTTAAATATAAAAAACGACGTAAATACGTCATATCCAAATCCACAAGAAGACGTATATGATTTTGGCCGATTCCAGGTGATGGAACAGGCTGGAGAGCTACGAGTCGAGGGAATGACCGTTACCTGCCCGGCACTTGTATATCAGTTGCTGCTCTTTTTCTGTAAGCATCCCAATCGTATTTTTACGAAATCCGAATTATATGAACGGGTCTGGGGATCGGAAGCCATTAGTGACGACAATACCGTTATGGTTCACATCCATCGCATTCGGGAACGAATTGAGGCCGACCCTTCCACCCCAGAGCTCCTAGTCAACGTACGAGGTCTTGGATACAAACTCATTAAGCCTGAGCAGGTTCCACAATCATGAGCATTCGGCGCAGATTGATGACCCGATTTATCGGTATGCTCGCTGGCGCAGTTCTTCTAATTGTGGTACTTGGATCAGCAGCGACATTCTGGGTAGTGCAAAAGTTGAATGAAGTGAACCTAGTGGATGATTTTGCCACCACGGGTCTAGATCAACTAATTGATACCGCAAAAATCTCATCCGATGGCACCGTTCACTATGATCCCGATCTTCTGAAGCAGGTGGAGCAAAACCAGGGATGGCTGCAAATGCTTGATGATAAAGGTAGGGTTATCGATGCTTTTCATACCCCTTCCGATATTCCGACTCACTATGCACCCGGAGAGCTAATTGCTTATTGGCAAGGAATTAAGCCATTTCCTTATCAGATCGTCATGATGATTCGAGAAAGAAACGGTATTGTTTTTACATTGTTATACGGAGAACGTAGTCTAGCCAAACCCTTACTTAACGAGGTACATCAGACTAGCACCTTTACCAACGGCAAGCTTGTCATAGCGCCAGAACAACAAGCGTCCATCCGTGCTGACAAGGCCTATCTTCAACTATTGGATTCCTCCGGCAAGGAGCTAGAATCGTTTAACAAACCTACAATGGGTGTGCCAAGCGAGTATAACATTCAGGATCTCGTTTTGCGTGCCCGCTACCCTAGCCGGTATGGAGCATTCACAGCCACTCTATATGATGAACAGACTAGAACGACTTGGATGATCAGTGTCCCCAGCGGTTTGTCAGCAGCAGAAGATGAGAGAAATCCCTATACGTTTATATGGGAGCCGGCGCTGCTGGTGTTGATCCTGTCCGTAATTGTATTACTAATCCTGTTGGCACTATGGTACGCCAATCGTTTTGGCTCCCCAATGCTGCACATGCTTCAATGGCTACAACGACTGGAAAAAGGGCATTACGAAGAGCCTACTGGGCTCAATGGCATCCCTCGCAGTCAACGACGTAATGGCAAATGGAAGCGTAAATATCGTGTATACGCCGAAGTGCTGCATTCGATGCAAATGTTATCCAGCACGCTGAAACAAGACGAGGAGCTTCGTAAGCAAACAGAGTCTCTTCGCGAGGAATGGATTGCAGGCATCACACATGATCTGAAGACACCTTTATCCTCTATACAGGGTTATGCCCACATGCTTGAAGCGGATAAATATAGCTGGTCTCAAGAGGAAGTACGGGAGTTCGCGGCAATCATGTTGGACAAATCGATGTATATGGATCGGTTGGTCAATGATCTTGCTATGACTTACCGCTTACGCAGTGGTGGCTATCAACCAGACGTGGAACGAACTGACGTGAATACGCTACTTCATGATCTCGTGCTGCGCGCTGAGCGCAATCCAGCCTATGGACAAGGTCGCATCCAGTTTCAACCGGCACCGGCTCCTGTCTACGGGCAAGTTCACATCCCTTCGTTTGAACGAACTGTAGATAATCTGACCGCCAACGCTCTGCTGCATAACCCTACAGACACCAAGCTCATCGTCAGCGTGCATGCTGGGCAACGAGATGGAGACTTCAGCATACAGTTTACCGATAACGGAAGAGGTATGGATGCGAAGACGGTATGGAGGTTATTTGAACGTTATTATCGTGGAACCGATACGGGAACTCCTGATGTGGGATCAGGGCTAGGCATGGCTGTAACCAAGGGTCTGATTGAGGCGATGAAAGGTCGAATTGAAGTGCATTCCGTACCCGAGCAAGGCACACAGATTCGATTGATCTGGGACGGGATTTCACACGACTCTCCAAATAAAATCACTTGACCTTTGAATTTTCAATCGATATAATCGACACTCAAGTAACACCTGTTTCCCAAAAAATTGATATGGAGTCCTCCACATTGGACGGATAAGCCTTATCATTTCGTATATTTGGCGATGACCAGAGACATGATTCCGCTTGCGTGCTGCCCAGAGAGAGAAGGGATTGGTGAAACCTTCTTCAGCGAACGAAACGGCGTTACCCCTCTGCAGCCGTGATCTCGAACCACCCCTTTAAGCCACGAGTTCCTATTCGAATTTGGAGCATACAAGGGCCAGTAGAGTTCACCGCCTAATCCCCGTTAACGGATTCCAATGAGGGTTATGATGTTTCCTGTATCCGGCGGCTGGCCGAATAAGGATAGCTTCATAACCAAATTAGGGTGGAACCACGAGCTAAGCGCACTCGTCCCTTTTCCGGGACGGGTGTTTTTTGCGCTTCTAATTTGAGAATTGGAGTGTGGTTCACATGAATAATCAGGAAAAATTCAGTCCATCTGGCCAAGCAAAAGCAAAGGAAGCCAATCAGCCAAATCAGCATATCGAAGTTCGTCTCCAAGGTGGAGCCGTACGGGATTACCATGCAGGCATTACTGTGGGAGAGGTCGCTTCGTCCATCCGTATAAGTCTGGGCAAGCAAGCTATAGGAGGTATTGTGAACGGGCAACATGTCGATCTGGATCGGCAGCTTGAAGAGGACTGCGAACTTATTATCGTTACACTCGAAAGTGAAGAGGGTCTTCACCGTTATCGTCACACTACTGCACATGTTCTGGCTCAGGCAATCAAACGAATTTACGGTGCGGAGCACGTGAAACTTGGCATTGGCCCTGTCATTGCAGATGGATTCTATTACGATGTGGATCTGGAGCATGCCCTCTCCATTCATGATCTCGCAGTTATAGAACAGGAAATGCACAAGATTGTGCGGGAAAATTGGAAAATTAATCGTCGCGTCGTTAACCGCGAACAGGCTCTTGAGATTTTTGGCGATATGCAGGATCCATACAAGCTGGAGTTGATTCACGATTTACCCGCGGACGCTGAGATTTCCTTGTATGAACAAGGTGAGTTTATCGATCTATGCCGAGGTCCACATCTTCCGTCAACTGGCCGCGTCAAAGCCTTCAAGCTGCTTCATGTCGCAGGCGCATACTGGCGTGGTAACTCGGACAATAAAATGCTTCAACGGATTTACGGCACTGCCTTTCCAAACCAAGCACAACTGGATGAGCATATGCACATGCTTGAAGAAGCGAAGAAACGAGATCATCGGAAACTAGGCAAAGAGTTGGAGCTCTTCATGTTCTCGGAGGAAGCACCCGGCATGCCGTTCTATCTACCCAAAGGCATGACTGTCCGTACTGAGCTGGAGAATTTCTCCCGTGAATTACAGCTACAAGAAGGATACCAGGAGGTTCGCACTCCGCTCATGATGAATAATCGGCTGTGGGAGCAATCTGGTCACTGGGAGCATTACAAAGACAATATGTACTTCTCCGAAGTGGACAATGCTACGTTTGCACTGAAACCGATGAACTGCCCAGGGCATATGCTAATCTTCAAAAACAAGCTTCATTCCTATCGCGAATTACCTATTCGCATGATGGAATTCGGCCAGGTACATCGCCACGAATACTCGGGTGCGTTAAACGGCATGATGCGTGTACGGACATTCTGCCAGGATGATGCTCATCTGTATGTCATGCCTGAACAGATCGAAGAAGAGATTAACCGCGCAATCTCGTTGATTGGACGTATGTACGATATTTTCGGATTCGAATATAGCATCGAGCTGTCCACACGACCGCAAGACTCTATGGGGTCAGAGGAATTATGGGATCAGGCGGAACGCGCACTGCAAAATGTTCTGGATCGGCGCGGAGTCAGCTACCGTATTAACGAAGGGGATGGCGCATTCTATGGCCCTAAAATTGATTTCCATATCCTTGATGCACTGAAACGCAGCTGGCAATGCGGAACGATCCAGCTTGATTTCCAAATGCCAGAGAAGTTCGATCTCACTTACATTGGCGAGGATCGTCTGAAGCACCGTCCGGTCGTCATTCACCGTGCAATCTACGGTTCCATTGACCGTTTCATCGGCATTCTCACTGAGCATTTTGCCGGTGCATTCCCTCTATGGCTTGCGCCGATACAAGTGAAGCTGCTACCAGTCTCAGACCATTATGCTGAGTATGCTCTAGAAGTTCAACAAGCGCTGCGAGCAGCAGGAATTCGCGTAGAGACAGACTTGCGTAACGAGAAGCTGGGGTACAAAATTCGTGAAGCTCAGATGGAGAAGGTTCCCTACTCCATCGTCCTTGGTGAGAATGAGAAAAATGCCTCGTCAGCCTCTGTCCGTGTGTACGGTCAGGGCGATCAAGGCATTCAGCGGATAGACGATCTGATTCAACAAATTCATGAAGCTGTGCAAGCCAAAAGATAAAACATCCGACATGCTAGATTAGCATGGAACCCAATGACAGGACATTACAATTGTTCGCTCGGCCCAAGTCCTACTTGCTGCTCGCTCCACGTCCAGAATCGTTCAGCTACAGCATCGTCCGTGGCGTGGGCTTGCAATTTCTGTTCTTTCTGCTGGTAGAAGTACTTTCCGGTCACCCCTGCAACTTCAGGGCTGGTTGCCAAGTAGATCGCCGTTTTTGCCCCCTCTTCGGGGGTAAGAAAGAACGGGAGCTTGCCCACAAAAGCCATAATACGGGTACCAAAACCCGTGTTCCGATCCACACCAATACTTGTGCCAACCGCACCGGGGTGCAGGCAGTTCACTGTTATTCGGCTATCGGCTACCTTGCGAGCCAGAATCCGAGTGAATAACACATTGGCGAGCTTGGACTGAGCATAGCCCTTGATGGGGTTATACCTTTTATGTAAATGTGGGTCTTCAAAGTGAATCTTGCCTGCTTTGTATGCACCGGATGATACATTTACAATCCGTCCCTGCTGCGCACGCCGCAAAGGCGGGATCAGCAGAAGTGTCAATAGGAAATGACCCAAATGGTTAATCCCTATGCTCTGCTCAAACCCATCTGAGGTCTCCTTGCGCTTCACCATCACTACGCCGGCATTATTCATTAACACATCCAGCGTGTCATAGCGTTCATTAAACGAATGGGCAAATTGACGAATGCTGTCCAATGAACCGAGATCACACAGCATCAGTTCAATGGTAGCGGAGCCTGACTGACGGAGTGCTTCCTGAAGCGCCGCCTGTCCACGCTGCTCACTGCGACATGCCATGATCACATGATAACCTTTTCGCGCAAGCTCTATCGTGGTCGCCAGCCCCATGCCGGAGTTCGCTCCCGTTACAATCGCGATTGGATTCTTCCTATGATCGGCATTGGGATTGAGCATTGTTTTGGACGTTGAATCGGTCACTGGCGTGGATATGGTATTGGAGATTATGTTGGACATCATAACACTTCCCTTCTTAAACTGCGGCTTGAATGAGTATGGACTTAAATGAGTACGGATTGACTTTTTGAGCCAAAGAAGACAATGTGAGATAATAGAATTTATTCACATCTGATCCTATAGGGAGGCTATGACTTATGCTAACCAAACAAGACTTCAAAAAACTGAAAAAAGAAGCTAAGCATGAGATCAAATGGATTGAACAGGAGTATGAACAGCTCCAGCAAAAGGGAATTTCAAGCCAGCTTAAGAAACATGACCTATGGGACGAGGAAGAGATCCATCGATTGACTTATGATCGTAAGGATCGAAAGTATGCTTCATGGACGATTGAACTATGCTCCATCATTGAACAATGGTTACTTCGCCTCTATGAACAAACCTATCAAAAAACATTCAATTCGGTTCAACTTATGAAAACTCCTGCATACCGCTCTTTATCAAATATCGAGATTCTTCAAGCAGAATTAAGAAGCCAACACATTGCTGTGAAACCCGGGGCAGAGAATGACGATGACGAACTAACCAAGGTATTCAAAGCAAGAAACAAACTAATTCATTCCAACTTCTCCTTCGCCTCAATCGTTGGGCAGGATAGCAATGCGGAACAAACGCTAGAGTGGATTTTGAATACCATTAAACAATACAGAAAACACTTAAAGTACGTGTTCTAAAAGGACGGTTTTCAGTACCGAGAAGATGGAATGAAGATAGAAATGGAGTAGCGGAGCGTAGGCAAACTACGTGAGCAACTACATTGTTTCCTAGGGAAACAACCTTCGTAAGCATCAACTTATTTCAGCTGAATTCCATATTCGACGCTGAGATGCCGTCAGGCATCCCTCGTAATCAAAAGTGGACTTTTTGAACAACCTCTCAAAGTACGAAATCCTCGTTCTTAGTAATGCGAAGACGGGATGAACTCACTACCTACATGACATTCCGACTGTGTACATTTTCGGTACTGAATATAAGCTACATACTATTTAGGGAGGTGCTCCGGAACGAATCCGGTAACGAATATGAATATACAACCTATTGATATCACCATTCTTCATCTCAACATTCCTACACCCACTGGTAACAGTCCGATTTATCCCGTGATGCTGCGTGATGAAGATGGAATTACATTGGTGGATACAGGCATGATTGGACAGTTTGCTGAATTGCAATCTGCACTCGAAGATGCGGGTGCAAAGCTTCATGAGCTTAAGCGCATTATTATCACACATCAGGATATTGACCATATCGGTAATCTCGGTGCGCTGGTCGAAGCTGTACCTGACGTCGAAATCTGGGCACATGCCGATGAAATCCCCTATCTTCAAGGGAAGCTTCCACTGATTAAGTTTACCCCTGAACGTAGAGCCATGCTAGCCCCACCTACATTGGAGCTAGCTGAGCAACTGCTCTCCGAGCTTCCTACGCTCCCCATCGCTCGCATTCTGGAAGATGGGGACATGCTGCCCTTACAAGGAGGCATACAAGTCATTCATACACCAGGTCATACTCCTGGACATATTTGCTTGTACTTCCGTGAGAAGCAGTTTCTACTCGCAGCCGATGAGCTTCGTGTAGTTGATGACGAATTGGTAGGCCCTGCTCCTCCAGCAACCCCGGACATGCCCGAGGCACTGCGCAGCCTGAAACGATTAATCGGCTTGAACATCGATACCGTCCTGTGTTACCACGGGGGTGAATACACCCAAGCCGCAAGTGAACGAGTGGCTGAACTCGCTGAGCTTGGTGAATAAGTTAACGGATCGGATACAGACAGTACATCGTCATGCAGACGGTGACTTATTACCTGTAATGGCATCTCTATCGAGATGCCATAATGAATGAAGGGGCTGTCCCATAAGTCATGAATATGACGGGGGACAGCCCCTTTAGCTTTATTTTAACGATGTAATGAATCTGAAACACGCTATTTGTTCCCATTTCCCCAGATCCGAAATCTAATGAATCACAGAGACGTTATTTCGTCGATTCAGTCGATTTTTCAGGGTTTGATACCGTCTTAAGGCGAAATAGCGTTACTGAGGTTCGTTAAATCTTGCATATGCAAATAATCCACCTATTAAGATGCGGTAGGTTCGTTAGCGCTTGGAGCGAAGAGGAACCTCTTGTATAAGGTAGCCCCTTTTTTTGCGTAAATTACTTATGGAATCTCTGGGCAGTAGTAGCTTAAGTTTGAGACCTAGCAAGAAGCCGGCCTAGAAAGCCAATACCATATCAGGTTACTTCGCTTGATCCTGCGGGGTAAGCACGATGAGCTTATCATCACCATCACGTGGGGAGCCACGACCATCCCGATTGTTTGTTAGTACATAGATTTGCCCATCTGCTCCAGTCGTTACATTCCGAATGCGTCCCCATTCATCTTCAAAAATAGGTTCAACCTGAT
Organism: Paenibacillus tundrae; assembly: GCF_036884255.1. Classification (NCBI taxonomy): domain Bacteria; kingdom Bacillati; phylum Bacillota; class Bacilli; order Caryophanales; family Paenibacillaceae; genus Paenibacillus; species Paenibacillus tundrae. The sequence continues at coordinate 1,611,049 of NZ_CP145605.1, read as the reverse complement.
CGACTTGCGTTCCGTCCTCGGATAGCGTGATCTTCAACAGTTGTTCTCCGCGCAGATTGGCCGCAATTAAGGAACCCGCCCAAGGTCCTTCCTCAATATAAGCAATACCCGAAGGAGCCCAGGTATCATCGCCACTATGTGCAAGCGGAGCCTGATACTCGCTATTGTTATGGTCGTCACCCTCTACCTCAGGCCAACCATAGTTAGCCCCGGCTTCAATTCGGTTAATCTCATCCAGATTCCGCTGACCATGCTCGGTCGCATAGAGATATCCATTGTCCGGATTCCAAGTTAGTCCCTGTGCATTACGGTGTCCCATACTATATACAGGAGAATTCCAAGGGTTGTCCGCAGGGATCGAGCCATCGAGACCAATTCGTAATATTTTGCCGCCTAGATTGTCCTGATCCTGTGCTAGTTCTGGTTCATACCGCTCACCTGTTGTGATATAGAGCAGATTGTCCGGCCCGATCTTGATGCGCCCACCGTTATGATTCACACCGCCAGGGATATCACCAAGTAACTCCTTATCAATGACTGCTGTCCCATCACTCACCTTCAATCGTAATACACGATTCGCAATGTTATCGCCTTCAACGTACGAATGATAGGCATACAAATAGCCGTTATCCTCAAACTCCGGGTCAGCAGCAAGCCCTAATAATCCGCCCTCGCCTTCCTCATTAAATGGTTCAGTAAATTCAATCAATGGCTCAGACAACAACTTGCCATCCTCAATGACCCGTATTGTACCCGGACGCTCGGTTACGAACATACGACCATCGGACACTTCAACCAATTCCCATGGAGCATTAAGCCCTTCTACCAGAACTGAAGTCTCATAAGGAACAACTGCATTCTCCTGTGCCTCATTTTCACTGCTCTCTACGTTAGTAGAAGAACCGCCGTTAGCTGTCTGTCCCTGACCTCCACCTGCGCCCTGAGACATAGGTTGCGATCCTGCGGAGCCATCACCCGAAGCACACGCAGTCAATAACGCAACGCTTAATAGCGAAGCATATAGAGGAACGCTTAATCGATTATTCATGTATACCTCTCCCTTCGAATTGGAATGAATGGATATGAGTTCATATTTAATGAGTTACGGATATAACACAATCATGACCGTTAACTCTACGACGTCAGACATAACAAGGTTTCGCCCTGTATTACCCGTTACCCGCCCCACTATGTACTCAAACGAAAAATCCGTCCTAATCCGCATTATTTAGAGATAGCCAGATTTCCTTACTTTCTTCTATATAAATGTTCTCATATACGCGCGCCTATGGAATTGGGAAGATTTAATTTATAATAGATTAGATGATATAGACAATTGAAAGGTGGACGTACCTATGACGAACCAAACACCATTATCCCGCTTAGAAGCTAGCCTCTCTGTGCAAGGACTGGATGCCACACTGATCACAGATCCTAAACATATCTACTACTTAACAGGATTCGCAAGTAATCCGCATGAACGTTTCCTTGGACTCGTGCTCGCACGCGGCGAAGAACCTCTTCTGATTGTACCTGCGCTAGATGCCGATGCCGCAGCTGCTGCTTCCTCCGTTTCCAACATCGCAACACATACCGATACAGACAATCCATACGCGCTATTTGAGCGTTACCAGGGACGTCTTGGACGAATTGGTTTGGAAAAGGAATACGTTACCGTTGCACGTTATGAGCAATTAACCGCTGCGTTGGGCGGCACCCAATACGAAGATGTTGGTCCACTGCTGCGTTCCCTACGCGTGAAGAAAACACCAGATGAAATCGCTCGAATCCGTCATGCTATTCATCTAATTGAGGAAGTTCTACGCCAGGGGCTTTCCCACGTTCGTACAGGTGTAACCGAGATTGAACTCGTTGCCGAGATGGAATATCAGATGAAGAAGCTGGGGGCAGACGGTCCTTCCTTCGACACGATGGTGCTCACTGGGCCACAAACGGGATTGCCACACGGTACACCGGGCGAACGTAAGCTTCAACATGGTGATCTGTTGATGTTTGATATGGGCGTATATGCTGGTGGATATGCTTCCGATATTACACGTACGTTTGCATTTGGAGACATCTCTCCTGAGCTGCGTACGATCTATAATACGGTACTGGCAGCCAATGAAGCTGCTATTCGAGCAGTCAAGCCTGGCGTGACCTGTGCAGAGATTGACCGAGCTGCACGCCAAGTTACAGAAGATGCTGGCTACGGGGAACGCTTCATGCACCGCGTCGGTCACGGCCTCGGCATTGATGTTCATGAATATCCGTCATTGCATGGTCAGAATACCGATCTCTTGCAAGAAGGAACCGTCTTCACCATCGAACCGGGTATTTATGTAACCGGAGCTGGCGGCGTGCGTATTGAGGATGATGTCCTCGTAACAGAAACGGGGGTAGAAGTACTGACTTCTTATCCTAAAGAACTGCAAATTTTGACAGACTAATACTTCTTATTCAATCAAAACATCTTAGAGAAACTGTTATATTTGTATCGCACATGACGATTCTCCATCTTATTAGAAGCTTGGCGGTGCTATCGCACACTCTAAGTTACTTTATCATATAGGAACCTTCGTGCTGGTTGTATCGCCACCTATAATGCAAAATGTCCCGCAAGTCCATGATGACATGGCTCTGCGGGACATTTTTAGTTTCGTCTATGAACATTCACTCATTCATCTACTTCTGGTAACCATCTGCACGTAGATTGCCTTCGAATTTAAGACTCATCCTTAAACTTAAAGTTACGGGCAGCATATAGGAATGGTGTTCCCACTGCAGTCAGTACAAATTTGATCACATAAGTCGTTAGGAAAATCTCAATCCACACATCCCATGGATAAATGAATGCAAACGCAATCGCAGTGAACACTAACGTATCCACAAATGAACTGATAATCGAGCTTCCGTTCGTACGAATCCACAATTGATTACGACCAGGTGTGATTTTTCGTAACCAAGAGTACAAGCGCACATCCAGGAATTGACTAATAAAGTACGCTGACAGGCTTCCCAGTGCAAGACGTGGCAATAGCCCGAATAAAGCTTCCATCGGCTTCTGGGCAAAGTCTGTAGACGCTGGATCAAAGTACAACACCATCTGCATGAGTACCGTGGTCATAATTAACGTAAAGAAACCGAACCATACAGCTTTGCGCGCCTCTCCTGAACCGTACTTCTCGTTAAGCAAGTCACTGGTAAGGTATAGACTTACATACATCGTGTTGCCTAGTGTCAACACAATCCCCATAATATCTATCGTTTTGGTCACCTGAATGTTGGCAATAACCGTTGCCACACCAATCCAGGCATAGAGACCTTTTTTACCGAACAAGCGATAACATAACAAAAAGAAACCATAAGTGATGAGAACGAATAACGCTCCCCACCCTAAATTAAACATAAATACATACACTGCCTTCCTAGTTTTGATTACGCGGGATGGTTACGAACCGCGGTCTGGCACAGAGCCAAAACATGATTACTCTATCATATTTCCTGCCTATTGAACAGCACTAAATTACACCATGACTACTAAGCTAAAAATGAACCGTTGATGTACCTTCTGGTCCAATGTATCTCACATAGACACAAAAAACCGCCCTTCGGGTTATCCGAAGGACGGTTTTCGTAATGCTATCGTCGTGATGCAATAGATGGCTGCTTAAGCCATTACTTCAGTGAAAATTCAGCTTATGCCTGAGCGGCACCATCCAGATCAGGTGTTGGGTTGCTGAAGGTATCCTGATCGTTCTCTTTCAACAATTTACTGGAAACGAGACCTGAAGTCATTGAACCATTAACGTTAAGCGCCGTACGACCCATGTCGATAAGCGGTTCAACGGAGATCAACAATCCTGCCAGAGCAACAGGCAGATTCATCGTGGACAACACGATCAGGGAAGCGAAGGTTGCCCCGCCACCTACACCGGCTACGCCGAATGAACTGATCATAACCACAAGGATCAGGGTAATAATGAAGTCCCAGCTAAGCGGATCGATGCCGACCGTAGGAGCAATCATAACCGCGAGCATGGCCGGATATATCCCGGCGCAGCCGTTTTGACCAATCGTAGCCCCGAAGCTTGCCGATAGATTCGCAATACCATCCGAGACGCCCAGTTTCTTCGTCTGTGTCTCTACGTTAAGCGGGATAGCCGCTGCACTGGAACGGGAAGTAAAGGCAAATACCAGTGTTGGCAGAACCTTCTTCACATAAGTGATCGGGTTGAAGCCAAACAAAGCAATAATAATCAGATGAATAATGAACATGACGAACAACGCAACGTAGGACGCGATAACAAACTTAATGAGCTTCAATATCTCATCTGGATTGGTTGTCGCTGTGACCTTCGTGATCAACGCCAAAATACCGTACGGCGTCAACCGTAGCACCAGCGTAACAATCCGCATAACTACGGCATACACCGCGTTCACCATTCCACGGAACGTTTCAGCCTGCTGTGGTTTTTTGTGATCCAAGCCAAGTACCGCTACTCCGATAAATGCAGAGAAAATAACAACCGCGAGTGTTGATGTACGACGTTCACCTGTCATATCTGCGAATGGGTTAGATGGAATAAATTCCAATACCTGCTGCGGAATCGTCTGATCTTTCACATCGACGAGACGTTCCTCCATCCGTTGACCTTGTGCTAGCTCCCGATCTCCTCCCTCAATCTCAATGGAAGTCAGGTTAAAGCTCAAGCTTGTTACGATACTTACACTTGCAGCGATTGCAGTTGTAATAAGAAGAATGGCAATGATGGATAGACTCATCTTACCTAGATTTTGCTTACCCTTCAGATTCATGATTGCCGAAATGATCGACACCATGATCAAAGGAATAACGACCATTTGCAACAAACGAACATAGCCTGAACCGGCAAGGTTAAACCAATCGACTGACTTGGTAATAATATCAGAACCTGAGGAATAGATCAGTTGAAGTATAACGCCGTATACTACCCCGATGCCCAAACCTGTAAATACACGCTTCGTGAATGAAATGTGTTTCTTCTGCATCCAGAACAGGACACCCAGAAGAATGAGCATAACCACGACGTTCAAAATGATTAAAAATGTATCCACTACTGTAAATCCTCCTCTTAAATGTGCTTGCCGAAACCTCCGGCTTTCTATTTACTTATATTGTATTGAACAATATAACACATAACAAACTATTCCGGTAGGCATTAATTTATTTTGTGTAATATGTATGTAATCTAATTGCGCATTTCTGAAAAAAACTGATCGTTTTATGAAATTTGTTGTATTCAACCTCAGGTTAATTATGTAATATAGGTATATCCGCTTATTCCCAAGTTTTCTCAATGTGAAAATTAGGTCTTTCTTCGTTGATAGATAGGACTGATGAGTACGGAAAAGCGACTATGTTAATGAACATGACGTGAAAGGATGATTTTATGTTTCGTAATCGCACGGTTGCTGGCAAAATAAGAGGAATGTTGTTCCTCGTATTGCTAGTTGCATCCCTGTTGTTTAGTATCAGTTTTTATGCAGTATCGATGAATATTATGCAAAGTTATGTACTCCCGCAATTCGACAAGGTCTTAAACACGTCTATTCAGGATATATACAAAAATATTTCTTCGTCCAAAATTTCACAAGTCGAAAGTGGCGGAGCCGGTTCCGATGGTGCTGCTCTAACGGTTGAATCCTATTTGGCTGAAAAAGCGAAGGAACATAGCTTGGATGCAGCGTACGTTGTTTCTCTTCAAGACGGAACGGCCAAGATCGTAATTGCCAACAACGCCTCGGGTATGAAGGCTGGAGAAGAAATTGCGGTTGAATCTGCAATGAATACAGCAATTGAGACCAAAGCATTAGCTATTAGTGAAGTTTATTCCGACTCGTTTGGCGTACATAAAGCTGCATTTATACCTGTAGCAGGTAGCAATATGCTCATGGCGGTAAGCATGGATGCACAATTCATCCAGTCCAAGATTGCGCAAATTTTCTGGTTGTGCCTAGGTATCACCGCACTGACCTTTGTACTTGGATGGCTGATTTCAACGACTATGATTAAAAGAGTTACCCGTCCGATTATTACACTCGTTCAACATAGTAAACAAATTTCACAGGGTGATCTAACAACCCAGCTTCAGATTAAAGGTCAAGACGAAATTGCTCAACTCGCGACTAGCTTCCAGACGATGACTCATAATCTCAAAGAAATGATTAGTCGCGTTCTCTCCACCTCGGACGAAGTGGTTGAAGGCTCGAATGATCTGCTGAATCGGGTTGAATCCATGTCCAGTATGGTTAAGAACTCCAGTCAATCTGCCGAAGAAGCCGAGAAAGGCAGTGTAAGCATTGCCACGAGTGCTGCTGAGAACGCTAGAGCTATGGAGGAAATCACCCAGGGAATCATGCATATCGCTTCTTCTTCTGCCGAAGTGTCAGAGCAGATTGGTGAGGCTGCTAGTGAAGCTGTGAACGGTAATCGCCTGGCACAGAATGCTGTAGAGCAGATGGAACGTGTAGGTCAGACCGCTAGTGAATCCTTACGTTATGTCGAAACGATGAATGAACGCTCCATCGCCATCGGTACCATCGTCACTTCCATCTTTGAAATTACGAAACAGATCAATATGTTGTCGCTCAATGCTTCCATCGAAGCTGCACGTGCTGGCGAGCATGGTCGCGGATTCGCTGTCGTTGCTGGGGAAGTTCGTAAGCTTGCGGAGCAATCCAAGACGGCAACCGAGGAAATCTCGGACTATCTAAACACGATTCGCGAGGATGCCGAGCGTTCTGTTGATGCCATGAACCGGGTAACGCAAGAGATTGGCTCAGGTACTCATGTTGTTCAACAAGCAGGCTCAGCTTTCCAGCAATTGAACGAATTAATTCAGAACGTAAACCTGACCATCCAGACGGTATCAGCTTCCACGCAGCAGGTATCTGCCGGGGCAGAACAAGTCAGTGCCTCTGTTGAAGAGACGGCGCAGATTACGTCCAAGTCCCGTCAGAGCATGCAGGAGATTGCTTCCACCGCAGATCTGCAACTGAGCGAAATGGATTCCCACTCTGGAACGGTTCGTCACTTGCATGAACAAGCGGTAGAGTTACAGGCGGCCATGAAGAAATTCAAAATTAACTAATCAATTGTAGCATTAACCCATCGTTCTACTGTTTGAATCAATACTGAACGTAAGGAAATGCTCACGATCTTTAAATTGCTGAACTTGAGTTCGCAACTGAATAGGAAAGTCCCCCATACACGGCAAGGTTCCTTTGATGAAGGATCAATGCCGTTATGGGGGACTTTTTTTGAATACTATTATATTCACCGTATTATTAAGTCACAGCCTACTGTGGAGTTTGCAGACCCATAATTTCATATATCCGCTCCAGATCCAGTGCAGAACGCAAGGATTCCGCTACGCGATCAAATTCCATTTCCTTACGCTCACGCGCACTGTACGTTTCAAAGAGAGGAGCAAGCCCTTTACTTTCCCGCAAACCGTTAAGCCATGAACGCCGAAACTGGTCGCTTTCAAACAATCCATGTAGATACGTTCCCCACACCTTGCCATCCTGGGTTCCCCAACCTTCATTAAACGACTGTCCCCCTGGATGACGTATTTCAAATAAAGCCGACACACGCTCCGGTTCATGGCATTCCGTAACTCCCATATGAATCTCATAACCTTCAATGGGTAGCGAAGAAGCTGATTGACCAGCCGAATGGGCTCCATCTACTTCCTTGTGTATACGAATTGGATGTTCCACCTGTACCCAACCCGAAGCTCTAACGGTCTGTTTGTTCTGTAGGAAGGTCGTGGATAGCGGCAGCATGCCCATGCCTCTTGCCTCCTGAACCTGATTCGCCTCAACGGCAAAAGGATCTTTAAGATGCTGACCAAGCATCTGATAGCCTCCGCAGATCCCTACGAGTTGCACATGCTCACGCTCGATATGACGGACTATCGCTTGCTCCAAGCCTGATTCACGCAAGAATTCCAGATCACCAATGGTGTCCTTGGTTCCTGGCAACAGGATTGCATCTGGTGAACCAAGCTCCTCTGGTGAAGTAACATACCTAATATTGACGTCAGGTTCACGAGACAATGCATCGAAGTCGGTAAAGTTCGAAATTCGCGGATACCGAATCACAGCAAGATCTAATTCCTGTTGACCCGACTTACCATGACGCAGGGAATCCAAAACGACTGAGTCTTCAGCTTCAATCTGTATATCTCTTATGTAAGGTAACACGCCGAGTACTGGAATTCCTGTCCGTTCTTCCAACCAATCCAGTCCTGGCTGTAATAGGGACAGATCGCCCCGAAATTTGTTAATAATGAAGCCTTTTACACGCTGTACCTCATGTGGCTCCAACAACTCTAGCGTACCTACAATGGAGGCAAATACGCCGCCACGATCAATATCAGAGATCAGAATAACCGGTGCATCTGCCCATCCGGCCAGGTTCATATTAACGATATCCCGATCCTTTAGATTAATCTCTGCAGGGCTGCCTGCACCTTCCATTAGTACGACATCATAAGTCGACCGTAGACGATCCAATGCTTCCATCACGGTCTGCTTCGCCTCTGGCAGAAAATGCTGCCGATAGTCTGAAGCGCTCATCTGAGCAAAGGGTACGCCGTGCACAACAATCTGGGAGTGCATATCGCGAACAGGCTTAATGAGAATTGGATTCATGTCTGTCGTCGCCTCAATACCACAAGCTTCTGCCTGTGCTCCCTGCGCTCTACCAATTTCCTTACCGTCCTCTGTGACGTAGGAATTCAGCGCCATATTCTGGGATTTGAACGGCGCAGGTCTGAAGCCGTCCTGTTTGAATATCCGGCATAGAGCTGTCGTTATTACACTTTTCCCTACATCCGATGCGGTTCCTTGCAGCATTAAGACTGCCGCTGTTTTCTGTACAGACGCACTGTCCACGATCCATCCCCCAGTCACCGATTATATTTTATATCCAAAAGAATCCTTGCAGGATACTAAGCACTGTAAGCAAGGCAGCTTCCAGTAGTTCATTCATTGCACCATAGGTATCTCCTGTTAATCCGCCTAGTCGTTCACTTATACGTCCAGCAATCCATTTCCCTATGACGTAACAAGCGAGCGGAACTACAATTACAGCAATCACAGGGTATAGCCACCACGGCAGAGTCATTAGACTGTTCCCGATATGTAATCCCTCTACGACTGACATCTCGGGCTGGAAAAGCATTCCCACTGCTAGAGTGATTACACCTACTAGAACAGTAAGTCCAATGGCATTGCTCCGTGCCCGCTGAACTTCTCGCCGCTCACCCAATCCTTTAAACAAAACAGCTAATCCGTCATCCCCTCGCGCATTGGGCCATGCCGAGATGGCATAGACCATGAACCATCGGCTCCAGATCATCGGTAAGATCAGTAGTGCTCCATACATCCAGTTAGCACGTGCGATGAAATCTGCAATGAGAGCCGCCTTCATCATTAACAGGAGAACACAAGCAATCACTCCCATGGCGCCCACGCGGCTATCCTTCATGATCTCTAACATTCGCTCACGAGAGCGATAACTGAGCAGACCATCTGCTGTATCCATCCAACCATCCAGATGCAACCCTCCGGTCAACCAGACCCATAGGGTCAGCGTTAATACCGCTGCTGGAAACGAGGGTAGGAGTACACCCGAAACAGCCGCTCCAAGCCAGACAGCTAACCCTATTACGGCACCTACTAGGGGATAATAAACCACGCTTTCACGTAGCAAAGGTGGGACAAAATCAATCTGCATTTTAACCGGGAAGCGAGATAAAAATTGAAAGGCTGCCGCCGCTGGCTGTTTTCTCCCATCGTGCTTACGATCACTCATAAACGGTACTCCTTGCTCTTTAATTCAATCGCAATCCCCACCGTAACTAGAAATACTTCCCCGCAAATCGCCGCAATCCGCTGATTCAATATGCCTGCAAGATCACGGTATCTTCGTCCAAGAGCATATTCAGGAACGATGCCATCCCCTACTTCATTGGTTACAAGCACAAGTAGCCCCGGATATGACTCTACAGCCGATACGAGCGCATCCATATGGCCCTGTAAGACATGCGCAGGATCATGTTCATGGGCAAGTAAAATATTGGTCAGCCATAATGTCAGACAATCCACCAATACGGTAGGAGCTGACATCCCAGTATGAGAAGCTCCCATACGTGTGATCCATTCAGGCAACGCCAATGGTTCCTCTACCGTATGCCACAGGTATCCCGCTTCTTCACGTCCCTGTTGATGCATACGAATTCGCTCACGCATCTCGTCATCATAGGCTTGAGCTGTAGCGACATACCAAGCCTCTGAGGAGCGTTGCATGCATAGACGCTCAGCAAACGAGCTTTTGCCACTTCGCGCCCCTCCGGTTACAAGCACACTCATGAAGAAACCTCTCCTTGAGGCGAGCCATCGGATACACCTGCACTGGCAAAGGTCGCCATCTCATTAAGGATACGGCAAGCCGCATCAATGAGATGAAGACTGAGAACGCCTCCTGTCCCTTCACCCAGCCGCATATTCAGATCAAGCATTGGCTTCAGATCCATCTCACGAAGCAATGCTGCATGTCCACTTTCATCGGATGTATGGGAAGCAATCATATAAGCCGTACTTACTGGTGCAAGCTGTCTTGCGATCAATGCTGCAGCTGTTGAGATAAAGCCATCGACCACAACAGGGCATCCATTCGCCGCAGCAGCAAGAATTACACCTGTTAGTCCGGCAATTTCTAATCCGCCAACCTTACTGAGCACATCCAGCGCATCCTCCGCATGGGGTGCATTCAGACTTAGAGCCTGGCTTACCACCGTTGCCTTGCGCTGTAACCCAACATCATCAATCCCCGTTCCGCGTCCAACAGCCGAAGCCGGTGATATTCCCGTTAGAGCACACATTACAGCAGCACTTGCCGTTGTATTGCCAATCCCCATCTCTCCAGTTACAAATATCTGCGTTCCTCTGTCCACTTCTGACGCGACCACTTCGGCGCCAACCAGGATTGCTTGGATTGCTTCGTCCCGAGTCATCGCCGGACCTTTCGCCATATTAGCTGTGCCTTTGCGGACTTTGCGGGAGATGAGCTCAGGGTGTTCTAGATCAGCATTTACTCCAATATCTACACAGAGCACATCTGCCCCAGCATGCCGGGCAAGCACGTTAACGGCCGCTCCGCCCGCCAGAAAATTAAGAACCATCTGTGGTGTTACCTCAGCAGGGAATGCACTGACACCTTCGGCAACTACACCATGGTCTGCTGCCATCACGATCACCGCTCGACGTTCCAAGCAAGGACGACTCTGTCCCGTAATGCCTGCTAGACGAATAACGAGTTCCTCCAGTTTGCCAAGACTGCCTGGCGGCTTCGTAAGGATATCCACATGAGCTGCAGCTTCTGACGCGACCTGCTCATGAGGACCAGTGATTCGACATATTAATTGCTCCAACACCTGTTCATTACGCATACAACTAGCACTTCCTTCATCAATATGTGGGTAATACCCCGATCAATTCTTCGGCTCTCCATGCTCCCGGCGCAGCAGTAACTGGGGAATGCCATGATCTGGATGCTTCACCATCGCAGGGTTTACCTGGAAAATCTCTCGAATATGTTCCTCGGTCATCAGTGCATGAGGGGTTCCAGAGCCAGCACTTTCGCCTTCTTTTAAAGCCAGAATATGATCACAAAATTGCGCAGCTAGGTTCAGATCATGCAGCACTGCCACAATCGTAATTCGATTTCTTTGACGCCATGTCGATAATAACTCCATAAATTGCAACTGATAACGAATATCCAGAAACGTTGTAGGCTCATCTAACAAAAGAATACTTGGTTCCTGTGCCATCACTTTAGCAAGGGCTACTCGCTGTCGTTGTCCTCCACTGAGTGCATCCAGAGGACGATCCGCAAGCTCGGATAGACCTAATTCCTCCAGCACACGATCAACGATCTTCTCGCCTTCTCCAGAATCACGGCCAAGCCAGTTCTGGTAAGGATAACGCCCCATCTCCACGACATCCCTTACGGGATATGAGATTGCAGGCAGTCCATCCTGCTGCAGAACAGCAATCATACGAGACAGATCCTTCCGGCTATACGAAGTGATATTCCTGCCATTCAGTCGAATACTGCCCTCACTAACCGACTCCGTGCCAGCCAATAGTTGAAGCAAGGTTGATTTGCCACTTCCGTTGGGACCTACAACACCCCACCAATCGCCTTCTGCGATCTGCCAGCTCACACCATTTAACGCCTGATGCTCACCATACCGTTTACCTGCCCCGTCTACTTCCATCAAAGGTTTACTGATGTCGCGCTGAACATTGAAGCTCGGATCTGCCTGTTTCCCCATAAACTTAAGTTCATTCCGATTGGCATGCACCATTTGGTTCGTGTCTTTACTCATGGCATCATCCCTTTACGAAGCTTCTTATTTCTGTGCAAAAGATAGGCGAAGAACGGTGCACCGACAAATGCGGTAACAACGCCTAGCGGAATTTCAGTTGGCGCCAATACCGTACGAGCGATCGTATCTGCCCACACCATGAATATGGCTCCGCCTATTGCAGATAGTGGCACCAGCAGACGATAATCAGGCCCTACGATCAGTCGAAGAATATGCGGAATGACAAGTCCTACAAATCCGATGACGCCCGACACTGATACGGCTCCTGCCGTAAGCAGCGTGCCAACCGCCAGCACCGATAGCTTCAATCCATCCACCTGCACTCCAATGTGAGCCGCCTGACGCTCTCCCAGAGCAAGCACATTCAACGAACGTGCACGACTCCAGAGGAAGATCAGACCAAGCAGAAAATATGGGAAAAGGATGGCCGTATACGACCACCCACGCAGTGCCAGACTTCCCATCGTCCAGTATATAATTTCATTAATCGTCTGTTTCGACATGGTCGATAGGAAGGAGACAACTGCCCCTAGGAAACTTTGCATGACCACGCCCGCCAGAATCAGACTATGTGTTGGTATTTTTCGACCCTCACGAGCCAGTGCCAGCACGAACCATAGCGTCAACACGCCGGTTAAGAACGCAACCAAAGGCAAGGTCCAGATTCCGATTAATGCATATTGTAATCCGAAGAAAATCAGAAACGCTGCACCCACCGATGCACCAGATGATACGCCTAACGTAAACGGATCTGCGAGAGGGTTACGAAGCACCCCTTGGAAGCCAGCACCCGCTATTGCTAGAGAGGCACCCACGAGCACGGCAAGCAGTACCCGCGGGAATCGCACCTTCCATATAATCTGTTCTGCTGCTGTGCTCCAATCGGGAGTAATCCAATCCCCAATCCACGGAATGTGATGCAGCAGAATACCTGCAATGTCACGGACAGGCAAGGATACTGAACCAATGCCCGTGCAGATCAGCACCGTCAACACAAGTAGTCCTATCCCAGCCGTCCCGTACACCGCTAGCTTTTTACTCATTGGAACAGATCAGGGTAGATCGCTTTAGCTACGGCTTTCAGACCTTCGGTTACCCGTGGTCCTGGACGACTAAGTAGGTTGGCATCTAGACCGATAACCGCATCGTCTTTTACCGCGGTAATCTGATCCCAGCCGCTACGAGCTTTGATAATTTGATCCAGTGTTTTGGAATTCTCATCGATAACATCATTGGCATACAGAATTACATCTGGGTTCGCAGCAATGATATTTTCTTCATTAATTTCGTTCCAGCCTTGCAAATCAGAAGCAACGTTGTTTCCTCCAGCAAGTGTGATCAGCTCATCCATGAACTCACCTTTACCCACTGTCCAGCCAGGGGAAAATTCAACATATACGTTCTTCTTCTCTTCCGGTTTAACTGCCTTCACCGCTTCAGTAACATCTGTTACATCTTGCTTCATCTTCGCGATGATCTCTTGTGCTTTTTCCTGCGTATCTGTAATTTGACCAAATGTCTCAATGTTGTTCGCTACATCATCTACTGATTTTGGATCAGTCTTGAAAATAACAATCCCCAGGTCACGGAATTTCTTTACCGCTTCTTCATTCATAGAAATACCTGTGAATACAATGTCTGCATCCGCTGCAATGATGGACTCTTCATTCGGTTTAGAAACACCGCCCATTTTGGGCTTCGTTGTAGCTGCTTCAGGGTAATCATCAAAATCAGATACACCTACGATCTGCTCGTCCAATCCAAGGGCGAACAACGACTCTGTCTCCGCTGGAGATACAGATACAATTTTGGCTGGTGCTTTTTCAAACGTGAATGTCTCACCCGTTGCATCTGTAACGGTAATTGGATATTGTGTCTTGAGATCCGTTGTTGTCTGTTCTTGACTCTGTTCCTGTGCAGGTTGCTGTGATGCTCCTGACCCCTCATTCGTTGTTGCATTGCCACATCCAGCCAAAGCCAGTGCCAGAGCCGCTGCACTAAGCAGAGACGCTACGCTTTTCCAATTCTTGATACTCATTGTGTTCATTCTCCCCTTCTCTATCTGTTCTATTAATCCTGTGTCGTGCTCAAAACTAAATGCCCATGTCTTGATGTTCCTGTATAAGGTTGAACTACAACATTTACACGTTATCGGAGAGTGAAGAACTCATATTGGAACAATAAAAATCCCCAATCCTTACAACAGGATCAGGGATAACGTCTCGCATATGGCGTGCTCTACGCATGATGAATCACCTGCGCTGTTCATACACAGAACACTGCCCGAAACGCTGTCCTTTCCTCGAAGGAACACCGGTCTATACGTCCAGGGCAGGTAACCTGACTTACAGGATTATTCCTGATTCACAGTGGCGGGACCGTGCCGGATTTACACCAGCTTCCCTATTTCATCCGTTTGCGTACATGGTATGAATACACATAACCATGCAACTCCAATGCATACGGAACCCTTGGTCGCTTATGATCTAAACATTCAATTGAGCATATTAGTTGTATACGTATGGTTGAGCATCTAATCCTTGATTAGACCCATCAGGCCCCTACGCATCGTCACACGTCTGTTGTGATTATAGGTTATATTGTACAACCTTACAAGCCGATTCAAGGAAATGCAACCTGGCTTCCTACCCATCCGCTCGCCCCGTAATCCAGTCTGACCTTAATGGCTTGGCCTGGAATAACCTGCGTATCCCAGAAGTTCAGATCAGGGATTAGGCGAGATATAGCATATCGGATCACACCGCCATGTGTCACGATACCCATCTGAGGTACATCAACCGTTACTGGTTCGGACAATGCATCGTGCAACAAGCAGGTATTCAGAAAAGAATCAATCCTTGCAGTAAATGCCTGCCATGACTCCCCCTTCGGTGGTGTCACATTCTGTGGATCATCAATCCAGTCTCGATATTGCTGAATGTGTTGGAGTTGATCATACGTCTTCCCCTCCCACTCCCCAA